>JAHHHR010000007.1 GCA_019359245.1 Nostoc desertorum CM1-VF14 | reverse complement strand
GGGCTAACCTGGGTATGGAAGTTATGCACGAGCGTAACGCTCACAACTTCCCCTTAGATTTGGCTGCTGGTGATGTTGCTCCTGTCGCAATGAGCGCTCCTGCTATCAACGGTTAATTCTGAAGTTTCGCTAAATCTGAAAGCGCTCTCCCTTTAGGGAGGGCGCTTTTTAGTTTCAACAATATTACTAACAATGAAATAGTGATGATAATACTTTTAAATCATCACCACTCATGTCATGGCATAGGATGAAAAAGAAGATCGGGTAAAAAATAGTTAAAAACCGCCCAGGTAGAGAAGGCAATTGATATAGAAATAACGGCAAGAACAGGAGCAAGAGAAAGGTACTTAACGAAATAGTCTTTTTGGTCGTTTGATTTCTGCATATAGCACTCTCTAAAGAATTTAAGAATTAATTTGAACTAGCACAGCTAAACAATAATTTAGTTGTTATGTAGTCTACTTTACAAAAAACAACTTTGTTAGCGTTGCCTTTGGAAACTCCTATTCTATATAGAATTCCAAGTTCAAGTTTTTCCTACAATTTCAATAATAAGAATTAATATTTCACTATGCCTCTAACCAAAGACTCGATAAATATTAAATTAATTAGTAATCTGAAATACAAAAAAATATCTGTTATTACTTCAGGGAATTTAGAGAAACTTAGTTGGAGACTTGACTCAAAGAGAAGAGTATTGATACCTTGGTCATCTTTGAATATATGAATCAGATGTGTTTTTATACAACTGCTGCGACATCATTAAATCCTACTCGCTCTGCTTCAGCGCTTTGTGGAGGTGCTATTCCCGGATTATTAGAACCAGGATGTTTGCAATGCTGATATCCCCAACTTTTTAAAAAAGTTGGGGATATTGTTGTTTATGAGTATTTTAGTGTTAGTCTACTATCGGTGTAAGATAATGCACGATCGCTTCTGCTGTTGGCAAATTAGTTGCCAGTAAAACTTGATTAATAGTGCATAATCTGATCAGCGCTTCTTCATTTGCTTGACCAAGCTGTGGTTGCAGCAAATCTCTCAGAAAAATAACTGCTAAAATTTCACCTGCTCCAACTAATGAAGCAATTGTTTGATATCCTCCAGAAGTTGGTGCGGGGGTTTGTTGACTAATAGTTATCCCTGCTTGTTTCTGTAAGACTTCGCTAACCGATGGCCAGGTAATTGTAAAGCTTTGTGAGAAAAATTCTTGATGCTGAGAAACAAATTCAGCAAGTTCTGATTTTTTGCTTTCGTGAGCGATGAGTACTATGTTTCTTTCAATAATCACTTGCGGAGGCTCATTTACATTTGTTTCTTCTGGAGTTTCATCAGATTGAGTCGCTTCTACTTCAGAAACCTCTTCAAGAGTTGGACTAATGCTCTCAGTAGCTCCACTCTCTATTGTTTCCAAAGATTGGATATCAGCTAAGTCAGAGACTTCACTGACTGGAACATCATCAACATCTATAATCACTTCTTCAGTACTTGTGTTGCTCAAATCTTCCCCAAGGGTATTATCATGCTCTGTCAATGCTTCAGAAATTTCACTTCCTGTTTCATCAACAGCAAAACTAGGTTCTACTTCGTCAACTTCTGCACTGTCTTCTGCTGTCAATGACGTATCCAAACTTACCAACCCCTCACTGTCATTCTGTCTAACTTCGCTTAATGTTTCTTGCGGCTGAATGTCCTCGTCTTCAGTAGCTCCGTTGACAAACTCGCCAAAATTTGCACTAACTTCTTCCGCGACTGGTGTATTTAAATCTACTATTTCACTTTCGTTATAAGTAGCTTCGGGAGCGATACTCTCGTCCTCAGATACTTGGTGGAAAATATCACGCGGCTGCACGAAGGTGACTTCTGCTTCTAGTGCTGCTTCAAACTCTGTATCCTCATCAGAGGTAGATTCTGAAATGGTGCTCTGTGCAGAAACTTCGCCGAAAATATCACGCGGCTGTACGAAGGTGACTTCTGCTTCTAGTGCTGCTTCAAATTCTGCATCTTCATCGGAGGTAGCTTCGGGAATGGCATTTGTATCACGGTGTTGTACGAAGGTAGATTCTGCTGCTAGTGCTGCTGCAAAGTCTGCATCCTCATCGGAGGTAGCTTCTGGAAGAAAACTTTCCTCTTCAGGAGTTTCAATGATGTTTTCAGGTGCAGCGATCGCATCATCAGCTACAGTAAAAGGAACTTCTGAGGCTTCGCTGACTTCTGGTACTTCTACTTCCTCAACATCGGCGCTCACTTCTGCTGCAACTGATGTCTCGAAATCCACAGCTTCATCACTAACATCGTGTGGAACTTCGCTAACAGCTTCTGGTGACTGAATAATATTTTCAGGGGTACTTATCTCAACAACCGAGATAATATCATCAGGTTGAGTAGAAATTTCTGAGGTTTCGCTGCTTTCTACAGAAACAAGATTAAGTTCAGGTGTTTCTAATTCTTGGTTAATTGGCGCTGAAACTTCGTTGGCTACCTCTGGTACTGGATTAGCAACGTTGGCAACGCTGACATTTTCAGGCGATCGCGGTCGAGAAAATAATGAAGGGTCTATAATCCTAAATACTGTCTCTGGTTGCTCATAGGCGGGAGCAACAGCTTCCAAAATCAAAACGTAATCTGCAATCCTGATAACGTCTCCATCGCTCAAAGAATATAATCGATCTTTTTCAGCCTGTTTCCCGTTGAATATTGAACCATTTCTGCTGCCAAGATCAGAGAAGTAGTAATTTCCACCTTTAACAAAAAACTTAGCATGTACCCGACTGATATCAGGACTGTCTAGAAGTAAATCAGAATCAGGAGAACGGCCTATTAGCCATTCTCCTCTTGTTGTACTTTCTGGGGTAAGGTCAACTTCATTGACTTCACTTAGATTTGGTGAGTAGCTAACTTTTACTTTCATATTAATTTTTGGTTAATTTTATTGATTTCTGCCACCCAGCGCTGACGGGTAGCGTGTTCTAAATTTAAAATATCATCTTGTGACCAGTGAAAATGATAAGCAATAAATGCTACCTCCTCATACAAGGTATCAGAGGGGTAGCTTACGGCTCCCCCGCTAGTTCTAGCTCCACTAAAAATTGAGTATTGCATTGGGGACATTGTGTCGGAATGTGTACATTTCCTTGCTGATTGATTCGATTGTAAAATTCTCGGAGATAGGCAATGTCATGCAGGAGCAGTTCTTCGAGTAAATCGGGGCTAACAGAGTTGAGACTGCCTAAGCGAGTAATAACCTGTGCAAGCATTACCAATATGTCGTAAGCCGGATTTTCCTGAACTCTGCGTTCTTGTTGCACCAAAATTTCATCTTTGGCGGTGGCTAAACGCATCACCCCATGACGATGTATTCGCTGTTTACTATCAGTCAACCCTCTAGGAAGAGTAAAGGCAAATTCTGTGCAGAGAGTATCCTTTTGACGGCGCATAGGTAATTTAGTTTGGAAATTGGGCATTGAGAGTTGGGCATAGGCCATTGGGTATAGGGTATTGGGGAAAGAATTCTTATAGGTTCTAAACTCCTAACTCTTAACTCCTAATTCCTAACTACCCATTCCCCATTCTCCAATTTAATTATGAAGAAGTGCTTCGGGAGAATTTACTGTCAAAGAAGAACAGCCCTTCTTTAGTAGTTAATAGAGGCCTTTCAGTTCACCTCACAGCCACTTCTGCCGCTACCGGTGGTAAATTTGTCAACGCACTTTTGACAATGCCTGCGATCGCAACTCGCCTAGTTAGAACTAAACTGTCACCATCACGAGACAATTGATTTCGCAGATGGAAAATTCGCTCCCAAACCAAAGGTACTGGAGTCGGGTCTGCTCCCTCTTCCCTTCGATTACCAGGATAGCTAAACTCAATTTGCTCTGTACTGGTAAGTGAGGTTCCTCCAGCTAGAATTTCGGCTAAAGTTTGAAGAACGAAGATAAGCATGAAGGTGCTCTGCTGGTAGCTAATTCAGATGCATCTACAATATATGTATCAGTCTTCTAAAGTGAATTAGACTTTTGTCGATATTTTGGGATTGGGCAGAAGAGGCAGAGGGGCAGGGAGAGGGGTGCAGAGGAGAGAACATTCCTCTCCTCTGCACCCTCAGAATATTGAGGGATCTGGACAATATTAAATTTTAAAAAATCCGAAAAGCGGCAACTTCAGTTTGTAGATTAGTCTAGAGCAGTTCTTAATTAGATGCACTACATTTTTTCTTCTGGGGTAGGAAAAGATGTTCACCTTAGTAGTCTCTCAAGCCAAGGAGTAAAGCTTTACCACAGCCAAGATTTATCGAAGTGTTACAAATAATAACTACTACATAACTATATATATTTAGAAACATTTAGAAAAGTGATAAGTTCCTGTGAATATAAATTTGATCATTATTTGTACGAATTATCTAACCAGATAACTTAACAAAAAAATAAACATTAGTGCCACTGCGTAATTTTATACTGTTCACCAGAAAAGTAAAAATATTTGGTTGCAAAAAGCGAGTGAAGCTATGACACTAGGCTTTTCTATACAAGAACTAGAGAATGGCTCGTCGAATTACTTGAGTTCCTCAGACATCCAAAGCTTTTGTCAGCTAGAGTCTGAGCAACTAACTAGTCAGTATCCAATTTTTTTTGCTCGGATTGTCTATCATGATAACTTGCTGAAAAATCATCAGGAAATTATCCACTATGGTCAAGACCAAGCTCCTTTTTCACAAAAAACTCTAGCTTACTTGCGCTCAGAAATATGGCTTACAGATTTTCCACTTGCTTTGACTTTACATGAATTTCAACTTAAGGACCTTTCATCTATTTCTTACATTTGCCCCATAGCCTATAGAAATCAAAAACCTGAATATATTCAAATCCTTACTCATGAACC
Source organism: Nostoc desertorum CM1-VF14 (assembly GCA_019359245.1). GTDB lineage: Bacteria > Cyanobacteriota > Cyanobacteriia > Cyanobacteriales > Nostocaceae > Nostoc > Nostoc desertorum. Next base: position 226,908 of record JAHHHR010000007.1, on the reverse strand, counting down.
TCTGTCAAAAAGCTTGCAATTGTACGTAAAACGCTCTGCTATGCTCTTGAGTAAGTATGTAGATATTTACTTAGACTATAGAAGACAAAAAACGGAAATTCAATTACTGGAAGATATACTGCATCGAGTAGGTCATCAATTGCGTAATTCTCTAGGACTTATAGGATTATATGTACATAATTTATGCTTAGGGTTAGAGAATAGCGCTTGGCAAGAGCAAGCGACAATCATCGGCGAAAGTATCCAAGATTTAGATACTAATTTAAGTGAGCTTATTGATTGTGGACAAGGTACAAAATTAAGAGTAACATTTCAAGATTTAAGAAGTTTAATAGTTGAAAGTGTTAAAAATTTACAACCTCTAATTAATCAGAAAAAAATTAAAATATCGATTCCCGATACATCGACAAAGCTGAAGATAGACAGATTGCAAATGAAACAAGTATTTGATAATATCCTTAGCAACGCTGTTCATTTCAGTCCTAATTCAGGAACTATTACCTGTAGCTGGCAAGTTTTTCAAGATGAAGTTTTAATTAAAATTTCAGATCAAGGTCCAGGATTATCTAAAGAAGATTTGCAAAAGATATTTACTCCATTTTATTCCCGCCGGAGAGGAGGTACAGGACTGGGCTTAACTATTGCTAAAAAAATTATTCTGGATCATCAAGGAAGTATCTGGGCACAAGTTTTATCAGAAAGTGGAGCGCAATTTTCTATGATTTTGCCTCGAACAAGGATCATAAATTAAATCGTAATTCGTAATTAAAAATATGGCTAATGATAATAAACTTTCAGTTCTGTTGGTCGATGACGAAGAACGGTTTCGTCAAGGGTTACGGACTCTATTGAGTTTTTATAGTGTTAATTCTGCCTTACCTGTAGAAGTTATCGGTGATGCAGATTCTGTTGACCAGGTTTTAAAATTTACAGCCCAAAAGTGTCCAGATTTAATTTTGTTGGATATGCAATTGAAAGGATGTGATGGAATTACAGTTTTGACACGTCTGAAAGAAACTGCTTACACTGGCAAAGTTTTAGTATTATCGGCTCATCAAGAAGACGGCTGGATTTTTAAAGCAATGCAGGCGGGAGCCGCAGGTTATGTGTTTAAAAATCGTGTGGCAACACAATTGTGTGAAGCTATTGACACAGTTACAAAGTCGGAAATTTATCTACCTTCAGAAGTTGCCAGTCGATTTTTCCGGTTTTTTCAGGCTTACTCAGATTCTTATGTGAAAGCATGTCATCAGGTGCATTTAACAGAAAGAGAAAAAGAAGTTTTATATTGGTTAACTCAAGGCGCTTCTAATGAAAAAATTGCTAAACATTTATATGTAACAGTTGCGACTGTGAAGGCGCATCTCACAAGTATTTTTGAAAAATTGAAGGTTACTAGCCGAACTCAAGCGATAGTGGCTGCCCTCAAGTTAGGATTAGTTCACGCTTGATAGCTGTTTGAATTTTGAATTTTGAATTGCTTATATGCCTTCATTTGAATCTTTTTATCAACAATACCCCTGTTCGTATAATTCTCCCTTAAGTTGCGATCGCCCTTTCCAAACGGCGCAGCAAATCAAGGGCGCTAAGTTTTGCTTGGAATGTGGTTTTCCAGCAACTTTACCGCAGGAGGCTGAGATTAAAGGGAATCAAGGAACTTATCAAATAGCTAGTTATGTCGGTGTGCGGGGTTTAGGCCGCTTATACTCAGGTATCCAACTCAAGGACAAACAGCCTGTAATCATCAAAGAATACCTGCTACCCAATCGTAGTTTTAATGAAAACGAGGCTCAAAAGCGCAAAGAAACTTTTAAACGGGTGGGTGGGGTAAGTTTAGCTGATAGTAGAATTCAAAACTTCCGTCTTGTAGAAACTCAAGAAGCGATCGCAGACGAAAAAGGAGAACGCTGTTATTTAATTATTAAAGGAGTAGAGTCATCCCAAACTTTAGGGAAATATCTCATAGAGAAGGGAGCAATGACATCTCTAGATGTACGTGAAGTACTAAATCAAGGTTTACAAACTCTCCAGTTTCTCCACACCCAAAAGCTGCGTTTCCCTTCAAATCAAACACAACTGGGTATATCTCATGGCAACATTAATTTAGATAGTACCTTAATTAAGGTAGAAAATAATCAAACGTTTTCTATATACTTTTGTGATTTAGCTATCTGGGAAAACTTATTTATTCCACCCATTATTGCTCAACCTGCGCCCACCAAACCTGAGCAAGATTTAGAATCGCTAGGATTGCTAGCCTTTTATTTATGGGTAGGGCGGACGACTAATTTTTTAACAAACCAGCCTCTTGATCCTAGAGATAATCAACAATGGCCAAATACTGATAGCCATTTAAAGCAGTTTATTTATCGTTTAATTGGGCTAGAAGCTCCTTTCGAGAGTGCAGAAGCGGCTCGTCAAGCACTACTACAACTTCCCAAAGAAGATCATGCGAAAAATTCAGTGCAATCGTCGGCTGTTTCTCAAAAAATAGAAAAGCGTTTGCCAATGCTTTTAATTTTGTTAGGTATTCTGGCTTTATTACTACTCGGTGGAGGAATTTGGTATTGGCTTTTGGGCAAAAAGACAGATAGTACTAATCAATATATACTATGGTCTAAACTTGTGCGGAATTTCTCCGAAGTCCCTAACGTTCCTTCTGGAAAATTTAGTTATACAGGAGAAAAAGAGAGTACATGGAGCTATGTTTTAACGCAACCTGTAGACAACAGTCGTTTAGGAGATTTATTGACTAGACCCAAGCTAGACGCGACAGCAATATTTAATTATGAATCTGTTTTGTCATTAAATGTAAATAATCCGATTAGAAGTATAGAAGAAGTCCAAGCAAGCAAAAAAGACTTTGCAATTACTAGTTTGGAGAATAATATCACCAGTAAATTTGATAAAAAACAAGTTGCCTATGATGGATTAATAGTTTTCGTCGCATTTAATAAAAGAGACTCAAATCTTGCTAATGCTCTGGGTGGGCAAATCAATCTTGAGCAATTACGTCGGATTTACACAGGTAAAATTACCAATTGGCAAGAAATTAGCCCCAAACTTCCAAATCTACCTGTGAAACCTTTTGCCCCAACTGAACCGGAAGCAATCAGTAAATTTCAAGAAATAGTTCTCAAAAATGCCCCTCAAGACGAAGCTTTATTTGCAGCAAAAGTTACTAAACTTGATACAACAAAAACCCAAAATCAGATACGCAGTGAAACTTTAGAGGGGCGAACCACTGGTATTATCAGTTTTGGCATTATCAGTAAAACTTGGAAACAGTGTACTGGCTATCCGCTAGCGATCGCAGATGGCAAAAAGTCAGCGATTCAACCTCTATTTCAACGGCGCGATCGGCGCTCAATTAATCCCTCAGATGATTTGTGTCAACATGATGATTATTATGTTGATGTCACAACTTTCAAAAGCTACCCCTTGGGATACCCTCTTTTTGTAGTGTACCCTAAAGACAGCAACCGCCTGCCTGGTGGTTCTACATTTGCTCAAATGCTAACCACTCGTCAGGGTCAGTGTTTACTTAGTAAAGTAGGTCTTGTAGCTTTACAACCTATGCCTGATGATATAAACTCTTATGCTTGCAAATCGGTGCCCTAATCCCAGTTGCGAATATTTTAACCGTGTCTTGCCTAACAATGCTAAGGTTTGTCCCTGGTGTTCCACTCCTGTGGGTAATGTAGTTGCCCCTACCCCACAACCGCCTAGTCAACCACCACCTATTCAACAGCAACCGAGTCAACCACCACCTGTTCAGTATCAGCGACCACCAGAGCAACCTAACTACCAAGTTCCTCAACAAGCTCCTGTTGATTATTCAACAACCTATCAGCCACGGGTTTCCTATCCACCAACACCGCCGGTTTATACCCCCCCGCCTCAAAGAGCGCCAGCCTTAAAGTTGATTCATACCACCGGGAGAGAATTTAACCTGGTTGGGGAAGGAGGTTATATTGGTCGTCGCAGCCAGAGTCCAGGAATAGTGCCGCCAGAAATTGACCTGACCGGCATCCCCAGTGAGGGAATAGTTTCTCGTCGTCATGCGAGAGTCGATTGGGACTGGTCGCAAAATGCATACATGATTGTTGATATGAGTACAAATGGTATTTATTTAAACAACAATCCTTTAACTCCTGGTATGCAATACCGCTTGCTAAATGGAGACTCGCTGCGATTTGGTCAGGATAATCTAGTTAATTTCGCTGTATATGTTGTGTAGCAAACAGCTTTAGCTAAGACACTAGATTTGCTAAAAACTGTCAAATTTCATGGGGTAGTTGATTGATTAGCTACCCTTCAGTTTTGGCTAGCGATCGCTTTCGCCTCAATTTAATCTCTATTTTTATTTGTACAATCAAGCGGGGATTTTCTTTGCTTCAGCCCCCATTGTTGGCTCAATCTTCTGCCCGCAACAACCAAAAACCGCTATAAGTCATCCCAGAATCATCTGGTTGCACTAACAAAAAATGTAATCCTTGGCTTTGCTGTTTCCGTTGTTCATATACTTGGGCTGCTGTTGTAACTTCTGGATCTTCAAAAGTGGCAACAATCCACCTATCTACTAAGCCAGCCTCTAATACTAAGCCGTCTGGTGCGCCAGATATATAGTTCAAGCCTACGGGACGGGCTTGCTGCAACCATCTGGCTAGGCGCATCGATTGCCGTCCACCATAAATTACTACACCTGGGACGGGGACTGTTGACGCTAAACCCAAATTGATCGGTTTAAGATGTTCTGCGATGTGCAAAATGGGAATGGGGCGATCGCTAAATATCGTTTCCACATCACTAGCAGCTAAACTTGCAAAACGCCATTGTTCTCCCCAGAGGTTTTCTGGTAATGGTGCTGGAGGTGGTTTATCCAGGGTTGAGGGATACTGCTTTTCTTGTAACCACTGCTTCAACGCCAAAGTGTGGCGGGTAGGTTCGACATTAATACTTAAATTTCGTCCCGCCGCCTCAATTAAGCTGAGAGACTGAGGACGAAACACCTGAATCACATCTGGCAATTTTTCACCTGCGGCTAACTCAAGTTGAGCAGCAACCCAATTAGAATTCGCTGCTGACTGGAGACAGGTAGCTTCATACTCAAAACTGCGAGTTGCGTCACAAATCAACAACTCCCATAAAATTTGTCCAGATGCATCTTGTAAGGGACGACGATAAAAATCAACTTGCCAAATTTTCATTATGTGGGGAGTGGGGAGTGGGGATAAGGGAGCAGGGGAGGCAGGGGAGGGGAGTTGAAAGACTTGTTCACGAGTATCAAAGGCTCGTCGCCGAGTATTAAAGGCTCGTCGCCGAGTATTAAAGACTCGTTCACCAGTATCAAAGACTCGTTCACCAGTATCAAAGACTCGTTCACCAGTATCAAAGACTCGTTCACCAGTATCAAAGACTCGTTCACCAGTATCAAAGACTCGTTCACCAGTATCAAAGACTCGTTCACCAGTATCAAAGACTCGTCGGCGAGTATTAAAGACTCGTCGGCGAGTATTAAAGACTCGTTCACCAGTATCAAAGACTCATTTCTTATTACCCATGCTCCATAATTAATTTAAAAAGCCTGAATCCATTCTTTAACAGAATACTCAGTCCAGATGCCATTTTTCCAATAGGGGTCATTTTCAATTAACTGGCGTACAGTGGCTTCGTCTTCGGCTTCGTAAATCCCAAAAACTTTTGTAACATCCTTGGTAGGGCCAATAGTAATCAGTACACCGGATTCTTTCTGTTTTGCTAATCCGTCTAAATGAGCTTGACGGTGGGGGACGCGTTTTTCAAGAACATCTTCGCAGTAAGTTCCCCAAAGTACATATTTAGGCATAGCTAATTAATTCCAAATAAAAAATGAATGGCGAGTGGGGAGTGGGGAGATGGGGGAGATGAGGGAGGAATAAGTAATGCCCCATGCACCATGCCCCATGCCCAATAACTAACTAACTTCTCAGGTTTACGCCAAATTTTTCCACCAAAGCTTCGCGGACTTTATTGTGTACTGGTTCGACTTCTGCCTCAGTAAGAGTGCGATCGCTAGCCCGATAAACTAAGCGAAATGCTAAACTCCTCTGCCCTTCGGGGACATTTTCACCCCGATATTCATCAAATAATTCCACCGATTCGAGCAAATCTTTAGCCGCTTTGGTGATTACTTTTTGAATGTCGGCAACTGAGATTTTCACAGGTGCAAAAAAGGCGATGTCGCGATCGCTAGCTGGATAGGTAGAATAAGGCTGGAATGTTGGCACCAGAACTTCATCTTGCCCTACAGCTTCTAAAAGCACATCTAGATCTAACTGGAAAACATAAACGGAATCTGGTAAACCTTTTTCTCGTCGCAATTGGGGATGAAGTTGTCCAAAAATACCCAGCCTGTTACCCCGAATCCACAAAGAAGCGGTGCGTCCTGGATGTAAGCGATCGTCGCGGCGATCGGGTTGAAATTCTACTTGCAAGGCAAGTTGCCGAAATACACTTTCTAAAATGCCTTTGGCTTCAAACCAAGTGATAGGTTCTTCGCGTCCACTTTTTGACCATTTGCCAACAGAAATATCGCCTCCGACAATTCCAGCCAGGGCTTCTGTTTCTTGCAAACCGTCTTCTTCTTGCCAGAAAATTTGCCCGATTTCAAAACCGTTAAGCGCACCATTACCCTGCTCTAAATTGTATTGAAAGGCATCAATTAACCCAGATAGCAAATCGGTTCGCAGTGCTGAATATTCGGCAAATAAAGGGTTTGACAGCACTATCGGTCTGTCTTCTCCTGGTTTGACTAAAGAATAGTGAATTAATTCTGTCAACCCTTCAGCCCGCAGAAAAGCTCGTAACTTGCGAATCAGTTCCTCATCTATGGGCAGATAACCAGCTTCTGCTTTTTCTGGTAAGGTATCACAAAATTTGTTGTAGCCATAAAGCCGGGCGATTTCTTCAATTAAATCAATTTCTCGCTCTAAGTCACGGTAACGATAGGGTGGGACAGAAACTGACCATTTGGGTTGATGCGTAGCGTCTTCTCCTGAAACATCGTCTGAAGGAGTCAACTTACATCCCAATGCAGTCAGGATACGTTCAACATCTTGTTCTTGGAGTTCACCTGTGTCCTCTCCTAAATCGATTGGCCCCAATATCTGATTAACTCGGTCTAAACGCAGTGCGATAGAACGACTCCAGGTAGAAGGATCGGGGCGAGTGTCGGCAATTTCCTGCTGGACAAGAATTCCACTAGCCAATTCGCTAATTAAAGATAAGGCGCGGCGATTAGCTATTTCCAACTCAGCGCGGTTAACTCCCCGTTCATATCTGCCAGAAGCCTCACTTCTTAAGCCAACACTGCGGGAAGAACGGCGAATTGCCACGGAATCAAATAAAGCTGCTTCTAAAACTAGACTTTGAGTCCCTTCATGGACTTCCGTTTCTTCTCCACCCATGACTCCCGCCAGTGCAACGGGTCTTTCGTTAGCAGTAATTAATAAATTTTGGGTTGATAGGGTGCGAGTTTGCCCATCCAGGGTTTTGAGGGATTCTCCAGCAGTGGCAAAGCGGACACCAATAGTTAAACTTTCATTATCTGCAACAGATTTTAGGCGATCGCGGTCAAAAGCGTGCAGTGGTTGTCCCCATTCCAACAAAACGTAGTTAGTAATATCTACAACATTACTTATAGGACGTACCCCAGCAGCCCGTAAACGCTGCTGCAACCATTCGGGTGATGGAGCAATTTTTACCTGTTCTATTACTGTACCAATGTATGCAGGACAAGTTTGGGTATCGGCAATTTTTAAAGCTAAATTTCCGGCATTATTGTTAATAGAGATTTCACCAGGTTCAGGAATACTTAACTTTCCACCAGTTAAAGCTGCTACTTCCCGTGCTACGCCTACCATACTCAAAGCATCAGCGCGATTAGCAGTTGCGGTGAGGTCTAAAATTACATCATCTAGACCCAACAACGGACGTACATCACTACCCAATGGTAAATTTTCCTGAGAAAAAATATGGATTCCGTCTACATCCGTGGGCAAACCAAGTTCCTTTAAAGAACAAATCATGCCCTGAGATGGAACACCACGCAATTTTGCAGGCTTAATTTTTAAATCGATGTTGGGTAAGTAAGTACCTGTAGTTGCTACTGGCACATAGATATCTGCCTTCACATTAGCAGCGCCACAGACAATATTTAAAGTCTCACCTGCGCCGACATCCACTTGGCAAACACTCAATTTATCGGCGTTGGGATGAGGTTGACGCTCAAGCACTTTCCCTACAACCACGCCATTTGCCCAAGTGCGGCGATCTTCAATATCTTCAACCTCAAACCCTGCCATTGTCAGGGTTTCGGCTAATTCTTCTGGACTAAGTTTTATCTCTACTAGTTCGCGCAGCCAATTTAGAGAAATACGCATGGAGTGTGCTTGTTTTAGGAATCGTCTTTTGTTTTTATTTTAGGGTGACTACTAGCGATCGATGGCTACTCGTCCCGCAAGGCGTACCCTTTCACTTGAACAATCCTACTACGTTAGACTGACAGAACAATCTTTGATGCTAAACAATATATAAAAATGCAATAATGACAATCCTATCAAACGAAAAATCAATTGTTCTTGTTTGTGCTGCTGATGATAACTACTCTATGCCTATAGCATCGGCTACCCGCTCAGTTATTGCCAATTTTCAAAGTGAGCAGAAGTTGGTCCTATATATTATTGATGGTGGAATTAGTAAACTCAACAAACATAGAATTATCAAAAACTTAAAATCTGAGGAAGTCAGTATCAATTGGCTCAAGCCTAAAAAGCAGCACTTCAAAAACGTACAAACTTCATCCACTATTACAATTGCTGCTTACTATCGGATTTTAATTCCTCAACTATTACCAAAACAATTTAATAAGGCAATTTACATCGATAGCGATGTGATTGTCCAAGGAAATATAGAGCAATTATGGGATATTGATATTGGAGAATATTATCTCTTGGCAGCACAGGATATGGGAGCGCCTTATGTATCTTCGCCAAGAGGACTCATTAATTATCAAAATCTTGGCATTTCCCCAGAATCTAAATACTTTAATTCTGGGGTTTTAGTAATGAATCTCAAAAAATGGCGGGAAGATCAGATTTTTGAAAAATTAATGGAGTATCTGAGAATAAACAAACAGTATGTGCGCTGGCACGATCAAGATGGTTTGAATGCTATCCTTGCAGGAAAATGGGGCGAACTTGAACCCAAATGGAATCAAATGCCATATTTGTTTCAATATTCATCTTGGCAAGATAGTCCGTTTACAGAAGATGTATTCAATCAGCTAATTAATAATCCCGATATTATTCATTTTTCAACTAAGGATAAACCTTGGCACGATAGTTGTAACCATCCTTACAAAGACTTATTTTTTCAATACCTTGATAATTCAATTTGGTCTAATTGGTCTGCGGAACAAGCTGTAAAAAAAGAAAGGCAAAAACAGATTGCGTTTTTTAGTAGCATTTCTTATATGGCAAAGCAGCGAATTAAGTCACTGTTAAAAGCATAATAAAAAACTAAATCTCTCTTTCAACCGAAAAAAGTAAGTAAACTCAAGGGTTGCAAGCCTATAGCGAAGACGTTTCTTAAAAGAGGGTTATAGCGCTTCCAATTCAGATGCAGTACAACATTACGGCAGTGCCGTGTCCCTACGGGTGTACTTTTCTTAGCGTCTTGGCTTCTGCCAATTGAGAGATATGTTTGAGCAAACTAGTACCACAAGGCGGAAGTCAAAAATCAAAAGTCAAAAGTTTTATGGAATAAACTCTTTAAGGCTTTTCAATAATTTGCTTATTTACGGCATGCAGCCCTCTTATTGACCACAAGCTTTTAAATCATAGATATAAATAAATTAGCAGCATCAGCGATCGCAAAACTTAAATATTTAAAATTCGATAAAACTTCACAAATAATATTTTGTTACTCAACAAACTACAAAAATCAAGCTTCACTATTTTTTGTAGCGTAATTACATTAGATTGTAATGCTCAACAGAGGAAAATTTTTCCTGCTTGAGCCGAAAATCACTGCTAAAACTACCTCTAAAGTATTCACTATAAGGATTAGCGACAATTTTGCTCAAATCTACTTGGACAATATCGAAAGAATGGACAATCCAAATCGAAAGAATGGACAATCCAATCTATATTTTGTTCATTTGAAATATAAATCTAATTTTGTATAGTTTTGCTAAGAGTAGTAATTGCTGTTTTATTAGTATTTCTTTATTGAAGATGAAAGTCAAAAAATGCTTTCATTCATGCCTTTGATCTTCCTTTTGATAGAGGAATTTCAGTTCAAGTAATAGGAGCTTAATTCTAATGGCAACTTCTGACAATAGCAATCAAACTACTGGGTCACAAGGTACTAGCAACAATTTATCTGGTAACGGAAATTTTTCTTTCAGTAATGGCAAATGGCAGTCCACCGATGGCAGCAGTTTAGATGGTAGCAGTGGCTCCGGTAGCAGTGCCCCCCGTGGCGGTGGCTCCGGTGGCAGTGGCTTCGGTGGCAGTGGCTTCGGTGGCGGTAGCTTCAGTGGCAGTGGCTCTGGTGGCGGTAGCTTCGGTGGCAGTGGCTCTGGTGGCGGTAGCTTCGGTGGCAGTGGCTCCGGTAGTAGTGCCTCCGGTAACAGTGGCTTCGGTGGCGGTGGCTCCGGTAGCGGTGGCTCCAGCGGTGGTTTTGGTGGTGCTGCTAGTGGTAGCGGTGGCTTCGCTTCCTTCATTGGTGGTGGTAACTCATCCACAACCAGCGAAGATGGAAAGTACACCTACAATTACGAGCGACCACTCGACGAGCGGGCTTTAACTGATACTAATAACCCGTTCAATCAACTGGTCGGAGTCCTTGGCGGTGATACCAGCGCATTAGGTGGTGGTAGCAACCCTTTTGCTAGTGGTAACGCATCCGGTGGTAACCCATCTGGTGGTGGTAACAACCCCTTCGGTGGTGGTAACGCATCCGGCGGTAACCCATCTGGTGGTGGTAACAACCCCTTCGGTGGTGGTAACGCATCCGGTAGTAACCCATCTGGTGGTGGTAACAACCCCTTCGGTGGTGGTAACGCATCCGGTAGTAACCCATCTGGTGGTGGTAACAACCCCTTCGGTGGTGGTAACGCATCTGGTGGTAGTACCTCTGGCAACCTCCCTGGTAACTTACCATTCGGCAGCACTCCCCCCTCCAAAGAGAGTGGTAGCAACCTACCTGAAACTGGCAACGGTCTACCTGTACCTTATAAGAGCGACAACTGGATATCTGATATTCAAAGCTTAGATGGTGCAAATGCTACTGGTAACAGTGGTCAAGGTAACGGTAACTGGAGTTTTGGTAGTAACAATACAACCGACGGTAATGGTAACTGGAATTTTGGTGGTAGCAACACAACCAACGGTAACGGTAACTGGAACTACGGTGATGGCGGCAAAACCGAAGGTAATGGCAACTGGGGCTTTGGTAACGAGAATACAACCAACGGTAACGGTAACTGGAACTTAGGCAATAACAACGACATCCTTGGTAATGCCAATACACAGACTAGTAGTAACAACGGCATCCTTGGTAGCGGCAACACTGCCAATGTCAGTAACAGCAATCTCCTTGGAAACCGGATTGAAGCCAGTGGTGATGGCAAAACACTCGTTGGTAATGAAGGCTGGAATTTTCCTGTTAGTGGCGAACTGATATCGTTGGGTAGTAATACGCCCAACCAAAATATCGGCCAAGATGTCAGCAGTTTAATCAATAGTCCTGAACTTGTACCATCTGCCATGTCAAATCCGGGCTACAACAACCCGAATTATGATTTCTCTAGAAATCCTGAAACTTTGTAGCGGACAGGGGACAGTTTTTGCATCGGTAAGCCTGTCTATTGTTGCAATGAGTCTTTTTGTCAACCTGAGTTGATTACATTTTGAATATAATACTTCTCGGTTAAGCTTTGCAGTTGATATTGCTCTGATTGAGCGCTGCAAGAATCAACCTTCTAGCACTTCAAATATTTCAATCTGTAACTAACCCAGAAGTATTACTTTCTGCAATGCAGTGGCCCTTTTTGAGTCGCTAATTTTTTTTAGTTAGCTATAGAATTCAAAAAAATACTGATTAATTGTAACAAAGAAGGAGCATCTTCAAAAACTAAAACTGTAGCCATGTTGATTTATCCTCACTAGCTCAATTTTGTTAGATTTTGTAGTGTGCTTACTTTAAGTCAAATTAAGTCAAATGCATAAAGATTATTTTCAGTAGCTCGGCGCGAGTAAAAGGTTTAGTGAGATATCCAGATGCGCCCACTAATTTCGCCTTTACTTTGTCTACAATCCCTTTACTGCCAGTGACAAAGATGATAGGAGTCTTTTGAAACATTGAATTATTTCGTATAATGCGACACAACTCATAACCATCAATGCCTAACATATTTAAATCCAGCAAAATTAAGTCCGGTTTGTGTCTTATAATTGACAAAACGGCTTTGACTGGGTCGTTGATCGTCACTACAGCAAAATTTTCATTTTCTAAGAAACGGCTAATTTCTTTGAGAATTGTAGGGCTATCATCTACAGAAACAATTTTGTGGACTTTTTGTACCGTTACAGTAGCAGCCGTTACTATTTGGGAAGCAGGATTTATGTTATTTGATATTGTTGGTTCCTGAAAGTCCTCTTTTGGAAGAGGAGAAAGCTGCGGTAATCGCTGAACAAGAGCTACATTCTCTTCAAAAATATCCGGGTAAGAGTTGACGGTAATATTTAATTTTTCTTTTGTGTCAACTAATGGAACGAATTTTGTCAAAAGCGATTGCTCTTCAAATATCTTTGGTAATTTATCAAATGGTGGATCAGCTTCATGCAAGATAATCGCCCCCTTAAGTATATAAGGGTATAAATTGCGAGCCAATTCGATTTCATCTTGATTCAAAATTGTAGCCAGATGACACAGGCTGAAACCCTTCATCCAATTAGTTAAATCTGGCTGAAGTTTTGGTAAATCTTTTTCCTCGATTTTGCTGTTAATCAACAGATATGGACGTTGAAATGCAGAAGAGATTTGGGGAACAAAAGCTTGCCAATTTTCTAATCTTATTTGGCAACGTTGTAGAATCTTTTCGACATCTATCCTACAAATCCTTGGCATTTTCTCAAATGGTTCGGCTAATTCAAAAGTACCTTCTTTGATTAACAAAAATGATTCAATCACCTCTTTAACTAATTCTTGAATCAGCACTGCTGCTTGTGTAGAATGTAGATATTGCTGACTAAGAAGCCAGGATATAGCCTGATACTCAGGGGGGTAGTTTATCGAATTGTTATCATCATCAATTAACTGACTGTGTGAGTCAGGTTCAAACATCAAACGTAGTTGGACACGAACCTCACTTGTCAGTAGTGGAATTTGGTGGCTGAGGCGACGCAAATGACGTTCTAGCCTATCAAATGGTTCCACTGAATGGGTAGCGTAAGTTATTCTCCCCTGTTCTAGGTAAATCGACCAAGAAACTGAGTTACTCAATGCTTGTAAACAAGTACTGTCGGAGCAATTTGATAACTGTCTTAACAAATTAAGAGGACGTAGTTTGGTGAATGCACCAGAATTATTCATATTTTTAAGTTTTTTTGCGGAATCAACAACGGAACATTTGTAAATTGAAGATATCAGCTATGAAGTATTTTCTTCTTTGTAATATTTCTCTCCGTAGAAATTATGCCTTTTAAAATATGTATATATATTAAAAGGATAAAAGGAACAGACCTAGAATTTGTTTGTTACATTTAGCACGCTCTACTTATTTTATATTTTCCAAAAAAAATTAGGTGGGTATGAATAAACGTAAACACTTATCATAGCTAGACTATTAGTAGATGTCGCTTATTTATTGATTTTACTCACTACCGATAACCTTAGCTAAAGACCTTAAATAACGACGTTTATTCATGCCCACTCACTTAAAGAAGGAAATTTTATCCCAAGTTACCGCAGTTACACTGGTATACTTCTACAGCTAATGATCTTAATTATGGTTAATTACTTTTATGTAAAAGAACGATTTTTCTACATAAAATCTTTAAAATTTTATCTAGGAAAGTTTACGTATTTATTGTACTGTAGGGTTAATGGATATAAATTTTTGGTAGATACATTACAACAGGGAATGCTGCGTCTTGATAAACTCTTTTTTGCTAAACTAAACTGTTCTCAAGTTCTTCTTAAATATATCGAGAACTTCATGAAAAAAATTTGTTTAATAAAAATTAGAGCATCTACCACTAGATACTATATTCTGTAAGTCGCCTCGGCGGCTGTAATTACATACTCTCAAGAAAGGGAAATAAAGCTTTGAACTTTAACATAACACATAAAGTTATGGATGATACATTAAGACTTGATGAAGTAGTAGAATTTGCTGAGAACCCAGAACCGCGTTGTCCTTGTGTACTCTTGCTAGACACATCTGGCTCGATGCAAGGAGATCCGATTGAGGCTTTAAATCAGGGTTTACTAAGTTTAAAGGATGAATTAGTCAAAAATTCTTTAGCAGCAAGACGCGTGGAAGTAGCGATCGTAACTTTTGATAGTAATATCAATGTAGTACAAGACTTTGTCACTGCCGATCAATTTAATCCGCCGATTTTGACAGCCCAGGGGTTAACTACAATGGGTGCAGGAATTCATAAAGCTTTAGACATAATTCAAGAGCGGAAATCTCAGTATCGTGCCAATGGGATTGCTTACTATCGTCCTTGGGTATTCATGATTACCGATGGAGAACCGCAAGGTGAATTAGAAAATGTTGTAGAGCAAGCATCCCAACGCCTACAGGGAGACGAGGCTAATAAGCGTGTAGCATTTTTTACAGTAGGTGTAGAAAATGCGAATATGACGCGTTTAAATCAAATAGCTGTGCGTACCCCCCTAAAGCTTAAAGGATTAAATTTTATCGAGATGTTTGTGTGGTTGTCAACTAGTATGTCGGCTGTTTCTCATTCACAAGTAGACGAACAGGTAGCACTACCGCCGATTGGTTGGGGAACTGTTTAATTAAAAATTGCAGCTTGATGTTTACACAGCTAGCTGCTGGAAAAAAAATTTATGAACATATCAAAACAGATTGCTCAATGGCGGATTGTGGCTGCGTCTGTATGTGGTACGAGTCACTTAAAAAACAATCAGTTATGTCAGGATGCTCATCACTGGCAGATATTATCAGATAATGTTTTAGTGGCAGCCGCAGCAGATGGGGCGGGTTCTGCTAGCCTTGGCAAAGTGGGAGCGATGATTGCTGTGGAGACAGCAATAGAAAATCTTTCCACTAAAGGACTCACCCGGAAAATTTTCACTGATGATGCCTATGTGCGATCGCTCTTAAATGATGCCATACTAGCTGCCAAAAAAGCTGTGGAGGATGAGGCGGCTACTTGTGATAAACAGCCTCAAGATTTAGCAACTACCTTAATTGTGATGCTTGCCACACCAGAAGTTGTGGCTGTGGTACAGATAGGTGATGGTTTGGCAGTGGCAAAAGATAGTATGGGCAACTTGTTGGCACTGACTATGCCTGACAGCGGCGAATACATCAATGAAACCACTTTTTTAACTTCTCCTACTGCCTTAGATACAGCGCAGATGAAAATCTGGCGTACAGACATAGTAAATGTTGGCATCATCACCGACGGACTACAAATGCTGGCTTTGAATATGGTTGTCGGCGAACCTCACAAACCCTTCTTTTTTCCGTTATTTGAATTTGTAGCTAATGCCGAAGATAAGACAGAAGCAAAGGAGCAGTTAGTAACATTTTTACGCTCAGAACGGATTACACAACGCACTGATGATGATTTGACACTCATTATAGCTGCATTCAACAACTCATAAGCAATACATCTACAGGTTTCACATCTTACATAACTCCCGTTAGCGGTAATTTCATTATGCAGGTACTACGTTGTTCCCCTAGAAAAGAAATCCTCAGCCTCAATGTCAGTTTGGGGCGTGGCGGCGAAGCTTGTGTTTATGCAGTGCCATCGGATAACAGCTTGGTGGCGAAGATTTACCACAAGCCAACTACTGCCCATGCTGATAAACTCCAAGCAATGCTTGCCAACCCGCCGGAAAACCCTACGGCTAGTTTGGGGCATATCTCAATTGCTTGGCCAGAGGATTTATTACGGGCAGCAGATGGCAAAAATAGCATCCTCGGCTTTTTAATGCCACGAATTCAGGGGATGCGTCCAATCATCGATTTTTACAACCCCAGAACTCGCCGCCAACACTGCCCTCTATTCAACTATCAGTACCTGCTCCGCACGGCTCGTAACTTGGCGGCGGCTTTTGCAGCTTTACACGCTAGTGGATATTGCATCGGTGATGTCAATGAGTCAAATATCCTCGTCAGTGACACAGCACTGGTGACTTTGATAGACACAGACTCCTTCCAAGTACTCGACCCAAGCAGCAATGTTGTTTATCGCTGCCCAGTCGGTAAACCAGAGTTTACCCCACCAGAACTACAGAATAAAACTTTTGCCCAGCACGATCGCGAAATTTCTCACGACTTATTTGGGTTAGCGGTGCTGGTATTCCAACTCTTAATGGAAGGCACTCACCCATTTTCGGGGATTTTTCAAGGCGCTATTGAGCCACCGCCCTACGAAGCCCGTATTGCATCGGGTCATTTCACTTACAGCCAAAAGCGCTACGTACCCTACCTTCCTACGCCCATTGCACCCCCTTGGGAAATTCTACATCCCAGCTTACAAGAACTATTTGTCCGTTGTTTTGAAGAGGGTCACAACAACCCACTGCTGCGCCCCAGTGCCCAGACTTGGCTCTCAGCAATATCTGAAGCCGAAGATTCTTTGATTACCTGCACGACAAATCCGCAGCATCGCTACAACAACCATATGCGTAGCTGTCCCTGGTGTGAACGTACCGTGCGATTAGGCGGGCGCGACCCCTTCCCATCACATCGGGCTATAGAAGCTAGAGAACATCTCCAACCGCGAATCAAAGCGAAAAAGCGCTACACCCAAACACCGCATTTTCCACAGCGAAGCCGAGCCATGTCATCGCAGTTAAATTATTGGCAGCCAATAATTACCCCAAGCGGTGCATCTTATAAACCTTCCAAGAAGTCAAAGTTGTACCCGATTATTTGTTGCTTGCTGGGTTTTGGTTTATTGGGATATGCGGACGTAATGATTAAATTTACTCAGCCGTTGGTTTCTCAAAATGCTTATACCCAACAAACATTGAAGTCTCGCCAGACAAATCAAAAACTCAGCTTCGCTGATTACTATCAGCAAGGTTATGTTGCTTACAAAGACCGAGATTATGAAAAAGCAATTGCCAGCTTTACCGAAGCAATTGAACAAGAACCGACACACGCTAGAGCTATTGTAAATCGTGGCAATGCCCGCTATAACCTCAAAGACTACGAAGGAGCAGTTGTAGATTATAGCCAAGCTCTCAAAATCAATCCCAATCAAATCAAAGCTCTTGTGAATCGGGGTAATGCCCGCTATATGCTTGCCGAATATAGTAACGATCCTGATCTAGAGTATAACCTAGCGGTCGCCGACTATAATCGGGCAATTGGCCTCGATAATAATGAAACTGAAGCTTATATCAGACGGGGCATTGTCCGCACCCAAATGGCTAAATATAGCGGTGAATCTCAACAAGCTTACAAAAGAGCGATCGCAGATTTTACTCACGTGATACAACTTAATGTATCCAAAGCAGAAGCTTACTTTCATCGAGGTGTCGTCTATTATCAAATTGCTCAATATAGCAGCAATTATGAGCAAGAATATAATCAAGCGATCGCCGACTTTAACCAAGCATTAAGTATCAGCCCGAAACTAGCAAAAGTATATCTCAAACGAGGTATGGTTCGCTATGAACTGGCACAATATGGCGGTAGTGAATCTAACAAAAACCAGACGAAAGCTATCGAAGATATACAGGCATCTGCCAAAATATTTCTTGAGCAAGATGATATGGACAATTATCAACAAGCACTCAGTAATATGTGTATAGTCATAGAAAACAAATGTGACCCTCTATTCCAAAGCTCAAGTAATTTGCAAAAAACTAACTAAAAACAAGTAAGTTTTTTTACTGGCATATTATTGGTTTAAATTTCATAAATCAAGCCTGGCTAGGGTTAGCTTACGCTAACCCTAGTTATTTATTGGGTAACATTTTTTATTTAAAAAAATAATTTATTTTCCTATTTTTAGATATTCATCTAGCTTTTATATAGAAAAGATTTTAATTTATGTTTCCTTCATAATTTTGCCGAAAATTATAGTTAGATTATTGACGGAGAAAAAGAAAACAGAAATCAGTTTTTCTCTATCTAAAGTGCATCCTCTTCATGTCGATAAAGTTAAATAATAATATCCCTACAAATCTCCGAGGTAATTGCATGAAAGCGGTGATTTTGGCTGGAGGACTTGGTACACGCCTCAGTGAAGAAACTAGTATCAGGCCCAAGCCTATGGTTGAAATTGGTGGTAAGCCAATTCTCTGGCACATAATGAAAACTTACTCTGCTCACGGCATTAACGACTTCATTATTTGTTGCGGTTACAAAGGTTACATAATTAAGGAGTATTTTGCTAACTACTTCTTACATATGTCAGATGTGACCTTTGATATGCGATTTAACCAAATGAACGTACATTCTGGTTATGCTGAACCCTGGCGTGTCACCTTAGTAAATACAGGTGATAATACAATGACAGGCGGACGCTTAAAGCGAATCAGCGAACATCTTGGTAATGAGACTTTTTGCTTTACTTATGGTGATGGTGTAAGTAATATTAATATCACCGAGCTAGTTAAGTTTCATAAAGAACAGAAGACATTAGGAACACTCACAGCCGTTCAACCAGCTGGGCGTTTTGGTGCCATTTCTTTAGGATATGAGCAAACTAAAATTACCAGTTTTCGGGAAAAGCCCGAAGGTGATGGAGCTTGGATTAATGGGGGTTATTTTGTGCTAGAACCAGAAGTAATTAACTTAATTGCTGATGACTCTACCGTGTGGGAGCAAGAGCCGTTAGAAAAGCTAGCTGATATGGAACAGCTATCAGCTTTTAAACATGATGGTTTTTGGCAACCGATGGATACTTTACGCGATAAAAACTACCTAGAAGGGCTATGGAAAAGTAGTCAAGCTCCTTGGAAAGTTTGGTAGAAAGAGTTAGGAGTTAGGAGTTAGGAGTTAAATGACGAATGACGAATGACAAATGACAAATGACTTTATAGATTTACTGTAATTTCAAGTACAATAATACTAATGTATGATTTTGCAATTATAGGTGGGGGAATAGTTGGACTCTCTACAGCGTTGGCTTTAGGAAAACGCTATCCCAATGCTCGGATTTTAGTACTAGAAAAAGAGAGCCAATGGGCATTTCACCAAACCGGCAATAATAGTGGTGTGATTCATTCTGGTATTTATTACAAACCAGGGAGTTTCAAAGCTAAGTTTTGTCGTGACGGTTCTCGCTCTATGGTAGAATTCTGCCAAGAGCATGGAATAGAGCATGAAGTTTGTGGTAAAGTAATTGTTGCGACTGAAGAACAAGAGCTACCACGCTTAGAAAATCTCTACAAACGTGGCTTAGAAAATGGCATAGAAGTTAAGAGAATAAGCCCCGAAGAAGTCAGGGAAATCGAACCTCACGTAAAATGTGTAGGTGGACTTCGGGTATTCTCAACTGGTATTGTTAATTACAAGCAAGTTTGTTTGAAATATGCCCAGCTAATTCAACAGCAAGGCGGGGATTTGCACCTCAATACAAAAGTTCTGAAAATCTCCCCAAGTGGTAAAAACCAGGTACTGCAAACAAACAAGGGTAGCTTTGAAACCCGCTTTGTAATTAATTGTACTGGATTGCATAGCGATCGCACCGCCAAACTAGGTCAAGTTGAACCCCAAGCAAAAATCATCCCATTCCGGGGAGAATACTACGAACTCACCCCAGAAAAGCGCTATCTGGTCAAGACACTAATTTACCCAGTTCCCAATCCAGATTTTCCCTTCCTGGGTGTTCACTTTACTCGGATGATTGATGGTAGCGTCCATGCAGGGCCAAACGCGGTTCTATCGCTCAAACGCGAAGGTTACAAAAAAACCGACTTTGACTTGCGCGATTTTCTTGAAGTCATCACCTATCCTGGTTTCTGGAAATTGGCAGCCAAACACGCTGATGAAGGCATCCAAGAAATCGTTCGTTCCTTTAGCAAAGCAGCCTTCACCAGAAGTTTGCAAAAACTAATTCCCGACGTGCAAGCAGAAGATTTAGTCCCCACCCATGCAGGAGTCCGCGCTCAAGCCTTAATGAGCGATGGCAAGCTTGTAGACGACTTTTTGATTGTTTCCGGTCAAAACTCCATCCATGTTTGCAATGCTCCTTCTCCTGCGGCTACATCTTCTCTAGAAATCGGTAAAGCGCTTGTGGCAGAAATTCCCCAACTTTCGCATCTAGACAATGTAGTAACTGCATAGATAGCATAGTTCTTTGCACTTTGAGGATTACCTCTGTCAAAGTAACTATAAAATCCTTACTTTTCTCTCTGTGCCTCTGTGGTTCAATAAATTACTTTTTTAACCACAGAGGCGCAGAGTACACAGAGGAAAGAAGAATTATTTTCCAAGTTGACAGGACCACTCTGACCAGAGTCGCTACACATAGAGTGCTTCTGCCAATCGGTAATTTTAGATTTTACAACACCCTGTAGGGACACATCTGTGCGCCTCTATCGGAGAATTTAACTCATCAATACAAAGGCATTAACTACAATGAAAATATTAGTAACTGGAACAGAAGGGTATCTAGGTTCATTATTACCACCTCTGTTAATTGAACGGGGACATGAAGTTATCGGTCTAGATACCGGTTTCTATAAAGTTGGTTGGCTGTACAACGCTAACGGCGTGACACCCAAAACCCTCAACAAAGATATCCGCAACATCACCCCTGATGATTTGGAAGGTGTTGAAGCAATAGTTCACATGGCGGAACTATCTAACGACCCAGCCGGACAATTAGCACCTAATATTACCTATGAAATTAATCATGTAGGTTCAGTTCGTCTAGCTAGCCTAGCTAAGGCTATGGGTGTGCGCCGTTTTGTATATATGTCTTCGTGCAGCGTCTACGGTGTTGCTACCGCAGGTGATGTTACAGAAGAATCCCCAATTAATCCCCAAACAGCCTACGCAGAATGCAAAACTCTCGTAGAAAGAGATGTCAGACCACTCGCTGACGATGACTTCTCTCCCACTTTTATGCGAAATGCCACTGCCTTTGGTGCTTCTCCCAGAATGCGCTTTGATATTGTTTTAAACAACTTAGCAGGGTTGGCATGGACTAGCAAACAAATCAAAATGACCAGTGATGGCACACCCTGGCGTCCATTAGTCCACGCACTGGATATTTGCAAAGCAATAGTCTGCGCTTTGGAAGCACCACGAGACATTGTACATAACCAAATCTTCAACGTGGGAGATACAGCAAACAACTATCGCGTTAGAGAAATCGCGGAAATTATTGCTGATATTTTCCCAGATTGCAAATTGTCTTTTGGTGACAACGGCTCAGATAACCGCAGCTATCGGGTATCCTTCGAGAAAATCAACACAATCCTACCTGGATTTAAGTGTGATTGGAATGCCCGACTTGGTGCCCAGCAGTTATTTGATTTATTCAGTCAAATACATATGGCTGAAGATACTTTCTTGTTTAGAGGATTTACCCGCTTAAAACAGCTAGAGTATCTGATTCGTACTGAACAAATTGACAAAGATTTTTTCTGGAATAAAAAGTAGTTAGATTTTCCTAGCAGTAATCGACAAATAATCCAAGCTTCCGAATCAAATATTTTTGATTCGGACTTGTTTAGCTATCAAATTATTTGTAGTTAGTGAGTTGAAGTTTATGGCGATCGCAAAATGCTGTTTCAGTGGTCAACCTCTGCACCAAACCTTTATCGATCTAGGATAGGAATGCCACCCTCAGCCAACGCTTACCTTAGAGCAGGACAGCTAAATAATTCCGAGAAATTTTATTCTCTCCACGCTTATGTTTCCGAAGACACTCTCTTAGTTTAACTAGAACATTTTGAAACTCCATTTATCCATGTCCTATTCCGGATAGGGTTCTAATAGCATCGTAATTACTAATTATAAATCAAAAATCTGCCTGCTATTAATATACTTTTTCTTATTTTTGATAATGGGCAATATTTAAGTGATTTTCAAATAAAAAACACCAACTTTTTTTGATAATCTTTACAAAGCAATTAAAAAGTGTATCTACTATAAATCGTTGCTGTAAAACCACAAAAAGTCAGACTGAAAAATAGCTTATTAATTACTAAGCTTGCTGTTAATAACTTCTTAACTACAGATTAGAGTTTAATATGAAACTGCTGACTATTGCCATTCCTACATTTAATCGCGCCCAACTTCTAGATAAGCAACTTACTTGGTTATCTCAAGCTATTAAAGGTTTTGAAGACTACTGTGAAATTTTAGTTTCTGATAATTGTTCAACAGACAATACCCAAGAGGTGATTCAAAAATGGCAAGTAGCATTTAGCAATCTCACATTTAAATCAAATAAAAATTTAAAGAACTTAGGCGTAGTGAAAAATATTATGTATTGCCTAAATTCTGCAACAACAAAATATGTTTGGACAATTGGTGATGATGACCCAATTCAAGATAGAACCATTGCTTATGTGATTAGCAAACTCAAGCAGCATGAGAATTTATCATTATTGTTCCTCAACTTTTCCGGTCGGAACCAAATTACTGGTGAACCAGTCCATCCACCAACAATTGTTGGTAATCGCTGGTTTGATATAGATAGTGAAGATGGTAATGGCGATGGTAAAGCTATATTTGAACATTGTTTCTCAAAAAGTGTTGGCGCAGTCATTTTTCTAACTGCTACAGTCTACCGCACTGACCTAGTAAAACGCGCTCTACAAAATTGGCAAGATGCTGAAAATAACTGGATATCTTTAGCATATTTAGCTGGATATTGTGCTGCTAATGGCAGTGTAATCGTTACTAAAGAAACTTATTTAGAATGTATTGTTGGTGTGAGTTATTGGCAGAAGGAACCAAAGTCTGCACTGTTGATGCAATACAAACACATACCCGAAGTGATTTTGAAATTGGAGAAAAGTGGATATTCTAAGCAGTTTTGTAGACGGATGCTTTTGCAGAACAGTAAAGAAGTTAATTTGAAAGTTTTTTTAGGTGCTTTAAGAAGATGGCCTATGTCTGCCATCAAAACAGTAGTTCCATTTTTGGCTTTAGTCAGTTTGTGCGCTTTTGATTTGATAGTTTCTAAAGAATTCGGGTTAACAGAATCAAGTGAAACCCCTACTCAAGAAATACGTAAATATAAATCATAAACTACTAAAATCGTGTCAAACAAACATCATAATTAGAAGGTATTTACGCTATGCTTGCTGCTATTAAACGTAAAATAACTACACTGCATTCTGATTTTGAATATTACGTAGCCCGTTGGAAGCATAGCAGAAATTTGCCAGCATTAGAAGGAAGCGATCGCAACATCCTTAATGCTCTCAAAAAAGATGGCGTTTACGTCACAACACTAGCAGAATTAGGGTTAAATTCTAGCTCCGAACTGCTCAAAGCTGCTTACCATCAATTATCTCAGATGGAAAATCCCAACAATGACCATCTAGATGAAAGGTTGCCACAAATTTACACAGTTACAGGTTTACCAGAATTTTATGCCTGGGGGATAGAGAAAAGACTGCTAAACATCATCGAAAATTACATTGGTCTTCCTATTGCTTTTCATGGTGTACATTTACGCAAAGATTTCAAGAGTAAACATCAGTTTGGGACGCTCCTATGGCATAGCGATGCCGAAGACCGCCGGATTATCAAAATTTTTATTTACTTGAATGATGTAGAAGAAAAAACTGGGCCTTTTGAATATATTCCCCGCTCTTTAACTTCCTTATTTAGTTGGAATTATATTCAACTTTACTACAAACTTTGGAAGTCAAGCTATATGGGTATCGACGATGAACAAGTAAAATCAGTCATTCCCAAATCAGCTTGGAAATCCTGCTCAGGCCCAGCAGGTACGGTCATTATCGTAGATACGAAAAATGCTTTGCATCACGGCACAGTCCGCACAGAAGACAGATCAACACTGTTCTTTTGTTACACCGCTAATCCCCCCGAACGACCAGACCTCTGTACCCAATACTGGGATGATACTTATCCCAGAGTAGAGTTACCTTCTGCATCAGATGGAGTTAAAGTTCCGACTTAGTAACCTTTTATAGGTTATTAAATCTCCATTCATTGCTGTTATTTCCTGTACTCAATACTCATCTTAAATAAATCACATGATTTTCACCGAAACCGCACTCCAAGACGCATTCATTATTGATTTAGAAGAAAAACCAGACCACCGTGGTTTTTTTGCTCGATCTTTCTGCGCTCAAGAATTTGAAGCACACGGATTGAAGCCAACAGTAGCCCAATGTAACCTCTCTTTTAATTACAAAAAAGGCACTATCCGGGGAATGCACTATCAAATTTTGCCAGCAGCAGAAACAAAATTAATTCGCTGTACTAAAGGTGCAATCTATGACGTAATTATTGATATGCGTCCTGAATCTCCTACCTTTTTATCACATATTGGTGTAGAACTCACTCCAGAAAACCGCCGCGCCTTGTATGTTCCAGAAATGTTTGCTCATGGCTATCAAGCACTCACAGATGAAACCGAAGTTGTATATCAAGTAGGTGAATTTTACACGCCAGGTTATGAAAGAGGGCTACGTTATGATGACCCATTCTTTGCCATTGATTGGCCTCTAGATGTGACTGAAATTTCTGAGAAAGATTTAAATTGGCCTTTGTTGAGAATGATGACTGTTGGAGCAAAATAGCTGTTTCAAGCCTGTAACTACTCTCTGTTTAACTCCACAATTATAAGAGGTATCAAATGCCGAATAATACCCTGTCACATCTGACTACTTCTATCAATTCATTGTTAAAAAAGGTAGTAAATCGCATTAATTACATCCAAAGCTTGAAGGTTGTTTCACTCAAACCAAAACAGCCTTCTAGAGGGAATGTACTTTTTTCTTACCGAATTGAGCCATTCTTGTTAAAATCTGGTCAGTCCATACCCCATGACCATACATCCTACTGGGAAGTTTGGCAGATGGTGCAAACATTTTTGGAGCTTGGTTATAACGTTGATGCCATCCAGTTTTACAATGATGAATTCGTTCCTGAAAAAGATTACGCATTTTTCGTTGATGTCCGTCATCGGATGCAAGAACTAGCACCAAAACTCAATAAGGATTGTGTGAAAATTTTCCACGTTGACATTGCTAATATGGTGTTTCGGAATGCGGCTGAATGCAATAGACATTTAGAATTACAGCAAAGGCGGGGTATTACTCTTTGTCCGCAGCGATATGAAGCGCCTAACTTAGGAATTGAATATGCAGATTATGGCATAGTTTTAGGCAATGAATTCACTATCAATACCTTCAAGTACGCTAACAAACCGATTTATCGTGTACCCCTTTCTAATCCTACCGTCTATCCTTGGCCAGAACAAAGGAATTTTGAAGCCGTAAGAAAGAATTTCTTTTGGTTTGCTAGTCACGGCTTTGTTCATAAAGGGCTTGATTTAGTTTTAGAAGCCTTTGCACAAATGCCAGATTTCCATTTAACAGTTTGTGGACCAATTAATAAGGAACCAGAATTTGAACAAGCTTTTCATCAAGAGCTTTATCAAACACCCAATATACATACTTATGGTTGGATTGATGTTATGAGTCCTGAGTTTATAGAAGTTACCAATAATTGTATTGGGACTGTGTTTGTTTCAGCAGCAGAAGGTGGAGCAGGTAGCGTTATCACTTGTATGCATACAGGGTTAATCCCGATAGTCAATTATGAAGCTAGTGTTGATGTGCATGATGATTGCGGTGTGCTATTAAACAATTCTTCGATCGCAGAAATTCAATCGGCAGTTAGAAGAATTTCTAATTTGCCTGTAGAAGACTTGAAAAGTATGTCTCGCAAAGCATGGGAATATGTAAGAGCAAATCATACTAAAGAGAACTTTGCTAAAGTTTACCGAAATACTATAGAGCAAATTATCGAGAATCAAAGCCAGAAAAAGCAGACATCTAGCAAACAACTGGTTAGTAGCGATGCCTCCGGCGGGCTACGCCTACGCTAACACCAATTCACTATGAAAATGTACTTAGTATTTAGTTTTAAAAAACTATTAAGTGCAAGTTTATAGAGAATTTGTATCACAACCAACAGTTCCAAAAAGGAGTTTAGTTCATGATTATTATCGATCGCGCCTTACAAGCCAGAGCAGCAGCAGGAAATCCTATTAAAGTGGGAATGATTGGTGCTGGTTTTATGGGTAGAGGAATTGCCAACCAAATTGTCAATTCAGTGCCAGGAATGGAGTTAGTTGCTATCTCCAATCGCAAGATTGATGCAGCTAAACAAGCTTATTCGGAAGCAGGAATTGAAGATATTCAAGTTGTTGCAACTGTCAGCGAATTAGAAGATGCGATCGCAAACGGTAAGTATGCAGTCACAGAAGACGCTAAGTTACTGTGTCGGGCTGAGGGCATCGAGGCCATAATCGAAGTCACAGGGGCAGTGGAATTTGGCGCTCACATAGTTATGGAAGCGATCGCCCATTGCAAACATGTGATTATGATGAATGCCGAACTCGACGGCACTATTGGCCCCATCCTGAAAGTCTATGCTGACAAAGCAGGTGTGATTCTTAGCGCCTGTGATGGCGATCAGCCAGGGGTGCAAATGAACCTCTACCGCTTTGTAAAAAGCATTGGTTTAACTCCGTTATTATGCGGTAACATTAAAGGACTCCAAGACCCCTATCGCAATCCCACCACCCAGGAAGGATTTGCTAAACGTTGGGGTCAAAAGCCCCACATGGTGGCTAGCTTCGCAGACGGAACCAAGATTTCCTTTGAGCAAGCGATCGTTGCCAATGCCACAGGGATGAAAGTCGCCAAACGGGGAATGTTGGGATATGACTTCAACGGTCATGTCGATGAAATGACCCAGTTATATGATGTTGAACAACTCAAAGAACTAGGCGGTATTGTCGATTATGTAGTTGGAGCAAAACCAGGCCCAGGCGTATATGTATTTGCCACTCACGACGACCCCAAGCAACAGCACTATCTCAACTTATATAAATTAGGCGAAGGCCCACTTTACAGCTTCTATACTCCTTATCACCTCTGTCATTTTGAAGTTCCCCTGTCCGTAGCGCGTGCTGTCCTGTTCGGTGATGCCGTTATGTCTCCGCTAGCAGGTCCCTTAGTAGATGTTGTCACCACTGCCAAAATTGACCTGAAAGCTGGAGAAACACTAGATGGCATCGGTTACTACATGACCTACGGACAATGCGAGAATTCCAATATCGTCCAACAGCAAAATCTTCTACCAATTGGTTTAGCCGAAGGATGTCGCCTGAAACGGGATATTAATAAGGATCAAGTCCTCACTTATGAGGATGTAGAATTACCTAAAGGCAGACTTTGCGACCAACTAAGAACTGAGCAAAACACTTATTTCGCCCCAGAAAAAATCTTGGTAGCAGTTGGGTAATAGCGACAAATGAATTGGCTGTAGGGGCGTACAGCTGTACGCCCCTTACGTTTCGGAAAGATCCCCCCGCCTGCGGCGACCCCCTTTTTAAGGGGAGCCAGCCCAAGGACGATGGGGTCTCCCCAAGTGGAGCGACTGGCGTGGGTTGGGGGGATCTCCGAAGCCCCTATAAACGTAAGTATTTGTCGCAAGAATTTCGTAAAGAGGATAGGAAGCTATATTGCGGGACGCTAAAGTTGTTGATAGTAACTTGCTGGGGAGCGTTGAAACAAACCTGATCGAAACTTTAGGTCAAATTCATGAAAATTGCTCTAGTCCACGATTATCTAACCCAGCGAGGTGGGGCAGAGCGTGTATTTGAACTGCTTTGTAAGCGTTATCCTGAAGCAGACATTTTCACATCTCTGTACGATCCACAAAAAACTATTGATCTAGGCGATCGCATAGTCAACACAACATTCTTGCAAAAAATTCCTGGTGCAGCAAAACATTTTAGGTCAATGGCTCCTCTATATTTTCCTGCCTTTCGTGCCTTGGATTTGCAAGACTACGATCTAATTATTAGCAGTAGCACCAGCTTCGCCAAAGCAGTGCGAAAAAAGCCAAATGCCCGCCACATTTGCTTTTGCCATAACGTCACCCGTTTCTTATGGGATACAGCAACTTATTTAAGAGAATACGGAGATTATAGATATTTTGCTCCTTTAATCGAACAGGTATTTCAACTAATGAGAAAGGTAGACCTGAAATATGCACAGGAACCTGACCTTTACATTGCTAATTCTAGTGTTGTTGCCCGCCGTATTGAAAGTATTTATGGCAAAAAGGCAATGATGGTGAACTATCCAATTGATACTAGTAAATTTCTTTTTTCTGATATAAAAGATGAATATTATCTGGCCTCAGCCCGGATGATCAGCTATAAACGCCTTGATATCATAGTCGAAGCTTTTAATTGGCTGGGATGGCGGTTATTAATATCAGGTGACGGGCCAGAACAAGCACGGTTAAAATCCAAAGCATTAAAAAATATTGAGTTCTTGGGACACGTAAGTGATAAAACCCGCAAAGACTTGTTTTCCAAAGCCAAGTCTATTATTGTCGCAGCCTTAGAAGATTACGGATTAGTTCCAGTAGAGGCTAATGCTAGCGGCACACCAGTCATCGCCTACGGAGCAGGTGGAGTTTTAGATACTCAAATACCAGGTGAAACAGGAGTCTTTTTCAAAAGACAAACACCCGAATCTCTACAAATTGCATTACTAGAAGCCAATGGCATCTCTTGGGATTACGATCGCATCCGTCATCATGCAGTAGCAAACTTTTCGGAGAATGCATTCTTTGGGAAAGTTGAACAAATTATTAACCAAGCTTGTGGTCTGCATCAAATATTCATTTGATTTCTGAATCTCTTCCCACTATAAGATTACCTATTTATTTTTCTCTCCTGCTCGTTGGCGGAAGCCTCTGTCTGCGACACGCTACGCGAACGCAAAGAAGGCGGTTTGGAAAAAGAATAGGTGTCGGAGAATCTCTTAGCGTAAGTCTTGAAGACAAGGATAATAAAAGTGGTTCAAAATAGTCTAAACCCTCACATAACTACAGTTTCTGAAAACGAACCAAGCTACGGACAATTGTTTGCCGTATTTGTGCGAAGATTTCCTTGGTTCCTAACAGTATTAATTACTTCTATTGCTATTGCAGGTATGGTAACTTTTAAAACCAAACCTACTTATAAAAGTTCAATGCAATTGCTAGTAGAACCTAACTATCAAGGTAAGACAGAAGGTGCGGGCATAGACAACCAGTTTACTGACTCTGATATTGTGATAGATACTGCAACCCAGCTTAACTTGATGCAGAGTTCAGGACTTATCCAAAAAGCAGTTGATAAACTTCAGTCTGATTATCCAGATATAAGTGCAGCTGAGATTAAAACTTCTTTGGTCTTAACTCAATTAAGGAGCAAAGAAGATAATGTTGCTACTAAAATATTTCAAGTTGAATACACTGCCGAAGATCCAGAAAAGACACAAAAAGTTCTGGATGCAATTCGACAAGTTTATGTTGATTATAACAAACAACAGCAGACTTCGCGGTTACAAAAAGGTCTGCAAATTATCAGAGAGCAGTTAAGTAAAGCCAGTGAAGAAGTAAACGCGGCTGAGACAAATTTACAAAGGTTTCGCAGAAATCAAAACTTAATTGATCCAGAGTCACAAGCTAAAGCGATTGAGACAGCTTTGAACAATATTGCTCAAGAACGTCAGACAACTCGTGCTCAATATGGAGAAGCTTTAGCACGCCAAAAATCTTTGGAAGAACAACTTAACCGTTCTCCTCAAAACGCTCTAGTTGCTTCTCGTCTGAGTCAGTCTACTCGCTACCAAAGCTTACTCAACGAAATCCAAAAAACTGAACTGGCACTAGGACAGGAACGTTTACGCTTTACAGATCAAACTCCAAGTGTGCAAAAGCTTAAAGAACAGCTTCAGAACCAAAAGGAATTATTGCAACAAGAGGTAGGAAGAACTTTAGGCGGAAAGTCTGCTGGTGCATTCACGAATGGAGACTCTCTTCTCGAAAAAGGACAACTTGGTGAAATTGATCTTAACCTTGCTGGTCAGCTAGTAGAAACGCAAACAACTATAGTTGCTTTAACTGCTCGCGATCAAACTTTGGCCAAGAAAGAAAACGAGCTACGTTTTGAAATCAAACGTTTCCCGCCTCTGTTGGCTTATTACAATCGGATGCTACCACAGTTGCAATTTAGTCGTGAAAGATTAGAGCAACTTTTAAGAGCAGAACAGCAATTGCGGCAAGAACTTTCTAAGGGTGGATTTAATTGGGAAGTTGTAGAAGATCCCCACAAAGGCGCACAATTAGGTCCCAATCTTCAACAGAACTTGCTGTTAGGTGCTGTGGTTGGGTTTATGTTAGGAGGCATTGCTGCCTTTATCCGAGAATCGGCTGATGATGCAGTTCACACCACTGCTGAGTTAGAGAAGCAAATGGCCATGCCGTTGTTGGGAACAACTCCCAAATTACCGCCAGCCAAACCCAGAGAATCAATGATCAAGTTACCCTTTGGTAAGCCAGAAGTTCTCGCTCCTTGGACAATTCAGGTATTGCAATCTCCACCACGTTGGGAATCGCTGGATCTGATTTACAAAAACATTGAACTTTTGAATACTGTTGCTAACTTAAAATCTTTGATGATTACCTCAGCTTTACCTGATGAGGGTAAGTCAGCTTTGGCGTTGGGTTTAGCGATGAGTGCTGCCCGTTTACACAAAAGGGTGTTACTAATTGATGCCAACTTACGCGATCCGAGTCTGCATCACCAACTGAATCTTCCTAATGAACAGGGGCTTTCAACTCTATTAGCTAGTGATGCAAACCTACCCAACCAGATTAGTCTTCAATACGCAGGTTCCGCTTACATCGATATTTTGACGGCTGGCCCAAAACCTGCTGACCCAGCTAATCTCTTGAGTTCCCCTCGGATGATGCAATTAATGGCAGCATTTGAAGAAAACTATGATTTAGTACTGATAGATGCTCCCCCAGTTCTTGGTTTGGTGGATGCCATGCTCACCGCATCATCTTGTCGTAGCGTGGTCATGGTGGCAAGTATTGGTATTGTGACGCGGAGTCAGCTTAATCAAGCGACAGCCATGCTGAGTAAGTTAAATCTGATTGGAGTTGTAGCTAACGGAGTATCAAACTCTAGCAGTAATTACGTCCCTTATGTAAAAGAACAGCAATTAGCTCTCCGTCAAGCTGTGGAAAAGTAGTTATTAGCGGTTATAGGTTGAAAGAACCCCACCCCGCAAGCGGTGAGCTTGCTCTGATGCAATACGTTTAAATAGAACACGCAGTAGGGGCGCACAAGCTGTGCGCCCTTTGTTTTTGATGAACCAAATTGAATTTTGTTGCTATCAGGAAAATCTCAGCATATTTATGCTATCTTTATCGCTTATCAGAGAAATCACTGGCTATTTAAAGAGTAAATAAAGAATTTATTTGAGCGATCGCTATTTCTAAATACTCTTATATTCTAGAAATTAAAGCACCTTCATAAAGGCTAGAAGACAAGAGTGGACTGGTTTTTTTAAATATATCGACAAAATAAACCCCTCAGTACAATCAAACGTAGATATAGATTTATGGGTAATTTCCCTCTACATATTTCTACTTTCAGTAGTTACCGGAAAATACCGATTGCCCATGAATATTGATAGTAACGTTGATTTGTACACCTCTACATCCAGAAGGGTTCTGAATGATAGGTGCTTGGCTGAGTGGCAAATAGCAATAACATATTTTTGCCCTCAATTCTCTCCAACTTTTTGGACTGACAACAAGATTCGGATTTGGGTCTTTGGCATTGATAGCCTTTGATAACGCCTCAGTAATTCACTCCTGTATAAACCCAAAGACATTATGACAACTTCAATAATTCCAACTCTAGAGAATTTATATGATGTAACCCAGGAACACCAAGATAATCGTGGGGACTGCACACTCCAGTGGCGACGGGGTAAGCTGTTGGTGAAGCCGCCTGGACAAGTTAAACAACCATATCTGCCTGCATTAAATAGTAAGCGATCGCTAGTAGAATGCTTACAACATTCTCCTGTAAGTTTGGTAAGCATAGATCCAAAATTGGGTGAAGCTTTGCTCAGGTTTTGGGCAGATGCGTGTGAAGAAGCTCAAAAACCAATATTCCTAAGCCTACCTGCTAGCCAAAAACTGCCTAATCAACCCTTCAGACAATTACAGCGGCTAATTGATTGGATTGCTGCTTTCATGTTGCTGTTATTAGTAAGTCCAGCCATGTTGGGATTGATTGTGTTAATGCAAGTTTACTCGCCAGGGTCACTTTTTTGTCATGAATGGCGTGTTGGAGAACGGGGTAAACTGTTTCGGGTAATGAGGTTTAACACCCAAAACACCACACTGCTAGAACGTTGGATGGGTAAATACAGTCTCGACAATCTACCACAGTTATTTAACGTGCTGCGGGGTGACATGAGTTTAACCGGATTTCGTTGTTGGACTTTAGAAGATGCAGTACAGATAAATAAACTACCAGAAATTACAGCTTTATGGGAAGTAGACGCACAGTCTCACCTGTTACATCTAGATAGCCAAACCCTGTAATTTATCTGTGCGGTAATTGATGTTTTCATCTACCGCACTGAAGCTAAAGCAAAAATTGCTTAAATCGCATTTATAACGGTCTATCTACCTTGCCAAACTATTATTATAAAATCCATGCATTCCCAATTTCCTCAACAACTCCGTAGTTTGCTCAAAGCTACCAGCTTTTGGCAAGACAACTATTTAATATTGCGAGAATTTAAACACTTTCGTAAAATTGCAATTTTAGCTCTGATATTCTCAATTTTGGCGGCAACTTTTGAAGGTGTGAGTATTGGTTTCTTACTTTCCTTCTTGCAAAGCTTAACTAGTCCTAATGCTCAACCTGTTCAAACAGGAATAGGCTGGTTTGATATTTGGATTTTGGGAGCCAAGTCATCAGCAATTAATCGCCTCTACCGCGTATCTTTACTGATTTTATTAAGTACTTGGTTACGTGCAACCTTTAACTATTTTTCTCAAGTTTACACTGAATTATCTCAACTGCATCTTGCCGATCGCCTACGTAAGCAAATTTTTGAACAGTTACAATCCTTATCGTTAAGTTACTTTGCCAAAACTCGTTCTGGTGAACTAATTAACACAATTACCACAGAAATCGAAAAGATAAGACAGGGTTTTAGTGGCGGAGCCTTTTTAGTAACTAGAGGATTGACAACTCTTGTCTATTTAATATCCATGTTTTTGATATCATGGCAACTTACGCTGATTTCAGCACTACTATTTACACTTTTAGGTGTGGGGTTGTCAAATCTGAACGCTAGAGTCAGAGAATCAAGTTTTGGCATGACAACTGCTAATGCTAATTTTACATCAACAGCCATAGAATTTATTAATGGCATTCGTACTGTTCACACCTGTGGTACTCAAGAATTTGAGCGTCAGCGTTACTATAAAGCTAGCGATAAGGTAATAAGTACTACAACTAAAGTTGTTTTTACTTGGACACTTGTGAAGCCTATTGCCGAAGGGGTAGCGACTACGGTGTTGGTCGGAATGATTATTTTGGCGTTCACTAGCCTTGTTACCAATGGAACGCTACAAGTTGCTTCTTTGCTAACCTTTTTCTTTGTGCTATTTCGCTTTATTCCCTTCGTTCAAGATATTAATGGCACGAGAGCATATCTCAGTACTTTACATGGTTCGGCAGATAATATTAAAAATTTGTTGAAAACTGATGAAAAATATTACTTTAAAAATGGCAAAATTGAGTTTAAAGGTTTAAAAAGGTCAATAGATTTAGTATCTGTAGATTTTGGCTACGATGATGAAAATCTAGTGCTACATAATATTACCCTGACTATTGAAAAGGGAAAAATGACAGCATTAGTTGGAGCTTCGGGTGCTGGTAAAACAACCCTTGCTGACTTAATTCCTCGATTTTATAATGCTACAGATGGATATCTTTACATTGATGAAGTTGATGTACGACAGTTTGAAATTAACTCTCTACGTCGCAAAATAGCTGTCGTTAGTCAGGATACCTTTATCTTCAATACTAATGTTTGGGAAAATATTTCTTACGGTACTCCAGAAGCGACTAATGATGAAATTAAAGTAGCTGCTAAACTAGCGAATGCACTAGAATTTATTTTAGAAATGCCCGAAGGTTTTGATACTCAATTAGGCGATCGCGGTGTTAGGTTATCTGGAGGACAAAGACAGCGAATTGCTATTGCGCGTGCTTTACTGCGGAACCCAGAAATTTTGATTTTGGATGAAGCGACTAGCGCTTTAGATTCGCTATCTGAGCGCTTAATTCAAGATTCATTAGAAAAGCTATCTGTTGGTAAGACAGTAATTGCGATCGCTCACCGTCTTTCTACTATTTCGAAAGCAGATAAAGTTGTGGTATTAGAACAGGGACGGATAGTAGAACAAGGGAACTATAAAGAACTACTTGATCTCAAAGGTAAACTTTGGAAATACCATCAAATGCAGTATGAAGTAAGACAATCAGATTA
This sequence comes from Nostoc desertorum CM1-VF14, assembly GCA_019359245.1. Lineage (GTDB taxonomy): Bacteria > Cyanobacteriota > Cyanobacteriia > Cyanobacteriales > Nostocaceae > Nostoc > Nostoc desertorum. Next base: position 192,033 of record JAHHHR010000007.1, on the reverse strand, counting down.
GGAATAATATCCAAAATCTCGTTAAGTTTAAGCTGTAGGGGTGTACAGCTATGCACCCCTACTCGAATCAAGTATATGTTGAAATAGAAATACCAACATAAAAATCATAAAAATAGTATCTTACTTATATTTCTCTTTACAAGAAGTGTTTAAGAACTAATCAAATTAGTACTATATACTAAATATTAACGGAAAATATGTTCGATAAAAAATATAACAAAGACCTCATTTATCAATGCTCTAATTTTAATGTAGGTGAGGGTGGAGGTGTTGAAACTTATTTAGCTTCTCTATTTGAACATCGACCGCATGAGGTTAGCGATCGCGTGATAAAATCGCTTAATAATGTAGATCAAAGCCAGTTTAAATTGCTGCACATTCACAGCCCAGATTTGCTATTGCAGCTTACAGGCGAATGCCCTGCCATCTTCAGCGTTCATAATCACTCATTCTACTGTCCTAGCGGTACAAAATATTTAGCAGGGCAACGGACAATCTGCGATCGCAACTTTTCTTATTTAGGATGTACCTGGGGTAAACTAGTAGATAAGTGTGGTAGCCGTAGACCTTTAAGAAGTTTGAAAGAACTTCAAACTACTAATCAGTTATTAGATATCTTAAAAAAGATAAAAATTACTTTTGTTGCTAATAGCGAATATGTGCGGCAACAATTGATCCAAAATGGTGTACCCCCAGAACAAACTCTAACGCTACACTGTGGTATCTCTGTACCGCAAGCAGCAACTGCACCCTTGAGTTTAGAAGTTCATCAAAATCATAGAATTTTGTTTGCGGGACGAATTGTTTCTGATAAAGGTCTAGAATGGTTACTCAAAACCTTAATACATACAGACCCGCAAATTAAACTTGATATCGCAGGTGAAGGATGGGAACGGCCCCGCTTAGAAAAATTAGCAAACACCCTCAAATTAAATAACCGGATCACTTGGCATGGATGGTGCGATCGCGATAAAATAAATCAACTTTATCAACAGTGTTTTGCAGTCATCTTTCCTAGCGTTTGGCCTGAACCTGCTGGTCTTGTAACTCTGGAAGCATACTCTCGTTATCGACCTGTAATTGGTAGTGCAGTCGGAGGTATTCCAGAACATTTACGAGATGGAGAAACGGGTATTCTTGTTCCAGGTAATAATATCAAAAAGCTGGCTGATGCAATCCATGAGTTGTATAGAGATCATCAAAAAAGCCGATACATGGGCGAACAAGGTCATGCTTTATTGATGAAAGAATTTACAATGGCTACTCATGTAAATAATCTCCGAACAATTTATGCAAAAGCAATAGCTGAATTCCCTTCTAGAGCGAAAAAGCTATATAGCATACCTCAAGCTAAATAAGCTTAGTTTGCTAAAAACATCAATTAGTGCAATCTTCTACTGAGAAAAAATCAAGGGAGAAAAATATGTCATTACATAAAGAATGCGAAGCACCTTTAGTTAGCGTTATTATCCCCACTTATAATCGATCAGAGTATCTCAAGCAAGCGATCGCTAGTGCTATAAAACAAACTTATCAAAATATCGAAATTATTATTTCTGATAATTGTAGTCCAGAAAACCCTCAAGAACTTGTCGCATCTTTTGGTGACTCACGCATCAGATTTTGGCGACATCAGCAAAATGTGGGTATGATTGCTAATCAGCAACATGGCTTTAAGATGGCGCGAGGTAAATATGTTGCTAGTTTGCATGACGATGATATTTGGAATGAAGATTTTTTAGCAAAGCTAGTACCGCCACTTGAAGCAAACTCTGAGTTAGTGATTGCTTTTTGCGATCAATATATTATAGATGCAGATGGGAAAATTAATAATATTGGAACTGAAGAAAATACACGCGGTTACAAGCGGGATAAACTAGCAAAAGGAACTCATAAACCTTTTTATAAAATTGGATTGGTAGATAAAAGCATACCTACTGCTGCATCTTGTGTGATTCGCAATAATTTTATTGATTGGGATAGTATTCCCTCAGAGGTTGGCGGGATGTGGGATTTATATTTAACTTACCTCTGCTGTATATCTGGTGGTAGCGCTTACTACTATCCAGAAAAATTGACGCGATATCGTGCTCATGAGCAAACTGATACTATGCTCAGTGGTAGTCGAGATGTACAGGCAAAAATTCGCAAAGCTAAAAGCGAAATGTTTTGTTATCAAGTCTTTATGGAAGACGCTCGCTTACAGCAATTTAAAACTTACTTTCAGCAGAAATGGTTAGAAGCTAATACCACTTTAGGAATTGGTTTGCTACGAAGTGAACAGATAGCCGCAGCACGTCCTTATTTTTGGCAGGCGCTGAATCAACAAAAATTTAATGTGCGAACTCTAGCGGCACTTACTATTAGTTTCACTCCGCAAGTTCTAGCAAGTAAGTTAATGAGAATACCGAAATAATGAAAAACTCCAACCACAAAGGGATGGAGTTTTTGGGCATGGGGCATGGAGAAGAAGTTTCTCGCCGTTTTCAATAAAGTAATAGTAAACGCAGAGTGAAGAAAATAAGATTATTTAAATTTCTTTATCTGCGGTTATGGTTAAGCTTTTATCATTAAGGAAGATAATGCATGAAACTTTGTATTGTTACTCATAAAATTAAAAAAGGTGATGGTCAAGGGCGGGTAAACTATGAGGTTGCTAATGAAGCAATTCGTCGTGGTCATCAACTGACATTATTAGCTAGTGAAGTCGCACCAGAGCTAGAAGACAATAGCCAAGTTAATTGGATTCAAATCCCAGTCAAAGGCTATCCGACAGAATTTGTGCGGAATTTCATATTTGCCCAAAAAAGTGCAGATTGGTTGCGTCAACATCGCTCTGAGATTGATTTAGTTAAAGTCAATGGAGCAATTAATCTGGCTGCGGCTGATGTAAATGCTGTACATTTTGTCCACAGTTCATGGTTGCGATCGCCTGTTCATATTTCCCGCAATCGCCGAGATTTATATGGTTTGTACCAATGGCTATTTACGGCTTTTAATGCCCGTTGGGAAAAACAGGCTTTCCAAAAAGCACAGGTTGTCGTAGCTGTATCAGAAAAGGTAGCGCAGGAATTAGTCAATACTGGTGTACCGCGTTCTCGCATTCGCGTAATTGTCAACGGTGTTGATTTAGAAGAGTTTGCTCCAGGTGAAAGCAATCGCCAAAAGTTAGGTTTACCAGAAAATGTCACCCTAGCACTGTTCGCTGGAGATATCCGCACACCCAGAAAGAACTTAGATACAGTGCTGCACGCCTTGGTGAAAGTTCCCGATTTACATCTGGTGGTAGTGGGACACACCCAAAATAGCCCTTTCCCAGAACTAGCAGCATCATTAGGGTTAAGTGAACGCGTGCATTTTGTCGGATATCGCCGTGATATCCCTCAAATTATGCAAGCAGTAGATTTATTTGTTTTTCCTTCCCGATACGAAGCTTGCAGCCTCGTATTGTTAGAAGCACTTTCTTCAGGACTGCCAGTAATTACTGCCACAGCCACCGGGGGCGGAGAGTTGGTGACACCAGAATGTGGCATCGTTTTACCCGACTCAGATGATATTAATGCTTTGGCTGTGGCGCTGATGTCCTTGGTGAGCAGTCCCGCCCTCGTAAAGCAAATGGGCAAAGCAGCTCGCTCTGTGGCAGAACGACATAGCTGGAATACTATGGCAAAAACTTATGTGGATCTATTCGAGGAGTTAAGCAAGAATGCGGAACACCGTTCTGATACCGACTTATCGCCGTCCACAAGACCTATCACGCTGCCTTTTGGCGCTACAGGAGCAAACTAAACCAGTTGATCAGGTGATAGTGGTTGTCCGTGATACGGATGCAAAAACTTGGGAATTTCTGGCGCAATTTAAAGCGCCCAACTTGCCACTACATACTGTGAAAGTCACACAACCGGGGGTAGTAGCAGCCCTGAATGCCGGACTAGCAGCAGTGGAGGGCGATATTGTCTCCATTACTGATGATGATGCTGCACCCCACCCAGATTGGTTAGAGCGCATCGCCGCTTACTTTACCTCAGATAGTCGTCTCGGCGGTTTAGGAGGGCGTGATTGGATACACCACGGCAGCAAATTAGAAGACGAATCCCGCCCCGTAGTGGGACAGTTGCAGTGGTTTGGGCGAGTGATTGGCAACCATCATCTGGGAGTGGGAGAACCCCGCGAAGTCGATATTCTCAAAGGCGTAAACATGAGTTTTCGTAAAGAGGCAATCGGACAATTGCGCTTTGACGAACGGATGCGCGGTACAGGAGCGCAAGTACATTTTGAAATGGCATTCACTCTGACATTAAAACGGGCTGGTTGGAAGATAATTTATGATCCTAACGTTGCTGTAGATCACTATCCAGCACAACGTTTTGATGAAGATCAGCGAAATAATTTTAATGAAGTTGCCTTTATTAATTTAGTCCATAATGAAACCTTAGTTTTATTAGAGCATTTGCCATTTATCCGCCGGATTGTATTTTTATTCTGGGCAGTATTTGTGGGTACATGCGATAGTTTGGGTTTCGTACAATGGTTAAGATTTTTACCTAGCCAAGGGCAGCTGGCAGGGAAAAAATTGCTGGCATCCTGGCATGGGCGTTGGCAGGGATATAAAGAATTTAAAATTCAAAATTCAAAACCGATTCATTAATTTTGAATTTATTTATGTAAAAATCTAAAATCTAAAATTGAATGAATTCTAAGCAGATACTTTTCAATAGTTTTTCACAAGAAAACTATTCTCCCCAAGAGCGATCGCTACAGGGTTGGATGGCGATCGCAGGCTTTATATTACTGACTGTAGTTTGCTATTTTGCTGGTGCTACTGCCGCATTGCGCCTAATTTACCCGGTGATAGCTTTAGTAGTAGCCGTGTTTTTATACTTGCGGCATCCCATTCTCTACATCAGCTTTACCTGGTGGATCTGGTTTCTCACACCCTTAGCTACGCGCTTGGTTGACTATCGAGTAGGCTGGGATCCTACCCGCCAGATGCTCATAGCACCATATTTAGTAGTATTTGTAACTATTGCAACATTCTTGCGACACTTTCCCCGCGCCTCACGCCAAGGGGGCTTGCCGTTTGTTTTGGCTTTTATCGGAGTCTTCTATGGCTTTCTCGTCGGTCTAATTTATAACCCACCAATCCCTGTAGCACGCGGGCTACTGGATTGGCTCAGTCCAGTCATCTTCGCTTTTCACTTATTTATAAACTGGCGAGATTATCCCAGCTATCGCCAGAACATTCAGCGAACATTTCTTTGGTGCGTGTTGATTTTAGGAGCTTATGGCGTATATCAATTTGTTGTGGCTCCTGAGTGGGACAGATATTGGCTCATAGAATCAAAACTATTCATGAGTTCTGGAAACCCTGTACCTTTCGGGATGCGTGTTTGGAGTACATTGCACTCAGTCGGCCCCTTTGGTTCAGTCATGCAAGCTGGGTTGCTGTTGTTATTTACCAGCTCTGGAAATTTAATTTTTCCTGCTTCAGCTGTTGGTTATTTGTCCTTCCTCTTAACACAAGCACGGACTAACTGGGGCGGCTGGCTATTGGGAATAATTATGATCATGGGTTCAGTCAAAACCCGGATTCAAATGCGCTTAATCATCATAATTCTAGTGATGGCAATTTGTGTTGTGCCGTTGACAACTATCGAGCCAATTGCTGGGGTTGTAGCAGCACGTTTGGAAACGTTTTCTAATCTTGAAGAAGATAATAGCTTTAAAGATAGATCGGGAACTTATGACAAAAACCTTGGTTTAGCCCTTTCTAATGCTTTAGGTAATGGGTTAGGAAATATTTGGAAGGTCAACGAAAAAACTGGTCAAATAGAAGTAGTGGTGATTGATAGCGGCATTTTAGATATATTTTTCACCCTTGGTTGGTTTGGAGCCATCTTTTATATGGGTGGATTAATTTTTTTAATTATTAGTGTTAGCAGCTATGGTGAAGGTCGTTTTGATAGTTTTATCAGTGCTGCCCGCGCCATTGGTATCAGTTCTGCTACACAGTTAATTATTGGTAGCGGTATGTTAAGTGTGGCTGGGATGATTCTTTGGGGATTTTTAGCTATGGCTATGGCAGGACACAAGTACTATCAACATCAAAAAAATTATCAATTATGAATTAATCCGAGAATATTTGGCTGGATGCAAATTGGTTTTTGTGGTTAGTTAAACAACAAAATATTACAACTTAAATAGGACTGGTATAAATTATGAAAGCAATTATTGTAATGCCACTAGCCGAACAACGAGGTGGCGGTGAAATGATGCTCTGGGATTTGGTACAACAGGGACGTAATGCTGGTGTTGATTGGCTGGTGATATTTTTAGAAGACGGTCCAATGGTAGAACAAGTAAAGTCCCTTGGCATTGATGCACGAGTTGTAGAAAGTGGACGTTTACGCCAAATCCACCGTTTTATTGCCGCCGTTTTTCGGATAGCTGCGATCGCACGCCGCGAACGTGCAGATATAATTGTCAATTGGATGTGGATTACGCATATATCTGGAGGTTTGGCAGCGATGCTGGCAGGGTTACCTGCTGTGTGGTATCAGCTAGAAGTGCCTAGTGATAAGACTTGGTTAGTGCGAATTGCTACTTTAATCCCAGCTCGTGCGATTATCACTCTCTCCCAAGATGGCAAGCAAGCACAGGCAGAAATTTGGCCTCACAGGCCAACACCCTTGGTTTATCCTGGTGTCGCACTAGACCGATTTGAGCCTAATGCTTTGCCAACTCCTGAAGAAGCACGGCGAAAACTGGGCTTACCTTCGCACGGCCCGTTGATTGGAATCGTTGGGCGATTGCAACGATGGAAGGGAATGCACGTATTGGTGCAAGCAATGCCCAAAATTTTACAGAAGTATCCTGATGCTCATTGTGTAGTTGTTGGTGGTAAGCACGATTTAGAACCGGATTATGAGGACTTCTTAAAAGCGGAAATTGCAGCCTTGGGCTTGAAAGAGCAAGTAATTATGGCTGGGCTACAGCGTAATATCCCGGAGTGGGTGCAAGCAATGGATGTATTCGTTCATGCATCAGATAAAGAGCCGTTTGGAATTGTGATTATTGAGGCGATGGCGCTAGGTAAACCTGTGATTGCTGGTGATGCTGGCGGGCCGACAGAGATTATTACCGATGGCATGAATGGATTATTAACACCTTACGGTGATGCAGAGAAATTAGCGATCGCAATTCTCCGCTATCTTGACGAACAAGAATTTGCCCAGAGTACCGGAGTAGCCGCCAGGCAACGCGCCCTCGATTTCTCAACGCAGAATTATGCTCAAAACTTTATTAGTGCAATTCGTGCTGCTAAGGCTTGAGCGTCTGAAATACATCAGAGCAAGCTCTCGAAGAGCGGGGAGGAGCTTGGAGGTGGGGTTCTTGTATTTCATTCAAGCAAGAACACCTAATAATACCGCTTCACAAAGAAACGGTATAACTCAATTTATACCTACTATTTTAGGACTTTAAGCACTGTACAAACGAATCATCATTTATTAAACCCAATATCACCTAAACCATCTCAAACTCTAATTGATGACTCTTGAGAAAATCATGAGTAAAATGATCCACCACATTTGTATCAGCTAGTTCCAAATTATAAAAATCTACAGCTTCATGATCAAAATATGGCCCAGCGTGCCAAGTACCCTCATGTAGCTTGATAAAACAATTCCCCGGAATGCGGAAAGCAGCAATCTCTTCTAATGCTGGTTCATTCACATCATTATTAGGAGGACAAACTGTAATTAACCAATCTTTTCCTTCCAAAGAACCCAGACATTGAGTGCATTGCACATGGCGAGTAATTTTGTGAAACTTTTGCCCCCTCTTCTCCAACCGCATAATATAAAATCGTGGAATCCCGTTTTGCAGGTTTAACTGTGCATCTTCCACATCGTAAGCTTTACCATCAAGACTTGCAAAAATCACCTGTCCATAACGCCGAAAGTTTTCAGAAGTCACCCATTGTGCTTGCAATTGTTGCACTGTCTTTGATGTACTCATATCAAACCTTTAAGATGCTTAGGTCTATTTTCCCCCAAAATGACTGAGTTTTATACAGTTATAATGGTGACTTCTTGAGTTTAAATACCCTACATTTATTGTGAAAAAATAACCTCAGCTAGCTAGATAACTACGCACTTGTTCTTTTTGCCGTCGGAGGAGACTTAGAGCTTTTTGCTCTATTTGACGCACTCGTTCTCGACTAATACCCATGCGATCGCCAATCTGTGCTAAAGAAAGTTCATATCCATCAGTCAGACCAAAGCGCAAGGTTAATATTTCTCGCTGCTGGGGAGACAGCTTTGCCAACAAGTCTTGTAAGTCTTGGTGCAAAGATTCTTCAACGGCATAGTCTTCGGGAGAAGGGCCATCATCCTCCAGTATGTCTTGCAATTCTGTATCTTGTTGTTCACCAACTCGCGCCTCTAAAGAGAAGGGTTGACGGGCCAAAAACAAACACTCTCGAACTTGGCTCGGTGTCAAAGATAAGGCGGTGGCAATTTCAGCAGTAGTAGGAACGCGACCTAACTGTTGAGATAATTCTCGCTGCACCCGTTTAATTTTGTTCAGTTTCTCAAAGACGTGGATAGGTAAACGAATTGTTCGTCCTTGTTGGGCGATCGCTCGTGTGATCCCTTGACGAATCCACCAGTAAGCGTAGGTAGAAAACTTATAACCAAGAGCAGGATCAAATTTATCCACCCCTCGCTCTAAACCCAAAGTACCTTCTTGAATTAAATCCATAAATTCCAGGTTGCGGTGCTGGTATTTCTTTGCCACTGCCACCACTAACCGGAGATTAGCCTGAATCATCTTCTGTTTGGCTTGATGTCCTTGACTTAGCTGTTGCTTCAGCAACTCAACACTTAACTCCACCTGATCTGCCCATTCTTGCAGCGTGGGTTCCTGCTTTAATTTCACAGCCAATTCTTCTTTAGCAGCTAGTAAATTCATCATCTGCTGCACATGTTGGGCAAAAATAACCTCTTGTTCACGAGTCAACAAATCTACACGCCCGATCTCTTGCAAATAACTACGTACAATATCATCTGTAGCTCGAGGTTTTTTATCTGCGGCTAAGTTTTTTTTCTTCGTTTGTTGAACTTCGATAGGTGGAGATGTTAAGTTGCTCATGGTTATTTGCTCCTCTGTAACCTCATCAATTTATTGGTATCAAGTCTAGATATCCAGACCCATAGCCATTTCACATTGCTAATCAATCAATTAACAATACTGATGAATTTTGGTCTATGATACATTACAAGTCAATTCTTGGAGATAATAAACCCAAAATCAACCCACGCTCTAATAATAACATCATCAGTAGTGACAAATCAATTACCTCAAGTACCATCACCATATCTTTAAAACCAATTACACTGCTTTATTATTGATATTTGGATATGTTTAAACATATTATCGTTTATGCAATTTTTAAACAAAATCTACGAATAAATTAAATGTTTTTCCGAAAATACTTTGATTAAATAATAAATTTAATAGCAGTAAACCTCTAAATTAACCTTAATTGAAAATTGTTAAAATACCAAATAACAATTTATTTTTAATTAAATATCAAGTTATTAAACCTAAAATACCCATTTTTTACCCCTAATTCTTTGCTAAATAATCTAATCGTATCAAGCCTGGTACGTAGAGTGTTTACCATGATAAAAGCACTTATTTTAACCTCTCTTACTTAAGGACAGCTTTTTTAGAAGCAGTTCAACTGGGAATTCACCAACCGCTACAAAGGAAACAAACAAGTCAAATCCTCTTTTCTTCTACCTCCAAAACACAGCATAGCTGCCTTACTTCTTGAAAATTTATTTATATATATCATGTCTGGGTAATTAATTATGATTCCCAGAGTCGTTACACCCCACACGCCAGATGCTCCACTTGGGGAGACCCCATGCGCTAAAGCGTCTCCCCTTCTCCCAAAGGGAGAGGCTAGCGCCAAGGGAGAAGACCGCACTGGCTCCCTTTAATCCCCTCTCGAAAAGCCTACGATGTACACATAAGTCTAGAAATTGTACCTGAGAGCGGGTTTCATTGCCCTAAGCTTTAAATTTTGGGGATAAACTCAGTTTCAAGCCCACCTAAATTTGGGTATTTATGGGGGCTAGAAGCGATGAAACCTGTATGGGCAATTACTTGTGTGTACACCGTAGCCGATGCATTGGGGAGGAAACTAGATTTTTCGGTTTCCCCTTTACCAAGCGGGGATTAAGGGGGAAAAACCCGGATCTCAAAGTAACTTCGATTTGTGTGTACACCGTAGGCTTGTAAGGAAGGGGTTGGGGGTTAGGTTTCTATTGGACTCAACTGAAAGCCGTTATAAATTGAGCAACGTCCATTATAAGGTGGAATAGCCGTGAAATGACAGATAAACAAATGCACATCCAATCAAGAGAAATCAACCAGCTCACACCATCTAGAGAATTACCTCTATACGGCAAGAGAATTTTAGTCACAGCACCGAGAAATTATGCTTATAGGTTATCTGAACAAATCATCAAACAAGGTGGTTTACCTATTTTCATGCCTACTATCGAAACCTGCTATTTATCAAACTACACTAAGTTAGATACTGCTCTATACCAAATAGGTGAATTTGATTGGATTATCTTCACAAGTAGAAATGGCATCACTGCATTTTTTCACCGGATGAATGATTTAGGTATTCCTATATCTGTAGTACAGAAATGCCAATTATGTGCTTTAGGAAAAGACGCAGAAAGCTTATTATCTTTTTGTGGCAAAGTAGATTTAATTCCTACAGAATCTAGCCCAGGCGGGATTGTAGCTGAATTAGCAAAACTACCGGAAATTTACAACAAAAAAGTGCTGATACCTGCACCAGAAGTTGTTGGTTTGCCTGAGCCTGATGTTGTACCCAATTTAATTACTGATTTGCAGCAATTGGGCATAGAAGTAACCCACGTACCTACGTATATTACACAGGGCTTAAACACAAGTATCTACAGTATTGAATTAAACCTGATTCGCCAAGGAATGATTGATGTAATTGCCTTTAGTAGCACGGCGGAAGTAGAAAGCTTTTTGACAATGGTCAACTCGCAAAACGATTATGAACGCTGTATAGTTGCATGTTTCGGCCCTTATACAACTGCTAATGCGCGAAAGTTGGGTGTAAATGTCTCTATAGTGGCTAAGGATTATAGTTCATTTGAGGGGTTTGCTGAAGCGATCGCAACATTTTTTTCTCGCTGATTTTGATCTGAAGCTTTTGGGATATGTAAACTAGCCCCACTAACCGCTTGAGAATCTAAAACAGTCAACCATAATCAACTCTAGACTAGCAGCACATAAACCCGTAGTATCGAATATGGAGTTTATATGAGTTAGGAATTGTTACATGGCAACTTATAAGGTCACATTACGTACCCCAGACGGCGAACAAGTAATTGACGTTCCTGAAGATGAGTACATTCTAGAGATCGCTAACGAGGAGTATGAGCTGGACTTGCCCTATTCCTGTAACGCTGGTTCTTGCTCTACCTGCACCGGTAAACTGATTTCAGGTACAATTGACCAATCAGATCAAAACTTCTTAGACAACGATCAAATGGACGAAGGATGGGTTCTTACTTGCGTTGCCCGTCCAACTTCTGATTGCGTTATCGAAACCCATCAAGAAGAAGCGCTTAATGCTTAACTAACAAATGTGGATTTAATAAAGAGCAAGTTTTGGAAGGTGCGTTAGAACATTTATCCTAGCGTACCTAAAATCTGAAATGGTGTCGCAATACGGTTCAGATAAGATCCCCCCGCCTGTGGCGACCCCCTTAAAAAGGGGGTTAGGAAGTAAATTAGCCCCCCTTTGTAAGGGGGGTTGGGGGTATCTTCGCAGGGTAAACAAGCTAACCGAACCGTATTTGATGGTGTCGTACTCTCGGCGATAACATACTCTGAAAGATTTACAATTTTGCACTTTTGTAATAAATCTGTATAGGCTGAGTAATTAACGCTAAAAAGCGCTCTCCTTATGGAGAGCGCTTTTCATTCAGTTTAATAGATAGCTAGCAGATATAAAGTTGAAATTAGCCAGATGATGCTAGATTAACTTTGACAACTTTATTTTTTTCTTCTTCAGCTTTGGGTAGCGTCAGGTTCAAGATGCCATCTTTATAATCTGCCGTAACATTGGTATTTTGAATCCGAGCAGATAAAGGAATTACACGTTGGAATTTACCGTAGTGGAATTCGGTTTTGATCACACCTTTATCTTCAGATTTTGCTTCAGATTTTCGCTCACCACTCAGGTATACAGCATTTTCTGTAACTTGCAAATCTAGGTCTTTAGCTTCAATTCCTGGAAGTTGTACCTTCAGATGAATTGCATCTTCAGTTTCTTTTAACTCAGCAGCAGGAACTCTGGATAAACCTCTATCCAAAAATGCAGTTGGCAAAGTATCTTCATCAAATAAGCGATTGATTTGACGTTGTATCGCGTTAAATTCTTGCCAGGGATTCAAACGTACTAATGTCATCTCTTTACCTCGGATAACCACTATTTTTTCTCTCCAATCATTGGAGATTTGATTCCTTTCTTTGTTCTCATAGTATTTAAAAATGAAAGTGGGTCAAATTCGGTTTTTATCACCAGAGTGATGATAATTGCCGAACCAGAAATTCTTTTACTATAAATTGACGGTAACCTAAACTATTAAGGTTCGGTAAATTCGACAAAAGCAGACTTGAAATATAACAATTTTATTTTAAATATCGGTACAACTGTCACCCGCGCCCCTGCTCTTAAAGCTTGCAACGCGTAGCCTATCGTACAAGCTTTTAGGAGGTTCACACGAATAATGATAATAATTCGACTTATTGTACTTTTTGATTTTCACAGAGATAAGATAATAAGAGATTCCTCACAAACTGCTGATAACAAATATGTCAACAAGTTGGATTTACCTTATCGCCGCAATCCTGTTTGAAGTTTCAGGCACAACTTGCATGAAGTTATCACAAGGATTTACTAAAATAGTCCCTTCCATATTCATAGCTGTCTTTTATGTACTTTGTTTTACTTTTTTGACCCTTGCTCTCAAGAAACTTGAAGTGAGTGTAGCTTATTCTGTCTGGGCTGGATTGGGAACAGTCTTGATCGCTATTATTGGTATTCTCTGGTTTCGTGAATCCGCCACATTAATGAAGCTCATTTCTATAACCTTAATAGTCATGGGAGTCATTGGCATAAATGCAAGCCAATAAATGAAATATGTATGAGTCCAGAAAAGTATTTTGGGATTCAAAAATAAAAGCGTAGATACGCAACAGCTTGTTGTTATATAGCGGTTCTCATTTGAGTGAGGTACAACAACCCCACCCCCAACCCCCTCCCCGCAAGTGAGGAGTTTGGACATGATATTAGACATCGCCTCAAATAAAAAATACCTCGTTCATGTTAAAATAGAAGAGGTAAATAAACCAAAACTGATCATTCTGCTTGTTGCTGTTGTAGTGAATGCACCAGCAATTTTTATTTTTCCGTGAACAAAGCACAATGAGCAGACTTAGCTAAATGCTCTTAAAAGTATAGTAGACCTCGGTAAATATAGCTACAAATACTTGATTTTTAATACTTTAGCAAAGACTATGAAATTTATACAGCTAAATTAGCAAGTTTTTTATACACTTAAGCGTAAAGAAGATTAATTAATAGTATCAACTTCAGCTAAAATTATTTTGATTTTAACCCAGGTCTATTAGTTTAAAATTTATTAAACCCAGCAGAACGACGATAAAGTAACCAGATAAATAGCGGTGAACCCAGCAATGCAGTGACAGAACCTACTGGTAGTTCTACCGCTCCTAGTCTAGAGAGTAAATCTGCAAAAGTAAGTAACCATGCACCTGCAAGAGCGGAAAGTGGCAAAACAAAGCGATGATCTGTACCAACGATGAGGCGGACACCGTGAGGGACAACAAGACCAACAAATCCAATCAAGCCACTGATGCTGACTGCACCTGCGGCTAATAAAGTGGCTACACCACCAATTAATAGGCGCGATCGCGTCAACGAAACCCCTAAACCCACAGCCAAATCATCACCCAAAGCCAGCACATTTACCGATCGCGCCAGCAAGCATCCCCCTAGCAATGCAACGATGATGTAAGGGCCAGCCGTCGAAATTTCTTGCCAACCCCGTCCGTTAAGGCTACCAACTAACCAACTGAGCGCAATTTGAATTTGACCATCTTCAGCTAAAAGCAACAATGTACTTTGTACAGCACCTAATAAAGAACTTATCGCCACTCCGCCTAAAATCAACCGCTCAACTGAAATTCCTGACCCCGCACGACCGAGCAAAATAACGATCGCTGAAGTTACAATAGCTCCCATCCACGCTGCTAAAGGAATTGCGATCGGGAATATTTGCCACACAATCATTAGAATCACAATTAATCCTGCACCCGCAGAAATGCCAAGAATAAATGGATCAGCAAGACTATTGCGTAACATTCCTTGCAGTAATGCTCCTGACATTCCCAAAGCTGCGCCGACAATGAGAGCAGCCGTAATGCGCGGGAGACGCAAATCCCAGAGAATTGTCTGTTTAACCGGATCGCCTTCGCGGAGTATGGCTTGCCAAAATTCCGACATACTTAAAGGTACTGCTCCTTGAGAAAGCGATAGCGCTAATGTTATCACCAGTGCCGCACTCAGGAGTAAAGCAGCCCAAACTACGCGGTGTTCAGTAAAAATTGCCTGAAATGGTCTAGTCAAATTCCGGTCTAGTATTTTCATTAACTATAGTCCGTCCCAAACAAAGCTGCATTTACCTTAAACAGCAATTCATCTCAACACTGACCCTACGAGTTCAGTGTTGAGATGAATTGCGCGTGAGGACTTTGAGAGGTTTTGCCCCCCCCCTTCTAAGGGAATCTAAGATTTTGAAAAGACACCCTAGTACCGCAAGGCGGAAGTCAAAAGTCAAAATCAATACAGCGTAGGCGTTTCGTTGATTTGGAATGAGTTGTTTATTTCCGCCGCGCTGTACTAAACCTGTAATACCTTAAACCACTTATTCAAAACTGTGCTGATAGTTTTCTTTATCTGATGATTACGGCTCCACTTTTGGAATGCGATTTCATACTCTTCACCTTTGATTTGAAAAGTATTCCAGGCATCCAGCCCTACAGGCAATCCGCAGAATAGCAAAATGTACAGTGACCAAGAAATTCCGCCACCAGTGATTAAATTTAGCAGTATAAAGAAGCCATTGAAAACTGCATAATTCCCTAAACGCTTTTGAAATCTTCTAATGCGGTAAGCGTCAAAAGCTTTTCGCTGTTGGACTTGACCCTGTTGTAATAGCCAATCGCGTTCTGCTAACTTTAAAGAATCAGGTGCAATTTCTAACTCAGCAGCAATTTCTAATATTTGCTCATAAGAAAATTCTGTGTCTTTGTCGTTAGCTTGACGAGCGATCGCTAATTGCAGAATTTGCTGCACATCTTCTTGGCTATAAGAACGGAGACTCTTGGGTTCAAATGCCGTCATAATTCTTTCTCTTAATATTAGTTTTAATAGAAACTTGCTGCCCGATAAATTTTAAGCAGCTACGCTAGTACTATTTCCATTATCCCTCTTAACATTAGCAAATCTAGATGCTGTCCTGCATTTAATATATTGGATTTTTAACTTTGAGTAAAACGCGTCAATTCCTCCACCCCTTTACCTTCTACCTTCGGTTGTCGATAGGCATAAATATCTTGAATAACTTGCACCCAACCGTTAGCGACAGATTCGAGGATGCGATCGCCTTTTTCTTTAGTTGCGGTTGTAGCGTCGCCAATCACTCCACTTTTACTGATATCTCGCGTCACCCAAGCCACAGGTAATTTACCTTCCCAACTCAGTAAACTACTTTCTGGTTGTTCTGGTGGGTACTCTGCAACGGCTTTCTCTAGCTTCACTTGTTCTGGCAAAATCGATAACATAATGCTAGTTTCAGCATCTCCAGCGTGCATTCCTAGCGCTGCTTCTTTTGGAGTCAATAAATCTTTAGTAATATTAGGCACGCGCCAAGTAAACAACGGAAATACCAAAAAGTCATCATACTTAACGTGCAAATCCCGCGCCGCCATTTGCATAACTTGGGGTTGTCCACCGTGGGAGTTCATTAATACCAGTTTTCTAAACCCAGCCCGGTAAATACTTTCTCCCACTTCCATAATGATTGCCGTGAGAGTTGCCGTGCTGAGGGTAATTGTACCGGGAAAGTGCCAGTGTTCGTTAGATTTGCCATAATAAAGGTTAGGTAAAGCATAGGCAGGAATTCTGGTATCCAGCTTTTCCATTGCTTTTCCTAGCACCCCCATACCGATCGCAGCATCTACAATCAATGGCAGATGAGGGCCATGTTGTTCAATTGCCCCTACTGGCTGGATGATCACCACATTTTCCTTATTTGGCATTGCCTGGATATCAGTCCAGGTGAGGTAAGGAAAAAACCGTTTTGGTGGAATGAAACTGTGCATATTACTTAAATTGTGCCATTCCTATCTTAGCGGTATTGGACATTAGTCATTAGTTATTTCTCCTCGCCTCCACACTCTCCACTAAGTATAAAGACTCTCCAAATATCCGAATATGATCACATACAGCAGAGCATAATAACGAAGTAACAAGCATTAACTAAACAGTAAAAAGGATGTGAATTCAATGGTTGAAGAAAATGGATCGGTTCGTACCCTATCGGTTGATATTGGCGGTAGTGGCGTTAAAGCTATGGTTTTGGATATTACAGGAAATCCTGTAACGGAAAGGGCGCGTTTAGATACACCCCAACCTGCTACACCAGAGGTTGTAATTAATGCAATTGTTGTGTTGGCTGCGGCTCAAGGTGAATTTCATCGTGTTTCAGTCGGTTTTCCCGGTGTGGTGCGGTGTGGAGTCACGGAAACTGCGGTAAACTTACATCCAGATTGGATCGGATTTGATTTAGAAACAGCATTATTAAAACACTTAAACAAGCCAGTACGGGTGATTAATGATGCAGATATGCAAGGGTTTGGTGCGATCGCTGGTAAAGGTGTCGAATTAGTGATTACTCTGGGTACAGGGTTTGGTTCAGCTTTATTTGTGGATGGGAAGCTAGTACCGAATATGGAAATGGGACATCACCCGTTTCGCAAAGGAGAGACTTTCGAGCAGCAGTTAGGGCGTGCAGAGTTAGAAAAAATTGGTGAGAAAAGATGGAATAGACGTTTAGAAAAGGCGATCGCATCTTTGCAACATCTGTTCAATTATGATTACCTCTACATTGGCGGCGGTGAAGCCGTGAAAGTTAATTTCGAGCTACCGTTAAATGTCAAGCTCATCCCTAATATCACTGGTTTATTAGGCGGTATTGCTTTGTGGCGAGATGAAAAAAGGTAAAAAGTTCTTCAGCATTCACAACTGAGTGTACTAAGAGATGTCTAAAGGTGGTTTATGACGCTCTCTACTAAACCCTGCGTCTAGCTTGCTTCCCCGCAGGGGTAAGAATACTCGCTATCAGCCTTGCGCTTTTTATTAAGGTGCTTCTTTCTTAATACTTAAATACAGTATAAAAAATAACATAAAACCAAAAGAATTGCACAGGCATTATATTCAGTGGGTCTGTGTATTTTTGTCATGCATTACTCTAAACTCTAGACTGTGCAACAATGTTCTGTAGTTTCATTTTATTGAGTTTGAAATATACGCTTTCCAAAAACACGGGGAAGGTTTATAACCTCTATGAAGAAAGAAAAATTCTTTGGAATTAAGAGTTTATCATTATTGCAAAATGTTGTATTGATCAATACTTAAAAAACTGACTCTATGAATCCAGTAGTATTTTTACTGCCATTCTAAACATGAGAAAATCAGCATATCAAGCGCGATCCAAAGATAAACAGGCAAAATTGTTTGATGGCATTCCCATATGATCATATAGTATGTTATTGTCTAAACCGTTGATTTAGATACGATATCTTACAAGTTCATGGCTTGATTAAAGACAAAAGAAGCACAAAACTAATGATATAAGTCTGATTATTAGGAGGTGAGCAAATATGATTATGAAAATATTCTCTGAAAAAATTATTAGATGACTTTTTTATTTGGTCAGTATGTACTATCCCGAACAGCAGCAATGTTGTTAGTTCAAAGAAATATTGGTTGAAATAAAATGAACTACAATGACTGAAATTGGCCTGATGATGACGGGCGTGCTAGCAATAAGACAAGCATCTGGGGCCAATTTGCCACAGCAGCAATTAGTTCAGGTGGAAAATGACGTAAAACAGTCAAAACAGAGTCAGTTAGAAATAACTGCTCAAGTCACACCACCTGAATTCATGCAGACAGATGGGATTTCTCAGGCTTCTTCCTCAGCGATCGCACCAGACAAACAACATATACTTAAGAAAATCAGCAAAAAGAATCCGGGACTAGGTTCTTCTAATTTAGGTGAGTCTAATAAGTATTCTCAGTCTGGAGGTCAAGTCCGTACAAAAGCAAAGGCTACAGGACGGTTTCAGAAGTTCAGTAGCCAACCGATGCCGACTCTTTATTTCGGTAGCTCTGGTCTTGCTGTGAGAGTCTTACAACGGCTGTTAGTGTCTAGCGGTTACGCCGTTAAAGTTGATGGGATTTATGGCGCACTGACAGAAACTGCTGTCAAAGCCTTTCAAAATCAACAGGATTTAGCAACGGATGGAATAGTTGGTCAACGAACTTGGCGGGCGTTGACAATTTAGTTAGGAGTTGGGAGTTAAAAGTTAGAAAAATTTTTATTTTTATAATTCCTAACTCATAACTCCTCACTCTTAACTTAATTTGACTCCTAACTTATTATCGGTACTTGTGCTGCTCTAATAGTTCTTGCGCTCTTGGCTTGTAAATTAAATAGAACAAAGCCTCAAGATAACGGAACAAATCTTCCCGATTCTCCTTTGAGGTAAAGTTCCAGAAGCCATAAATCCGTGCTAATGATAACAGCTTGCTAGTGTGAATTTTCCAAGTATAAGTGCTGTAAACTCGCTCAATTCCTCGCTGCGAAATTTCATTCCAATAGTTAGGATTCTGTTCGCATTTTGTAATAAAATCTATAATTTTTGTGGCTGTCTCGTCTAAATTTGTTGGGTTAATCAAAAAGCCATTAACCTTATCTTGAATGATCTCCAGAGGCCCACCAAACTGTGTGGCAAAAGTCGGTAATCCTGAAACCATCGACTCTAAAATTGTCAACCCAAAAGCTTCAAATAAAGCTGGTTGTACAAAAATTCCCTGATGATCGGCAATGACTCGGTAAATTTCACCAGAATCAGTTTTAGTCAGGCGCACACCCAGCCAACGAATCTTTCCGTGGAGATTATACTCGTCAATTATTTGGTAGAGTTTGATAATTTCGTCACGTTCTTCGTTGTCGCCTGATTCTTCGACGCGCAATTTACCCGCCACTAAAATTAAATTGCAATGCTCCTGTAATTCTTTACTTTGACCATAACATTCAGCTAAACCTGTGAGGTTTTTGATGTGGTCAAGACGCGCCATTGAGAAGAGAGGGCGCTTGTTAGGATCGTCGAGTTTGCCAAAGATTTGCGTGGGGTCTTCCAGAGTAAAGAGTGTTTCTGCAAGGCGTTGGCGATCGCTCTCTACTCGGTCTTTAGTCTGGGTGTAGGGGAAGTAATTATTTTCGTTTACTCCAGGCGGTACGACATTAAATTTGGGACTAAATAATTCAATCCCATTAGTCACATGATATAACTCCGGCATGGTGAAGCACTTATAAGACTCGTACTGTCCCACACTATCCGGTGTTCCCACAATTTCTTGGTAGGTGCTGCTGACAACAAAATTGGCAGCATTCATTGCAATCAAGTCAGCTGTGAATTGCAATGAAAAATGATATTTCTCCTCTAATTCTTGCCAGTAGAGGTTACTGAATAAGTATTTAGATTTTTCCAAAGCATGGGCAACATTGCATTGGGTAACTTTCAAGCGTCGCGCCAGCAAGAATGCTATTAAATTCCCATCAGTATAGTTTCCAACTATTAAGTCAGGTGTGCCTTGGAATTCTGCCCGTAGTTCTTTTTCTGAATCAATGGCGAAAGTTTCTAGATAAGGCCAAAACTCAAACCGGGAAATCCAGTTTTGAGTCATGTTAGGATTAAATTCCCGTAAAGGCACTCGCAAAATCCAGGCATTTTCGGTACCGTGGACTTTCTCTAGCCGTTGATTACAAAGGGTGCCATCACTATTGGGAATCAAGCGGGTGAGAATAATCACCTTTGGCTCGACATTTAATTTCTCTAAACCCGCAAGCATGACATCTTCTTGTAGCTGCTTCTCTAGGCTCTTTGCCTGGTCAAGGACGTAAACTACCTGACCGCCGGTATCGGGACGTCCCAACACTCCCTCTTGCCCAAACCAACCGTGGGCTGACACCAAGACGATTCTAAAAATCATCGGGACACGAGAAATAAAGGCTTCTAGGGTCTGGGGATCGGCAGAATCAATCAATTCATCAAGAATATTGAGGGTTTCGCGCACTCGCGCTGCGGTGTTACCCCAACCCGGTTCAAAACCCATTGACTGCAATTGGAACCGGAATTGTTCGTAGGGTTCCTCTTCGGGGCGATTATTAACAAAACCGATAGCTTTCTTAACTTGCTCAGAAAGTTGCTGCTGTGATTGAATGCGATCGTTAAGCAGCAGTTGCACACCGTTGTAGTGGTGCAGCCGCAAGAAATTCAATAAGCTGTCCAGCAATTGTTTGGAGTCTTGAAAGATTTGGCTGGATAGATAGCGGTTGAGAAATTGTACTCCCTTACCAATATTTTTGGGGTCGCGGATGATTGGGGTGTAGTCATAGAAGGGGCCGAAGTCCAATTCTAGCAGGTCGCCCTCGTTAGGATGAAATTTGTTCACCAAGCGATCGCGCAGATCCAGCAAATCCTGCACCGTCATCGGTTCAATGCTCAAGTCTGATGTCAACCAATAAACTTCTTGGCTGGCAATCTTAGAACGGATGATAAAACAGAAGTTTGATTCCTCCTGAATAATTTCCTGAGTATAGTAAATGAGTTTACCTAACTCAGAGGAAGTGTAAAATTCCTCAGGTTTCTGGGACTTGGAGCAATACTCACAATATACATTGAGTATGTCGTTTCGCAGCAAGTACTTCTTTTCTTGTTGGCGTAATTCGCTAAGAAAAGAACGCAAGTCACTTCTTTCTTCACTATCTAAGACTGCTTGAAGCAATTCAGACATGGCAACTCCATTAAATGACGATGTTTGCATTGTTGACTTTTAAAGCGAGACAAATAAGCCTCTACCTTTTGTTCGACTATATATAAACACGAAATCACACAGATAAATTGTATTTATCTGTGTACCTACAAATATCAACTTTTCAGCAGGCACTTAAATCATGTTCTTCTTTACTTAAAGTATCTATGACTCAGTATTTTTTGCTCTAACTAAAGGAATACAATTTTTATTTCTTTTGATAGATGTTAGTAAATAATTGCATGATAATAATTGGGGCACAATACGCCACGCCCTCAATTGCTTGCTCGAATCTTTAGAGTATATCATTTATTCGCGTGTATCTGATTATCAGTACACGGATAACGTTAAGATTGACCCGTCAAGCTCTGTAAAATTTGGAAATCAATACTTTAATTTTTTTAATTTACCTAGAGTGTTAATATTCATTCTTATAGTAGGTGTAAATGATCTCTTAGGTGGCTTTGAGCATTGCTGATATTCTAGTAATTTTGGTAGTAAGTAATTGTCTTGCCATTATCTAATTGCCAGGTTTTGACATATAAATTAATTGTTTTACTTCAAACTTCACTATTAAACTAAACTTCAATGAATTAAAATCAATTTTTGTTCAAAGATATACTAATCCTTATGCACCCTAGTTATAATTTAAGCAAAACTTGTTTAGTGGGGCCGATTTATATGGCTACCAATACAGATAAGTCAACGGTTTCTGACCACAGTATTGGCAACATTCTGATTATATCTATGCTTGCCTTCTGTGGGCTGACTTTTATCATTCTTTTAGGGATTTTCTAACAATTAAATGTGTGTCCAAAAACTTTTTAACTTAAGATTACCAACTTTTTTAAAAGTTGGTAATCTTCATATTGGAAAAATAAGATTAGCTGAAAAAGCGATTTAGTTTAGTCACAGCTTGAAGACTCATTTTTTATGAATGAAACTAGGTATCCCCTCAATAATTCGGGGTAGGCAATTATTCTGGTGACCACGACCAACCAAGGGGATTAAGAAAAGATTTATCACAAAGAATAGTCGCAAGAGAAGGGATTTTTCCTGCCTCATAAATGCGATCATGCACGTACTCAAAAAAGCGAATTTCCAACTATTGGGTAGTAGCAACAAGAGAGATGAAAATGTCCCAAACTTTAGTACCTTCCAATGTCTGAGTTGCATAATTAATATTACGTTTACTCAATCGCCGTATTGGTGAGATTAATACATCATTCATCGAGTAAGTTCAAGGTTTATCGATTGAACAATTAGAGAATTTAGGAGAAGTATTGCTAGATTTTTCTAGTGTTACTGATTTAGAAACTTGGTTAAACCAACAATCAATTTAATTCATTACTACTACACCTGGCGACTAGGAGTCGCGGCTATACAGACAAAACCCACCTCCGTGGGTTAAAAATTGTTGATTTTTTCTTAGTCTACGGAGGTGGACTTTGTTTGTGTAGTAGCGAATTCCATTCGCCCAATACTTTTCAAACTTTCAGTATAAAAAAACTGCAAACAACCAATTACCAGTAAGGCTTTCAGTAATAAAAGTAAGCTAAACTCTTATAGCCAAGTATTGACTAAAAATATTTCATAATTAAAGATAGAACATCCCAATGGAGAACATAAAAATGCTAGAACAATATCGTAAACACGTTGCCGAAAGAGCAGCACTCGGTATTCCCCCTTTACCATTGGATGCGAAGCAAACCTCAGAATTATGTGAATTACTGAAAAATCCGCCAAAGGGTCAAGAGGATATATTATTACATTTATTGCGCGATCGCGTTTCTCCTGGTGTTGATCCAGCAGCTTATGTCAAAGCTGGATTTCTCACCGCGATTGCCAAAAAGGAAATCACCAGTCCCTTGGTTTCGCGCATAGAAGCGGTGCAATTGCTGGGCACGATGGTAGGTGGTTACAATGTGCAATCTTTAATCGATTTGCTGCAATGGCCCACCGTATCCGTCTCAGACTCATCTGAAACACCTTTAGTAATGGGTGGACAAGGAAAGGAACCGATTTCCGCCTATGCCGCCAACGCCTTAAGCAAAATCCTCTTGGTGTATGACGCTTACCACGATGTTTTAGAGTTGTCTAAAACCAATCCTTTCGCCAAACGGGTGGTTGACTCTTGGGCGGAAGCTGAATGGTTTACCATGCGCCCCACAGTTCCAGAAGCGATTACTGTCACTGTTTTTAAAGTTCCTGGCGAAACCAATACCGACGATTTATCCCCCGCCCAAAGCGCCACAACTCGCCCAGATATTCCCTTACACGCCTTAGTGATGTTAGAGACACGGCAACCGGGAAGCTTACAAACCATTGCTGAACTGAAGAAAAAAGGACATCCTGTAGCTTATGTGGGAGATGTAGTTGGTACAGGTTCCTCGCGTAAATCTGCCATCAACTCAGTATTGTGGCACATGGGAAATGATATACCTTTTGTGCCAAACAAACGCGCTGGGGGTTATGTTTTAGGTGGTGCGATCGCGCCAATCTTTTTTAACACAGCTGAAGATGCCGGTGCTTTGCCTATTCAGTGCGATGTCACCAAACTAGAAACTGGCATGGTAATTACCATCCATCCCTACAAAGGCGAAATCACCAACGAAGCAGGCGAAGTTATTTCCACCTTTGCCCTCAAACCTGACACCATCCTCGATGAAGTCCGCGCAGGTGGACGCATCCCCCTACTTATTGGACGTACCCTCACCGACAAAACTCGTCTTGCACTAGGTTTAGAACACAGCACCGTTTTCACCCGTCCTCAGCAAGCCTTTGATACAGGCAAAGGCTACAGCCTAGCACAGAAAATGGTAGGTAAAGCTTGTGGATTACCTGGTGTGCGTCCCGGCACATCTTGCGAACCCATCATCACCACCGTTGGTTCTCAAGATACCACAGGCCCCATGACCCGCGACGAATTGAAAGAACTCGCTTGTCTTGGTTTCAGTGCAGACTTAGTGATCCAAAGTTTCTGCCACACAGCAGCTTATCCCAAACCAGTAGACATCCAAACCCATCACGAACTTCCCGATTTCTTTGCATCTCGTGGCGGTGTTGCCCTCCGTCCCGGTGATGGTATTATCCACTCTTGGTTAAACCGGATGCTGCTACCCGACACCGTGGGAACTGGCGGCGACTCTCACACCCGCTTCCCCTTGGGTATTTCCTTCCCCGCCGGTTCTGGATTAGTGGCCTTTGCAGCCGCCTTGGGTGTGATGCCTTTAGATATGCCAGAGTCAGTATTGGTAAGATTTAAAGGAGAATTGCAACCAGGCATCACCCTGCGCGATGTCGTGAATGCCATACCTTACGTGGCAATTCAAAAAGGTTTGCTGACAGCAGAGAAGCAGAACAAGAAAAATATCTTCTCCGGGCGAATTCTGGAAATAGAAGGTTTGCCAGATTTAAAAGTTGAACAAGCCTTTGAACTCACCGATGCTAGTGCCGAACGTTCTTGTGCCGGATGCACAATTAAGCTGAGTGTAGAGACAGTTTCTGAATATCTGCGTTCCAACGTAGCGCTACTGAAAAATATGATCGCACGAGGCTATCACGATGCGCGTACCATGTTGCGCCGTGTGGCAAAGATGGAAGAATGGTTAGCAAATCCCGTGTTATTAGAAGGCGATGCTGATGCGGAGTATGCCGAAATAATTGAAATTGATTTGAACGAAATTAAAGAACCAATTGTTGCTGCTCCCAATGACCCCGATAATGTTAAATTATTATCGGAAGTTGCTAATGATCCAGTGCAAGAAGTATTCGTCGGTTCTTGTATGACGAATATTGGTCATTATCGGGCAACAGCGAAAGTTTTGGAAGGTGCAGGTGAAGTGAAAACCCGCTTGTGGATAGCACCACCAACTCGCATGGATGAACACCAGTTAAAAGAAGAAGGTGTATACAGCGTTTTTGGGGCTGCGGGTGCTAGAACAGAAATGCCAGGGTGCAGTTTGTGCATGGGAAATCAGGCGCGAGTTGCTGATGGCACAACAGTATTTTCTACCTCTACCCGCAACTTCAATAATCGCATGGGTAAAGATGCGCGAGTGTATCTTGGTTCAGCAGAATTAGCCGCAGTTTGTGCTTTGCTGGGGCGGCTTCCGACAGTGCAGGAATACTTGGATATTGTGGCGAGTAGAATTCATCCTTTTGCAGATGATTTGTATCGGTATTTGAACTTTGATCAAATCGTCGGTTTTGAGGATGAAGGGCGCGTGATTTCTAAAGAGGAGCAGGCTTTGTTGGTATAGTTTAATTAGGTGGGTCTTATGCCCACCTAATTTTTAGTGTTTCCAACAGGAATATTAATGACCAGTCCATCTCAGAGAAATGTGCAAGTTAGATAGGCGACAGCTGATTAATTTTTATTTAAGTTTATTACTTATATCTTTAGGTAGAAGGAAAACACTATTGTAATTTCTAAGCTAGTTATTACG
The DNA here is from genome assembly GCA_019359245.1 of Nostoc desertorum CM1-VF14. Taxonomy (GTDB): domain Bacteria; phylum Cyanobacteriota; class Cyanobacteriia; order Cyanobacteriales; family Nostocaceae; genus Nostoc; species Nostoc desertorum. The sequence goes on along the minus strand of JAHHHR010000007.1, from coordinate 166,269 downwards.
TTTTTGATAGATAAGATTATGTTGAACATTATTGCTTGGATCATTCTAGGTTTAATTGCTGGAGCGATCGCTAAAGCTATTTATCCCGGCCGTCAGGGTGGTGGAATTGTTTCAACTATGATTTTAGGTATTATAGGTGCTGTGATTGGGGGGGTTTTAGTTACTCTTCTTGAGACAGGAAGATTTCAATTAACTGCTGCAACCCTGAGTATCCCTGGTGTAATTGTTGCCGTAATTGGTGCAATAATTGCCATCTTTATTTGGAACTTATTAGCCAATCGTGCCAGTTCTTAAGTTGAATGAGATTGCTAGTAAAATCATGGTAACAACCAGTTTGTTAGTAATTCCCGCTGCAAATTTTACGCCAACAATAGAAAAACTCCACTTCCTAAAATTTAGTGGAGTAATTAATCTTAGACTATCAGTAACAAATCATTGTTAATATTGCTATTTGCAGTGCAAAAACTAAATTAGTCTAAAGCTTTCTTAAGTTCGTCTTTAATATTTTCTACGGTGTGAGTAGTTTGGATTTTCTACGGTGTGAGTAGTTTGGGCTTGGGCTTGCTTTGTTTGTCCTTCAGCTTTATCTTGTGGATTACCAGTTATTTCACCCACAACCTCTTGAATTTTCCCTTCAATATTTTTTGCAGTAGCTTCTACTCTTTTTTCGACGCTCATGGTTTTTATTTCCAGCTTGTAGTTGATTAAGCTATTACATAAGCTAACAGTAGTGTATTATTTTTGACTTCCATCAACAGATAGAATAATTTAGTAGTTTGTATTATCTTCAGATATGTACAAGGTGCTACAAGAGCACACAACCTAAAAAATATGAATATATAGTAATCCTATCTGATTTGTGAAAATTCGCGGTGTCCAGATCCCTGATTTCTTTGAGAAGTCGGGGATCTAACTTTTTAAGAAGGATTTAGGACTGCAATATGCATTTTCATGGAGAATTAGTATAAATCAAAGCAAATTTTCACAAGAGGAAAGCAAAGGAGTGGCAACAAAACGTCAAAAAAATGTATGGAAGAGCGAAATTAATGACATTATTCGGGGTGCTTGTGGAGGATTTTTATTTGGTATACCCTTGCTGTACACAATGGAGGTTTGGTGGATTGGATCATTGGCAAAACCACAACTGATGATAATGGCGATCGCATTCACGTTTATTGTAGTTTACTTGCTCAATCAAATAGAAGGCTTTCGGAAACGCAGATATACTTGGCTAGCTCATCAAGCTGCAATGGATACCGTAGAAGCGATCGCGATCGGACTAGTTTGCTCTGCCTTTATGCTGCTACTATTGCGAGAATTGACGCCAGAAACTTCCCTAAAGGAATCTTTAGGTAAAATTATCTTTGAAAGTGTACCCTTTACTCTCGGTGTAGCATTAGCCAACCAGCTTTTGGGAGATAGTAGAAATGGCAATGCAGAAGGACAAGGAACCGCTCAGGTAAATAGCACAACCAAGAACAAAGAGGATGACTTACACGCCACTTTTAACGATGTGGGTGGAACCCTGATTGGTGCAACCATCATTGCATTTAACATTGCTCCAACAGATGAAATTCCTATGCTTGCGGCCGCAGCCTCGCCACCTTGGCAGTTGGCAATGATCGCTACATCTTTGCTGATTTCTTATGGCATTGTATTTCAGGCAGGCTTTTCTGACCAGCAAAAGCGTAAACAGCAAAAAGGACTTTTCCAACGACCATCAAGCGAAACCATTATGTCCTACTTAGTATCACTGCTAGCAACCGCTTTTATGCTGTGGTTCTTTCAAAAATTAACTTTTAGCGACCCTTGGACAATGTGGTTAGATCACACGTTGATGCTGGGGTTACCTGCAACTATTGGCGGTGCAGCTGGAAGGTTAGCGATATGAATAAAACAGAACAACCACCACGCTCAATAGCTGAGTGGGTAACATTCAGCATCGCCTCACTTATCCTAGCAATGATTGTGAGTCTGGTGGGCTACACTTGGCTGAACGAAAAGAATCAACCTCCCATCGTTTCTGTCACTAAAAAACAAACAATTCGGGAAATCGATGGACAATTTTATGTTCCCTTTGAAGTCGTAAATACTGGAGAAGATACAGCCGAGTCAGTTCAAATTATGGCTGAGTTACTAATTAACGGCAAAGTTACAGAAACAGGAGAGCAACAGATCGACTTTTTATCTAGTGGTGAAAGTGAAGAAGGTGCATTTATATTCACCAAGAACCCGCGTCAAGGTCAGTTAAACCTGCGTGTTGGTAGCTATAAATTGCCTTAATGAAGATTTAAAAACGTAGATATAGCGATTCTTATACCGTTTTTTTGTGAAGCTGCATATATTTACCCCCTGGCTACGCCGTCCCCCTTGTGAAGGGGAGACTGATTATGTGCATTTTCATACAGAATTGGTATTACGGGTAGGGACACGGCAATGCCGTGTCCCTATAAGTATCTGTATTTATCTGTGGTTAATTATTTTTTCTGTACCTTACCCATGCAGGAACCGCTATAAACGCAAATTAACACAACTGCTTGTAAGATGGGCATCTCACCTGCGCTTAAGTAAAGCCTAGTACCGCAAGGCGGAAGTTAAAATTCAAAAGTATTATGGAATAAGCTGTTTAGGACTTTTCAATGGTCTGCTTATTTCCACCGTCTTGTACTAGTTAGGATTACCCAGCTTCTAAAATTGGATAATCTATTTTTGGAAAATCTTTAAGCTTTGACTTTAGCTTTTGACCAAACGCCGTTTTCATCTTCATCATATTGCTGATGAACAGACTCCCAAGCGGCTTGTTCAGCAGTGAACTCGTCATTTTTCTCATTGAGTACAGTATTATAGCGCTCAATGAACGTGCGTTGAGCTTCATCGGAAAGATGAGCGCGAACTTCAGGAGACAAGTCTTGTGGGCTGTTGCACTGTCCAGGACAAGGGCGAGCAAAGGTTTTTTCAATTGTGTGAATTTCTTCGCCACTAGCGCTTTCGAGTAGTAATTGAAATTCGCCAGTGCGATCGCTCGGAACTTCTGCCATCACTAAAAATTCACCAGCTTGTAAGCGAGTTTGGTAGATAGTCGCTTTATCTTCTGGCATCCCCAAGGTAGTTAGAACCGATACTAGGCCACCACCTGCACTACCTGCGATCGCTCCACTAGCAGCCCCCAACAGCACTGCACCAATAGGCCCTGCTGCCACGATTGGGCCAACAACAAAAGGAATAAACAGTACGCCTACACCGGTGAGCAAGCTAAGGAAAGAACCAAACAAGGAACCAAAAACTGCCCCTGTTCTCAAACCTCCTAGAATCACATCTTTTTTACTAATAAAGCCAGCGATTCTAGTTTCGGACTGGAAATTTCTACCCAAGACCGAAATATGATCTCTAGGCACACCCCTGTCTAATAACCGCCGAATGACATCATCAATTTGCTTCTGTTCTTTAAATACAGCAGAGATAGTACGTTCTGCTTTATATACTTCTGACACTTAAAACCCTCTATTTGGTTTGTATTATCTTGTTTTTGCAATGAATATGGTGAATAGGTAGATGCAGGCAGATTAATTCCTTCACAGCAAGTTAGAAGGAGAAATCAATCCTCCTTCTAACTGGTTTCACAAACAACCGTCCTCTACTCAGACGTTATGAGCTATACACCTACAGGAGTCTTGGCACCTTCTGCTGGCTGTCTACCATCTGGGCCTAGTGCCTCGCCTTCAATAAATGAACGCAACATCCAAGCCATTTCCTCATGCTGTTCCATCAGTCCAGTCAAAAAGTCAGCAGTTCCTTGATCGTGGAACTGATCACCAGACTGATCCACATGATCTCTTAAGTTACGAATAACTTGCTCATGATCATTCACTAGATTACCTACCATCCCCGTTGCTGTAGGAACATTACCAGCATGTTCCTTGAGGCTAGCAATCTTGAGAAATCCTTCCATTGTGCCAACAGGATAACCGCCCAAAGCACGAGTCCGCTCTGCCAAAGCATCAATATTTAGAGTCAGCGTTTGGTAGTGTTCTTCCCAAAGCTGGTGCAAAGAGCGGAACTGAGGACCAACGACATCCCAGTGATACTTTTTGGTTTTTACCAACAGTAGATAGGCATCTGCCAAATCTTGGTTTAACAGATTAATTACACCTTGACGCTGTTCTTCAGTCAAACCAATGTTTATCGCACGCATTGTTTTCCATCCCTAAGCAAACTTATCTATTAAGTTCTCAAATTTAAGGCATATTCCACATCAACCAAAGGAAACATTATGAACTTAAATTAATTACTAAATTTATAATTATGCCTACGTCTTAATAGGTAGTATTAAGCCAATAATCTACTAATTAGCAAATTTTATTGTTTTTTAGGCTGCAACACTATATAAATAAATCCGATTGAATTTTAGATAAAATATAAACTCATGCCACCCCTAAAAGGAGTGGCACAACACGAAAGACTGTTAACCGTCAAATGATTTAGGATTTTTATACAAATAGTCGGGACATGGTGATGCCATTTCCCGACGAAAAACCTATCTGTTTCAAGGTTTTCTTGAATTGCTGAGTGGAAATTTAGTCAAGAGGTAATTAATTTGTTTAATACCAATGACTAATAAATAAATCGGTGGGTGGCTATTTTCGACACCCCTTGAATAAATGGGATTCCCGCCGATTGTCTTTAATTTAGTTACTTACCTGTAACCTTCTCCAGCACATTCTTTATATTTTCTTCCACTGATGTTGAACTCTGGGAATTTTCTGGGCGCTTCTGCTTGTCAATATCAGCAGCTCCTTGAACTTCATTAAGTCCTTCGTTAGTTTCCTTTTGAGTCTTTCTCAATCCTATTGGTGGTGCTTTACCGGCTTCATCAGTTTTAGCTTGAATGTCAAGCAGTTGTGTAGTAGCTTCGGTAGGGTCACTTTGGTAGCTATCGATCGCAAAAGCAGGAAAAGCACTAGATAACAATAGTAAGGCGCAAGTAAAACCTACAACTAGGAAACGTACTGGGCTTAAGATAGATAAAACAGAAGCAATAATTTTCATTTGAAATCCTCGATAACAGCTTTAACAACGCAGAACTTTGACTGAAATAGCGGAAGCTCACACTTTATTTAGTAAACTTGAGCAATAATAAAAATAGCAAGCTACACTTCAATCAGAGAGTTCCTTAGAAACGAACTTGGCGAAAAAATTGTCTTTGTCTTTCTGCATCGAACTAGTAAGGCATAATAAGTAAATAACGCCTTAATTCTTTAGCAAAATTATCACTCTTTTTGTTGACAATCTTCTCTCAAGGTTCCCTGTTTTTACTTGTACTTTGAAAATGCTAATGTCTGCATCAATCTCTAGAATGAAATTTTCTATATCTTTAGTTACAATAAAATCAGTCTCTAGGTATATCGACTTAATATAGTTTTAGCAGATTAATAGCTCTACTATTATCTTCAGTTACTTTAAGTTTATCGAATCAAAGGAATTTAACGGCTATACACCTTAACCAAACCGGATTGCGAACACAGCAGAGGAGTAAACAGAAAATTCTGCCCCTCTGCTTCTTATAACCCCCATTGGCAATTTCCTCTAAAATTGATAAGTCTGCCTTATTACCTCTTCTATTGAACTTAGGCGATGGAACGTTTCTATCAATTCATGGGATCTTGTTTTTCGCTTCGCCAGTAGTACTTTTAACGGCGTTAAATAATGAACATCGGGGTCATCTCCCAAGGCAACTTCCGCTGCTTGCAATATTTTTGTTGCATTGCCAAAAATATCCTTGTTGTCAAACCCTTCTTTTGCAGAAAGTTGGTGTAAATCTGCATCGGGTACAGTTGCTCTACCCAGTAAGGTTTCATCTAACACCAAACCTTTCAATAATGTCAGCAAAGCCGCGTAGATTAAAAAATTATCACAACTATCACAAGCCTTAAATTCAATACGTCCTACTTCAGCTGGAATACGAGCGATTTTCGTTAAAGAAGGTATGCTATCAATAAGTTGTTCTTCTTTCTGAACAAAAACTAGGGCTGCTGGTCTTTTTCCGGTTCTGATAAATGTTCGTACCGATAGCCCATCCCATAAACTTCCCTTATAAAAAGGTGAACTATAACTAAAAGGAACGATATAGGGACTGTAATAAGTTAACTTTTTGCCAATATCAATCACATCTTCAGTAGATAAATCTGCCACTGAAATATTTAAATCTGGCCCATAAGATACCATGTGAATATTAGCAGTTTGCTCCTCAGGATAAGCCTCTAGCTGTTTAATTTCATAATCATTTAATGGGGGTTGAGGCTCAAAAGCCGGATTGTAGGGATTAAAACTGATTAGAACTGGTGATAAACCAAAGTTGGCAGCAACCTTACGGAGCAAGTGAAAACTTTCTGATAATTCGGTGATAGCGCCTTGAATATCAGAATGTATAGTTGTCCTAATTTCAATACCTTTAACATGACAGTCGATCACTTCATCAGAATCTGCAAATCTTTCAAATCCCTCGATGTACCATCTTTTCATCTTAATACCTGCATCCCCAACCCGTAGTTGAGGATAGTCGCTGGGATATGTGGGTAGTTGTTCAATAATTTGATTTAAATCAGAAAATTTGGTGTGGGAAAAATCAGCAAATTTTCCTTCTTTATTTAGGAAAGCAACTTCATGCTCAATGCCAAAGAAAAACATTATGTATACCTTTATTATTTAAATCTTAGCGTTATCGACTCGCTCAAAGCCTGTATTCAAACCTGCACCAATCTCGATAACGGAAGCTTGTGGATGTTGATTGAGGTAGGTGCATACCCAGTTGTCGAAAATAGTTCCTCGTCAACAACACCCTATCTGAGAAGATTTTGCAGTAGTAAATTTATCAAATTCATAATCTATCGCTGCAATAATCTCAGATGATTTCGGGTCTACTATAATTGGATCTGCTGCCTGAAGTTCACAAGCTCTAGCCCAGAGGGGAATTAGTAGTGTTTCTTGAATGACACCGAGGTGAACTTTAGTTCTATTCATCAATACCTCCACAACACAGATTAAATCTTCCTTTTCAGTTTAAGTAGAAAAGATTCTCAAGTTCACTCTCAAATGGATTTTACCCCAAGAGCGACTATTGCGATTTGAAAACTTCTCAGGTTTACTTATTGAGGCGGCTACGTCTACGTGCTTTCTTGATTTTTCTGTGCTGCTCCACTATCTTCATAGTCGCTGGGTAGGGTAGCTTAGTAGTGACTGAGGAAAGCTTGAGACGTGAGTTTATGACAAGTACCGTTCAATCCCCATACAGCAACGAACAGATTGCCGCTTGGTTGCGTGGGCTGCTCACCATTGCTTGGGCAGATGGTAATTTTGATGCCCAAGAACAGGAATTAATTGCCAGCATCACCAAAAATGAATTAGCTCCAAAGATTAAATGCGAATCACTGGAGGTAATTACCCCAGAAGAATTAGCCGCAGTGTTGGGTAAAGGTACACCAGCCGCAGAAAATTTCTTAAGAACAGCAGTGATGGTAGCGATCGCAGATGGTACTTATTCTCCCAGCGAAGATCAGGTTCTGCATCAGTTCTGCCAAGTCTTAGGACAGCCAGAGGATTTACTAGAAGCCCTTCGCAACACCATAGAACATCCACAGCAAGTTACCACCTCTACTATCCCCAGCCCTGCACTTACAAAACGTCAAATTGATGCACTACACCCCCTACGAGAGTGGCTGGATCGGCTAGATATCCAAGACCCAAGAGTAGCCCGCTTTTTGTGTAAAATGATTCCTTCCCAGTGTCCCTTTGAGCGGGATGTCACCCTATTTGGACGCAAAATTGTCCACATACCGCCGATGTGTAAAATCAACCCCTTGTATGAGCAACTGGTGGGCTTACGTTTCCGCGCCCTCTCTTATTTAGCAGATAAATGTGGTGAAGATGTTTCACCATATATTTAGTTAAAGTAGAGAGTGAGGAGTTATAATTTGTAACTCCTAAATTCCTAACTCCTCACTTCTCACTATTACTTAAATATGCAATTTATCGACCAAGCAAAAATTGAAGTTGAAGCTGGTAAGGGCGGCGATGGTATTGTCGCCTTCCGGCGAGAAAAATACGTGCCGACTGGTGGCCCCTCTGGTGGTAATGGGGGAAGAGGCGGTTCAGTATTTTTCGTTGCCGACGAAAACCTGCAAACCTTGTTGGACTTCAGATATAACCATCGATTTCAGGCAGAAAAAGGGACTCGTGGCGGGCCAAATAACTGCACTGGAGCAGCAGGAAAGGATTTAATTATCGAAGTTCCCTGTGGTACAACCATTTATGATGCTGAAACTGGCGAAGTGCTAGGGGATTTAATTGAGCCTAAGCAGACTTTGTTGATTGCTCAAGGTGGTAAAGGCGGACTAGGAAATCAGCATTTCTTGAGTAACCGTAACCGCGCTCCAGAATACGCTCTCCCAGGATTACCAGGGGAAATAAAGCAGCTGCGCCTGGAGTTAAAACTTTTGGCAGAAGTTGGGATTATTGGCTTACCAAATGCTGGTAAATCTACTTTAATTTCATCTTTATCAGCTGCACGTCCCAAAATCGCAGACTACCCTTTCACTACCCTGATCCCAAATTTGGGTGTTGTGCGGAAACCTACTGGTGATGGTACTGTTTTCGCTGACATTCCCGGACTAATTGAGGGCGCGGCTCATGGGGCTGGGTTAGGGCATGACTTCCTGCGCCATATCGAGCGTACGCGAGTGCTACTTCACTTGATTGATGCCACTAGTGATGATGTGGTTAGAGATTACAACACAATTAAGGAAGAATTACAAGCTTATGGACGGGGTTTAACAGAACGCCCGCAAATTTTGGCGCTGAACAAAATTGATGCAGTTGATCGGGAAACTGTCGATTTGGAGGCGTTAGCTACCCAACTTAATCATATTTCCTATGCGCCAGTTTTTGTGATTTCAGCAGTTACCCGCACCGGGTTAGAACCGATGTTACAGGAAATTTGGAGAATTCTCGACCAAATGAAGGTTCCTGAAGAAGTGGAGGTATTTAACTGACAAATTAATTACGAATTATGTTGACCTTTAGTGGTAAAAAAGGGGTCAAATAGTTGTTTTTTTTGTTCTCTGCGGGAAGAAACAGGGTAGGCGATGCCTGCGGCGGGCTACGCCAACGCATTTATCATCTGTGGCGTAGTTTTTTTGACTAGTAGAATTGATACGAAACCTTAAAAGGCTTGCTGTATCGTCAAATTCGTAGACTAAACTAGAATCACAGGGTAACAATCATAGGAATATTATGATGAGCGATCGCGACTACACATTAATCATTGATAAAAGTGGTAGTATGTCCACGCCTGACCAAGTGGGTGGTAGAAGTAGATGGGAAATCGCTCAAGAGTCTACTCTCGCTTTGGCAAGAAAGGCCGAACAGTTTGACCCCGATGGCATCACTGTTTATGTGTTTTCTGGTAGATTTAAACGCTACGATGATGTCACCTCAGCCAAAGTCGCACAGATATTTCTCGAAAATGACCCTGCTGGGACAACAAACTTAGCAGGTGTACTTCAAGATGCGCTTAATAACTACTTTCAACGCAAAGCTGCTGGTAAAACCAAGCCAAACGGAGAGACGATTTTAGTCATCACCGATGGAGAGCCAGACGATCGCAAAGCTGTGTTTGAAGTAATTATTCATGCGACTCGCCAGATGGAACGTGATGAAGAATTAGCAATTTCAATCATTCAAGTAGGTTCAGATGCTCAAGCAACTAAGTTCCTGAAAGCTTTGGATGACCAGTTGCAAAGTGTCGGCGCTAAATTTGATATTTGCGACACAGTTACTTTAGACGACTTAGAAGAAATGAGCCTTGTAGATGTATTAACAAACGCAATAACTGACTAATGCATCTATCAGCCCAAAGTCTAATAAATATTGGCTCTTAAATGGAGAAATGAATAATGCTAGAAAATCGTGACTATACCTTGATTATCGATAAAAGTGGCAGCATGGCAACCCAAGATCAAAAGGGTGGTAGAAGTAGATGGTTTGCAGCACAGGAATCCACTTTAGCTTTAGCTAGTAAGTGTGAGCAATTTGATCCAGATGGCATCACTATTTATTTATTCTCTGGTAAATTTAAGCGATACGAAAATGTGACATCCAGTATAGTAGGACAAATTTTCAGAGAAAATGATCCCTCTGGTACAACTGACTTGGCAAGTGTGTTAAAACACGCAACTGATGATTACTTACAACGCAAAGCTGCTGGTCAAACCAAAGCAAATGGTGAAACAATCTTAGTGGTTACCGATGGTGAACCAGATGATCGCAAAGCAGTCATGAAAGTAATTATTGAAGCTTCTCGCCGGATCGATAAAGATGAAGAATTAGCTATTTCTTTCATTCAAGTCGGCACAGATCCACAAGCTACCCGCTTTCTCAAAGTTTTAGACGATGAACTTCAAAGTGCGGGTGCTAAGTTTGATATCTGTGACACCATTACTATGGAAGATATGGAAGATTTAAGTCTATCGGAAGTATTACTCAATGCCATTAATGACTAGCTAGACCATTTATTAGGAATTGCGAAAATGGATTCCATTGATAAGCTATTAGCTGAACTCCAAACCGAATACAAAGAAGTAAAACCACAACAGCAACAGTCAAAATCAGCCACAGCCAAATCGTTTATTCCATCATCGCCAAAGTCGGCATTTTTGATGGATAACCTTTTGGCAGAAATTAAGGCTGATTTTGCAGAAGAGGATGCTGCTATTGAGTTAAAAAGACAGCAAGAATTAGAACAGGAACGAATTCGGCAAGAACAACTAAAAACCAAACAATTAGAGGTTTTGAAAGTACAGGCAAAAGAATGGTTAGCTAAAGTAGATCCACTTTCGTCTGAAGGACTTTGGTTTGAAAGGTTTGCTGAAAGTTACTCTTCAAAATTAGAAGCAGCGATTGAATATTTAAAAAATAATGATTAATAAATAAGGAATAGAATCAAAATAAAAACACATTTTTATGCCGCTATAAAACCGGATTAAATCTGCACAAATAATCTTTAAACCAAGTGTATTGATTTGGATGCAAAAAAGACTCATCTGGCTTTACCACCCAAGTATTCTTTTTTATCAGACGCATCTGGGGCTAGAAAATAATGCGCGATCGCTTAATTAACACTTAATTAACAATAGACAACAACCAGAGTTAGTTAACAGTAATGTGCAAAGCTGGGCTAATTCCTAAGCCAACAAGCACAGTTCAAAAATATTTCATTATAAATACTTCTCAAAAAACACTTCAAGAAGTTATAAATATGATCCAAAATCAAGTCTTAACAAGTTTAGTGGAGCCAAGATGATCCTATTGCAAAAGGGAGTAGTACAATCCACCTATAATTAATGTTGATGGTGATTTGTTATAGCTAAATGTTGAACAGCCCATTCATGCATAGCATAAAGAATTGGTTGTAAAGTTTCTCCTAAAGGCGTTAGAGAATATTCTACCTTGGGTGGAATTTGAGGATAAACTTCTCGATGAATAATGCCATCTTCCTCCATTTCTCTAAGTTGCTGAGTCAGCATCTTTTGCGTGACTCCAGGTAAAGCCCGTTGCAACTCACCAAAACGTTTGACGCCAGTCATTAATTCTCTAATAATCAAAACTTTCCAGCGTCCGCCAATTACCTTTAGGGTAGTTTCTACTTCACAAGTCAGCCTGAGATTATTTTCTGCTTCAGCTTTCATAGTTAGTTTTTAGCATTAGATACTCAAGGATATCTATAATTCAATACACTTGGGATAGTGATATTTTACCCCGGAAGATCCCCCCAACCCCCCTTCACAAGGCAGTGCTGTTTCATTCCATAAGAGCAAGAAGTTTGTCAATATCATGACAGAGAAATCTTTGAGCGCTGGTGATGGAATGATGACCATTTCGACGAAGAATATTAAGTGCGATACCTACGGCGGGCTACGCCTACACTCTTAAAATGGAAAGGTTTGCGGGAGCGTTGCCAAGACGGATTGTGGAACTATCTTCTTTGAAAACAACATCTTTGACCCAGTATGTCTTCGACCATCAGTCGTTCTAAAATCTTCTCTTCGAGAGGCTTCGCCAACAACCTGCCGTAGTTGTTCAATCAAATTTGCACCCATGATTTTTTCCCCTCAACTCTTGCAGTTTTACCTGTTTTAGGGAATGAAACAGCCCTGCCTTTTTAAGGGGGTCGCCGCAAGCGGGGGATCTTAACCGAACCGTATTGAGACATCCCTCTCCTTACTAAGGAGAGTTTGCTTAAGTAAAGCCAGGGTCTCAGGATCTGCGCGATAAATCTTAAATGGCCTTATCAAAGACTTGTGTGTGCACCGTAGCCCTGTTTAAAGAGAGTTAGGCAGAGGGTGGTTTCATACAAGTAGAGAAAAATTAAAACTGGGTTTCAAAGCCTCGCGGCCTTGTGGGGAGAGGAATAGAAGTGGGGTAAAAAGGCATACTACAAAACGAGAAATCAAAACTTATTTATTTTTCTTTCTTCGTACGAAATCACCCTGCCTATGTTTTAAAAAGGGGGGAACCGGAATCAAAGCCCCCAACTTATCGGGGGATTTAGAACTTTTGATGCCAACAAGAGGACTTTTCAAACATCCTCTTACGGTCAGGAGAGACAAAGTGTAGCTTTTGCGGAGTTTCTCCGGATTTAGTAAGTAATCAGACGGATATGATATAAGCGCTAACTTAATATCCTGCCCTTTGCCCCTCTACTAGACTTAATTGCTTACATTTACGTAAATATACTATTTCAAATTAGTATATTTTGCGTATAAATTACTGTTGTATTTTCGTAAATAGTTTTACAGAAGGAAGATTTTGATGGATAAAATACAAAAAATTATCAAAGGTAGTAATACTTATCGATTTATTAGTATTAACTATGCTTCCTGGAACTTAAGAACAATCAGGATAGCTTTTCTTCTACTGTTGACAGCTATTTATAGCAACTCAGCAGTTGCTGCAAATAATATTGTTTCAAAAAATCAAGAATTCCAGTTAATTGAATCTCAAAACCTGAAAGTATCTTCTATAGTATCTGAGCTTAATTCACAGCAAAATATCAGCTTGCAGCAAAGGCTTTCAGCGTTTCAAAAAAGGAATACTGTTGCTCAATTAGAGACTGGAAAGATTCATGATCGTTTTACTGCTAACGTTAAATCTGTGAAATTTAGCAGTTCTTTTCCTGTAAACAGTTTTTTGCTTAAATCTCAAGAAAACTTAAAAGACAATGGTAATTTAGAAAAACAGTTATTTGCTTCTAAAATTATTAGTGCTGATTTGGATTTAAAAGAGCAGACTAATGGATTGAAGCAAAAAAAACCTCAACTTTTTGTACAAACAGACTCTTCAGAAATTCTGGGTGATACTTTTGGCGAGACTAATAAATTACGACAAGAACTTTTGATTGATCCCATCGTGAGGTTAGGTAAATCACCAAAAGCTGCCCCTGGTTCAACTGCGGGTACTCCTTCTGCCTATGGTGCAAGTTTTGGTCAAGCCTATATTGGTGGTGGTTTACTTTTCCCTTTAGATGACGATAGAGATAGGGTAGACGGTTCTTTGTCTGTTGGTTTTGGTTTAGGAGATGCGGCTAAATCTGTAGGATTGGAAGTTAATGCCAATATTACTAGTGTAGGCGGTGGTGACAGTTTTGATTTTGGTGATAGTGGCGGTGTAGGTTTTAAGCTACACAGATATTTGGGTGATGGTACATCTGTAGCTGTGGGTTGGTCAAATCCTATTAAATGGGGAGATGTTACGAATGCTAAAGATACTATCTATGGAGTAGTTACTAAGTCATTTGCCCTGCAACCAGATAATGCTAATAACAAGTTACCCTTGACTTTTTCGGTAGGTCTTGGTAGCGGTGTTTTTCGTTCTAAAGGCGCAATAGAAGCAGATGATAATTCTGTTAATGTTTTTACTAGTTTAGGTTTGAGAGTGATACCTCAAGTATCCTTAGTAAGTAGCTGGACAGGAAATCGTCTTAATATGGGTGCGTCTTTTGCTCCTTTCGATAACACCCCTATAGTAATCAATACTATTTTCACAGATGTTACTAGTAATTTGGATACTGGTTTAGGTTTTGCATTGAGTGCAGGATACAGCTTTCGCTTCTAACTGCTGAGATATATTGAAATTTAATCAACAAGAAAAACAATGAAAAAACAATCATTTTTCCTCACTTTTGCTATAGCATTTACTTTTTTTACTTATCTAGTGAGTGCGCCGATGAGAGTAAATGCTGGTAGCGCTGGCATCACAGGCGGTAGTGAAGATTCGTCTTCCTCATCTGGGGATAACTTTAATCCAGGAAATGCACAGCCACCTGTTGAACCTGCACCTGGGGCTAATGTTGAATTTAATGATGATTGTCTGGGATTTAATGTTAGTTGTCGTCTTAGGGTATCAACAGAAGTCCAAAATGGTGTGAATGTAACTCTCGCTAATATACTCAGTCAAACTCCGGCTGCAAATACCCCAGGTGCCATTATTATAGTTATCTTAATGGGTGGGCCAAATGCCAAAGCAGCAGCTAATCAGCTACAGGTTTCTATGGTGAGTTCAGGGGCCTCATCATCATCTGTAGCATCATTGATAAATGCTTTTTTGGGTCTAGCTGAAAAAAAATCAGCATCTGGATTAGGTATTCCTGTAGGAATATTAAAACCAGTTCAGCTAGTTCCTAGCACTAAAGGATTAACAGCAGATTTAGTGACAGCCCAAAAGGGAGAAACGCCAAGTGTGGATATCAATCAGCTTAATAATGCTATTACTGCTTACAACCAAATTGTAATGGAAAGCAGCCCTGAAGTTCTCCAAAAACTTGCAAAAGATCCACAGTTTTTAGAAGTTGGTCGGGTACTTAAGCAATTGAGGGTTGCTTTGAATAAAAGTTAAAAGTTAGACATGATGAGACTAAAGTTATTAGTGGTGCAGTTTATAATCCTCTGGTTAAAGCCGGAGGATTTTGTTGAAAGGTGTGGTAACAGATAGAATTAGCGATCGCCACCAAGCTGAGAAATCCCAGTTATGTACTAAAATGAAACGCAAGCGAAGATTAATATGGTTAGTTTTAGCGATTGCACTTTTATTAACTAGCATTATACCTGTGACAATTGCGATCGCTTTTCATCAAACCCCAGTACCACAGGCTATTTTTGTCTTGGGGGGTGCTTCTGAGCGGATGAGGTTTGCGGCGCAGTTTTGGCAGTCTCGTCAGAATTTAGATATTTGGGTTTCTGATTTTGCTTGGAATTTAGAGGTTAATCGCTGGATATTTTTACAATATGGTGTTCCTAATGCAAAGTTGCATTTGGATGGTAGAGCAACCGATACTGTGACAAATTTCACGACTTTGGCGGGAGATTTTGCTCACCAGAGGTTACAGCATATTTATTTGATTACGTCAGATTATCATATGAGGCGGGCAAGTGCGATCGCAACTATTGTTTTGGGTAGCCAGGGGATTGTGGTTACACCTGTGGCGGTAGCTTCTCAAAATCAGCCATCAGAATCATTGATGCGAGTGTTGCGAGATTGTGGGCGATCGTTTTTGTGGCTTGTAACTAGGCGTACTGGTGCTAGTTTAAATCCACGTTTAAAATCATTTCCTTTTGAGCAATTTTATTCTAAAACTGAGACTCAACCATCCAAATAAAATTGAGGTAAAAATGTTAAACCTTTCATAATTAAACAATTTAGCGATTAATTTGACTAGAGGGCTTAAATCAGTTACTACTTCTGTTTCTTGCTTAATAGGAAATGTCCATGACGAACTGGGCCAATATGTAGGAAAATCCTCCGCATAATATTGATATCTTTCCATTTTTCATAATCTGTATATTGGGAAACAATTAATCCAGCATTGGTTATTGTGTCTTCCCATTGTGCTTTTGATAAAAAACAAACCCCACAACCTGCTGTATTCGCACCCATTTTTTTCATAGTAGAAGCTAGAATTTTACTAGATGTTAAATAAAATACAAGGTAACTTGGTAATTTTGTAAAAACTATACCATCGTATATATTTTCAAAAATAGAAATATAACCATTTTCAGACAACAAATTACGAGCAGAAATTAGTGCTTCATATTGGATTCTTCGCGTTTCAGAATAAGAGTTTTTTACAAAATGGTGAAGTGACCAATTAAAAAAGATCAAATCAAATTTTGTTTGTCCTTGAAAAATATTATTTAATTCTTCTACAGAAGCTAACAACAATGTTTTTCTTATGTGAGGTTTATTTAATTTCAAGAGAACATTAGCATTGTCGATGATAGTCCCAACTGATTCAGTATAATTTTGCAATATTCTATCCGTAAATATTCCATTACCACCACCAATATCGAGGAAAGAAAATCGTTGCCCGTTAAAATTATGTTCTATTAAAGTTTGAATTGTTTTCCATTTTAAACCTCCAACATATTCCCGATCAAATTCTTGCAACTGTTGATTGTTTAATTGTCGAATTTCTTCATTATTCATATATTTTTTTTGTTAGTAATTTACTTGGAATAGGGTTAGCAATTATTGTTTTGGGTAACCAGGGTATTGGGGTTACACCTGTAGTGGCAGCGTTTCAAAATCAGCCATCAGAATCATTAGTGTGGGTATTGCGTGATTGTGGGCGATCGTTTTTGTGGCTTGTAACTAGGCGTACTGGTGCTAGTTTAAATCCACTTTATGGAATCTTAACTAGGCAATTATGCAGAAATGTTGTATCCAGAAAACAGGTGAGTAATTATTATTCTAAGAGGATGTTTGAAAAGTCACAAAGTATACTGAAGAACCTCTTTACAAACCTCTCCCGAAACGGAGAGAGGCTTTGAAACCCCCATTCCCTTGTAGCGAACTCGGTACCCCCTTTGGGTATTAAGATCAGGGGGGCTGGGGAGGTTAGGTTTTCGTAGACTTTGATGTCAACAAAAATATACCAAAAATACTTTTCAAACATCCTCTAAGTAGCTAGGCAATTGCAGTTGTACTTGTGACTATGCCTTCATATGAGTACAAAGATTGAATAAACTGCCATTCTTGGGATAGTCCCTCTCGAAGGGAAACTTGCGGTTGATAACCCAAAATTTTTCGTGCTTTCGATACATCAGCAGCAGTGTGACGTGCATCTCCCATTGCTTTTTGAATATAATTTCTTTTAATTGCTTTACCAACAATTTCTTCCATAGTATCTAAAACTTTTGCTAAAACTACCCTACTTCCACCCCCAATATTAAAGATTTGACCAACTGCTTCAGGTATAGTGGCAGCAGCTAAATTAGCGGCTACAGCATCACTGATAAAAGTAAAATCACGGGTTTGTTGTCCATCATCGTAAATTGGAATAGGCTGATCCTCGATTACTGATTTAAAAAACTTATGAAATGCCATATCTGGGCGTTGTCTAGGCCCATAAACTGTAAAGTAACGAAGTGCTACAAATGGTACACCAAAGTTTTTATGATATATTCCACACAACCTCTCTGCGGCGAGTTTGGTAATACCATAAGGCGAAACTGGCTTAGGACAAATTTCCTCATGGGTGGGTAAGGTTTCGGCATCGCCATACACGCTGGAACTAGAGGCAAATACTAATCTTTTTAGGTGTTTACTATCTTTTGCTGCTTCTAGTAAAACTTGAGTAGCATTAATATTGCGTTCAGTGTAGGTACGAAAACCCTGACCCCAACTAGCACGTACTCCTGCTTGGGCAGCTTGATGATAAACTACATTTACATCTTGAAGGAGTTTCTGCCAGTCCAAAACCTGAATATCTCCCTCAACTAATTTAAATGCAGGATGGTTTTGGAAACTAGCAATGTTTTTGCGTTTGAGGTCAGGATCGTAATAATCATTAAATTCATCAATTCCAATTACTTCTTGTCCTTGTTTTAACAAGGCTTCTACCAAGTGGGAACCAATAAATCCACCAGCCCCAGTCACGATACTTTTCTGCATACTATACTTAGTCCTTAATAAGGTATAAATTGAATGATTAATGCACCACTTATCCCAAAAAATACACTTTTGTCAGCTTAATATATTTTTGCCTCCAGCAATTTTTCATAAACTGCTTCAATCTGACTGACCATAGAATCCGCATCAAAGAGCTTTCTCGTCAATTTTTTAGCATTGTGTCCCAAGCGTTCACGCTCTTCAGGATACTGAAGTAAATAAACTAAGTTGGTTGCTAATTGTTCTACATTCTTAGCCTCAAAAAGCAGTCCAGTTTCTTGATGATGAACAATTTCTGGAATGCCATATATTGCAGGTACAACAACTGGTTTACCAAGTAGCATAGCTTCTGTCATAGCTCTGCCTAGTCCTTCCCACAGGGATGAAAGGGCAAAGATATCAGAAATTTTGAGAATTTCTGGTACGTCTTCTCTTGAACCAAGGAAGTGGACTTTATTAGTAATATTTAAGCTGCTTACTTGAGCTTCAAGTTTCTGTCGTAGTTCACCATCTCCAACCAACAAAAGAAGAGTTTCAGGATAGGAGCGCACCACTTGAGCAAATGCGTCAATTAAAAAATTCGTGGCTTTTTGTGCATCCAATCGCCCGACTGAAACAATCGTTTGCCATTTATCTGGAATTCCTATTTGACGTTTAACTAAAGTTAGATCGGACTCTCGATCAAGTTTCTTAAAATCAATGCCACTGTAAATAGTTATTGAATTGTCAAGTTTGAAAAATTTAAGTTTAACTGCCTCTTGTCGATTAAGTTCACTCACAGTTATATAAAAATCACCACATGGACGGCTAATTCGTTCCAGGAATATATAGAGTTGCTTTTTCCAAGCTGGCATAAAATCATGGAAAGAAAAGCCATGAACAGTGTGAACTATAACAGAAATTCCTGTAAGCCTTCCTGCCCAACGTCCTAAAATACCTGCTTTGGAACTATGGGTATGGATGATATCAAATTTTTCTCGACGTAATAATTTAACAATTTCTATTAGGGCAATAGCATCTTTAAGAGGTGAGATAGGATTTCCTAAATTAGGAATTGCATGAAAAACATCCGCCACTTTCTTGCTACGATCTAGCCAGAATCCATCTGAATTAGAGGCTAAATCAACCTGATATTTGGAACGATCCTGTTTAGCTACAGTTAGTAATGTATTATCTTGTGCGCCACCCAAAACTAGCTGTGTAATGATGTGCAGAACTTTTATCATTTTATTATTTATTAAATTTTAGGAAGTTAAGCTAGTTTTCACTATTAAATTTAATAGGTTCTAGTTCACGAATGATTCTGGCTGGATTACCTGCAACTATCACATTATCGGGAACATTTTTGGTCACAACTGAACCTGCACCAATTATAGAGTATGCCCCTATTTTTTGCACTTGAGGTAAAACAATAACATTTGTACCAATCCAAGAGCCTTCACCAATTTCTAGCGGCGAAACAAAATAGATTTCTCCTGCTCTCCTAAAACCCGTATCTCTCTTATTATCACCATCCATATTATGGGTATTAGTTAATAGGCTAACATTTCTAGAAATGCTAACTCTATCTGAAATTAAAACTTTCTCATCAATATAGGTACGTGTTCCTATAAATACTCGGTTGCCAATTTTAACAGTTTTGCCAATTGTAACATCGTCACCAATCAAAACCTTATAGCCAAATTTAACAGAACGGATGTCTTTGAATATAACATGACCTAAAAGCAGAGGAAACTGAGCTTCAGCTAAAAAAGGCATATGTAAAAGGCCATTAATTACTCTGAAAAACATACCTAGAGAAAAACAAAGCATATATTTATTTTTAATAAATACAATTGTGATATACAATCAGCGTTTGCTCAATCATTTTATCTAAAGTAAAGTTTTTTCTTACTTTCTCCTTTCCTACACTTCCAAATCTGAAACGGACTTTTTTATCTTCTAAAACTTTAAAAGCTTCAGCTAATGCAACAAAGTTCTTAGGAGTAAATAAAATCCCTGTGATTCCATCACTAACTACTTCTGGAATCGCACTGATATTACTAGCCACTACAGGCTTACCTGCTGACATCGCTTCCAATAATACTAAACCAAGTCCTTCGTACTCGGAAGTCAGAGCAAATACATCCAAGGCATTCATCACTACAGGAATATCTTCACGAAACCCAGCCCAGATTACTTGTTCCTGAATACCTAGTTTAATAGCCTGGTTTTTCAAATCGGATTTTAAATTACCAGCACCGACGATAACTAATTTTGCAGATTTAGTTGCACTTTTTAAATAAAGACTAAATCCCTCTAATAAAATATGTAAGGCTTTTTGAGGAACAAGTCTCGACACTGTACCTATCAGATAGGTTTCATCATTCACGCCCCAAAGCGAGCGAATTTTTTTAATCTCTTCATCAGAGACATTTTGATAAGGTGTAGGATCTATACCATAGTAAATTGTCGTAACCTTGTCTGAAGGATAACCTAAATAATTAATACATTGATTTGTTTTTACGGCATCAGAAATTGCTATAACACTGTTAGCTCTTTTAGCAACCCATGAGCCAATATAACGATCACCAAAACCTTTATAAAACAAACCTTCATTATGTTTGGAAATAGTCAATGATGGCTTTTTTGAAAACGTTTTCAGTAGAGCAATTCGTGTATATATTTCTCCAGGAGGTAAATGTGCATGAATGATATCTGGTTGTATATCATAAATTAATGAGCGAAGTTTTATAATTGGCTGAAAATCACCATAACAACGCATACTTAGCGAAACCACACGTACATGACTTTTATGCAAGGTTTCAAGCCAGTATGGTTTACTCTTCAAGTATGCAATAGTTACCTCTATTTTCTGCTTTGCTTGTTCTATCGCTAAGGTAACAAGGTGATTTTCTGCTCCTCCTCTAACAAGTGAGGTAATTACATGAAGTACTTTCATAACTATAAATTTTGCAGATAATTATAAAGTTTATGTGTTTAATTAAATGTAACTATAAAGTACTGAAATTAGTCAACATAACCATAACATCTTTTACTCAAAAACGTCTTTTATTGTCGATTTATTAATAACACTGGCAGCAGCAATGGCTAAAATAATCCATAGAAGAAAGCTAATTAATGATGAAGGTAACATCCAAGCAGCTCCTTGATTACCAATTAATAAAGACCACAACCAAATACGTGTTGCCATAAAATAAGAACCTAATTTTGGAGATAAACATTTACTAGATTGTTTTAATAGTTTTAAGCTGTTTGCTATAAATATCAGAAACGTAAGTAAACCCAAGAAGCCTGCATCTGTTGCAGATTGTAAATATTGATTATTGGCAGTCGCTACTGCATTACTTGCATTAATTTCATTTACTATGTATTTATAATCTTCATACTCTGGTGCAATAAAACGAAATCCAGTATATCCTACTCCGGTTAAAAGATTATCAATAAATACTTGAAATGCCAAATTCATTGAGGCTTGGCGTTGTACCAAGCCAAGTTCCGCAATTTTTGGGTTTGTAAATCGATCATTTACTACTGATAAATTTTGTAGCAATGATTCAAATAAAACTTGACCAAAATCAGATAAGTATAAAACTAATAGAAATACTATTAGTATAGTAGTGGAAAACAATATTATTTTTATATGCTTTATATTAAATTTATATTTATTTTTTTGCATTAAAAATGCTACGAGAAATCCAACAATAAGTGAGATAATTGCCCCGCGTGTTGCTGACAAAAAAACTATAGTAGCACTTAAAGAAGCTAATATTAGCTGACCACTTATTAATTGTTTAAAACAGAACAAACTAATAATAAAACCTATTGAATCACCAATTGGTCCAAAAAAACGAATTGTATTTTGAGTTTCCTGAACGTCTCCGAAAGTAATGCCAAAAAAAATATATAGAATAAAGCTTATGTAAGCACTTAATAGAATTGCATAACCTATGATATCTAAATATTTATAATAATCATACAGTTTTTTATCTTTGCTAGAAAGGTAAAAGATCATGAAAAAAGATATTATTTGAGTAGAGAATCTAAATAGTGAAAATATTTCAGCATAAAATACCTTTTCACCAAAACGGTAATAAGAAAGAGTTGTAGCAACTAGTAAGACAGACCAAAAAATTATTATTATTTTCTGGAAATTAAAAACTAAGTTTTTACTTATAGTATTATCAAGTTTTATATTACTACTTAATGCAGAGATTTTAATTGTTAATCTATTTTGGTAATTAGATATTATTATCCGAACAAAAACTAATAAAATTAAAATATCTTGAATTCTAACATTTACTCCGTCAGAATCGTTGCCAGAATTATAAAGGCTAGGAACTAGATTTGAATTAGATAGAATTAATGATATAGGAACAAAAACTATGAGTATGAGATTACTAGGAATTAGGAAGAAAATTACAATTATAAATACAGATAAAAATATGGTTTCCATGATTATATTTAAAATTTAATACTTGATTTTGTTCAATTTCTGCAATTTATTTAAAAAAAATAACCAGCACATAGCACTAGTTATAATCATTGAACTAGCTACAGCTATAGCCATGTAAACAGGAGAATGTCTTCCTAAGAAAATTCCTAATATTAGAATACTTGTCAAGAAAAATCCAGAAACATCTGTACCTAATCGCATTTGATCGCTAATCACAATCCAAAAATTAAACCAAGCTGTAACAGATGTATATATCCATGTTCCAATTAACAATATTAGGAAAGGTAGAGTAGATGATATATAACCCCTACCATAGATATTAACAATTAAGGCATCTGCAAAAAAGTAAATAGGAATTATTGCTATGACAAGAAATCCTAGCATAATAGCAGCAGGAACTGTAATCAGTTTTAATATTTTGTTGCTATCTCTACTATGGTAAGCATACATCAGTCGCGGCCGTAGAACTGACCATATAGGAGCTATTATTCTTACTGGTAGAGAGGACAAACTTTTAGCAACTTTATATGTAGCCGTTGATTCAGCACCTTGGAAAGCATTTATCATTAAAATATCTACCTGATTAGATGCACTTATAAAAGTATTTCGCAGCATTGAATGTGTGGAAAAGTTCCACCATGATTCAGCATTTACCCAGTTTTCTTTATCCACCCAAGTTTCTTTAGAATAATTAACAGGTAACCACCATTGGCAAGTAATTATTCGAGCAAAGTAATTTTTAAAAAAGGCAGAAATTACGAAAGCTATTATCAAACCAGGAATACCTAAAAAAGAAATAGTAATAAAGCATAACAGCAAATTACCAAAAGAATAAGTAATTTCAAAAATTGCCTGTTCTCTAATTTTACAAGAAGAAATAAATATGCTTTTGTAAACTCCATATCCTATTTGTGCTGGAATCTGTAAACTTAATCCAACTAAATATATAGGATTAAAGTCAGTAAAATTGGATAGAAAAATAGAACCCACAATGATAAAAGCATAGATAGAAAAATTTACTATCCAATCTAGTTTTATTATTCGATTGGCGCATATCTTTGCTGCAAGGTGATCACCCATAATCCAATACTTACCTACATACTGGAGGGCTAAGTCTCCACTTCTAGTAACGAAAATTACTTCAATTAAATTTTCAATAGTATTTGCTGTAATAAACTCACCAAATGATTGTTTAGAAGTAAACCTAACTACAAAGATTTGAAGCACTATTTGCGTTAGAGATGCAATTAATTGGGATAAACCTGTAAAAGTTGTATCGGAAAGAAGTTTTTTCACTATTAGGGTTTTATAAAAATTCCAAGATATCCTAATGGGTATCGTTCAGGTATACTTTTACCATGTACCTTCGGTCTGAATTTGGCTATTAATCTGTCCAATGGTGTTGCAATTAGGTACAAAAGTGATGATACTATTGGTCTCACCCACTTAGGTAGAAATACCTCTGTAAAAGTTGTGCTAAATGTAGTTATAATACCTTCCCCTATTGCCTCTAAGTGTATACATTCAAAACCAGCCTCTGTCCATAAACGTAAAATTGCAGAATTCGTGAAGCGGAAATAATCATCTGGATCAGCATGATAAGGAAATAAAAATGGAGTAGCTATCAGTACTTTGCCACCTGAACTTAGAGTTCGGAAAGCTTCTCTAGGTGCTAATTGATAATCGTATATATGTTCAAATAAGTTAAATGCTAAAATGCTATCTAGAGAGTTATTTGGAAAAGGGAATTCTCTCTCCACATCTAAGTAAACAATTTTATCAGCTTCCAATATATCTGTACATATAACTTCCGAATCAGGTTGTATGTTCAGATATTTATAGTAAGAACTTTGCCAGCTCTTTCCACCAATATCGAGTATACGTCCTGAAATAGTATGCGTTTTTAAAGCAAGGTTTAGCAGGGTTCTCCATAAACTCTTTCCATGACATAGTTGAAATACGACTAACATTGGTGAATAAAATTTATGAGTGATTAAGAATTTATTTTTTCTCATTTTTCAATATTTAGGTTTAATCTCAAATACAACTTATATTCAGTCCTTTAAAATGTGTCTATTTGACCTCTTGCAGTAATTCCTGATTACTTTGTATATTTGGATTAAATGATTTAGTCAATATAAGTACGTAAGCAGATTTACGAGACCAAGGGATAAAATGTGTCCAAGTATTAGATAAAAAAAATAAAATACGGTTTTTAAAATATTTTCCTTGAAAGTAAATATGCAATATATGTAGCTGTTTCAAATGGTTGTTATCGGGTCTAACAAAATCCTCTGTTTCACTAGTAATTAATTTTTTAATTGCTGTGGGTGGATATGGACGTATATGAGAGAAGGTATCCCATACATTTTCTCCTAATGGAGAACGCAGCATCACTATGCCACCCTTTTTCAGGACTCTGGCAAATTCATTAAGCATAATCGCTGCACTATCAGGAGATAGATGCTCAATTAAATTGTTACAGTTTATTGCTTCTATATTTTCATCTTTAAAAGGCAGATCAGTTGCAGAGCCGACGATAGCATTCAAGCCTTGTTGGACACAGATATTTACTAAAGAATTAGATATATCAATCCCATAATAATTTCTAGGATTACGCTTTATAAAACTACCAGTACCACATCCTACATCAAGAACTTTAGAAGTATTAAAGTAGTGATAAATAAATGGGTCACCATGACTAATCCAGATATAAATCATCGACAAAAATCTTATTTTTTGGGGTAATGGATTCATAATTTTTATTACTATTGACTACAAAATTTAAATATTATATCTAGCTCTTGAAGGAATCGGATATTTTATACACTAATTTGTTGTAATAGTGTAGTTATATTACAAGAAAGATTATTTAGACTATGCATATATATAACTTGCCCTCGTAAATAATCACCAATTTTTTCACGCTCATTTGAAGATTGTGTGAGTATATTAAAAATTTTTTTCAATAAATCTTGAGCATCTCCATAGTTAAATAAAAGCTCCTCTCCATACTTACCCAATGTTTCTTTAAAACCCTCATTTGCAACTAAACAAACTTTTCCACAACTCATTGCTTCCCAAGCTACTTTATCTCCAAATCCAGTTGGAGTAAGATTGATATGTAATATAGATTTTTGATACCAATTTGGAAGTTCAGTCATTGGCACACCAGGTTTAAAATCAACAATGTCTTGTATACCTAGTTCTTCTGTCATCGCTTGGAGTGACTGAAGGTACAATTCACCTTCACGATTGGGAACAGCACCCAGGATGACAACTTGGAATGGGTTGTGCCAGCATTGACTTAGTAAAGCTACGGCTTTTAAAAGGGTAGGATGATCCTTAACAGGCGAGATGCGACCAACGCATAAAATTATGGGAATTTCGTTATTTACTCTTTCGGCTTCAGGGCAAAAAACCTCTGTATCTATACCTTGACCGATTACAACCAATTTATCTTTTTTATAAGGATAAGCAGTGGCAATACTTGCTACCATGCGGTCAGAAAAATGGTGAGCTAGTTTCAAGGAAGGAGTAACTTTGGGGTGAGCATACCAAGTAACAATGGGAATTCCTAAAGGCTTGAGGATAGGAGCTGCTAAGTTAGTAAATAGGTGGTTCATGTGAGAAAAGCACCCATCAATTTTGCCTTCTCGCAATATATGGAAAAGATGCCGATAAAACTCTACTAACCGACGGGGTTCGCTATAGCCCTTTTCTTTACCTAGAGAATAGACATTGACAGAATCAGGAACTTCAACCCGTCCCGCCTGCATAGTAATAACATCAATATGTTCAACACGTTCAGCTAATGCACTTATCCATTTAGTCGTGAAACCTAGAATTGGGTGATTGATGTCAGTAACTAAGTTGAAAATTAATAGTCGCATATTTAGCTAGATACAAATTTACTACTTAAATCAATCCACTTCTGAGAGCGTTGTTGACTTACAGAATGAGGATCAAATTCATTCAAGACTTTTATCCTTAGTTGTTGTCCCATATTTTGTCTATAATCTGGATTATTAAGAGCATAGAGAATTTTTTCTGCTATCTCCTCTGAGTTATTGATTTCACATAAAGCAGTATCCTCAAACTCTTCTAATAAATCCAATGCACCCGCAAAACTTGTGGAAACAATAGGTTTTTCAGCTAGTGCTGCTTCTAAAAGAACCATACAAGTTCCTTCATGATGAGAAGTTATGGCAAAGAGATCACAAGCTTTAAAATATAGAGGAATTTCTGAAAATGGTATACCACCTAAAAACTTAACGCTTGACTCAATTCCAAGTTGTCTTACTAATTTTTCCAGATATTCTTTTTCAGTGCCATATCCTACTATTAAAAATAGAGCTTGAGGTAAATTATTAACAACTAACTTGGCTGATTTGATTAAAATATCAATACTCTTTTGTTTTGCCAATCTTCCTACATATAGAATTAAAAAATCCTTGCCGCTTTCTAATAATTTAAATCTCGTTTGAGCAATAGATTTTGTATCAAACTCATTATACGGCTCAATATCAACATAAAATCTCCCTAAATAAACTTTTGTCTCTCCATAAATTACTTTTAATTTTTTCACTTCTGCTAATGTACTAACCCTGATTGAATCAGATAGCTGTAAAACTAATTTAGCTAAACATTGATTTAATCTATGTTTAAACAAATTCTCTTGCAGATAATGAGGATTATCAATGATATCACTCATTATTGAAATATCTAGTGGTATATGATATTTTTTAGATAAAAATAATCCTAATAGACCTGTATAAACTGGGTCAGCACATGTTATTATATCGATTGTATTATTTTTAATTATTTTGTCACAAATAGATAGTATTTTGAAAAAATTATCTACACGATTATTTGCATTGGTTGGATATAATTTAACATTATCAATACATGAATTTTCTAGCCTTCCATCAACATGAATATAAGTTTGTGTTACAACATGATAGTCTTTTAATGACTTAGCATAATTAATTTGACGATTAAATGCACCACTAAACTTATTTGTAGAAATAATGCCACCAAGACTTATTGATAAGACAGAAATAGCCATAATTCTTATACTTTTTCGATATTAATAATCTTGGCTGGATTACCAACTACCACACAATTATCAGGAACATCCTTCGTTACAACAGAACCTGCTCCAATTACTGCACCAAGCCCTATATATCTGACTTGAGGTAAAATAATTGCTCGATAACCAATCCAAGCACCTTTGCCAATAATTTTTTGACCTGGTGAGTAAAGTTTGCCTGCTCGTTGATAGGAATTAGTGTGATCATGAGTATCACCTAAGATACAAACATAATCTGCTAAAGTAACATTTTCTTCTAAAACAACATGATTGCCAATATCACAATATCGACCGATAAATACATGATTGTGAATATGGACATGGTTTAAAATTTGAGTGCCATAACGAATACGTACCCAGTTACCTATTTCTACAGTCTGGGACCGAGAAAATCTAACTAATTTTTCGATGGATACGGGAAAACCAGATTGTTTGAAAATTGGTTTAAGTATTAATCCTCTCACTCCTCCAATTAATTTTTCTAAAGTGGGGACTTTTTCTGATTCTTCAACTCTAAATAAAGTAGTTTGAATCATAAGTGATTTGCCTGACTAAAAACTGGCTTTTGCTAGAAAATTTACCTGAGATAACACATTTTCTAATTGGGAAATCATGTTGAGATTAGAAAATCTTGATTGAACAGATTCACTGGCATTAGATACTAAAATTTGAGCTAAATTAGGCTGGTCGAAAATTTTTTCTAGAGCAGCGTGTAAAGCTAATTCATCGCCAACAGGAATTAACAAACCCGTCTTACCGTCTTCAACTACTTCTTTAGTACCACCTGCATTTGTAGCAATTACTGGAATACCCGCAGTCATAGCTTCTAACACTACATGAGGTAGTCCTTCATAAGAAGAATTTAAGATGAAAACATCAGCTTGCTTTAAACAAGCAAATACTTGTTTTTGAGGTAAACTACCCATAAATAGCACTTGATAGCTAATACTAAGTTTATGGATTAATTCATCCAACTTACTTTTTAATGGTCCATCGCCAATTACAACTAAACGCGCACGGGGAAAATGCAGCATGGTTTTAATGACTGCTTCAAGACCTTTCCACGGTACTAAGCGACCAACAGTAATGATTGTTTTTCCCTCAAAAGGTGGTAGTGCAATCGCGTTCCGTCCACTATGTGCGATCGCAGATTGCGGTTCCTGAGCTTCAACAGCATTATAAACAACTACGATTTTGTCTGATGGAATGCCCCACCCTTCTACAATACGTTGAAGATATAAACTCGGAACAATGATTTTTGTAGTTTTTTGTAGGGGAACATTTCGTATCCAATCGAGGAATTTTAGTAGCAATCCTTTGTGAGTAACTTGGTATTCATCTAAGGTGCCATTAAAGTGATTCCAAAGCTGCGATCGCTCCCAAGCGTAATCACCCACAATTTTGTGAACAGTTGGGATATTTACAATCCAAGCTGCTAACATAGATTCAAAATTTAAGCCATTAACGTAGAGTAAATCAGCATCTTTTGCAGATTTACAGATATTTGTAATCGTTTTGATGAATCGCCAAGCTTTAAAAACTTGACGTGGAATGCGGATGATTGGAAACAAATATTTATCAGCATCCTGATGATTTAGGGAATCACTTAGACAAACCACATTTACAGAATGACCCTGTTCTAACAAATTAACCGCTATGCTTGGAACATAACTAGCAGGGCCACCAATATCTGGTGGAAAAATTCCACTTACTATACATATCTTCATAATTCATTAAACCTTTTTTTTTCATGTAATAAGTTTACTCATCACAATTAAAGATTTTCACAAAGTAAATTATTTCCAATGCTCAACAAGCTTTAATTGCCAATCAAAGCTCTAATGTATTATTAAATTAATACAAGATAGTTTTGATAAATGAGCATCATCTGAAAAAAATTAAATCAAATCGAATTTAACTTTTTCCAGAATAGATATCAGGCGTAAATAATTAACAACCTGATAAACTATTGTTTATGCTGCCTATGACTTTAAAGAATATAACTCTTACTTACCTCAGAAAAAATACTGGTTTTTGCAAATTATCACCTCGTCACAGCAGTCTTAACCCAGTAATCTTACTTAAATTTGACTTAATCCTATCCTTCTTACCAGAATTATTCTCTCCAGACTGCGTATAATAAGAAGAATAGCCATAGTCATTATTACCAGTAGTGGCACAATTCACTACCATTCCCAATACTGGCACACGCGAATGCTCTAATAATGCCTTTGTAGCTTTAGCCGCAACAGAATTAACCACACCAGGACGTGCAACTAACAACATTCCATCTGCCATTTTGCCTACTATTGAGGCATCAGCCAAAATACTTAAAGGTGGAGTATCGATAATTACGTAATCATAATCTTGGGCAGCTTGTTTCAGTAACGCATTCATCCGTTGTGAATCCAGTAGTGCAGCAGGGTTGGGTGGCATAGTGCCAGCAGTGAGCAATTCTACATTTATCACCGCTTCCTTAGCAGCTTCTGCTAATGTAGCCTGCCCCACTAAAACATTACTTAACCCCATCAAATTAGGTTGTTTCCATATTTCGTGTTGACGGGGGCGGCGCATATCTGCATCAATCAACAGCACTCGCCGTCCCATCTGGGCAGTAGCCACTGCTAAGTTAGCCGCAACAAAAGACTTACCCTCATTCATCACAGAACTGCTAATCACAATTACCTTTAGTTCCTTATCCGAAAAGGTAAAACCCAGGTTAATCTGGAGCATTTCAAAGGCTGCATTGACTGAAGAATAAGGGTTATCGAGTACCGGCAATTCAGTTATACTTTCACCACGAGCCAGCCTAACTTTTTGATCAAAAACCGGAATTGTACCCAACAAAGGATACTCGAACAACTGTTGAGCTTCTTCTGCCGTCTTCACAGACTTGTCTCCAGCTTCTAGCAACAAAGCTGCACCAATAGCTAAGAAGAATCCTAAAAATCCCCCTAGTGCCAAATTCAACAGGATACGAGGAGAAACTGGTTTTTTCGGGAGTAAAGCTTCAGAAACAATCCTGGCATTACCCACATTCTGATTTTCCAGCACCTGAACTTCTTGCAATCGTTTCAGCATTTGTTCATAGGTTGTTTGCGCCACTTGTAGCCGCCGTTGTACCTGTAGCTGTTGTTGTTCCAGTTTAGGTAAGATTCTAAGACGTGCTTGATAAAGCATAAATGCCTTCATCAACACACCAACTTGATTCTCCAATCCCAACCTTTCTACTTCTACTTGCACCAAATTAGCGGTTAGGGTCTGCTTAAGTTCTCCTATTTGCAAATCTTGCTCTGGGACAGGTTGCGAACTACCTAGAGTTTGGGTCACTCTACCTTCTAACTGCTCTTTAAGAGCTTGTTCTTTATTTAATAAACTAGTAATAACTGGGTGGTCATCAGTAAATCGTGACCTCTCAACAGCTAGCTCATCTTGAACCTTCTGGTATTCTGATAGCACTTGTTGCACTGCTTTTGATTGGCTTAAAGTGCTAAGTGCCATAGCTTGCCGTGTGTTCAATGCCAATTGGTTTTGCAAAGCACCAGAACGAGTTCTAGCATCAACCAACTGCGCCCGCAGTTGAGTCGTCTGGCTGGATAATTCATTCAGCCTTTTTACTCCTTCTACAGCCTCTTCTTCTAAAGAAACAATTTGGTATTTTTCTTTAAATCGACGCTGTGCTGCTTCTGCTTCTATAACTTTTACTTCGACCAACGGTAATTGCTTATTTAAAAATTCCCGTGCAGCTGTAGCTTCCGAACGGTTAGCCCGAATGTTGCTTTGTAGATAAACACTCATCAATCTATTGATGATAATTGTTGCTTGTTCAGGATCAACACTACGGTAAGAAAGCTGCAAAATATCCGTTCCTCGGATACTTTTGATTTTCAAGTTACGTAGAAAATTGTCTGTTTCTAAAGGTTGTCCCAGCTTATCTTTGAGCTGTAATTCAGCAATGGTTTTTCGAGCAATAGGGTTTGAGCGAATGATTTCGGCTTCAGTTTCCAAAGGATTAGAGAGATTTGTTACCCCACTGAGCTGTCCCAATTGCTCATTTACACCGGTAAGAGAAGAGACACCATTTTGCTTATTAAAAAGGAGTTTCCCCTCGGCTTCATAGATTGGTTTTCGGCTAAAAGTAACCAAACTTGTGAGTCCAAAGATCGACCCTATAATAATTGCTATTAGTAGCCAACGTCTTTTTACAATCAGCCAATACTGTTGAAAATTAATTGCGTCTTGATCGTCTTGGTGGGAAGGCATAATTCACGTAATACTTTAGATAATGAAACTTTTAGACATTTACTTCGCTCATTTGTACTCATATAGAGCGGGAAAGTAAAAGAGATAGATCAACTTGCTCTATATTGTCTGAAATTGCTCCTTCTTAATTGCAACTAGTAGTGTGTGAAGTTTAAATTAATGGTTAAGTAAGCTCGTAGTAAGTACTTTAGTCCTGATCTTCAAAGCACTAAATTCCTTACTACAAACTATCAAAACTAGCTTGAGAAAATACTAGGTTTGGATAATCTATAAAGATTTAGTAAAAGGTTATCAAGCTTCTTCCTAAATAACATACGTATTATTACGGTTTTTTCTACATGATGCTATAAGAAGATATTTGAAATTTCACTAGCTCAACTTGTTCACAATCCACTGTTAGCTGATGATCTAGCGGTTATCGTTTACTTGAACTACATCAGTAAAAACACAGTACTGCTCATCAGTCTAAACCTAGTTTCTAGCATCTGGCTGGAAATGCTCTTCATTGCGGCAGTGCCGCAAGTCTTAAGGCATCTATAGCGCTTCTCGTTTGGATACAATATATTTTGACCTCTCTCCTTTTAGGCTACGGTGTACACATAAGTCTGAAAAAGGTGATTAACCAAGGTTTTACCCCACCCTAACCCTCTCCGATATATCGGAGAGGGTTAGGGTGGGGTAATTTCCCTCTCTTCGAGACGCTGCGCGATCGCAGGGAAGGATCTGGGGGTTAGGTCTGTATTTCACGCAATTGATAACCGCTATACTAATCAAACAGACATGATAAATATCATGTCCGCATAATTAGTTATGCTAACCACAGTCATTACACCCCACCCCCAACCCCTCCCCGCTTGCGGGGAGGGGAGACAAAGCGTAGCTTTGGCGGGGTGGGGTTCTTCGGGTTTATAAGTAATCAAGCGGACATCATATTATGGGTTATGCCCAAGCGGGTAATCCAAATCAGCGTATAGAGGATGCCAGCAGCAAATCTTTCCGGCGCATTTCCCAGGCTAGGGTAGTGGACACAATTTGATCTAAGTCATTATATTTTGGTTGCCAACCCAGTAATTTGCGGATTTTATCAGCACCAGCTATCACACAAGCAGGATCACCAGGACGGCGTTCTGTTTCAATAACCGGAAAATCTACCCCAGAAATAACCTTAACCCGTTCGATAACTTCACGGACACTGTATCCTTGCCCATAACCACAGTTCAAAATTTGGCTTTCGTTACCTTGCTCTAAATAAGCCAAAGCATCTATATGTGCTGCTGCTAAATCTTCAACATGAATGTAGTCTCTAACTGCCGTTCCATCTGGTGTAGGAAAATCTGTACCAAAAATTTTTACTCCAAGTTTGCGTTTGAGTGCAGCATCACACGTAACTCGAATTAAATGAGATGCTTCTTTTGCCATCTGACCCAATCGTCCACCAGGTTCTGCTCCAGCAACATTAAAATATCGTAAAATTACGTAATGTAAATCAGAAGCCTTTGCATAGTCACGAATCAGCCATTCACAAGAAAGTTTTGATCGCCCATAGGGGTTAATCGGTTCAGTTGGTGTCGATTCAGTGACAGCACTCGTTGCTGGTTCCCCATAGACAGCTGCTGTACTAGAAAAGATAATTCGGTTCACACCTATGTTGCTGCAACAACGGAGTAAATTTAGGGTGTTGCGAGTATTGTTAGCGTAATAATCTAAGGGATGAGCAACAGATTCGGGTACATTTAGACTGGCAGCAAAGTGTAATACAGCCGCAAAATCATGCTGACGAAATACCTGGGAAAGACGTTCTGAATCTTTTAAATCACCAATAATTAACTCACCAGACAATACTGCTTGGGACGAACCTGTAGAACAATTATCATAGACCACAATATCGTAACCAGCTTCGCCCAACTGACGAACTACATGAGAGCCAATATATCCTGCTCCACCAGTAACTAAAACTTTGTTATTCATCTGCCTTTGCCTAGTAACACTACCCGAATGGTTTTGAAGATGATTGCTAAATCCAGAGCTAGTGAATAATTTTTGATGTAATAGAGGTCATAAGCTAATTTCTCGTAAGCATCCTCTACTGATGCGCCATAGGGATACATTACCTGCGCCCAGCCTGTAATTCCGGGTTTGACGACATAACGTAAGTCATAGTAGGGAATTTCTTCTCGCAGCTTGATATCAAATTCTGGACGTTCTGGACGGGGGCCAATAAGGCTCATTTCTCCCCAGAGAACATTCAAAATCTGTGGTAGTTCATCGATTCTAGTTAGGCGTAACCAGCGCCCTACTCTAGTAATCCGAGGATCTCGTTCCTTGGCCCACTGCACTCCTCGTTTTTCGGCATCCTGATACATGGAACGAAATTTATAAACTTTAAAGAGCTTTCCTTCCAAACCAGTCCGCATCTGTGTGTAGAAAACCGGGCCTGGACTATCTAACTTAATTGCCAGTACTACTAGCAACAACATTGGAGATAAAAACTGGAATAATAACAATGCCAAAAGAATGTCTAATACCCGCTTAAGCTTTTGATTAATGCTGTCAGCCGTTAAATTAAAACCAGTACCAAAAGCCAGCCAATTATCCTGAAGCAGAAATGAGGGAAGTTTCTGCCACAAGGTTTCACAAATATCAGGAATCCCATAGATGGAGACACTAGATAAACGTAACTGGATCAAGTGCTGTATCTCTGCACTAGATAATTCTGTTGGGGTTGTTACTATTACCCCTGACCAAGATTGTTGACTCCATTGGGGTAAGTCATTGAGGCTTCCTACAGAAACTCGATTACTTTCTGCTAACTCACTGGTGTTCGCCTCTGGTGCTGCTAGAACAACCAAGCGCCCTAATGAACTGTGTTTTAGAAAAGTTTTGCCAAATAGAATCGCTTTTTGACCTGCACCCAAAATTAGCCAACGGCTGTGTTGAGCTTGCGATCGCACCCACTTTGCTGCCCATAATCTTGATACCATAGCCCACATGGTAAATATGCCTAAGCTGGGGAGCAAAATTCCTCGTTTCAAGACTATATCTTTACCCCAGATCCCAGTAAAGTAAATTACAACTGCAATAATGCTGGCAACAATAACATTACTAATCAAAATGCGGGATGGAGCGCGTAACCCTGCTATTTGGGTATCTGGATGGTAAGTATCTGCTAAATACAGCCCTCCGAGAACTAGGAAAAAAAATAAATAAATCAGAGGGTCAAAACTGTTTAGATTCTGCTCCAGTCGTAACCATAATGACAGAGACAAACTCAACAATAAACCCACAATATCGGCTAACAACAATAATAAGCAGAGAATATTATCTGTCTGATATAACTTCTTGGTTTTTTTGCCAACAGCAAGAGTAATAGTCATTTGCGTATATTACTAATTACAGTAGACATAATAAAATTGTGTACAAGCAAGAATTTGCTCGAAACTTTTAGCATCAGATTTTGATATCTACAAAGAACTTAAAACACCTAAGAAAATACATTACGGAGAATGGTAAACGAAAACTTTATTTTAATACTTAAAATAAAGTTTACTTAACTTAATATAAAAAAGTTCTATGTGTTCTATCCTGCATTTATGAATGCTTTATTTGTAAACTTAACTTTAGCTATTCAACCATGTGGAAATTACGGAACTATTTGAATAGATATAGAAATCTTATTAAATTTTTAAATCTGCAAAGACATAAAAATTTTTGAATAGTTTATTACACAACTATTATGGTATAAATAAGGGTTTATAAAAACCAAATATTTGAGTCTAATAGCTCCAAACAAAATCAAGAGTCGAGTATTCCTGATTTTTCACTCTTATCTGAGAAACCTGGCTTTCATTGCCCTATATTGCTCTTGAGAAGCTTTAAAGTCTCCCTATTCCCAGCCATTTAATATGATGTCCGGGCAATTTTGGAGTCAACATCCTCCCAGCCAAGTAATCAGCAATATACAATGGGCTGAACTTACTGAGGCGATCGCACAAAGGTGATTTCTTACAAAAATATACCAAAATTGACGAGTTTCGACTTCTCTGCGAGATCAACGGCGGCGGTAGATTTATTAACAAAAATTTCCTAATACCAATTCTGTATGAAGATGCACATAATTAGTCCCCCCTTAACAAGGGGGGACGGCGTAGCCAGGGGGTAAATATATGCAGTTTCGTTTCATAAAGAAACGGTATAAGCGCCTACGCGATAAAATGCTGAGACATTAGTACATAGACTATCGCCATCCTCGCAGATTTTTATGTACCTGCGCTAGATACCACATATAATCATCAATTTTGTAATTATCAGCAGCTTTAACTATATATTCCTGAGCTAAATCAACATTATTCTCAACTTCGTAATATAATCCCAAGTAAAGATGACTGTAAAAATTTCCCTTTATCCCTTCTGATTGACCCACAGTTAAAACATTATCTGGGGTACAATCTCCCGCATATAAATCATATATGCACTGCATTATACGTCGAGGATCATTTTTCACATTTAGTAAAGAATTACGCGCCTCTTTAACGCCTAACGAACGAGCTATGCAGAGATATCGCCAAACTGTTTCTTCAACATCTTGAGGATTCACAGTCAAATCTATTTCAAAGTGTTGAGCGCCTTCAGCAAATCTTTCTGCATAATAATACGATAATCCGCGCTGCCAAAGGTAGGGTTTGATACGGGCATCTAATTGCTCTGCTATGTCAAAATCTTGAATAGATTCATCAATCTTGGCCAGTTGAAAGTTAACCATACCCCGGCGAATGTAAGCATTGGGGTTTTTCGGCTGATTGCGAATGGTTTCGTTCCAGCGCTGGAGTTGATTTTCTAAAGGATTTGGAGGAAACATGAGTTTGTCTAGCTAATATGCATTAAATAAAATATTTTCAGGCTTGGGGAAAACTCGTCAATCCTGAAATGAGTCAAGTTTTGTCATACTAAATTCTTGGCGTTATATTTGCAATTTTCTATGACCAGCATGATTGAGTTTCCTTGGCAGCAAGAGGCAATTATTCTCCACAGCCAATACCTAATAAATACTTTTCAGCATTGGACAAAAAATTCTTTGCTGCATGTCAAGTTTTCTAAGTGTATGTTTCTCACATAATCACTGCCTCATAAGATATAACTACTAATTATTTACTTAGTTAAAGCCAGATCCATCCACGAGGTAGAAGAAACTACTACCAGAAATCAGTATTTTGGGATTAGTGTCTTAAAAATCAGGAAAAACGCCCGTGGTTCCAATTAGAGATAATAATCCTACAAAAATTACGCCTTATGTAACTTATGGGCTGATTGCTGCTAATGTCCTCGCTTTTCTTTATGAAGCAAATCTTCCTCCCCAAGCATTAAATGGGTTTCTACACCTTGCGGCTGTAGTTCCACGAGAACTGACTTTAAGCTTTGGTGGTATCTCTTTAGATCAACCAGTACCAGAGTGGGCAACTTTGATTACCTCGCAATTTTTGCATGGTGGTTTCTTGCACTTAGCTGGCAATATGCTGTTTCTCTGGATTTTTGGTAACAACGTTGAAGATAAGTTAGGTCATGCCAAATATTTGCTGTTCTACTTATCTTGTGGAATTTTAGCAGCCTTGACTCAGTGGTTCTTTGCTCAAGATTCTAGCATTCCTTCTTTGGGTGCAAGTGGTGCGATCGCAGGCGTTTTGGGAGCATACATTCTCCGCTTTCCCAAGGCCGAAGTTCTCGGTATAGTACCTTTAGGGTTTTTCTTCCCGACTTTCCGCGTCCCGGCATATTTCTTTTTGGGATTCTGGTTTCTCGAACAAGCCTTTTACGGGCTTGCTAGTCTTCAAACACGTACCAACATCGGTATGGAAAGCGGCGGTATTGCCTATTGGGCCCATGCAGGCGGGTTTATCTTTGGGGCAATTCTCGGCCCACTGTTGGGTTTGTTTAACGACAAATCGCTAGAAGAATCTTGGTATCAATAATTCTTCAGGATATCATCAAGGCTTTCAATTAGGCTAATTGATTAAAAGGTGAAATTTCCCAAGCTTCGCAACTGCTAGCCTTACAAGTTATATTTCAATTAGCCAATAAATTAGGAAAAACACCTGTGTTTCCCCTCTACGACGAAAATCCGACGCGAATTACCCCGTATTTCACCTACGGGTTAATTGGGATGAATATTGTAGTTTTTCTTCACGAGTTGAGCCTGCCAAATGCACAATTGAATCAGTTTTTAAGTCAGTATGCAGTAATACCTCAAGAGCTAACCACCAATTGGACTGGAGAGTGGATAACCTTATTTACGTCGCAATTTTTACACGGCGGTTGGTGGCACTTAATCTCGAATATGGTGTTTCTTTGGGTTTTTGGCAACAATATTGAAGATCGATTAGGTCATGCCAAATATCTAATTTTTTATTTGGCGTGTGGTGCTTTAGCTGCGTTGTGCCAATGGTTCATTGGTATAAATTCTGAAATTCCTTCATTAGGGGCAAGCGGTGCAATTTCTGGGGTTTTGGGTGCGTACATTATCCGCTTTCCCCACACTAAAGTCATGACCTTAATATTTTTAGGGATTTTCATTACCACAATTAGAGTTCCAGCATTAGTAATAATTGGACTTTTTGTTGTGCAGAATGTAATTTCTGGTCTTGCCACCCTGCAAACAGCCGCTAATATGACTGTGCAAACTGGTGGAGTTGCCTATTGGGCGCACATCGGTGGTTTTGTTTTTGGAGTAATTCTCGCTCCTCTATTTGGGTTGTTTAGGCAGGACTAATTGAAATTTTTACGCTCAATTCATCACGGTTTCATCCAAAGCCGTATTAGACAATCCAAAATCAGGAGATGCTATCTTAGCTATCCTCTGTAGCAATCCTAAATGAGTCGTGAAAATCTCTGATTTTTCTCTGCGCTTTTTCTTTTTACAAATGATTTAGGACTGCTACATTTGGGAAACTATTAGTTTTTGCTGGCACCTGCTGAAAGTTCTTCTGATTCTTGTGCTTCAGACGTAAATCTTGATGATTGTACGACCTGTTCAGGTAGAGTAACAATGATATCCGTACCATTAATAATTGTTCCCAATAACCCCAGTTCCGATTCAACTAATTGATCAATAGCTTCACCCAACATATTTTCTTGTGTATAGTGTGGCCGTGTCACAAGTACTATGCCATCGCTGTAAGGTTGGATTAGCAAAGGGTCGTTGGATATGCTGAGTGAGCTAGTATCTAAAATGACTAAATCAAAGCGTTCGCGCACATCCTCTACCAGCCGCCGCATTTCGCTGGATTCAAGAATAGCAGCCGATTGCCGCACAGGTCCAGGGCTGGGAATAATGTATAAATTTTCTACATCAGGCACTAAACGAATACATTCACTTAAATTAGCGTAATAACGCAGGGGTTCAATGGTGGCATCGGGGTCAGGAATTACATTCAAGGATGTACAACGAGAAGGCGATCGCAAATCTGTTTCGATAATTAAGGTTCTTTTACCAGCACGGGCTGAAGCTATACCCAAGTTATATGCACTTGCTGTCTTACCCTCTAGGCTACTGGTGCTAGTAATCAACACCACCTTCAAGGCGTTACCACCAATCCGGCGCAGATTACTACGGAATTTTTCATAAAATTCTAAATAAGGAGAATCCGCAGAAAGTACCACCGGCACTGCTTCTTGAGGTAAATCATCAACTGGCATTAAAGGAAATTCTCCCAACAGTGGCACTTCCCGTTGCTTGAGGCTCTCGCGAATATCTTCTCTGGTTTTGAAAGTTCCTTCCAGTGCTCCCAACAAAAATATTACCCCACCACCAATTAAGGCACCTAATAAACCACCCACAGCAAGGGTAATAGGTACACTCTTAGGAGGTTTTATCTCCGCAGCTGCTGTGGGGCGTCTGGCAATGCTGAGGCTGCTGGTAGTTTCTGCCTCTGCGGTTTTAGAATCGGTTAGCTTTGCCTGCATTTGGTCATATATGGCTTTTTTAAGTCCAACCTCTTGTTCTAAACGCGATCGCTCTAATTGTTTATTGGGTATCAGAGAATACTCTCGCCGTAGTCGCGCTTCTTGTCGGATTTCTTGAGCTAGTTGTTGTTGCAGCGTCTCCCGTTGGGTTTGCAGAGACACCATTTGATTTGCCAACTGCTGGCGGGCTGGATCTAAGCTACTTTGGGCGCGAATACCTGCAACGCTACCCTGAAGCGGAGCCGCCGTACCATCACCACCTAATACTTCAGAGGCACGTTGTTGCAGCAATTCCTCAGCAGCTTGTTTCTGACGCTGCAACTGAACCATCGTTGGGTGTTCTGGTCGCAAATCTTTTCTGAGTAAGGCAATTTGCGACTCACTTTGATAAATTTGCGATCGCAAGTTCCCAATAATTGGATCGGCACTCAAAGCAGAAGAAACATAAGCCTGTCCGACTGATAAACCTAACTTATTTTCTAAACTGCGAACTTGACCATCAACCCCAGAAATAGTTAATTGAATTTGTCGTTGTAGATTTTGGCTGTTAGTAATAGCACTTAACAAGCTACCATTCTCTGCTGCTAATATTGCCGTTCGCTCTATGCGATCGTACTGTTCCAGCCTCTTTTCTGCAATTTGCAATTCCCGTTTAGCTTGTGGTAAACGCTCATCAATCTTTTCAATAATTGCTTGTAATCGCCCAGTATTGATGTCGCTACTCAACTTAATCATTGATTGCATCAATTCAGTCAAGACCTCTATGGCTCGTTTGGGGTCACTATCTACATATTTCAGTTCAAAAATACTTGTTTCAAGTTCTCCAGTCCTGGGATTTTTTTTAGGTAAAGTAAGGACAACATTTGTACCCAGTTGTTGCGGTTTGACATTTACTTTCTCTGCCACTGTCGCAATTATCTGGTTTGATAATAAAACATCCTGATTTAATTCCTTTCCTTGCTGCTGGATTTGACTACCAGTTGCAGAGAAAGAAACTGGTGGGCCAGCATAAGTAAGTGCGGCAGATGCTATGTAGTTAATAGGTGGCTCTGGCTGCATAGCCACCACCGTTGACCCCACTACAACTAAACCAAAACTAGCTAGTCCAATCCACTTGTATTTTTCAAAAGCAATAAGATAGCGTTTAACAATTGGTGGGGTCATGGTAGCTTCGCTCCAATTCAAAATTCAAAATTCAAAATTCAAAATTCAAAATTTAGGAAGCACCAAACTAAAGATAGTGGCTTTGATACAAGGCAAGGGCGCTATAACTTCCTACTGTATATCTCAATTGATATCTTTAAAATATTTTAATAAATTCAAAACGAACTTGGAGATGTGGCTTCCTCCACTCCAAACTATTTCCAGCCTGTATCCTTCTTTTAGAGTCACTAATTTTACCTACCGCCAAAGTTGTCAAAAAATCGGAGGAAGGACTGGACATTGAAGAAGGGTTGGGTAATGGTAGTCAAGAAATTAGTAATTCTACCGATGAGGTTCCTACCAACAACAAGAACATCATTATCTTGAAGAGCCACATTTTGAGATGCATCGCCTCCTAGAGCTTTTTTTGCATCAAGTTTCTGGGTAACAGCTTGACCTCGTTCAGGATCAAAGCGAACCAGAGCGATATCCCGGAGATTAGCAGTGTCGAGATTTACTCCTCCCAAAGCATCTACAAATGTACTCCCGTTAGGTAGTGCTTGAATGGAAAGACCTCCGGCAGCGTAGTTTAAAACCCTGACTCTAATCTGTGGTGTAGCTAAGGATGAACGTGCTACTAAATTGCGGTCATAACCGTCATCATTACCAACTTCACGACGGGGGATGAGTATTGCATCTCCGTCTTGTAAGCGTAAATTAGGAATTGAACCGCCATCTTGCAGTGCTGCATATAAGTCAATAGTTTGTGAAATCACAGAACCATCGATTAACTTCCGGCGTATTTGCACTTGTCGCAGGTCTGCATTTAATGTTGAACCACCAGATATTAGCAAGGCATCAGCAACACGGGGTGTTGATGAATTAATCGGATAAATTCCTGGTCGAAATATTTCCCCGCTAATGGTAACTTGAACTGGTCGCGTCCCTGCCAAGGCTACTACTACAATTGGATCGGGTACAATGCTACTTAAACCCAAGCGAATTTTTTCTTGAGCTTCTTCCAAAGTTAAGCCTTGTAATGATACCGTTCCCACTTGCGGCACTACAATGTTGCCTTCTGGACTAATTACAGCTTGAAAACTTAAGTCTTGACGCTGCGTTGCTAGACCTAAAACTATTACTGGATCAACCACATAACGATTTAAGCCTAAGCGGATTCTTTCTTGAGCTTCTTCCAAAGTTAAACCTTGTAAAGAAACTTTTCCCAGTAGCGGCACCACAATATTACCTTCTGGGTTGATTAAAGCTTGAAAGCTCAAATCTGGAAAGCGCTGAACCGAAACGCTAATTCCATCTCCTATTCCTAAACGGTACGGGCCAGGAGGACGCTGAAGCACAACACTAATTACATCTCCTGGTCCCAAAAGATAGCGGCTGAGCTGAGGAGAAATTTCATCATTTGCGCCTTGAGGTACAGCCTCAGTACCTGGCACAGGCGAAGGGGGTTGCCTTGGTGATTGTCCTTGAGGTAGAAAAGGCTGGGCAACAACAAGTTGGATAGGTGTTGTTAAGAAAACTCCCACTTGAAGACTGACAAAACACAAGGCGCTGAATGCACGCATATAATAACTGGAATCTATAAACATCGGTGCAGGAAAACTGATATAAGAATTAGTCGCGCCGAGTGGTCATTTTACTCTAAAAATAAATTTTCTAAATTTTTTTTGTCTGCAAATATTTTACCAATAAAAAGTAGAAAATTTTTGCCAATTTTAATTTATAACTTCATAATTTTACCTGAGGGCGATTGTAGAGATACAACTGAAGAATCTCTGCACCAAGGTATCTTTAACAGACTCTACAAAGGGCCTGCCATCAATGCTGCTTGCACTGTTTCTCCTATAGACTGCGCTAAAGACCAAGATGTTTCTACTTGCCCTAAAGGTTCCATTGGAATCAGAATACTCACACCCACCCAAGGAGTGCGTTGCTTGCGCCACTGTGCCAATTGATCCGCCAAGAACCAGTGTAAAGGTGATGAATTTCCGCCGTCTGGCATAGCGTACCATTGCAATACAGCGAAGGTTTGTTGTGGGGTGGAGGCGCGAAAAAACCTAGCTTCTACTTTCTTATCGGCATTTGAAGCCAACTTTGCAGGTGATTTCACAGTAAATTCAGCAGAACGATATTGAGCTATATCCCACTTCCCCCAGCGCGATCTTCCCCAGCCGTTAACGTCTGTCCACTCTACCTCTGGTTGATCCATAGGTCCATTTTGCGGCAGCAAAAGCAAGATTGCCTGAGATTCGGAAGCTTCTTTTTTAATTACCTGCAAAGACCATTTATGTTCGCCAATTTGCTGTTCTGCTTGTTCAACAGTTTGCCAACCAGGAAGGACTAACCCAGTCTTGCGGATCTGTTTTAGCTCGTTGAGGGTAGTAACAGGTGGTGGCTGCTTCCATTGCCATTTTCCTGTCAGATATCCGGGAACCCCTCCTATTGCTAGCAGGAGTAGCAATAACAAAAGTGCTGCTACCTGACTCAATTGGTTTTCCTTGAAAAACTTGGAGAAGGAAATCATCAGTAAAATTTTATAATACTTAGGATAATACTTAGGCAAAATTTTACTTTATAAAATCACACCATGAGTTCAGTAATATTTATAAGTAGAGAAGAAGCAAGGGGGCAGGGAAGAAGAGTTTTCCTCTCCGCCTCTTTTCAATGCCCCATGCCCAATTTTAACTTTCTGCTTCTTGTTCAGTTTCTAGAGATGCTGAGAAATAGCTATTAATCCAATTGAGTAGGGGCACTAATGACACTAGCATACAAGCTGAGTAGAGATCACCACCCCAACCGTCATGCAGCCATTTAAAAGCTGCTTCTTGGCCTGTGCCGTGAAAGAAAGTCAGTAAAGTATTACGAATGATATTGGCAATAGTACTAACGATCGCAGCAAGAGATAAAAACGATATAGTTATGCGGCGTGAAGATAAAGCGTCTGTCCAATAAAGCAGCATCAAGCCGACGTAGAGAGTCGTGAACAACATTTTCAGTCCTGCACAATAAGGAGCAACTTCTACAATCCGCCCTCCTACGTAGAGATTTATCTCATCTACGGTTACGTCCATACCGAATTGGTTCAGTATGAAGCCTGCTGTGCCAGCAATAAAGCTTTGGAGAGGCAATGTATAAGGAGCAATAAGATAGGGTACTGCTGTTGGGGTTGCCAAAAATACTAGTAGTAGGGGAAATCCTTGCAATCGCAAACCTGCTATTCCCTTAAACCACAAGCATAATCCCGCTAGTATAACGGGCAAGGAAAGATTAACCCACTCTGTAACACCGCTTAGATAAAACACTGCCCCTAAT
The DNA here is from genome assembly GCA_019359245.1 of Nostoc desertorum CM1-VF14. Taxonomy (GTDB): domain Bacteria; phylum Cyanobacteriota; class Cyanobacteriia; order Cyanobacteriales; family Nostocaceae; genus Nostoc; species Nostoc desertorum. The sequence goes on along the minus strand of JAHHHR010000007.1, from coordinate 122,038 downwards.
AACAACAAAACAGCGCTCAAAGGATGGATCGTATTTGGTAAACGTGTCCACTTTTTCCGGTTCATCCAGCCTACATAAGCCGCAAATGGTAAACCAATAATCCCGTGGCTGAAATATTCGTGTTCTGTACTGATATTTTTGTGCAGCCAACCATCCAACCAGTGTAGCAATATAGGAGCATAAAGCAGCAGCAAAATGCCTAAAATAGCTAGATATAATAAGCCTGACGCGCTTCTGTTTTTAATCTGTTGCTGGAGTGCCATGATTTTTATTAGTCATTGGTCATTGGTCATTTACAAAGGACGACTGACAAAGCACAAATGTCTAATTACTAGATGCACATTAGGTATGAATTAACTTCAGGCTACCACGCTGCCAAGGTCAGCAGGGGAGGATTCATCTACCTGAGAAGTTGTTGAGACTGCATCAGCGATCGCAGCTACAACTTCTTTAACTTGGCTACTGCTCAAACCAGGATACATCGGTAATGATAAGATTTGCTGTGACAGTTTTTCTGCTTCAAGGAAATCTCCAGGCTGATAGCCTAAGTTGCTGAATGCTGGTTGGAGATGACAAGGAATTGGGTAGTGAATGCCAGTTTGAATTCCTACTGCTGTGAGTTTTTCCTGGAGTTGCTGGCGTTCTATTGGGCAAGAATCATCAACTCTAATCACATAAAGATGATATACATGGCCTGTATCACTTTGGTTTTTCATAGGGATAATACCAGCAGTTACCAAGGGTGCTAGCTCATTATCATACTGCTGGGCAATAGTCAAGCGATCACGATTCCACTGCGGTAAATATGGTAGCTTCTGGTGCAAGATCGCTGCTTGTAAAGTATCCAAGCGGCTATTTGTACCTGGTTCAGTATGAAAATACTTTTGCGATGCACCATAATTTCGCAAACGCACCATCTTCTGGGCTACATCTAAATCTTGTGTCAGCAGCATTCCCCCATCCCCAAATGCTCCCAAATTTTTGCTGGGATAGAAACTAAAAGCTGCTGCTATGCCTACTGAACCGGCGTGATATCCATCCCTTTGGGCGAGGTGTGCTTGTGCGGCATCTTCAAAAATTATTAGTTTGTAGGTATCGGCAAAGTTCAATAACTCGCGTGGTGATACCATCTGTCCATAGAGATGTACAGGGATAATTGCTTTAGTTTGAGGCGTAATTGCTTTAGCTGCGGCTTTTAAATCAATTAAGGCTGTTTGGCGATCGCAATCTACTAGAATTGGCTTCGCGCCAGCCCGTTGTACCCCAATCAAGGTTGCTATAAAAGTGTTTGCAGGTAAAATCACTTCATCGCCAGCACCAATATTACACGCTTGCAATCCGAGAGCGATCGCATCTGTTCCTGATGCAACACCAACACCATAAGCTGCGCCCGATGCTGCCGCAAATGCTACTTCAAAATCTGAGAGTGCTTGCCCTAAAATAAAATCTCCCTGTTCCAATACAGATTGGATTGCTTCTTGCAATTGTGTTTGGATTGGTTCGTGCTGTAACTTTAAGTCTACAAAAGGAACTCTAATAGTCATTTTATTCATTACCAGTTGTTTTCAAAGAGAGATTTCCTCGGATGGAAAAAATAGAAAAAACTGTACAATTTCAGTGTTAAATTGTAATAGGTTCAATATATCGGATAAAGAGTTATATAAACTATTTTGGATTGTCAGACATCAGTGCTAACTGTCATGAGTAATAATTGCTATAAAAATTACATAAATATAATTATTCTACGTAAATTTACTTTAAATATTGCAATAGCAATTTTCCCTTCTGTACATAAAAAATTGTAGACCTTTGGTATTGTATCCTTAGCATTAGGTTACCCTGACTGAATCCAAATCTAACGCAGTCTGATCGTAAAACTCAAGCAATAAAGACTACATCGGTGATAAATAGAGAACATTCAGTACCAGTAACTAGTAACTGCTCAAGACTGCGTTACCAACTTAATGGAAAGAGTAAAAAATTTTTGCCCCCAACTTGTTTGTTAGAGGCAAAATTAGGGAATGCTTAAAAATAGCAATTGATAACCTAGAAATAGGACTTGTATCAATTTATCAATTACAGGATCAAGAAATTATTAAGGTAGCAGTGGCAATGGTAGAGCCTGAAAACAAATTATTTGCCCTAAAGGATGGTTGGGATTCTCACGAATCTAGAGAACAACAACGCCTCAAAGCTTTGTCAGATTTAGGTTTGCGGCAATCAGAAACGATTCCGGTTTTTGAAGAAGCCACACAGACTGCTGCCCACTTTTTGGAAGCACCAATTTCCATATTGGGATTTGTGGATGAAGAACGCCATTGGTTCAAGTCAGCCGTAGGTTTATCTAGGTTGGGACTCATGAATCATTTGGCACAAAGCCGCCAACTAGCACGCCGGGAATCCTTTTGCACTCAAGTAGTAGAGAGTTTTCAGATATTTGTAATTAATGATACGCATAAACTGACAGACCCAGTACTTGCCAGTAGCAAGTTGGTGCAAGATTATGGTATTCGTGCTTATTTAGGAGCGCCACTGATTGATGCTGAGGGAAATTGCTTAGGTGCATTGGCGGTGATGGATTTAGTGCCACGCAATTTTACAAACCGAGACATTGAGTTTTTACAAATCATAGCTCGTTGGAGCATGAGTGAATTTGAGCGTAATCGGCTCCTGCAAGGGAAACTCGAATCCAGCACTCCTGCGATCGCTCCTAGATTTTCACTCCATGACGAACGTAATACTGAGATTAAAATCACCCCAGTCACTAAAGATAAAGATAGTGGCTCTGTTTCTACCAAGCAACTGAAACTGGAACTCTTAGATCAGCTAACTCAGGAGTTACGCACGCCCTTAACATCTGTACTCGGTATGGCTAGTGTTTTAGGACGTGAGATTTATGGGCCTTTGACGACTAAGCAGAGAGAATATTTAGAAATCATCCAACACAGTGGTCGGTACTTACTTTCCCTAGTAAACGAAATTACCGAACTAGGAGCTATGGATGACAACTCAACTGTGCTAAATATAGCTCCTGTAGATATCGAAATGCTATGTCAACAAGCTATCAATACCCTTGAAGAAGTAGCTAATCGCCGCGAACAAGATATTCGCCTCTCTATTGAACCGGGACGCAACCGCATTTGGCCTTTAGATAAAGACAAGGTGCGGCAAATGCTCTATCACCTGATTTTCAGTGTGATTCAACTTTCGGCTACAGGTAGCATTGTTCGCATTCATGTTTCTTACAAGGAAGATACGCTCAACATTACCATTTGGGTTTCCCATCCTTGGCTAGGGGACGGTATTACTGAGGTTGATCCCTACTTCCGCCTCAATTCTTTATCACTGCTGGAGCTTACAGGTGAGGTAGCAACTTACAATACTCATACACAAAGCCAGGAGCAACGAGATATTTCATCAGTAGCAGTGGACAATTCAAAAAACTTGAGTGATTCCCACTCAAACTTCTTTGCTGCTAGTTCAGGTATAAATGTAGCTAAATCACATGGAAGCATTTCTCGTGAAAGCTTGGGTCTTTTGCTAAGTTGTCAACTGGCAGAGTTACATAGTGGGCAAATTTTGATTCAAGGTTCACCAGAATCAGGATATCGTTATGTACTTTCTTTGCCATTGCAACTGGCGGCTCCTTCACAATCCATTGGCGATGTCTAATCAGATCGGCGTTGGGCATTGGGAAAGACGTACTTTATATCTACTTGTTGTGTAATAAATACAACATTTAATTAATTAGTAGCGAATTCTCTACGTGCCTCTGTGCTTAACTCTGTGGGAAGATAAAGCGCCTATGCGTTTAAATTTTAACCCTCAATTCGTCACGATCTTACATAAAGCTGTACTAAGTACATTAAGAACTATCTTAACTTCGTATTGCCTAAAGTGGTTTTTGATTAAAGGCAGTGGCTGATGGCTGGGAATAAGAGTGCCATTATACGATGTGCAATTTCTGTTATTACCTTTTTATAGCCATAGGCATTATGATCAATTCCAAGTTCTGCGTCGGCAGGCTAATTGATCGCAATGTTTTTTATGAATTTAGTCTGGCAACGATTTACTTTATCATCTTTACCGCTCAAAGAATACCTTGCTAGCAGTTACGTACACCGTTTTCTGGTAGGACTGTTAAGTTCTTGGCGGCAAACCAGCATCTTGATTCAGTGGGGAGATGCGATCGCAGCGGCTTTACTCAGCTTAGTATATGCGCTTGCACCTTTTGCTTCTAGTACATTGGTAGGCTTGTTGCTGGTGGCTTGTGTGGGGTTTTGGCTGTTATTGACTTTATCTGATGAAGCAACACCAGCAAATGTCTCCTCAGTCACTCCCATTCACCTGCTGGTATTGCTCTACTGGGGGGTTGCCGCAATTGCAACGGCATTATCACCAGTGAAAAAGGCGGCACTTAACGACTTGGCAACGTTGACCTTGTATTTGATGTTATTTGCCCTTTGTGCCAGGATACTGAGGTCGCCTCGCCTCCGATCTTGGATTATCACACTTTATCTGCACATATCGTTAATTGTCAGCGTATATGGGTTGCGGCAATGGTTTTTTGGAGCCACAGCACTGGCAACTTGGGTTGATCCAGAATCTCCTCTGTCTAAGACTACAAGAGTCTACAGTTATTTAGGCAATCCCAATCTATTGGCTGGATACCTCTTACCAGCAGTAATTTTTAGCTTGGTGGCAATTTTTGCATGGCAAAGCTGGTTTAAAAAAGCTTTGGCATTAACAATGTTGATTGTAAATACTGCTTGCCTAATCCTCACTTTTAGCCGTGGCGGGTGGATTGGACTAGTGGTAGCAGTTTTGGCTGTGATGACATTGCTAGTTTATTGGAAAAGCGTAGAAATGCCTCCTTTTTGGCGCACTTGGTCAATACCAATTGTCTTAGGAGGTTTGATCGGGGTATTGATACTAGCAGTGATATTTGTAGAGCCTGTGCAGATCCGGGTCTTGAGCATTTTTGCTGATCGCAAAGATAGCAGTAATAATTTTCGCCGGAATGTCTGGGATGCAGTCTTTGATATGATCCGCGATCGGCCAATTTTCGGCATTGGCCCTGGTCATAATTCTTTTAATAAGGTTTATCCCCTTTACCAACGCCCTCGTTACACTGCTTTGAGTGCTTATTCTATTTTGTTAGAAGTGGCTGTAGAAACTGGCTTTGTTGGTTTAGCCTGCTTTCTCTGGCTAATAATCGTCACCTTCAATACGGCATTTCTACAGATGCGACGATTGCGACGATTGAGAAATGTAGAGGGATTTTGGTTAATTGGAGCGATCGCTATTTTGTCAGGGATGCTAGCTCATGGAACCGTAGATACTGTCTGGTATCGTCCTGAAGTTAATACCCTCTGGTGGCTCATAGTTGCCTTAATTGCTAGCTATTGGACACCTTTAGCTCAAAACCAGGCAAATCCATCTAACTCAGAACCAACAGTAAATTAATATGAGTAAGTTGTCAGTTGTTTTTCTACTGAACAACTGACAACTTTTGAATGAGTAAATCTTGAATTGTCTAGTCTCTGTAAGTAGTCGCGCCTGGAGCATTAGGGTCGCGGTAAGCGGTGGGTTGGTTCTCACTCTTTTTACCAGCCAAACCAGCCAAACCAGCTAGACCAAGTAATCCTAACCAACCCCAATCAAAATCGTTGCGATCGTCGGAAGTGGCCGTTGTGGTCGTTCCTGAAGTTGACGTTCCTGAAGTAGTATTTGCTCCGGGGTCATTTGTTGTCTGAGCTTGTGCGGATAGAGTTAAAGGTAAAACTCCTATACTCAAGCTGAGAACACCAGCACTAACAGCTGTAATGAAATTACTTTTCATAAGTTGTGACAATTCCTTATGCCATCCGAAGTTACTCACCACTGTATCGATTCCCAACCTGAAGAAAATCAATCTGCGGCTATAAACTAGGAATTTTCACAACTCATGCTGTGGACATACAACATACTTCTTACAGCAACGGGTTTCTCACTCTGGTGTGGTAGTTTAGCGGCGCTAATACTCAATAGTTTTTCATTGCCCGTTGAATGTCACGCTGATCTTGGCGTCGTTTCAGGTCTTCTCGCTTATCGTGGAGCTTTTTACCTTTGCCAAGGGCTATACTCACTTTTACCCAGCCGCGTTTGAGATACATTTTCAAAGGGATTAAAGTTAAACCCTGCTGTTCTACTGTGCCAATTAGCTTGCGAAGTTCTTTGCGATGCAACAGCAGCTTGCGTGTACGCCGTGGTTCATGATTAAAATATTGTCCACTAGCGTTATAAGGCGAGATATGCACATTAATTAACCATGCTTCACCATTACGAAGCAAAGCATAGCCATCTTGGAGATTGACTTTACCCGCACGAATCGACTTAACCTCGGTTCCTGTCAACTCAATTCCAGCTTCGTAAGTTTCTAGAATTTCATACAAATAACGGGCTTGGCGGTTGTCGCTAATAACTTTGTAACTGTCGCTCTTGTCGCTCATTGATACTTTTGTGTGCTTTAAATGTACCTAAAAAATTATTTGGATTGGCTTGTGAATTGGAGGGTGGATCTTAGAACCGCTATAAATGCTGAACTGTATATCACTAATTTAGCTTTTATAAGTTCAAAATTAAGAGTTTTATGGCAACTTTAAGTTACCTGATCCCAATTACCTGTGAGGTTGAATAGAAAAATTAGCTCAAGCTCCAAGTCTGACGAAGTCCGATTTTGTGTAGTTTTACAAATAATTGGTATGACGCCAATAATTATTAGTGATTGACTAAGAATTAATTACGAGGGGCAAAAAAAGGATACTTATACTTACTTAGTTTTTGAGCAATTATTAATTATGTCAATATTAATTTACACTATGGTAAGCATTTGCTCTACCTTATTGATGACTTGTTACAAATTACCAAGCTCTCCGTGCCTCCCAAGCATAGGGAGTCAAAGGTGAGTTTAAATTCCTTAATCTTCCTAAGGATTTAAGATTGATTTTATAAATCACTCTTGAAGGCATTCATTACCTGGTAATCCTGTCATAGTATGAAACATAAGAAGACTATTCTTGCCTGTGTTCACTGATGAAGCGCGTAGAAGCAAATTTCTGAGTAAAAAAATGCTAGGGGTGTATTATCCATGCCCTTGACGATCCTTGTAGTGGATGATGATTTGGGCACTCGTCTGTCTGTTAGCGATTATCTTGAACTGTCTGGCTACTCAGTGATCACGGCTAACGACGGTCAAGAGGCTTTGGTTATGGTGGATGAGTATCATCCTGATTTGATTGTTACGGATATCGTTATGCCACAGATGAATGGTTATGAACTAGTGCGCCGGGTGCGTCAACAACCAGTGTTTCGGTTATTGCCTGTCATTTTGTTAACAGCCCGAACTAAGACCCAAGAAAGAATTTTGGGCTACCAATCAGGGTGTGACTTATACTTACCCAAGCCTTTTGAATTGGAAGAGTTAGCAGCAGCAATCCGCAATCTTTTGGAGCGATCGCAAATTATTCAATCGGAGTACCGATTTTCTCATAAAGAGAGTTTGGGCATTTCCGCCTCGACAAGAGCGGGGGATGCCCATAATTCTCTATCCACTCAAATTCAGAAATCCCATCTGCACTCGTCCCTGACTCATAGAGAACAGGAAGTCTTAGAGTTATTGACTCATGGTCTTTCTAATGCCGATATGGGTCATCAGCTACACCTGAGTCCTCGCACAGTGGAAAAGTACGTTAGCAGTTTATTGAGAAAAACCTCAACCAGCAACCGAGCAGAATTAGTGCGTTTTGCGATGAAGCATGGTTTGGTGGAATAAAAAAGTGAGGAGTTAAAAGTGAGGAGTGAGGAATAAAACTCCTAACTCCTAACTCCTAACTTTCGTGAGCAGACCTTCACAAGCATCAATCAGTAAATCAATAACCTGATTAAATCCCTCTTGACCGCCGTAATAGGGATCTGGAACTTCCTTTAGGGTGTGCCGAGAGCAAAACTCGCACATCAAACGCACTTTATGCTGAAACTGCTTAGTTTGATCAAGAGCGATGATGTTCTCATAATTTTCTTGATCCATCGCTAAAATTAAATCAAAGTCTTGAAAGTCTGACTTTTGAAACTGGCGTGCTTGACCACGCAGTTTAATTCCCAACTTTGTAGCAGCCGCAGCACTCATGCGTCTGTCAGGTGGGCTACCAATGTGATAACTAGATGTACCAGCTGAGTCACAGAGGATGTGTTCGTTTAAGCCAGCCTGCTCAATTAGATGATTCATAATGTTTTCTGCCGATGGCGATCGGCAGATGTTACCTAAGCAGACAAATAACAACTTGTAAGCCATAGATATTTTTTGTCTTTTGTCAAGAGTCAAAAGTCATTTGACCAATGAGCAATGACTAATGACTTTTGACTAAAATCCAGGAAGTTCCAGTCCACTGGTCAAATCTTCCATGCGTTCCCGCATTGTTGCAGTGGACTTGTTGTAGGCTTCTTTCATTGCCACCGTTACGAGATCAGAAAGTACTTCTGCACCTTCCCCTAGAGCATCTGGAGAAATTTCTACCCGCTTGGGTTCTTGGTTCCCACTGACAATCACCTTGACTAGACCACCGCCAGATTCTCCTTGAATCTCCATTTGCTCCAATTCTTCTTGGAGTCGCTTTGCACCTTCTTGAACTTGCTGTGCTTTTTTAAAAGCTTCGGCTAGTTCCTTCATTTTTCCTAAGCCAAAGCCGAATCCCTGTCCTTTTCCTGTCATAATTATATTTACGCTTGTGCGTTGAATAACAAATCAAATTCAATTATAGATGCGGTAAGTAATTTGCCTATTTTTTTACTAATAATTAATGCATCAGAGAGTGGGGAGTAGAGAGTAAGAAATAGGGTATCAGTTATTTCTCTTTCTGCCTCCCTTGTTCCCTCATCTCCCAGCCCCCACTACCTACTCCCCATTCCCTATCCACAAGCACCTTGAAACTCTCCGAGCATTTTGACTTCTGGCTCTAAATTAATAGACCAACGTTCTTGTACCTGATGTTGGATGTGGCGAATGAGGCAAAAAATATCACTAGCTTTTGCCCCACCCCGGTTAACGATAAAATTAGCATGAAGTAGTGCTACTTGCGCTCCACCAATTTGGTAGCCTTTCAGACCAGTTTGTTCAATTAACCAGCCAGCACTATAAGGTTTGGGATTGCGGAATACGCTCCCACAGCTAGGGAAGTTGTATGGTTGGGTGCTTAACCGATGCTTTTTGTGTTCTTTAGTGATTGCCACAACTTTTGCTGGGTCTGCACCTGGCGCAAGTTGTAAGGTGGCTTGGGTGACTATGCGATCGCCACCTTGCAATAATGAAGTTCGGTAGCTATAACCTAACTGTTCAGGGGTAAGAGTTTCCAGCGTACCATCGGGTGAAAGTACCTCGGCACTAACTAACATATCTGCGATACAGCTATTATGTGCCCCTGCATTCATCACCACTGCACCTCCGGCTGTTCCAGGGATACCAACCGCCCACTCCAATCCTTCCCACCCTAACTCTGCTGCCGCCAATGCCAAGCTAGGAATTGATTCTCCAGCAGCAACAGTTAATTGACCGGTTTGGGGGTCAAAGTTGCTGAAGCGGAGATGACGAGTGGCAATGACTAAGCCTGATATGCCGCGATCGCTCACTAGCAGGTTAGAACCTGCTCCTAGTGTTGTCACCTTTAAATCACGTTCTTTTGCGTATTTAAGACTTGCTTGCAGTGCTTCTAAGTTTCGGGGGGCAACGTACAAATCAGCTGCTCCTCCAACTCGATAGGAAGTAAACGCTGACAAGCAAGCCTGGGGCTTGATCGTACAATCAGTATTAGGTAAGTAAATAACTTCACTGTCCACCGAATTAACCGTTTGATGTTTCTTTGTATTCAAAGCAGAAACTGTGCAGACGTTTCCAGCTGCCTGGGAAATGGTCATCTTTACTTTGTTTTGGTAAAATTTTTACATTTATCTACCGCAAAGATACGGTAATAGAGTTCACAAATGAAACTGTTGCTAGAAGAGTGCTTTGTTCAGAAATAAAACTTCGCAAAGTTTCCACTTTTAAGATGTGGCTTTAGCAGGTTCGCAAAGTGTCGTAATTATTTCAGGAATCACCTGATTCAAGTTCCCAGCCCCTAAAAACAGCGCCAAGTCTCCTGGGCGTAATGTTTGCAGCAAGAACTCACACACTGAGGGTAAAGTTGGTTGATAAACTACAGGAGAATGCTGTTTAGCAATTTCCGCCGCTAGATGTTCGCCAGTAATTTGCCCTAAATTGGGTTCACCTGCACTGTAAATATCAGTCAGCACAACCAAATCAGCATGAGTAAACGACTCGGCAAATTCCTCTAAAAAGGTGAGTGTCCGGCTATAGCGATGGGGTTGGAAGATTGCAACTACTCTTTGTCCTGGTCTTGCCTGTAAACGTGCTGCGGCAAGAGTAGCGCGAATCTCGCTGGGATGATGAGCATAGTCATCAATGAAGGTAATACCATCAACTTCACCTCGGAACTCAAAGCGACGTCTTGCTCCCTCAAAGGTGGCAATACCTTTAGCGATTTCTCCAAATTCCAAGCCCAAGACGCGACCAACAGCTACTGCTGCTAAGGCATTACTGAGATTGTGCCGACTGAGCAGCCGCAATTTCAACACACCCAAAGCTTTGCCTTTTTCCCAAACTAGAGCCGTGGTGCCATCAGCACGATAATCAATATTAGTAACGGTGTAGTCAGCGTCTGTATCTGAATGTAAACTGTAGCTGATTGTAGGTTGCAAGCGATCGCGCACTGTAGGACAGTCAATGCTACCTATCAACGTTTTACAACTCTGAGCAAACGTCTGGAAGATGTCAATTACTTCTTCTAATGTATCGTAATGATCAGGATGATCGAGTTCAATATTGGTGATGATGCCAATCTCTGGAGCGTGTTTTACCAAGGAACCATCAGATTCATCTGCTTCGGCTACTAAATATTGGCTTTGTCCCAATCGAGCATTACCTTCCCAAGCATTGACTTCGCCACCAACTAAAATCGTTGGGTCTAGGCCAGCTTCCAGAAGCATATAGCCAATCATGCTACTGGTTGTAGTTTTGCCGTGTGTTCCTGCCACTGCAATACTGTGGTAATCGGCAATCAAAGCTGCTAGTACATCTGAACGATGAAAAATTGGGCAGCCTAATTCTAGTGCTGCTTTGTATTCTAAATTATTAGTGTTAATTGCTGTTGAACAAATGACTTGAGGTAGTTTTGACTTAGTATCAGTAGGTAATTGTTCTTGTGAATTTAATACTACTGCATTCACTAATACTTGAGGACGAAAGAATTCAAGATTGCTTGCCTCTTGTCTACCAAAAATATGAGCGCCGATAGATTCCAATTTGTGCGTAATGTGGTTAGGACGAAGATCCGAACCTGATACTGGAAATTGACGCTTGGCAAGAACGTATGCCAGAGCAGACATACCTATGCCGCCGATACCAATGAAATGAAATGGTCTACCACTAAAATCTACAGAATTAGTCATTTCTTGCTCCTTTTACACCACACCACACCATAATCACAAATGACACGCGTATCATAACAGGAATTTGATTTTTACCGTGACTGCTCCTATATCATGTTTATGTTTAATGCCCAAATGATGATTCCGCTTTGGTTTTCCTTGTTCAGAATGATTTTACCTTGGTTGGAGGTTTTTGCTATTTCTGAACTGTTGTTAAGATTATTCTGAAAATTTTGACCGCATCGGGAAAGAAATTCTTGTAATGTCAAATACATATTTTTGACTACCTTACTGGAATTGGCTACATCATACATTGTTAGTGAAACTGATTTTAAATTGCATCAAGTTTAGGACTGAATTGACTACAATAGTACATTGGTAATGAAACTATTTTTCAATTGCATAAAACCCAGGCATAACTGGATGCAGCAATTAGCAATTTTTGGTGGCACATTTGATCCAATTCATTGGGGACACCTGCTCGTAGCCGAGACAGCTTTGCATCAAGTATCGCTTGAAAAGGTAATTTGGGTGCCATCCCTAAATCCTCCTCACAAAAAAGCAGCTTTGTTTGAGCATCGTGTGGCAATGCTGCAATTAGCCATAAAAGATAACCCAGCGTTTACCGTCTCACTAGTGGAGGCAAATCGCTCTGGGACTTCCTATGCAATGAACACGCTGAACGATTTATCTGCTTCTTACCCAAATACTCACTGGTACTGGATTGTGGGCTTAGATACTTTCCAAACCTTACCCCGTTGGTACCGTGGACACGAACTAGCACAAATGTGTGATTGGTTAATCGCACCCCGACTGCTAGGTGGTGAGACTATAACTCAAAGCAAATTAATCTGCAAGCAAGTGGAGGAACAACTCAAAGAGCAGTCATATACCATTCACTGGCAACTCTTAGATATACCTTTAGTAGGAGTTTCGTCAAGTCTAATTCGCAAATTTTGCTGCGTTCGCCAGTCAATTCGTTATTTAGTCCCGGAAACGGTTAGATCATATATCACTAACAACAATCTCTACTCGAACAAATCTGAATAAATTATGTGTTTTTTTATTGATCTAACACTTTATCGTTATAAGTGCCCCCCCCCTTTGCGATATGATTGGGGTCAACGATATCAACATATAAGCATAAATACAGAGGGCAAGACACTGTGATTAGAGTTGCAATCAACGGTTTCGGGCGGATTGGACGTAACTTTGCACGCTGCTGGGTGGGTAGAGAGAATAGTCAAATCGACCTTGTGGCTATTAATGACACATCAGACCCTAGAACCAATGCTCATCTGCTGAAGTATGACTCAATGCTAGGGAAGATCAAAGGTGCTGAGATTAGTGCCGATGATAACTCTATCATCGTTAACGGTAAGACCATTAAGTGCGTATCCGATCGCAACCCAGAAAACTTGCCCTGGAAAGAGTGGGGAATTGACCTAATTATCGAAGCAACCGGGGTATTTACTAGCAAAGAAGGAGCGCTCAAGCATGTAAATGCTGGAGCCAAAAAAGTTCTGATTACCGCTCCTGGTAAAAACGAGGATGGCACTTTTGTGGTTGGTGTGAATCATCACGACTATGACCACAACAAACACCACATTATCAGTAACGCTAGCTGTACTACCAACTGCTTGGCACCAATCGCCAAGGTGTTGAACGATAAGTTCGGCATCATCAAAGGTACGATGACCACCACCCATAGCTATACAGGTGACCAACGCTTGCTAGACGCTTCTCACCGGGATTTGCGACGGGCGAGAGCAGCAGCGATAAACATTGTACCCACCTCTACTGGTGCAGCAAAAGCAGTGGCGCTGGTTATCCCAGACCTGAAAGGCAAGCTAAATGGTGTTGCCTTACGCGTACCTACCCCGAACGTCTCAATGGTAGATTTCGTAGTTCAGGTTGAGAAGCGTACTATTACTGAAGAAGTTAACCAAGCTCTCAAAGATGCTGCCGAAGGACCACTCAAAGGCATTTTGGACTATAGCCAGCTAGAACTGGTATCTTCCGATTATCAAGGTAGTGATGCTTCTTCGATTGTTGATGCTAGCTTGACTTTGGTTATGGGCAATGACCTAGTAAAAGTTATGGCGTGGTATGACAACGAGTGGGGTTACAGCCAACGAGTTTTGGATTTGGCAGAATTAGTAGCTGCGAAGTGGCAATAATTAGTCATTAGTCACTAGTCACTAGTCATTGGTCATTAGTTTTAAACAAAGGACAAATGATAAAGAATAAAGGACTATTGACCAAAATGTTGAAATCCCTGGCTGAGACTCAGAACTTGGTCAGGGAGTTTTTTTTGTTCGTCGTGCAATAGTACTGTTGATCCTGATGTAATGTTTCCCACGATCGCAGCGCCTTGACTAAGATGTTTTACTAAAGCTAATGCTGACTCTTGTGGCAAACACAGCACTAATTCAAAGTCTTCGCCGCCGTATAGAGCATAAGCTAGCGCTTGCTCTTGTGTCAGCCAATTGTCAAAAGCTGTTGGCATGGAGATTTGTCTGCGTTCTAGGACAGCGCCAACACCACTGGCGCGGCAAATTTGGATAATTGCATCTGCCAAACCATCGCTGCTATCCATACCAGCTATAGGAATTTTGGATTTTAGGTCGCACCTTTGGTGCGCTTCCAGCGCAACTTGGATTTGGGATTGAGATTCTAGAATTTTCCAGAGGATTGGTAAGACATCTAATCGTGGATGTGGGCGCTGGTGCGCGAGGATTAAAGCCGTGCGTTCTGTATCTTTGAGGTTTTGTCCTAATTCGGGATGCAAGAGTAATTCTAAACCAGCTCTTGAGGCTCCATGAACGCCTGTAACCACGATCGCATTCCCGACTACAGCAGCAGAACGGCGGATAATTTGACTAGGGTTAACTTGACCAAAAGCGGTAATTGCCAGAGTAGTTACGGGCGATCGCACCACATCACCTCCGACAATTGAGGTATTGTATTTTTGCAAGCATTCTGTCATTCCCTGGTACAGTTGCTCAACCCAACTCACCCTAACTTCACCAGGGAGTCCTAACCCGACGGTAATTCCTAATGGAGAAGCGCCCATTGCTGCTAAATCTGATAAATTGGCAGCAGCAGCCCGCCAACCAGCATCTTCTGGGGAAGTGGTTACATCGCTAAAATGCACGCCATCAATCAGCATATCTGCTGTTACCACCAAAGATTGCTCTGGTGCAGTCACAAGTACTGCCGCATCATCCCCAATAATTTCTGGTGGACAGAAACGCTGCAATCTTTCTAAAAGACCTTGTTCACCAATCTCTTGTACTTGTTGAGAAGATAACTCACTGTTCACAATCGGTTTTCCGCGTTGCAAAATTACTAAGAAAACTGATGATTTGCTTTACTGTTTAATATAAGGGTATCGTCTAGGAGTCAGTTGAGATGGTAACAACACCAGTAACCAGCATCACGTTTGAGGAGTACTTAACCTATGATGATGGTAACGGTTTCCATTATGAACTGGTGGATGGCAAGCTAGAGCTAATGAATCCACCTACTATTGAACATTTTCTGATTGCCAAATTTCTTGAGCAATTACTAGATGTAGAAATCAAACGTTGCAGCTCACCTTGGCTGAGTTTTCGGGAAAGTGGGGTGAGAACGGGTAGAAATAAATCTAGGTTGACTGATTTGTGTGTAGTGACAGTGGAACAAGCCAGAGAATTGTTGAATGCCTCAGCGGTATTTCAATCTCCCCCGTTACTAATTGTCGAGGTGGTCAGTCCAGAGTCGGTGAAACGGGATTATCGCTATAAGCGATCTGAATATGCGGCCTTAGAGGTTCCTGAATATTGGATTGTAGATCCGCTAGAAGGAAAGATTTCAGTGTTACTACTGGAAGATGGATTTTACGAAGAAACAGTTTTTACTGCTAATCAGCAAATTGTATCACGGACTTTTCCAGAATTAGCAGTTGCAGTTGATCAAATATTCACCGCCGGAAATCTGAATCAGGGGAGACACGATTAATCGCGTCTGTACAGGAGTTAGAAGTTATTAATTAATCTCCCTCATCTTCCTCATCTCCCCTGCTCCCTTCTTATGCTGCTTGTGGTTCAACCAGATTTTCTATTCCCTGAACGACTGTTGCCGATTCTATTTTGTCACCCGCTTTCAGTTTATCCAAAACTTCTCTGCCTTCGGTGAGATAGCCAAAAACGGCATAGCGACCATCTAATAGGTTGCGTCCGGCGGGGGTGAGTTCTGGTTCAAAGAGGAAGAAGAAGAATTGCGAAGATCCACCATTCACTTCACTTTCGGGACGAGCCATTACCACTGCCCCAAAAGCAGAGAAAGGTAAAACTGGCATATCAACGTAACGACCAGCTTCTTCTAGAGTAATGCCATAAGTAGGTGCTTTATCACCTTGAACTAAGACTTCTAAGGGAATAGAGCGATATTTCTTGGTATTTGGATCAATGAAACCTACGTCTTTGCCGACGGGATCTCCAGTTTGCAGAAAGTAAGATTCTTCAGAACGGGTAAATTCTAAGCCATTATAAAAACCCCTCTGCACCAAATCTACAAAATTACCAGCAGTGACAGGGGCACTATAACCATCTACTACGAGGGTCAAATCGCCTTTGTTAGTTTTGATTTCTACAGTGGCACGACCTTTAAGTTGTGGCAGGTTACTATACTCAGTAGGCACTTCAAAGGGGAATTCTTTCACCATTGACTCTTCTAGCTGAGTAACGAGATTGAGAAGTTTGCCTCTCTCTTGGAGAATTTGTTCTTTATCTTTGCTCTTTGCCAATTCTTCTAATTTACCCACCCCAGATTTCAACTCGGTAATCCAAGCTTCAGCTTGGGGTTGGCGTTCTGCGGGAACGCTTGTTAATATTTGGGAGGGTTTATCGAGAATTCGGGATGCTTTGCTGATGTCTTTGGAAATAGCACCCCATCGCCGATTCGCCCGGAGTTGGGCAGAGATGTCCTCTAAACTGGCTTGTAGTTGCCGTACAGGTTTGTTATCTATCGGGAGTGCATACCGCAACAAAGCCTTGCCGTCGGTGATTGCGTTGCCGGCTGGCAGCGCGGCGCTACTGGAGGGAGTCCACCCAGCTGTAGTTATGCCTAAAAATATTGTTACCAGCAGTATTGCCATTAGGCTGTTCTTCAGCCAGGATTTTAATAAGTTAAGCATGGGATAACTCAAATGCAGCATTAAATTGTTGACTGGACGTAACCCATAAATAATCTTCCCACGTTAGGTGATGAGTGGATCAGAGGTCTAGGGCAGAGGACAAATGACAAATGACAGACAACTAACAAATGACAAATGCCCAATGACGACCCCAGAAGGGTACAATAAATGCCGATTGTCTTCCAAAATTTGAAAGCTTCATGATCTCCAGTAACGACTTTCGACCCGGTGTTTCAATTGTATTGGATGGGTCTGTATGGCGAGTGCTTGAATTCCTGCACGTCAAACCAGGCAAGGGTTCTGCCTTTGTACGAACTAAGTTAAAAAATGTCCAGAGTGGGAGCGTGATGGAAAAAACGTTCCGAGCTGGGGAAACAGTGCCGCAAGCCACTCTAGAAAAAAGTACGATGCAGCATACCTATAAAGAGGGCGATGAGTTCGTCTTTATGGATATGGAAACCTACGAAGAAGGCAGATTAACCCGTGCACAAATCGGCGATCGCGTCAAATACCTGAAGGAAGGTATGGAAGCTGAAGTTATTAAGTGGGGCGACCAGGTGCTGGGAGTAGAATTGCCTAAGTCTGTGGTTCTGGAAATTGTACAAACAGATCCAGGTTTAAAAGGTGACACTGCTACCGGTGGCTCAAAACCCGCGACTCTAGAAACTGGTGCAGTTGTGATGGTTCCTTTGTTTATTTCTCAAGGAGAACGCATCAAAGTTGATACCCAGGAAGATAAGTATATTAGCAGGGAATAACTTTCATCTCTATGGAGATGTAAGTCCCGATGGAAATCCCTACATAGGGATTTAATCCCTGCCACACTTTAAGATGCTCATTTACGGATTAGGTCGAGGTAATAAAAACTGTGCCATTGGACTTTAATGAAATCCGCCAACTACTGGCAACTATCGCACAAACAGATATTGCAGAAGTCACGCTCAAAAGCGATGATTTTGAACTAACAGTCCGTAAGGCTGTGAGCGTCAGCAATCAGATGTTGTCGGTAGGTCAACCGACCTTCGGCGGTGTGGTAGGTTCTGGCTCGACATCGGGTTCATCTGGGGGAAACCAGGTGAACACGAGTCAGATAACGGAGGTGTCCACATCTCGTGTGTTTGAGAATACTGGTACTAGCACACAAATGCAGTTATCAGTAAATCCCCCATCAATCATTGACCAGAGATTAGTAGAAGTGCCTTCCCCAATGGTGGGAACGTTTTATCGCGCTCCTGCGCCGGGGGAAGCGGCATTTGTGGAAGTGGGCGATCGCGTCCGCAAGGGTCAAACTGT
This sequence comes from Nostoc desertorum CM1-VF14, assembly GCA_019359245.1. Lineage (GTDB taxonomy): Bacteria > Cyanobacteriota > Cyanobacteriia > Cyanobacteriales > Nostocaceae > Nostoc > Nostoc desertorum. The sequence goes on along the minus strand of JAHHHR010000007.1, from coordinate 104,049 downwards.
CTGTATCATTGAGGCCATGAAGCTGATGAATGAAATCGAAGCCGAAGTCTCTGGACAGGTGATGGAAATTCTTCTCCAAAATGGCGACGCTGTAGAATATGGTCAACCTTTGATGCGAATTAACCCTGATTAAGTATTAATCTATATATGAAATGAGTCATCCCAAATGAGTCATTGTTAAAACTTCAGTCCTTGCGGGTTAATCCTGATGAAACAAACGTTGCCTTTACCACCAGAAGTGGTGCAACAAGTAGCTGAATACTTCAGTCTGTTAAGTGAGCCGATGCGTCTGCGGCTGCTCCACTTATTACGGGATGAAGAAAAATGCGTGCAAGAGTTGGTAGAGGCAACACAGACTTCTCAGGCAAATGTGTCAAAACACCTGAAGGTAATGTGGCAAGCAGGTATCCTTAGCCGCCGCAGTGAAGGAACTTGCGCCTATTACCGGGTGGAAGATGAAATGATTTTTGATTTGTGTAATCGGGTTTGCGATCGCCTTGCCACAAGGTTAGAAGAACAAGCCCGTAATTTTCGTGTGTTAAATAGTAAACGTTAGGTCAGTTGTCCTTTGTCATTTGTAAAAAACTAATGACTAAAGCGGATAATTTTTCTGAAAGCTTTCACGAGTTAATGGCTGTTGTAACTCTACACCTTCACCACCTAAAACATCTAACGGTTTGCCGTTCACGTCAATGTACACCTTGGCTTTAGGATTTAAAGTTGTCGCAGTATAAACAACTTGTCCCACGCGACCCATCATTGATGTGCTGCCACCACCACTGGTAAAATCTTCAGATAAATTAACGTGAACTTCGTCATTTTCCGTCTTCAGTCCCAAAAGTTTGGTTCCTTTGGGGATAGTTGTGGAATCTGTCCCTTCTGTTGGGCCTGCCAACAAACTTTGGAAAGCTGCTTCTAATGGCTGGTTGGGTCGTATGGAAGCGACTCTAACAGGCTGGGGGACTAAAGCAACATTTTTGTCTGTTGATCTGAGCCAATAAACATTAGGGGTTTGCTCATTAGCTGGCTGCCTAGTTGATTGTGATGGCTGTTCGATGCGCCCAGAGAGGTTTGGAGGTGTGGGAGTATTGTTGGATTGGGAAGTAAACCAAGCCACACCGCCACCCACCGCTACAACCACTGCTGAAACGGCGGCAATTGCGCCTGAAGAAATACGATTAGATCCTTGTTGGTCTTTCATGTTCAAAACCTTCCTGACTGAGGGCTGATATGGTAGTTATATGGGGAGCAGCCTGGTTAACGACGATACTTGTAACTGAAGAGTTTCCCACTATCTAGAGGAGACTTTATGCCTCAAAAGGCAATTATTTGTAGTTGTGTAAATCCCTGGTTTAATTTTAGAATTTCTATTTCTAATCCGTCACCTGCCAAATTATGTAAATCTCATTCTTTTTAGAGATGAAATTTACAACGCAGAGGAATGCAAAGTAAAATATTTCTTCCTCTGCGAAGCTTTGCGTAGAAACTTGCGTTTAATTTTTTACCTGAATAGCGTCAGTAATCCACTGTTTGAGTGTAGTTGTTACTTCCTCAATGACTATTTCTTGAGATTTGCGGGTGGCTCTTTCTACAACTTCAACTTTGCCATTGGCGATCGCCCGCCCGGTTACAATCCTATAAGGTATGCCTATCAAGTCAGCATCTTTAAATTTAACTCCAGCCCGTTCATCGCGGTCATCTAGTAGGGTTTCAATTCCCGCTTGATTCAGTTCTGTGTAAAGTTTTTGGGCGATTTCAATTTGTTGAGCATCTTTAATGTTGGGAATTGTGATGATCGCGTGATAAGGTGCGATCGCAACTGGCCAAATAATCCCATCTTTATCGTAAGATTGCTCTACGGCAGCTTGTGCAAGTCGTGATACACCTACGCCAAAACAACCCATAATTAGCGGCTTTTCTTCACCCTGTTCATTGGTATAAGTTGCTCCCATAGCTTGGGAATATTTAGTGCCTAATTGGAAGATGTGACCTGCTTCAATTCCACGGGCGCTTTGTAAGGTTTGTTCTGGATTATGGATGGCGCGATCGCCTGGTCTTGCCTTTCGTATATCTACGACTCGCCTTGGTATTATAAATTGCTCACCCCAATTAGCACCAACTACGTGATAACCAGCTTCATTCGCACCTGTAACAAAGTTTTTTAAATCAACGGCTGTTTGATCCACCAAGCGCAAAAACTTGGGATGGATCTGTTTGTTGGCGGTAATATACTCATCTGCGATGTCTGGCGCAATGTAGCCTAAAGGTAGAGATTTAGCTGTCCATGCTTGCTGGGCTTCTACATTTGGCACATTCAAACTAATAATAGTTTTAGCGCTATATTCAGGAGCTACTTTGGTCAATTCATTTTGCAACTTAACTTCATTAACTTCCTGATCGCCTCGGATGCTCACCAAAACTAACACCGTTATACCATTATCATAAACTGTCTGATAAAGGACATTTTTCACTAATTGAGTGGGAGAACAGTTGAGGTGTTGACAGACCTTTTCAATCGTCTCTGTTCCAGGTGTATCGCGTTTCTCGTAGGTTGTAAACCGTGAGGTTTCGGCATCAATTGGTAAAGAAACAGCCTTTTCTACGTTAGCGGCGTATTTACCATCCTCAGTGTAGAGAACTTCATCTTCACCAGCTTCCGCCAAAATCATAAATTCTGTGGAACCAGAACCACCAATTGCACCAGAATCAGCTTCCACTGCCCGAAAAGCTAAACCAGAACGCCGCAGCATGTTGCTATAGGCCTTATACATATCCTGGTAAGTTTCTTTGAGGCTGGCTTCATCGGCATGGAAGGAGTAGCCATCCTTCATGATAAATTCTCGTCCGCGCATTAAACCAAAACGGGGGCGAATTTCATCGCGGAATTTGGTTTGAATTTGGTAGAGGTGCAGTGGTAACTGGCGATAAGAGCGAATCATATCACGAGCGATCGCTGTAACTACTTCTTCATGAGTTGGGCCTAATCCTAATTGTTGCTCACGGCGGTCAATTAGGGAAAACATAATTCCTTCGGCTTTGGTATAAGTGTCCCAGCGTTCCGATTCTTTCCATAAATCAGCCGGTTGTAATTGTGGTAGGAGACATTCTTGTGCGCCTGTAGCGTTCATTTCTTCTCGCACAATCTGGGAAACTTTTTGCAGTACCCGCCACATTAAAGGCAAATAAGCATAAAGACCACTACCGATGCGACGAATGTAGCCTGCACGGAGTAATAATTTATGGCTAGGAATCTCAGCATCAGCTGGATCATCCCGGAGTGTAACGAATAACATTTGTGACAGTCGCATCGTTTATAGCCTTTCCAGAATCACTAATTTCTATGTCAACTAAAGTATGAAGTATTAAGGATGAAGTACAAAGTACACAGTGTTATTTCTTTTTCATTTTTACTTATAGCCTTCCGCCTTTTTTGATCGCAACTTTAGGAGAAAACTACCTTGGCAGATGTAATTTATCAAGCACAGCCACCCTTAGAATTTATTCCCCCGGCGTTTAACCCCTTAGTTCTACGAGCCGTCCATCTGTTGCTACCCAGTTGGATAAACTGGCAAACACCTATTACCCAAATTGAAGCAGACAACGTAGAGGTTCTGGTGGATCTCTATCGCCAGTTTCAGGAGGGTAAAATCCGTTTTATGCTGGCATTTCGCCATCCTAAAACAGACGATCCATTTTGTTTAGCCTACTTGCTGTCTCAGCTTGTACCAAAGATAGCGCGATCGCAAAACACAGCCCTAAAATTTCCGATTCACGCTCATTTTATCTACGATCGCGGCATTCCTCTGTGGGCAGGTTCCCACGTAGGCTGGATTGCTTCTCATTTAGGTGGGACTCCAATTCAGCGAGGTAAGGCTGACTGGACAGGGTTACGTTCGGCGCGTGACTTATTTGCCAATGGAAAGTTCCCGATGGCTGCTGCGCCAGAAGGTGCAACTAATGGTTTATCTGAAAATATCAGCCCCCTGGAACCCGGTATCGCCCAATTAGGCTTCTGGTGTGCTGAAGACTTACACAAAGCTGAACGCCCCGAACAGGTTCTAATTGTACCAGTTGGGATTAAATATAGTTACGTTGATGCTCCTTGGGGTGCGATCGCAAATCTTTTAAGTGAATTGGAAGCGGCTAGTGGTTTACCTGTGAATTCAGCAGAAAATGCTTCTATAGAGTCGCTTTATCCGCGATTATTAACCTTGGCAGAACATTTACTTTCGCTAATGGAAAAATTTTACACGCGATTTTATCATCTAAAGCTGCCAGATGCCAAAACATTAGTTGGAGAAATCGAAGATAGAAATAAAGCGTTAGCAGTTCGTTTACAGGCTTTATTAAATGCGGCACTACTAATATCAGAACAGTACTTTGATTTACAGTCAAAAGGTACATTAAGTGACCGATGTCGGCGAGTAGAACAAGCGGGGTGGAATTATATATTTAGAGAAGATTTTAAAGATGTAAAAGGTGTACCTGCTGTAGAAAGAGCTTTGGGCGATCGCGTGGCTGAAGAAGCGAATGCGCGGATGTGGCACATGCGTTTAGTAGAAAGTTTTGTGGCAGTTTCTGGTAATTATATTCGTGAAAAACCGACAGTAGAAAGGTTTGCTGAGACGACTTTAATTTTATGGCGAATGATTGCTAAAATCAAAGGTGATAAAGGTATACAGCGTCCGCAATTTGGTCAGCAAAAGGTAAAAATTACTGTGGATAAACCCATATCTATCTCTGAGCATTATCCAGCGTATAAGGAAAATCGCTTGGCTGCTAGACAAGCTGTTGCTGATGTGACGAATGATTTGCAGCACGCATTAGAAGGATTGATTTGATTATGATGGTGAGGCTATTCCTCTCCCTTACCATTACAGTCTAAAACTTAGCATTAACGATTACAAAAATAGTAATTTACTATTATAGGGTGTATATTCCAATACGGTTCAGTTAAGGCTCAAAATAGAGATGATTGAGCAATTCTAAGTGTTCAATGAGGGCACCTTTGGGTTGTCTTGTTGAGCCGGAAGTATAGATCGCGTAGGCTAAATTGTGAGGCTGACTCTGGTAAATAGGAGGTGTATTTTGCTGTTAAGAGAACAGGCGATCATCATTAATATAAACAATCTGAGTTTAGTGTCTGGGCAATAGCTCGGCTAATTTACTTTGAGTGAGTAAAATACTGCTATTGTTGCTGCGATCGCGTCCTCGCTCTATCCCCCCATTTGCTTTTATCAGCACCTCATCACCAACAACCATATTCTGTGGGCTGCCATTGTTGGTAGATTCGATGGTTTAGGTGATTGGCTGCGACATTGGCTTTTAGGCAATCACTTATTAATCACAAAAGCTTACCGTAAAATCAAGCCAATCCAAAAGCCTTTCTTATAGGTGCATCTAGGCAGACAAAATATATGCAATTTAAATGAGGAAGAGTAAGTGCCTCACATTAGTAACCTAGCAAGCAAAATCATAGATAAATAGAAGAAATTAGTTTTAGCTCTCTAGAAGCATTTTGAGCTATTTATCTATTGGTGGGAATTTTGCTTGTAACACAGTTTCTATAGCTGTTTGTTTTTGAGGATCTACTCCTTGGGCATATTCTAGGGGAAATGGAATATTAATGTCTGGTATTACGCCTTTACCTTCCAGCCTTTGATTGCCGTTTACAAATACATTCGTAACTGCAACATAAAGTAAGGTGCCATCTCGCATTAAATAAGGACGGCCTGCAAGTACGGCTCCCGCTGTTTGAGTTCCAATCACTGGGCCAATCTTACTTTGTTGAAACCCAAACGCGAGAATTTCTTTACTGCTACGACTGCCTGAGTTCACTAACATCACTACAGGTTTTTTCCATTGATAGTTATAGGTATAACGGCGTTGGTTTCGTGGAATGTTAGTGACACTGAGATGATGTTTGGCAGTAAACATATTGAGATAGCTAACGTCTCCTCCACCCCATCCATCTCTTAAATCTAAAACTAAACCGTCTGCATTTTTTAAGCGACCATAAATCAGTTCATCTTGAAGTTGTTGCTGGTAGGGGTCTGCTGCATTTGACCATATATGAATATAACCAACTTTCTTACCAGCTTGCTCAATTAGCTTAATACTGGCTGTCTGAGCTTGCAAGAACATCGTGCTAGGGTCAAAAATTTTTGGCACGACAGCAATTTGTTGCTGGCTGCTCGGTTCGGGCGATCGCTGTATCAACATTTTGACAGTTTGCTCTGCTTTTCCAGCAAAAGAGTGTATTGGGTGATATGGATAACCATCAACACTTAAAATTTGATCTCCTACCTTTAAGCCAGCTTTAGCAGCAGGGCTTCCATCAAGAATAGAGCTAATAAATGTTTTGCCATTGATATCTTTGGTGAATAAGCCAATATCAGTGTATTCAAGTTTGCCTTTGGGTAAAAATTGTTTTAATTGCTTATTTAAGTCAGGACTTTGAGGTAGGAAAATTCCTAAAAGCTGATAGTAAGCAGGTTCGTCTTGAGTATAAAACCGAGTATGAGAAGATTTGAGCTGAGAAAGCATTTGATTAAGCACAACAGCAGCATTTTTGCTTGAGTAAGCTTTTATTAGCTGAGGTTGATATTGTTTTTTAATAGCCTTCCAATCTACTCCATTAAAGTTGGGATCGTAAAAGTTATCATTTACTGTTTGCCAAACTTGCTCAAAAATTTGAGTTTCTGGTTTTGCTAATATTGGCATAAGCGGCGAACTCAACCACGTTAGAAGCAAAAGAGAAATACTTAAAATAAATACTTTAGCTGAATGTTTTAAAAAAGTAAGCTGGAATTTTCTCATGTTATTGTGTCTCTTAAATCAGCAACTTAATCACAAGTGATGAAAATCCTTATACCAATTTAATGTGAAGCTGCACTAAGCACTAAATGAGTAAGCCTCTATTCTTGGCGCTCTTGGCGTACTTGGCGGTTCGTTTACCCCTCTTCTGTCAGTCTCCGTGAGGGCGATCGCTAGAAGCCTCATGAGGCGACCAATACAAGCTATATTATTAGAAAAAATTGGTCTTGTATTTGTTATTAGAAGAGAATCGCGCGATACCTGCCTGCGGCGGGCGGAGCCATCACCTGATATACAAAAGCTCTAGAATTCAGAAATAGTAAAAGTTTCCGGAGAGTGGCAGAAGAGGGGTAAAATATTTCCGAATCTCGGTAATTGGTTTATTGATATCAATTTTGGAAAAACATAACTTTTAAAAGTAACTAAAACTTGCTCATCTCAAATAAACTAAACATACTTCTCACTCCGCGACCTAATTAGAAGTCTAGATTTTCATGCGTAAAATGTGGGAAGAAAGCGGCAGCCAACGGCTGCCGCTTTCTTCCATCCTTACAATGATTATCATTATTTCGTCTGGGATATTTTATTTTTTGGAAGTTCCATTATATTGTAATAGTTCTTACTCAAGCTCGTAAAGGTATAAAACATCCCCCCATCCCCGTTCCCTCTTGATCCTTTTTTGATGCGGGAGAGTGAACAACTACACACAATATTCATCTACTATCGCAACTGTTGGGTGGGCATAAGAAAGCCAAATGTTTCAGGATTTGTAATTCTACATCCATTGCCCTGCTTACCTGAAAAGAGTTTTTTCTTTTAATCCTTTTATTCAGAATACCCAGAAAGTGACAGAAGAGGGATAGATCGGTTGCTTGGTCCTCAAACTAGTAAAACTTTTTACTCATTATACTCAAGCAACCGATCTAGAAAAACACCGGAGAATAATCAATTCAGAAACGTAATTTCAGGCATCTAGACACCGAAATCGAAGCCAGTTGTAAAATCTGTTGGAACCCCACTGCCTTGAATAATTGCAATTAAGTCGTTTTGAAAAAATAACCCTGTTCCTACAGGTAAACCAGCAGGAGATTCACCCAAGGTAAACGTAGGAGAATTAGACTCAACCCCAACTAATTCAATCGTGTAGTCACCGCTTGAGTTTCCGGTACCTGTGAAGGAGGTAAATGGGTCTCCTCCAACTGGATTGCTTGGATCGTTATTGAAGCTCGAAATTCCTAAAAAGTAGGTTCCAGAATCTAATGATAAACCCGTAAGCTCTGATTGACGGCTGCTGGCGTCATCATTTTGTGCGAGCAAAACGCCATTCTCGTCAAACAAAAATAACTGTGTGTCAAATTCAGCTGCATCAGTTGTCGTTGCAGAAAACTGTGTACCTGTTAAATTGATTTGGTACAAGTCAACATCGTTATTATTATCAATTGTGCCAGAAATACTATCTAGCGGTGTTGTGCCTTGTGGAATAACCTGGCTATTAGAAATAGTCTCTCCTGCATCGCCGCTTTCATTCACATTACCATCAACTCCAAGATTAGGTAGTTCTATTACATCGCCCTCGTTAACATTGAAGTCAGTAATGCGGGTAAAGTCACTATTACCACTAGCCGTATTGAAAATGTTATCGGTCAACCCTTGCCTAAGCACGAATCTATCCCTTCCAGCACTACCAGAGAGGACATCATTTCCCTGACTACCACGAAGTATGTCATCGCCACCTTCACCATTAAGGGTATCAAACCCAGGACCACCATCGAGGATATCAAGCCCCGAGCCACCATTAAGTCTGTCGTTGCCAGTTCCACCTAGCAGGCTATCATTTCCAGTACTACCATTAAGGTTATCAAACCCAGGACCACCATTAAGTATGTCGTTGCCACCGAGCCCGTTCAAAGTATCATTGCCACCGAGACCGTTCAAAGTATCAGCGTTTGGTCCGCCGGTAAGAATATCATTACTTCTTGTGGGGAAGGTTGCCATATGTTTTACCTCTGTTACCTAAGGAAGAACTTGTGTAATAGAACTGTCGTGGCTACTAGCAATTTATTGTAAACAGCTAAATTTGTTGTAGCAGAACCAATTGAATTTACTAAAAAGCCACCAATAGAGTTACGCTTTATGCAAATAAATTTAGTTGTCAGCCAGAAAAATGGGTAGTTGAATTAAATACCAATACATTCAATAATTTCTAACAACTAATCTTTGCACTTAGCTTACGAGTTCAACAATATCTGTATTAGGTTCCCTACAAATGAGAAGAAATATTTCTTTTCTGCCTTAAGTTTGTAACATTTATTTAAGAGGTAATGTTCCAGGGGAAACGCATCTAATTTGTTTTGAAAAAATGTAACTTATATAAATAGAAAAAAAGGATAGTATTAGTAGGTCAATATCAATTTAATAGATGCATACAAAGAATACTTGATGGTAGAAAGTATTGGGGTTAATATCAATCTAATAAATGTATACAAAGAATACTTGATGGTAAATTCGTTTCTATAAGAATCGATAAAATGGGATGAAGCGGTATTTTCAATTCATTTGAATGAGACAAAGTTTGGAAATAAAGCTACCACCAAAAATCACAATTGCAGATCATTTTAAAGATTTAGAAAACAAAAAGTTGAGCGCACCAAAAAGCATAAATTAATTGATATCGTTGCTAAAAGATGAAAAAAAGCCTACGTTTAGTCTTAGCAGTTATTGCATTAGTGTTAATTGCTCTTTCATGGTGGGGTGTGCTTAGGGTGCAGACTTCTCTTGTAGTACGCAAGATGGAACGTCAACAGATGCCGTTATTATATATAGCGCCAAAGAATGCTCAAAATGTTCCTGGTGTTTTAATTGCACATGGTTATGCAGGCTCTAAACAATTAATGCTTGCTTATGCCTACACTTTGGCTCATGCAGGTTATGCTACCATGCTGTGGGATTTTGATAGCCATGCTGCTAATACCAAACCTCTAGAAAAAAACTCACTTCAGCAGAATTTAAATCTCGCATATACAGTACTTGTAGAGCAGCCAGAGGTAGATAAATCACGTTTGGCCACATTAGGACACTCAATGGGTAGTGGTGCTGTAATGTCTGCCGCTATCAATCAGGCTTCGCGCTATGCTGCAACTGTAGCAGTCTCACCTACAGGCGCGTCAATTACAGCAAATGTACCCCGAAACCTCTTATTACAGGCAGGAAGTTGGGAAAATAGATTTGTTGGCAATGCAAAGCGTTTACTCCAGGCTGGCGGTGGAGAAAATTACGATTTTGCTCAGGGGAAAGCAAGAAAGTTAGTTATTATCCCCAATGCCGAACATATTACAATTTTGTTTCGCCATTTTAGTCATCAGGCTGCTAAAGATTGGCTTAATAGCACCTTCGGGATAAACAACCAGAGTAACTATGTTGATTATCGAATGCTGTGGTATTTTTTACACTTGCTGGCATGGTTAACTTTGCTTGCAGCGATCGCGCCTATTTTGGCTGATTCTTCTATTACTTACAAAACAGGACAGTTAAAAAGCTGGATGAGTTTATTAATAGCACTTTTTGTAGCTACTAGTATACTCATCTTAATCAATCGGGTAAGCGATATTGATGGCTTAGGTGGAGTATTAGTAGGTGGAGCAGTTAGTATTTGGTTTGGAGTAGCAGGTTTAAGTTGGTTGATTCCTATGGCACCACTACAACTGCCATCAGCCAGAGCTTTGGTAATTGGCATAACCTTATTTATCATATTATCAATTAGTTTCGGGGCAATGGCACAGGTAGTATGGTTAGAGTGGTGGTTAATCCCGGCACGGTTGCAAATTTTTCCTATCCTGGCAGTTGCTTGTTTTCCTTGGTTTTTAGCTTCTGGAGTGGCACAGCAAAATCTTAATTTTGGTCAGCGAACTTTGTGGTGGCTAGGACAAAGTACAGTCTTAATTGGTGGTTTTATTCTAGTGCTTTATTTTCTGCCACAACTAAGCTTTATTTACCTTTTACTGCCATTATTTCCTGTATTTATGGCGATTTTTTCATTTTGTTCTGGGTTACTGAATAATGCTTGGGCTTATGCTATTGGTAGTAGTTTATTTTTTGGTTGGGTGTTAGCATCTGCCTTTCCATTATCATAAATTTTTCATTTTTCTATTTCTACTTGAACATTCCCTGCTTTAACAATTTGATGGAGAATTGGTGACAAGTGAAGAACTAGAGAAACTCACGACTGGGGTGAGCAGTCTAGTACGTCTAGTTGATGCTTACAGTGATTGTCAAGCACCACTGACTAAGGCACAACCTGCAACCAACCTATTAGACGAAATACTGAAATAGTATCAAGATGAGTAGAAAATCTCGAAAACCATTGATTGGCATTACAACTTACGGTCGCCTTGCAGCATTACCATTTTCTCTACCAAGCGAATATATAAATGCAGTCCGTGCCGCAGGTGGTATTCCCATATTATTACCACCAGGGGAAAGTGACCCTGCCTTAGTTCTAGACTCTTTGGATGGATTAATTCTCTCTGGTGGTGGAGATATTGACCCTATTTGTTACAACGGTTTTGCTCATCCTACTATTTATTCTGTTGATCGCGAACGTGATGTTTTTGAATTGCAGCTTGCCAAGTTTGCCCTTGAACGCCATTTGCCAATATTTGGTATTTGTCGGGGTTTACAAATTCTTATCGTCATTTGTGGGGGTACTCTAATTCCTCACATTCCAAATGTCTATGGCACATCTACATTACATCGTCTAGAGCCTGAACCTGGGCGACGCTTACCGACAGAACATCTTGTCAGAATAGATGTAGAAAGCCGTCTAGCTAAATGTGTACAGAATTCTCACATATCTGTAGTTTCTTGGCATCATCAAGCAGTAGATAAAGTACCATCTTCTTGGCGGATTGTCGGTCATGCTCCAGATGATGGGGTAATTGAAGCTGTGGAGCATAAACATCATCCTTGGGCAATTGGTGTGCAATGGCATCCTGAGCTTTCAATTTCTGATCCTAATCATCAAAAAATTTTTCAAGCTTTCGTTCAGGCTGCGCGATCGCTTCCTCCAAAAACTGCTTACGGCTAGTGTAGGTTTTGGAAAGCTAAATCAACAATTCTTGATAGTATTGTTCGGGTTCGCTAGGTAGATATGTGGTCATTTGGAAGGTTTGTTCGCTCAACTTGTAAGCTTTGTTAATATCAATGCGACTTAATAAATCCAAATCGTGGGAAATTACCCAAAGCGCACCCTGGTATTCATTAATACCTTCTACCATTTGATTAACGGTTTCGATATCCAAATTGTTTGTTGGTTCATCAAGAATCAGCAGATCGATTTTGGAAATGCTGATCATAGCGATCGCTAACCTTGCTAATTCACCCCCGCTCAGTACCGATGCTGGTTTGTTGACATCATCATATTTAAACAAGAAGTGTCCCAACTGTTGGCGCAAAAGCTGATAGCTAAGATTGGGGTTGGCAGTTTGCATATTTTCGATAATTGTCTGCTGGCGATTGACGATTTCGTAAGCTTGGTCGAGATATACAGCTTTAGTTGTGGATGTTGAAGCCAGCATAGCGGATGTGTTATCTCTAAGCTCTATTGATAACTTATTTGTTACATCTGTTGCGTTATCTGTTGCCAATGTTGCCAAAATAGCTTTTGCTAGGTTTGATTTGCCAGAACCATTCGCACCAGTTATAGCTATGCGATCGCCCGAAGAAATATGAAGCTGAATGTTTTCAATCAGCAAGCGTTCGCCTACCCAAAGATTTGCACCCTGAATATCAATGAGATTTCTCCGTTTTTGACTACTTTGTTCCAATTGAATACTTGTAGCCTTTGTCGTTCTGACTTTTGTCTCTGTAAATTTCTGTGTTGCCTTCTCAACAATTTCTCCATGTTTTTGTTTTGCAATTCCTGCTGTCACCTCTGCTTTTCTTTTCATTGTCCCAGCTACAATTTTAGGAATGCTACCCGCTAGTCGCAAACCTGTTTTGCGGGATTGGGCTGCCCTTTGCTGTTCTTGTAGTGCTGAGGCTTTAGCACGTTTGAGTTCTTTTCTAGCAACTTCATGCGATCGCAATGCTGCTTCTGACTCTGTTTCTTTTTGTTTTTGGTATAAAGAAAAATGACCTCCGTAAACTTTGACTCCCTCTGGCGTAAGTTCCCAAGTTGTATCTGTAAGTTGGTCTAGGAAAAATGGTTTGTGGGAAACAATGACAAATGCTCCTTCAAAGTTCTTGAGAAAGTCTTTTAAACTTTCTAACGCTATCAAATCCATGTGGTTAGTTGGTTCATCTAATAGCAACACTTTTGGCTCTTGCGCTAAACCAATGGCCAAGAATAATTTTGTGAGTTCTCCACCACTGAGATTGAATAGTGGTAAAGATAAGTCAAGCGTGGTATTGAATTGTGTTTCCAGAATTGCCTCAATATTCCACCATTCTTCAGAAACAGAACTCAGAAAATCAAGAACTGTGTCTGCTTTGATTTCCTGTTTGATAGTGCTGATTTGAGGTAAGTAGTATATTGTGCTTTGAGGCGTAATAGAACCTGTTGTGGGATTGAGTTGACCAGCCAAAATTTTTAAGAGAGTTGATTTTCCTACGCCATTAGAACCAACCAAAGCAATGCGATCGTTCTCTGCAATGCTGAGATGAACACCTTTAAATAAAGCCCTAGTTGAGCTAAGTTCATAGCCTAAGTTTTCAGCTAACAATATTGATTTTTTCTGCATTCTTTCCAAACTCCTTCAAAATTATAAGCTTACGCATAGCCTCCCAATCTAGTGGGGGGTTGGGAAGTCTGCAATATGTGAAATCCTAAAAATACCGTTGAGGTGTGCGTAAGTCCTGAATTAATACGACAGACTACTAGACTTCTTCTCCCTTCCCTATAAGGAGAAGAGTTGGGAATGAAGGCAATCCATGCTTCTATTTAGTAAAGTGAATATTTGTCACCTTGTTATGACGGGCGGTAAGTCTATTCCTACAGGCGCGTTTCCTGCCGTAGGTAAATTAGCCAACCGAAAGGGAAGACTAATCCCAAAAGAGGTGAGACATTGCTTAACGGCAAAAAATTCTTTTGTCAGTCCCTGTTGCTTATGAGCAAGGGTTTTTGCTACTACTTCATTTCAGCTATCTGAGGCGTATTAAGGTTCGATTCTAGCTACATTATGGTAGCACGGGATTCCAGAAACGTAATTAAAAATGTGGGATTACTAACTTAAGGGTTCAATCAACCCACGTTTGACAGCTTCGCTTAACGCAGTGGCTTTTCTTAAAAGTCTTTCATACCTGCATCAGGGTTTGTAACTCTGAGCGATCGCCTTCACTAAAAGTACCTGATTGTTGGCGATTGAGCATTTCGCTTAACTGGGCATCCTATTCTGGTTCCATTTGCAGTTCGATCAGCACCAGAACTTGTTCATCAGAAAGAGCAAATATCATTTTTATTCCTCTTTGGTTTTACTAGCCCATTGTCTGTAGCTTGGTATAAGGCATAGATATAGTGTCAACCACCAAAGGTATAATACTTCGGGTGCGAAAAATCGATGGTAATCAAATAAACCGTGGCAAAGCTCATTCCTAAGATTAGAACCTAAAGATTCAATTAACAAACATCTCAAATTAAAAATAGTTTCTTCTGTTAAAAGCTGCTTTAATTCAGCTAATTCCAGAACTTTACCCAGAGTGTAATCATGTTGAATTTGAAGGTGAGAAGTGATAGTTCCATTGAGCTTCAAAATATGGCGTAATGAGTTCTCTAATTGTGGAATTAACAGGTGTGCTGCAACAACAAAATCTCCTTGTAATCCAGCTATCAAGCCTCTTGCATAAATAAGCTCACGTCCTTTTGGAATAAATGGATTTTCATTGACAATAAAAGATAGATCATCCAAGCTTACATTATGTTCAGAGCAAAGTTGATTACAAGCAGGGGCAATAAAGTTTAGTCCATAGTAACATTGATAAAAGTTAGCAGTTCTAAACATAGATTCCACTAAAGCATCTTCACTTCCACTGACAGCTTTTGTTTTTCCTTCTTCATCTAGTAAAACTCTTGGAATTAAATAAGATATTTTATGTGACTCTATATCCTGCTTTGCTTCTGATTCAATATCCTCAAACCTATGAATCAAATTAGCTCCGAATGCTAGAGAATATAAAGCATCATATAGTGACTTATGTTTTACCAATTCTATCGCTATTTGCTGTATTTGAGGGTTTATCAAATCGTTGTTCTCACCTTCACCAAGAGGAATATTAAATATATTAGACATTGATTTTTTTTGATAATCAAGCATCTGCTTATGTAATTCCTCTATACGTGCGGAAGTCTCTTGTCTTTTTCCAAAAGTATCCTCAATCTTCTTGAGAACTCTGAGAGCATTTTCAAGTCGTCCAGCCGCAACACTATAAACATTATGTTCATTTTCAACAAGAGCTTGCTCGGCATACCAAACCTCAACTTCTGCAAGAGACAACTTTGCAATACGTTCAGATTCCTTGTCACCAGCAATTTTGTACCATTCGCTTTCTATATCACGATAGGCTTTTTTATGACAAAAAGCTTGGTGATAATTTGGAAATTTATCCATACAAACTGCCTTTTGTGCAGCAATTGTTGCATATTTAGTTGCATAGATTAAAAAGTTACTGTGAATAATATTGAGGTTCTTTCTAAACTCTTCTTGGAGTACCTTCATAGCACTACCTGTCAAGAATTCATTATCTATACCTATATAACGATCTATAAGTTTGTCAATATGATTGAAAACTTGATATCGTATTACAGTATTCTTTTTTCCATCAATGAGAGGTGCTAATTGTGCTGCTCGTTGTAATCTTTCATAACAACTCATCCAGTTTTCTGTATCTTCTAGATTCCTTGCTGATTGAAGATATGACTCTACAGCTACCTTAGCCATTCGTATTGGTCTAGCTTTTTCTGGATCTCGTTTACAAATCCAGAGTATGTCAGCTAACCTTGCCAGCATTTCAGGATCAGTTATCTTTATAGCTAATCCTCTTAATATAGCCAAATGATGATCAGACAAAGCTGAGGTTATCATCTCTTCTACAGCAGGGAGGCTCTGCGGCTCCATCAGAAGAGAAGTAATCTCACTTAAGAATTTGAAAATCTCCTGAGCTATTCTGTCACCAGATAATTTATATGCTTCGGATAAAATACGAAATTCCTCGCTGTAATTTTGACATTCTTTTGAGATTCTTTTATCTAATATCTCTGTCCATTGATACTTATCAAAGTCTGATAACTCAAACTGTGGTACAGATTCAACTTGTGACATATTTAGAGTTTATGAGGCATTATTTGGGATTTCAAGTAAAAAACTATCTAAAGTGTAAGGTTTTTTTGGTGGAAGCCATAACGCACCATCGCTACAACAAGAAGTAATAAAAAACTCATTTAGTAGCAAATCACTGAAGAAAGCGAGTAGTTATAAATTGAATTCTATAAAAATTAATTAATATAATAAATCGGGACTGAGAAATACATCTCAGTCCCGATAAAAAAGCGGGCTAACCGCTATTGATATGGTTAACCCGTGCAGCTTTGGGAACGCGCAGAGAAATTGTTATTGCAATACCAACTTCACATTGGCGTTTTGCAGACCGCGTTGTTTTACTTCAGCCAAAGTTTTGTTAACAGCATACTTTTGGTTGATGGAGTTGATCAACTCGGTTTGGTTGTGCTTCTTAGCAACGCCCCACAGGTCAGCGATTAGGTCAAAAGAACCATCGCTATTGCGAGACCAGCCGAGGTCATATTCGCCATCCAACATAGCTACAATGTCAGAACGGACACGCTGACCGTTATAACCACGGACATCAGCTTCAGTCTTTACGCTGATACCGAGGTCGCGCAAGGAAGCCTTGAGGATTTCGGCATCGGTGATTTTGGTACGCAGGGTGCTAAAGTGAGACATTTGGGTTTCCTCCAATGAGAAGATTGAGAAAAACGACAACGGTTTGTTTCGGGCGAAGCCGCGTTAGCAGGATGCGGCTTTTTCTTATAACTGCTAGCATTCAGAGCTAGCCTTTCCCCCTGGGATGGCAGAGGAAAGCTTTTAGAACTCCATTCGCTGATATTCAGCTACGGAGGATGCTGCGGGGCGTGCGCGCTGTCTGGCCCAATCTCTCAGAGCCGTTACTTGTTCTTGCATCGTTCGAGACAGCGGCAATGTTGCCTTTAGTGCAGCAATAATATCTAGTTGGGTGAACTCCCGATCTTGGGCAAAAGCTTCATACATTGCCGCAACAATCGCTTGTTCAACTTCTGCCCCAGAAAAGCCATCAGACATCTTAGCTAGTTGCTCAAGATCGAATCGAGAGATGTCTTCACGGCGCTTGGTCAGATGAATGTTGAAAATTTGCTGCCGTTCTTCTGGTGTTGGCAGATCCACAAAGAAAATTTCATCAAAGCGTCCTTTCCTCAAGAACTCTCCAGGTAAGCGTTCTACTCTGTTGGCAGTTGCCATCACGAACACTGGTGATTTCTTATCTTGCATCCATGTGAGGAAAGAGCCAAAGATTCTGCTTGAAGTCCCCCCATCAGAATCAGAGGAACCTCCACTACCAGCAAAGGATTTATCCAATTCGTCGATAAACAAAATCGCTGGGGAAATAGATTCTGCTGTTTTCAGGGCGTTTCGCAGATTTGCCTCACTTCGTCCCACCATTGAGCCGTCGTAGACTCGCCCCATATCCAACCGCAGTAGTGGTAAACCCCACAACCGGGAAGTAGTTTTGGCAATTAATGACTTACCGCAACCGGGAACACCAAGAATTAACATCCCCTTTGGTTGAGGCAAACCATACTCTCTTGCTCTTTCTGTGAAAGCGTTAGAGCGTTGCTTGAGCCATCTTTTTAACTCTTCTAAGCCACCTACAGCATCAATGGTTTCATCTTCTTCAATGTATTCTAAGATTCCATTGCGCCGAATTAGTTGCTTTTTCTCAGATAAAACGATATCTACTTCATCTTCCGTCAAACGCCCTGTAGTTACCTGCGCCTTTCGGTAGACTTTCTCAGCTTCATCTTTAGTTAGACCTAAAGCTGCCCTGAGAAGCTTTTCTCTAGCCTCTGTTGTCAACCGCCGACCACGATTTTGGTCTACGTGCTGAGTCAGTACTTTATTTAACTCTACCATATCTGGTAGTGTAAAATCGATAACAACAACTTCCTTTTCTAACTCTATAGGCACTTGTTGCATTGGAGACATCAAAATGATGTTCTTTTGCGTACCTTTAAAGCTAGCGATCGCATCACGTAACGATCTGTTTGTTGCAGGCGCATCAATAAAGGGGTGTAAATCTTTAAGAATAAATATACTGGGTTCTTTCTGGCGGATTATCCACTCTATCGCCGCCTCTGGAGACACGGTGTTATGTTGGGTGACATTCCGGGGTTGACCATACTCCACAATGCCGTGTGTTACTGTCCAAACAAATACTCGGCGCTGGGGCTTTAACGACTGGGCGATCGTGGAAACTGCTTGCTCGGCCCGCTCTTCCTCGGAGGTCACAAGGTAGATTAAAGGGTATTGAGCTTGAATTAGGATATTGAGCTCTTCTTTCATACATCGACCTACTTGAGACCTAATAGAGACAGTAGAGACATTGCTTCTGGTAAAGACAACCGAATTATGAATTATTCATTCATGATTTCTATTTATCTAGCAAGGAACTAATTCTTCCTCACCCTTGGGATGGGTTTCATTTTCATCCATTTCATCAATGGAAAGATGCTTTTGACCAACTACTCCTGGTGGATTACCCAAAGTAACTAGTTCCCCATCACGTAAGACTAACGAGCTATCACAAGTTGGGCATGAATAAACTCTATGAGTCCGCCCATAAGAAGAATCTTCTACCTCGTCAACCAATTCTGAATTAGATAGGTAAAAAACGAGGGCACGTTCTGCAAGTTCTGACATTGGTTCGGAATCGACTGCTGAACGAATCTTCAGTTTTTTGTGCAACTCTGGCGATAAATACAAAGTGACCTTTTGCTTAGTTTGCGTTTGCATATAACTCTTTAACGGTCTTACCCGGGTATGTATATCAACTTATCGGTTCTTTTATTGCTTGTCAAGACAGCAAAACGTTTTGACGCTAATTTTGTTACATTTGTTTACATCTAAGGCTGAAATGCTGTTTATTGAGTGATAAATACCTCACAACAAGCCTCTTAGAATTAATCAGGACTTAGGACTTAAATCCTGAAACCTCAATGGGAATTAGCGATCGCTAATTCAACGATAAAGCACTTCCTCTAAGCTTCCTCTACCGGGAACTCAAAAGAGAATGGTAAATATCCTGAAAAAATATTGAATTTTTAATAAGCGCTCTTTTAGTGCAGTTTATTCAGCAGTTTACGGATTCGGGAATAACTCGTAAATTGGCGAAGGTATTGATCTGAGTTTTTAGTACTTCTATAAAATCAGTGACTTTGGCAAAATGTGTAATGTAAATGGCTACTGCTAATAAAATTTGTAGTTTGGGGCCAAGAATTTATAGGTTTGCCGCCAGCGTTAGCGGAGTTATTGCCCTGTTAATAATCCTATGGGGTTGTACTGCGAATAATTTTAACGCCGGAGCTATCACCTGGAAAACTTACAGTAACTCCCGTTACGGCTTTGAATTTCCATATCCGAGTAACTGGACATCTTTAGCAGCCCCAGAAAATGATGATGGGATTGGCTTTATTTCACCACAAAATAACACCGTGGAAATTCGGGGTTGGGCAAGTCAGCAGCTACCAAATTCGATTGTTACAGAACAGGAACCTGTGAAAAAGCTCAAACCCAACTTTCAAACTGCCCAAGGGATATCTGGAGTGATGCTTGTAGAAGTTAATCAAGAAGTAGGTTCGATGACATTGACACTAACTCAGGGTCAAGTGAAATACTACTGGCAGGGACGAAGCAAGAGCCAAGATTTTCAAGATTATTATCGTTTGTTTTATTACATTGCCCAGCAGTATCGGATTCCGAAGTCTTAATTGGGCCTTGAGCAGGGGGCAAGGCAAGAATTAAAATTACCTCTTTCCCCTCTGCTCCCTGCTCCCTGCTCCCTGCTTCTTGTGCCTCCCCAACTCCCTCATTTTCCCCCACTTCCTGCTCCCTAAATCTACATCTCTCCCAGAATGATGATTAAGAGGGGACAGAAACCTGATAGATTTAGCTATCAGCGAGTAAAAACTGGTGAAGATGAAAGTCCTGGTTATTGGTGGTGATGGATATTGCGGTTGGGCAACTGCTCTTTACCTTTCCAATCGAGGTTATGAAGTTGGAATTTTAGATAGTTTGGTGCGGCGGCATTGGGATAATGAACTTGGTGTTGAAACTCTCACTCCGATCGCACTAATTCAACAACGTCTCCAGCGCTGGCAAGATTTGACAGGTAAATCTATCGATTTGTTCATCGGCGATATTACAAATTACGAATTTCTCCATAAAACATTACAGCAATTTCAGCCAAATGCTCTGGTGCATTTTGGTGAACAGCGTTCGGCTCCATTTTCCATGATTGACCGAGAACATGCAGTTGTTACCCAGGTCAATAATGTAGTTGGTACGTTGAACTTGCTGTACGCCATGCGGGAAGATTTCCCCGACTGTCATTTGGTGAAGCTGGGGACGATGGGCGAATACGGTACACCCAACATCGACATCGAAGAAGGGTATATCACCATTGAACACAATGGACGCAAGGATACCCTACCTTATCCCAAGCAACCCGGTTCAATGTACCATTTAAGCAAAGTCCATGATAGTCATAACATTCACTTTGCTTGCCGGATTTGGGGATTGCGGGCAACTGATTTAAATCAAGGTGTAGTTTATGGCGTCTTAACCGAAGAAACGGGGATGGACGAACTATTGATTAATCGGCTGGATTACGATGGTGTGTTTGGTACTGCACTAAACCGCTTTTGTATTCAAGCAGCTATTGGACATCCGTTAACTGTCTACGGTAAAGGTGGACAAACTCGCGGATTTTTAGATATTCGGGATACAGTACGATGTGTAGAATTAGCGATCGCTAATCCTGCCGAGGCTGGTGAATTCCGCGTATTTAACCAATTTACCGAACAATTCAGCGTCGGCGACTTGGCATTGATGGTGAAAAAAGCTGGTAACGCTATGGGATTGAATGTAGAAATCAATCACCTAGATAATCCTAGAGTCGAGAAAGAAGAACATTACTTCAACGCTAAAAACACTAAATTGCTCGATTTAGGTTTACAGCCTCACTTGCTTTCTGATTCTTTACTCGATTCTCTGTTAAACTTTGCCATCAAGTATCAGACGCGAGTTGATCACAAACAAATTCTGCCCAAAGTCTCTTGGCACAGAAATTAGGATAAACTCTGCGTGCGGCTGATAACAGAACCTTATTTAACTCAAGTCAGTAATTGGCCTGAAAATGGTCGCCATATTTTAGCACAATATGACGACCATTTAATTGTTGTTTATCAGGCGTATCGTCCATCTATTGGTAACTTCGCCGCCACCTACGGTTATTTTGGTGGTGAGTTCAGTTTTGAGCGTATGAGTTGGATAAAACCTAACTTCCTTTGGATGATGTATCGTTCTGGATGGGGTACACAAAATGGGCAAGAGGTAGTGTTAGCTATTTGGATGAAGCGTTCGGCAATTGAAGAAATCTTAGCGGCGGCTGTTCATTCCAGCTACGCTCCAGAACTTTATTTTGATAAAAGTGCCTGGCAAAGAGCATTGAAGCAATCACAAGTTCGCCTACAATGGGACCCAGACCATCACCCATCTGGGACAAAATTAGAAAGACGCGCTATTCAGTTAGGGTTACGTGATGAAGTACTAGCTGCTTACGCCAAAGATTGGATTGTCAACATTGAGGATATCTCAGACTTTGTACAAAAACAGAGGCAAAACATTAAATCTGACTGTGCAGAGTTGATTACACCACAGGAGAGGGTCTATTCTGTGTTTGATACCGAAACGCAAGCAAAGCTGAGATTATCTGCCTGGACTGAATAGTTTTTTATGAGAATTGCCCTATTTACCGAAACCTTTTTACCCAAGGTTGACGGCATTGTAACGCGTCTGCGTCATACTGTTGACCATCTACAGCGCAGTGGTAATCAAGTGCTGGTAATTGCCCCTGATGGAGGCATCACAGAACACAAAGGCGCTAAAGTTTACGGCGTTACTGGCTTTCCTCTGCCACTGTATCCAGAATTGAAAATGGCACTTCCCCGCCCAGCCATTGGGTACGCTTTAGAAGAGTTCAAGCCAGATATTATTCATGTCGTGAATCCAGCAGTTTTAGGTTTGTCTGGGATATTTTATAGCAAAATACTCAAAATACCCTTAGTGGCGTCTTATCACACGCATTTACCCCAATATCTCCAGCATTACGGCTTGGGGATGCTGGAGGGTTTTCTTTGGGAACTGCTCAAAGGCGCTCATAATCAAGCAGCTTTAAATCTGTGTACCTCCACAGCAATGGTGGAGGAACTGACAGCACATGGTATTGAACGTGTAGATTTATGGCAACGCGGGGTAGATACGGAATTATTTCATCCTGATTTAGCTAGTGTAGAGATGCGATCGCGCCTATCAAAAAATCATCCAGAAAGTCCATTGCTACTTTATGTGGGGCGGCTTTCTGCTGAAAAAGAAATTGAGCGCATCAAACCAATTTTAGAAGCAATTCCCGAAGCGCGGTTAGCATTGGTTGGAGATGGCCCTCACCGTCAAGCATTGCAAAAATACTTTGCTGGCACAAACACTTATTTTGTTGGCTATCTTATGGGGCAAGAGTTAGGTTCTGCCTTTGCGAGTGCTGATGCCTTTATCTTTCCTTCCCGTACAGAAACACTAGGCTTAGTATTACTAGAAGCAATGGCAGCTGGCTGTCCGGTAGTAGCAGCCCGTTCTGGGGGGATTCCTGATATTGTGACAGATGGGGTAAATGGACATCTTTTTGAGCCAACAGCAGATGTTC
Organism: Nostoc desertorum CM1-VF14; assembly: GCA_019359245.1. GTDB lineage: Bacteria > Cyanobacteriota > Cyanobacteriia > Cyanobacteriales > Nostocaceae > Nostoc > Nostoc desertorum. Next base: position 81,216 of record JAHHHR010000007.1, on the reverse strand, counting down.
AAGGAGCCATCGCCGCTACTGTTCGCCTCTTAGAACAAAAACAACAACGAGACATCATCCGTCAAAATGCTCGCCGGGAAGCAGAAATTTGGGGTTGGCCATCTGCCACCAGACAGCTAGTAGATTACTATCAAAAGGTAATATTTTCTGAAAAATTGGCAAAATCAGGCAGTAGGGAGTAGAGAGATGAGGGAGCAGGGGGAGCAGGGGGAGCAGGGGGAGCAAGGGGAGAAAAATTAATAACCAATGCCCAAAATCTAAAATCTAAAATCTAAAATTCCCATGACCGAAACAGACTCATGATACAAGCCCATTTATTTATGGGGATTATTAATTTTGAATTTTGAATTTTGAATTCGGAGCAAAGCGACGTGACACTCCCTAACTCTGGCAGCGTCTTGGCTACATTAACTGAATTGACTCAAGTTAATCGTACTCACGCCCTACTGCGTCGTGTTAAAGATTTATCTTTTAATGAATTTGTTTGCTTACTCGACTTCATAACCGCTGAGTTCCAGCAATTTCTTAGAGCCATTGAACTGATTAATAATGAAACTCTAGAAATTATGTTGGAGAAGGTGCTAGAAGCTATCACCCTCAAAATTGGTCAAATCCTGCAAGCAGAACACACAGCTATTTTTTTAGTTGACTATGATAAAGGTCAACTGTGGTCAAAAGTTCCTCAAGATAATACCCAAAAGTTCTTAGAAATTCGGACTCCCATTACAGCGGGTATTCCCGGTCATGTTGCTAGTACAGGTCAATATTTAAATATATCTGAGACTTATACTCACCCTCTATTTAGCCCAGAACTTGAAAAACAAATGGGCTACAAAATACATAATATTTTATGTATGCCTGTTCTCAGTAGCAAGAACCAGACTGTAGCGGTAGTGCAACTGGCTAATAAAACCGGGAATGTTCCGTTTAATTATGATGATGAAGAACGGTTTCGAGACTTCGCCGCTTCTATTGGGATTATTTTGGAAAGCTGCCAATCTTTTTATGTAGCAGCTCGCAATCAACGAGGTGCAACGGCTCTGTTGAGGGCAACTCAAACACTGGGGCAAAGTTTGGATTTAGAAGCAACTTTGCAGATAGTCATGGAGCAAGCTCGAATTTTAATGCAAGCAGACCGCAGCACACTGTTTTTATATCGTAAAGAGATGGGCGAACTCTGGACGAAAGTTGCAGCGGCGGCAGATGGCACAAATTTGATAGAAATTCGCATTCCTGCAAACCGTGGCATTGCTGGCTATGTGGCCTCCACTGGTGAAGCATTAAATATTTCTGATGCCTATAAAGATCCCCGTTTTGATCCGACTATAGATAGAAGAACTGGGTATGTAACTCGCAATATTCTTTGTTTGCCACTATTTAATTCTGCAAATGAATTAATTGGCGTTACACAATTAATTAATAAGCAACAAAACAGTTTTACTGCTTCTGATGAAGAGTTTATGCGGGCTTTTAATATCCAGGCAGGAGTTGCTTTAGAAAATGCTCGCCTATTTGAAAATGTGCTGTTAGAAAAGCAGTATCAAAAAGATATTTTACAAAGTCTATCAGATGCTGTAATTTCTACGGATATGACAGGACGCATTGTGACGATTAATGATGCGGCCTTAGAGTTGTTGGGTTGTCCAATAGGAGACGCTAATACTAAAAACAACAAGCTTTTGTGGGAACAAAATTTGATTGGTCGCCTAGTTTGGGAAGTTGTACCAATTGAAAATCTCCAAATGCGGTTAGAAGATAGTTTAAAAACTGGAGCTAAACATTATGTACCAGAGCAAAGTTTGATAGTGGGAATTTCTCAAGTTAAGAGTGAGGAGCGATGCCCTGAGCCTGCCGTTGGCGCAGCCTCTCGTAGAGAAGAGTTAGGAGTTAAAAGTGAGCCTCAAGAATCAAAATTCAGGACTCAGGACTCAATTTTAGCAGTGCGCGATCGCACTAACCCCGATATTTTCATTCCCTGGAATCTACCCCTTACTCCCCAATCTGAGTTTCTCAGCGCTGATGAGGTGCAAAAATTAGAACGCAGTACAAATCTAACTGTCAATCCCCTAACTAACCCAGAAGGCGGTGTCCGCGGTGGTTTGGTGGTGTTAGAAGACATCAGCCAGGAAAAACGGATGAAAACTACTATGTCCCGCTACCTAACGCCCCATGTAGCCGAGCAAGTTATGGCTTTGGGGGAAGACGCTTTAATGGTGGGTGAGCGCAAGGAAGTAACCATTTTGTTTTCTGATATCCGCGGCTACACAACACTTACAGAAAACCTTGGTGCAGCTGAAGTGGTATTGCTGCTCAATCAGTATTTTGAAACGATGGTGGAGGCAGTTTTTAACTACGAAGGTACTCTCGATAAGTTTATTGGTGATGCCTTAATGGCAGTATTTGGTGCGCCGATACCGCTAACTGAAAATCATGCTTGGAGGGCTGTGCAGTCAGCGTTAGATATGCGACAACGGTTAGAAGAATTTAACCATCGACGGATTATTCAAGCGCAGCCACAAATTCATATTGGCATTGGGATTAGTTCTGGAGAAGTGGTTTCGGGTAATATTGGTTCCCGCAAACGGATGGATTATACCGTAATTGGAGATAGCGTAAATTTAAGTTCGCGCTTGGAAGCGGTAACTAAAGATTACGGTTGTGATATTCTTTTAAGTGAATTTACTTACCAGGTTTGCAGCGATCGCATTTGGGTGCGCCAGTTAGATAAAATCCGAGTCAAAGGGAAACACCAAGCTGTAAATATCTACGAGTTAATTGGCGATCGCACCATCCCTCTAGATGCCAACACTCAAGAGTTTTTATTTCACTATCATACTGGACGCTCGGCTTATTTATCGCGCAACTTCTCGCAAGCGATCGCCTGTTTTGAAGCTGCCAAATGCATTAAACCCCAAGATCAAGCTGTTGATATCCACATAGAACGAGCACGTAATTATCAGCAAACGCCGCCTCCAAAATCTTGGGATGGTGTCTGGACAATGCTTAGTAAGTAGTCATTTGCCCAATGCCCCATGCCCCATTCAACCCTCAGCTTCTCCCTGATCATCCTTAAATGGATCTTCGCCAATTCTTAGCTCTATTTTTGAGCGTTTCAACTGTTGCCATAGATCTCTTATTTGTTCGTAAGCTTCACCTGGAGGCAGTTTTCCATTTGTTTCTAAGTTGCAAATGTAGCTTACTCGCTGGGCAAATTCCTGTAGATTAGCATTAAAAACCAAGTTTTCTGGCTTTACCTGACCGTAGTAGCGACCGCGAGGGTAAAGAAAATCATCCTTGTTCACTATTTTGTTCTCCAATTTATCAACTCCCCTTGTGTTTGAATCTCTAAAGCTGAATCATTTGCTACCCTGATATCTACGTTTCGTCATAAAAGATTCAGAAGGCAGAAGGGAACCCATGTTTAAAAACGTGGGACTGAAGTAAGGACGCCTTGTGTCTCGTGGCACTTTCCGCTTGACACAATTTTTTTTATACTAGTGGGCTTTAGACCCACAACTAAAGTTTTTATTAGTACTTCTTCCCTATGCTCTCTGCCTTCCTTTGTAACTCGAACTATTGAACTCCTTTTCCAACTTAATGATGCGGGAATTGGTTGATTTAGATTTTGAGACTAGAAAATAAAGCCTGAAATACTTTTACTGTAAAAGTTACAAAAAGATTTCTCCTAAAGTAACTAAAGAGAATATTTGACTTCCCTCCCAGTTGTAAATTTATCTCATCTTAATTTATGAAGTTCTGACTGTAATTAACTTCAGTAGAAACTTCGAGTTATATTTTGCTAAAAAACACCCGTATTTCTAGTAATTATCATTTTTGCAAAAATAACTACAGATTTTTAGGGAAGAACCGCTTAGGTAAGCATACTATGCGTGAAAGCGAATTGTCCTCTGTTAAAAGTTAGAGATTCAGTTGTGAATGTTTAGCAACTTTCTGCTGACCAGTGACCAAAAAGAGGGAAAGGAGGAAATAGCAAAGTGAGAAAATTTTCCTCTGTGCCCGTCTGCCCTTTTTCGGCGTTAAGGGTTCCTGCTATAGACCTCTACCTAACTACCCTTGCCCCCGCACCCTCTTAAATAATCATCAATGGCTAATAGTTAATAACTAAAGATAAAATGGTAAAGCCTCAAAGGACAGATTTTGTCCATCGCCTAGAACTTTACTGCCACCATGTCTGTTAATTCCAAATTATACGAAGGCAAAGCCAAAATTCTTTATACAACAGACGATCCGGAAGTCTTGTTGGCCGATTTTAAAGACGATGCCACGGCGTTTAACGCCCAAAAGCGCGGCAGTATCCAAGAAAAGGGAAAGATTAATTGTAGCATTTCCAGCCAGCTTTTTAAACAGTTGGAGGCAAATGGTATAAAGACTCACTTTATTGACAGTCCTACCCCGAATCAGATGCGGGTGAGAGCAGTAAAAATTTTACCCTTAGAAGTGGTTATCAGAAATATTGCTGCTGGCAGTTTGTGTCAGCAAACAGGATTACCAGTGGGTACAATTCTGAAACAGCCTTTGGTTGAATTTTATTACAAAAACGATCAATTAGGAGATCCTTTGTTGACACGCGATCGCTTGTACCTGCTAGAACTAGCTACACCGGAACAAGTGGACGCAATTACACATCTAGCATTGCAAATCAACGAATTTCTCAAGAAATTTTGGCAACAATGTGGCATTACCCTAGTAGACTTCAAACTAGAGTTTGGCTTGGACTCACAACAGCAGTTGCTCTTGGCAGACGAAATTAGCCCCGACACCTGCCGTTTGTGGGATACCGCAGAAGAGGACTCAAACCGCCGGGTAATGGACAAAGACCGTTTTCGCCGAGACTTAGGAAATGTAGAGGATGCCTACCAGGAGGTTTTACAAAGAGTGCTAAAAGCAGTAGAGAGTAATAATTAAGTGGGTAAAAATCTATTAAACTCGTGTGGATTGTCCTTTGTCAGTTGTCCTTTGTTATTCACCAATGACTAATGACCAATGACTAATGACTATTTGTGTGTGTGGTCGTGAAGAGGAATCAAAAGTAAAATGCGTTTATCTCCCTTATTGCTGGCAGCAGTAGCAATTGCAGCCCCTTTGGGCAGTTCATTGAGTGCAAGTGCAGAAACCGCCAACAGTTCAAAACAGACAACAGAAGTTTTGACACTAGAAACAAATCAGCAGCCAGAAAAGGACACAGGTCAGGTTGAATCTAGTAAAAGTCTAGAATCTCGATCTAATCCCACAGAAGTTATGGAGGCGGATAAATCCCGCATTGTTGCAGTTTACCCTGCCAATCCAGCAGCGATGCCTGCGGCGGGCTACGCCTACGTGGCACCAAAGGTAATAGTGCCAACCTCCACAACCCCAAAAACTGCACAAACCCCTCAAATAGATCCTAATTCTAATCAGCAGCCGTCTCCCGCTCCAGACATCCCACCGCCAGAAATTCAACAACCAACGCTTTCCCCAACTCCTGAGGCAACTCCAGTTCCAGAAAATGTCAATCCACCGACAACGGAACCTTTATTACCCACTACTCCAGAACCATCTACCGCTCCTAATGTTCCATTCCCAGATGGTCAACAACGAACACCTGCTCCAAGCCCAGGTGCAACTCCCAGTCCGCAGAATGTTAACCCGCCGACAACTCCGGGAGAGACTCAACCCAACACAGCCCCAGAAGCCAATGACCCACGCGTACTGGTGTCGGAAGTATTAATTAGATCACAAACAGGCCAACTATCACCAGAACTGGAAGAACAAGTTTACAAAGTAATTCGTACCCAACCAGGACGAACAACAACCCGCACCCAACTGCAAGAAGATATTAACGCCGTCTTTGGTACTGGCTTCTTCTCCAACGTGCAAGCAGCGCCAGAAGATACCCCATTAGGAGTGCGGGTGAGCTTTGTTGTACAGCCTAACCCCGTTTTAAGCAAGGTAGAAGTGCAAGCCAATCCTGGCACTGGTGTTGCTTCTGTACTCCCAGCGAATACTGTGGATGAAGTCTTTAAAAATCAGTATGGCAGAATCCTCAACTTGCGTGAGTTGCAAGAAAGCATCAAGCAGTTAAACAAGCGGTATCAAGACCAAGGTTACGTACTAGCTAACGTGATTGGAGCGCCACAAGTCTCTGAAAACGGGGTTGTTACCTTGCAAATAGCAGAAGGTGTAGTAGAAAACATTCGAGTCCGATTCCGCAATAAAGATGGTCAGGAGACAGACGAGAAGGGACAGCCAATTCGGGGACGGACACAGGATTACATCATTACGCGAGAAGTGGAGTTGAAGCCAGGGCAAGTATTCAATCGCAACACAGTGCAAAGAGACTTACAGCGAGTGTATGGACTAGGACTGTTTGAAGATGTAAATGTCTCCCTTGACCCTGGTACTGACCCCAGCAAAGTGGATGTAGTAGTGAATGTAGCTGAACGCAGTAGTGGTTCTATTGCAGCCGGGGCAGGGATTAGTTCTGCTAGCGGACTTTTTGGAACAGTTAGCTATCAACAGCAAAACCTGAACGGTAGGAACCAAAAACTGGGAGCAGAAGTACAGGTGGGAGAACGGGAACTGCTGTTTGACGTGCGGTTTACGGACCCTTGGATTGCAGGAGATCCCTACCGGACTTCCTACACAACCAATCTTTTTCGCCGCAGTTCTATTTCGTTGATTTTTGATGGCACAGATCAAGATATTAGGACATTTCAAGAGGGGCAAACGGATGATGGCGATCGCCCCCGCATTCTCCGTCTAGGTGGCGGTGTCACCTTTACCCGCCCCCTTTCCTCAAATCCTTACAAAAGTTCGGTATGGACAGCCTCAGCCGGTTTCCAGTATCAAAGAGTTTCCGCCCGTGATGCCGATGGCAATCTCAGAAGAACAGGAGCGGTGTTTGACGACGATGGGAACCGCATCAGCGGCGAAATTCCACTTAGCTTCTCTGGTTCAGGTGAAGACGATTTAGTGCTGTTGCAACTAGGGGCACAGCGCGATCTCCGTAATAACCCTCTGCAACCCACTAGTGGTTCTTATCTCCGTTTCGGAATAGACCAGTCAGTACCTGTGGGACAAGGAAATATTTTTCTGACCAGATTGCGGGGTAGTTACAGCAGATATTTACCCGTTCAATTGATTAGCCTCAGCAAAGGGGCACAAACCTTGGCATTTAATGTGCAAGCGGGAACCATCCTTGGTGACTTGCCTCCCTACGAAGCCTTTACCATTGGCGGTAGCAACTCCGTCCGAGGTTATGAAGAAGGAGCATTAGGTAGTGGACGCTCTTATGTGCAAGCATCAGTTGAGTATCGGTTCCCAGTTTTTTCAGTAGTCAGCGGCGCACTATTTTTTGATATAGGCAGTGACCTGGGAACTAGTACCCAGGCAGCTGAAGTGCTTAATAAAAACGGCAGTGGCTACGGCTATGGTCTCGGCGTACGCGTCCAGTCCCCACTGGGACCAATTCGTATTGACTACGGTATCAACGATGACGGTGATAGTCGGATTAATTTCGGTATTGGCGAAAGATTTTAACTTGTCATAGTCAGTTGTCATTGGTCATTAGTGAATCACAAAAGACAAGGGACAACTGACAAAGGACAAATGACAATTATCTTTTTTGGATTAGCTTGCTAATTTTTACATTTACCTCAATACTGTTCCGATAAAGGGATTAATGACATTAATAAGGAAATATCAGGGATTTTACCAAAACAGACGATGAACAATACTAAAAGAAATATACTGACTTTTAGACTATGCAACAGCACACTCTAGCCTCCCAAATCACGCAAACAGGGGTGGGATTGCATAGCGGTGTGAGTACCCAAGTGCGGATACTACCGGCTGAGGCAGGAAGTGGACGCTACTTTGTGAGGGTGGATTTACCAGATTTGCCGATCATTCCAGCCCAAGTTGCGGCAGTTAGTCACACTGTTCTCTCAACTCAGTTGGGTAAGGGTGAGGTATATGTTCGCACGGTAGAACATTTGTTGGCAGCGCTTGCGGGTATGGGTGTGGATAATGCCCGGATTGAAATTGATGGTCCAGAAGTTCCACTTTTAGATGGTTCAGCAAGTGTGTGGACAGCCAACATTGCCCAAGTTGGCTTAGTATCACAACCCGTTAACAACCAAGTTCCCAAGGCTATTACAGAACCAATATGGATCTATCAAGGCGATGCCTTTGTATGTGCCCTCCCAGCACCAGAAACCCGCTTTAGTTACGGTATTGATTTTGACCTGCCCGCTATTGGTAATCAATGGCACAGTTGGTCACTAACGGCTGAACTCGAAAACGCTTCTGCTAGCTTTGCGACAGAAATCGCTCCTGCCCGCACTTTTGGGTTACTACATCAAATTGAACATTTACAACAAACAGGGTTAATTAAAGGTGGCAGTTTGGATAATGCACTCGTTTGTGGACCAGAAGGTTGGCTAAATCCCCCATTAAGATTTGCAAATGAGCCAGTCCGTCATAAAATCTTGGATTTAGTAGGAGATTTAAGTTTACTAGGAACTTTTCCTGTTGCTCATTTCTTAGCATATAAAGCCAGTCACAATTTACACATTCAACTGGCTGAGAAAATTTTAAATTTTGGAGCTGCTTTAAAGGTTAAAATCCAGGATTATTAAGGCTTTCGATATACGCCTGCCTACCCAATCAAATGAAACATTAACCACACGGCCAATGTCAATCCTCACTGAAGTGAATACCATCGATACAACTACATCTACCAAACCACAGGCTATAAATGAGACTACAATCAATTCTGAGATAAAAACAACCTTTACATCTGAAGAAATTCAGAAATTGCTACCCCACCGCTATCCATTTTTACTTGTAGACAAAATAATTGACTACATTCCAGGTAAAAAAGCTGTTGGCGTTAAAAATGTCACTATCAACGAACCCCATTTTCCAGGACATTTCCCTGAACGACCACTGATGCCAGGGGTGCTAATTGTCGAAGCAATGGCACAAGTTGGAGGTATTGTTTTAACTCAAATGTCTTCGGTAGAAGGCGGACTCTTCGTCTTCGCTGGTATCGATAAAGTTCGCTTTCGCCGCCAGGTTGTACCGGGGGATCAACTAGTAATGACAGTGGAACTGTTATGGGTAAAACAACGTCGTTTCGGTAAGATGCAAGGTCGTGCCGAAGTTGACGGTCAACTTGCTTGTGAAGGGGAATTAATGTTTTCTCTAGTTAACTAAAAGTTTGCTTTCGTGGTATTGGCATAGCCGTGAAATGCCCTTGCTGAATCCTGAAAAAGGATGAAAGTAAAAAAATCCACAACAGCATCTGATAATTTCTTGATTTTCGACGCCCTCTTTACGAGACGCACTCACGAACACACTTAACTTGCTTTGCCCGACACTTTCGTTCACTGAAATACTTAACGCTCAACAATGCCAGTCGCCTCAAATGGGATGGCAGTCAGTATAACTCTCTTAACCAGGGTAACGCACTGCTTTAAAAACCCCACCCGGCGCTGGCTTATCAAGACAGTTCTGGAGATTCACCCTTGAAAACGCTAATTCATCCAACTGCTGTAATTCATCCGAAATCGGAACTCCACCATACAGTGCAAGTCGGTGCCTATGCTGTGATTGGAGCGCATGTCAAAGTGGGCCCTGAAACAATAATCGGCGCTCATGCTGTGTTAGAGGGTCCTTGTGAAATTGGGGCGCAAAATCAGATTTTTACAGGTGCAGCCATCGGCATGGAACCCCAGGATCTCAAATTTGTGGGAGAACCAACCTGGGTCAAAATTGGTGATAACAACTTAATTCGTGAGTACGTTACTATTAACCGCGCCACTGGTGCTGGTGAAGCAACAGTGATTGGTGATGGTAACTTACTGATGGCTTATGCCCATGTAGCTCATAATTGCGTGATTGAAGACCAGGTAGTGATTGCTAACTCTGTGGCGTTGGCAGGTCATGTCCATATAGAGTCACGCGCTAGACTGAGTGGGGTTTTAGGTGTCCATCAATTTGTGCATATTGGTAGACAGGCAATGGTGGGAGGCATGGCACGTATTGACCGGGATGTGGCCCCATATATGCTAGTGGAGGGAAATCCAGCGCGGGTGCGAACCCTCAACCTTGTGGGACTCAAACGCTCTGGTATGGAATCAGCAGATTTGCAAATGCTGAAAAAAGCTTTCCGCATCCTCTACCGTTCAGATTTGTCCTTTAAGGATGCCTTGGAACAACTAGAACTGTTAGGGAATAGCGAAGAATTGCAACATCTGCGTCGCTTTCTGCTACTTTCTCAGATGCCAGGAAGGCGTGGTTTAATTCCCGGTAAGGGGAAAAAAGGCGTGAGTGATGAATCGTGAGATGTGAAATATATCATGTCCGCCGAATTACCCACAATCAAAGCACCCCACCCCTAACCCCTCCCCGCAAGCGAGGAGGGGGCAAGAGTGCAGGTGGCAAAGATGCCTAGACATGATAATTATGAGTTATGAGTTGATGAATTAAATTTTTCACTCATAACTTAATAACTCTTGATTTTTACTAATTACCATTATCAAATGCGGATATTTATCAGCACTGGCGAAGTATCTGGCGATTTACAAGGGTCGCTGCTAATTACAGCGCTGAAGCGTCAAGCTGTGGCGGTTGGGCTGGAATTAGAGATTGTGGCGCTGGGTGGTGAAAAAATGGTGGAGGCTGGGGCAATTCTGCTGGGTAATACCAGTAGTATTGGCTCAATGGGTATTTTAGAAGGGCTGCCTTATATTTTACCGACTCTCCAGGTGCAACGTCAGGCGATCGCTTTTTTAAAAGAAAATCCACCTGACTTAGTGGTGCTGATCGATTATATGACTCCCAATCTGGAAATTGGGACTTATATGAAACGGCAGTTACCAGATGTGCCTGTGGTGTATTACATCGCTCCCCAAGAGTGGGCTTGGTCAATCAGTTTGCGTAGAACTACCCGGATTGTTGGCTTTACAGATAAGCTGTTGGCAATCTTCCCACAAGAAGCCCGTTACTTTCGCCAGCAAGGGGCAGAAGTTAGTTGGGTAGGGCATCCTCTGGTTGACCGAATGCAAGACGCTCCCAGTCGCCAAGCAGCCCGTGCAAAATTGGGGATTGCGCCAGAACAAATTGCGATCGCACTTCTCCCTGCTTCTCGTCGCCAAGAACTAAAATATCTTTTACCAATTATTTTTCAAGCTGCCCAAACTATTCAAGCTAAATTACCTGAAGTTCATTTCTGGATTCCTCTATCTTTGGAAGTCTATAGAAAGCCAATTGAGGAGGCTATTAAGCGTTACGGTTTGCAGGCTACAGTTCTATTAGGGCAACAAAAGGAAGTTTTTGCTGCGGCTGATTTAGCCATCAGCAAATCTGGTACTGTCAACCTAGAACTTGCTCTGTTAAATGTGCCGCAAGTTGTAGTTTACCGCTTAAGTCCCCTAACTGCTTGGATAGCTCGTAAAATCCTCAAAGGTTCTGTAAGGTTTGCATCGCCGCCTAACTTAGTAGTGATGAAGCCGATTGTGCCAGAATTTTTACAAGAGGAAGCCACAGCAGAAAATATTATCCAAGCAGCGATGGAACTGCTACTCAATCCCAGTCGCAGAAAGCAAACTTTGGCAGATTATGAAGAAATGCGGCGGAGTTTAGGAGAAGTTGGCGTGTGCGATCGGGCTGCTCAAGAAATTTTAAAAATGGTGGCGGTGGGTGGCGATTAGGGATTGGCGACTAGGGACTGGGAAAATTTTGTATATTTAATACTCAATACCCAATACTCAATACCCAATACCCAACCCCCAATCCCTTTAGAGGTGTCATGGCTCATGAGATGAGAAAACAACGAGCGATCGCAGTTGACTTATTCGCTGGTGCGGGCGGTATGACTCTTGGCTTTGAGCAAGCTGGTTTTGATGTGCTAGCGGCTGTAGAAATTGACCCCATCCACTGTGCAACACATGAGTTTAACTTCCCTTATTGCTCAGTGTTATGTAAAAGTGTTGTGGATACAACCGGGGAAGAAATTAGGAGTCGTTCTAAAATTGGCGATCGCGAAATTGATGTGGTAATTTGTGGCTCACCATGTCAAGGTTTTTCTCTAATTGGTAAACGGGTTGTTGATGATCCACGGAACTCTTTGGTCTTTCACTTTCATCGGCTGGTTTTTGAACTAAAACCAAAATTTTTTGTGATGGAAAATGTTCGGGGGATCACAGTTGGTAAACATAAACAAATCCTCGAATCTTTAATTAGCGAGTTTAAAATTCACGGCTATAAAGTGGAAGAAAATTACCAAGTTCTCAACGCTGCAAATTACGGAGTGCCACAGTCCCGTGAGAGATTATTTCTCATAGGTGCAAGAGAGGATGTAGAGTTAGTAAAATATCCCCAGCCGATTACTAAACAAGCATTATCAAATAATTTAACTTTAAAAAAAATATCTGATATCCCATTAGGCCCTACAGTATGGGATGCAATTGAAGATTTACCTGAAATACAAAAATATCCTGAGTTAATAATAAGAGATTGGGTTATAGCAGAATACGAAAAGCCTAGTAACTACGCTCGTGTACTTCGCGGATTAAAATTCCTAGACGATGATTATTCTTACAAACGTGAATATGATTTGCGAATACTTTCTTCAAGTTTAAGAACAAAACATTCTGTAGAAACTATTCAACGTTTTCAGGAAACTCAACAAGGCGAGAGAGAAAAAATTAGTCGTTTTTATAAGCTGCATCCTGCTGGTGTTTGCAATACTTTAAGAGCCGGAACAGATAAGTACAGGGGTTCTTTCACATCTCCTAGACCAATTCATCCATTTACACCGCGCTGTATCACTGTCAGAGAAGCAGCGAGATTACATTCTTACCCCGATTGGTTTAGATTTCATGTAACCAAATGGCACGGATTTAGACAAGTAGGTAACTCTGTGCCACCGCTACTAGCAAAGGCTGTGGCGGCAGAAATTATTCGTAGTTTGAATATTTCGCCTTTGAAGCCCAGTTTTCAATACAAGTTGGGAGAGGAGAAGCTACTACAATTTAATATGTCGCAAGCGGCACAATATTACCAGCGTGACTGATAAAAATACGCTTTGTAATACGTACAAGGTTGAGCTAAGTCCAGCTACGGAAAAATGTACTATCTTCCCAGATATTAGCAGTCCGCTGTGCGATCGCTGTTAATTCTTCCTTTTTAAGAGGCACAAAAGCCCGCGCTATCTTGACATTATTCTCTAATTGTGAAATAGTCTCTGCTGCAATTACACAACAATGAACTCCAGGTTGAGACATTGTGTAACCTAAAGCTTGCTCCATACCTGTCAACCCACCTGGTTTAAACAGCCGACCATAAGCAGGGACTTTCATCGCAATCACACCGACATTTTTTTCTTGAGCAACTGGTAAAACCACCGGGATAAATGGCTGTGGGTGGTGTTCATCGGCGGCATTCACAGGAATCAGTGTAGTGTGGAAAGGATAGCGACGTAACCCTTCGGCAATCACTTGAGGATCGTGATGTCCGGTAATACCTGCAAAGCGCACTAATTTTTGTTGTATGGCTTCTTCTAAAGCTTTGATTGCACCAGATGGACTAAAAATGGTGTCGAGTTCTTCAGGAAAAGAGACGCGATGCAACTGCCACAAATCGAGATAATCTGTATTGAGACGTTTAAGCGATCGCTCCAATTCTCGCCATGCACCATCCCGATCTCTTTGATCAGTCTTGCTTGCTAGAAACACCTTTGAGCGATGGGGTGGTAGCACTTTACCTAAATAATCTTCACTTGGCCCATAACTAGCCGCAGTATCAAAGTAACGAATACCAAGTTCCAGCGCCCTTCGAATAATTGCCGCAGCATCATCCTCTTTTCCTTCCCAGGATAGAGGCGTTTGTCCTGCTCCTCCTAACCCAAAGATAGGGAGTTTTACTTCCGTGCGTCCCAGCACTCGTTCTGGCATACTTGCTGGCGGTGTTGCGGTGTTGGTAGGATTTTGCCCAAAAGCATTAGTTGCCACAATACCTCCAGTTACAGCAATGCTGGTTATTAGGAAATTACGCCGCGTTTTTCCTTCTGTCATGATTGGCTTCGGGAGCGAAATTACTTTTATTATAAATTTTAGCTAGGGAGAATTAATCTCATAAAGCAAAATTACTGATAGTTCAGGAACACTCCTAAAGCGCTGATCATTGGTTAAAAAAGTAGAGCATTGAGTCAATAGTGCTGTTGCTGCATGGATAGCATCTGGTAATTTGATGTTAATACTGGCACGGAGTTGAGCAGCTTCAATTAAAACCTGACGGTTGACAGGAATCACTGTTAAATTTTGTGAATTTATAATCAGTTGTTTGTAAGTTGTCTGTTGAGTTAAGTCCTGATTTTGGAAAGGTTTTACCAATACTTCAGCAAGTGATAATTCACTAGTTACTACACTCAAGTTACCTTGATCAATACTTTGGAATAACTGAGTTAAATCTTGGACAAATTCTGGATGTCCTTCTAAAGCATAGATCCAGATATTGGTATCGAGGTATACCTTTGTGCCCTGAATAGCATCTAGAATTCCCATGCATCTCGTTCTTGGCGAATAAACTTATCCACTTCTTCTGGTGTGGCAAAACTGCCTTTAGCAGAGCCGATAAAGTTAATTAGAGGCTTTTCAGAATGCTTTGGGGGTGACTCTAGAAGTACTATCACCTCGACAGTTGCACCTGGTGGAAGTTCTGGAGAACAGATTTCTATTACACCACCAGGTTTGACAATCGCCTTTTGCCTGAGTCCATTAAGCATGATAATTTATTCTCATTAGTATTGGAATATGGCATTTCATTAAGATAGATGAAAACAAGAGCGATGCCTACGGCGGCAAGCTACGCATTCCTTTTTCTAGTTTAGCTTTGAAGTGCGATCGCTAGACTTATTACCAATGTAATTTTTCCCAGCATATTTAAAATTTATGTGATGTTCTTTGATTTGTTGAGATACTACATAATTTAGGCTAGAAGATGACACGGTTTTCATAAGTGCGATCGCAGCTTATTATAATTGACTCACAACTGTTTTCCACTCATCTGGAGATTTTGCTGATTGAGTAAGGCTAGCTTCACGCCTAATCAGATAACAGCGACAATGCTTAAAATATTACGAGTCTTAACGTTTAGAAATCGACATCCTTTCTTGCTAGAAAGTAACCAAATGGGTAGACGAAAAGAAAATAATTATACCTTTGGTTGTTGATAGAGGGCTATAAATTGCTTTAGCTTATTATCGGATACAACTATTAAATTTGTCTTTGCCAATAGTAATTGATTTAACTCAATTAAGTAGCTTCCATAGCTACTCGTTTGAGCGGCTGATTGTTGCTACAGCCAGATTTCATGATTTTCCTTTGTTAACTGCGAATGGAAAAATCTTAACTATACTGATGTGGAAACTTTTAAGTAGTGCTAGCACTTGAGTATTAATTCACTCCAAATTATCTCGTCTGCTTTGCGCTAATTCCGCTTTATTTGCTCCGTAATTCTGTTATGACCTCGAAAGATCCTGTTGCCTCACCCGTGAATGGATTGGTTTTATCCGAAGAAGCCTTTTTCTTTGAGCGATCACTCGATCTGCTGTCGGTCATTGGTATGGATGGCTACTTTAAGCGGATCAACCCTGCATTTACCCAAACCCTCGGCCACTCAGAAGCAGAATTATTAGCTAGTCCTTTTTTAGACTTCGTGCATCCAGACGACCACTTCGCCACGTTAGCAGAAATGGAGAAGGTGAAAACCGGGATACCAACGCTCAATTTCGAAAATCGTTACCGGACGAAAGATGGCTGCTACCGATGGCTGGGATGGACAGCATCACCGCAGATTGTCCGGGGATTGATGTACTGCGTTGCCCGTGACATGACCCAGCAGAAAGAGGCCGAAACCGCCCTACAAAGCGCCAACCAGGAACTAGAACAACGCGTTGCCGAACGGACTGCCCAGTTAGAACAGGCAAATGCAGTCCTGGCAGAACGAGAAGCCTTGTATCGAACGCTGACACAACACATCCCTAATGGCGCAGTTCACCTGTTTGACCATGACCTGCGCTTTTTGCTCATTGAAGGTAGCGAAATCAAACAATTGGGATTAGATGGAGCGGCACTGGTGGGGCAAACCATTTGGGAAGTCCTGCCTCCAGAAACCTGTGAGCAAATTGAGCCGATGTATCGTGCGGCACTAATGGGTCAAATTGCAGTCCAGGAAGTGCTTTACTCCAATCAGATTTATGAAGTACATACTTTACCTGTACGCAATGAGCAGGGTGAGATTTTTGCAGGCATGGTACTCACCCAAAACATGACGCGTCACAAGCAGGTAGAAGCAGAGTTACAAGAAAGCAAAGCACTACTGCAACGGCAACTAGCTGAGATTGAAAGCATCTACCAGTCCGCCCCAATCGGGTTGAACGTTCTCGATACCAACCTGCGCTTTGTGCGGATTAACCAGCGATTGGCAGAGATCAATGGATTTTCCGTAGAGGAACACATTGGGCGAACAATTCGAGAGTTATTGCCTAACATCGCTGATACTGCCGAAGAGTTGCTGCGCCCTGTCTTAGAAACGGGAGAACCGCTACTAAACGTCGAAATTCGGGGGGAAACTCCGGCACAACCGGGAGTAGAACGTGTGTGGTTGGAGAGCTTTTTGCCGTTAAAGGATGGCGAGCAGATAATTGGCATCAATACCGTTTGTCAAGAGATCACCGAGCAGATTCAGATCGATGAAGCCCTGCGCCAGAGTGAAGAACGATTCCGCACAATGGCAGACAATGCACCTGTAATGGTTTGGGTGACGGATGCCACCGGATATTGCACCTATCTCAGCCAAAGTTGGTATGAATTCACAGGTCAAACTGAAGCAACAGGGCTGGGGTTTGGTTGGCTGAATGCAGTGCATCCAGAGGATTTTGCATTTGCTCGAGAAACATTCATAAGCGCTCATACGCATCAAAAAGGCTTTCGAGCAGAATACCGTTTACGCCGTCAGGACGGTGAATATCGTTGGGCAATTGATGCAGCAAGTCCCTGGTTTGAGGCAGATGGGCAGTATAAGGGCTACATCGGCTCAGTTATTGATATCACAGATCGCAAACAAGCAGAGGAAGCCCTACGGCGATCTGAGGAACGCTATCGCACGCTGTTTGAAATGATGGAAGACGGCTTTTGCGTTATTGAAATGTTGTTTGATGCAAACAATACGCCGATTGATTATCGCTTCCTAGAAATTAACCCTGCATTTGAGCAACAAACCGGACTCCAACAGGCAGAGGGTAAAACGTTACGCCAACTCGTTCCCAATATGGAAGAATTTTGGTTTCAGACTTATGGCAGAGTGGCTCTAACGGGTGAACCCGTTCGTTTTGAAAATGGCTCTGAGGCGATGAATCGCTGGTTTGAAGTTTATGCGTTTCGCATTGAGGAGCCAGAGAGGCGCAAAGTGGCCGTCCTGTTCAAGGATATTAGCGATCGCAAACAGTCTGAGATAGCGCTGCGGGAGAATGAAGACCGTTTGCGGATGGCGATCGCCTCTGCTCAATTGGGAACCTGGGATTGGAATCTAGTTACAGGAGAATTGAAATGGGATACTGGCTGCAAAGCCATGTTTGGGCTACCACCCGATGCCGAGAGTAGTGTAGAAACGTTTTTTGAGGGCTTACATCCCGATGATCGCGATCGTCTTCAGGAAATTATTCAAGAGGCGTTTAACCCAGCATCAGGTGGCTCTTATGACACTGAGTATCGAACGATCGGCATTCAGGATAAAGTTGAACGCTGGTTGAGGGCGAAAGGGCAAGCCTACTTTGATGCAAACGGAAAACCGCTCCGCTTCATTGGTACGGTGTTGAATATTACGGAGCAAAAACAAACCGAAGCACAATTAATTCATGATGTTTTTCACGATTCACTAACTGGATTGCCAAACCGTGCTTTATTTGTCGAAAGATTGGAGCAGGCGCTGGCGCTAACAAAACGTCATTCAGACTACAGATTCGCTGTCCTGTTTTTAGATGTGGATCGCTTTAAAGTTATCAACGATAGCCTTGGTCATATAATTGGGGATCAATTGCTAAAGGCACTGGCACGCAGATTAGAAAGGTGCCTCCGTGCAGGAGATACAGTTGCCCGTTTAGGTGGAGATGAGTTCACAATCCTATTAGATGATATCAAAGATTTAAATGATGTAAAAAATGTAGCGAACAGAATAAATGTAGCTTTGACAGGAGCTTTTAATCTTGGTGGAAATGAAGTAATTACTACTGTAAGTATTGGTATCGCTTTAGGCACAAGCACTTATAATCTGTCAGAAGAACTCATCCGTGACGCTGACATTGCAATGTACCGTGCGAAAGCATTAGGAAAAGCACGCTATGAAATATTTGATTTTAGTATGTACACTCAAGCTGCCCAGTTATTACAGTTAGAAATGGATTTACGACGGGCAATTGAACGCCAAGAATTTCAGGTTTACTATCAGCCAATTGTCTCGTTAGAAACTTATCAAATTATTGGCTTTGAGGCTCTTGTGCGCTGGCAACATCCTGAACACGGAATTATCTCTCCAGAAAAATTTATTCCCTTAGCAGAAGAAACTGGGCTGATTGTGCCGATTGGTTATTGGGTGTTATGCGAAGCTTGTCGTCAGATGCGGGCTTGGCAATTGAAATTTCCTACTAACCCACCCTTAAGCATCAGTGTCAATATTTCTAGTAAACAGTTTTTCCATCCCAATTTGATTGAGGAAATTCGCCAAATTCTGCTCGATTCTGGTCTAGAAGGCAGCAGTTTAAAGTTGGAGATTACTGAAACCGTACTGATGAAAAATTCTGACTCAGCTACTGCTATGCTTTTGGAATTACAACAGATGAATATTCAGTTACATCTAGATGATTTTGGTACAGGTTATTCATCCTTGAGTTACTTGCACCACTTTCCCTTTAGTGCATTGAAGATTGATCGTTCATTTGTTCTCAACATTGGTGCTAATGGAGAAAACTTGGAAATTGTTCAGGCGATAATTTCCTTAGCACAAAGTCTTAACATAGATGTAATAGCCGAGGGTATAGAAACAATAGAGCAATTAACACAGCTTCAAATTAAAAAATGCAAGCACGCACAAGGATATATTTTCTCTCGGCCACTTGATAGCAACTCGGTAGATGCATTAATCGGCTCTAGCTTGTACTTTAAGCTAAATTAAGACCTGTTATATTTAACGCCTATGTCCAGCTTTGATTCCGTGATACTACCAATCCTAAGTCTCGGAATATTGTATTTCATCAGGATATGTGAAAGTAAGAGCGATGCTTACGGCAGCAAGCTACGCAGTGATTTTTATAGTTTAAATTTGAGGTAAGATCTTGTCTTTGCAAACAATATATAGTTTTTTCCTACTGACTTCAAGTCATACAGAGAAAAACTCCACTTGTTATTAATGAAATTTCAGCAAAGGCGTATAAAATATAACTACTTGGTGCAAATGTAACGAAAACAAAAGATACAATTACAGCTATAAATAATAGTTTTATTTTCTTCAAGAAAACTTTTTCTGACGTTATTAGCCTCTCTGCCGCTTCCTTCTTAGGGTTTCCTATTTACAGATAAAAAGAACCAACATTTTTAGAATTTTTTAAGCCCTATTTTAAAATTTTCTTAAACCTATTAATATTTTTTGCAAAAATCTTTAGAGTGTTTTTTTGCGCTTCTGCGTGAGTAAAATTAAATATTAGCGTTCCTTTGTAATCATAGAACTACCATTACTAATACTTACTTTTTGAATAAAAACCTCAGAGCAAGATGATAAAATATCAGTGCTGATTTGATTAGCAATAAATTCAAAATCTTGGTTTGTTAATCCTTGTGCAGTATCGCCGCTTAAGTTAATACAAATAGTTAGGGGTTGAGGATTACTAGAAGAGTGTTCATTATCTACTGCTTCTAGTTCAGCTTCTGCTATGCCTAAATTAAACTCTTTACTCCAAGCTGGAAACTCCTTTCCAGTTTGTTGCCCGTAAACTTTCACTATTTCAATAGATGCAGCCCCTAAAGCGGTTAACCCTTTGCGAATAAATGGAACTAAAACTTGCTGATTTAGTACTTGGGGAGATTCTAGTATTACCTCCAAGCAATTGTCTTGGAAGGCAACCTGTGCAGTGATCCCTTTGGGGTGTAAGTGGCGGTTCATCAGAGATGCGATCGCCTCTACATCTCCCTGTTTTGCAAGTTCCAGAATATTTGGCTGTGTCATAACCAGTAAAAGAGAAAATCTAAAAAAATAAACTTATATTCTCAGGATTCCCTCTTGACAGCCTTAAGTAACATTATGATGCAAAATATCAGCTAACCTGGGCTAAAATGTCTAGGATAAAGATAGTCATTCACAGACTTTTGCAAAGAATAGATTTTCCCTGTATCAACATCAAAAACTATTGTTTTTGTGCTTGGTATAACACGATTAATATTAATCAGTTTAATTCCAATTTTCAATATGAAGTTTTATCGAGATTATGCTTGGCCCTCGACGCTGGAAGAAGCCATCGTTATCCAAGAAAAGCTGCGCGATCAAGTAATTACTGAGGATCAATTCCAAGAACCTATCCAGTACGTTGCTGGAGTGGATATGGGTTTTGAAGCTGATGGAACCATTAGCCGTGCAGCTGTAGCAGTACTGAGTTTTCCTGATTTACAAGTAATCGAGACAAGCCTAGCACACCGTCCTACAACCTTTCCTTATGTTCCTGGGTTCCTCTCATTTCGGGAAATTCCAGCTGTTCTCGATGCCCTAGAGAAAATTAAAACAACACCAGATATTATCTTGTGTGATGGTCAAGGAATTGCCCATCCTCGCGGATTGGGTATAGCTAGCCATTTAGGATTACTCATAGATATGCCAACAATTGGTGTAGCCAAGTCCAGGTTGGTAGGTAAGTATGAGGAATTGCCAGAAACAAAAGGCAGCAGACAACCACTTATATATAAAGGTGAAACGGTTGGAGCAGTTCTACGCACACGCGTGGGAGTAAAACCTCTCTACATCTCAAGTGGCCATAGAGTTAGTTTACCGACAGCGATCGACTATGTATTACGTTGCACGCCCAAATATCGGCTGCCAGAAACTACGCGCATCGCTGACAAATTAGCGTCGGCTAAATAAAGCTTGTTGAAATTTTTTTAAAATACTTGCTTGCACCGACTCAAGCGTGTTAGGAATCGCACAGAAAGAAGTTGAAGTAGCTAAATACGATTTACGAAGTTAGAACAATGAACGCACTAACTTTACAGTGGCACGATGCAGGCCAAGATAAAACTCAGAACATTTACGAACAACAGCCAAGCCAAAATCATGGTACTGTCCGCATTGGTCGCGATCCACTGCGGTGCGATATTGTTTTGAGTCATCCTACCGTCTCTGGTCTGCACGTTGAAATATTTTTTCATCACCAGCAACAGTGCTTTTATATCAGGAATTTGCGATCGCAAAATCCCCCCTTGATTAATGGACGGCAATTAGTCCAAGGTGAAGTGCCTTTAACTGAAGGCAGTAATATCTCTTTGGGACAAATACAACTCAAAGTTACTAAAATTTCCACAGGCAGTATTCCAGTAACAATTTTGCTGCCACCGCATCCATCAGTCCATATCGGACATCACCATCATTCACTAACACCCCCCGCACCACCGCTAGGAGTTTATGGTTTAGAATGCCCCAAATGTCATAAAGTTTCCCCAGGAGAAAATCTACAAATTGGCTGTCGTTGGTGTGGGACATCTTTGGCTGCGGCGGTGAGTGTGTTGGTAGGAGGGAGTTAGGAGTTAGGAGTTATTATTTTCCTTCTGCCCAATGCTCAATTACAAATGACAAATGACCAATGACAAATGACTAATGAACAAATCCAATTGAGTTGGGAAGAACCAGCGACGGGTGAACGGCGAGAACCAAGGTTGAATATGCCGATCGCTTTTGGTCGAGAATTCGCTCGCTTACCTGCTGAACTCCGAGGAGTGCGCGTTTCTCGGATGCTGCTTAACAGTAACGAAGTTTCTCGTTACCATGCTCTAATTGACTGGGAACAAGATCATCTGGTAGTTATTGACCAAGGCAGCGTTAACGGTGTGTATGTCAATGGCCAACCACAAACGCGCAGTGTTTTGGTTAATGGCGATACGTTGCAAATTGGCCCATATCTAATCACAGTGACCCTTGCTGCTAACGTACCCGTACCAGATACCACCCCTCCTTCAACGATTCACTTCAACGCAAATACCAATCTTCCAGACCCTAGTTTGCCTGTAGCCCAGCCGTTAACGCCCTTGGCAAATAATTTCCCGCCACTAGCGTTTCAGGCGGAAAATGTTGCTGTGCAAGCACTCCATGCTACAGGTCTACCAGTAGATGAATCTGATTATCTAGCGATCGGGGCGGGACTGGGTAGCTTTGTTTGGGCTGATTTGCTACGAATTAGTGGTGTACGTGCTGACAAAATTGTGGCTTTGGGATTAGAAGGAGAACCTTATGCTCGTTACAAGCGCCTTTGTTTGAATTCGCAAATTCCCTTATATGAAAGACTGCGATCAAATTCTGACTCTTGTCCTGATAATATTTGGGGCTGGCCTAGTTATGCCTTGCGTGAGGCTTGGCACGATTGCACTAAGGGGGAGATGAAGTCAGCATTCAAATATTTATGGCAAGTGTTTGCTGAACCAATATTTGCCGAAACTTATACACCCCGTGCAGGTAACGTTTTTGATTCCATAGACCGGGAGGCGAAGCGCATTGGCTGGAATCAAATTTATCGTTATGGGCGAGTTAGGGTAATTCGCAAAACTGATGATGGCAGATATTGCGTGGCCTATTCTCGCGCCCCAGGAAATTATGCTTTTTTAGTTACTCGTTATTTACATTTAGCTACTGGGTATCCAGCAATTCAGTTTCTTCCAGATTTGCAAGCTTATAGAGAAAAATATCAAGATTTTAAATCTGTCGTGAATGCTTATGAAGCACACGATCATGTCTATGAGCAACTAGAGCGACATGGTGGTACGGTATTGATTCGTGGCCGAGGAATCGTGGCTTCGCGGATTGTGCAGCGCATTTATGAAGCAAGAAAACGGAATCAAAATATTGCAGTTTTGCATTTAATGCGATCGCCTAAACCTCAAGGCAACAAATTTCAAAATACCCAGCGCCTAGTCAAAAATCATTACGAATTTCAACCCTTTAACTGGCCTAAAGCCTGTTGGGGCGGTGAACTCCGGGCAATGTTAGAAAAAGCCACCCCCGATGAACGCAAACGCTTACTAGCAGACTGGGGTGGAACTACCACTGCCGACCGCCACGACTGGCAACAAATTACTGCCCAAGGAATCAGCGAAGGCTGGTATCAAATTACCTTTGGAGAGGTTTTGGATGTAGAACGAGATGCCCAAAACCGGACTATTACCCGTATCCGAGAGCAAAGCTTTGGGGAAATGAAATTGCTAGCTGATTTTATTGTTGATGCTACTGGGCTGGATGCCAAGGTAGATGCTAATCCCGTGATATCAGATTTGGTGAAACATTACAACCTTCCACTGAACCATCTAGGGAGATTGACTGTAGCAAACAATTTTGAGCTAGTAGAGATGCGTAGTGGCAAAGGTCAAATGTATGCTGCTGGGGCTATTACTTTAGGTGGCCCTTATGCCGCAGTTGATAGTTTCTTGGGCTTGCAATATGCTGCATTAGTAGCCGTTGATGGACTCGCCGCTACCCATGCGCCTAGAGTCCATCGTTTGAATAGTGTAAGTTCCTTTAGGCAGTGGTTGAAGTGGGTGTTAAATCAGTCACCTTAGTCTCAGAAGGAAGAAGGCAGGATAAATACAGTATTTATTTTTTCATCTCGCTTATTTTTGCTCAACACCGATCAAGGTTCTACTAACACTGATGTACCAAGTTTGACCATTTCATACAGTTCACGGACATGCTCGTTATACATCCGAACACAACCGGCAGAAGCTGCTTTTCCGACGGATGATCTATCAGGAGTACCATGAAATCCAATGTATTCTCTGCCAACATTCCAAAACGCAATCCAGCGTTCTCCCAAAGGATTATTTTCACCCGGAGGAACTAAATTTCCAGTTTTAGGATTTGTCCAATCGGGGTTTTTCAGCATTTCAATAACTTTGAACTTCCCTATTGGCGTTTCTAACCCAGCTTTACCAACAGCTACTGGGTAACTAGCTTGTAAATTTTCTCCTTTATATACATACAGCTGCCGTGTACTTCTTTTAAGCACTAGACGGATGGGTTGTTTAGAAGCTATTGGAGTAGTTAATTTTCCTATAGGAGGTGCTGGCTTCTCAATTGTCTTGTGGGAATCTACACTTTTGCCAACAGTGACGTTAGCGTTATGTTGTGATTGCATCCAGAAATATAATCCAGTTGCACCAAAAACAATACCTAAACCAGTAGAGAGATACAGGCTATTCTTTATTATCTTAATCTGCATAAACTATCTGTCTTGATAATAGGCTTAAGAATAAGGATAGTCTAAATAAATCACGGCTATCAGGTTTACTTAGAACCTAATAGCCAAGTTTTGGTTTCTCGTTGCGCCCTCTTCTCGACTCTACCTCGCAGTTAAACCACTATTTGGATAAATAAAAATATTCAGAATTAAAGAATTAACCAAATGATTTCTGAACTTTCGATTTTTGCTTTTCCAGTTTGCTTCTTGTTCTCAATCTTTTCAGAAATCTATCTATTTTTATCCTCGTCTGATTGGGAAGTTTTGAGGTATTACAGGTACTTTTAGAGATGGTCTGGTAGGTCTTATTATCGTTCTTTTTTGAACCCTTTCTCTCTGTGGTGTGTATGTTACTGGCCGAACCCGTGGTGTAGATTTTCGTCTAACACTCACTCTTCCACCTCGTACAGCACGTGTTGTAGATTGTCTTCTACGAAGCGATTGATCTGGTTTGAAAGCTAATTGGTTACTTTTTGATTCTTCTATTGCCCGTCCTGCAACAGGCGGTTCACTAAATGTATTTTTATTTGGTTCTATTGCCCGACCTGCGACAGGAATCTCTTGCGCCAGTAACCGTTGTGCTGGAAGACAACTTAAACTCACGAAAACAAATACAGCAGTGGTAGAAAGTATAAATTTCATTTTTTTTAATAAATCTTGGTTGTTAGCTTACTTCACTTCAATACTATTCAGAATGCCAAACTAAATCAATTAAAACTAAATCAATTAAATTTATGTCCGGACTATCGATAGTTACTGTTGAATTCCTTGCATGACAAATTATTACTTCCTTCTAACTTATCTTCACGCCATGTTCCATCTTGCTCAGTCTTATCTTTAAAAACATATACTCCTTTTCCTTGACATCTATTGTTAACAAACTCTCCTATATATTCATTTTGATTTCTCAGTTTCAAACGTCCCATCCCTTGGAACTTATCACCTTGAAACTGACCTAAATAATAGTGAATATTACTTTCTACCGGATATGATAATCTTCCACATCCATTACGCTTATTGTTCTTAAAAGTTCCATAGTATTGAAAATCATTATTTTTAAAAATCATCAATCCTCTACCATTAGCTTCTTTCGTTTTTGGATTTATCTCTCCGTAGTATTTATAAATGCTAGTTTCCCACGTTGGTTTTCCTGTAGCTGGAGGAGGTGAAGATAGTTGTTGATCTTTATCACAGGGTAATGGTGTTGTTGCGGAATCCGGTACAGTGTTTAATTCAGGAGTTGTGGTTGGTGTTATATCTGGTGTTGTTGTGGAATCTGGTACAGTGTTTGATTCAGGAATTGTTGGAGATGTTTGTTGCGCTAGTATTTTTTGTATTGGAATAAAAGTTAAACTCGTGGAAATAAATAGACAAGAAAAAGAAAGTACGAATTTTATTTTCATAAATAAAATAACCTTTGTTTTTAACTGTATGTACAATACCATTTTTAATGGTATCAAACTAGTATTTAAAAAAATATATTACATAACTTAGCGCAACTTCATTAAAATTCGGTATATGTTTTTAACGTATCAAAGTAATTAATTATCAATTCATAAAAGTCCAATATATAGGGGTAAAGTTATTTGAAACGAATTGACAAAATCTACATTTAATGTATTAACAATAAAATAGGATTTATGGTTCTATTGATTTCTATAAGCTGATAGCGATGTTTACGACGGGCTACGCTTACATCTAACTTATTCTCAATGAATAGGGCTTAATGCGATTACTTGTGTTTTTATTGAGATTAGGGCTTCCTTAATGAACAAGTACGCTTGCACTAGCATAGAAGGTATCATCACTTAAGCCAATAAATTGAAATAATTAAAAATATTTTGGGCTAAAAAGCTGATATTGAAATAATAGGTGCTGAAGGCTCCTTACATAACAAATTATCATTTTCTTTTAACTTATCTTCATGCCACAATCCATATTTCTCAGTCTTATCTTTAAAAACATATACTCCTTTTCCTTGGCATTTATTGTTAACAAACGCTCCTATATATTCATTTTGATTTCTCAGCTTCAAACGTCCCATCCCTTGGAATTTATCATCTTCAAACTGACCTAAATAATAGTGAATATTATTTTCTACCGGATATGATAATCTTCCACATCCATTACGTTGATTATTCTTAAAGTCTCCATAGTATTGAAAACCACTATTTTTAAAGACCATCAACCCTCTACCATTAGCTTCTTTGGTTTTTGGATTTATCTTTCCATAGTATTTATAAATGCTAGTTTCCCACATTGGCTTTCCTGTAGCTGGAGGGGGTGAAGATAATTGTTTGTCATTATCACAAGGTAATTGAGAGAATTCTAAAGAAGTTGATATTGTGGGTATTGGTGCTGTAGTTGGTATTTTTGTAGGTACTGGTACAGGGTTTGATTCAGAAGTTGTTGGAGATGTTTGAGGCTGTTTTGTAATTACTGGTTGGGGATTTGGAGGGTTTTGTTTTTGAGAATTTTCAGTAGAATTAGGTACTGCATACTTGAATGCGAGAAACACAAGTAAAACTGCTCCACTTATTACCATCGCTTTTCGATGAGAGGGAAATCTCCAGCTTGCTGGCTTTAGTTTTGGTAATTGTCGAGGATGTGGCAATGAAGTAAGTGCTTGCAACGCTTCTGCTGCTGTTTGATATCGCTGACTAAAGTTGTAACGTACCATTTTGGTTAAAACATTAGCTAGTTTATTGCTAATATTTGCCTCATGTTGCCAAATTAGTTCTCCAGTTGTAGGGTCATCTTGGAAGTCTTGAGGTGATTTTCCTGTCAAAGCTTGGATACCAATCACTCCCACTGCATAGATATCGCTAGATAGTCTTGGCTTGGAATTAGCTTGTTCATTAGGCATATAACCATTGGAGCCAATAACAATAGTTGAACTAACTTGACCTTGAGTATCCGCACTCAAACCTTTAATTTCTTTAACTGCGCCAAAGTCAATCATCACAATTTTGCCATCATGACTACGACGCATCAGGTTTTGGGGCTTGATATCGCGGTGGATGATATTCTCCTGATGAACGACAATCAAAACTTGCAAAATTTCTTGTAAGAGTTTGACAACCTCAGCTTCACTCCATTGGCTACCAGGTATTATTTCTACGCTTAAGTTATACCCGTCTACAAATTCTTGCACCAAATAAAATTCGCCGTTTTCCTCAAAATGAGCAAATAGTTTAGGTATTTGGTTGCTAAGGTTACCTAAACGGTATAAAACTTCTGCTTCACTCTCGAATAGTCGTCTAGCAACCAGCATAACTTCCTGTTCGGATGCTTTAGGCTTAAGCTGTTTCACAACACATTTGGGATGACTAGGTAAATCTATATCTTCTGCTATGTATGTGTCGCCAAACGAACCACTTCCTAAAAACTGTAAGATTTTATAGCGGTTACGAAGGACTATGCCTTTCATATCGTATTTTGCAGAGTATTTCGGTTGTACTTTAGATATTTTCTTATCTTATCTATTAAGTTGCTATTATAGTCCCATCTGAAAGCAATTACCCACTGCTGTAAAGGAAGTTTGTTCATGGGTTTGTTCTTGGAAGTCTTTATTAGGATATAGCTAACTACAGATATTCACAGCGCGATTCCTGAAAAGACTATACACAATTGACAAAATTTTTACAAGTTGTGATGAGTTCTGTAACTTCTTTATTTTAGACAAATCATTGATATTAATGAGGTTTAAATAGGGGCCTATTTTACTTTTATCAGAGTAAATTGTAATAACAAAAGCTTAGAGGGGTCAAACTTTATACTAATCGCCTCACCATGAGCCGGATCATGACAATAATGTAGATAAGTGTCTCCGATGTTCCGGGTAATAACTCATAGTCTCTGAACAATCGCCGATATCACATCAGGCAACCAAAAGTGCGCTCTATGACTCAACGTTTTTTGGGCAATACAAAGCTTATGGCTTGTTTTGATTGCAGAATCACCTGTTTAACTTTAGCAGCGATCGCTCATTAATTGGAACTTTAAAGGCAATAGCGATGTCTAACAAAAAGCCGCTACGCGTCTACGCTCCCTCTTCTCTCTTCCTTAGCGCCCTTTGCTTCGCGTCCTTCTCTGCAAAACCCGTAAGACCACTGCTTTTAAATAGTTTTTATGAAACAAATAGTATTATTATCCCAAAGAGAGGAGATTTCCAAATGCAGACAAAGTAGAATCTAAAATAAACTATACAAACTGTTTATGCAATGGGCTAATTTTCTAGCCAAAGAAGCTGCTACTCATGGCTTATCCCTAAAGCAAACAGCAGCGTTTCTAAAATATTTTAAGACTGAAAATTTAGGTAAAAGTGAAGCTAAACTTGCTAGCGAATTAAACGTTGATATTGCTGCTTTCATAAAATGGATGGGTGAAGTATATACCAAGTTCGCCCAGAATTATCCAGAGTTAGCGATTTCTAACAATCGGGACAAACTAGAAAAGTTACAAGCTTACCTGACGGCGAAATATAATAGCGAATTCGATGCTCTCAAACCATTGGCAGCGATGAAATTATTAAAAACGCTGGTGGTTCGGGAAAGACTGCAACAAGAACCTTTGGTTGCGAGAAGAATTTGTAAATTTTTAGGATATTTGCCTTTAGCCTTAGAGTTAGTAGGGCGATATCTGGATAAAATGCCAGATTTGTCTCTGGAAACACTACTGAAGCGGTTAGAGGAAAAGCGAGCGGAACATGAAGCAGCGGTCAATGATAACTCATTGATGACTTATGAATACGGTGTAGCTGAAGCTTTTGAGTTGAGTTGGGAACAGTTGGATGAAAATGCACAAAGCTTTGGTTGTTTGCTAAGTTTGTGTGCTATAGCTGACATTCCCTTATCTGTTGAGGCGATAGAAGATGACACAAAACAAGAACTCAATCAGAAAGCCATAGCCGATTTACTAGAATTACATTTGCTACAACAGAAAAGTGAAGGGATTTATCGTCTAAATCCACTGATTCGCCAACTTTTCCAAATTAAGTTGGATAAGTCAAACGAAGCGGATGAAGCAAAAACTAAATTTGCAACGATGATGTTAGAGGTAGCAAAGCTAATTCCGCAACAGCCTAACTCTGAAGATATTCTTCACCTTACTTCACATATCCCGCACATTACAGAAGTTGCAACCCACCTATCTCAATATCTCAGTGATGAAAATCTAATTACTCTGTTTACCAAATTAGCTTGGTTTTATCAAGGCCAAGAACTTTATCAGCAAGCAGAATCTTGGTTGCAACAGTGTGTAGAACTGGCTCAAAATCGTCTTGGTTTAGAACATATTGATGTCGCTGCTAGTTTGAACCATTTAGCAGGACTTTACAAATCTACAAGACGTTATAGCGAAGCTGAACCCTTATATCAGCAAGCCTTAGAACTCAGAAAACGCCTGCTAGGAGACAACCATCTTGATGTTGCCAATAGCCTAAACAATTTAGCATTACTCTACGAATCGGCAGGACGTTACAACGAAGCCGAACCCTTACTTGAGCAAGCTTTAGAATTGAAAAAACGCCTGCTGGGAGAAGAACATCCCGATGTAGCCACTAGCGTCAGCTATTTAGCATTACTTTACGAATCTACAGGACGCTATAGCGAAGCCGAACTTTTGTATCAGCAAGCTTTAAAACTGTGGAAACGCCTAGTGGGAGAAGAACATCCCCATTTCGCCACTAATCTAAACAATTTAGCAGCATTGTACTGTTATACAGGACGCTACAGCGAAGCCGAACCCTTGCTTGAGAAAGCTTTAAAACTGAGAAAACGCCTGCTGGGAGACAACCATCTTGATGTCGCCACTAGCCTCAACAATTTAGCACAACTCTACGAATCTACAGGACGCTACATCAAAGCCGAACCCTTGTATCAGCAAGGTTTAGAACTAAGTAAACGCTTGTTAGGAGACAACCATCCTGATGTCGCCATTAGCATGAACAATCTAGCAGCGCTCTACCGTCATACAAGGCGCTACAAGAAAGCCAAACCCTTATTTGAGAAAGCTTTGAAAATTTGTGAACGGACTTTAGGTGTCAGTCATCCTACTACTATGACGATTCGGGCAAATTATGCAAGCTTTTTAAGAGAATCATATCACTAGCGATCGCCTCCGGCACGCTACGCGATCGCTGCGCGTAATTCGTAATTCGTAATACTCGTCTTTGGCAATAAGCAAGCTACGTAATTTGTAAAAAAATATCCCCCTCTTCACCAGTGAAGAAGGAGATAGATTCTACTTACATCCTAAAGACTGGCGAGTATCTACACCAGTTTTAGAATTAACACCACTTGCCTTAACACAAAGTTTTTTCACTTGCGTCCCATCTAAAATTGCATTCGTAAAATCAGCACCCGTGACATTTACATCATCAAAAATAGAACGCAGCATCATTGCATCGGTCAACACAGCATCACTTAAATCAGCATCCTTAAACTTTGTTAGATAGGCTATGCCTTCACTAAAATCAGCACCATGCAGATTTACTCCCTCTAGCAGGGTACCGTTAAACACGACACCACGTAAGTCAGCATTGCCAAAATTAGCATTCTCTAATTTGAGATTGGTAAACTCAGTGCCAACTAAACTTTGACCAGAGTAATCCTTGCCCTTAAGTTCATCATTACCCACAGAACGGGTAATACTGGAAGAACTTGCAGCTTGCGCCGATAGGGGAAACCAAAAAAGAACCATAGCTAAAACAAAGCTAGCTATTATTCGCCAATATTTCATAACGTCTTCTTAATAAATCTCAACAATTGCACCATTAACTATTAAACCTCACAGAAGGGGACAAGGGGACAAGGGTACAAGAGGTGAGAACTTGAAACAAGTCTTTGCCCTTGTCCCCAATTCCTCTTACCCATGCCCAATGCCCCATGCCCCCTTCCCAAATTCAATATACAAGACTGTAAAACCAGAAAGCATCTCGTAGGATTATAGATGTTGAGGTGCGATTGCAAAATTACCTGTGGCTAATCAAGAAGACAACGCCCAATCTCTGACGCGAACCCCTTTATATCAAGTGGGTGTAGAACTTAAAGCACGCTTTACCAGCTTTGGCGGTTGGGAAATGCCTGTGCAATTTAGTGGCATTAGCCGTGAACACGAAGCTGTAAGAAATACAGCCGGAATGTTCGATATTTCCCACATGGGCAAATTTACCCTCCAAGGTAAAAACCTCATTTCCCAACTCCAGTCTCTAGTGCCTTCAGACTTGAGTCGATTGCAAGCCGGTCAAGCACAATACACCGTCTTGTTAAATTACCAAGCGGGAATTATTGACGACATCATTGTTTATTACCAAGGTGAAGACGCCACTGGGACACAGAAGGCATTCATCATTGTCAATGCGGCAACCTCCAGTAAAGATAAAGCATGGCTATTGCAACATCTTGACCTGGATAAAGTGCAGTTCCAAGACCTTTCACCAGAAAAAGCCTTAATTGCCGTGCAAGGGCCAAAAGCGATTAAATATCTCCAGCCATTAGTGCAAGAAGACTTACAACCAATCAAAGCCTTCGGACATTTAGAAGCAACCCTATTAGGGAAAGCTGCCTTCCTGGCCCGCACAGGCTACACCGGAGAAGATGGCTTTGAGGTGATGATAGACTCAGATGTAGGGGTAGAATTGTGGCGAAGTCTCCATAAAGCTGGTGTTATTCCCTGTGGACTAGGTGCGAGAGATACTCTGCGCCTAGAAGCGGCTATGGCACTTTACGGACAAGATATCGATGATATCACTACACCCTTAGAAGCAGGTTTGGGGTGGCTAGTTCACTTAGATACCAAAGGCGATTTTATTGGTCGGGAAATTTTAGCACAGCAAAAAGCCGTTGGAGTACAGCGTCGATTGGTAGGTTTGCAAACCCAAGGACGTAATATTGCTCGTCACGGCTATCAAGTGTTATCCGCAGGTAAACTTGTGGGAGAAGTTTCCAGTGGTACTCTTTCGCCTACACTTGGTTATCCCATTGCCTTAGCTTACGTTCCTACTCAACTAGCATCCGTTGGTCAGCAGCTAGAAGTCGAAATTCGCGGCAAAGCCTACCCAGCAGTTGTAGTTAAACGTCCCTTTTATCGGTCTAAAAATCGTGTCGCCAACTGATAAGTGCCAGGGTTTTTGAGGAATAATGTGTTGTGAGTTAGTCAATCTCCAGTAAGGTTCATTACCAGATATGGCTTGGATGACTGTTGGGGCAATTGTTTTTTTGATAAGGGAGAGGAAGTGATATGTCTTTTGAATATCCTCAAGATTTCAGATACTTGGATTCTCATGAATACGTGCGGCTAGATGGCGAAATTGCCACCATTGGCATTACTGAGTTTGCCGTAAATGAATTGGGCGATATCGTCTTTTTGGAACTGCCAGAAATTGGCGACGCTCTTACTAGGGGGGAAAACTTTGGCACAATTGAATCAGTGAAAGCCGTTGAAGAACTGAATTCACCAGTAACAGGCACAGTTATAGAACGCAATGAAGCCTTAATTAATTCTCCCGAAGAAGTGTCAGAAGACCCCTACGGGGAAGGGTGGTTTTTAAAAGTGCGCGTCAATGACCCTGGTGAGGTTGAGGATGCCTTGACAGCAGATGAGTATCGCGCCCAGGTGGAAGGAGAGTAGGGATGAGGGAGTGGGGATAAGGGGCAATACGGTTGGGATAGGCAGGGGAGGAAAAAGGGTTATTGTTCTGTTTCTCTTCTCCCCATCTCCCACTCCACCCGAAGATAGGTTATGAAATTTAGATGAACTGAAAAATTACACCTACTTCTCATGAGTATTTATTGCAAAATATGAAATAGTACTATCTGGAGAGTAATTTGTGGTATTGAACGCCCCTATTCTCAAGTCTCATGAGCAGCAAGTGCTGGACGAAAAAAGTCAAAAGTTAAGTAGTTTTGTGCCAAGACACATTGGCCCTAACTCTGATGACATCCAGCACATGCTTAAGGTTTTGGGGTTTCCCAGCCTGGATGCTCTAATCGACCAAACAGTTCCACAGGCAATTCGGCTGAAGCAACCGCTAAAGTTACCAGAAGCAGAAAGTGAGTATGCAGCACTGACATTCTTAAAAAAAGTTGCTGCCAAAAATCAAGTTTTCCGCTCATACATTGGTATGGGATATTACGACAGTATTACCCCACCTGTGATTGGGCGCAATATCCTAGAAAACCCAGGTTGGTATACTGCCTACACTCCTTATCAGCCAGAAATTGCCCAAGGGCGACTGGAAGCGCTGCTAAATTTCCAAACCCTGATTATCGACCTTACAGGTTTGGAAATCGCCAATGCTTCGTTACTTGATGAAGCCACAGCCGCAGCTGAGGCAATGAGTCTAAGCTATGGTGTTTGTAAAAATCAGGCAAATGCCTATTTTCTCTCCGGTGATTGTCATCCCCAAACTATCGATGTGTTACAAACACGCGCTAAACCATTAGGGATTAAGATTATTGTTGGCGATCATCAAACATTTGATTTTGATCAACCAATCTTTGGGGCTGTTCTCCAGTATCCTGCAAGTGATGGCACCATTTACGACTACCGCGCTTTTATAGAAAAAGCCCATGCTAAGGGTGCATTGGTAACGGTAGCAGCAGATCCTTTAAGTTTAACTTTGCTCACCCCTCCTGGGGAATTTGGCGCTGATATTGCTGTGGGTAGCACCCAGCGCTTTGGTATTCCCTTGGGGTTTGGGGGGCCTCATGCAGCATACTTTGCTACGAAGGAAGAGTATAAACGGCTGGTTCCAGGGCGAATAGTAGGAGTATCAAAAGATGCTCAAGGTAAGCCTGCATTGCGTCTGGCGTTGCAAACCCGTGAACAGCACATCCGCCGCGAAAAAGCTACTAGTAATATTTGTACTGCACAGGTGCTACTGGCAGTGATGGCGAGTATGTACGCTGTTTATCATGGGCCAGATGGACTGAAGCAAATTGCTGAAAACATCCACTCCTTGACGGTGTTGCTGGCAGAAGGACTGAAACGTTTGGGTTACAGTGTCGTTTCAGAATCTTTCTTTGATACGCTGCGAGTAGAGCTAGGAACACACAATTTAAAAAATATTCTGAAAGATGCTGAACAACTTCAAATTAACCTGCGGGTTTTTGATGCAACCGCTGTTGGTATCTCATTAGATGAAACTACTACACCAGAAGATTTAATCGACCTCTGGCATATTTTCGCTGGTACAGATGATTTACCTTTTACCTTAGAAGAACTAACTGCTCCGCTTCCCCATCTCTCCCTCTCCCGTACAAGTACATATCTCACCCACCCAGTTTTTAACCGCTATCACTCAGAAACTGAGTTATTGCGCTATCTGCACAAGCTAGAAAGCAAGGACTTGTCACTAACAACATCGATGATTCCTTTGGGTTCTTGCACAATGAAGTTGAATGCAACAGCTGAGATGATTCCGGTAACTTGGGAGGAATTTGGCAAGATTCATCCGTTTGCCCCTTCATCTCAAACGCAAGGTTATCAACTTCTGTTTAAGCGACTTGAAGCATGGTTAGCTGAAATTACTGGTTTTGCAGGAATTTCTCTGCAACCAAATGCTGGTTCTCAGGGTGAATATGCTGGACTTTTAGTAATTCGCCAATATCACGAAAATCGGGGTGAAGCACACCGCAACGTCTGTTTGATTCCTACTTCGGCACACGGGACAAATCCGGCGAGTGCGGTGATGTGCGGGATGAAGGTAGTAGCAGTTGCCTGTGACTCACAAGGTAATATTGACGTTGATGACTTGAAGGCTAAGGCAGAAAAACATAGCAATCAATTAGCCGCCTTAATGGTGACATATCCCTCAACTCATGGTGTTTTTGAGGAGCCAATTCAGGAAATCTGCGCTATTGTCCATAGTCATGGTGGACAAGTTTACATGGATGGGGCAAACATGAACGCCCAAGTAGGGATTTGCCGTCCTGGAGATATTGGCGCGGATGTTTGCCATTTAAACTTGCATAAAACCTTCTGTATTCCGCATGGTGGGGGTGGCCCTGGTATGGGGCCTATTGGGGTAGCCTCTCATCTCGTGCCTTTTCTCCCAGGACACCCTGTTGTGGAGAATGGGGAAGAAATTTCTAATTCCCAACGTATTGGTCCTGTGGCGGCTGCGCCTTGGGGTAGTGCGAGTATCTTGGTGATTTCTTGGATGTACATCGCCATGATGGGTGCAGATGGTTTGACCAAAGCAACTAAGGTGGCAATTCTCAACGCTAACTACATCGCTAAGAGACTGGAATCGTACTATCCCGTTTTGTATCAGGGAAAAAATGGTCTAGTTGCCCATGAATGTATTTTAGATTTACGATCGCTCAAAAAATCAGCTGCGATCGAAATTGATGATGTTGCCAAGCGCCTCATTGATTACGGTTTCCATGCGCCGACTGTCTCCTGGCCTGTAGGGGGTACAATCATGGTGGAACCTACAGAAAGTGAATCTAAACAAGAGTTGGATCGTTTCTGCGATGCTTTGATTTCTATTCGCCAAGAAATTGCTGAAATAGAATCAGGGAAGGTGGATACCCAAGATAATGTTTTGAAGAACGCACCCCACACTGCCGAAAGTCTTATCACTGGAGAATGGCAGCATTCTTATTCTCGTGAACAAGCTGCCTACCCTGCGCCTTGGACTCGTGAATATAAATTCTGGCCGGTTGTTGGTCGCATTGATGCAGCTTTTGGCGACAGGAATTTTGTTTGTTCTTGTCTGCCAATGGATGCTTATTAAAATCAAGTGAAGAGTTAGGAGTTATATCATGTCCACTTGATTACTTAATTAAACCCCAAGAACCCGATGCCGACAAAGCGTAGCTTTGTCGGCATCGGGTTCTTTACTAAAAGTAGTAACATTGGTCACATTAACAGCAGGGATAGTACTTGGCAAGACACTAACACCCACGATCGCAACTAGTTACACAGATACATATATTTTATGTATACCATGAGCTTGAGCGATCGCTAGAGCATATGCAAGTGTGCGTCCATAAAAAGGATAAGGTTTAAAAGTTACTTACATTTGCAAAAAGTCGAAAGCTTTGCCTTAAATCTGGTTAAGTGCATCAGCCTCAGCATTGTATTTTGTAGATGCCTACGTGCATCATTGAACTACTATCTCTTGAGCATCTACGATTACACAGCCTATTAAAGGGTTCGGCAAACATTCCAGCAAAGCTTTTCTGCTTTGAGCTAAAGCAGCCAACAAAAATATTTTAACCGTGTTTTAGCGTAGATTATCCAGATAAATTACACTACTAATAATTAGTTATCTCTTGCTGAAAAAATATCTATATCAAAACTTAGTAACTGTCACATTAATACCAGTGCCAGAATCGAGTTTAGGAACCTTAAGATACTCAACTGGCTCAGTACTTTGAGAAGTTTGGGTATTTGTTGGCTGTTGACATTGCTTAAAGAAAGATTCTGGGTTATTGATGAACTCAAGAGGGTTCATCTTTTGGCATACTTGCTCCTGTACTAACAAAATTGATTCAGCAGTTTGTTTGGGATTATTAGTCTGTCCGATAAAATTACTCCATGTAGCGTTAATCGTGGCTGGCTTTGTCAACAAAACTCCAGCCTGATTGCGATAGTGAAACGACTCTATCGGAGCATCGCCTGTTGTTATAATAGGAACATTTTCTTGATTAGCATAGGCACTTTGGGAGAGAGCCAGTGCACTAATCACAACGAATAAGGTAAGGGAAGAGAATTTCATAATTGAATATCTTTACATTTAATATCAGTTTAATAATCACAATTAGCTAGATACAGAAATCAAAACATAGCAACCTGGTTTTAGTTCTTAAGGTTAACACAGGTAGCAAGAAGTTTAGTTAAACTTCATTAAAAATATAGTAAAGTTTAGCCAGATGTAGATTTTTGTCTAGGAGGAGGCAGTTGAGCAATCCATGCTCTAACGATGTCGGAATTTGACACTCGTCTGTTCATTGCTTTCTGCTGCAAGTGTGCTAGCTCATATTCTTTTAACCGTATTAATAAGTAGATTGGCGTAAAAGTTTGTTATTGCCATATAAGGGAGGAGAGAAAAGGATCGTAGCCTAATTAATCTTTCTTTATATAGTTTCTTATTATACAAACTTACTTACTAGCCATTTATCTTTTATGCATGTTACTATACGTTTACACAGATAAGACAACGCATATATTGTGAGACAAAGTTTGGAAGGAATATTTTGCGTCTATTGCAGAATACAAATAAGGTGATTGCAAGTTTACAACCTAAAATACGGGATATAAACCCATTAGCGCGCACTCTGCCGTCATTTCCACACATAAAACTACATCAAAAAAAGTTTTGCATCAGTCTGGGAAAATTAAACTAATTGTGAGTCATTACAAGTTCGATACTTAAATCACACAATTCTATTATTGTCATTCCTGTATCCCCCTCAAGATTGACCATTCATTATTCTCAGCAAGAATTAATTGTTGTTGAAAGCTTTTAAGGATCGATCATCTTATATAAATATCCATCCAGTCGTTCTAAGCCTCTCTTCCCACTGTCCAAAGCCTTCCAGTAAAGAGCTTCCATTGCTTGCTAGTTGGCACAATTGCTTAATTCCTTAAGAGTAAGGAATTAATTTATCTTGTCTTTTCAGAATCATCAAATAGGCAACGAATATACTAGCATTTGTATAAATCTTTTATGAAGTTCTGCAATTCAGTGTTTTTACATAATATGATGTTGATTACTAGATTATTAATCAATATTTCCATTAGTAGTTACACAAATCTAAGTTAACCAAAAAAATGGAAAGCCACTAAATCAGGAAGAAAGTTGTGAGTTATCCTGTTGTTATTATCAGCATAATATCAAGCAATATAAAGCAAGATTTCGACTGATAAAACTATTGAGCAACCTCAACACAAATGCATTAGCTGATAATCAACGCAGATATTACTATATCAAAGTAGGCTCCAGTATTAGTGTTGGCAAAATCCTGAGAAATATTTCCTGTAAATAAACTTTTTTCTAAAATTTGTATATATTATGACGATGGAATCTTTACCACAATTCGAAGAAGTAAATATTCAGAAATACTTAGAAGTTATTCAACGGCGTTGGCTACCTCTAGTCGGAATTTTTAGCATAGCTATTACCCTTGGATGCTTGTATGCATTTTCACTAAAACCTTCATACAAGGCAGAAGGAAGTTTGATGATTAAAACAAATCGTTCTTCCTCACTTACAGGATTATCGGAAGACATAGGACGCTTGGAAGCTTTGAATGTCAACGACAATCCCCTGGAAACTCAGGTAAGAGTTATTGGCTCAAATCCAGTACTTGAGAAAACAATTAATTCCCTCAACCTCAAAGATAGTAAAGGTAAACTGCTCTCGATTCCCAATTTTGCAAAACAACTAAAAATAGAAGGAATCAAAGGTACCGATGTTGTACAACTTTCTTATAAAGGCAGCGATCCTCAACTGGCTGCCAAAATCGTCAATCAAGTTATCGACAGCTATATCGACCTAAATATCAAGGCTAATCAGAATGAAGCACTGATAGCCAAAGAGGTTCTCGTAACGGAAGTACCCAAAGCTGAGGAAATTGTCAGAAGAGCCGAATCAAAACTGCGGGTATTTAAAGAACAGAATAAAGTTGTTGTCCTGGGACAAGAAGCAAGCGCAGCAGTTGATACGATTTCCAAGTTAGGAAACCAAATTTCTCAAGCTTTAGCTCAATTAGATGATGTCAAAGGTCGTTTAGGACAGTTACGCAGTGAAGCTAAGATAGATTCAGTGCAAGGTGTAA
Organism: Nostoc desertorum CM1-VF14; assembly: GCA_019359245.1. Classification (GTDB taxonomy): domain Bacteria; phylum Cyanobacteriota; class Cyanobacteriia; order Cyanobacteriales; family Nostocaceae; genus Nostoc; species Nostoc desertorum. The sequence goes on along the minus strand of JAHHHR010000007.1, from coordinate 41,880 downwards.
TCGCATCTGACTTGAGCCAAGCACCTGGGGTTCAAAAAGTACTTATCCAACTCCAAGAAACAGAAAGTCAATTAGCAGTAGAGCGGACTCGTTTTTCACCTGAACACCCTACAATTACTAGCTTACAAGCAAAAGTCGTAGCTCTTCAGAGCTTACTAAAAGAGCGGACGGGACAAGTTGCTGGTAAAGCGCAGATAACAGAAGGAAATTTACAGATTGGACAATTGCGCCAAAGCCTGATTGCAGATATTACTCGTGCTCAAGCAGAACGCGTCGGTCTAGAAAGGCAAATTGCCACACTTATACGGCAGCAAAATGCCTATATCAAACGAGCAAATAATTTGCCAAAGCTAGAACAGAACCAACGAGAGCTAGAACGGAAACTGCAAGCAGCTCAAACGACTTACGAAACACTCTTAAAGAAACGCCAAGAGATTGATATTGCCCAGAACCAAAAGATTCCTAATGCTCGTGTCATTTCCTATGCCTTAACCCCAGATAAAGCGGAAGGGCCTCGCAAAATACTGTTTATTATTGGTGGAGGAGGAGTTGGTCTTTTCTTAGGTATCATTTTCGCCTTTGGCTTAGACTTGATAGACCGGTCGGTGAAGACGGTCAAAGAGGCTAAGGAAGTCTTGAGATATAGTGTTCTAGGTGTAATTCCGACACAAGCCAGAAATAGTAAGGCTCATTCTTCTATAGCAGGGCTTGATAGAGCTATTCCCAAAATTATTGGTAGAGATATTCCTTACTTCCCTGTTGGCAACGCATACCAAATACTACAAGTGAACTTGAAGTTCCTCTGTTCTGATAAACCGCTAAAAAGCATTGTAATCACAAGTTCCGTTGCCAAAGAAGGAAAGTCTGACGTATCTGCAAATTTAGCTGTAACTATGGCTCAGGCAGGGCGGCGGGTGTTGTTGGTGGATGCAGATATGCGTAATCCTATACAGCATCATATCTGGGGGCTAACAAATGCAATGGGACTAAGCAATGTCATTGCTGGACAAGCTTCTTTAGATACAGTAGTGCAAGAAGTGATGCCGAATCTTGAGGTTCTTACTTCTGGAGTTTTACCTCCTAACCCAGTAGCAATGCTAGATTCTCAACGCATGGCAACCTTAATTAGTAACTTTGGGATAGATTATGATCTTGTAATTTTTGATACTCCTCCCTTGTCAGGAATAGCAGATGCTGCTGTCTTAAGTACCCTGACTGACGGGATCTTATTAGTCGTTCGTCCTGGAGTGGTTGATCTTAACAGTGCGAGTTCAGCAAAAGAGTTTTTAACTCAGTCAGGTCAAAAGGTATTAGGGATAGTCATAAATGGTGTGAATACTAAAAATGAACCTAATAATTATTTTTATGGCAATAAAAAACAACGAATTGAGCAAGATTTAGTATCTAGCAGCTTAACAAAATTTTCAAAAGAGCGTTAAGTTCTGCTAGAGATTGCGAAAGCAACCCTTACTACAAGCATTTAAACCAAATTTTTTAACTGGAGGACTAAATTAATGGTACTAAGCAAGAACCTCAAGGAATTTGTAAAAACAAACACTCCATTAGCTAAATGGAAAGGCTCTCTTTTCACAAATGCAATAATTTTCAAAAACTACGCAATAAACTATGATATATATCAACAAATTTTAGCTCCTCAAAAAAGTAATGAATTATTGACCAGTCTTATTAAAGATAGTAGACCTTTTATGATTAGTCGCTTTGGTAGCACAGAAGCTTATTGCGTAAATCAATATTTAAAAGGTGGATATCAGGGAGCTATATTTGAATCAATGTCTAATGACTCTGGATTTTTTCCAGTAGATAAAAAGCATCTAGATCGATTTAGTCAACTTTTTTTAGAATCATCAAAATCTATAGATGCTCTAGGAGTATGGTTTCAAATTGGAGAGCCAGAAATTATCAGAAATTCTTGTCGAAAAGCTTCTTTTGTTGAGTTAAATACACTTGAACCTTATTATCACGACGAGCCTTGGAGCAAGTATCTGGAAGGAAAAAAGGTTTTAGTCATTCATCCTTTTGCAGAAACGATCTCATCACAATATAAAAACCATAGAAAGTTTCTTTTTAAAAATCAAAATATTCTACCTGAATTTGAACTAAGTACCATAAAAGCAGTTCAGTCTCTGGCTGGAACACAAACCCAGTTTAATACTTGGTTCGATGCCTATGATTGGATGTGCAATAAGATTAAAGATCAAGATTTTGAGATAGCTATTATAGGATGTGGTGCTTATGGACTTCCATTAGCTGCTTACGTTAAATCTTTGGGTAAACAGGCTGTGCATCTTGGAGGAGCGACTCAAATTCTTTTTGGAATTAAAGGAAACCGTTGGGATAAAATTCCGTTTTTTCAGTCTCTTTATAATGAATACTGGGTGAAGTGTAGCCCTAATGATGTTCCTAAAAATCCCTCCAAATATCCAGCATATTGGTAATATTAGGTTGTCAAAACTATAGCGGTATGTAGTCTTCTTAAATACATTTACATGGCTTTAAACAATTTATCAAAGGTTTTGGATGTATCTAACTCAAGCGCACACCGCTATATCTATCTTCTCTTTTTAATATGGATAAGAATAAAATCACGACATCTTGTTTAATTAATAATTATAATTACGCTGAATTTCTTTCAGAAGCAATTAATAGCGCTTTAAATCAAACAGTTAAATTTGATGAAATTATTGTTATTGATGATGCATCTACAGACAATTCTGCGGAAGTCATCGCTAAATTTACTCAATTAGCTAATGTTAAATTTGTCTTTAAAGAAAAAAACCAAGGACAATTATCATCCTTTAATGAAGGGTTTTTAGCTGCAAAGGGCGACATTGTATTTTTTTTAGACGCAGATGATATTTATGAACCTCAATATTTAGAAACTGCCCTAAATTTTTATAAGAGACGTAGTGAATGTGATTTCCTATTTTGTGCGTATAAAAAATTTGGTGCAATAGAAGAAACATTCCAAACTGATAAAGTTGATCTAGATTTAGGTTATTCAGTAATCAGAACTTTATATAGTGGTGAATGGATTGGCTCCATAACTTCAACATTATCAATACGTAGAGAAATAATTAAAAAATTTTTACCTATTCCAAATATAGAAGATTGGCGTGTAAGGGCTGATGACTGTTTGGTATGGGGATCGTCTTTGGTTGGGGCTAAAAAATTTTATATGTCTAAACCTTTAGTGATGTATAGAATACATCCAAATAATCAGTATCATAATAAGAAATTTTTAGACATAGACCACAACTATGAATACAAGAGATTCTGGAAACGCAATTCTTTATTTAATTACATTATGCAAAAAAATACTTTTAGTTTACCGTTATTATTAGCTTTCACATCTATCAATGAGTTAAAAACAATACCATATCCAAAATATGATGATTTTATTTCATATTTGAAAATAATATTTTTGTTTGAGCATAATTATTTTTGGAAAGGAAAAGGTATTGTTCTATTATTTAGCTATTTTTTAAAAACTTTGCTTATTGGTAAGTTAAAAAAATAGTCGACAATTAATATGAAAGTCTAAATAATTACACATCATTTCTAACTAAATAAAAAATGCATAGTGAAAATATCACATGATTAATTAATAAAATAATGTTAAGAAAATTCAAACTTACAAACGTATCAAAATTTAAATCTAGTTCTGGGCTGCGTGCAATTATTTCCAATACAGGCTGGTTGTTTGCTGACCGTATTCTCCGTATGGGTGCAAGCTTGGTCGTAGGAGTATGGGTAGCACGCTACTTAGGAGTACAGCAGTATGGTATTTTTAACTATGCTTTAGCTTTTGTTAGCTTATTTAGCCCAATTTTCACTCTAGGGCTGGATGATGTAGTAGTTCGACATATTGTTCTTAAATCATCGGATAAAGAGGAAATTTTAGGAACAACTTTTTGGCTAAAATTGCTGGGTGGAATTGCTTCTGTCTTATTGGCAGTTAGCGCTATGTTTTTTTTAGGTGAGCATGAAACGCTTAAGATATGGCTAGTTGCAATTTTAGCAATGGCAGGAATTTTTAGGGCGACTGATACTATTGAACTGTGGTTTCAATCACAGGTGCAGTCAAAATACACTGTGATCGCTAAAAACACAGCATTTCTACTAAATACTATCATCAAAATCGCACTAATTTTAACAAAAGCACCATTGTTAGCTTTTGCTTGGGTAACATTAGCAGAATTTGCCATGAGTGCAATTGGTTTGCTGATTGTTTACCAAGCAAAAGGGTCTTCATTATGGTTATGGCGTTGGAGTTTTTCTGCTGCCAAAACTCTTCTGAAAGAAAGTTTACCTTTAATTTTTTCGGGGTTCGCTATTCTGATCTTTATGAAAATCGATCAGGTGATGTTAGGTCAAATGATTGGAAATAATGAGGTTGGGATTTATTCTGCTGCTGTTAGAGTTTCTGAAATTTGGTATTTTATTCCGGGAGCTATTGTTTCTTCTGTTGCTCCTTCAATTTACGCAGCTAAAGAAAAATCGGAAAGTCTTTACTATCAGCGAATAGGGCAATTACTCAGCCTAATGGCATGTATATCTTTTGCGATTGGTCTGCCAATGACATTCCTATCTGACAAGATAATTATGGTGATGTTTGGAAGTGGATATATAGAAGCAGGAGCAATACTAGCAGTTCATATTTGGACTTCTTTGTTCGTATTTATGGGTCTTGCAACATCACCCTGGTTTATAGCTGAAGGTTTGAACCATGTTTCTTTAGGTAAAACTTTATTTGGGGCTATATTAAATATTATTCTCAATTTATTACTGATTCCTAAATATGCAGGGCTTGGGGCTGCGATCGCAACCATAATATCTCAAGCTGCTGCTGCTTTTTTCTGCAACGCATTTGATCCAAGAACACAAAAAATATTTAAGATTCAAGTGCGATCGCTTCTACCTTTTTATAAATATTGAATCGTTATAATCTACTTTCCATATCAAGAACATTAGCCAAATAAATCAAAGATGGAAACACCAGTAACTTTTATTATTTTCAAACGTCCACAAACAACAGAGAAAGTTTTTGAGGCTATTCGCCAAGCCAAGCCAACAAAACTTTTTGTGATTGCAGATGGCCCCCGCACTGACAGAGAAGGTGAGGTAGAAAAGTGTCAAGCAACTCGGGCAATTATTGAAAGGGTTGATTGGGACTGCGAAGTTATCAAAAATTATTCTAACATCAACTTAGGCTGTGCAAAACGAGTATCTAGTGGTTTAGATTGGGTATTTAATAATGTTGAAGAAACAATTATTTTAGAAGATGATTGTATCCCTCACCCAACATTTTTTAGATTTAGTGAAGAACTCCTAGAAAAATATAGAAATGATACCAGAATTTCTACAATCTCTGCTCAAAATCTTCAATTCGGACGAAAACGCACAAATTATAGTTACTATTTTTCTCGCTACAATCACTGTTGGGGTTGGGCAAGTTGGAGACGTGCTTGGCAACATTATGATTTGACGATCAGACTATGGAAAGAGGTGCAAGCAGAAAACCTTTTACATGACATTCTTGTAGATCCAAAAGCAGTAAGTTATTGGCGACGGATATTTCAGTCTGTTTATAACAATCCTACTGGTATAACCTGGGATTACCAATGGACATTTGCTTGCTGGATGCAGGGTAGTTTAAGCATTATTCCCAATGTTAATTTAATCTCTAATGTTGGTGTTGGTGCCGACGCTACTCATTTCACTTCTAACCAAGAATTTTCCTTTATCAATATGTCGATGCAAGCGATGGAATTTCCTTTAAAACATCCACCGTTTATTGTGAGAAGTATAGAGGCAGATAACTTTACGCAAAAAACAGTTTATAAAGCAACTGCATTGGATATTTTTAAAGAAGAAGTAAAGAAAAGATTGAATTACTCAGCGATAAAATAATAGTGCTATATTTAGTTAATTAATAAATTAAATTTCAACAATGAAGGTAAAATTAACAGAAAAACTCTTAACCATTTTACTCTTACTTATCGCTGTAGGTGCGTTAACCATACATCCTGCACAAGAAGTTTCTATGTCTACCCTTGGAGGTGATAAAGTAGATACTTTTTTCAATATAGTTTCATATTCAATTTTATTTTATTTCGTGATTTCATACTGGAAAGGTTTTATTTATGTAATTACAAAAAATCCATTCCAGGTTCTTTTATTAGCAATAATTATATTTTCTATATTATGGTCAGAAGACCTAAGCTCTACTCTAAAAGATATAAAAGGTCTAATACGAATATATTTTCTTGCTATTTATTTAGCAATGCGTTATCCCCTTAGGGAACAAATGAAGCTAATAGCTTGGGCGCTTGGTGTAGCTGCATTATTATCTATGATGTTCTCTGCATTCATACCAGGTTATATTCACATATCACCCGAATTACTAAATATGTGGAGCGGAATTTATGGTCATAAAAATGAATTAGGTTACATGATGACTTGGAGTGCAGGAGTTTTTTTACATCTTGCCCTTAGTAGTTATAGATATCGTTGGTTGATGTGGGGGCTATGTGGATTATCTATCTGTCTAATTATCCTCACACGTTCAACAACATCTTTAGCTATTCTATTGACAATGATATTACTTTTGCCTTTCTATCAATCTTTTAAGAAAACTAATTATAAATTACAAGTTGTGATGATTACTTCCGCTTTAATGTTACTCATTATTTTTTCAATGCTACTGATCAATAATGCTGAAACTGTAGTGGGTACTTCTGGTAAAGACCTTACTTTGAATGGGCGTTCTGATCTTTGGGAATTAGTAATAGCTAAGGTTTGGGAAAGACCTTGGCTAGGTTATGGATATTCTGGATTTTGGACTAGTAATGCTGCATCTAATCTGAGAGCTACTTATGATTGGGCGAGTAATGCTCACAATGGCTTTTTACAACTCTTATTAGAATTAGGCTTTTTAGGTTTCCTGACTTTCGCAGTAGGATTTATCCGGTTCTTTGTAATGGCACTAACTCGAATCGTTTCAGTGGCAGAAAAACCAGAAGATTATTGGCCAATGCAGATGCTAATTATTATCGTCATAGTGAATTTCTCAGAAGCAAGGTTATTAACTCCCAGTTGGAATTGGTTGATGTATCTTACAACCTCTCTATCTCTAACTCTTAGTTTTCAGAGAACACCAATATATAAATAGATCAATAGTTTACATACTTATATAATTGAAAGGAGAGAAATCATGAAAAAGTTAAATTTTGGATGTGGACACAGATTTTCGCCGGGATGGATAAATATAGATTTTAATTCTGAGCATCCTGAAGTAATTGCCCATAACTTACTGCAACCGCTTCCATACCCTAAAGATTATTTCGATGTAATTTATAGCAGTCATGTTTTGGAGCATTTTTCTAAGGACACGGGAGAAATGCTAGTGAAAGAATGCTATAGAGTTTTAAAACCTCAAGGTATTTTACGCATCGTTGTTCCTGATTTAGAAAGAACATGTCGTGAATATTTAAGAATTATCGACAGTATTGAAAATCAAGAAGCAAGCAAGGAGTATGAATGGATTATTATTGAGTTAATCGACCAATTGGTTAGAACAGAACATGGTGGATTGATGAAAACTTATTGGCGACAAGTGCTTGAAAGCAATGATGAATCATCCATTAACTATGTAGAATCAAGAACAGGTGTGAATATCAAAGAAGAGATAGCAACTAATAATACTAATTCTTTGTTGCAAAAGGTATTTACTATCAATCAAAATAAAATCAGAAACAAATTTAAATACCTCTACATCGACATGGTTAAGAGGTTAATACCACGGTATGTCCGTAAGTCTATGCTAGATGAAACTTCCCTTGGTGAGAAACATAAGTGGATGTATGATAGCTATGGTATGAAAACTCTTTTTGAAAGAGTTGGTTTTTCGGATATTAAATTCTTAGATGCCCATACAAGCGATATTCCAAACTTTAGTAATGAAGTCTTAGATATTAATGCTGATGGAACAGTATATCTACCAGGCTCGTTATATTGTGAGGGCATCAAACCAAACAAATAATGCTGATTAGTAGTTACTACTCGCGTGAGGTACACTCAAACTCCTAATTGAGAAGTTTATAATTCTCATACGTGTACCTCATCCGACAGATAAACACTATGTCTTCAATAGAGAAACATTATTATCAAGTAGATTTTTTCAAGTTAGATAGTAGTAATATGAACGTCTTGCTCGTTAGCACCCAAGATGTAGCTGGTGGTGCGGCTCGTGCTGCATATCGCTTGCACAAAGGCTTACAAAATATTGGCTTACAATCACAAATGCTGGTGCAAGAAAAATCTACTGATGACAAAACAGTAATTGCGCCTAAGATGAGATTATTTCAAGGCATCGCCAAGGCAAAGTTGACATTTGAAACCTTACCTTTAAAATTTTATTCTCAAAAACAAAATACTCCATTTTTTATTCAATACTTACCAGATAGAGTTATTTCTCAAGTTGCTCAAATTAATCCAGACATAATCAATCTGCATTGGATTAGTGCAGCTTTTATGCAAATAGAAACTCTTGCTAAACTAAAGCGCCCTTTGGTTTGGACAATTCATGATATGTGGGCATTTACTGGAGGATGCAGTTATGCAGGGGATTGCGATCGCTACCAAATATCCTGTGGAGCCTGCCCTCAACTGAACAGTAAAAAAGATGGGGATTTATCCCATTGGGTATGGCAACGTAAAGCTAAAGCTTTAAAAAATTTAAATTTGACAATTGTTTCGCCAGGTTCTTGGTTAGCCGAATGCGCCAAGTCTAGTTCTCTATTTAAGAATTTGCGAATTGAAGTAATTCCCAATGGGCTGGATACTCAGAAGTATAAACCTGTTCATCAAGGTTTAGCGCGACAATTACTGAATCTACCTTTGGATAAACAACTTATTTTATTTGGAGCGCTGGATGCAACCAATGATTCTAGAAAAGGTTTTTATTATCTGCAACCAGCACTACAAGAATTAAGTAAATCTGGCTGGAAAGATAAGTTGGAAATCGTTATTTTCGGTGCATCTAAACCCGAAAACTCACCTGAATTGGGTTTTAAAACACACTACTTGGGACACTTACACGATGATATATCTTTAGCAACTGTTTATTCAGCTGCTGATGTGATGCTTGTACCGTCTCTTCAAGAATCTTTTGGACAGACAGCTTCTGAATCACTAGCTTGTGGTACTCCGGTTGTAGCATTTAATTCTACTGGCTTAAAAGATATTGTTGATCATCAGCAAAATGGCTATTTGGCTAAACCTTATGAAGTTGAAGATTTTGCCAAAGGAATTACCTGGATACTTGAAAATGAACAGAGGCTGCAAAAGCTGTCATTCTATGCTCGTGAGAAAGCAGAACAAGAATTCACTCTAGAACTCCAAGCACGTCGTTATTCCGCTTTGTTTCAAGAAATATTGATGATAGCAAAGAAATCTTCATTTAGAAATTAACTTAGTAAATCAATACTTCATAATATGTCATTACCTATAGCTTTTATAATTTGTACAGAACCTGGTCGTTTAGAAGGTCAATCCTTGATGCTTGCAGAAAGTATTCGTAAGTTCTGCGGCGAATTGAAAAATACACCTATATATAGTTTTCATCCTAGAGTAGGTGAACCAATATCAAAGCAAACTCAACAAGCGTTTGAAGCTTTGCAGGTGATTCATCAGCAACTTCCTATAAATCAAGAATTTCATGCATATTATCTAGCTAATAAGCCCCTGGTTTGTGCCTATGCGGAACAAAATATTGATGCAGAAATATTAGTTTTTTTAGACAGCGACAAATGCCTTTTTTCGGAACCAAAAGAACTTTTATTACCAGTAAATTGTAACGTAAGGATGCGTCCTGAGTATGGTCAAGGAATCGGTTCTACAGGTCTACAAGATCCTCAAGAATGGTATTGGCAAAAGCTATATGAAGTGCTGGGGGTCAAGCGTGAGGTATTTGTTGAGACACCAATTGGTAATAAAAGAATCAGAGCCTACTGGAATTCTGGTTTGGTTGCTGTGAGAAGGAGTGCAGGTATATTTACAGCTTGGAAAGAGAATTTTGAAAAAGTAATGCGGATGGATATTACTCCTCCTCAGGGTATTTATTTTGTTGAGCAGTCTGTTTTGTCTGTAACTTTATGTGCCTTGGAAGAAAGGGTCGAACATCTCCCTCCTAATTATAGCTATCCATTACCTTTACATAACCGATTATCAAAAGAACTACAAATTAAACATTGGGATGAGGTTATATCCATTCATTATTTCAACTTATTCTTTTATAACGATTGGAATGCACAAATCAAAAAACTGAAAAAACTTAATAACGATTCAGAGAAATATCGATGGTTGTGCCAAGAGGTTGTCAGACTCAGTATGCCTCGTGTATCAGTTTTGCACCGATATATTTTGGTAGTCAGAAGAATGGAACAAAAATTAAAAAACTTGAATTTAGATATTAATTTGAGTGGCTGGATAGAAAGGATGGCTAAACTTTAGACATAATTGAAACAAGAAAAATAAGATGTTTTTCTTTGAAGGCGAAGTTAATTATGTAAAACTTAGGTATAAACTTCTTATTTGCATTGAATATTTTTGTAGAAACTAGATGAGGGAAATAAAATGAGAAAAGCCAATTTAGCTATAGTGATGACTTGTCATAATAGGCGTAATACAACTCTTGCCTGCCTACATACTTTATATGAGCAAGCAAATCATTGTGATGTTTATTTAACTGATGATGGTAGCTCTGATGGGACTGCACAGGCTATCAAAGCAGAATATCCACAGGTACACATTCTTCAGGGTAATGGCAATTTATTTTGGGTAGGAGGGATGCATCTTGCCTTTAGTGAGGCAATAAGAAATCAATATGATTATTATCTATGGTTGAATGATGACACATTTTTAGAAGCCAATGCTATCAGCAACTTATTACAGATTTATCACAATTTAGCTAAACAAGGTTATCCAGATTCAATTGTAGTTGGTTCAACAAAAGATCCAATAACAGGAAGAGCAACTTATGGAGGAGCATTAAAATCTAAAAAGTGGTATTCTAACAAGTTTGAATTTTTAAAACCAAGTTCAGTTATCCAGCAATGCGATGCTATGTATGGTAACTGTGTGCTAATCCCTAAAACTGTTGTCGCGAAAGTTGGCAATATTGATACCGCTTTTGTTCACAGTTTAGGAGATTTAGATTATGCCCTCAGAGCGCGTAAATTGGGTTGTAAAATCTGGGTAGCTCCTGGATATGTTGGTACTTGTACTAAAAATTCTATCCGAAATAGTTGGGTAGATACCAATTTAACTATACTAGAACGCTTGAATAAAGTGTTACAAGTTAAAGCCTTTCCATTGAAATCCTGGACTGTATTTTGTAGCAGGCACTCTGGGCCATTCTGGATACTTTACTGGTTTTTACCCTATATCAGAGCAATTATTGGTTACAAAAATTTAGCAATTTCTCCCACTTTCTCTGAGGATATTAACCCAACTAATTCATAGGCTTGATACCTTCACTAAAGTTATTCTCCAAGAGTATTTACATAATTATCTCCCATTTGAATAAATTGATGAATGCCGCCTTAAACATGAATTTATTAAATTTTAAAATAATCAGCGATCGCTATTATGGGTAAACGCTTACTAATTGTCTCAACACTCGATTCTAGTCAACCATTTGGTGCTTTTACCAGACCTTTTTATCTCGGACAATACCTAACTGAGCATTTTGATGTATTTCAATTAGGATTAGATTGTTCATCTATTAAATATGCACCTTTTATTTCAATTAGATCAAGAAGCCTAAAGTCATATATTCAAACTATAAAAAAGTGCATTGAGGATTTTTGTCCAGATATCATTTATGCTCAAGAAACATTACCTGGATTAGCTGCTTTAATTTCACTAAAGCTTATAAAAGGTAATAAGCCATCTCTTGTATTAGATTTTCATACATTTTCTGCGTATGAATATTGGATGCGTTTGTTTTCAGTTGCTAATCCTTTCAAAGAGTTTGTGCAATGTATTAAAACCTATATTGCTCAGGGGATTTTGATATTCTCTGGTTGCCCAATTATTGCCGCAGGTGACTCAATCCCTAAATTAATTTCCCAGTGGTATGGTAAAACTCCACAGCAGATTTATAGTATCGGCAATGGTGTAACTGAAGACTTGCTAAATACTGAATCGTTTTTGGAAAAAGATCCCTATCAAGCATTCAGACCAGCAAAAATAGTGGTTCTTATTGCTCCTAAAACATTTCAATTTCCAAGCAATGATATGTCTGTATTAATGACTATTGAGGTTGCTAAATATATTGAAAATCATCAGCAAAAAATACATTTTGTGGTTATTGGCAGAGATAGTAATGATATCTTAGTACCAATACCTTCCAACATTTCTTTTTTAGGATTTTTACCTAAAAGAGAGACTTTTCTTACTCATCTTAAATATGCAGATATTGCTTTGCTGCCATTCTCTAAACAAGCAGTAGCAGGTGGCGCTCGCAATAAAGCATTAGATTATTTTGCTAGTAAAAAACTAGTAGTATCAACTCCAGAAGGTTTGCGAGGTTTAGAAGAATTTCGCCATTTAGAACATCTTTTAGTAACAGGATATTCTACTGAAGAAGTCGCTAACACAGTACTGGATGCAGCTTCAAATCTTGATAAATACCAATCGCTTGTAGATACAGCATATACCTTAATTACAGAAAAATATTCCTGGAATGCAAGAGCGCAAAATATCGCGGAAATTCTTCTTAAAGTCAGTCAGTCTTAGAAAATAAGCTGTTGTGCGTATAACTTGCACTTTTTATGGGTTGGAACCTTTATTGCAAGATGCGGCAGCTTATCTGTTTACCAAACATATTTAACTAAAAATAGCAACATTTAAATATTGCTAAAAACTAGTTTTTAATACTCACTTAGCTGTGAGCTAATCTCTCATACTTTCAAAATAAAGTTAAGTCATGAAAAATAGATTTTCTTATAAATTTCTTGGGGTTAAAGTAGATGCACTCTCTATACCAGAGTTAAATTTATTGATTGAAGAATCTATTGAGAAGAAGGAAAAATGGATTATTGCTAATCACAATATGCATAGTCTTTATCTCTTCCATAAGGATCCAAGAATGCAAGCTTTTTATGCCAAGGCAGAGTATACCCATATTGATGGTATGCCTATATTGTTTATTGGAAAGCTATTAGGTTTTCCCATGAAACGAGAACAAAGAGTAACCTATGCTGACTGGGTATGGCCTTTGATGGCGGAAGCAGCTGATAAAGGCTGGCGTGTATTTTATTTGGGTTCAAAACCAGGAGTGGCTGAAAAAGGAGCAAGTATTTTGTGCCAGAGATTTCCTGGGTTACAGATTGCTTGCGCTCATGGCTATATTGACATGAATAAAGATAGTCAAGAAAATCTTGCTACTCTGGCTGCAATTAATGCTTACAAACCTCATGTATTGATGGTGGGGATGGGTATGCCACGTCAAGAGCGTTGGATTTACGAAAATCTTGAACGTATTCATACCAATACTATTTTGACCAGTGGAGCCTGTATTGATTATGTAGCAGGAGCAATACCGACTCCTCCTCGGTGGATGGGAAAGGTCGGCTTGGAATGGTTGTATCGCTTGTTATCTGAGCCTACAAGACTTTGGAGACGTTACTTACTTGAGCCTTGGTTTGTAGGCACATTATTTTTACGAGAAATTTGGAGTATGCCAAGTCAACAAAAAAAGAATAGAATCGTGCGATTTATCAGTACAAAATTTTAGAAGTTTCTAGCGTGATTGAGTCTCGCCAAGCTTCACCAGTAGCTCGCTCAATTCATCACGAACTGAGCGAGCTACTATTTTAAGGCAAGGCTTAACCATTAATTAGTGAGTACGGCTTATTCAACTTCTGAACTTCTCTACGACTTTCCCTCCCCCTGCTCCAATACGGTTCAGTTAAGGCTAAAACTCTGTTGCCAAAGTCAATTTTTTAACGTCAAAGCGGCTTGTCGCAGGCTACCGCTAAGGTGCAGAGGAGGTAGAGAGAAGAAAGAGATGCTTAACCTAAACCGTAGTGCCCCTGCTCTTAAAGCGTACCTAAAGGGGTACGCAAGCTACGCGTAGCGCCCCGCAGGGATGGGACATTTTTTTCGAAGTCCCTTAAAAGCGCTATTTATATCTAGGTGGAGTATAAGTTGCTTGCTGAAAAGCTTGGGCAATAGCATTACGGGCGGATTTAGGTTGCAGCTTCTCATCGAAAGGAAGCGGACGCAGAAATTTCCAAAGATTTGGATTGCCCCTAAAGGTTTTTCTTGGCATCCAATCGGGATGACGTATCCAGGTATGGCGGTCGGTAAGCCCCCATGTAATTACAGTATCAACTTTAGCCGCAAAGCACAGATCAAGATATCGTTTGTAACTGTCGGCTACCATCTGGTCTAGCTTGTTGATACTATCAGGTAGAGGGGCATCGATGATAATATCTAATTCTGTAATTATTGGTTTAACTTCAAGATCGTTAAGCCGTTTTAAGACGGAATTAAATCCTTTCTCGTCAAAACCGTAGGCAGTAGAAAACCATAGATGTGATTGGATACCTGCCCCGTCAATTTTAACACCACTATTTTTCAGGTATTCAACCATTTTTAAGAAACGGTCTGATTTCCATGTAGCGCCTTCGATGCCAAAATCGTTTAGGTAAAATTTCTTGCTTTTATCAACTGAAGCTGCAATTAAAAACAAGTCTCGAATTAATTCTGGTTTTACCCCTTTACGCAAACCGTAGGTAGGGTTGTTAGTTTCATTTTCATTATCAGCAATAATTTCATTGGCAATATCCCAAGACTTTAACACGTGGCTATTGCGATAATGCCCCATGACTCCTTTAACATGGCGTTCGATCATTTGAAGCGTAGGGGGGTAAGGAAGCCAATCTGGTCTTCCCATGTGCCAGAAAAGGGTATGTCCATGTAATTCTATATTATTCTTTAGGCAGAAATCGGCGATCGCATCTGCTGATTCAAAGGTAAATTTTCCTGGCTGTGGTTCAGTAGCATTCCATTTTAATTCACCATTCGGTGTCACAACCGAACATTCACGAGCAATCAAATTAGCGTAATCCTTCTCTTTTAGCAAAATATCACTAGAAATTGCTGCGCCATAACGTTTTCCTTTGGCAGCAGCTAATTGCCGAAGGGGAGAATTTATATTAGTATAATTAGCTACAGAATAGTTTGTTTGATCGTCGTCTTTTTGCTTATCCTTTTGTAAAAACCCCATAGTCAATAAGGCAGAAAGGGTGGTATATCCTGCTCTTGTTAAAAATTTTCTCCGATAAGGCATAAACTGTACTTAACTAAAAACACATAGATTATTATATTATGAAAACAACTTTTTATACTGTTTTAGGCTTAGTTGTGATTCCCTTATCTATTTGTTCGATTGAAATCAATCAACTATGCTTTTACATATCAGCAATAAAGATGTTACTCTAATATATAACGCTCGTTCGATATAAATAAACTGAGTAATGCCTAAGATTGTTGACCATGAGCAATACCGTAAAGAACTGCTCGACAAGTGCTTTGATTTATTTGCCCAAAAAGGTTATGGTTCCATCACTATGCGCCAAATTGCTGAAGGGCTAGGGGTTTCTACTGGTACGCTGTACCACTATTTTTCTAGCAAACAAGCTCTATTTGAACAATTGGCCCAGGAAATATGTGAGCAAGATTTAAGTACAGCATTAGCTGAACTAGAAGGAGCGCAAACGCTGCAAGAATCAATGGAAGCATTAGGAAGATATTTAGTGAAAAACGAGGATTATTTCATTAAATGGACTTATATATGGATTGATTTTTGCCAACACAAGGACTCTAAAGAAATGTTGAAAAAGAGTATTTTCAAGCGGACTAATCAGCGCTATCAAGAGGCCATTTCCGATTTATTGGGTATTCAAGATTCGGTATTAGCTTCCTTTGTTTTGAGCTTTGTAGACGGGCTAATTCTGGAAAAATTATGGGGTAATGAAACAATTGATTTTATGGAACAATGTGCGTTACTAGGCAAAATACTGACAGTATATTTACCGCAGCATATAGTAGTGTCTAGGAGTAAGACGGACTTTATATCAGGTTTTGAGAGCTAGATTATGTACTTTATGCTTATTGTAAGCTACTGTATGTAAATCAATAATTATCAGCATTTATTGAAAATTTAAAAGTATTTTTACTATAGATAAAACATTTTTTAGGAGAGCAAAAGTAATGGTTCAAAAGTTGTCAGAGAAAGCTTCCAAGAAAGGGTTAGTTGCATTAGTAATTGCAGCTACTGTTATTACAGGTGGAATTATTGTTTATGGGATTTCTCAGTTTGGCCAAATAACCCAAACTGGGACATCTAAGCCAGTTGAAAGTACGCCTAACATTCAAAAAGTAGCTGCATTAGGACGGCTAGAACCGGAAGCAGAGGTAATTAGCTTGTTTGCGCCCTTAGCCTTGGATGGCGATCGCATTGCCCGAATTCTAGTCAAAGAAGGCGATCGCGTTAAAGCCGGACAGGTGGTAGCAATTTTAGATGCCCGCGATCGCTTGCAAACTGCTGTACTACAAGCCCAACAACAAGTCAGAGTTGCTCAAGCTAAACTCGCTCAAGTGGAAGCAGGAGCAAAAGTAGGAGAAATTAACGCCCAGCAGGCAAGTGTTGAACGTCTCCAGGCCCAATCCCAAGGAGACAGAACAGCGCAACAGGAAGCGATATTCCGCATAGAGGCACAGTGGGAAGGCGACAGAATAGCGCAAGAGGCAACCATTAAGAAACTAGAGGCAGAACTCAAAAATGCCGAAGCTGAATATCGACGTTATCAGCAGCTATATTCTCAAGGTGCAGTTTCTAATTCTTTGTACGATAGCAAAGGTTTGACTGTAGAAACTGCCAAACAGCAAGTAGACGAAGCCAGAGCAATTTTCAACCGGATTAACACCACTGCTAGCAAGCAACTTGCCGAAGCCAAAGCAGCACTCGCCCGTACTAACGCTACTGGAAGCAAGCAAGTTAGTGAAGCCAAAGCCACACTTACAAGTATTGCAGAAGTTCGACCTGTAGATGTCGCCGCAGCCAAGACAGAAGTTGAAAATGCGATCGCTACACTCAAACATGCCCAAACTGAATTGGCGGGTGCTTACATCAAAGCACCGATGGCAGGACAAATCATCAAAATTCATACGCGAGTCGGAGAAAAAATTAGTACTTCTGGCATTGCAGACTTAGCGCAAACAAACCAGATGATGGCAGTAGCAGAAGTTTATCAAACTGATATCGGCAAAGTGAAATTAGGACAACAGGCAGTGATTAGTAGTCAAGCATTTGTGGGAGAACTGCGAGGAACCGTTGCCCAAATTGGCTTGCAGGTAAATAGACAAAACGTTTTCAGCAATGAGCCAGGAGAGAACCTTGATAGCCGAGTAGTTGAGGTGAAAATTCGCCTCAGTCCTGAAGACAGCAGACGAGTTGCAGGTTTCACTAACTTACAAGTACAGACAGCAATTGAAATATAGAGTTGTTGTCTCGTGTATTCCAGCATTTTTATAAGGTGAATTCAATCATGATTAAAGTCATATACCTTTTGCTTTGTGTACTTGGCTTCGTTCTACCTTACTCCCAGTTTTTTCCATTCATCTTAGAGCATGGTCTTGATATAAAGCTGTTTTTGGAACAACTCTTTGCCAACAAAATTTCTGGTTTTTTTGGCATGGATGTTATTGTTTCATCCCTAGTTTTGTGGACATTCATATTTTGGGAAGGAACACGTCTGAAAATGCAAAATCTCTGGGTTTATATTGCCTGTAGTCTTTTAGTTGGTGTGTCTTTAGGTCTTCCATTATTTCTTTTGATGCGAGAGCGCCAGCTTGAACAGCAAGCTGAAACACTTAGTTATTAAAGGGTTTTTTAAATATGTTTTCTAAAGTATTTCGCAAAACGCCGCTAGCATGGCGGCAGTTAATGAAAGAAAAAACCCGTCTGGCTGTAGCAGTTGCAGGTATTGCCTTTGCCGATATACTGATGTTTATCCAGTTGGGATTTGAAAGTGCGCTTTTTGATGCTGCTGTGAAACCTCATCGCAATTTACAGGCAGATTTGGTTTTAATTAATCCCCAATTTCAAACTTTATTTTCTGTAAAAAATTTCTCCAGAGAGCGGCTATATCAAACATTAGGTTATGAAGGTGTTCAGTCAGTTAATTCTGTCTACATCAGCACCGGACAGTGGCGAAATCCCGAAACACGTCTTGAGCGTGCCATTTTAGTTTGGGGTGTAGATCCGGCAAAATCAGCATTCAAATCGTCCGAAATTAAGCAAAATCAGGAGCATCTTAAACAGTTGTATCAAGTTCTGTTTGACCAGGCAGGTCGTCCAGAATATGGGGCGGTTGCCGATATCTTTAAGAATACAGGCAAATTTGACACGGAACTGAATAGTAAAGCCGTCCTAGTTAAGGGCTTGTTTACTGATGGTGCTTCCTTTGCAGCCGATGGTAATGTGATCACCAGTGACTCGACCTTTCTCCAGCTATTTCCACAGCGTCAACCCGATCGCATCGAAGTTGGGTTAATCACGCTTAAACCAGATTTCGATGCTGAAAAAGTGCGATCGCAACTTGTCAATGGACTACCTAAAGATGTGAGAGTCCTCACTCCAGAAGAGTTTGCCAAAGTGGAGAGAACTTACTGGGAAGCTGGTACTGGCATTGGTTTTATTTTTGGTTTGGGTACAGCAGTTGGGTTTATTGTTGGCATCGTGATTGTCTACCAAATCCTTTACTCGGATGTTTCTGACCACTTGCCAGAATATGCCACCCTCAAAGCAATGGGATACACCGATAATTATCTCTTAGGTGTTTTAATTCAAGAAGCATTATTATTAGCAATTCTAGGTTTTCTGCCTGGATTCATCCTTTCTTTTGGATTGTATCAAGTCACATACGCTGCGACAATGCTTCCTATTTTCATGAAAATGGAACGGGCGATACAGGTTTGGATTTTGACCGTGATTATGTGTAGTATTTCTGGAGCGATCGCAATGCGAAAACTACGATCTGCTGATCCTGCCGATGTTTTTTAGATGCGATGAATCGCATCTCTACAAAAATTATTTCCCCATATCAATGCTTTATAAAATCGTATGTTGCAAAAATCTTTACCAGTAAATTCCGATTCAACATTTTCTACTTTAGAATCTGTGATTTCTATCAGTAACCTCAACCACTATTTTGGTGAAGGTGGGCTTCGCAAACAAGTATTATTCGATATTAATTTGGAGATTAAGGCTGGGGAAATCGTTATTATGACTGGCCCCTCTGGATCGGGGAAAACCACCTTGTTAACCTTAATGGGTGGATTGCGTTCTGCTCAAGAAGGTAGTCTCAAAATCTTAGGGGAGGAAATTCGTGGCGCTAAAAAGCAGCAGTTAACTAAGCTGCGCCGTCAGATTGGCTATATTTTTCAGGCACATAACTTGATGACTTTTTTGACAGCAAGAGAAAATGTGCGGATGTCCTTAGAGTTGCATGACGATTTTCTGAATCAGGATATCAATGCTAAAGCGATCGCTATTCTGGAAACTGTCGGTTTAGGTGATCGTGTAAATTACTACCCAGAGAAACTGTCTGGAGGGCAAAAACAACGGGTTGCGATCGCTCGTGCTTTAGTTAGCCATCCTAAAATTGTCTTAGCAGATGAACCCACTGCTGCACTCGACAAAAAATCTGGGCGTGATGTCGTAGAAATAATGCAGAAGCTAGCTAAAGAACAAGGCTGTACGATTTTGCTAGTTACCCATGATAACCGCATCCTCGATATTGCCGATCGCATCATTTATATGGAAGATGGTCAGTTGAAGACAGATGGCGCAGATTCTATCACAACAAGCAAGTAATACTAATTCGTCAAACTTACTTAATAATGGCTGCTGAGAGGCCATTTATAAAGTAAAAGTAAAGATAAAGTCGAATTTAATAAGCAAAATACCTAATTGCTTTCTCAAAATACCCCATTGCTTTCTCAAAATGCTTGATTGCTTTTTGATTTCAGTACCTTTGCGGCTTACCGATTCAATATCGGCGATGCCAAGGATTTGAAGCCATCAACCAAATATTAAAAATCAAAGCGGATGATAATACTTCTTTAAGTTAGTAACATCAGTCAACATTTAAATAAATTGAGCTTTGACAAAAAACTATGTAAAAAACTGAATGAGACTGTTAATCATAAATAAAATCCCTATGGCACTTAAAACA
Source organism: Nostoc desertorum CM1-VF14 (assembly GCA_019359245.1). Lineage (GTDB taxonomy): Bacteria > Cyanobacteriota > Cyanobacteriia > Cyanobacteriales > Nostocaceae > Nostoc > Nostoc desertorum. The sequence continues at coordinate 21,547 of JAHHHR010000007.1, read as the reverse complement.
AAGGGTAAAGTTTTGCTTATCCAACTGTTTATTCGATAATTAAACTTTTTTAGAGAACTAACAATATTGTCATTAAATACAAGATAAGCTGCAACCATTATCAATAATGGAAATATAAAAATTAAATCGTATAATGCCCAAATTAATATAAACGTTGGGATTGAAATATGGGCATCAGTTAATTGCTTGAGAGCAGCGATATGAGGTAATGCAGTCGGAGTTTCGACAAGGACAATGGTAAAACCTAAGAAAAAAATATCTAGCGGCTTGAGTGAAAGAGGCTGTAGATTTTTTATAGAAGGTTTAAAAATTTTTGGTGCATTACATCCTATAATCAATAATACTATTCCTAGAAGGAATTGTATTCCATAAATACTTTCACCAACAAAATTTAGAACTTGTTGGATTACTTGTATTATACCCCAAGCAATTAACAGCCCTGAAAACAAAAGCCCAAAATATTCCCCAAGAGTAAAAGCTAATGCACAAATCACAGGCTTCGGTGTACTCAGTAGATAAATTTGCACAGCAAAGCCATTAGGATTAACACTGCCTATTACTGAGATTGCTGCCAGAGAAAGTAAAAAAGATATCATACTTGAATAACAAAGTTTCTTCGAGTTTTGTTGAAGCAAAATATATCAGAAATTCCCGACCCTATACCCCACAAAAAAGAATAAATTATCTGAAAGTCTTTTCGAACAGAGACTTTGGCTATTGAGTACATTATTAATACATATTAATAGATGCAGCATTGCAGATGAGATATTAATAGATGCAGTATTTATTGAAGGTTAATTTCAGAGCCAAAAGTCATCAATAAATTATCCTTTAATCACGGAGTAAATCCTACCGATAAATTTTTAATGTAGATAATACTCAATTTCTAGTTTTGGCTATTTCTTATTCTTATATTCACATGTTCTGATAATGCAGCTTAGAGGCGGGGACAAAATCATATTATGAACAAAACCTTTGCAACCATCGACGGGAATGAGGCTGTTGCCCGTGTTGCTTACAAATTAAATGAAGTGATTGCCATTTATCCCATCACCCCCTCTTCAGCAATGGGTGAATGGGCGGATGCTTGGTCAGCAGAAAGCCGTCCCAACCTCTGGGGTACTGTTCCCAGCGTCGTGCAGATGCAGAGCGAAGGGGGAGCGGCTGGTGCTGTACATGGAGCATTGCAAACAGGTTCCCTGAGTACTACCTTCACGGCATCTCAGGGATTATTGTTGATGATACCCAACTTCTACAAAATTGCTGGTGAGTTGACTAGCGCTGTGGTTCACGTTGCCGCCCGTTCCTTAGCTACCCATGCGTTATCAATTTTTGGTGATCATAGCGATGTGATGGCAGCCCGTGCTACTGGCTTTGCCCTGCTGTGTTCTGCTTCCGTGCAGGAAAGTCAAGATTTTGCTCTCATTGCTCATGCTGCTACGTTAGAGACGCGAGTCTCATTTATGCATTTCTTTGATGGTTTCCGTACTTCGCATGAAGTGCAGAAAGTCAAACTGTTGTCAGATGACGATTTGCGATCGCTCATCCCCGATCATCTCATACTTGCCCATCGCAGCCGCGCCCTCACTCCAGATCGTCCAGTATTGCGCGGTACTGCCCAAAACCCCGATGTCTACTTCCAAGGACGGGAAGGGGCTAACCCTTATTACAACGCTTGTCCAGAAATTGTCCAGCGCATCATGGATGAATTTGGAGAACGCACGGGAAGGCATTATAAAATCTATGAATATTACGGCGCTAATGATGCCGATCGCGTTATCGTTCTGATGGGTTCAGGTTGTGAAACCGTCCATGAAACAGTAGATTACCTTAACGCCCGTGGTGAAAAACTTGGTGTAGTCAAAGTGCGACTTTACCGCCCCTTTGATGTCCAAAAGTTTGTTGCAGTATTACCAACTAGTGTACAAGCGATCGCAGTTCTTGACCGTACCAAAGAAGCAGGTAGTGCCGGTGAGCCTTTGTATTTGGATGTCGTAGCTGCTATCCATGAAGGGTGGGGAGATAAGAGAGCAGGGGGAGCAGAGGGAGCAGAGGGAGCAGAGGGAGCAGGGGGAGAAAATACTTTCTCATACCCTAAAATTATTGGTGGGCGTTATGGTCTTTCTTCTAAAGAATTTACTCCGGCGATGGTGAAGGGCATTTTTGACAACCTTGCTCAAGCTAAACCGAAAAATCACTTTACGATTGGGATTAATGACGACGTTAGTCATACTTCCTTGAGCTTTGACCCTAATTTCTCCACAGAATCGGATAACGTTGTTCGGGCAATGTTCTATGGGTTGGGCGCAGATGGTACAGTTGGGGCTAACAAAAACTCCATTAAGATTATTGGTGAAGAAACCGACAATTACGCCCAAGGCTACTTTGTCTTTGACTCAAAAAAATCTGGCTCAATGACCGTCTCTCACCTACGTTTTGGTAAAGAGCCAATTCGTTCCACCTACTTAATTGACCAAGCCAACTTTATTGGTTGTCATCACTGGGGGTTTCTAGAACGCATAGATATTTTGAAGGCTGCTATTCCTGGGGCGACTTTGCTGCTTAACAGCCCTTATGATGCAGATACCGTTTGGGAATATCTGCCGTTGAAGGTGCAGCAGCAAATTATCGATAAGCATTTGAAATTATATGTGATTAATGCTAGCCAGGTTGCCCGCGACAGTGGCATGGGTGGCAGAATTAACACTATTATGCAGGTATGCTTCTTTGCCTTAGCGGGTGTCTTGCCGCAAGAAGAAGCGATGCCTGCGGCGGGCGTAGCCATCGCTAAAATCAAACAAGCGATTGACAAAACCTACGGTAAAAAAGGTGTAGAAGTTGTCCGCATGAACTTGCAAGCTGTAGACAACACCCTAGACAACTTACATAAAGTAGATGTCCCCCAAACAATCCTCACTCCTAACTCCTCACTCCTAACTCCTCACTCTTCACTTAACTCCGCTCCCGAATTTGTGCGAGAAGTTCTGGGCAAAATCATGATTTGGGAAGGTGATGATTTACCTGTTAGCACACTACCAGTTGATGGAACCTTTCCCGTCGGTACTGCCAAGTGGGAAAAACGTAACGTAGCCGAAGAGATACCTGTGTGGGAACCGGATGTCTGCGTTCAATGTGGTAAGTGCGTGATGGTTTGTCCCCACAGTGCCATCCGTGCAAAGGCTTATCAAGCGGATGAGTTAGCTAATGCACCAGGAACCTTCAAGTCAACTGGTGCAAAAGATAAAGACTTTGCCAATCAAAAATTTACCATTCAAGTTGCCCCAGAAGATTGCACAGGATGCACTATTTGTGTAAATATTTGCCCTGCTAAAGATAAATCTGAGCCATCGCGGAAAGCGATTAATATGGCACAGCAGTTGCCATTGCGAGAACAAGAGCGAAAAAACTGGGATTTCTTTTTGAGTTTACCTAATCCTGACAGGCGATCGCTAAAATTAAACCAGATTCGCCAACAACAACTGCAAGAACCTTTATTTGAATTCTCTGGTGCTTGTGCAGGTTGTGGTGAAACACCTTATTTAAAATTATTAACACAATTGTTTGGCGATCGCGCCGTCATTGCCAATGCTACAGGTTGCTCCTCAATTTATGGTGGCAATCTCCCCACAACACCTTGGACAACCAATGCCGAAGGACGCGGCCCTGCGTGGTCTAATAATCTATTTGAAGATAACGCCGAATTCGGTTTTGGCTTTCGCCTCTCGCTCGATAAACAAGCTGAGTTTGCGGCAGAATTGTTGCAACAGTTGGGGAGTGAAATAGATGAAAGCCTTGTCTACTCGATCCTGAAAGCTGAACAAAAATCAGAGGCTGACATTTGGGAGCAACGGGAAAGGATAGAACTGTTGCAGCAGAAGTTAGATGAAATTGTAACTTTCGACCCCAAGTTAAAATCTAAAATCCAAAATCTCAAATCCCTTGCAGATTACTTGGTGAGGAAAAGCGTTTGGATTGTTGGCGGTGATGGTTGGGCTTATGATATTGACTTTGGCGGCATCGATCATGTAATTGCTAGTGGTCGAAATGTGAACATCTTGGTGATGGATACAGAAGTGTATTCTAATACAGGCGGTCAATCTTCTAAAGCTACGCCACGAGCAGCAGTTGCCAAATATGCCGCCAGTGGTAAGCCTGCACCAAAGAAAGACTTAGGGATGATTGCCATGACCTACGGAAATGTCTACGTAGCGAGTGTAGCCCTTGGCGCTAGAGATGAACATACCCTCAAAGCATTTCTGGAAGCAGAAGCTTATGATGGCCCATCGATAATTATTGCTTACAGCCATTGCATAGCTCACGGCATCAACATGACCACAGGGATGAATCATCAAAAAACTTTGGTAGAATCAGGTCGTTGGTTGCTGTATCGGCATAATCCAGAGTTGGTTAAACAGGGTAAAAATCCATTGCAATTGGATATGCGATCGCCTACGCAATCTGTAGAACATTCAATGTATCAAGAAAATCGCTTTAAGATGCTCACCAAGAGCAAACCCGATGTTGCCAAGCACTTGTTAGAACAAGCGCAAGCTGAGGTTGATGCACGTTGGCAGATGTACCAATATCTGGCAAAACGCGATATTCTCTGAAAATTAGCCCTGATTTTAGTTATAAATATTGCGACTTTAGTAACTCAAGTCGCAATTTTCGTTACAACATACCATTTTTGTAAATTAAATCGTTATTTTCGTTACAAAAGAATCATTTAGTTACCCAAATAATTCTTTTTGTTACAAACATTATAATTTTGGTTATTAAAGTCATTCTTTTCGTTACAAACATCAAAATTTTCGTTACAAAATAATCATTTTTGCTACGAAAGCCGTTATTTTTGTTACTAACGCTATCATCTAAGTTGTGTTGAACTCAAATTTTAGTCAACAAACGCCCCAATGTTGAGTTTCGTTCCTAGCAATGTTCCCTACTGCATGGTCTATTTATCTGAAAATAGCTGTAATTTCTCAAATAACTTTAGCGTAGGCGTAGCCCGCCGTTAGGCATCGCACCAACCGATCAAACTACCAAAGATCAACTTTGTGCTACAAGACGCGCTACGAGGTGCTACGGTAATTATGGAGTATTGGTATTAGGTCGTTAATCGAGTTCTTCACTAGTGATGGATGAGATCAGGAGAAAGTTTTAGGGCGTACCTATTTTGGAACGCTTTGTAAAAAAGTGGGATGTTTTGTATAAACCCTTGATTTATCTTTTTTCGAGTTGATATATTAACCACGCAGTCAATAACTATAGCAATCCGATAGCGTTCGCGTAGCGTCTCGTAGAGAAGCGGTAGCGAGTCAGACGCTCCTGCGTCGCTCTAAGCGTACTCCTACGGAGAAGCAAGCTACGCGGTAGCGTCTCTAAGAGTTGCCATGCCGCAGGCTTTACGCTGCGCTATCGAGCGTCTTTGATTCCTGAATTACTCGTAGAGACTGGGGACTGGGTACTGGGAAGAAGGAATAAAGGTGTACTGAGTTTTTTTCAAAAATCAAATATGAGTCCTATATATTAATTAATAACCACTGAGAAAAGTGATTATGGCTAATTCATTATTCAATTTCCTTAACGTCTCTGATTTGAATGGCACTAATGGCTTTTTAATTAACGGCATTACACAAAATGACTCTTCAGGCGTCTCAGTCAGCAATGGGGGAGACATCAACAACGATGGTATTGACGACCTGATTATTGGGGTACCACGTACCTCCCTTAACGGCAAACTTTTTGCTGGGCAAAGCTATGTAGTGTTTGGGGGCAAGAATCTGGGCAGTGGCGGCACTCTCAACCTTTCTGATTTGAATGTCACTAATGGCTTTTTAATTAACGGCATTGCAGAAGGTGACTATTTAGGCGACTCAGTCAGCAATGGGGGGGACATCAACGGTGATGGCATTGATGACCTGATTATTGGGGCAACTAATGCCGGCCCCAACGAAAATTTTCCTGGGCAAAGCTATGTAGTGTTTGGGGGGAGGAATCTGGGCAGTGGCGGCAGCCTCAACCCCTCTGATTTGAATGGCATTAATGGCTTTATAATTAACGGCACTGGCATTACAGGTGGCTCTTTAGGCACCTCAGTCAGCAATGGGGGGGACATCAACGGTGATGGCATTGATGACCTGATTATTGGGGCACAAAATGCTGCCTCTAACGGCAACTTTAGTGCTGGGCAAAGCTATGTAGTGTTTGGGGGAAGGAATCTGGGCAGTGGCGGCACCCTCAACGCCTCTGATTTGAATGGCACTAATGGCTTTATCATTAACGGCATTGCATCTAATGACTCTTCAGGCAACTCAGTTAGCAATGGGGGGGACATCAACGGTGATGGCATTGACGACCTGATTATTGGGGCACTAAATGCCGACCCCAACGGCATCTCTTGGGCTGGGCAAAGCTATGTAGTGTTTGGGGGGAGGAATCTGGGCAGTGGCGGCACCCTCAACCCCTCTGATTTGAATGGCACTAATGGCTTTATCATTAACGGCATTGCATCTAATGACTCTTCAGGCAACTCAGTTAGCAATGGGGGGGACATCAACGGTGATGGCATTGACGACCTGATTATTGGGGCACTAAATGCCGACCCCAACGGCATCTCTTGGGCTGGGCAAAGCTATGTAGTGTTTGGGGGGAGGAATCTGGGCAGTGGCGGCACCCTCAACCCCTCTGATTTGAATGGCACTAATGGCTTTTTAATTAACGGCATTGGTTTTTTCTCAGGCAACTCAGTTAGCAATGGGGGGGACATCAACGGCGACGGTCTTGATGACGTGATTATCGGGGCACCATCTGCCTCCCCCAATGGCATCTTTGCTGCTGGGCAAAGCTATGTAGTGTTTGGGGGGAGGAATCTGGGCAGTGGCGGCAGCCTCAACGCCTCTGATTTGAATGGCACTAATGGCTTTTTCATTAACGGCATTGCAGTATATGACCAATTAGGCATCTCAGTCAGCAATGAGGGGGACATCAATGGTGATGGCTTTGACGACCTGATTATTGGGGCATATGGCGGCTCCACCAGAGGCAGATATGGGGATCAGAAAAGCTATGTAGTTGTAGTATTTGGGGGGAAGAACATTGGCAGTGGCGGCACCCCTGGTAAGCTGACTGGAACTCCTGGTACAGATACTCTTGTTGGCACAATTGGCAACAATATCATCGACGGCAAAGCAGGTAACGATACCCTCACAGGCAACGGTGGTCAAGATAAGTTTGTGTTTCGCGTTGGCGATCGCAATGACATTATCACTGATTTTGGTGGCGTAGGTCAGGGCTACAACCCATCATCGGCTGTAATTGCCAATGTTGACACACTACAATTTATCGGTTCGGGCTTAACTGCCCGAAATCTGCAACTAACTCAAAAAGGCAACAACTTAGAAGTCGCTTTTGAAGATGTAGCTAATGCCAAAGTCCAATTGCAAAACTTCCTCTTAGAAAACCTGGATAACCTGCCAGCAATTTCTTCAAGAGCTGCACTGGGCAATATTTTGTTTGATGGGCAAACTAGCATTACTGATAGCTTTGATGTGATTAATGCCAACTCCACTCAAACTAGCATTTTCAACAAAAACACTGTCACTTTCCTCAATGACTTAAACAATAATATCGCAGGTTTTGATAACTCCAATGATGTAATTAATGGTCAAGAAGGTAATGACATTATCAATGGCTTGAGTAGCAACGACTTGCTACGCGGTGGCGCTGGCAATGATATTCTCATCGGCGGTGCTGGTAATGATACCCTTGTCGGTGGTGCGGGTGCTGACAAGTTCCTTTACAATACCAATGCTGCCTTTTCCTCTTGTGCTGTTGGTGTAGATACTATTAGTGACTTTAACAGTTCCCAAGGTGACAAAATTATCCTGGATAAGACTACCTTTAATGCAATTACTTCTGCCACGGGAACAGGTTTTAGTAACGCCAATGATTTTAAAATAACTTCTTCAGCCGGGATTAGTTCGGCGAAAATTATTTACGATCCTGTGAGTGGGCAGTTGTTCTACAACCAAAATGGCAGGGCGGGGGGTTTTGGCAGTGGTGGTCTATTTGCAACTCTAACTGATGCGCCAACTCTCACCGCATCAGATTTTGTGTTGCAAGCATAGTCCGTCCAAAACACCGAGTTCCAAGCTTGGAATCTTGAAACTGAATCGTTTATTACCATGACCACAAGGATGAATCATCAGAAAACTTTGGTAGAATAAGGTCGTTTATTGCTGCATCGACATAATAATCCAGAGTTGCTTAAACAGGGTAAAAATCCATTGCAATTGGATATGCGATCGCCTACGCAATCTCTAAAACATCCGGTTCAACACAACTTAAATACCCATCTACCCACTCAATTAAAAAACTTCTCGACGCATCTAACAAATATTTCCACACCCATGCCCAAGGCGGTTTCGTCAAAATCAAACCGGGGATGATGATGAGGATACGCCAAATCTTTCTCTGGATTCGCAGAACCTAAAAAGAAATAGCAGCCAGGAACCTCTTGTAAGAAGAATGACATGTCTTCAGCAGCCATAGTTTGGCATTCTGGCACAATACCCAACGGCGTTTCTACCACTTCTTCTGCTACAGTCCGCACCAATTCCGCTATCTTAATATCATTAATTACTGGTGGATAAAGTGACCAGTATTCTAAGTCATAACTCGCACCATGACTTTGACAAATTCCAGCAATAATCTGCTCAACACGTTGATTAAAAAATCCTTTTAAACTTGGATTAAAATACCTGACAGTGGCACTCATTCTCGCTGTATCAGCAATCACATTTCGCTTGGTTCCAGCATGAAGTTCGCCCACTGTCACCACTGCTGAATCAAGGGGATTCACATTTCGAGCGACAATGGTTTGTAGAGCATTTACAATTTGGGCAGCAACGACTACGGAGTCAACAGTTTGGTGGGGTAGTGCGCCATGTCCACCTTTACCTAAAATTGTGCAATTAAAACACTCGACAGCTGCCATCAACGCCCCAGCCCGCACACCCACTGTTCCCAAGGGTAAATTATTCCACAAGTGCAAACCAATAATCGCGTCAACATCAGGATTTTTCAGCACACCAGCTTCAATCATTGGCTTTGCGCCTCCTGGTGATTCTTCCGCTGGCTGAAAGATAATTTTCACTGTACCGGAGAAGTCTTGGCGATGCTGTTGGAGATAATAAGCTGTACCTAAAGCGATCGCAGTATGTCCATCATGCCCACAAGCGTGCATCACTCCATCATGCTGCGATTTGTACGGCACTTCGTTAAGTTCTTGGATTGGCAAAGCATCCATATCTGCCCGAATCGCTAAAACTTTCTCTGCACCTAGCTTATTACCCTTGATGGTGGCAACAATACCTGTGTGGGCAATGCCAGTTTGATGCTCAATTCCCCACTCTTGCAACTTTTGTGATACAAACTCAGCAGTCAGTTTTTCTTGAAAACCCAACTCTGGTTGTTGATGCAATCGCCGCCGCCACTCTACTAATTGTGGTTGCAATGAGCGGATTGAAAGCCGGATGCGAGATAGATCAACAGAAGAGGGATTGGGAAAGGTAGAAACCATTATGAAGACAAGCTAGTATAAATGTACGTGTTATTGGTATAAAATTCTATGAAGGGCAGTCTGTCGGTTAAGACAGACCCCCTTCAGTAGAAGATGAGAGAAGCTCAAAAAAGCATCTACTCAATCTTCAAGTTGAAAGGCAAACGGGCATAAATTCCCTGGGGATCGTTCATCTTTTGCAGAATCTCTGCTTCCTGTTGCAATTTTTGGAATTCAGTGGTGAGAGGATTGGATTGTTTGAGTTTTGCCCCCTCAATTCCCAAAGCAGTCTGTGCCTCTTCAGTTACACGCCCAAAAAAGCGTTCTCCAAAGCTGCTAGTGCGAGGATATTCTTGCACTTCCCAGTCTTCTCCTAATTTCGCCTCTTTGACAGCATAGGCGATCGCAGTATTCAAACCACCAATTTCATCTACCAAACCAATTTCCTTGGCCGCCACACCCGACCAAACCCGTCCTTGGGCAATTTCTGCAACTCTTTGTTCTGGGAGTTTGCGACCTTGAGAAACTTTATTCAGGAACATATTATAAATCCGGTTAACACTGCGCTGATAAAGTGCCAACTCTTGGGGCGATTTCGGACGCGAAACTGTTTGCGTATCAGCATAGGTTCCAGTTTTCACCGAATCCCAAGTGATGCCATTATCATTGGCTAACTTTTCACCATTAAATAGCACCCCAAACACACCTATTGAACCTGTAATAGTATTTGGTTCAGCAAAAATGCGGTTTGAGTCGCTAGCAATCCAGTAACCACCAGAGGCGGCGACATCACCCATTGACACTACAACTGGTTTTGCCTGACGAGTTAATTTCAATTCTCGCTGCATAACTTCAGATGCTGTAGCGCTACCACCAGGACTATTAATCCGTAATACAACAGCTTTCACATCCTTATCTTGTCGCAGTTGGTTGAAGATTTTGGCAAACCGTTCGCCTCCTATTTCACCAACATCACCTTTACCATCGACAATCTCGCCCTCAGCATAAACAACAGCAATTTGATTTTTTGAGCTACGTTCTACACCCAAAGATTTGCCGGGAACTTGTGCGTAGCTATTCAGGCTAATTTGTCGGAATGTTTTGTCGTCTTTATTGCTATCTGTTAACTTTTTGAGGTCAGTTACCACTTCATCTGGGTATGCTACTCGATCAATTAAACCGTTGGTTTTGGCTTGTGTGGCTTCTAGTAGCGCCTGATTATCTGCGATCGCTTGCAACTGGTTAGGTTCAATTTTCCGACTTGCACCTACAGTAGTGCGCCACTCTCCCCAAACATCATTTAACAATTTCTGAGTTTGTTCGCGGTTTTCTGGACTCAACTTTGTCAGCAGAAGCGGTTCAACAGCTCCTTTAAATTTTCCTACCCGCACGACTTGAACACCAATGCCATATTTCTGTAATGCTCCCGCTAAGAATATCGGTTGTGAACTCAAACCGTTGACTTCCATCATTCCCAGAGGATTAAGTACAATGGAATCTGCCACTGAACTAACGTAATATTCCTTTTCACTCCAGTCACTGCCATAGGCCACAATCTTTTTCCCAGCAGCACGAAACTCTTCCAACGCTTTCCGAATTTCTTTAAGGGAGGCATAGCCAATGTTACTAGCTTGGCTTGTTTTTGTTGCATCCATGTAGATCCCAACAATGCGCGGATCGCGTCGCGCCTTTTCTAAAGTTTCCACAACTTTGCGGAGTGCCATCCTATCTTCATCTACACCTGATATTGTGTTTTGAAACAGCTCACTTGAACTAGGTTCGCTATCAGTAATTTTCATTGACAAGTCAAAAACCAGCATTGACTTATCTTTCACGTTTGGTCCAGTATCTTTAGAGGAGCTAGCAGCCATTATCAGTAATAACAGTCCAGTTGTTCCCAGACCACCGAAAATAATTAGTCCTAGTAATGTGCCAATTAAACTAGCAAAAGTTTGTTTGATAAAATTACGCATTAGTTATTAGTTATTAGTTATTGGGGATTGGGGATTGAAAATTGGGCATTGGGCATTGGGCATTGACAAAGGACTAATGACTAATGACTAATAACCAATGACCTATTTAACTATTCTATGCGCTGTAAACTACCAGATTGCTTTAACTGATGTAAGGTGGGGTTGCCAGTACAGAACAATACTGTAGTAATTTCGGCGATTAATACTTCAGCCAGTTCAGAAACTGCTGTTTCTGATGTTGCTGCTGCTTGCAAAAAAGGCATTGCTAAACCCGCTATATCTGCTCCCAAGGCGATCGCGGCTGCGACATCCAATCCATGACGCAAACCTCCCGAAGCAATTAAGGGCACATCTGGAGCGATCGCTCTAATAGTTGTAATGCACTCTGCTGTCGGTAAGCCCCAATCAGCAAATGTCCTCCCTAAGCGACGTTGCAAAGCATTTTCTGCCCGTTCACTTTCTACTTTTGCCCAAGAAGTACCCCCCGCACCAGCGACATCAATTGCTGCTACCCCGGCGGCAATGAGTTTGTTGGCGATCGCTGCTGAAATACCGTTACCAACTTCCTTCGCAATCACTGGTACTGATATTTTGCCGCATAATTTAGATATTTTGTCAAGCAAGCCTTGGAAATTAGTATCACCTTTGGGTTGAATGCACTCTTGTAGAGGGTTAATGTGTAAAATCAGGGCGTCTGCCTCTAAGATATCAACTACCCGCAAACATTCATCTAAGCCATATTTATAGTTAAGTTGCACAGCACCCAAGTTCGCAAATAGCAGAACATCGGGGGCATATTTGCGGACAGCAAAAGTATCAGCCACCTGGGGTTTTTCTACCGCTACCCGTTGGGAACCAACACCCATTGCAATTTTGTAGTGTTGCGCGACTTGCGCCAAACGGCGGTTAATCATTGCGGCTTGTTCTGTTCCTCCAGTCATGGAAGAAATTAACAAGGGTGCGCCAAGGTGTTTCCCCAAGAAAGTTGTACTGAGATCAATATCGTTGTGGTTTAGTTCGGGTAAACAAGAATGGGTAAAACGATAACGTTCTAGTCCATTGGTAATTTGAGGACACTGAACATCTTCCTCTAAACAGATCCGAATATGATCGGCTTTGCGATTTTGAGTTTGTGCAGAGATATTGGTAGGGGCGTTCACTGGTGGATATGGCTAAAAGTATTTGCGATCGCTATTGTTACATTGTATGTAACCAATCTTTTTATAACAAAAATATTTCTTTTGCCTATCAATAGGGTACGTCACCCTATTGATAACAGAACCATTCCTCCTTTTTATAAGCTTGGGAGAAGCAATAGCAAAGCACGGGTTTTACCAATGCAGACAAACAACGGGTAATATTATTATCATTCAAACTATAAGCAAAATAGCATTACACCTGCCCTGAGTTAAGACCGCTATAATTGCAAAAGCTAATAAATTGTGAAATAAAACAATTAATAAAACTCAAAATATATCTGATAAATATAGCTTAGTTGGCGATTGATTAAATTATAAACTGATATAAAGTTCCTGTTTATTTTGTTTTTTAAATTAGTAATATGCCTAAAATTACTGTTTCCATTCCGACTTTTAATCGTGTTAATCTCCTTCCTTATGCCATTGACAGTGTACTCAAGCAGTCTGAGCAAGACTTTGAGCTAATTGTTTGTGATGACGGCTCTAGCGATCGCACACCTGAGTTAATGTCACAGTACACAGACCACCGGATTAAATATATCCGTCATCTGCAAAATATTGGTAAAAGTAATAATATGCGCTCTGGCTTTGATGCAGCCAATGGTGAATATTTTATTAAATTTGATGATGATGATCGGCTAACACCCGATTTTCTCGCAAATACCGCAGCTATTCTTGCCCAAGATTCTAGCATTGATTTTGTTGGTACAGACCATTGGATAATTGATATAAACAATGTGCGGGATGAGTCCAAAACTCAAGAAAATTCTCATCGCTGGGGTAGAAATAATTTACCAGCAGGTATTGTAGATAATTTATTGGAAGTTGTATTTATTAACCAAAGCTTTCAAATTGGAGCAACATTATTCCGTCGTAAGACTTTGCAAGAATTAGGATATATGCAGCCAAATCTGCAAAATTGTGAGGATAATGATTTATTTGTGCGTATGGCTTTGGCTGGAAAAAAGGGCTATTACTTACCAGAATTATTGATGGAATATCGCAGCCATGCAGAACAGCAAGGTATCAATAGAGCCATTCCTTATTTATTTGATAAAATGCAGTATTTAGAAAGTTATAAGTTTGAGTCTGAAAAACTAGAGACAATCAGGAAAAATCGTCTAACTGAAACGCAATTATTATTAGGTTTGCGTTTAATTGAAAAGGGTGAAACGCACAAAGGCAGAGAGCTAGTTTTGGCGGGACAGTCTTTTTCGGCTGCTAAAGCTTGGACTGGTTTAGGGTTATCGCTGTTACCAGTTGGGTTGCGAGGTAAGGCGTTTAATGCACTGCGACAGGTGCGGGGTTAAGTATTGACATATTCTACAACTGAGTTTTAACTTAAGTGGAAAACCTAACACGAAACCGCGAATAAATCGGCAAATCTACCTATTTTGTGGAATAGTTGGGGTAGGTTGGTAAGTTGAGTTGGATCTCAGTTGACTAATGATGAAGAATGTACCAAGAGTTACAGCTATGGATACGACTGCAATCGTTAAAGAATTATTCTTCCAAAAGCTTAGTTTTCCTTGTGTATAAGCCCTATTGACTATATTTAGTTCCCGCCTAGCCTCTTCTAAAATTGATTGGAGAGCATTTATCTGCTCATCTTCTAGTTCTGCATATCTATCTTGTCTAAAAGCATTTTCTAGAATTTTTACCTTTTCCTCAGAAGATACTTGAGCAAGTTCTCTTTTGACAACTTCATAAGGATTAGTTTGCTTTACAGGTTGTGAGGATGGAGTTTGAGGGTTTGGTTGAAAATCTTGCTGATGAAATTTCTCCAGTTTCTCATGCTTGACAGGTTGTGAGGATTGATTTGGCAGACTTGGTGGTTGAATCGGAGTATCTTGCCGAATTTCTTTTTTGGTAAAACTGTAGACGTTATTTTGCGTTACAGGTTTTGATGATTGGTTTTGAGGTGTTCGTGGTTGAGTTGGGATACGCTGATTATTACCTATTTCATTTGTCTTTAATGACCATTGATACTTACTATCTTGGACAACTATATTCTTCAATGAAGAATATAAGTAATGGTTTACTTCCCGTCTTTCAACTCCCAGCATATCAGCAATTTTTACTGCCCTTAAAGGAGTGCCACGTTTTAAAATTTCAATAATTTTAGATTCCAGAGTATCCATATTAGCCCCGAATTATTCTTGCAATTCAAATTTAACCAAATTTTAAATAAACAAGGTACGTGACCAGCTATCAAGAATAGCGATCATTTTATCGCTAGTTATACCTTTAACTTGTCTTTTCCCACTTGTAATTTTTACCCGTGTAACTACGTCATTCAAAGATACAAACAGTTTTGTATTACGTTCTTTTTCTACACTTTCAGCAACCTTAATGGCTGTTTGATTGCTAAAACCAGCATTTACCAATCTCAAAGTCAGTTCTGATAAATTTAGAGTATTAAATACATTTAAAGGCGTAATTTGTTTGGGTATCTGACTTTCAATTTTATTTAGCTTATCTTCTACCCTCTCTCTTTCTTGTGCTAATTCTGATCGGAAATCATTGAGTTGTCTCTCAAGGCGCAATTCCAGATTTGCTATACGTGATGATTCTGAATTTGTTGTTTGAGTTACGGTATTTACTGGTTGATTAGAAAATTCGACCCCTTTAAGAGCGGCAACTTGCTTTAATATTGCTTCCTCTTTCTCTGGTGAAATAATCAATGCATTAACCATTTCACCAGCAATAGAGTTTTTTTCACTTGCTCTTACGGCAGCATGGTATTCAAAATGACCATTCACTACTTCATATTTTTCAAAGCCAGTCTTTTTAAGTACTAAAGGTTTTACAATTCCACCTGAATTTAAGATCATATCTGCAACCATATTTAAATCAGATTCTGAGAATTCCGAACGTGGAATGTTGGAATTAACACTTTCAACATCTACCATCAAAAACTTAGTCATTATTGTATCTCCATTTTTCTTAGAACTTCTACAGCTAAAAACTCAAATTCAGCAGCAGCTATATTTGCTGAAGGTTCGTTATCAGCAAAATCTAAAATAGATTTAGGATCGGGAATCTCCAGATTTCCTAATGGTATAGTTCTGTTAATACAAGCTGAAAAAGCTGTCCTTTCAGAAATAGTACTATCCATAAGAGGTAATTCATAACGCTCAGTAATCACATTTTTATGTTTTGTTAAATTATACTTAAGATATTGAGCATTAGTTGATATCTTAGAGGGAAGCACGCCCATAATCTTGATTGGTGCTTGACCTTCACCTTCTCTATTTTCAGATATTTTTTGTTGAATAAAATTTTTAACACTTATTAAACCTTGATTAGAAAATGGTTTTAAGTCTGAAGGGATTATTAAATAATCAGCAGCAGTCAGCGCCGCTTCAGCATAAAGATCCAAAGATGGTGGTGTATCGATAATTACAATATCATAATCATTTCTGACCTTTTCTAATTTTCTAGATAGCCGAAATCGACTAGCAGCGAAACCGACAAGGTTAGATTGATTTTCAATTAAGCTTATGTGTGATGGGATTACATCAATTTCTGGGTTATTAAAAAAATGAGATTTCCGAACAATTTCTGGGATGAAATTAGTTTTCCCTTGCTCTAATATATGATAAACATTGCGATCTTTCAAATCATCATCTTCTTCAAATTGAAATTTAATTAACCCAGTAGCAAAAGTTGTATTAGCTTGAGCATCTATATCAATTAGAAGGATTCTTTTTCCTTTCTTACTCAAGGCTGCTGCCAAATTAATAGCAACTGTGGTTTTGCCTACGCCACCTTTATGATGGTAAATTGCAATTGTTTTCATTGAATATTGCCTCTTGGTTTTAATACTAAAATCAGAAATAACTTGAATTGGTATTTTATTACTTTGAATATCTTTATTTCCCAAATTATATTGGATAGATTTTTGCTGCAAACTATTTCTACCAATCAGAGATTGAATTTCGTCTATCTTGCTCTCTACTTCTTCCCCAGAACATTGAAATACTAATTGAATATCATATTGCAATTTTTGATAAATTCTAATCTCTTTGCCATTAGTCAACAATCCATACCTGACATTCAAGCTGGTTAAATAATGCCTGAGTCGGGGGACGTGATTATTTAAGTTTTGTTTGGGATGCTTTGCCTCCATGACGACACTCAACGGCGAATTGGCATCTAAGACAAAAGGAATCACTTGTGCGGCAAATGCTAAAAAATCTAAGCGGATGCTACCAACGGCAACCTCTTGATGCCAGGTGTCAGGAGTATAACCTAGCTGTGGTAGCAAATATTGCACTATGAGTTTGCTTTCAACTTCGCTTTCGTTACGGCACAGCTCAGGATTAAAAGGCAATATTTTTCTACCTCTAAATAATTATTGGACTTGGAAAAAACCTGATATTTGCTAGATTATGGCATAGCCTTAATTATGTTGTGTGATAGAAATCACTTATAAAAATATAATAAATCATAATTTTATTAGTACTTTTGCTGATAAAATAACCAAATATGAGAGCTAGCCATAATCAAAAGTAACAGGCTACGTATGTATTTCCCCATTACCCTTGTAAATGGATAGAATCAAAGTGTTTACCTATTTGCGCTAAAGGTTTTGGCTACTGTATCTTGTCCCCGCTGCCATCAACTCGTTGATAGTCAAGCTATTAGTTGTCCCAATTGCCGGACGACACTCAAAGCTTACGGTCATCCCGGTATTCCATTGCATCGCGCTACTGGGGACGGGTATCTGTGCGACACCTGCACTTATCATGCTGATGATACTTGCAATTTTCCCCAGCGTCCCTACGCCAAAGACTGTACCCTCTACCAAAATATTGAAGAGACAAAGTTAGAGTTACAACAGCAGCGTTACACTAACGGTTTTGCAGTAACTGTGAAAAGTTGGGTAAAACGCAATCAGGGTTTGCTATTGCTATTAGGTTTATTATTGGTCTGTTTATTGTTCGTTATATTAAGGTCTTGATTTGGTTTCTCTGGGGAGTGGTGAATATAACGCTTTTGTGTTGAGTCTAATATAGACCTAAAATAGTTACAATTTTATATTTCAATTGTCTCCCCAGCTAAATTGGAATTTATTTTTTACTGCTTGTGAGAAATCCAGGTTTATGCATCTGAATTATCGGCTATTTGAATTTCTTGCTCGTATTGCGCGATTGCTTCTTCAATTGTTTCATTACTAACATCTGAAATATCGGATTTGGAATAAATTGTAGTGAGTATAATTCCCTGATCAGTTTTCAGATAATAAATGACTCGATAGCCTCCACTTTTTCCTTTTTGAATGTTGCTATTTTTGAGACGAACCTTGAAAACCTGATATTTAACTCCAGCAATTCTATCACCGAGGATTTCACCTGCTTGAAGTTGGTCAATTAAGGGTTGGAGATCAGTACGAATTGAACGATAGCGTTTGGCAAGTTCTCGAAGATCCCTTTTGAAACGAGGTGTAAGAGCGATCTGGATTGGCGATGTTTCACTCTGCATCGATGCCTGACCACATTTCTGAGAGGGGAAGAGTTTGTCCAGTTAAAGCTTCGTGTAAACCTTGGCGAATACCTTCTATAACAACTTCTGTAGGTGTTTCATCAGGATCGGTTTCGTCATCTTCGGAAAGTAAGACAATAACACGAACACGCTGTGGCTTGATGAATCCCAGTGATTTATCGAGCGTAAGTTCTCCACTCTCATTAATTGTCGCTGTGGTTTCAATTGCTTTCATAAATAATGATAGTGTGAGTCAATTCAACCTACTTATAGTCTAGTGCAGCAATCACCCTTAAACGCTTCATCCAAAATCGCCACTATAGGGAATAGTCAAAAATAACAAACCATTCCCAATTCCTAATCTTCAGGCTGTGATGATTTTGGATGCTGCCGCAATCTTTAAACTGTGGTAATTTTGGATACTTCAGCAATAGGTTCAATTTGTATCGTTAGCGCTTTTTCCTCAAAGGCGGCTAAGTCGAACCAAAAAGTGGTGCCTATACCAACTTCACTTACTAAATGGACTTTACTACGATGTCTGTCGATGATATTTCTGACAATCGATAAACCTAAACCCGTACCTTCTAGGGTATGAACTCGGTTTTCTACGCGAAAGAAGCGTTCAAAAATTGCGTGCTGATCTTCTGTAGCAATGCCAATTCCTGTATCGGAAATTTCAATCCGCACTGGAGGATATTGGGTGTGATTGGGCTTGAAATCTAGTTGGTAAGCGCGGATTGCCACTTTACCACCGGCTTTTGTGAATTTGAGGGCATTACCAATCAGGTTGCCAAACACTTGTACTAACAGATCATAATTACCCATTACCAGAGGCAAGTTAGGAGCAACTTCCTGAACAAGTTCAACACCTTTGTCTTTAGCATTCAGTTGGTAAGTACGTAGTGTTTGCTCGATCGCTTGGGCTAAATCTACGCCATCGAAGCTGTAGTTGCGACCAGATTCGAGTTTTGACAAATCCAAAACATCATTGACTAGGCGAGTGAGGCGATCGGTTTCATGGTTCACAGTTTGCAGAAACTCTTGCCGTTCTTGCAAAGCTAAGTCTTCGCCGTAGTCGTGTAGGGTTTCAATATAAGTTTTGATGTTGAATAGAGGCGTTCGCAGTTCGTGAGAAACGTTGCTGATAAATTGGCTTTTTGCCTCGTTTAGTTCCACCTCACGGGTTATATCTTGGACAGTAATCGCAATGCCTTTGATGCTTTCCCTTTGCACATTGAGTACTGTAGTCAAGAGAATACGGATGGTTCGCGGGGTAGGTTGGTTAATAAAAATTCGGAATTCGGCACTTTCGCATTCGCCTGCTGCCATTTCGTACAAAGGGCGAGTGATTTCTACTTGTACAGCTGGCGGCAAGTGATGCAAGACATTGCAGCCTACCACATCAGTGGTTTCCCAGCCAAAAATTCGCTTTGCTGTAGGGTTGACTAAAATCACTTGCATATTGTTATCAATCAACACAGCACCATCTGCGATCGTTGAAACTAGAGTTTCTAGCTTGGCTTTTTCTGCCGTCAGTTCCTCAATATTCTGTTCTTCATAGCGTTCTAATCGCTCTCCCATTTCATTAAAGCTTAAAATTAACTCGCCCAGTTCGCCGCCTAAGGGCAAATCAATACGCTGCTTGAAATTTCCAGTAGCAATTTGCTTCACTCCCACCAGCAGTTCTTTAATCGGCTTAGTGATGGTTAAAGCGTTTATCACTCCTGCCAAAATCACCATTACCCAAATTGTGATAAAAACGGCGATGGTGACATCGCGGGTAAAATTAGTAGAGATGACAGCAGTCTGGTTGGGGTTGATACCGATCGCTAATACACCTAAGTATTTTTTATCGACGATCAAGGGAATAAACACATCGGTGACTGTCCCATCTGGGGTCATGTGTTGCCGCACCATCGGCTTTTCTCCATCACCAGGGTAATCTTCTGGCAGTTGTATCCGCCGTTTAATGGTGAGAGAGTTTTCTACCTCGGCTTCCCAAAAAGGAATGCCGAAAAAGATTTCCCCGGTTTCATCAGCGTAGAGCATATAACGCACACTAGAGGTGCTGCTGTAGAAGCGTTGAGAAAATTGGGCAACCTCAGTGAGATTATTGTCAGCGACTAGGGGGGCAACGTTGGCAGCAAGTAGCAGTCCCAAGTCACGGCCGAAGCGGGTGTCATTCATCCGCGCATCCTGCTGAATTGTATTCACAGCCCAGAAGGTCAGACCACTCATCACCAATGAAACTACCATTGTGGCCACAGCCAATAGTTTGGTCTGGAGGGTGAACTCCGACCACCAAGCAGCGATCGCATGTCGAATTGTTTTTAACAGAGTTAGCATCTTAAATAAAGTTGTTAGTAGTCTTTGTTATAAAGCCCAACAACTAAAAAATTAACAGTTAATTTGACAAATATGTTAGCGGAGAGAGGGAGATGGTAAAGTGCAGGGAATATTCCTGTAAGGTAGTCTTAACGAATTTACCTCATTTCAGCTATCCTTGTTGATCTCCAGTTGAGGATGAACGCATTAAACCCCATTTTTGGGATTATTGGTTACGCACAGATGAGCAGTCTAACAAAAATCTCACCTGTCGTGGTTTTGAGCTAGTTGTCCGGCTCAGGTTAACGGTTGCTAATAAACTTGAACTCAGCACCAAGATATTCAAACCGACGCGCCACCGCTACGATGCTACTGCAAAATCTGTGTACTGCCGCATCTTAGGCTCATGGAATGCCAACACTATATCTTCCTTAGCAACACCTGCACGAACTAAGTCAGTTGCTATACCATTTTCAGTCCAATCTTCCTCGATCCAGAATTTGCAATCTCGAATCCGAACGTAGACAGTCATACCAGTAATGCGTTCGCCATTTTGCCAACCAAGGTTCATCCAAATATAGTGACCCTTTGAGTCATCGATAATCAAAAATGTTTCCATGTCTTGGCTAGGACGACGGTTACATAGTTCTACATACTCTGTCAGGATACGCTTAATTATCTTGGGATACTCTGTTAATTTATCCATTGTGTGATCTCCTCTGTCTCTGTATCGACTACAATGAGTGGAAGTTGATGTTTGTGGAGGATGAGTTGAATCACATCCTGGTTGAAAAAGCTTTTATAAATGATCGCACCAATAGCAACGTAGAGTTTACGGTCTGGTGCTGTTTCCTCTAGAAGATAACGGTAGATGTCCAATACTGCTCGGTTAAGGGAAAATAGGTAGTGGAGTAAAGAATTATTTGTTCGCGTAACATACACGAGAACAAGCGCTGCTAAAAAGGTTGCTTATACCTGAAGGCACTCTCAAAAAAAATTAA
>JAHHHR010000132.1 GCA_019359245.1 Nostoc desertorum CM1-VF14 | reverse complement strand
AAAATGCTTCCTGAAATGCCTGAGCCTATTTTATTAACCCAGATTTTTGCCAAGCTTACTTCTCTAGGACGTATTCATACGGTTTCTACAGGCGTTGAACCCTCGTAAATTGGCAGAGGTATTGTTTTTCTAAAGCCTATATAATTTCAGAGGTTCACCTATGCAGTTAATAAGTTAGTTTTAGAAGCCAATCGCATAAATAAATCCCCGCTCTATCCCTAGATTTCCTTCATTAGCATCTCTGCTTCTTTATAGTTAATTAGTTTTTCCTAATCCTACCTTCAGATCAAATTGCTGTAGTCCAAAGAACTGTCTGCAAAAATAAACTTCTCAAACCCAGTGGTCAAGAGAGTAATAGAGTTTCCATTATCCTTAAAAGTGATATTGACAACCTCATTGGGATTACTAAAAGCAACACCAGATACAGTCACACCAGAACGCTTGAAACTGCTCAGATCAAGAGTGTCAAAACCCTTTCCACCATCAACAATTGCTCCGCCGAATCCTTTAAAGTAGTCATCCCCTGCACCTAAGGACAAGTGGATGCCGCCGCCGATACTGACTTTTTGTTCAACTTTATTAATACTACTGGTAGCAGTAACTTTGTCATTACCATTGCCAGTGTTGATGGTTCCTTTTCCATAGATCCCATAAGCAGTACCACCAAGTGTGGTTATTGACTGTCCAGTCAGGATGTCATGGTCATCACCAGTATCAATAATTCCATCGTTGAAGATGCCATATACAGTAGCCTTCAGCCCTAAACTGTCCCCAAAACCCTTAATCGTGTCCTTGCCCAATCCTGTAATAATAGTGGCATTTTTAATGTTCTGGATACCTATGCCAGTACCGCCGTCGCCGCTTTCGCCTCTGAATATGCTGGGAGGGATGGACTGAGTAATGGCAAAGATCATACCTTCGCTACCATTGCCACTAGTACCAATGCCTTTGATAGTGTCATTTCCGTCTCCTGCATCAAAACTGCCACTGTTGCTGATGCCGATTCCAGCACCACCGTCGCCACCTTTAGAATCATCGCCTCCCTGAAAGCCGCCAGGAGCGCCAGTACCACCAGTACCTGTGCCAGTGATAGTGTCATTTCCTTTTCCTGCATCAAAACGGTAGCTGTTACTGATGCCGATTCCAGTAACACCTTGACGGTCGGGAGCAGCACTGCCTCCCCCACCCCCTCTAGTAGCACCACCAGTACCAGTGCCAGTGATAATGTCATTTCCGTTCCCTGCTTTTAGATTACCACTGTTCCTAATACCGATTCCACTTGTACCGTTTCTACTACTACGGATGTCACCAGTACTGCTATCAGCAGCGTTCGTGTTACTTTTAGTCCCTGCATTGAGACTACTACTGTCGTTGTTCCCAGTGCCATCTTCGCCTGTAATTTTAATGCCAGAGCCGCCAGTACCGATGCCAACAATCATGTCACTCCCATCCCCGGCATTGAGAGTACCACTAATATTAATGCCAATGCCAGTACTAGGTTTGATAAGCTTATAGGGACTTCCAACAGTACCAGTACCAGTAATACTGTCGTTTCCTGATAATGTATTAATCACACCTGGACTTAAGACGTCAATACCAATTGCCAAAGGGTTGAAATCTTCTGCGACTAGAGTATCAATACCGGAAGTCCCGATCAAATTAGGTGGAACCGTAAGCCTAGGCATGAGCAAAATCCTTTTAATATCGGTTAGTAGGTCAGTTTGCTCATTTACATGAGCAGTCTTTAAGCCACTTACAACTAAATAAAATCCTCTGAAGTCGGTGAAATTTTAGGCTTTTATCGTAGCTAAATAGGCAGTGTTTATAAAAAAACTCCGATTTGCCTAAGAGCGTTTAAATAATGAGATTGCAATCTGAGGCTTTAGCTTCTTAGAGAATGTTTGAAAAGTATTTGGCTGTATCTAAGACTTATTGATCCCCCTTGTTACCGCGCCCACTCCCCGATAAATTGGGGAAGAACCGGAATCTAAGTCCCCCAATTTATCGAGGAATTTATGAGGTTCTAGAACTTTTTGATACCTACAATTGCATACTGTTCTGTGGAGGAACGCCAAAAAAGGCAATTTCCTCAACATTCAATACATTCAACGTGAACTGATCGCGCTTAATAGTGTAATTGTTCGAGCTGCCTATAATGCTGTAATCACTTTTGAAATTAGGCAAAATTAGCTTGTCAGATCCCGAACCACCATTAATCGTGGCATTACCGTAACCAACATCAAATGTGTCGGCTCCATATCCACCCTTAATAACGACATCGGCAACAGTGCCCCCTTGGTTTGAAACGGGATTACCGCTATCATCAATTCGACGGGCCTTGAAGGAATCGTTACCGTTTCCGCCATCAATTGTGCCGCCTTGAATGCCAATGCTGGTGCCATAGCCAGTAAGGGTATCAGCTCCTGCCCCAGAAGAAATAATGCCATTGGTATTAAGAATACCTGTGCCTAGACTCATGCCAGTACCGATGATGGTATCGTTGCCATCGCCTAAACTGATGGTGCCACTGTTAATAATGCCTATACCGACACCGGGGCCAAGCTCCCCAAAAGGTGTTTCACCAGTCCCTTTACCGCCGTTGCCTGTACCAGAGATGAAGTCGTTTCCCTGGTCTGCATTGATCACGCTACCCTCACTGTTGGAGATGCCTATACCTCTACCTGGCTGGTATTGTCTAATAGGTTCTAAACCTGCATCACTACCGTTGCCAATACCAGTAATCGAATCGTTTCCAAGACCTCCACTAATCACGCTAGCACCACTGTTAAAGATGCCTGTACCATCTCCAACACCACCAGATCCAGTTCCAGAGATGGAATCGTTCCCTTCTCCTCCATTAATATCGCTCCTCCCAGTGTTAAAGATTCCTGTAGCACTCTCCTGAGATCCAAGTACAGTTCCTGTGATCAAATCGTCCCCTTTTGCTCCATCAATGCGGCTATCCTGAGTATTATTGATGCCGCTCTTTCCGATCCCGGAGATCGAATCTTTTCCATCTCCTCCATTAATGTAGCCGCCCTGAGTGTTAGAGATACCTATACTAAATGCAGTCTCACGTCGAAAACCTTCACCGCCAGTGCCACTACCCTCGATAGTGTCGTCCCCCCTTCCTGCATTGATGATGCCACTGTTATCAATGCCTATGCCTAAGCCGCCAGCTCCGCCAAAATTATTTCCGCCAGTGCCAGTACCGTTGATAGTATCGCCTCCTCCCCCTGCATTGATGGTGCCACTGTTAGCAATGCCTGTGCCAGTGCCGCCAGTATCGATGCTGTCATCTCTGACGCCAGTGGCACTACCCTCGATAGTGTCGTTACTTGCTTGGGTATCAATGACTCCGTTTTTTAGAACCTCAATTCCAATTGCTGGGAATGCATTATCCTCTTGTCCCACCACTAGATCAGAACCAGAAGTGCCTTCTAATGGGGGCAAAGAAACAATTAGTCTGGACATAATATAATTTTCCGCTTCCGGTGTGTGATGTGTGTAACTTTCGGCAAGCCGTAACTTTGGGCACGCGCTTAAGCGCTGCACACTGTTTGTTTAATTTGCCATTTTTTCTGTACGTGCAGTAACACCTTTACAACAGCTCTTTCCTTATTTCATGGGAATGAAGTATTTTTATGCAAATCTCCCAATCTTTTTACAGGATAGCGATCGCAATACGATCTGATCAGCAGCAATCAGCTAGTGCAGTAGGGCAAACGCATCTAAATTAATTATTCTTGATCACAACGAAGGTTAAGAACCAACGAAAAAATTAGGATTTCGCGTTTGATTATTTTTTATGCCTCAAAGCGATGCCTGCGGCGGGCGTAGCCATCGCTAATCAAACTCAGGGGCAAGTACAAGCAGGTAATCCCGCTTCGTTGTTAGTTGAAAACTCAGTTTCGGGTGTAGAAGTCAAAGCAATGAATGAGGGTAAAAGTTCCGCCGCACCTGTTGAAAATCCCGAAAAGTGGTCGCATGAGGCTATTGTCGCAAGGGCAAATCTGCGACCGGAGCGTATGCAAAAACTGAAAATTGCGGGGAATTCGGGGCAAAATCCGGGGTTTGACTTTTTGCAAGAGTATTGGAATGATGATCCGGCTTTGCAGATTGTGATCAAAAGACTATTGGTGAAGTTTCCCCAGTGGAGGATTGCGATTGTGGATGGGGTGCTGGTGAAGTGGGAAGGTTAGGGCGATCACCATTTTAATTACTGGCATATTCCAGCACTCGTCGCTACTCCCAACGCCATGCCGTCTCTACCAATATTTATTTGCTATTGATGAATTGGATAAATTCTTGCCCATTATCATAAAACACATCAGCAACCAGCCAATTTTGATCGCCATGTCTGAATAGTCCGTGTATACACTGCAAGCAGAGGCTATCGAGTTGCAGAAATGAGTAGGCGGTATTCACTACAGGAGTGACACTACAAATAATATTGTGTATTATGGGGAAAGATGCAAATTTCAAATGAAAGTCCTCACGGGGGTATAGTAAATTCTCCACTCTATCAACACCGCTTGGAAACACGAGTAATAATAGGGTAAAGTACCTAATTACCAGCGCACTTCCCTATATTAATGGCATCAAGCACTTAGGAAACCTAGTAGGTTCCATGCTTCCAGCAGATGTGTATGCCCGATTCTTGAGACAAGAAGGGGAGACAGTTCTGTTCATCTGTGCTAGTGACGAACATGGTACACCGACTGAAATAGCAGCAACAGAAGCAGGGTTAGATGCAGAAACTTTCTACCAAAAGCTGCATGAACTCCAAGCTGAAATCTACATTAGTCTTGGTTTGTCGTTTGACTACTTTGGTCGAAACTCATCAGTTTATAACCACGAGCTAACGCAGTATTTTTATCAGCAACTTGACAAAAACGGTTTTATTGAAGAACGGGAAATGAATCTCGTTTACTCTGTTGAGGATGAACGCTTTTTACCGGATAGATACATTGTTGGAACTTGTCCCCATTGTGGATATGAATCAGCCAGGGGAGATCAGTGTGAAAATTGCACAACGTTGCTAGCTAGACCCAACTGATTTGATAGAACCACGTTCAACAATTTCAGGAAGCAAGGATTTAGAAGTCAGAAAAACTAAACACCTATTTCTCAAGCTAAAAGCGCTTTCAGATGAAGTAAGAGTATGGGTTGACCAACATCCCAATTGGTCTAACCTGACTAAATCAATTGCGATGAAGTGGTTGAATGAGGGGCTTGAGGACAGATGTATTACGCGTGACATAAATTGGGGGGTATCTGTTCCTCGACCAGGGTTTGAAGGGAAAGTTTTCTATGTTTGGTTTGATGCACCGATTGGATATATTTCTGCAACGAAAGAATGGGGGATAGAAAATTCCCAAGATTGGGAGACTTGGTGGCTTGACACAGAAAATACCAAGTACGTTCAGTTTATGGCTAAGGATAATTTACCATTCCATACCATTATGTTTCCAGCAATGATTCTGGGAACGCGAGAAAACTGGAAACTGGCTGATGAGATTAAAGGATTTAATTGGCTGACATATTATAGTGGAAAGTTTTCCACAAGTGCGAAACGGGGGGTTTTCTTAGACCAAGCACTTTCGCTGTTGCCTGCGGATTATTGGCGATATAGCCTTTTGTCAATGATTCCCGAAACTGCTGATTCAGCTTTCACCTGGGAGTTACTTCAAGTAAAGGTGAATAAAGAATTAGCTGATACATTTGGTAACTTTGTGAATCGCACTTTAAAGTTTGCTACTAATAATTTTGGTGAAACTGTTCCAGAAGGAGGTAGTTTTGGTGAAAGAGAGCAAGAATTAGAAAATAACTGCAAACACCTTGTGAATAAGTACTGTGATTCCTTAAGAAATACAGAGTTTCGTAAGGCAATAGAAGCGCTCTATTCTTTATGGGCTGTAGGAAATCAATATATTGATGAGAGAGCGCCTTGGAAGTTAATCAAAGGGAAGCGTGAAGAAGCCGCTCAAGTAACGCGAACTTGTATTAACTTAATTAGAATTTATGCACTTGTTTGTTATCCAATTATTCCATTTAGTTCTGTAAAAGTTTTTGAAGCGTTACACCTATCTAATACAGACAGAATGACCAAGATTAGTGAAAGTGTAAATTTTGATGTTTTACATCCAGGTCATCCCATTAAATTAATTCCACCGCTTTTCAAAAAATTGGAGGAAAAAGAAATTCTTGAATTTTCGGTAAAATTTGTCAGGAATTAACGGCTGAAAATTCAGTTTCGGGTGAAGGAGTCAAAGCGGATCATGGAGGCGTTCGTGTAGCGTCTCGTAGAGAAGGTTCCGCCGTACCCGTCACTGAAAAATGGTCGCATGAAGCGATTGTTGCTTTTGTCAAATGCGCGACCGGAGCGTATGCAGAAACTCAAGGTTGCGGCGAATTCAGGGCAGAATCCGGGATTTGATTTCTTGCTCTCGTGTTGGAGTGATAATCCAGCTTTGCAGATTGTGATTAAAAAATTATTGGCGAAGTTTCCCCAGTGGGGGATTGCGATTGTGGATGGGGTGCTGGTGGATTGGGAAGGGTAGCCGCTAACTTTGAAGGAAGCACTCCAAACGAGGATTGATATTAATTCACCAAAATCCGTGTTTGTTGTTTGTAAGGAAGAGAGAAAAACGGAGTCCACACAGGCCAAATCTGCTGTGAAGGATTGGTTTGAGTGGGCGAGACGGCAGAGAATTGTGATTGCAATGTCCGGTGAAACTGTGTATACGTCGGATGGTGAGGCTGTGGTGTTAGCCGAGATGATGCGGCGGTATTCGATGTCGCAGTAGGGTTGTGCATCTGCTCAAAATCCTGAAGCATTATTTGTTCAAGCTTCATGGTGGAATGGCACTAAGAAAAGCTATAAGCTATGCAGGATAAGAACTACAGCTTTAATGCTCACTCCCCCAGTAATGGCATAAGTCAGGCGATCGCGGATAGAAGGATGATGTCCAATCTAAAAATTTTTTGGAGGTAGAAAAAGCTTACTCGTTCATCAATACCTTTGCCAAAATAAGAGCCTAGATAAATTTTGCTCTCAACTGTTAGTATATTCAAGCACTCTCCCAAAATCTCAACGCCAAGCAGATTCTACTTTTATTTCCTTATTGTTGATGAATTTGATGAACTTTGTAACATGTAAAAGGGTGGCGGATCTGAATCCCTCACAAATTGATTCTGACTTCTAGATTCTGACGAATGTATTCTTCAACCCAAACTGTTGCTATTTATGACATATAAACAGGAAATAATAAATTTTTACAACGCTAGGACAAATTATGATAATGAAGCCACTCTCAATCGTGCAATTGTACTTTTTGACTACGCAACTCCATGTCCTGGGCAATCAGTTTTAGATGTTGCAACAGGAACGGGAAATATTGCGCTCAAAGCCGCTCAGAAAGTTGGCACAAGTGGTTCCGTGATTGGAATTGATGTCGCAACAGAACTACTCAAGATTGCTCAACAGAAAATTCAAGCCGAAAACTTATCCAATGTTAGGTTAATTGAAGTTGATGCAGAAGCATATCAGCCTGAACCAGACAAATTTGATGCGATCTATTGTTCTTACGCCATCGTGCTTTTTCCCTGCATTCCTAAAATTCTCGAAACTTGGTATCGTTGTCTCAAGTTTGGTGGATTCATCGCATTTACCTGCTCGTCTGAAAACTCATATTTAGCATTGTCGATTGTAGAAGCTTGTGCAAAAAATGGAATCAGACTGCCAAATCTGCACGAACCATTGGGAACACCAGAGCGAATTCAACACCTACTAACTCAAGCTAAATTTAGCCAAATTGAAATTCATCCTCGACAGATGGGGACTTACCTAAGCTTAGAAAAAGCACAAAGCAGATGGAACGGGCAATTCTGGCTACATATTGATAATCCGTTACGGCAATTAAACTCCCAAAAAATTCGTCAGATTAAAGCCAGCTATGATAAACAGATCACTGCACTAGAAACTGAGCAAGGTGTATGGCATGAGGAGTTAATTTACTACGTTGTTGCTCGTAAAGCATAGCAGTTTCGGCTCAATTGAAAGATTGGGCGCACAGTCAAGCGGTGGTGTTAGGTGAATGTACCAAGTGCGTAGACGCTTTATTTGTTTACGATTAAATTTTAGCAAAGCATTTGGCAAGCATTAAAATAACGAAATTATTAACAAAAATAGTTTCTGTAACAGTTTTATTTATACCAGACTTGTTGATTACAGAGCTAAGATAGTGGCTCGTAATTAAGTAGGAACTTTTTTATAATGCTTCAATTAGCTCAGATTAATTTTGGAACAAATACAGCTACACTGCTTGGAAATTTTTATATACTTTTAGCAATTACTTATCTATTTATAATAATAAGCTGGCTAGTTTTGAGGAGAAATACACTTACAACCCCTGCTTTGCTTATTTATATTCTTCAAGGAGTATTAGCACCAATTGTAATGCTCATCTCTGGAATCATCTTAATGATACAAGGTTGGCGTTTAGATCCACTTCTCCAATTCCAGCAATTATTACTATTTTCATTGATTATTTATTTAAGTTTTAAAGATACTATAATTAACTTTATTCTCAGAATCAGATAGGCAAGAATTTGCAATTGATTCGACCAGCTAGGCTGATATTAAAGAAGTATTGCTAATATTGAGTGCAAAAATATACTTGCTTACTTGCTTACTTTATAAATAGCTATTCCAGTAGGGTGATCTCTACAAGGTTAAAGTTCCGTCCTTTAAGGATGGAAAAGCTGAAGATGGCAGGGATTTTAAGAGAAAATCCCAGCTTTGAGTACTTGCAAGAATACTGGCAGAATGATCCGGCTTTCCAAATTGTGATCAAGAAACTCGCTTGAGTGAATCTGCTTCTAGTAGTCTGCCAAGCAAACTTTGCTAAGTAATACCTGTAATTGCTAAAATAGCCAAAAACAGGGAATAATATGGCAAAAAAGTACATCGTTGACTTGAGTGAAGATGAAGTTGCTCAACTGCAATCAATAATAAAGAAAGGTAGGCACAAGGCAAGAACTATAACCCGTGCAAATATTCTTTTGATGGCTGCTGAAGATGAAACAGACTCAGCGATCGCTGATAGAGTTAGAGTTCATGTTGCAACAGTACTGCGAACACGAGAAAAATTTGTCATTGGTGGATTAGATTTTGCGTTAAAGGATGAACCGCATCCACCAAAACCTCAAAAATTAGATGAAAAGCAAGAAGCATTTTTGATTGCAACAGCTTGTTCTAATCCGCCAGAAGGGAGAGTTCGGTGGACAATGCAATTATTAGCAGATCATTTAGTGAACGTTGGTATCATAGATTCAATCTCAGATGAAACAGTACGTCAGACTTTAAAAAAAATGAAATTAAACCCTGGTTGAAAGAACAGTGGTGTATTCCAGAAGTTAATGCAGAATATGTTTTCCGAATGGAAGATGTGTTGGATTTATACAATGAGCCTTACGATCCTAAACGCCCTGTAGTCTGCTTTGATGAACGTCCCTACCAGTTAGTAGAAGAAGTAAGACTCCCTTTGCCACCAGAGCCGGAGCAGCCTGAACGTTATGATTTTGAGTATAAACGTAACGGGACAGTAAATTTATTTGCATGTTTTCAACCCTTGGCAGGCTGGCGGCATATCGAAGTTACAGAACGTCGAACTAAAGCGGATTTTGCTAAACAGATGAAAAATTTAGTAGATGTTTGCTACCGAGATGCCGATGTTATTCGTTTAGTAGTTGATAACTTGAATATTCATACCCCCAGTGCATTATATGAAGTTTTTCCACCAGAAGAAGCACGTCGAATTATTCAAAAATTAGAGTTTCACTATACTCCTAAACACGCTTCTTGGCTGAATCAAGTAGAAATTGAATTATCTGTTTTATCTCGCCAATGTTTAGAACGGCGTATTCCTAATGCAGAAACATTGACTTCTGAGATTGCCGCTTGGGAGAAACAACGTAATCAGCAAAAAGCCAGTGTCTATTGGGGTTTTCAAACCAAAGATGCTCGCCGAAAAATGCAGCGTTTATATCCGAATTTAACCTAGCAAAGTTGGCTTGGCAGACTACTAGTGGGTCATTTGGCACGCTTATAGCCATTTTTGTAAAATAATTTTAGGGATTCTAATGTGTTGAGTGGTACAAGCACCGGAGCCTCCTAATCGATGTTGGTGCGATCGCCAACGAGTACGTTG
>JAHHHR010000006.1 GCA_019359245.1 Nostoc desertorum CM1-VF14 | reverse complement strand
AGCTTTACGTGAACGCATCCAAGAAATATTCGACCAACTTTCATTTGAGCAGGTAATTTCAGTCTCTTCTTACAACTTTATCCTGGAAGCTCTATTCTATGCAGCTTCATATTAAATTGGTATAAGACTTACGCAAACTCTACGATTTTTCTCTACGAGACGCTATGTGTTGGAGTTCTTGGCGTTCTTGGCGGTTCGATAAATTCAGCTTTTTAGCACTTTTTGCGTAAGCCCTATTAACGTGAATATTTATAATTTTGAAAAATAATTGATCAATCTTTACTCCTAAGCTTTAGCTCCAAATTGATGTTTATTGCTAACTTCTAGAGGGAGGAAAATTGTCAAAACTTCTCCATAATGTGGACGCTGGCGCACAATCAATTTGCCGCCGATCGCTTGAAACAAATGCTTGGTTGCGGCGATATTCAAACTAATCGTACCCGTTTCTGGCTGGAACATCAGCAATTGACCAAGCGCTTTGCGAATTGGTGGTGTTGCAGGTATGGCGGTTTTACTTGAATCTTTGCACCCAAATTGGGGCGATAATTGTAACTTTAGTTGATCTCCCGCCGGGATAACTTGTACTTGAATATGGCTACCAGCAGGTAAGCTGCGAGTGAAATTCTCTATCAAACCAGTGAGTACCTGATCTAGCATCATGGGATTACTCACGACTGTTGGTAGTTGCTGGGGTAAAACAACATTTAAAGTTAAGTTCCGCCGATGCGCTGCTTGTTCCCAACGGGGAATGCTCTGCTGCAACACTTGATCTAAAGACATCGGCGTGAGTTGAGTTTTTGGCGATTTTGCTGAAATAGTAGTTTCTAATTCCGCTGCCTTAAACAGCAACTCCATGCGGTCAATTTGTTCGGTACACTCGTGATCGATAATTTTTAAACGATTGATCACGCTGGCATCTAAATCTCGCCGCTTCAGCAGTAGGCGAGTCATGGTGCGAATAGTTGTTAAAGGTGTGCGGACTTCGTGAGCAAAAGCTTGGAGCAATTCTACATCAGGATTCGGGCATTGGGCACTAGGCATTGGGCATGGGATATTCTCCTTGTCCTCCTTGTCCGCAATTCCTAGTAAAGAGTCCTTAGTCTCTTCTGCTTCTGTTAATTCCTGAAGCAACAACTGGCTAAACTGAATCATGATGCGGCAATCTGGCGCTACCGGAGAATACTCTTGTACTAAAGTATCCAGGCGGGCAAAAAATTCTGGATTAGCCAGCATTACCCTTGCTCCTAGCGATCGCCAAGCCTGCTGTACTACTTCTGGTTCAAAAGAAAATGAAAAGGTTTTTTTACCGTTTTTATGGGTTGTTAAAACCAGTACTAATCTAAATTTATCTGTAAAAACCAAGCAAAACTGTTCTGCCCCTAGCGGATCGGCAGGTAATAATGGAAGTACCGATTCATGGGGAGCAATTTCTTCATTTTCATTTATAGACGCAACCGCACCTGGCATCTGAAATGGCATCAGCGCCAACGGATTAAATGGTTTTGCTGTAAAAGTTACTGTTTGTAAACTTTGAGTCAGTTTTGGCTGGCTAAATAAGGGTGCGGGTGCAGCTAAAACTAATCCTTGGGTTGTGTCAACTGAAGCAGCTGCTAAAGTATTTAATAGCAAATGTTCTGTCGCTGCGAGGCTGACACGCCACTGCCGCTCTGCCTTAGCAGGTGAACATTCAGCCACACTTGATTGATTTTCAGCCAAGATTTCGCTCAGACTTGGCAATATCCATTCGTACACAAGTTTTCACCCCTTAATTCAAGAGCGACTAACAGCGTCTAGGGTAGACATCTCACTACTACTTAAGAGGTTATAGCTATTTGTCTACTGGTGACAGTGGTAGAACCGAACAATTCGGGCGCAATTTCCCCTATTTAGCGATGTCTACGACGGGCTATTCGGCGTCGCACTTAGCGCCTGACAAGCGAAGCACTTGCGCTGACTTATTACCGATAAGAATTACGATACCTTCTGAAGAGAGGCTGCGCCAACGGGACACTTTGCGATCGCATTTTTTGAGTAGATTAACAATAGATCATCTCAAAGGCGATTTATGAATTCTTTTGATTCAGTTGAAGATTTGGTACTAGTTGCTGGCGCTACTGGTGGAGTAGGGCAACTGGTGGTAGGCAAGTTACTGGAAAAGAACATGAAAGTTCGTGTCCTGACACGCAATGCCGCAAAAGCCGAAGAAATGTTTAATCAGAGAGTGGAAATTGCCGTTGGTGACATCCGCCAGCCAACTACACTGCCCAACGCAACGCAAAATGTCACGCACATCATCAATTGTACCGGAACCACTGCTTTTCCCTCTGCACGATGGGAGTTTGAGCAACCCCCAAACGTGATTGAATGGGGAATCACTTTCCTTAACCCCAAATCTAGTGAAGCAAAAGCAAAGAATAGTCCAGCAAAAGTCGATGCCCAAGGTGTGAGCAACCTAGTGGCAGCAGCACCCCGTAATTTAAAGCGGTTCGTTTTCGTCTCTTCCTGCGGAATTGAGCGTAAAGATAAGTTTCCTTTTAGTATTCTCAATGCTTTTGGCGTGTTGGATGCCAAACAAAAGGGCGAGGAATCCATTATTAATTCAGGATTGCCCTACACCATTATCCGCCCAGGACGCCTGATTGACGGGCCTTATACTTCATACGACCTCAACACCCTTCTCAAGGCAAAAACTGGGGGTAAATACGGTGTTGTCGTAGGCACTGGGGACACACTTTCGGGTGATACTAGCCGGATTGATGTAGCAAATGCTTGCGTAGAATGCCTTTTATACCCAAGTAGTTCCAAGAAAATTTTTGAAATAGTCAACCAGGGACAAAGACCGCCTGCAATTAACTGGGAAACTCTTTTCTCTGGGCTTGTGTGAGTACTGTTAGTGTTAGCGGAGCGTTAGCGGGGCGTTTAGTCAGTGCTGAGTAATATTTTATTCAATGCCCCATGCCCCATACTCAGTAACTTAATACGGAATTACGGAAGCGATGTCTGGGTTAGACTATTCGGCGTCGCGCCAATTAATTTTGTTATATTCTCAGTGCTTCTGCAATTTATTACCTTTAAAGACGGCAAACACGACTCTACCGTTACGGTTCACCCTAATTACTGAAAGTATTAATTCTCATACATTAGACAGAGTGAAGGCAATAAATCCATGAAACAACTAAAAAAACTATTTAGTTAGTTTAACCGTCCTAAGCAAGGTTCGGGAAACCACCCTTCATGGACTGGCTAACACTAAGCTTCAGTATATATATCAGCATATCTGGAGTTTTAACCCCAGAAAAGCCAAAACAAAGGTATTCATGCTGAACTGGCTGATTTATTGACCCTATTGGTTCAAAATTTAGTCCTTTATATTCTCATTCATTCATTTGTAGTTATACGGAGCCAGCACCTAAAATGGCAAAAGTAGTTGGAATTGACTTAGGAACAACGAACTCCTGCGTGGCAGTGATGGAAGGTGGTAAACCCACAGTAATTGCTAATGCTGAAGGTTTTCGGACAACGCCATCAGTAGTCGCATTTGCGAAAAATGGCGACAACTTGGTTGGGCAAATCGCCAAACGCCAAGCAGTGATGAACCCCGAAAATACGTTTTACTCAGTCAAACGCTTTATCGGACGCCGCTTCGAGGAAGTGAGTAACGAAGCTACGGAAGTTTCTTACAAAGTCCTCAGCAGCAACGGCAATGTCAAATTAGATTGTCCGATAGCTGGTAAACCGTTTGCTCCTGAAGAAATTTCTGCAAAAGTTCTTCGCAAACTAGTTGAAGACGCCAGCAAATACCTGGGTGAAACTGTAACCCAGGCTGTAATCACTGTTCCCGCATACTTCAACGACTCGCAACGCCAAGCGACAAAAGACGCTGGTAAAATTGCCGGGATTGAAGTTCTACGGATTATCAACGAGCCTACAGCCGCTTCTTTGGCTTATGGATTTGACAAGAAGAGTAACGAAACCATCCTCGTGTTTGACCTTGGTGGTGGTACCTTCGACGTATCCGTGCTGGAAGTAGGAGATGGAGTTTTTGAAGTACTAGCCACATCTGGTGATACCCACCTTGGTGGTGACGATTTCGATAAAAAAATAGTTGACTTTTTAGCTGAGAAGTTCAAGAAAGCCGAAGGCATTGAGCTACGCAAAGATAAGCAAGCTTTACAACGTCTGACTGAAGCCGCAGAAAAAGCCAAAATTGAGCTTTCTAGCGTTACCCAAGCAGAAATCAACTTGCCATTTATCACCGCTACCCAAGATGGGCCCAAGCACCTAGATACAACCCTAACTCGCGCTCAATTTGAAGAACTTTGCTCTGACTTAATCGACCGTTGCCGTATTCCTGTGGAAAACGCCCTTCGGGATGCCAAGTTAAACAAAGGCGATATTGATGAAGTGGTGTTAGTTGGTGGTTCTACCCGCATTCCCGCAGTCCAACAGATTGTGAAGCAGGTATTGGGTAAAGACCCCAACCAAACCGTCAACCCTGATGAAGTCGTAGCAGTTGGTGCAGCTATTCAAGCTGGGGTACTAGCTGGTGATGTAACTGGCATCTTGCTGTTAGACGTAACACCGCTATCTTTGGGTGTTGAAACATTGGGCGGCGTGATGACCAAAATTATCCCCCGCAACACAACAATTCCCACCAAGAAATCGGAAGTCTTCTCCACTGCTGTGGATGGACAAACCAACGTGGAAATTCATGTTCTCCAAGGTGAACGCGAATTCTCTAACGATAACAAGAGCTTAGGAACCTTCCGTTTGGATGGTATTCCTCCTGCACCACGTGGCGTTCCTCAAATTGAAGTGGTGTTTGATATTGACGCCAACGGTATCCTTAACGTCACAGCTAAAGACAAAGGTACTGGTAAAGAACAGTCCATCAGCATAACCGGCGCTTCTACTCTGGATAAATCTGATGTTGACCGGATGGTAAGAGAAGCTGAACAAAACGCTTCATCTGACAAAGAACGACGTGAGAAGATTGAACGCAAAAACCAAGCCGACTCCTTGGCATACCAAGCTGAGAAGCAGCTACAAGAATTGGGCGATAAAGTTCCCGATGCTGACAAGACCAAAGTCGAAGGTTTAGTGAAAGAACTGCGGGAAGCAGTTGCTAAAGAAGACGATGAGCAAATCAAGAAGCTCACCCCAGAATTGCAACAAGCGCTATTCGCCGTTGGTAGCAACATCTATCAACAAGCTGGTGGCGGCGGTGCTACACCTGGTGCTGAACCTCAAGATGGTGGTTCCACCCCTAGCTCTGGTAGCGGCGACGATGTAATTGACGCTGATTTTACAGAAAGCAAATAATTCCCCAACTTCTTTTGGGAAGATTATTTAGTCCCACCTCATATCACCCACTCAGACAAATGCCTGAGTGGGGATTTTTTTTAAGGAGTTAGAAGTTAAGAATTATATAAAGTCCGGTTAATCTCTTATGCCATATCCACAAACACCTTGGACACTTCAGGGCTATGCTATCCAAACTCTACATTTGGTAAATGTTGACCAAGTGCGCCCTTTGATTCCCTCAGAGTTAGAAATTATTTCTGTATGGCCTGGTAAAACCCTCGCTAGCGTGTATTTATCTAATTACAGTTCAGGCTCGGTACTGGAGTACAGCGAGTTAATTGTTGCCCCAGCTGTGGTTAATTACCAGAGAAAAATCGGTGGCTGGGTTTCCCATATTTATGTAGATAATGCTGATTCGGTGGCTGGCGGTCGAGAAATTTGGGGACTACCAAAGGAATTAGCTAAGTTTACCTGGCAGCAAGGGAACCATGTTACTGTATATCAGGAAAACCGGAAGCTTTGTAGTTTTAACTATAATCAACAAAGCTTGGCATGGAGACAGTGGTTAACTGCTTCTGCTTTCAGCGCCAAGGGTGCTGATTTGCTAATATTTCCTGCTGAATTTGAGTCTGTATTGGGTTTGATTAGTTCTAATTTAGAAATCCCCTCCGAAAGTCCTTTTTCTGGAATAGGTTTAGGTCAGCCTTGGTTAACTGTGCGGTGTGAGCAGATGAATTTACGGGTTGATGCGCCAAAAGTTGTAGGTCTGAAAATATCTTAAGCTCCCAACATCTGCAAGTTATGCAAAGTGGCATAAAGCCCTCCTTCTTGCAGTAATTCATCATGACTTCCCTGCTCAATCAATTCGCCGCGCTTGAGAACAAAAATCCGGTCTACATTACGAATCGTAGACAGACGGTGAGCGATAATAATGGCGGTGCGTCTGAGCAAAAGCTGGTTTAATGCCTCTTGAACTAAAGCTTCTGTGCCAACATCTAAACTAGCGGTAGCTTCATCTAGTACCAAAATTTGGGGATTGCGAATGGCAGCCCGCGCAAAGGCTAAAAGTTGCTTTTCACCACTAGAAATATTTGTACCTCGTTCTCGAAGTTGAGTATCATACCCTTGAGGTAGTTGTTCTATGAACTGGGCAATGTTAGTTTGCTCTGCTGCTTGTTGAATCTGTTCAATGGTATAGCCATCTCCTAAAGAAATGTTGCTTTTAACATCACCAGCAAACAAAAAGCCTTCTTGGAAAATTACTGCCATGTAACGCCGCAGTTCTGCCTGTGGTACTTCCCGAATATCTATACCATCTATGAGAATGCGTCCTTGGGTAGGTTCATAGAGGCGGCACAAAAGACGGATGATCGAACTTTTACCCGCGCCTGTGGGACCGACTAATGCAATTTTTTCACCTGGATGAATGGTGAAATCTAAGTCTTTAATTACGTAATCATCATTTTTGTAAGCAAACCAGACATGATCAAAACGGATTTCTCCCAGTTCAGGCGCGGAAGTGACATCTGGGGATTCTAGATTTGCAACGATCTCGTCTATGTAGCCAAATTTTGCATCAAAAATTGAGAAGCGGACATTGGCGCGATCGCGAATTTCTATCGGTTCATCTAATATATCGCCTACGCGTTCAATGGCGGTAAAACCAGCTTGAATGACTGTAAATTTCTCAGCAAAATCCCTTAAGGGATCAAATAATTGCTGGGCATATAAGATAAATGCAGATAAAGTTCCAAAAGCCAAAGTTTTTCCTAACAGTAACCAACCACCCATGCACAAAACAGCTGCGATCGCAATCAGACCAATCCATTCCAAGGTTGCTGAAATAAATGAATCATAAAAGATGGTTTGATCCATCTGCTGAGTGTAGCGGCTGTTCGTGGCGCGAAACAATTCGGCATTAAATTTTTCCCTACGGAACAACTGCACTACGTTAATGCCAACCACATTTTCTTGTAGTTGTGAGTTCAGAATAGAAAGTTCTTCTCGCCCTTTGTAATTAGCTTTGCGGTACTGTTGCTGAATGTAAACAATTAACCAAGTAACTGGTAACAACATCAATAGCAGCATACAAGTAAGTTGCCATTGGATGGAAAACATAAAACCCAAAAGCACCAGCATGGAAAACAAATTGGACACAATCCCAATTGCCCCAGTCGAAAAGACATCACCTAACACTTCCACATCGCTGGTGATTCTGGTGATTAATTTACCTACGGCTGTGCGGTCAAAAAACCGTACTGCTAAAGATGTCACGTGCTGGAATAAGTCTTGGCGAATTGCTGCGGTGATTTTTTGCCCTAGCTTTTGTACTATATAACCTTGGAAGCCTGTCAAAGTCAGTCGGATTGCGTTCGCAACTAACAATAATCCCAGCAGGATATTTAGCCCTTGTGGCAAGGGACGATTTCTGAGAAATTCGTAAGCGTTTGGCTCATTGCGAATTAGGGAGATAGCTTGGCCAATCAACAAAGGTTGTACGGCATTAGCTAGGGCAAGCGGTATGAGTAAGCACATCGACAGCGCCAACAGTCGTCCGCTACGACGTGCATAAGGTACTAAACGCAAAAACAACCGCCAGTCATTGTCACGCCGACGGTCTTGCATATAAGATTTTTTCAGAAATTGATAGATGCTCATAGTAAGAGCATTATATTAATGTTTCTAAAAAAATAAGCATATTTAAAGTAGCGTTTGTCTTCTTACTCTGATACCATGCCTGAGATAGAAACTGCAAGACTGTTACTAAGATCCTATACTCCTCAAGACCTGGATGAACTTGCTCTCATTTTGAGCAACCCAGCAGTTATGAGGTATTCACCCAGAGGTCCTATACCTAAAGATCAGGTAAAAGAAGTAACGCAGGGAACATTACAATTTTTTATTACACACTGGCAACAGCACGGTTTTGGTGTGTGGGCTGTAGTGGAAAAAGCCACCGCCAAATTAATTGGTCATTGTGGGCTGAATTTTTTACCCAATAGCCCGGAAGTCGAAGTTCTCTATCGGCTAGACGAAGCTTATTGGAACCAAGGATTTGCTAGCGAAGCCGCAAAGGCAAGTTTGAGGTATGGCTTTGAGGAAGTCAAGCTAGATCATATCGTCGCCATCACTGCACCAGAACATACAGCTTCGCGTCGTGTGATGGAGAAATGCGGGTTGAAATACGAAAAAAATGCTCAGTTTTATAACTTAGATGTAGTGTATTATGCTCTGGCTCGTTCCGAATGGCGATCGGATGATTCTCTTTACATTTCGCAATCTTAAAACTATCATATCTCGCACGCAGCCTACAGAATCATCGGCGAACCAACTACTACATATAAAAACCACTGCTGCAAACTCAATAAAGCTATAGAGAATATATGCTTTAGGTCTTTGATAGGGACGTATAACTGTGTGCTCTACTAGGTTTTTTGTATTAATTGCTTCATGCATATCCTTTAAGTATGAAACAATACCATATTTTTTTGTTTAAGTCTTATATCTAAAGGTAGATGATTAAGGTTAAAATTTGGGAAAGCTAAGAGAGATTCATTCCTAAAAGATATCCTGCCATTTATCGCAGAATGCAACTGAGGCCAGATGACGCAACCTTTAAATCAAGTCAAAGAGTGGGAACAACGTCGTGATGAAGCAAGCCGCTACTACCAGCGCGGGAGATTCCAAGAGTCTCTGGATCTGGCAACGGAGAATTTACACTTGGCTAGATCAATTCCAGACAGAGCCAGAGAAGGTTATACATTAAACGACCTTGGTTTAGCTCACCTCAGTTGCTGGCAACCTCAAAAAGCATTAGAAAGCTTTAATCAGGCGCTTTCGGTTGCTGTTGAAATTGGCAACGCGCCAGCACAAGCAACTGCACTTAGCAATCTAGGTTCTACCTACAGCCGTCTTGGACGCTTTTCGCAAGCATTAGAATATTTTGACCAAGCACTACCAATCTTTAGGCGATCGCAAGATACTCAAAGTGAAATTTCTACCCTTAATGATGTAGCACTAATTTATACTCGGTTAGGAGAACCGAAACGGGCATTGTTGCTACAACACCAAATTTTGAGGATGCGCCGATTGTTAGGTGACTTTTCTGGTGAGGCAACAACCCTAAATGGTATTGGGTTTGCTTACAACGTCTTAGGCAAGTTTGAGGAAGCTTTAGAATTTTTTCAAGCAGCGCTTCCAATTCAACGCGCAGTCAAGAATTTGGTTGGTGAAGCCACCACTTTGAATAATATTGCCTCAATCTATAGTGATTTAGGAAAACCGAAACAAGCGCTATTGCTCTACTATCAAGTTCTTTTGACACGTCGAGAAATCAGCGATCGCTCTGGTGAGGCAACAACGCTTCATAACATTGGTTATACCTATAGCACTCTGGCAGAGCATCGGCAAGCAATGAAGTTCTATAAGCAAGGCATTGCAATTTATCAACAACTCGGCGATGGCCTAGGAGAAATTTCAACTTTACTGAATATGGGAAGCCTTTACGCCACAACGAAACGCAAAAAAATGGCGCGATCGTGCTACCAAAACGCCCAAGAGTTAGCAGAGCAAATCGAACACCAGCCACTCTTGGAAAAAGTACAGCAGTTTATAGATTCTCTGTAGTTTGATGCAGCAAGCTCAGATTCCAATACCGTTCGGTTAAGGAATTTCTTTGTTTAGGCAGGCAGGGGGAGCAGGGGAAGAAGAGAAGCAGGGGGAGAGAAGAATTACTGAACAATTGCCCTCTTTCCTCCCCTGCTTATCCGAACTGTATTGGCTCAGATTCCCGATTTCTTTTAAAGAAGTCGGGAATTTTGTTGTTCGAGTTAAAGCTCAAAAAATTCGCAATTTGGCTACCGCCAACCATATACTGCTCAACAGGTTAGGATCATTAAGAAGTAATAATTTTTTACGGCACCGCCAGGAGTCTCTAAATGTTCATTAGCGAATTGTCACCTATATTCAAAGAATTTATCCAGCATCCAGTCTCATTTGTCGGTGGGTTATTCTCTGGTGTGCTTCGGCTCAACCTTGCAGACGATCCTGTAAGAAGTTGGCTGGATCAACAGATCGGCTCCAATAATTACACCAGCACCACAACAGGAGCACATAATGGCAAAACAAGTGGGCCTCAACAGATTTCCATTGACTAAATTTTTCGGTAATCGCAAATCAGGCTAATCATTTTAGTCGGATACTCCCACATTGTTGCAGTTCAGATCAGATCCCCCCGCCTGCGGCAACCCTCTTTTTAAGGGGGTAAATATCAGAAAAAGCCCCCCTTTTTAAGGGGGGTTGGGGGGATCTGCGAGAGATAAATATGTTAACCGAACCGTATTGATAGTGTGCGAATCTATCGCAAAGGAACTTTCCATCTCTTCCACATTAAGGGATACTAAAGCCAAATAGGTAAATAGGCAAAGAACTATGGAATCCCTAACCTCTCGTATGCAGGCGGTACAGTCGCCAATTATTCCTGTGGTTGGGGAAATGATTAAAAACTCTCCTGGAACAATCTCTTTAGGACAGGGTGTTGTTTCTTACAATCCACCACCGGAAGCAATAGAATTTTTACCCAAATTCTTAGCTGAATCCACTAATAATTTATATAAATCGGTTGAAGGGATTCCCCCGTTGCTGACAGCACTTGCAGGAAAATTGCAAGCCTTCAACGGCATTGAAATCAATGAGGACAACTGCATCGTAGTGACAGCCGGGAGCAATATGGGATTTATGAATGCCATTCTTGCGATCACTAACCCAGGCGATGAAATTATTTTGAATACGCCCTACTATTTCAACCACGAAATGGCGATCGCAATGGCTAGTTGTCGTGCAGTATTAGTGGCGACAGATGAAAATTACCAACTGCGCCCAGAAGCGATCGCTCAAGCAATTACTCCCAAAACACGGGCTGTAGTCACAATTTCACCAAATAACCCGACTGGAGTTGTCTATTCCGAAGCGGCATTGCGCCAAGTAAATCAAATTTGTGAGGCTCGTAGCATTTACCACATCAGCGATGAAGCCTATGAATACTTTACCTATAACGGGGTAAAACACGTTTCTCCTAGCGCATTTGGGAGTTCCAAGCACACGATTTCTCTCTTTAGCCTTTCCAAAGCATACGGTTTTGCCAGTTGGCGCATTGGCTACATGGTGATTCCCAAACACTTATTTGTCGCCGTTAAAAAAATCCAGGATACGATTTTAATTTGTCCACCAGTAATTTCGCAATATGCGGCTTTAGGGGCATTACAAGCAAAACAGGAGTATTTGCAGAGTAATATAGGTGCGTTGGCTCAAGTGCGGCAATTAGTACTCGATTCCCTTAACCGCTTAGAAGGTTTATGTAGCATTACACCTGCCAATGGCGCTTTCTATTTTTTCCTCAAAGTTAATACTCAGATAGACGCTTTTGAGTTAGTTAAAAGACTAATCCAAGAATATAAAGTAGCAGTCATTCCAGGTACAACCTTTGGGATGGATGACGGATGCTACCTACGCGTTGCCTACGGTGCGCTGCAAAAAGAGACAGCAAAAGAAGGTATAGAAAGATTAGTGCAAGGTTTGGAAACTATCGTTGAAAGTTAGAAGTCACTCATATTCCTGCCTGCTTTGCAATCCCAAATATAAAATTGAACAGATGCCAATTATTAATAAGTTAATTGAAATTGAAACTGAACCCCAAATTAATATTTATAATATAACCCCACAAATAGAAGATTTTCTGGCTTCAACATCAATTAAAAACGGACAAGTTTTAGTATTTTCTCGACATACTACAACAGCTTTAGCTATCAACGAAAATGAAGTCAGATTGTTAGAAGATATAAAAGTATTCCTGCAAAAATTAGCACCTGAATCAGACTGTTACTTACATAATGACTTGCATTTAAGAGATGTTCCAGAAGATGAGCCAATTAATGCTCACTCTCACTTAATGGCAATGATGCTGACCACTAGTGAGATAATTCCAGTTGTGGATGGTAAATTAGCTTTGGGAACCTGGCAATCTGTGTTGTTTTTTGAGTTGGATGGGCCGCGCAAAAGAACGGTATCTGTCCAAATTTCTGGCGAATAATCCAACTTCGCACTTGCAATCCTTCCAAAACAACCCAAATCTGAGAGAATTACGAAAACGATCAACAAATTCATCAGTTGA
This sequence comes from Nostoc desertorum CM1-VF14, assembly GCA_019359245.1. GTDB lineage: Bacteria > Cyanobacteriota > Cyanobacteriia > Cyanobacteriales > Nostocaceae > Nostoc > Nostoc desertorum. The sequence goes on along the minus strand of JAHHHR010000006.1, from coordinate 226,615 downwards.
ATTTACTTACAGCAATTAAAATCTGAAAGAATGTTTCTAAGCATAACCTTCCTTTCCACAAACCAGGACTTTTGTTGTGTCAAAGGTAGACGCAATTAACTATGAAAAATAACGATAACTTTGTATTACGTAATACTTGGTACTATGCTCTGCCTAGTAATCAGATCAAGCCAGGTATGATGGTCAGCCGCATTTTTTTGGGAGAACCTGTGCTGTTAGTCCGCGGACAGGATGGTAAAATCTCTGCAATGACGGACATTTGTCCGCATCGCGGTGTGCCCTTGAGTTGTGGCAGATTCGATGGGCAGGAAGTGGAATGCTGCTACCACGGTTGGCGTTTTAACCCGGCTGGACGCTGCACTGCAATTCCATCTCTTGTAGAGGAGCAGAAGATGGAGTTGAGTCGCTTTGACGTACACTCATATACAGTCCGGGAAGCCCAAGGAAATATCTGGATATATATGGCTGATCCCGATAACCCTCAACCTGCTTCTGAGATGGAGATTCCAGTAATTCCAGGGTTTGATGAGCGATCGCCCCAGTTCATAGAAGTGATGAGATTTCCCTGTTTTGTGGATCATGCAGTGGTAGGTCTGATGGACCCTGCTCATTCACCTTATGTTCATCGCGCTTGGTGGTGGCGAAATGAGCAACTGCACGAGGAAGTTAAGCAATTTGACGCTTCGCCCTACGGCTTCACGATGCGACGGCACCGATTGCCAGCCAATGGTGGTCGATTATACTTGCTGATTGGTGGTGGTGTGCCGGAAACGGAGATTTCTTTTCGTTTACCTGGAGTGAGAATAGAAGAAACCACAATCGGTAAGCATCGAGTCGTTAATTTAACAGCAGTTACACCCATTTCTGACACAGAAACTGAGGTAACTTTTGCTCTTTACTGGACAGTTCGTTGGGCGGGATTTTTCAAGCCACTGCTACACGTGCTGGCACAAACCTTTCTGGGACAAGACCGAGCGGTTGTGGAAAAGCAGCAGATCGGTCTGAAATATAATCCTGTGCTAAGGCTGATTAAAGACTCAGATATGCAGGCGCAGTGGTATTACCAGTTGAAGCGGGAGTATGCTAAGTCTGTTGCTGAAGGACGAGAATTTGTCAATCCTGTCAAGGGCCAAATACTCCGTTGGCGTGCTTAAATTACTCCAAATTAAATTCTGTAAATTCTCTTTGTCCAAACTGCATATTTCGGTCTATGGCTGACAAAATTTTATTATTGGCACGATCGCTATTTAAACAACGAACAACTAACTGTGCCACATCTGCACGAGTGATGCTACCACTAATGTGCGGATCTTCAGTCAAAACGCCATTACCCGTTGCTGGTTCTGACTTTAGTCCACCTGGGCGGATGATTGTATAAGTGAGTCCACTGGCAATTAAGTGTTGTTCAGCTTTGTCTTTCTCAGCTAAAACTGTTCCTAGTGCTACTAAAACTTGGGGTGACAGAGCAACAACACTATTGCCAGCACCAATCGAAGACACAAGAATAAATTTTTGTACTCCAGCTTTAACTGCTGCATCGATCAGATTTCTATTACCAGGGTAATCTGCCCTTTCTCCTTCTGATGGTAAACCACCAATTGTACTGATAACGGCGTGAATAGGTTCATCTGTCAGCATTGCGCGTTCTACATCGCCAACATTCAAGGCATCTCCCAAGACTACCTCAATACCGATTTTTTCTAGTTCAGTAGCAACTGCTGCTGTTCTCAGGAGTGCTTTTACCTTTAGCTGTTGCGCTGTGAGATATTGAGCAATTTCTCGACCAACACCGCGACTTGCTCCAGCCAGAAAAATATAAGATGCACTTGTCATAATAAATTTAACTATTTACGCTCAAAGGATTTTATCAGAGGATTGGCAGTATTCAATAATTGCTCAAGCCGCTGAGATGCTTCTGGTTGGTGGCGAACATGAGCGTCAATAAAAAGACCAATAATTTCACTCATCAGCAAACGAAAGTTTTCTTGGGGTTGGGTGGCGGGAAAGTCTAACAAGGGTGTATCTAGGGTGGAGTCTAGCGGATCAACTATCGAAAAGTGATTTGCCCCATCTAAAAGTACCAGATAGCTATCATTTCGTCCTCCACTAATTGCTTCTTGGAATGTACGGATGACTGGGGTGGTAGCATTTCCAGAAGTTATACCATAGCGATCGCTATTGTTCGCAATTACTCCATCGCAGGTTCCTCCCATCAGTAGAAGTGGTAGGGAGTCTGGTAAGGGTAAGATAGTACCTGCTTCATACCCCAATAATAAGGTTCCCATTGTATGTGAACCATAACCAAAAGATGCTGCGACTTGAGGGAAAAAATGAGGATCAGCGTTTTCGATCGCTACTCTACCACCTGCGGAGTGTCCACCTAAAATTATTCTTTGTAGATCAAGCATTCCAGCTAAAATCCCCTGAGACTGTAACTGTTCCACTTTCGCTAGCAGTGCTGGCAAAGCCGATGCGGTGGGAACAGTACGATAAATTGTTGGTTTCATCTTTTCAAAATCAACCCCTGGAGTCAGACTAATTATTCCTGGCATAGGTTCTGCAATCCAGTTAAAGAGAATCACCACTAATCCACGTTCAGCGAGTTTAACCGCCAACCATTGATATTGTTGAGCATCACAGTTAATGCCGTTGAAGAAAATCACTACTGGAAAAGGTGCTTTTTCTAAATCAACTGCCAAATCCCTATTTGTTTGTACCTTATGCCTCGCCATCTGTGCTGGATAGAGAATTTTCAGGTGAATGGTATCGTAAGGAGGCTGGAAACCCTCGACTTTAGCAGCTTGGAAAAAAGCACGAACTGTCATCTGGTTTTTCCTGATATCATTGAAAATTTTTCTATTGCTCAGGTACAACTGCTCCTAGCAATCCCAATCTAGCGATCGCAAATAACTGAGTAACTATAATTACAAGAACATAGAACTCTTACTTAACTTTTTAACCAAATTCAGTACACCTTTATTCCTTTTTCCCTGTTCCCTCTCTCTATGAGTGGTTCAGGAATCAAATCATAGTCCTATATTAGGATAGGAATTATACTTAACCCATTTGCAGGAAGTAGTTTAGTAAACAATTGTGCCAATCTAGCAAATAGCTTTTTTTGGATAAACTTATGGCTAAAAAATCTCAAACAAATCTAGAACAATACCAAGATGTCAGATTATCTGCCACCACCAGAATCTGGGTGATTACAGTCGCTATTCTTGGAGTTTGCGTCCCACTGTCAGCCGTTACTAGAAGCGGTGCTATTCTTCCTTTAGTTGCTATTGGTGGCGCAGCCGTTGGTACAGTTGCTGTTTGGCGTTCTGATGAGCAAAAATCAAAAGCTAACTATTTGCAACAGCAACAAATAGAACTGTTAGAGCAAAGATTAGCAAATTTAGAAACAATTGTTAGCAGTGATGACTTGAACTTGCAAATGAAAATTAAACAGATTGAGGCAAGAGATACTTTTGGCAACTCCTCTGATGTAAGTACTACACCCAGGCAACCAAAACGCAAAGGTTAAAATTAACCAATATTTACCATTTATACCAATTTCAGATAATCTCCCTTAAAATCATCATTACTGAGTTGTTTTTATGCAGGTATTTGTTGACTTGATGTTACAGCAACCTTTGAAATCCCTCTCAGATTAAACTTTCCTTTGCAGTTAGAAGTGTTTCCCTAGAAACAGTATCTGCTTCTCCATCTCCGTTAGAATTGACTGACATCATTTAATTCTATATACTTCAACTGCATCAGTTCATGAAATGTCTAAGTGCTATCTATCTCTATTTTTTCCCGGAAATATCTGCTTATGGCTGTGTTTTATTAGACTACTAAGATTACTGTATTTTTAATTAACTAAGGTTATAAACTTGAGTAATTGCATTGGTATAGCTTACCGTAGGTATGCAATAGTTTGCCGCAGGAATGTAGATGGATTGGATTAGCTTACTTAAAGCTCAACAAGCTGACTTCCTTCAACGTGTGAAAAAACCTAAAACTTATGACTTATCTTTGCTGGAAAGTCAAGTCAAAGGTTGTCACACGGAAATTATGGCTTTTTGGGGCGAGCCATTGGCTAGACTCCAAGAACTTTCTCGCCAACAAGCAGAAGTTCTCGCCAAAAATCCGCCGCCGACGCCGCCTGAATATCCTGAACCTCCTGATTGGACAATACCTTTTCCCAAATACTTCCAACAACAAGCCCAAGATTATCTTTTGCGAGAGCATATTGTTGACCGGGTGATAACTGAACGCTTGGGGAAGTTAGTAAAAAAGGTATCACAAGATACCGTGGAAAACATGGTTTTAGATGATGAAGGAAATTTGGGTGGCGAAAGCAAATTTTCTTATGTACTAAAAGATAATCCTCAGCTAAGTGTTCAAGTTTATGTTGCTGATGGAGAAAGTTTTAATGGTATTAAGAAAAACAAAATTAGGTGGTCGGTCACTCAAGAAGATTTAAGAAAGCACCAAGTATTAATTTTTCTGTGTTTGTTTTATCCATCTACAGATAAGCTAGGATACGACGAAAAACAAAGCATAATTACAGGCTTTTTACCTGCCAATCAAATTGAACTTACTGAACCAAAACTCTACATTAATCCGAGTAACTTGTTGTATGCGGGGGGGTTGAGTTGGTATTTAGAATCACTGATTGGTAAAAAAGACACGTCGCCATTAATTAATGAGAAAGCGATCGCAGATACAATACAGACTCTACCATCAGAGCATTGCCTTAAGGGGATAGTTGGTGATTGGGAATGCTGGCAAACTTTGCAAGGGCACACCAGAGGCATTAATTGCCTAGCTTTCAGTTCCGGGTGTAATAATGGCAAAGCCTTACCCATATTGGCAAGTGGTAGTCGGGGAGAAACGAAACTCTGGGATTTAAGCAAGGGTGAATTAATAGATACATTATCAGAGTATCCTTGGGTGATATCTGGGCTGGTGGATGAAGTGAATTCCCTGGCTTTTAGTTCAGATGGACAGACTTTAGTGAGTTGCGGTGCAGACTCGACAATTAAGCTTTGGCACGTAGGCGCTTTAGACTTGATAGATATTTTGCACAAACATAATGGCGTAGTGCGATGTGCTGCTTTTACTCCAGATGGCAGAATGTTAGCAACAGGCGGAGATGATAGAAAAATTCTGTTTTGGGATTTGATGCAACGTCAGGTTGCGATCGCACTCTCTTTAGATGATACAGCTGCTCATTCTCTAGTTTTGAGTCGAGACGGGGAAACTTTAGTTACAGGTAGCTATCGTAAAATCAAAGTTTGGCGCACCTTACCCCAGACGGGAGTCAAAAGTTTAAAGGATGCAGAACCACTGCATACCCTCATGGGTCATTCTCACATTGTCCGTTCCTTAGCGATCAGTGCAGATGGTAAACTGCTGGTGAGTGGTAGCTGGGATCAAACGATTAAAATTTGGCAATTGGAGACTGGGGAATTACTTCATACTCTTAAAGGACATAGAGATAGAGTATATGCGATCGCATTAAGTCCCGATGGACAAATTATCGCTAGCGGTAGTGCTGATAAAACCATTAAATTGTGGCATTTAGAAACTGGGGAATTGCTGGGTACGTTTACAGGTCATGGCAATATAGTCACAGCATTAGCTTTCACAGCTTCCGGCGAGATGTTGGTTAGTGGGAGTTTGGATAAGACAATTAAAATTTGGCAACGAAGTTAATAATTCGTAATTTGTAATTGTAGAGTCTTTAATACTCGCTGGAGAGTCTTTGATATTCGCGCAAGAGTCTTTGATACTCGCTGGAGAGTCTTGGATACTTGCTGAAGAGTCTTTAATACTCGCTGGAGAGTCTTTGATGCTCGCTGGAGAGTCTTGGATACTCATGGACAACAAACTTAAAAAAATCTGTGCGCCTCTTTGCCTCTGCCTGAAACTTAAAACTGGGCTAATAGCGTTTCCCAAGTAGTCAGTGAAATTATATACAATAGCTTATCAGTCGCCCATACTCAATAATACTGAGTTAAAACTGACAGTTAAACAACTTTTTAGCTGGTTTTATTCGAGTTAAGTAATATAGTGGTTCTCAGTTGAGTCCAATATAGACCTAACCCTCAACCCCTTCCCTACTAACGTTGGGGAGTAAGACTCAAGGCTTCTCTCCTTTTAAGAGAGAGGAATGGAAGTGAGGTCAAAATCTATTGCATACAAACGAGAAACGCTATACGGGTGCTTTTTTACTAAATTGATGATGTTGGAGAATAGTCTATGGCGATGACGAAACTTTGGAAGTTTTTGCAAAACATTCAGGATTTGAACTGGACACAAGGCGTAGAGGTAACAAAGACTGGAGCCGAAGCTGCTAAAGCCGTGCTTGATTTGGCAAAAGCAATTAAGGAGCAAAAACCCAACGTTCAAAACTTCAAACCATATCTAGAAGAGATTTCGTCGCTATTAGATGTATTTAATTCTCCTCTGGGTCAAATTACCAAAGAAGTGATTCCCTTTGCACCCATCGCAATTACTATACTAAAGTTTATTATTGATGCAACCAACAAAGAGCCAAGTTTAGAAAACTGTGTGCTACTAGTTAGTCAGGCTGCCTACATTGATAGCTTTCAGGACATTCTCAAACAAGATTCCGAATTACTCAATAAAATTGATCAAAACCTTCCAGCTTCTCATCCTTTAGCTTTGCAGATTCAGAAATTAGGTGAGCAAGAATTTGATGAGCGGGAAGTGAAAAAAGCCATCCTCTATTTCCACGAATCTCAACTAGCAGAATCATTTAATAAGATTTTACAGCAACGCTTGCAAGAAGCCGGATTAACGGAGACAGAGGCAAATACCTTAACTGAACGGGTAGCGCGTCACACCGATGAATATATGCAAGATGCATTGGTAGAAGTCGGAGAGAAAGCGGACAAACTTTGGAAATGGTATAGCGCTGGAGGAAAAGAAAAGCTAGAGAAAAATCTGAATATTGAAGATTATTTGGAACAGGTAATTAAACCAAAGCCAGAAGAAAAGATTTTTGATGAAACCCATATTACATTTCGGGATTTGTATGTACCTTTACAAGTCAAAGAATTGGATGCCAAAGACAATGCAAGTCTGGAACTGGAAGCGTGGGTTAAGGCAATATTGAATGACCCAGATGCAAAACACAAACAAGTTTTGTTTATTCAGGGCGAAGCCGGACGGGGGAAAAGTGTTTTTTGTCGGATGTTTGCCGATTGGGTGCGGCGAGAATTGCATCCCAGCTTTACCCCAATTCTGATTCGGTTGCGAGATTTGCGCGTACTAAAAGATAACTTAACTGATACTTTAGAAAACTATTTACAACACCTTGATTTTGTCACCAGTGATTCAGGCTGGCTAACCGATAAAAATACTCGGTTTTTGTTTTTCCTGGATGGGTTTGACGAGTTGTTGCTGGAAGGACGAGCAAGTGGCGGCTTGAAGGAATTTCTGGAACAAGTGGAGCAGTTTCAAAAAGACCGCCTTTGTCAGCATCAGTTTTTAGTTACTGGTCGTTCCCTAGCGTTACAAGGAATTGAGCGTGTGCTTTCACAAACCAAAAGCTTGAAGCGCGTCGAACTTCAGCCAATGGATGACTCACTTCGGCAAAAATGGCTGGAAAAATGGGCGGTTGCAGCTCAAGTTAACAAGAGTGAGTTTGAAGAATTTTTGAAGGCTTGCCCTGATGAAGTTAAAAATAAACTAGCACGAGAACCTTTATTACTGTATTTACTAGCGCGGATGCACCGAGACAACCGTCTCAACGTCCAAATGTTTGCAGGCGCAGATAGTATTAAGGCAAAAATCCGCATCTATGATGAATCGGTAAAGTGGGTACTAGAAAAACAGCGTGACAGTGAAAATCAAAATGATAACTCCCGCTTGACTGGATTAAAGAGTGAAGATTTGCGGCAGTTTCTCACCGAAGCCGCTTTGTGTGTCGTGCAGTCTGGAAATGAATCTGCAAGAGTGACGATGTTAGAAGCACGGCTCAAACACAGCCAAAACCCAGCTGCAAAGTTAATTCAGGATGCCAGACAGGAAAATGGCTCGGAAAAAAATCAACAAGATAAGCTACTCAATAATCTGTTAACGGCATTCTATATCAAACCAGCTTCAGGCGATAAAGGCGGCTCAGTTGAGTTTGTTCACAAGAGTTTTAGCGAGTTTTTATTTGCAGAACGGTTGCTAGAAAGCTTTGTAGGTTGGACAACGAAGGTAAGCAAGCGTCAGCGCGAAGAAGACTTGGTTAGTACATTCGCAATGGAAAGGCAGATTTACGATTTATTGGGGTATGGCAATTTAACGTCTGAGATTGTGGAATATTTGATGGGATTGTTGGCTGAGAGTTCAGAATTTAACGACGTGGAACGCTTATGTCAACTGTTTCAAAGATTAGAGGATTTCTACTTCCGTTGGTGCGATGGGGAATTTATTGATGCAGAAGATGTAAACCTGCCTCAAATGAAGAAAAAACAATTGCGGGAGCAATTACCAGACCGAGAAAATCACTTGGGACTGCGACAGGTGGATGTGTGTACAGGGCTGAATGTAATGATTTTGCTGCTGGAGTTGCATCGCTATGCCAAAACAAAAGACGACCTCAAAGGCAAAATTAACTTTCACCCCTGCGGTAAACCTAATACTGATCAATTTGACTCAGAACGCTTGCTGCGTATTATCGGCTATAGTCAATGCTTGGGTGTTTCAGCCTTTAACAATAACTTAGGATTATTTCTCAGCGATGCCAACCTCAGCAGTATCGACCTGAGTGGCGCTAACCTGGCCGGTATCAACCTCAGAGGTGCTGATTTGAGCGGTATCGACCTGAGCGGTGCTGACCTGGGCGGTGTCTACCTCAGTGATGCCAACCTTAGTTTTGCCAAACTTGACCGTGCTTTCCTTAGCAGTGCCAAGCTCAACGGTGCTAACCTCAGTGGTGCAAACCTCAGCCTTGCCAACCTCAGCCTTGCTAATCTAAGCTTTGCCAATCTCAGTCGTACTAACCTCAGCCGTACTGAACTCAGTGTTGCTTACCTCAATGATGCTGACCTTAGTGGTGCCAATCTCAGCTTTGCCAGCCTCAGCTTTGCTAACCTCAGTGACGCTGACATTAGTGGTGCCAACCTAAGCTTTGCCAACCTCACTTTTGCTACCCTCAACGGTACTGGCCTCAGCAGTATTAACTTTAGCGGTGCCTGCTTTGAAGCAGTTTTTTGGAATAGTAACACAAAATGGCTCAATGCAAAAGGGCTGCATGAAGCAGTAGGCGTATCTCCAGAGTTGGCGCAAGACTCAGCTTTTGCGGCTGCTGTTGCCTTGAGTCAAGGTATCAGTTGGGTGAGAGAAGGCAAAATTAAACAAGCACAGGAAGCTTTCAAGCAAGCCCAAACATTTGACCAAAGTTTGAGAAACTCTGCTGAATTTTGGAATAGCATTTGCTGGGTTGGCTGTTTACACGGTTATGCTAAAAATTTGCTTCCTATCTGTGAAAAAGCTGTTATTTTAGACCCTGACAATAAACGCTATCAAGACAGTCAGGGGCTTGCTAGAGTACTGACAGGCGACTTAGTAGGGGCATTAGAAGATTTTCAAGTTGCTGTAGACAGTGGCGCACTTGATTTCTCAGACGATGTGAAGCAGCGACGGCTACGCTGGATAGAAGTACTGAAGTCAGGAAATAATCCCCTCACACCAGAGGAATTGGAGGAGTTACGGGAGGTTGAGGGCTAGGCTAATTCGTAATTCGTAATTAGTTAGTAGGGTGACAAGGGAAAAATATTTGTCACTTAGCGATCGCACTCTCTGCCAAAATCTTTGTAACTTAGCGATCGCACTAAAATCAAACTAAAGCTATTGTCGAAACGGTAGAAAAGGCTATGACGGTAACTACCTATAAATGGACAATTGAACGCTATCACCGAGCAATAGAAGCAGGGATTTTTGATGACCAACCCATTGAACTATTGCGCGGCGACCTCATAGTTATGCCCCCAGAACGCGAACCCCATGCCTACTACAATACCGAAGCAGCTGATTATCTCCGCACACTGCTAGGTGAACGCGCAAAAATCCGCGATGCCAAACCCATCACCCTACCCAACAACTCAGAACCCGCCCCCGATGTTGCGATTGCCAAACCTCTAGGCGATATCTACTTAGAACATCACCCTTACCCTGAAGATATATTCTGGATTATCGAATTTTCTAAGTCCACCTTGAGCAAAGACTTAGGTGATAAAAAAGACATCTATGCAGAAGCAGGCATTGCTGAATATTGGGTTGTCAATCTCAAAAATTCTCAGTTGCTAGTATTTCGAGACTTACAAAATGGGCAATACACAACTGAACTGACATTAACCACAGGTACTATTGTCCCCCTAGCCTTTGGTGATGTATCAGTTCAAGTTAATCGTCTCGTAGGTTTCCCAAAAATATAATTTCTAGCAGCTGTCAGAAACGAAGGATGCGAGGCGTAGCAAGCTTTAAGAGTAGGCGATCGCTCTTTAGTACTGCAAGTAAAGATGGATTGGGTTTATCAAAAAATATGAGGCTTCAAAATCGATTATTTAAACTTATTGCTTTTGTACTTTCAACGATAGTAATTATTAGATTAAACTTTATCTTGCTTCGGTCAAGTGTAGATTTACATTATTATTTAATAAATAATAACGTTGCATTATATCCTGATTATTCTTTATTTCAATTAGCTAAACATATTTTAAAAGTTTTTGGAGCAACTATAGTTGAAGTGGCTTTCGTATGGTTATTAGTAATTTTAAATACTATATCTTTACGAGTCGGTTTAATCATTACTTTGGTTCTGCTTATCCTAACTGGAATGAAAATTTTAGTGCCAATTGGTATTTAAACTAGATTTTGCCTCCATCAGGCGCTTTAAAGTTCGTCCATAATTAAACCATCTCCTCTATGCTATTTGCTTATGACTATTGCCAGTCAACCTCAACTAACTTTAGACGACTTCCTCAAACAGCCGGAAACTGAACCAACATCAGATTTTATCAACGGGGAAATTATTCAAAAACCTATGCCTCAAGGTGAACATAGCCGACTACAAGCTAAATTTTGTAATGTCATTAATAACGTAACTGAAAGCCAAAAAATTGCTTACGCTTTCTCAGAACTGCGCTGCACCTTTGGCGGTGCTTCTATCGTTCCTGATGTCTCTGTGTTTCGCTGGGATAGAATTCCTAAAACTCCATCTGGTAGAATTGCTAATCGCTTTGAAATTCATCCCGACTGGGCAATTGAGATTCTTTCTCCAGACCAAAGGTTAAAAAAAGTGTTGAGTAAATTATTGCATTGTTCGCGCAATGGTACTGAACTCGGCTGGTTAATCAACCCAGAAGACGAAAGTGTGCTGGGGATTTTTCCTGGACAGCGATTGGAATTATACGAAGGTGCGGATAAATTACCCATCCTAGAGGGTATCCAGTTGGAACTGACTGTGGAACAAGTTTTTGGCTGGTTGAGTTTGACGTAAAAAAGCGATCGCTCTAGAAGTAAAGCGATCGCTTTTCAATCCAATCTGCAATTATTAAACCAACAATGTTTGCAGCAGTGGTTTATCTTCCGATATCTTACCCGTCCGCAACCATTCTGCCATTTCACCCGGTACTTTAACTTGGGCGAGGCGATCGCGCAAATCTGCGCCTTCGAGAATTTCTCGTTGCAACAGTTCTTCTGCTGTCTGCTCTAGTAAGTCACGGTTATGTTGCAGAATACTTAAGGCGATGTGGTGAGCATTATCTAATGTCTGCTTAACTTCGCGGTCAATTTCTTCCGCTACTTTCGGACTGATAGCACGACGCAGATTGCCATAACCTTCGAGAAACTGCTGTTGGCTCTTTTCAAACGCCACTGGCCCAAGTCGTTCGCTCATCCCGTAAAGAGTAATGGTGCGTTCTGCTAACTCAGTAGCTTTTTGGATATCATCAGCAGCACCCGTGGAAATTTTGCCAAAAACGATTTCTTCGGCAGAACGTCCACCCAAAAGGGTAGCAATCCGCCCACGAATTTCATCTTCCAGCATTAAAAAGCGGTCTTCTTCCGGCATCTGAATTGTGTAACCCAAAGCGCCGACACCACGAGGAACAACCGAGATTTTTTCGACTTTACCAGCACCCGGCATCAATGCAGCGATGATGGCATGACCAACTTCGTGATAAGCTACGGTCTTTTTCTCCGTTTCATTCAGCACGCGGGAGCGTTTTTCTAAGCCAGCAATCAGACGCTCAATAGCTTCGTTGAAATCTGCCATTGTCACGGCTTGCTGATTTTGCCGTGCGGCTAACAGTGCGGCTTCATTCACAAGGTTAGCTAAATCTGCCCCAGCAAAACCAGGGGTCCTAATAGCAATGGTGCTTAAGTTAACATCATCAGCCAATTTAACGTTTCTAGCGTGGACTTTGAGAATTGCTTCTCGACCAATTTTATCAGGGCGATCGACGACAACTTGACGGTCAAATCGACCAGGACGGCGTAAAGCCGGGTCGAGAATTTCTGGACGGTTAGTAGCGGCGATAATAATTACACCTGTGTTGGTATCAAAGCCATCCATCTCGCTGAGTAACTGGTTGAGGGTTTGTTCGCGCTCATCGTTACCACCGATAATTGGCCCAGCACCACCACGAGATTTACCCAGTGCGTCTAATTCGTCGATAAAGACAATACAGGGAGCTTGTTGTTTGGCTTGTTCAAACAAATCGCGGACTCGTGCAGCACCCACACCCACAAATAGTTCGATAAATTCCGAACCAGAAATACTGAAGAAAGGAACAGCAGCTTCACCTGCGATCGCTTTTGCTAATAATGTTTTACCAGTACCCGGAGGCCCTACCAGCATCACACCTTTAGGAATCTTTGCCCCCAGTGTGGTGTATTTAGTAGCGTTTTTGAGAAAATCGACAATCTCTGCTAACTCCGCCTTCGCTTCATCGACACCAGCCACATCGCTAAATTTGACACCAGTGCTACCTTCAGAGTAGATCCTAGCTTTGCTTTTACCTACTGTTAGCGCAGCGGGACCACTTTGACGATTCATTAACAAGCCCCAAATCCCAAAGAAAATTAACGGTGGTAAAATCCAGCTAAGTAAAGTGGCAAACCAGGCATTGGGGTTTGGTGGTGGTGCAGAAAACTCGACATTATGCTCACGAAGAATTTTCGGCAAATCTAAATCAATGGCTACTGGTGTAGTTGTGAACACTTGTTCAGTGGGTTTGCCATCTGGAGTTTCGGTTTTGATAGTGTATTCAATGCGATCGCTACTCACAATCGCTTGATTTACTTTCCCCGCTTCTACTTGAGTTATAAAAGTGCTATAGGGAACTTGCAGCGATCGCGCCTCAAAGAAAGTTGGAAGAATAAGGTTCAGTAGTAATAACAGGGTTAGTAAAATGAAGAACCTCCCACCAAACTGCCTAACTTTGGGCGGTTTTATCGGTTTATTATTATTAGTTTCAACAGGCATTTTGATATACCCTCCAAATTTGTCTTTGTTCGCGCAGTATCTCCCTTATGAGAAGTTATGATGGCTGCGCCATGTTCTTTGCAAATGACTCTTTTTCAGCTCAATAACAGAGCAAATAGACCACACAAAGCAATGCCATCAAACACACCAGCACCACCGATGCTGAGTACTCCCGCACTCATAGATTGAATATCTTTTAGATGTAACAAATCAGCACCAATCAAGGTTCCGAGTACACCACCAGCAAAAGCTACAGGAGCAGCATGAGGTGCAGCAATTAACATTGCAGATAAAGCAGCAGTTAAAGGAGCCAGTAAAGGATTCATTTGGATACCTATTCCTGGTATCACCCGCGCTGCATAATAGCTAACAACGCTGACAATGGCAGTTACTAGCAAGATTGCTAGAGCATTTGTGTGAGTAAATTGGTACAGTGCCAACACCACCGGAATTAAGCCACCACCCACATTCACCGCTACCACCGTAGAGTGCTGGACTTTCTTTAAAGGAATACCCCAAAATTCCCTTAACCACAGCGTTGCGAAGTCACCTGTCAGTTGAACGTCAGTTACTAGACGGTATAGGGGTATATTGATAGTGCTTGTGAAAATTACTAGCACAAGCAAGAAAAAAGCGATGTTTGGAGAAAATCCCAGCTTGGCTACTGCAATTTCCACCACATCTACTGCCACAGCAAACCAAATGAATGGTAGTAGTAGTAATAACACTAGAAATAGCAGTAATGAAACTGGTAAGTAAATCATGAGATTAGTAAATTTATGATTGTGTCATATCGCACAACAACACATTGGGAGATGCTATATCACTTAATGCAACAAATGCTTAAGTAGTGATTATGTTGCTAAGAACTCTGTTAGTTATAAATCAAAAATGTGACTAAGAAGGACTTTTATCTATTTACTATCTAGTTTCAATTCTAGAAACTAGATAGTACAGCTTAAATTCGTGGACACCCTACAGGAAAATGTGCATTACCGTACTATTATGGTAAATCAACTAGGATTTGTTCTTAAACTGCTTTTACTCTCGGCTTTGTTATCGGTATTGATTAAATATGCAGGGCCAAGTCTATCAATCCCGGCGACAGCAACCAACGCCCTGATTATAATTTTACTGCCGATTGTGATAATGGCCATCGCGCTACTGTGGCGATTCCAAGCACAGAAACAAAATTAACTCCAGAGCATCTACGCACAAGTGACTAAAATCAGCTAACCTAGCTGAATTAGAAGAAAATTGCATCTCGCCAACCGTTGGGAGTCAGCCTGTGAACCTCGGTCAATGGATCGGCTTAATCGCCATCGTTCTTTCTTTCTACATCCTGTGGCAAATTCGGGAAGTGCTTTTGCTGATGTTTGCCGCAGTTGTCTTAGCCACCACCTTAAATCGGCTAGCGAAACGCTTCCAACGCTTTGGCATGAAGCGTGGAATCGCTGTACTTCTAGCAGTAGCTATCTTTTTGGCAGGTATCGTCGGTTTTTTCTGGCTAATTGTGCCACCTTTTGCACAGCAGTTTCAAGAACTAACCTATCAGGTTCCTAAAGGGTTTGGACGCTTTAATAGTTGGCTTGACGCCCTCAGAACTCGTATTCCTGATCAGTTAGTTCCTTACATTCCAGATATCAATAGTCTCATCCAACAAGCACAGCCCTTTGTCAATCGGGTACTAGGAAACTCCTTCGCCTTTGTATCTGGCTCTTTGGAAGCCGTCCTCAAGATTTTGCTAGTCCTGGTTTTAACAGGAATGATTTTAGCCGATCCTGTGGCTTACCGCAAAGTCTTTGTGCGGCTTTTTCCTTCATTTTATCGGCGGCGGGTAGATGGGATTTTAGATAAGTGCGAAGTCTCTTTGCAGGGATGGATTACAGGCGCTTTCATCGCCATGTTTGTTGTGGCACTGATGAGTCTGATTGGCTTATCAATTTTGGGTATAAAGGCAGCACTAGCTTTAGCAATTTTGGCAGGATTTTTGAATTTAATTCCTAACCTGGGACCAACAATTAGTGTAATTCCAGCAATGGCGATCGCTTTATTGGATGATCCCTGGAAAGTTATCGCTGTCTTAATTCTCTACCTTGTTATTCAACAGGTTGAGAGTAATTTCATCACGCCAATTGTAATGGCACAGCAAGTTTCGTTGCTGCCAGCCGTAACCTTAATTGCCCAATTATTTTTCGTCACTTTCTTTGGCTTTTTAGGATTATTTCTAGCGCTACCCCTGACTGTTGTCGCTAAGATTTGGTTGCAAGAAGTACTGATAAAAGATGTTTTGGATGAATGGGGGAATAACCATAGAAAAGAGACTGAGTTGGTAATAGTTTCTGAATCCCCTGAAGAAGATGAGAATTGGACAGCAGAAAGTCCCGACATTAATCGGGAGCGATGAGTTGATGATAATATCTTGCAAAAAGAAGATTAATGTTTTTTAGGCTAAGGTTTCTTTAAGAAAATCGGTTCTCCTGCAATATCATCTAAGCGGATACTGCCTAACAAATTCCGCCACTCTGCTTGCAGTGCTGCATCTTTAGGATTTTGATCGCGCAGTTGGGCCAGTATGGTCAGTGCCTCGTACCATATCCCGTTTTGGGCATAGATAGCATAGCGTTTTAGAGGTTCTGGCGTTTCTAGCTGTTTGAGAACGGCTGGATTCAATCCGACTCGTTGTATTACCCCTTCGACAAAAGTCGGGGGAGAATTTTTTTCCTGGTCACAGTTAACGGTGAAAAACCAGCGATATTGTTTGTTTAGTGCCAAAGCAGGAGCAGTGGTAGGCAGAGAAACGTTGATGACTCCCGGTTTATCTGGTAGAGCGATCGCTTTTCGGTAAATCTCGTTATCGTCCTGATCTTGCAGTACAAATTCAGCTTCATAGAGTGAATCTTTGGTGTACGGCACATAGAAAAACCAACTTGGACGTTCTACCGTTGTCTGTCCCCAGACATTGATTACTGAGTTAGCTTCTTCAGTAAAGTGCACTAAAGCAGTCAGATCAAGTTTAGTAGACGGACATCCAGCCACCTGTCCGCGCTTCGCTCCACCACGAACCCGACCCCCAGGAGGGCTACCCGGTGGAATTGGAGGTTGATTAAAGGTTTTGGCTTGAGCAAGGGTCGTTTTAGCATCAGAGCGTAGGCGTAGCCCGCCGTAGGCATTGCTAGGAGAAGAACCAATTGGTTTTGCCAGTACTGGAGTCAGGCTAGCTAGTAAACTGGTACAGCTAAAAGCTACTACTAAAAACAGTTTTATCGGTTGTAAATTTAACTTCATAAAAACCTTTAATTATACAAACCTTTTAGGATTATCTGCTGGTTATCTAAAAATTTAATAAAAAAGTTTTTTCCTATTCCTTAGTGAACTCCAAAAATTGGCGTTGCAGAACAGTGCGATAAATCGGGGCAAGCTCTTGAGGCAGGGGAGGAATTTTGGAAGTTGCTAAATCATCCCGCTTTCTCTGCAACGCCCAAAAATTAAATTATCCAAATTCTTCTGTTCAATACAATTATCAGATACTTCTCCCCCTGCCTGCTTTAACAGATAAATTTTTTTAAGCCAAGCATATTGCCCTATTCCCCACTCGCTACCCGAACTTTTGTTTTTGAATTATAAATTGACATCAAGCCAACCGTAACAACCAACGACAAAGCCGAAGGTACAAAAGGCACCCAAGCACCGGAAATTAACAGACTAAAGCAAACTATATATAGAACACTAGAGGTAATACTGGCTGCCAATGCTAACCAAGGCAACGAAAGCTTTCGCCAAGCTAGGACTCCTCCTACTAAAGACCATCCCCAAATCCAGGACATCTCAGCCCACAGTGACCAAGCTCCCAGCAACGGCCGCCCATTTTGGACTGCACCAAGGAGCTGACTGACCATATGCGCTTGTACCAACACTCCTGGCATTTGCTCATCTAAAGGAACGCCATAGGGTGTAGGCCAGGTGTCTGGCGAATCTCCCTTTGCTGTTACACCAATCAAAACAATTTTGTCTTTGATAGCACTAGGGTTAATCGGACTAGATAAAAATTGATTTAGCTTTACCTGTTCGGCTATTTGTTTTGAGGAACGGTAATTGAGCAAGATTTGACCGCCATTAGCATCGATATCTTGATAGCCGCCAGTACGAGATTTCAGGTTGGGAAAAATAGTTTTACCCAGCTGCAAATTTCCTTCAGGGGTGAACTTTGGTTCAATTCCTGAAGGGCGCAGATAGAGAGAGGCCAATTGTAGACTGAATGCAAAGGAAGCAGGACACAACGATGTCGCCTCTTGGTTCATAAACAGGAGATGCCGACGGATAGCTCCATCACGATCGTGAATAAAGTCACTGAATCCCAGATTTGTTTTAGGGATTTCTGGCGGCGGCTGATTGCCTGGGATATTTACTGTGCCATCGCTTCCCTTACATACACCAATCAAGTTCTGAGTTTTTTCAAGACGATTAATTAAATCTGGTTCTTTAGCCTTAAAATCCCGGTAGATATCCAAACCGATCGCCCGGGGTTGGTACTGATTGAGTTTTGCCAGAAGTTTGTTGAGAGATTTTTCGGAAATGGAAGCTCCAATCAAGGACTCGTTATTTTTTCGTTGAATTGCCAGATCGTCATCGTCAATTGTGATTATGAACAGTCGGGGATCAAGTCCCTCCACAGGGCGCGATCGCATCATCTGGTCAAATGCTTGAATTTCTGGATTTTCCAGCAATCCCAGCAATCTCATCCCACAAACCAAGCCTGTAATCGCCAAACTGGATAACAAAGTTATTACCAATCTGCGTTTGGTAGACACAGCTAAATTTGGTATATCTTCAGTTTTTGTAGACCTTAATTCATCCCAACTGGGTGGGAGCTGCGCTGGATTTTGGCAAATCATTGGTAGCCAAGTTGCACAAGGAAATTGATCCTCAAGCCCTTGCAAGCGTTCCCGCGCTTGACGTACCGCTTGGTATAAAGACTCACCACCTGCAAAACCTTCGAGAAAATACTTTAAGAATTCCTTGGCAACCTGGTCTGGGACAGGTTCACGCATGATGATCATTTGAGGGATTTGCAAATCAGCCAGTTCTCGCGCCAATCCCAATCCATCACAGGAGTTAAATATAGCTAGTTGCAAACCATTTTCAATGGCTTTCCTAAGAGCATACTTCAGCTCGCCAATGGTGAGGCTATCAGTTTTATTCAGATAAATTCGTCCGCTTTCTCCATTTTTGTTACTGGAACTGTGCCCAGCAAAAAAGAGAATATCCCAGTTTTTTCCCCAAAGATGGTCAGTCAATTCTTTCCGTTGTGGTTCTACTAGAAAGGTGACCTCTGCATTACTACATTGTTGCAGTAATGCTTGATCAGCCTGGGTGTCAATTCCCTGACTATTGCCCACAATTGCCAAAATGTTGACTAATTTATTTAAAGTGCGTGGTTTTTGAATGCGATCGTAGGATGGTGAAGAAAGGGCGATTTCAGCCTTGGGGTAGCGTTCTAATAAATCCCACAGATGCCAAGGTAATAGCTGCAATTGGCTATTTTCTGTTTGCAAAATTACCCGCACTTCTTCTGTAGACAACAATCTTTCTAACCATTTTTCCCTCAAAGGGCGAAATTCCTCTGCTCGCAGCCAAGTATTAAAGCGGGCCCGCAAAATATAAGAAGCGTTTTCGCAGTCTTGAACCATTGATACATTCGTCACCTGCATTTTGTCAGCATAAAGACGATAACGATTGCCTATCTGCCGATAACTAGACTGCCAATGACTATAGTAGAGTGGCATTTCAGGAAATGGAGGTAGCTTCCCCGTAATTTCTGTTGCAGCCCGCTCGTGTTCTTCACCAATTTGGAGGGTGACAGCAAACCCTTGCTCAAAACTACCCTCTCCGAATTTTAGAATCACTAACTTACCCATGACTGTGCTATCCCCCTGTGCAAAACCATGCCCTGTTCTAATGTCTCATAACAAGCTCCCCAAGCGTTTACAGACTTTTTTCAAAATCTCCAAAAGCCGGCTTGAATCTTTAATTTTTAATTTTTAATTAACCAATTACCACTTAATAAATTACCGACACAAAGGGAAAATAGCTAGATGCTTTAAATCCGAAAATGTTCGGTAATGCTAGTATCATTTATGGCTACCCTAACGCTAAATTGCTCTGTTGGTTCGCCGCGAAACTGCAACTGAATGTAGTTGTCTAGTTTTCTAGATTGAGCATCTAGAAATACTGTTCCCGAACTATCTAAAACAGTGAGATGAACTCCTAGCGGTAAGTAGATTTGATTCCCAGTGGCGTGCAATTGGAGATGAATACTGGTTTGCTGATCTTTTTCTGGGCTGATTTCCACAATCAACATGACGGGTTGGTTGAGAATTTGGATACCCAAATCAATCAGTTTTGCACGTTTAGTAATTGATTCTGGTTGGTTAAGGGCATCTAGTTGCAAAGTTTCAGGACTACGAAAAGCATAATTTGGTCTAAGTTCTGGCACATTCCACAGGGATTCAATCGTCTGCCAACCTGTTTCAAATATACCAGCAAACCACTGACTTAAATTTACCAGGGAACTAACTGGTGATTGGCGCAGTTTATCTAGGTGGTCGATAAAGGCTTCCAATGGTTGCAGTTGTGCTAAAGGCAGCGTTTCAGTTGCGGCACTAGGGATAAAACCAAGCAGCCTCGCTTCTTGGAGTGATTCATCGAATTGAACCACTAAATAACCTACTCGTTCTTCCCAGGTTTCTGGAGGAATGGAACATACATGCTGATGCAGATGGACAGGACGACACTCCAAACGACCAATTGAGGGAACCTCTAAGTCAGCTACATTCCCACAGAGGCGCATGATGGGATTCCAGCTGTCACTAGCTTGCAGGTCAGTAGAAATATCCATCATTCTTAAGTAGTCATTTACCACCCACACAGCCAGAGTATTCAGCCGAACTTGCTCTGCTTTTTCAGAATTTGGCTGCTGGTTAGCAAATTGCTGGGCAGTTACGCGAGCTGATTGGGAAATTGGCAATGTTAAAGCGAAATCGTCTAGCTGATAGGTGGAGTTATTCATAAGTTAATTTCTAGTGATCGATCAATGCTGCTATATACATATCACCCGTATTTACTAAATTTATGCCACAAAATAGAGAATGATTATTCGAGAAACAGAAGGGGTTAGGGCGTGTTTTCAAACTACCCGTTTAGCTTCCTAACTTTTTAGGGACTTCCAACTAAAAAATTATCCCATCCCTGCGGGACGCTACGCGTAGCAAGATCCCCAAAGGGTGAGCATTTAGGGCGGGGGAGAGGGTTTACAGCTTTTATTACCATGAAAATGGTGCAATTTAAATGACCATTAGCTTATTGAGTCCAGGAATTGGGATAATTTATTTTTTGGAGTTTCCTTACATTTCCCTAAAAAAGGGTGATTTGAGAGGTTTTTACCTGCTTTTTATGGAGGACTGGAGGTATCTCTAAGTGTTCAGTGTATACAAAAAAATTTTTAGACTTCCTCCTACACGATTTGTTTAATGTCTGAGCGAAAAGTTTTGTAAAGATTGTGACTAGTTTGTGTAAAAATCGCAATCTATACATGAGATATATACAGATTCGCAAGTTAGTGCGTTTGAATTCGAGGTCTTTTATGACTAACGACTGGAGAAAACAACTAGATGTACAACTTAAAGAATTAGCTCTCAAAGCCCAGCAACACCGACACGCAACCAAAGAACGACGGGTAGCTTTAACACGGCTGATGAATGCCATTTGGCAGTCGGGTAGGCTTGTTCATCCTTATAGGGGTCAATTTCAACTAATTTATGAAGATATCTATGATGAGGCAGTACAAAATCTATTTTTATATCTTTGTCAAGATGACAATATTAATAAGTATAATCCAGAACGCGGTGAAGTTATAACCTGGGTAAATATGCTATTAAGTAAACGCTTTTTTCCAGAAGCTATCCCCAAAGTGATCGGCAAAGGAAATGAAATCAATCTCGAAGACTCTCATCTGGAAAATATACCATCACCTCAATCTAAATCTATGTCTTTATCTGAACAAATAATAGAATGTATAGAATCTGACCCGGATCTGATTTTTTGCAAAGAACACATAAAAGGCCATCCAGAAGCAAATTTTCAAGCTATAGCTAAAAGAAGATGTTCTGGAATTTCTTGGAAAGATATTTCGGCAGAATGGGGCATTGGAATCACATCTCTACATAGTTTTTATCAACGATGTCTGAAAAAATTTACTGATAAATTTCAAGAATATTTATGTATTTAATACTTCCTACAATTTAAGCATCTGGTCAAAAAATATGGACAAAATTGCAGATACTTTAACAACATTTACAGGACCTATACCGCCAGATGGAAGACATCGAGCAGAAAAGTTACGTAGGCAACAAGCCACGCAAAAAAAAGCTGAACAAGTTCATCTCAATACTTTGTCTGTGTCTTTCGTAAATTCTTATCTACAATACATGGGGTTTGAGACAGACTTAGGCAAGAGCAATTGGAACCCTTTACAGCAGACACTTCTGGATGTAGCTGATTTGTGGCTGAAAAATTTGGGAGCGTTAGAATGCCGCCCTGTGTTGGAAGATGCACAATTTGTTTATGTACCGCCTGAAGTACATTCAAATCGAATTGGCTATGTGGCTGTGCAGATAAAGAAATCATTTCGAGAAGCGACGCTGCTGGGATTTGTCAGGCAAGTACAAACTGATTTTTTACTAATTAACCAATTGCAGCCTTTGGACAATCTACTAGAGTATTTAGAAGAAATTACTCAAGTGAAGCAAGCTGAATTAGCTTCTCAATCGCTCACTTCTAATAAGACTTTAGTTAAATTAAAACAATGGTTAGAGAATATTTTTGAGGATGGTTGGCAAGAGATTGAAACTATTTTTGATGATCAAAGAGCTAATCTAGATTGGAGTTTAAGAGGAGCTAATAGTTCTTTTATTAGCAGGGGTAAGCTGATTGATTTAGGAAACACAGAAACCATTCAAGGCGTAATTCTAGTAGTTGCTTTCATTCAACAGAAGGAGCAGGAAATAGACATTATCGTAGAAGTGCATCCTACATCTCAAGAAAGTTATCTGCCACCAAATCTCCAACTGATGGTGCTTGATTTTGAAGAAGCAGAGGGAAAATCTATTATGGAAGCGCAAACTAGAAGCACTAACAAGAATATTCAATTGCAGTTTAGTGGCGATGTGGGAGAACGTTTCAGTATTAAATTGGTATTAGGGGATATTAGCGTTATAGAAAGTTTTCTCATCTGAAGCGAAAAACAATAGGGGTGCTGCAAATGGGAAAGTTAGTTGTTCTGAAGCTAGATGGCGATTTGGAGTTAGGGGTACGGGTGACACTGGAGATTGGAGAAGATGGCAAACGCCCTAGCATAGAAACCTTTGGTTATTTACCTCCCAATCTAGAAATAGCTAAAGCAATTGACCAGTGGCGATCAACTTATTGTAGTTTAGGAAATGGCCGCATCAAAGCCAAAACAATTATTTACGATGGTTCTATTACCCAACGGCGTGATGACTGTCAAAACAAAGCTTGTGAATTGCGATCGCACTTAAATCACTGGCTAAAGTCAGAGTCATTTTGTCGGATTCGGGAAAAATTGTCTATACACGTAAAGCCCAATGATGAGGTGCGAGTGCTGATTCGCACTTACTCTATGCAGCTACAGAAACTTCCTTGGCATATATGGGATTTGGTTGAGGACGATTACCCCAAAGCCGAAATAGCTTTGAGTATTCCAGAGTCAGAACAAGTAACTGTATTGCAGACATCTACCTACAGACATAAAATAAAAATATTGGCGATTTTGGGCAATACATCTGGTATTGATGTGGACAAAGACTGCGAATTATTAAAAAAATTGCCCAATGCTGCCACAACCTTTTTGACACAGCCCCAACGTAATCAGATCAACGATGAGCTGTGGAACCAACCTTGGAACATTTTATTTTTTGCTGGTCATAGTAAAAGCGAGGGTGAAACCGGTCGCATCTATATCAATGACAAAGATAGTTTAACAATTGCAGACTTGAAATATGCCCTGGCAAATGCCGTCACCAATGGGTTACAGTTGGCGATTTTCAACTCTTGTGATGGATTGGGATTAGCGCGAGAACTACAAGATTTACATATTCCCCAAATCATTGTCATGCGGGAACCTGTGCCTGATCTGGTAGCGCAAGCATTTTTAAGGCATTTTCTGGCAGCTTTCTCTTCAGGCGCATCTTTATATGTTGCAGTTCGCACTGCCAGAGAAAAACTGCAAGGATTAGAGGACAAATTTCCAGGGGCAAGTTGGTTACCGATAATTTGTGAAAATCCTACTGCTACGCCGATGACTTGGGCAAAGCCCCAAATTAAATCTAACAGCCTCCTGATCAGGGGATTGCTAATGAGCGTCATGCTTACCATCAGCCTGTTAGGAGTCCGGCAAATGGGAAGATTGCAAACATGGGAGTTACAAGCTTACGATCAATTAATGCGATCGCGTCCCCAAGAGAAGCAAGATCCGCGCCTGTTGATAGTCACTGTCACCGAAGAAGATTTTCAGTTACCAGAACAAAAGGAAAGAAGAGGGTCGCTATCGGAGCTAGCACTAGCCAGACTTTTGGAAAAACTTGCACATTTCCAACCCAAAGCTATTGGCTTGGATATTTATCATGATCAGTCATCGCAACGCAACCAAGCTTCTTTGGCGACTCGGTTGAAAACAGATGACAAGCTTTTTGCAATTTGCAAAGTTCAAGAACTTACAAAAGACCGTCCAGGAATTTCAGCTCCTTTGGGGGTTCCGCTAGAACGTCAAGGATTTAGTGATATTGTGCCAGACTCAGACCACGTTCTGCGTCGTCATTTATTGGCAATGCAACCAGCAGACGTAACCTCCCCTTGTACTGCACGCTACGCCCTTAATGCCCAACTGGCATTCCACTACTTGGAGGCAAAAGGTATCTCTGCCAAATACACTGATGGGGATTTGCAGTTAGGCAAGGTCGTTTTTAAGCGGTTGCAGCCCCAGATGGGTGGCTATCAACAAGCGGATACACGGGGCTACCAAATATTGCTCAATTATCGATCTTTCCAAGGTTCTCCTGGAGAAATTGCTCCTAAAGTCACACTCACAGATGTTCTTAGGGGTAAAGTTAACGCTGAACAAGTCAAAGACCGAATTGTTCTCATTGGTACTACTGCCCAAAGCTTTCGTGATTATAGTCCTACCCCCTATATGACTGGGCAAGGTTTTTCCGAAGAAATACCAGGGGTGATTCTGCAAGCACAAATGGTGAGTCAGCTGGTGAGTGCGGTGATGGATGGGCGACCTTTGATATCTGTTTTGCCCGTTTGGGGCGAAGTTTTGTGGGTTTGGAGTTGGTCAGTAGTTGGAGGTGCGTTTGCGGTAGCTGGATCAGTGGCGATCGCACTAAGCGATCGCTCAAGACTATATTTAATACTGGCAGGAGGAGGTGTACTTGGAGTTTTATACGTTCTTTGCTTAATTCTCTTTTACCAAGGGATTTGGGTTCCCCTAGTTCCGTCAGCTTTGGTTTTAGTAGCTACTGGCGGCACAGTGGCAATTTATCTATTTTTACAACAAAGCAGCGACAAGTAATTTCTATAACTTGAGATATAAAAAAAGATGAAACTATCTATGCAAAAGATTCAAATTTTCCTCGCCGTTAGTTTAACATTACTTAGCTCTATAGATGTGCAAGCACAGCCTGCAAATCCCAACGGACAATTGAACCAATCATTGATTTTCGCAGCGCCACCTCCACCAAAAGACATCGGGGAACCAGGTAAGCGAGGAGAAGCAGGTAGTCGTGGCTGTGGTCAGGATATAAATAAGCCCCTGATTCCTTCTCAAAAGCGATTCACAGCTTTAGTACCTGTTTATTCAAACTCAGAATTGGTGTTTGGAACAACGATCAGAGAGCATCCTAGTTTCTTATTTTATATTCCTTATTCATCCGACTTTGCATCTGGAGAGTTTGTGCTAGAAGATGAAGCACAAAATCAGACTATTTATAAAACTTCTTTAACGGGGACACCTGGAGTAGTCAGCCTTCCTTTGCCCTCAATAGCAACACCTCTGGAGATAGGTAAGCGGTATCGTTGGTATTTCAACATTTACTGTAATAAGGATAAGCAAATTCTTGCTAATGTTGAAGGCTATGTAAAACGGGAGCAATTAAAACCTGCTTTGAAAACTCAATTGGAAAAAGCAACACCAAGCCAGCAAGTAAATCTTTATGCGGCTAATGGTATTTGGTATGAAGCGTTGAGTGCTGCTAGTGAATTGCGTCGCACCAATTCGCAAGATACTTCTTGGACGGCGCTGTTGAAAGCTGTGGGTTTGAATGATTTTGCAACTGAACCAAAAGTAGAGTGCTGCAATCTTGAGAATTAGGGCGTTGCATAAATGTGGGATGATTTTATAGAGTTTCCTTTGCACGGCAGTTGTCTTGCAACTATGCAACGCCAGAATTAGGAGTGAAGAGCGATCGCTTTTGGAGAAAAGTCAGCGATGCTCTACACTGACTCAATGGTTAAGTTGATTAACTTACAGCCACAACTGACTTTTTACGGTTAGAACGCTTGCGGTCTGATTTTTTCTTCAGTCCAACTGCTTGAGCTTGATCGCTATCTGACCCATATTGCCCGCGCACAACTTCTTTCATAGCTAATACAGCATTATGAAATTCCCATTCTGCTAATCGCGCAGCATCAGCAGCAGCACGGTATAAAGTTAGTTTCTCGATTTCGGCTTGTTGAAAACTCAACATAGTTTGATAAGCTTGCTGTAAGTTTGCAGCAGAGGCATCCGCACGGGTTGTATTGTATGTGCTGATGGTTTGAAAACCGTGCAATGAAGTAATATCTTGACTAATTGATTGAGGAGGCAAACGGCGTGTTGTATCTTGGGTAGGCATATATGTATACCGTAATAAAGTATACATTTAATATGCCCATTGCAACTTTAAAGCTAACAAGAGGCTTTTACGAGCTATTTTGGGGTATACTTTTTATCTCACGCAAAGCCGCTCCAGACGCACAGAGGAATCAACAGTGTATTCACGCCGCTCTACTTAGAAGCTCAGTACTAATCTAAATTTAGAGGATTTTGATTATGCCTAGATTTACGGTTCCACCCAATTTCACAGGCACTGCTGGTAACGACACAATCGTAGGGGAAGATTCAAATAAATCTCCAGCAATTGGGATTGATATTTTAACTGGAGGTTTCATTGTTACAGCCTCAGGAAAGGACACCATTAAAGGCAACGGTACTGGCGGTAAAGGCGGTGATGGTGCTATCGGTAAGAACGTCAATGGCAGCAAAGGCGGTGCTGGAATCGGCATCAGCAATAATGGCAATCTGAATGCTGGGCCCTGCGACGACGCTATTATCGGCAAAGGTATTGGGGGTCGTGGAGGCAACGGCGGGAATCCGCCTCCTTCTGATCCGCCTCCTTTTCCTTATGATGATTTTGGCGGCGATGGCGGCGGTGGCGGTACAGGGACAGGCATCAGTAACATTGGCATCCTTAATACTGGGTTGGGCAATGATACTATCATCGGCAATGGCACTGGCAGTAAGGGCGGCGGTGGCGGCGGTGACGGCAGTGGCGGCGGCGGCGGCGGTGTAGGGAATGGCATCGCTAACAGTGGCAGGCTAAATACAGGGGGCGGAAATGATGCTATCACTGGCACTGGTATTGGCGGCGTGGGTGGCAACGGACTCGGTGGCGGCAATGGCGGTGCAGGGACTGGCATTGCTAACAGTGGCAAACTGAATGCAGGGGATGGAAATGACACAATCACTGGCACTGGTCAGGGCGGCACTGGTGGTGAGGGTCGCCTCGGTGGCAAAGGCGGATTTGGGATAGGTATCAGCAACACTGGGCAACTGGATACCGGAGACGGAAATGACAAGATTACTGGTACTGGTATCGGCGGCATTGCCGGCAACGGACTTGGAATCAACGATAACGGTGCAGGGACTGGCATCAGCAATAATGGCAGTCTCAATACTGGGAAGGGAAATGACACAATCACTGGGACTGGTGACAGCAGGGGCATCGTCGGTACTGCAATTGGCATCACTAACAGTAAGAAACTGGATACCGGAGACGGAGAAGACACGATCATAGGCACTGGCACAGGTACTGGCGGCCCCAACAGTAATGCAACTGGTATCCAGAACATGAAGGGTGCCACCATTACCACAGGGCAGGGCAACGACACAATTACTGGTTCTGGCAACGGTTCATCCCAGAACCCCATTGCCTATGGCATCTCCAACGACGGAGTAATTGATACTGGAAATGGTTATGACATTATTACCGGAAAGGCTACAGCAACAACGCCTCCTGATGTTCCCTCCCAGTTCACCGACTTCACCGCCTATGGCATCTTCAACAACAGAGTAATTGATACTGGAAATGGTTGTGACATTATTACCGGACAGGCTATAGCAACAATTGATGGTAGTGCATTTGGCATTTATGGAAAAGGAACGATTAAAACTGGCGATGGCAATGACAAAATTACAGCCACCAGTACCATCAATGAAGTTCAACAAAAAGTTACTATTGGTGGCGGTATCAACATTGATTTAGGTACTGGAAATGACTACTTCAAAGGGTTTGGTACTGGGAATGTGGATGGTGGAAAAGGTTTTGACACCTTAGACCTCAGTGCTTTCAATCGCTCTGAACTCACTTTTTCTGGTGTAATTTCAGGCAATGCTCTAAACCCAGCTAACATCAACTTTAATAACAATGGAGATGTTATTACACTCTCTACAAAAGGCTTTGAGAATTTTATCTTTGCAGATAGCTCTTTGTCCTACAGCACTTTAGTCTAAACTAATGGCGTTGCTGTTTCATGTATGAAAATGATTTTGTATAATACCAAAATCCTTGTAGAGACGTAGCAGTGCTACATCTCTACATCCGAATTCATACTTCAATTCAGCAACGCCCTTAGTTTTACGCAAAGCTTACTAATTTCTTGACATAAATTTATACAACATAATTCATCGTCGATGCGATCGCATTGTCAGCCGATACAATCGCATTGTCAGCCGCAACAATCGAATTGTCAGTCGATACAATGGCATTGTTAGCCGCAACAATCGAATTGTCAGTCGATACAATCGAATTGTTAGTTGATGCAATCGCATTGTCAGTCAAAACAATCGCATTGTCAGTCGAGCAAAAAAAAACTAGATTGCAATCTGACGAATCTTAAATTACGAATTACGAATTACGAACTACTTTACAAGATGCAGGCTTCAACCAAGGAGTATGAGGCGTATTGGTGGGAAGATTTGCTGTCAGCACGACTTCCCCTTTTTGGTTTAGCATCAAACCAGTAGCTTCTATGATCGGTTCTGATGTGGGGGTAGTTATTTTGTTGGGAACAAAGGGGCGATGGGGGTTATCACTGTTTGGATTGAGAGCCACCAAATCTACCTGCACTGCATCAGTGTTAAGAGCTTCACCTGGATTAGGAGGCAAGCCGCCGCGCCCAGTGATTGTAAAACTGCTCTTAGCTAAAGTTCCACCAGCTTGACAAGTCTGTGCTACTTCGGTGTCAACTGGTATTGTTGGCAGGTTGACTAAGCCACTGTTAGGGTCTACATCAGGTGTGTTGATTTCTACATTACCACTAAACTCAGAACTTGCTCCAGTGGCGGTGATGTCGCTTGTTTTATCAGATGCCACATCTCGGAACTGTATACCAAAGATACCCTGGGCATTGATTCGTACATTTCCTCCACGGAAGTTAGCAGAATTGGCGCTGATGTCGCTATTTTCAAAACCAATGAGGAAATCGGTGTCAATATTGATGTTGCCGCCGATGACGTTTTCTCCCCTGGCGTTGGTTCTGATGTTGCTATTACGGCTCATTAACAAATCTTGTGAGTTAATGTTAATTGTCGCTTGCTCCTTATTTGGGTCAACTCTAGCGCTGCGTGTATTAGCGCTGAGTATGGCGTTGTTGTTTAAACGGATAGAGCGAGCATTTAATGTCATGTTGCCTGTGGTTCCTGTTTCTAAACTCTGCACGGTTATTGCAGCTCCATCTTGCACTAGCAGGGTATTAGTTTTAATAGTCAAATCTCCTGCATCCCCTGTTGAGTTTCGCTGTGCGGAAGCAGCCAAGCCACTGGGAAACTGACCATCGGCAGTTGTACCAATGAGTTGTACGTCTTGGGCATCAATGATTAAATTTCCCCCCTTGCCCACACCAAATGTACTAGTACTCACCTGTGCCCCATCTTGCACTAGTAAGATATTAGTTTTAATAGTCAAATCTCCCGCATCCCCTGTTGAATTTAACCTCGCGTCAGCAAACAAGCCACTGGGAAACTGACTATCGATACTTGTACCAATCAGTTGCACGTTTTGGGCATCAACGATTAAATTTCCCCCTTTACCTGCACCAGATGTAGCAGCACTCACGCTTGCCCCATCTCGGACTAGCAAGGTATTAGTTTTAATTGTTAAATCGCCTGCATTCCCTGTTAAATTTGACCCTG
The DNA here is from genome assembly GCA_019359245.1 of Nostoc desertorum CM1-VF14. Lineage (GTDB taxonomy): Bacteria > Cyanobacteriota > Cyanobacteriia > Cyanobacteriales > Nostocaceae > Nostoc > Nostoc desertorum. The sequence goes on along the minus strand of JAHHHR010000006.1, from coordinate 196,529 downwards.
CGGAACTTCTTAAGTTACTGAAAAACCGACTATCGAGACTTGTACCAATCAGTTGTACGTCTTGGGCATCAATAGTTAAATTTCCCCCTTTACCCGCACCAGAAGTGCCAGTAGATACCTGTGCCCCATCTTTGACTAGTAAGGTATTAGTTTTAATCGTCAAATCTCCCGCATCCCCTGTTGAGTTTCGTTGTGCAGAAGTTCCTAAGTTACTAGAAAACCGATTATTGATACTTGTACCAATCAGCTGCACGTCTTGGGCATCAATGGTTAAATTTCCTCCCTTACCCGCACCATATGTATTAGCACTCACCTCTGCCCCATCTCGCACGAGCAAGGTATTAGTTTTAATAGTCAAGTTTCCCGCATTCCCTGTTGAGTTTGCGTATGCGTCAGCACTCAAGATACTACCAAACTGACCATCAGCGGTTGTACCAATCACTTGCACATCTTGAGCATCAATGGTTAAATTTCCACCCTTGCCCGCACCAAAAGTACTAGTTACCACCAATGCTCCATCTCGTACTAGCAAGGTATTAGTTTTAATAGTTAAGTCTCCTGCATCTCCTGAGTTTGGCTCTGCGGAAGCAAACAAGCCACTGGGAGGCTGATTGGCATTTCCACCAATCACTTGCACATCTTGAGCATCAATGGTTAAATTTCCACCCTTACCCGCACCAAAAGTACCAGTACTCACCTGTGATCCTCCCTTCACTTGTAACGTGCTAGCACTGATATTGACATCACCTCCCTGTCCGTTTGCTTCTCGTCGCACCTGATTAGCAATTTGACTCACATTATCAAGACTAATTGCTCCAGTTGCATTAACCTCAATATTTCCCGCCTTACTATTATCAGAACCTAGCCCACTTTCTATCCCTAAAACCAGGGAACTTTCTCCTGTCATCTCTAAATTCCGAGCATTAACCGCAATACTTCCGCCATCATCAGCAGTAACTCTTACCAAAGCGCCATTGCGAAGGAAAACATTACTTCTTTCAACACTATCTGGAAAACTCAAGCTCAGATTATTACCATCGCTATTTAACCCAACTGTTCCCGCGCCTGATAACCCACCTAATTCGACTCTCCCACCAAAAGCAAACAATCCTCCACCATCTATATTGATATCACCGCCTACCAACAGCAAACTCTTACCATCTGGTACACGTAAGCCCGTAGCAGTAAATTCAGAAGATGGATTTAAGCCAGAAGGAGCAACTGAGTTATTTTGGATAGATGCGGTACGCATTTGATTAAATAGTAAAGCTGAAGGATTCACCGTCAGCAGTTCAGGAGTATTTAGATTGTCAACACTAAAAAAACCTTGATTGCCAAAAGCGATCGCATTAGCTGTCGTTCCTACAAAAGAACCAGTAATATCCAGCCTCGCACCTTGGCCAAAAATAATTCCCGACGGATTTATCAAAAACAAATTAGCTGTGCCATTAGCGCCAATTATCCCATCAATCTTAGAGACTGACCCACCCGTTACCCGACTGATAATATTCTGAATATTTGCACCATTATTAAACAAAGCAGCGCCGTTAGGAGGGACAGAAAATTCCCGAAAGCTGTGGAACAAATTGCCACCTGCTTGGGTTCCTCCTTCAATGATGCTGTTGTTCCCTTCTAATTTGACACTAGAGTTATTAGGCAAAGTGCCATCCGGGATAATGTCGGCAAAAGCGCAATTTGTACTCCAAATGCTTGAACCACATATTGCAATTCCTAAAAACCAGCCCCAATGAATATTTATCTTGGACATTGCACCCCTTTAAGCAAACAGCGATCGCTAAACTTTTGGTTATGTCACACTACTAATATGGATTTACAGTGGTTGCAGTCACCTCTGGATAATTCTCTGTTGCGATCGCATTAGTTTTACGCAAAACTTGCTCATTTATTTACATAAATTTATACAATCGAATTGTCAGCCGATGCAATGGCATTGTCAGTCGATACAATCGAATTGTCAACCGCAACAATCGCATTGTCAGCCAATACAATGGCATTGTTAATTGAAACAATCGAATTGTTAGCCGATGCAATGGCATTGTTAATCGATACAATCGAATTGTCAGTTGATGCGATCGCATCTGCTTAAGTAAATAAACAAAAACTTAACTCCAACTCTCACAACTTCAAGTGGTGATGGCTCAAAGCCAATTACCCAAAAGAACATAGGGGGCCCAAAACCTGGGACGTTTGTATTTGGGATTTTGCAAAAGAGCTAGCTGGGCGCGACGGAGTACTTCAGCTTTAGTCAGGTTTTTGTTGCCTAACTCTTGGTAAAATTGACTCATCAACACAGCAGTAGACTCATCATCTAAGTTCCACAAAGAAGCGATCGTACTGCGTGCTCCTGCCTGAAAAGCAACACCAGCAATTCCCAGCGCAGCTTGTTCGTCCCCAGCAGCTGTTTGACACGCACTAAGAATGAGCAATTCAATTGCTTCGGGTCTATTTTGCTCTAGCGTTCGCACTAACTCATTTAACTTTTTGACATAAATACGCTCATTCCAAGCGACAATAAATGTCTCCTCAGCTTTCGAGCTAAACTGACCATGAGTTGCAAGATGAACGATAGGGAAAGGTAGAGAATTAATCCGGTTTTGCAAAGTTTTGCTGGTAAATTCTTGATTCAGAAGGATGCTGCTAGGGACTTGAGAGCGGATTTGTTCTAATTCAAGTTTGACATTGGGTAGTGCAGAAAATCCCGAACTTGCTTCACTCAATCCTGCGGCTATTGCCTTGAATTCCTTCTGTGATGTTTTGGGTTCAATCAGTTGCAGACTGGGGGTGAGTGCAATGTTATACTTCTCAACTAGATACTGTTTACCATCGTAAAGAGCTGCCATCGGAATATTTCGCAACCAACCATCCAGCACAAATACTAAAGTAGGAGTGTTACTTTCAGCTAAGGCAGCTTCAGCAGGTTGAATCAGCCATTTGTAAACCTTCTGGGATAAAGACTGAACCTGTCGCAGCGTGTGTGGTTTGGGTAGATTTTCCTGTAGTTGCTTTAAAGTAGTTTCCACTTCTTTTTTAACTACAGGGGTACTGTAATGCAACCAACGCTGTTGAGGCAACTGGAAAATGACCTCTAATCGGTCTGGCAAAATAAATGGATAAATAATTGCTGCTTTTGGATCTTTTTTTGGATTAAGGATTTGAGCATTCAAACAGTTGTTGCGAAAGAAGTTTTCTAGTTCTGCTATTTGGAGTAATTCGATTGTATTGCTGGCTTTTGCAAGATTTTCTGAGCTAACTTGATTACCTTGAGATTGCAAAAGTAAATCAACCAACTCCCGATAAACTGGTTCAACTTCCTCTCTAAAGGAAAATTTCACCGCAGAGTTCACAGCAACTAAATCACTACGGAGGGCTTGGAGGTTATTAACTGCTTCTGTGTAAGCTGCTACTGCTCCTTTTGTATCTCCCTTAGCTTTAAGCAAACGTCCCAGTTGCCATTGCCATTGATAGCCAATGTCTTTAGCATCGATAGCTTGAGCGATGAGCAAGGCTTGTTGGGTGAGGTTTTGGGCATCAGACAACTGTTGAGTTTGTTCATACACTTGGCCTAAAACACCAAGAGCATAGGATTGTGTACGTTTATCTTGCAAACTTTTTGCTTGCTCAATAGCAGTTGCCAGTAATTGGGCAATGTCTAACCATGAGGAAGTGTCTGCGGTGGTTTTTTTTCGGAATTGCATTAGACTTTGGGCAAAGTTAATGCGGGCAGAAATCGATGTCCGAGTAACGGGTAAGTCTTTAAGCTGAGTTTTAATTTGAGAGGACAATGTTTGGAAAGCTGACAATTGCTCAGTTTTCAGTAGTAGCCTTAATTGATTGGCTTGAGCTTGGATGCGGGTAGTGGGTGAGGTTGCAGTGTTGATAGTTTGTTGATAATATTTTATCGCTGTTTGCGTGTCTTGCTGAACACGGGCTGTATTACCCAGACTGAGGAGAATATCAGCGATCGCTTCGTGATCTTGCAACGATGAAGCTATTTCTAAACTTTGCTGCAATATCTGCCGAGATGTTTCTAAATCACCAGTGACTTGCACGACATTACCGAGACTATGCAAAGCTGCGACTTTAACAGGTGAGTTGGGTTGACTTTGGAGAATCTGGGTACTTTCTCTTAACGTCTTCTCGGCTTGACGATAAAATCCTAAAGTTTGCAAAGCTTGTGCTTGGTTAATCCGATTTTGAAGAACTGCCCTTTCATCGCCGATTTTGGCATAAATATCAAGTGAGAGCCGCCAAGTATCCAAGGCATCTTCAGCTTTGCTTTGAGCCAATTGCAGGCGACCTTTGATATCTAGGACTTGGGCTAAAATTTGTGAGGAGTCTTTGCTATCTATATTTTTAGCAGTTTGTAATAAGTTGAGACTTTGAGCGATCGCAGTTTCTGCCTCTGACCACCGTCCCAATTGCTGATAAGCTAATGAGAGATTACCCAGTGCGATCGCAAGTCTTTGTTCATCTCCATGAGCTTTGAATGCAGAGATACCCTGTTGCCAAGAATTAGCAGCTTCAGCAAACCGTTCATCTTCATAAAATTTACTGCCCTCTTCCACCAACTTTTGGGCATCGGCCAAGCTTTGAACAATTGAGTTTTCCGCAGTTACATATGCAAAAGTGGGGGACAATAACCCCGCTCCTAAGAACATAGCCAAAAGCAGCAGTACACTTAAAAAGCGTTTGATTTTCCGTAATTTAGATTTTTTTCTTGCCATGTTTTTACCCTCCTTGCACCGCGTTTTTATTAAAAATAGACAGTGTAAGTTGCTCAACCTGGCTGGCGTTGATTAAAGGCACGGCAATCGGCTGTCCTCTGCCAAGAAGAATGAGGCGTAAGTGTGGGTGTAGAGTTAGTGAAAATTACATCGCCATTAGCAGCAGTTACCCAACCAGTAGCTTCTACTATGCGAGTTGGTGTTGGGTTAATGGAATTTGTGGAAAAAGCTGGAGTAGAGGGTTTACCTACTTCTGGGTTGAGAGTCACTAAACCTACCTGCACTGCGTCAGCGTTGAGGGCTTCACCCGGATTAGGTGGTAAGCCACCGCGTCCAGTGATTGTAAAACTGCTCTTAGCTACAGCGCTACCTGCGGTACAGGTCTGTGCTACTTGGGTATCAACTGGTACGGCTGGCAAATTGACTAAGCCACTATTGGGGTCAATATCCGGTGTGTTTAGTTCTACAGTGCCGTTAATGCCAAACTGGGAACTAGCAGTGATATCGCTTGTTTGTGGGTTTTCTTTGTCTCGAAATTGAGTGCCGTAAACACCAAAAGCGCTGATTTGAACGTTCCCTCCCTTACCTATGAAAGCATTAGCAGTAATATCACTATTTTCATTGGGGACGGCAATAATGAAGCCATGAGGAGCATTGATAGTGATGTTTCCACCGTCTCCACCCTGGTTTTCAATGCCTGCGGTTGTAGAAATTCTACTGCCACGGCGAATTAATAATAAATCTAGATTTTCCCGATGATTTTGTAAGGTAATATTGCCACTTTTACCAGAGGCAGTTTCTGCTATGATTGCAGCTTCGTTATACAACCTGATAGAGCGTGCTGCAACTTTTATACTGCCTGCCGCGTTATTATTCCCTTGACTAATGGTAGCGACTTTAGCACCATTGCTGACAGAAAGTGAACTGGTAGAGATGTCTATATAACCACCATTGCCTATGGCTTTCTTGTCTGCTGTGCTGAATACCCCACTAGAAAATCCGTTCTTATCCACCCCATCAAAGACGATATCGCGGGCATTGATGAATACGTTACCTGCATCCCCCCGTCCAAGAGTACTAGTAGTTATGACAGCACCATTAGTGGCAGAAAGTGAATCAGTTGTAACATTTACACTGCCCCCCTGACCCACATATTCTGTTTCCATCTGGCTATATAAACCACTAGGTAAGAAATACGGTTGCACTTCATTCAAATATGAGCCTACTCCATCCAAGACAATATTGCGGGCGTTAATAAACACGTTTCCCGCACTTCCCTGCCCCAAGGTACTGGTACTTAAAGAAGCCCCATTACTTACTTTTAGCGAATCAGCTGTAACATTTACACTGCCCCCCTGACCCACGCCAATATCTCTGACAGCGCTCGTAGCAGCACTGGATTGTCTGATTTTTTTATTTCTATCGAATCTACCCATCCCGTCAAAGACAATATCGCGGGCGTTTATGAACACGTTACCTGCATCCCCCCGTCCAAGAGTACTGGTAGTTATAACAGCACCATTGGTGACAGAAAGCGAATCGGCTGTGATATTGATATTACCTCCCTGACCCACACCTTGGTGGTACTCAGGTTGATATGCTGTTTCAACTCGGCTGTATAGACCACTACTTTCTAATTGAGTACTTTGCCCATCAATGACAATATCACGGGCGTGAATATTTACAGCACCCGCATTTCCCTCTCCTACGGTACTGACTTCTAGTACAGCACCATTGGTTAATCTGAGTAACCTTGCTTGAAGATTGACATTACCCCCCTGACCGATGCCAGATGATTCCACTTTGCTAAATGCACCACTGTTCAAACTACGAGCTTTTTGGTTCTCTCCATCAAAGGAAGCTGTATCACGGACATTAATAGTAACGCTACCTGCATCTCCTTGCCCGTAAGTGCCAGCATACAGTTGAGCACCATCGCTAACAGACAACGACCCCGCCGATATTTGGATATCACCTCCCTTGCCTTTTGCCTCTACTAGCACCGCATTAGAAACAAAACTGTCAGCATCGGCAATGGTGAATGTCTCTGTGGCATTAATTACAATATCTCCGGCTTTTACGTCAGATCCCCCTAGCCCTCGTCCTATTCCTGCCCGCAGTTGACTTCCTCGCAAAATCTTTAAGTTTCTGGCGTTGATGGCGATACTCCCGCCACTGGCTGCGCGTACATTTACACTAACACCATTAAGAGACACATTTGCTCGTAATACACTATCAGGAAAATTCAACCTCAAATTGTTGCCATTCAAATCAATTCCCACAGTTCCAGGTTCTGCCAATCCTCCCAACTCAACTCGACCACCAAAAGCAAACAATCCGCCGCCATTCATGCTAACGTTGCCACCTACAAGCAGCAAACTTTTACCATCAGGAACACGTAGACCTTTAGGAGTAAAATTTCTAGATGGGTCTAATTCTGCTCCTTGTGCTTGTGAGCTATTTTGAATCGGCGCTGCTGTAATTTGATTAAATAACAAAGCGGAAGGATCGACACTCAGCAAAGGTGAAGGCGCTTCTGGATTAGTAGCACTAAAAAAACCTAAATTACCAAATCCAATCCCATTGGCTGTAGTCGCTACAAACGAACCACCAACATTTAAGCTGGCATTTTGACCAAAAATAATTCCATTGGGATTAATTAGAAGCAGGTTTGCCGTGGGATTAGTACGAATTAAGCCATCAATATTAGAGGCTGACCCACCCGTTACCCGACTGATGATATTTTGAATATCCGCAGCATTATTAAATATTGCAGTGCCGCCTGTGGGGACAGAAAATTGCCCAAAACTGTGGAACAAGTTTCTTCCAGCTTGGGTTCCCCCTTCAATGGTACTGATGTTATCTTGTGTTGTAACACTTGAATTATTGGGTAGAGTGCTATCGGGGGTAATTTGGGCAAAAGCGGAATTAAAAGATAAAGCGAATGTCTGCAATACAGCTTCGCCGATCGCACTACCCATCACCAACCAACTTCCCAGCGCTAATTTCCAGCACCAATGCTGCCTACTTCGCTTTCTTCTAGACATTGCACCCCTTCAATAACCAGCAAGTTAACTACAACCCCCTATAAGGATAGATAGAAAACCCACGGTAGGATGCGAGAAATAATTACGAATAGTTACGCTGCAATCGCGCTAAATGTCTGCAATCAACCTTGCCTTCCTCAAAAAGAATTGCATCACAGTCTCTTCTCTAGAAATAATATCGACTGTACCCTCCATTCCCAATTGGATAGCACATTGGTGTTTTTCTCTACCTAGAGAAAGGCTTTCTGGCTCAATTGTTACCCCATAGAACGAACCAACGGCTGCCATCTTTTGGCTGTCAGATGTTGCGGCACTAGCATTAGCAGCATTCCCAACAGGTGCGATTGCATCTGGGGAAATCGTCTTAACCTTGCCTTTGAGAGTCCCGTAGTCTGGATAAGGACAGGCAGAAACTCGCATCTGTACTGTTTGACCTTGTTTCAACTTATTTTTATCCTGAAGTGCTACTGCTGCCTTAACCTCTAAGGGGGCATCACTGGGGACAATTTGGGCAATCTGCTCTCCAGCAGGCACAGTTTGACCAGAGTTTCGCAGGTTTAATTTAGAAACGATCCCGTCTGCTGTGGCAGTAATCACAGTCTGGCTGAGGTCGATATTTACTTGTTGGAGTTCGCGGGTGTCGCGCTCTAGCTGTTTTTGGATTTCAATTCGTTGCTGGATTAGAGCAAGGCGTTCTTTATCTAAAGTTGCAATGCTGGCTTTCCCGGTAGCTTTTTCTTGGGCAATGCGATTGTAAGCGATCGCTACTTGTGCATTACTAGGATTAAGAGCAGTTTGGACATTTTGCAATTTGGCTTTAGCTGCCTGGAGAGCTTGTTCTTGCTGGCGAACAGCTAGTTGCGCTTCCTCAAACTGATCTTGAGACAAGGCTCCGGCTTTGGCTACAGTCTCATAGCGATTTCGCTTTGACTGGGCTGCTTTAAGACCAGCATTCGCAGCTTTGACATTGGCATCCGCTTCTTGGACATCAGTAGCGGTAGTAATAAGTTTATCTTGATAGTTCCGGCTGCGATCGCTTAATTCAGCTTCAGCACCTGCAATAACCCGGTTGAGGCGCTCAGTTTCAGCTAAAACCTGGCTATTAATGGCGTTAATTTGGGCATTAATTTGAAAGAGTTGTAAACGACTTTGCCCAATGTTACTTTCGAGTTGGCTCTTTTTAGTTTGTAGCTTCGAGTTGTCAATAGTGGCAATGACATCCCCTTTTTTGACAACTTGATTTTCTGCAACAAAAACTCGCGTCACCTGACCTTCGGTAGCAGCTTGAACGATCCGCAATTCACCAGCAGGGCGAACAACAGCTTGTCCTTTAACTGTCACTTTATATTTGGTAACAGAGGCGAGTGGAACGCCTAACCCCACAGCACAGACAAGAACTAGTCCGCCCCAAGTAGTCCAACGGCCAAGTGGCGGGAGAAACTCGTTGTCTTGAATTGGGGGCAAGTAGTCTGAGTTGGAATGGCTAATCATGCTATTTTAGTTAATGATTGTGCTGAATTTACCGTTAGAGTTAGAGGATTTAGGCACTAAACCATTTGTAAATGGGTCAACGCTGTCTAAAAAGTCTAAGTGTTCACCTCTTTGATGGCGTAGAGTCTCTGGAGTGCCTTGGATTTTCAAATGCCCTTCTTCCAGCAGTACAATCCAATCAGCCCGCCCAATAACTTTGGGGCGGTGGCTAATCATAATTGTGGTTTTGCCCAGCCGATGGGATAGCAGTCTATCTAGCAGTTGGGCTTCACTCACTGGGTCGAGAGCGCCAGTAGATTCATCTAAAATTAATATCGGCGGGTCAGTAACTATAGCTCTAGCGATCGCTAATCTCTGTCGTTGTCCACCAGAAAGATTCGCGCCAAATTCGCCTAAAACAGTTTGATACTTATCGGGCAGTTTACTAATAAACTCATCTGCACCAGCAATCTCGCAAGCTTGCACAATTTGTTCAAAGGTGATTTGAGGATAGCTGAAACGGAAATTTTCAAGAATTGAGCGACTCCAAAAGTGAGGTTCTTGAGGTACTAGCACCACCTGTTGACGCAGACATTCCATTGAGAGGTCTTGCTGATTATAGATGCCATAGCGAATATTGCCAGATTGAAGGACATATAAACCAGCAAGTAGTTTGGCGAGGGTGCTTTTACCACAACCGGATTTACCAATTAGGCCAATGACTTGACCGCCAGGGATAATTAGCGAAAAATCTTGCAGCAAGTCAACTCTACCTGCGTGGTGGAAATTAAGGTTGGTGCAAGTAATATCTATATTCCCCTTAAGTTCTGCCCAAGGCTTTTTCTCGTCTTTGTCGTCTTCTGGGGTAGCATCAATCACCTCCGTCAAGCGTTGAATGACAATCTGGGCAGTGATAAACTCATCAACTAAGCCGATGACTGAACCCAAAAAGCCGAGAAAGTTGCCACTCATACCACTAAACGCTAGCAACTGACCAATACTTAAGGTGCGATTAATTACCAAATATGACCCTAGCCACAGTAAGGCAATATTAGTAAAAGTAGAAATAATATTAGTAATTGTGCCACTGTAAAGCCCCAGTTTCATCATACTCCAGCCCAAGTTAGCAAGCCGACCATAATTTGCCTGATACTCTTGCCAAGCTTGGGGAGTGGCTTGGGTAGTTTTTAGCACCTGGACACCGCGAAAAGTTTCAACGAGAAAGCCTTGGTTTTCTGTACCCAACACAATCGCCTGACGGGTTTTCTGGCGCAAAGCAGGGAGAAAAAGCAGGTTGACGAGGGTGACAATAATAAAGGCAGCCAGGGAAGCCAAAGTCAGGCCCCAACTGTAAAAGAGCATGAAGCCCAAGGAAACCAAGGCAATAAAAAATTGGCTGGGTAAACCGAGGACAATTTGAGAAACTAGCTCATTGATGTGATCTACATCGGCAATCCGGCTGACTACTTCCCCACTGCGCCGTCCTTCAAAGTACGAGAGGGGCAAACGCAACAGTTGTCGCCCGTATTCTAGAATCAGTCCTAATTGCAGTCGTTGACCGAAGTGACCAATTAGGTGAGATTGTACCAAACCGATCGCACTGCTAAATAAACTCAGAGCGATCGCACCAATAGCCACCACGGTTAGCAGTTGGGTATCTCCCCGCACAAGTACGTCATCGGTGAGCAATTGCATCATTAAGGGAGAGACAAGGGAGAGCAGTCCGATGACGATGTTAATTGCGATCGCTTGAATCAGAATAACGCGATAGGGCAAAACCCTCATCAGATAACGCCCAAAGCCGCCAATTTTATCATCTGATTGCTGATAAAAGCGGCTGTCGTCTGGCGTTAGCAGTAGCATGATACCATTGCCCCACCCTTCGAGCAACTCCTCGCGGGTGAGATAGCGGATGCCTACACCAGGGTCAGCAATGACATATTTTTTTCCCTTTTGCCCGTATAAAACGACCCAGTGGTAGCCCTTCCAGTGAATGATGGCGGGTAAAGGAGCTTTATGCAATTCGTCAAGCAGTTGCACCGAGGCTTTAACTTGACGCGTATTAAATCCTAGAGTTTCTGCACCTCGTCTCAAACCCAGCAGGCTCGTTCCCCGCGATCCAGTACCAACTACTTCCCGCATTCGACTAATGGCAAAGGTGCGTCCGTAGTGTTTGGCAACAGTGGCTAGACTTGCAGCACCACAGTCTTCTTCGCTGTGTTGTAGTACACTTTGGTATTTCATAACTTAGAACTTACGCATAAGAGAAAGTGAGTCGGGGCTTTCACCCCGACCAGAGCTAGTTTTCAAAATATTAAAGGTGTTGACTCAACTCAAAAATGAGTAAGTAGGTCAACTTAATTAAATTGGAAAACTAAGAAAAATCGGGGTAGACCAATTAAAGTTTCAGTCCCACCGTGCTGCATGGTTTCGGTTCTCTACGGGATTATTTTACACGCTGAACCGATGAGATCGAATCGTTAGGCAAGCCTATGTCAAAGTAAAGATTCGGATACCTTCCTACTCCTACCCGCCTAGACGTTCCTGTGTAATTTGCGCCTGTCCATAACAGCCATGTACCACGCTTAACTATAGCTGAGGTAGTTAGGTCATTTGCGGTATCACCTACATTACGGCGGCTTTTGTTTGTAGCCAGTATCCGCCCCCTAAATTTGTCGCCATTGTAAAGTTCTAAGTCCGCACCACCTTCGATGACGGCTCCTTCTTCAGGAGTTAATTCTGTAAATAGTTGTTGATCAGAACTACAAATTGCTTTGTCGGTGTTTAACATTGTTTTCTCCTATTTAAAGTATGAATTGTTCCGCAAGAGTTGATTAAGCAATAGTTAAAATCAGTTTTTTTGATTTCAGATTGATGTTGAAATGGAATTACTGAAAAGTTGTTTAATCCCACTTAAAGCTTCTGACATTAAATCTATAGAGTCAAGAGTTTAAAAGTGATTTTTTTTGCATAACTAAAGGACTTATGTTTTTGATTGAAGAGGAAGGCGATCAAGACAAAAGTAGCGATCGCCCTGACCGGATCTGGTTTTCAGTGTATTAAAGATTGTGTTGCAAAAATTTTCAAAAACCTAGATGTAATGAAGTTACAAACTGTCGTATTACTACAAATGGTGTTTAAATTTTTTTTGTAACACAACCTGACCGCCTGACCTAACTCAAAAATGAGTAGTAAAAATGACCGCTCTAACTAAATTCCTCGATGCATAAATCAGACAAAACTAATGGCGAAAAGCTAAAACATCCTGCTAAAAGGTGATCGGGCCTGATATGCTTTTGGCGGTATTAAACCCGTCAATTGAAAAGTTGAGCCTGAATTCGACTCCATCGCGCACATTTGCCGCAACAGTGATTAGCTTTCCGGCAGAGTTTGGAGGAATCGACCTTACGAAAGTACTTATATCACGTAGGTTATCGGCACGCACGGCTTTAACTTTTATGAATTCATTGATATTCTGATTCAATCGAATTGAAATGTCATTGAATTGCCTACTGGTAGTATATTTCTGTGAAAATGTCTTTGATCCGAAGGCAGGAATTGTTCCTGAGAAGGTGGATCTGGCTCCTCCTGTTAGAGAAGCAGAATTGTCATCTGAAATTTCTTCCAACACAGAGTCTAATTCAGTTAAGAGTTGTTCCTGCTGATTGACTTTCATCTTTTTCTCCTTTTCCTTTATTTCAGACTGATGTTGATGTTGAATTAGTGATGTCTTGTCTAACTCAATTTCAAGTTTCTGAGATTAAATCTATAAAATCAAGGGTTTAAAACTAATTTATTACGCATAAATCAATGGCTTATGTTTTCATTATTCAAACCTTTTATATTAAAAAATACTTTAGTTTGCAAAACTCAAGTGTTATAACTAGAACTTACGCAAAACTATACGCTGTAGGGGCAATACCCTGCGGGAAGCCTTCGGCTACATGAATTGCCACTACCAGAGAATAAGGGTTTCGGCTGTTGTTTGCGTAAGTCCTGATAACATCCTTTGACTATTCCGAATCATGAAATTTAAAACAGAGGCTATATCTATGTCCTTTCTGTTATTCACTACGCCAAGGCTTAAGAAGCTGTACTTATGCTAATTCACTTGATAATTATAAACTTTTGTAAATAATTGCAGAATTCATAGAGTTTTGATTCCGATAAGTAAGCAGAGGTTCGCAAAGAAGTTAAACGAACTTCCAAAGAGTGCAAGTTCTACCAGGGGGAATCGTTATGGAAAATCCAGGTCTTTCCTTAACACCCTTTCAGCGCAGATACCTACTGAAAAGCTTAGAAACCGACTTACGTGTAGAATACCGCCATCGCATTGAAATTATGCTGCTGTTCGATGCAGGTGAATCTCAGGCTCAAATCTGCGAAGCTTTGGGATGTTCTCAAGATGACTGCACGCTACTGGATTACGATCGCACAAACAGGACAAGCTCACAAATGGAGCGATCGCAACTATTCGTTAGGTATTTTTTTAAAATTGGGTTGTTACCAATATTTAGGGAATTACCATTCTGAAAAAGGATGTTTTACTAAATTGTTGTTGAAATATCTGGAGTCATCAGAAACTTCTTGTCCAATCCAGCTTGGTAATTCAATTTGTTGATTTTCATCACTGAGTTCAACTTCTGCTATTATTAATCCTTTATTAACACCATCAAACTCATCTATCTCCCAAATCAAACCACCCGACTCTATTTTATATCTGATTTTTTCTATAAAGGGACGTTCACATAATGCCTCAAGTATTTCTTGAGCATCTTTAATAGGAATAGGATACTCAAACTCTAATCTGGAATATTTGATATTGGGGCCTTTAATGGTCAAATAACTTTTTTCTCCTACTATACGTATACGTACAGCCGCTTTATCTTGTGTAGCAATATATCCTTGGCGATATACACTACCTTCGGCTAATCCTCTCCAGCTATCTCCTTTCACTAAATATTTCCGCTCTATTTCTTTCGCCATTTTACTTACCTATTCAAAAACAAACTCTATGCGATCGCTCTGGAGTCGAGCAACCCCATACTTAATCACATTACCAGTTTTATCAATGTTCACCGACTCTGATTAATTTCTAGTTTTATGGTAACAGCTATGTCTGCGGATACTTGCACAGAGTATCAACCCTGTACTTTCAATGCCTGATTGTAACGCACCTGCTTACCAATCGCATAAAAGTAGGAATTTGAAATTGCGATCGCTGATATAGTGGTTCTCACATGGGTAAGGTACAGAAAGAATAATGAAGCACAGATGAACACACATACTCATAAGGACACGGCAATGCCCTGTCCTCATTCAAATGAGCGCTATATTACCATTAGGCTTTAGTATTAAATGAGTTTTAGCTGAAGTTGACATACACAAGCATTGCTGTGCTACTATAACGTGGCACATGTTAAGTGAAAATAGCTGTTTGTTCTTTTGCTAAAGCTAATGCTTGATGAGCATTTTTAAACTTTGTTTCATCTGTAAATTTATGACCAAAACACTTTAAATAAGCTTCTAGATATCGAATACGTAAGTATGGATCAGCCGGACTCTGAAGAAAGGGGAGGTCAGCTTCAACCATAAACCGAATAGCCAACAAGGGGATAGGGCTACGAAGTGGACGAAAGTCTGGGTTGTGCAGACCAGGAGTTTCATTACGTTTATGAAATTCTCCTATCATCAGCCCTGACTCAACAAATAAAGGTTTAAGTTTTTGTTGAACACTATCTACTAGATTAGAAGCATCTTCTATATGGATGTCAGGAAATATAAGTAGAAAAGCTCTATTTATTGCTAATTCCTGCTCTTGAACATCCATCTCAAGAAAGATATCTCGGTAGCGTCCAACAACTTCTTCTAATTGCTCTGGATACAAATCTTTTGTGCGAATAACTGCCAGACGAATACTGTTTGACCTGAGAGAGTGAGGTACAAAAGGGCAAACTACGCCGGGTCTTCCTAAGTTAGGATGAGGTCTTCCTAAAAAGTTTTTTACCCACTCCATAATTTCAATCAAGTAAGGAAGGTCTTCATTTGGCTGGAGTTTTTCGATTTCATGAGTTGTATAAAGTTCCATGAGATTGAGTGAAATAGAGTAATTGTCTAATTCTGAATCCAAAATTACTTTTAATATATGATCTGTCAAAAACTACTTATTATCTAGGAAAAGAAAATAAGTTTTGAATTTTATTATTCTGGGTTAATCTGTAGCTTTAGCAGATAAAATTGCTCTAACATTTTTTGCGAACTTAAAGGAATTTACACTAATAAATACACAAAAATATTTTTGCACAAAGCAAGTTGCTGTTCATTTGTTTTTTACATTTGGGATATAATGCATATGTACTATACACAAATGCTCCTATTTTTTTACACTATTAAGCTTCTATTATTTTCAAGAAGAATATCATAAAGTTTATGTGTAAATAGTTATTTTTACTGTAAAAATTTAGTATAGAGATAACATCAACTAAACGTTTAATATCAAGTTATTATAATTTAATCTATCTAAGGTATTACAAATTCAGCCCAATTTTTTAAGCTGCATCTAACTTAATATATAAAGCACAATGTATTCAAAAAGCAGCTAGTATCAGCTTAATAAGGGCTTAGATATCTGCAACAGACATTTAGTAACTTATGGGCTGGTTGCGCCAAAAATCCAAACTTTAAGAAAAAACGGGGCGGTGTCAGTACTAAGTTTAGTAGTTCATTATCTATGAGAGGCAGCAGCCGCTAATAGACATTTTTATGCTCTGCATAGGAACGAGAGAACAATGGAAATCGAGTTTTTTCGACTTGTGTGTACACCGTAAATACCGCTCCTCTTAAAGCTTGCTACTCACAAAATGGGATATTCGTTTACTTGGAAGTCGCTTATTTCTCAATAAATTCTTTCACTACTGTCATAGCATTAGGAGGAATCTGCGTAATTAGGCGAAATGGAAATGCCGCAGTCGAAGCAAACTGGGCATAATCTGATGTCAGAAAAATAGCGTAGTTTTTAGCTTCTGGAGTCATCTGGAAAGCAAAGGCTAAAGTTATAGCTTTAACGTACTTGCGAACATCTGCTGCTTGTTCACCCACAACTTCACCGCCGCTAATTGGTGTATTTGGTTGTCCTATCTGATCCAAAGTGGTACTGGGGTCTTTTACACTCAGATGAGTACCCCCAACTATACCAACTAGCCATTTCGGGGATGGAATTTTGTCAAAGCCCACAATCTGTTCAGTTAAAGCTGGGGTAGTTTTATCTGCGGAGCCTGCTAACACTAGGGTAGGAACTTGCACCTTAGTTAACCCAGTTTCGCCAAAAATCTGAGAAGTTGTAGGATTGAGAGCGATCGCCTGTTTGATTCTAGTATCCCGCAGTTGATAGCTATTTTCTGGTAGTTCTTGAGCAATGCACTGCATAGCTTCTCCCAGACTTAAGATAGCCAAGTTATTTTTGCAGCGTTGTTTGAGCCGTTCTAGTTGTAATTCGGCTCCAGCAAGTGTTAAAGCTGTACCACCACCGAAAGAATAGCCAACAACCATCGTGTTTGTGGTTGTCAGTTTCCCAGCAAGCGGGTTATTCGCTGTTTGGTTGAGCTTTTCTAATTCGTCGAGAACAAAACTAATATCTTGAGGACGATGCAAAAACTCTTGAGGCTTTACAACTCTGGTTTTACCTTGTAATGCTAAGTTAGTATTCGCCTCATTACTACCGGGATGTTCTAAAGCTGCTACTACATAACCGTGGGATGCTAAATGTTCTGCCAGGTAACGCAAGTCTGTGCGGACTGACCCCAAGCCGTGAGAAAAAACAATAACGGGTTTATTGGCATTTGCAGCAGTTGACCAATAAACATCAACTGGAATTTTCCGGTCGCGCTTTTGGTCATTCAGGCTTAACTTAAGTATTTTTACTTCAGCGTTTCCTGGTTGGCTAGGATCAAAAGGGAAAGCAATCTGTGGTGTTCCGGGCTGCGGCGTTATGGTATCAAGTTGGGGAGCGATCGCTAGCATAAATTGCTGGGTACGCCAAAAAGCTGTATTAAAACTCCCTGCAACTATAAAAGCCTGTGGCAAATTAATTTCTAGGCGTTCACTTGGATAAGCAGCGATAAAGCTCAGTATAGAAAGTCCCTGTGGTGCAGTAGAACCTAATACCAACCCTGCTCTGAGTGCTTGCACCCCAGCATTGTCTTTTCGGGCTAAGGCTGTAGCAAAGTCATTGAGAATAGTTGTGCCAATCTGGGTATTAACTAACCTATTAATGGTAACAACATTCATCGGTATATTCATGCCCAGCGCCCCCAAGAAGAAGCGGCGTTGTTGTTCAGATAATCCTTTAGCGTAAGGCTGCAAACTCCCAGGCAATTCCCCAGTTTTTGCAGCCTTTTGCAACTCAGCAAGGGTGATGGTTTCTGTAAATAAACCCAAACGCACAACAACAGTGTCAGCCGCAATAGCCGAAGTATTTGCCCCGAACTGTGTAAGCACAATCGCACCAAAGAAACCCGCAACTGCCTTAAGACTTCCCCAATTTCTTTCCATAAACATTTATACCAATCCTTACTTACGGGAATATAACCAATATTTGTGTATTTGACTACCCTATTAATTGCCGATAAATAAAAGTAGATTTGTTCCTGAACTTGATAGCGATGTCTACGACAGGCTACGGCTACGCGCTGATCTCCTCAAAGCATCTGCTGATGCGATCAAGGTTCATCAAAAATATAACAAAAGCAACAAATTGTAGAATTCATCACAGTTAAAAATTTGAGCATAAATCAGTGTTAACAGCCACAAAAGCCTGATTGTTTCTCAGCTAGGTTTAATACTGTAAGGGAGCTACAAAAACAGGGCAAGCGATGCCTGCGGCGGTAAACTACGCATCTACAATCTGAACTTTTTTTAGGCTGATGCCTTGGCTGCAATTTTTTTTGGCAGCAAAGTTTAACCGGCCGTTGAATGTTTTGTATTTACCCTTTAGAACCTGTTGCAGAGGTGTTGCAGATAGATAGTCTAACTACTGTAGCTGCACTATCATTACCCATCAAATTCTACCAGCCGCACCAACAATTTCTCTTGGCTTTATGCATCGCAGACTCCGCTATATTTTGATTTTGCTGCTCTCCCTGAGTATTATTACACTGTGGTGGCCTGTGAATGATTCTGATTGCAATTTCAATACTTTTTTAGCATCAAAAACTACAAAATTTCAAGTAAATGCTACTAAAGTTATTGTTCAGCCGTGGCGTGGTCGTCACAATGTATATGGAATCTTTATGATTCCTGATGAATACGAAAAAGCTCCATTTTTTGTATTAACAGTAAAAGGTGCTGGCAGTTACTGTTCAAAACAATTTGGTCATAAACAAAGCTTTAATGGTATCTTTGCTGAACCAGGAAATTATCTAGTAAAAAAGCCTATTAGAACTCGAACGGCTCTGCGGCTGATTCTCCAAGGTTTGTATTTTCAGATTAATGATAGAAAAAATTGGACGTTGACTTTCCCTGAACCAAAAACTACTACCGCTACGCGGAATTAGTTATTTATTCTTTAATTAACGCGATGTGCAACTTTCTCTCAAACCTAACCCTCAGCCCCTTCCCTACTAGCGTTGGGGAGAAAGACTTAAAGCCTCTCCCCGCTTGCCTAACGGCAGACTGATGCCAATGGGGAGAGGAATGGAAGTGGGGTTTCAAGAATAAGTCGCACATTGCACAAATTACCAATTACCAATTATTCGGTCAGCTTGGTGGTCGAGTTTCTAAAACCTCGTTTTTCTCTAGCAAGGCAATAGTAGCATTGACTACAACCTGTGCTGCTCCTGTGAAAAACGATCGCTCAATAGTCGCTGGAACATCGCTACGTTGATGATAGTAGGGAGTACGCAAATTTGCTGTATCTGTCACCAGTACAGCACCTATACCCTGATACCAAAATGGTGCATGGTCGCTGCGTAAGGTGTCTGGTGTCAGTAAACCTTTAAAAGGAATTGGTAGTGTTAAGACTTCTGGCAGATTTGATTTCTGTTTATTCAGAGCGGCTGAGGGGAGCATTTGTGAGTTTTGAAAGGCGCTCAGCAAAGGCAAATGTTCAGTATCACCGACTACTGCCAAAAAGTCGCCCTTGTCGCTAATTGGGGTAACAGGCAACCCCGCAGGGTATTTTTGACAACCGATAGTGTAACATGCGTAACCTACCATATCCATGACGATCGCTCCGCCTAAATTTTGTAAGCGTGCTGTCTTGCTAACGAAAGCCTGACTACCCAAAAGTCCTGCTTCTTCTTGGTCAAAAAAAGCTAGCTGTAACGTTCGTGGTGTAGGACGGGAACCAAGCAAGCGGGCTATTTCCAGCATTACGGCTACACCACTGGCATTATCATCAGCACCAGGGGATAAGGCAACAGTGTCGTAATGCGCTCCTACGAGAATTGCTTTAGAGGCTTTGTTAGTTCCTACACGTTCAGCAAAAATATTCACACCTTCAGAGAACTTTTCCAATTTGGGCTTCCAGCCTAATTTAGTGAGTTCAGTTGTGATATAAGTGCGAGTAAGCGATCGCTCTTTTGTTGTGTAGCGCTGAAAATTTAACTTTTGAATATGGTTTAACAGTCTGTCAGTTGACACTTGCGGCGCACTATCAACTTCCTTTGACTCTGCCTGTGGTTGAGGTGTTTCCACTGGAGTGCGCTCAACAATTGCTGGCGACGGACGCTGTTCAAAAAACGTGCTCCCTCTGCTACCCACCACGGCAACTGCCATCAGCACCAACAGCATCAGCCAAATCCATTTTCTCATGTGATTTATCCTTGGCTTCCAGACTTAGGGTAGCGCAAATCCTCAGTGATTATTAATTAGATGCTCATCTAAATTATTGACGCAAATAACTTAGAAACAGCCACCTACTAATGTTATGGCATAGTCATCCCAGAGTATAAATGCTTATTTACCTGAAGCGGTAAGATCATTCTAACTAATAAAAATGTAGAAGCTAGATACTTAAGCCAAGCAGGAATTATCCGCTAAAGATACGATGCGGTTTGGATAAGCAGAGGCTAGGAAAGAAAGAAAGTTTCTCTGTACGAAACCGGACAGACTTAAGCTTGTCTATATGTCTAATCTTGAAAAAAGTGTATTTTGTAATATTCTTTATGAGAGCGTACATTGTCTTGCATCTGCTAAGTAAGTCGGTATGCTAAAGTCCATATATGTTTAGTTTTGTAAAAACTTTGAAATGACCAATTTCTAAGCTATTCACTCATTTTATATTTCATTACATAGCTTAATTTTGTAACGCAAACTTGCTTATTCGAGGTGTTAGAAATGCAAAAGGACAAAATTAATCTAAAGCTCATCTATTCCATTTGATAGTCTACGCTTGTTCGCTATCGTTAATAATGTTATTGCTAGCTTATTAAATTTAGTAACGTGATACTAAAAAAGCGATTTTCCCTCAATAACTGAAAATACTCCTTTAGTTTAAAGGCCAATATACTAAAAGGCTGAACTGATTATTCAGGAAAAGATAAATAATATAGATAACACTATTTAGCCACTGTCAGTTTTAGACAGATACCGCTATGTATACTATTGATGAGCGTGTGAAACATCAAGAGACTGGAAACATAGGAAAAGTTATTGGCTACGGACATCAAATACTCAATAATGTCTATACTGTAACGCTGAAAGTTATAGTAGTTGAAACTGCAAATTCTTCAAAAAGATTATTTGTGCTGGAAGATATACTTTCTGCATGGAGTCATTGATCGATAGTTTAGTCTTTACTTTTTATTAAAACGATGAAATTGCATCTTGTCCAGAATATTTGAATATTTTGGAACCTGCATTGAGTTAGTCATTAGTGTTAGCTAATGACTAACTCAAACTTATTTGAATTAGCATTCACACATCTATAAGATCAGGCGAGTACAAAATTAGACTTTACAAATATCTTCAAAATATATTGCCCTGATTAATTTTCACAGGGATATAGCAATCAAAAATAAAAATTGGTTTTGAACGAATCGCGGCATTCCCTACCCTTAATTTATGGCTCTACTAAGCTAATCTCTACAAGAGTCAATATCAAGTTTTACAGCTTGTCTTTTGACAGAGAGTGCAACTTGACTTACAGTAGCCCCACTAGAGGAGTGCTGAGTACTGAACAAAAAAGAAAAGAATTTATTACTTCTTCAAAATCTTTATTCTGACACTCAGGACTCATGACTCAGAACTCAGGGCTTTTTTATGGTAGATTTGTTGCTGATCACAATACTGGGGTTCCTGGGGAGTTTTGGGCATTGCTTTGGGATGTGTGGCCCGCTAACAGTGGCGTTTTCCCTGTCTCATCAGCCGAAAGTTCCACACACAGCTTCATTAGGGCGCACATTAACCTTAGAAAAGTCCGACACTTGGCAACAGCAATTAAAATTTCATATCCTGCTAAATCTGGGGCGGATGTTGAGCTATGCTCTAGTCGGCGCTGGCATTGGGGCGCTAGGTTCGGTATTGCTGCAAGGTGGACAGCTAGCGGGTGTTGGTAGCGACTTCCGGCGTTGGATGGCAATTTTAACTGGCGTAATGCTGATTTGGTTTGGTTTGGGACAAGTAAAACCCGATTTACTGCCGCGCATTCCCGTGTTACATCCCTTATTACAAGGCAGTTTACATGATCGCCTCAGTACAGGAATGGTTAAGCTTTCCTTAAAAACCAAATGGTGGACACCAATGCTTTTGGGGATGACTTGGGGTTTAATGCCTTGTGGTTTCCTGTATGCTGCCCAAATTAAAGCTGCTGAAACTGGCAATTTATGGATGGGTGGGGCAACTATGCTGGCTTTTGGACTGGGAACTCTACCCACGATGCTAGGTGTGGGCGTTTCCACATCGTTGGTAAGTAAAGACAGGCGCAGTCAATTATTTCGATTAGGCGGTTGGGTGACACTTACCATTGGCGTAATTACCTTGTTACGGACAGGTGACACAATGGTAGATTACACCGGACACGCCGCGTTAATCTGCTTAATTTTGGCGCTAATTGCGCGTCCCATTAGTGGCTTGTGGGCTTCACCACTGCGTTACCGCCGCGCCTTGGGGGTGGGATCTTTTGTACTTTCTGTGGTTCATACTGTCCACATGATAGAACACTCATTGCAATGGAAATTTGCCGCCTTTTCTTTCCTGCCGCCAGAATTTCAGTGGGGTATGGCTGCGGGTGCTGTAGCATTGATATTAATGTCCCCCGCCGCTTTTACGAGTTGGGAATCGTTGCAAAAATCTTTGGGCAAGCGTTGGCGACAGATTCATCTATTGGGTGTGCCAGCCTTGCTCTTGAGTGCCATTCATGCTGTGTTGATTGGTTCCCATTACCTGGGTTCCTTGCAATCAACTTGGGGAAATCAATTAGCGGCAATACTGATGGTAATTATTACCCTCAGTGTATTGATGGTGCGATCGCGCTTTTTTTGGTCAAAGTTAGCCTTAGAAAAGTTTTATGTCCCCCCAACCAAATCGCGGTAAATCATCCTTATTTTCTGGCTCCATCCCAACAAGCCAAAAACAAAGGCCTTACCAGCTCAAAGGTATTTCCTGGAATCGAGGAACAATAAAGTATTTATTATTCCTGAGTTGTTTAGTTATACCAATAGCTAATCTTGACCCTGCTTTTGCTCATAAGGTGGAAGTAGCCGGAGATGTCGGCGGTACCCTCCACATTGAACCAAATGATAATCCCCGTGCTGGAGAACCAAGCCAAGCTTGGTTTGCACTTACCCGCAGAGGTGGAAGGGTGATTCCCCTGTCACAGTGTAATTGTCAGTTGGCTGTTTATGCCCAACCTTATGCAGCCGGAGAGCCACCACTATTAGAACCACAGTTAGAACCTGTGGCCGCTGAACGCTATCAAGGCATTCCAGGTGCTGAAGTTGTCTTTCCCAAGCCAGGTATTTATCAGTTGCAACTAAATGGGAAACCAGTTTCTGGAGCAAGATTCAAACCCTTTGAGTTCAAATTTGAAGTTACTGTGGCAGGCGGGTCTACACAGAACACACGAAATCTGCGAGATGTCAATGGTAATTTAGGAGAAAATGAATCTCGGCAATTACCACTTTGGGCGATCGCACTGCCAATTCTTGGATTTATCGGCATCTTAGTTGTCGTACTGCGAAGCATGAAAGGGAGCGGGGAGTAGAGAGTGGAGGGAGAGGGCAGGGGGCAGGGAGCAGGGGGCAGGGGGAGAAGAGAAGCAGGGGGAGAAGAGAAGCAGGGGGAGAGAAATTGCTTAATAATAATCTCTTTTTCCTCCCCTGCATCCCCTGCCTCCCCTGCATCCCCTGCCTCCCCTGCCTATTTATGTCGCTTCTGATGCCACTGCCACGCATGAGCAACAATATCTTTGATGGATGGATACTGAGGTTGCCAGCCTAAAATTGTTCTAGCTTTCTCGCCGCTGCCAATGAGAATTGGGGGATCACCAGGACGGCGATCGCGTTCTTCTACTGCTATCGAAGTTCCTGTAACCTGTTCGGCAGCGGCAATTACTTCTCTGACGGAGAAGCCGCTGCCATTACCCAAATTGAAAACTTCGCTATCGTCACCTTTCAATAAATATTCCAATCCTAAAATATGGGCATCTGCTAAGTCGTTAACGTGAATATAATCGCGAATACAAGTACCATCGGGCGTAGGGTAATCAGTGCCGAAAATTGAGATGGATTCTCGTTTGCCTAAAGCTGCCATCAGCACCAAGGGAATCAAATGGGTTTCTGGGTTGTGATCCTCGCCCAGTAACCCACTGGGATTAGCACCAGCAGCATTAAAATAGCGGAAACGCACTGATTTAAAACCGTAAGCAACATCAAAATCAGAAAGAATCCGCTCAACCATTAGTTTTGTAGCGCCATAGGGATTAATCGGATTTTGGGGATGGTTTTCTGGAATAGGTACAAATTCTGGTACCCCGTAGGTAGCACAGGTAGAAGAAAAGACAAATTTCTTTACAGATGCCGCCAGCATCGCTTCTAACAGGGTTAAAGTACCAACAACGTTATTGCGGTAGTATTTAGCTGGGTCAGTCACTGATTCTCCTACGTAGGCATAGGCAGAAAAGTGCATCACAGCAGCAATATCGCGGGTTTTAAATAGATGATCTAGCAAGGCGCGATCGCCTGTATCCCCTTCTATCAGTTCTACCTGTAAAACCTTTTCTACCAAGTCACGATGCCCATAGACCAGATTATCAAGTATGACAACGTTGTAACCCGCTTGTTTCAAAGCAAGCACCGTATGAGAACCAATATATCCAGCTCCTCCTGTTACCAAAATGGTAGGCTTTGCAGACGACATAGTTTTTCCTTTTGAGTGGATTACTCAATTAATTTAGTTTACCGATGCTACATTACTCTGCTGGAAAATTATAAATAATAGACGCAGTGGCAAAAAATTGCACTAAAATCACTACGACGGTAGTCTTTGGGTGTGAGGTTTGAGGTATTTTAAGTCAAACAGTGCGATTACAATTTGACAATAAAATAAATCCATTTCCCGAAACCTCTAGGTTGACCCTTACGGGTGACGCTTCTAGCGTCGCTAAAGCTAAGAAGTCGCTAGTTGTTTTTTACAGGGAAACCATGCATGACAGTTCCTTTTGGAGAGCCACTTGTTCTCTAAACAGGAGAAAAAGTGACGTGAAAATTCCAAGCAAGGCGGACTGTCTCACCACCATACTGGCTCACTGCACCAGAAAATTTGAGAGTTAATCTATGTTTCTATTGTTAAGCCGAGTACTGCTGTGGCTGTTGATTGGCACTATCGTATATTCTCTGTTCCAGCGATTTTATCCCTCTGGAAGTTTTGTCGGGCGATTAATCCTAGTCGTTATCTTGGTAATCGTAGCCCTATCATTTCTTAACCCCAATGAACCAGCTGTAGCGTCGTTATGGAGGATGCTGTCTTTTCCACTCAGACCTCTAGGAGCCTCTGTTTTAATGATGATTTTTGCAGCTCAGAGAATCAAAGGAGGTGGAATAGACAAACCAGGAGGATACTTGATAGGTTGGGCACTGACGATTTTGCTGTTAGCAAGTACACCAGCAGTCGCCTATTTCCTTTATAGGGCACCTCTAGCAATGGCAGGTGAAACCTATGTAGCAACTGTTACACCAACATCTGGGACACTGGTGGCATTAGGACAACAAACCACCTCAGCAAACATCTCAGATGTTACGGGAGGTGGCATTCTTTCTTATAATTTGAGAGTGCCTCCCTATCTATTACAAGGAAATCCTCAAGATATTCGCACACGCGGTTTACGGCTTGAAGACTTTGTACCGAATGCAGAAACGTTGCTATTGACAACAAGAACCTGGGAAAGCTATCTCGCTGAAGTTTACAGGTTCATGCGTGTTCAGAGGTAATAAAGTAAAAGAGAAGTCAGAATTCTGAATTCTGAATACAGAATGCAAGACGCTCGTAAGCGTTGCGTTAGCGACGTAGAAGCGTGTGACTCGCTAACCCTTCGCTATCAGTAGGAGAGAGATTTAACCCGTCACTGATTGTTCGCATAGCATCCAGTAGGGAAGACCACCAAATTTAAAATTTAGTGGGAAAATTCAGTGGGGGACTTAAACCTGTTTATTCATCTACCCTGCAAGAAAGCCAAGAGCGAACAAGTGACGCTCGTCCGTAGCTAGCGCTCTGCTAACGACAATCGCACAGAATTAAATACTGAATTCTGGCTCCTGACTTCTGAATTGTTTCTTGTAAATTTACAAGTGATATTCCCTTTACATAGCTGTCTGCTTCGACTAACAGTTAATCTAGGATGATAAGGTTGCAAAATTGCTTTAATGGCAAAATCTCGACGACTCGCTAAACTCAGTGCTTACTTACGTCCCCATTGGCGAGAGGCGTCCTTAGGGATTCTCGCTTTGTTTTCTGTCAATGCACTGGGCGTTTATATCCCTTGGTTGATTCGTGCTGGTGTTGATAAACTGTCGACAACCTTCAACTGGAATGAAATACTACGTTACGTAGTAATTATTGTTTTGCTCAGTTCGGCAATGTGGCTAATGCGGATGGCATCCCGCATTTGGCTGTTTGGGGTGGGGCGTCAGGTGGAATTTGACCTGAAACAAAGGATTTTTGAACATTTACTCAAGCTGGAGCCGGCTTATTTTGCTAGTAATACTGCTGGCGATTTGATTAATCGGGCTACTAGTGATGTTGACAATATCAAACGCTTGTTGGGTTTTGCAGTCTTGAGTTTGGCAAATACGGTGTTTGCCTACGCTCTGACACTGCCAGTAATGCTAGCGATTAGTGTGGATCTAACATTAGCTTCCCTGGCAGTGTATCCTTTTATGCTCTTATTAGTAAGTCTGTTTAGCGATCGCTTACGCAAACAACAAGCAGCAGTCCAAGAGCAACTCTCTGATATCAGCGAACTCATCCAAGAGGATATAAGTGGCATTGCCTTAATTAAAATCTATGCCCAAGAAGCAAACGAGCGTCGAGCCTTCGCCAAGAAAAATCAGCAGCTATTGACTGCTAACCTGGAACTGGCAAAAATCCGAAATACACTATTTCCGCTAATTGGCGGGCTAGCCAATATCAGCTCGCTGGTAATCATCTGGCTAGGGGCGGCGCGAATGTCCTCTGGAACACTTCAGGTTGGCGACTTTTTAGCATTGTTAATTTATGTAGAGCGTCTAGTTTTCCCCACAGCCATTTTAGGATTCACAATTACCGCCTACCAACGGGGTGAAGTTAGTAT
This sequence comes from Nostoc desertorum CM1-VF14, assembly GCA_019359245.1. Classification (GTDB taxonomy): domain Bacteria; phylum Cyanobacteriota; class Cyanobacteriia; order Cyanobacteriales; family Nostocaceae; genus Nostoc; species Nostoc desertorum. Next base: position 169,485 of record JAHHHR010000006.1, on the reverse strand, counting down.
TGATCGCCTTGAATCTATTCTCTCTGTTACACCGAAAATCCAAGACAAAGCCGATGCCATACATCTACCAGTGGCTGAACTTAAAGGGGAAGTGACAGCTAAAAATCTTACCTATACTTACCCAGGTTCCGCGACTCCATCTCTAGAAAATGTTAACTTTACCATTGTTCCCGGAGAAACCGTGGCAGTTGTTGGGGCAATTGGTTCGGGAAAATCCACTTTGGCGAATGCTTTGCCGCGCTTGTTGGATATTGACTCAGGACAATTGTTTTTAGATGGGGTGGATATTACTAAGATAGCTTTGGCAGATTTGCGAGGTGCGATCGCCTACGTTCCTCAAGATAGCTTTTTATTTAGTACTACAATCAAAAATAATATCCGTTACGGTGACCCAATTAGCGAACAAGAGCAGATAGAATCTGTTGCTAGACTTGCCCAAATTGAATCAGAAATTCACAATTTTCCCCAGCAATATGAGACTCTTGTTGGTGAACGCGGTATTACGCTTTCTGGCGGTCAACGACAACGTACTGCCTTAGCTAGGGCGATGCTGCTCAATGCTCCAGTGTTAATTTTGGATGATGCCCTCTCTAGTGTGGATAATCAAACAGCCACGCAAATCCTCAGAAATCTCTCTGGTGGTAGTGTACGCAAAACAGTAATTTTCATTACCCACCAATTATCGGCAGCGGCAGCTGCTGACCGAATTTTTGTGATGGAAAAAGGAAAAATTGTTCAGATAGGCAATCACTTAGAACTGGTGCAACAACAGGGTCTATATAGAACTTTGTGGAGCCAGCATCAGGTTGAAGAATTACTGCACTAGTAACGCAAGGCGGAAGTCAGCCCTTTTGGGTAAGTCAAAAGGAGCCAGTGCGCCCTTGCGGTTTCCCGACTTGTACACCTACGGGGAAGCAAGCTACGCTCTTAGCGTTCCCGCAGGGTAACAACTGGCTCTCAAAATTCAAAAGTATTATGGAATAAGCTGTTTAGGACTTTTCAATGGTCTGCTTATTTCCGCCGTCCTGCACTAGTACCACATTTAATATTAGGGACAATTTTTTATCCAGCGTGTATAATCTATCATTTAATATTTAAAAAATTATTTCGTTTGATAATATATGCTGGAATTTTTGCAAAATTTTTTGACTGATAGCTCATTTATTCCACATGGACATTGTTACCTCTGGAAGCCAAGTTTAGTGTGGCTAAACATCATTTCAGATTCTCTAATTGCTTTGGTGTATTATTCTATTCCCATCGCCCTTGTTTACTTTGTCCACAAGCGAAAAGATTTCCCTTTCAAATGGATACTTTTATTATTTGGAGCTTTTATCATCTCTTGTGGTACAACCCATGTGATGGATGTATGGACGCTTTGGCATCCAACTTACTGGCTGTCCACTTTCATCAAATTTATTACGGCTATTATTTCACTATATACAGCGATCGCACTATTACCCATCATTCCCCAGGCTCTGGCTTTGCCAAGTCCGGCACAACTAGAAGCAGCTAACTGCCAACTGAAACTAACCTTAAAGGAACTTGAAAATACGCAATCTCAACTGATTCAAACTGAAAAAATGTCTTCATTAGGGCAATTAGTTGGAGGTATTGCCCATGAAATTAATAATCCTGTGAATTTTATTGACGCTAATATTGTTATTATCAATGAATATACTAAAAATTTACTCAGTTTGATTACGCTTTTTCAAAAATGCGATCGTCATTTAGTATCAGAAATTCAAGCTTTTATTGAAGAAATTGACCTTGATTTCATTAAAGAAGACGTACCGAAAATCTTATCTTCCATGAAAATGGGAGCCGGGCGCATTTCCAACCTAGTGTTATCCTTGCGTAACTTCTCGCGGCTAGATGAAGCGGACAAAAAAGAAGTTGATATCCACGATGGTCTTGATAGCACTCTCTTGATTTTGCAAAATCGCTTGGAAGCCAAAATAAATCATCCAGGTATTCAAGTTATAAAAGAATACGGCAAGTTACCTAAAGTCGAGTGCTATCCTGGACAACTAAATCAAGTATTTATGAATATTTTGAATAATTCTATTGATACTTTGATAGAATCAGTAATTGGTTGTAAGTTGTTAGTGAATAATGCCAAAATAACTGGTAACCAACAACTGGTAACTAAAGCTAACAATCCCCAGATTCGAATTTGCACTGAGGTTTTAGACAGCAATCAAGTGATGATTCGGATTGCTGATAATGGCTGTGGTATGACAAAAGCAGTAAAGCAAAAAGTTTTTGACCCATTTTTTACAACTAAACCTGTTGGTTCAGGTACAGGTCTAGGGATGTCGATTAGCTACCAAATTATCAACAAATATGGTGGTCAACTCAAGTGTGTTTCTACACCGCTTCAAGGTACAGAGTTTATCATCCAGATTCCGATTAAAATAAAGTCTGGTTGATGAGAATTCGGTCTATCCATCAAGACGTAAAACAAGCAATCTAAAACACTACCGTTTTGGGAATTACAGAGAAGTATTTAGGTAAAGTTTTTGCTTTATTTAACCTATACAAATTATAAAAATCAGAACTCTTTTCTAAAAAAACCTGTCCAATAATAAGTTATGCTGCAAAAATTCCAGGGATGATGATAAACACAGAAATACTATACATATCTTTATTCCTCTTTTTGATGATTGCTTTGTTTTTGCTAAAAAAGAAGCCGATTGAGGCAAATTCCTTTCAAGTAAATGAACAGCAGGCAATCAGAGTTTTATTTATTGGCAACAGCTATACCTATGTCAATGATCTTCCTTGGTTAACACAACAGTTGGCTGAGTCGGCAAAAGAAACTAGAACGCTCGAAACTGAAATGGTTGTGGTCGGTGGAGCTACCCTCAAAAGCCATTGGAAAAGTGGTAAAGCACTCAAGCTATTGAGAGCAAAACAATGGGACTACGTAGTACTCCAAGAGCAAAGTACCTTACCGATTACCAATCCCAAGGAAATGTACAAGTACGCTAGTCTGTTTGATGCCGAAATCAAGCGAGTGAATTCCCAAACAGTTTTCTACTTGACTTGGGCAAAGCAAAATCAACCAGAAACGCAACAGATATTGACCGATTCATACATGGCAATTGCTAAAAAACTGAAAGCCAAAGTTGCACCTGTTGGAATAGTTGGGCAAAAAGTTCAGGAAGCAAATCCGAAATTCAACCTTTATAATCCAGATCAAAGCCACCCTAGCCCGATTGGCTCATATTTAGCAGCATGTGTATTTTATAAAACATTTTATCAAGGCAGTTTGGTAGGGTTGAGTCGTCGTATATACAGTAGTCAATTTAATACCCCACAAGAGGGCAACACAGTTGAATTGGAAAGTTTAAGTGAAACAGATGCCCAAATAATTCAAAATTTGGTTGAAGACATCGTCAGAAAGATATAAGGACAGCCTTTTGCATAGTTTCAAAAAAGTTTGGATAAAGCATTTTGGCGGCGATGTCTGCGACGGGTAACTTATAGAGAGGCTACGCAGCTTATTATCAGAGAAAAGGTTTGCAATAACTGTAGTTTTACATAACTTGATGAAGCTAGTGTAATCTAATGTGGTAATCACGTTAGTTTTTTTGTGTCTATGGGTAGTATAAATTACCGAAAAAACTAATTTGGCAGATGGTAATGTTCAAAACTCAATTATCACAATCCCGTGCTTGGGGGGAATTTTACACCTTGAAGTTAATGCATCGCCATATTGGAGCGATCGCAGTTCTAATTTTAATTAGCTTACTTAGTTCATTGAGTGGAACACCAGTTGACCATACCATCTCTAACTGCTGGGAAGGCTTGATCTGGGGATTAGCAGATCCAGTAATTGCGTTGGATTGTTTAGTTGGTATTATTGCTATTGGCCTACTCTCATCTGTGTTTGTTCGTGGTGCTGCGATCGCTGGATGTTTTGTTTTAGCAGCAATCTTGGGGATTGTAATTCATTCATTTCAGCTAAATTTACCAGGTACAGAAATAGCCATCGCCACTTCTACCATTGTTTTTGGTACTATGCTGATGCTGCCAAATCAACCAAACTTTATAGTACTTGCTTCGGTAGGCGTTAGTGCTGGTTTATTTCAGGGTTACGCCAATGCTGAATCTATTATTGGGGTAGGAACGATGCCATTAATTGCCTATATAGTAGGCATTACCTTAACTCTGTTTACGGTTGCCATGAGTGCCAGAGAAATTGGTAGTGCAATCGGTATGGGAGAAATAAACCGAATTTTACCCTGGAAAATTAGTATTACTGGCTTTGCTTTCTGTGCGATCGGGATTGTGTTTTTGAGCAATTCGATAATTTAGATATTTCAATTCAGTGGAATACATTCATTCGTGGGGGCGCACAGCTAGGTGTACGCCCCCACTACGTCTTTAGAATAATTGAAATCTTTACCGATGGAAGTTGTCCAGCAAGCAGCACAGCGTTTTAATGAATAAGGTGATGCATCTCTGCGCTAATCTAGAGGCTATAGCTAACAAAAACTTATGACACCTGAAGAAATTGCGAGTACACTAACAGAATTATTTGGCACATCGGCTGTTGATGCTTTGGCGCAGCCCGTCGTAGAGATTGCTGCTGGATCTTGGCAAATAGATACTTCTACTTTTCGGTTGTTGGTGCTGCTTTCCGAAGATAATATTTGGCTGCGAGTTTTACTGCCTATTGTGCCTATCCAAGAAGCCCAACCATTTTTAGGACAGTTCCTAGAAGCCAACTTTGATGAGACTCAAGAAGTACGTTACGCTTTGTATGAAGGGGTAATTTGGGGAGTATTTCAACATAACACTGACAGTTTAGTGAGTGCAGATTTGTCCAATGCAATTAATCGACTTGTATCTCTCCATGAGGCTGGATTAGATAATGTCTTTAATCGACTAATCGAAAGTCGTATCCGGCAAATTATTCAAGCAGCAAAGCAGCAAGGACAATCTCTGCAAGCTACTATGCAAAGCTTAGAACGCTTTTACGCCGAAGGATTATTGGGTGAAATAAACCAGACCTCAGAGGCGCGAGAAGAAGTTTTAGCTGCTTGGCGGCGTCAGTTAGAAAAATTATGGAATGAAGGTTGATTTCAATTTTTAATAGGAATTGTTATCCGCGCCCAGTTTACATATTAAAGTAATTTACACATATATTTATTTAACATGGATATCATTGAAATCCTCAAAGAAGACTATCAAAGATTCCCAGAAAACCAAACTTACAGTATTTACGCCCCAGACGTTTATTTTCAAGACCCGCTGAATAAATTTCATGGCGTTAAACGTTACAAAAAAATGATTAATTTCATCCAAACTTGGTTTTTGGATCCCAAGATGGACTTACATAATATTCAACGTTTAGGAGACACAATAAAAACTGAGTGGACCCTGAGTTGGAATACTCCTCTTCCCTGGAAGCCACGGATTTCTATTCCTGGTTGGAGTGAATTAAGTCTCAACTCGGATGGTTTGATTGTCTCTCATGTGGATTATTGGAATTGTTCACGCTTAGACGTAGTAAAGCAACATTTATAAAGCTTCTGGATATGAGCGTTCTAGTGAGGGTTAAGAAACAGTAATTGCACCGACCGCCATGACTTCAGACCATTGGCTCACACGATTGTCATCTAAAACTAGAAAGCTCCTCACGGTGTTTGAAATATTTGGTTATCGGAAATCTGCATTGATTGGTTAGAAATACAGCCAGGCTCACACAAGCGCAGAAATTAGGGACTTTCAGTTAAAAAAGCATCCCATCCCTGCGGGACGCTCCGCGAACGTAGGGGCGCATTTCATATAAATGTTCAAGTTAAATGCGTAACAGCTTACCAGCTGTTCATGTGAACTTAAGACAAAACCTTTTTTTGTAAACTAGTAATATTACTTGAAATATTAAAATACCAAGTATTAAATTAAACTATGTACTGAGTCATGAGGCAAGAATAATGATGCTTGTAAATGTGACGCTTAGGCGTAGTTGACTTCCCACATTCCGTGAAAAGCCAGTTCCTGTTCCCATGCTCGATATGGGAACGAGAGAACAATAAAAAATCAAGCTTTTTTCCATCCTGAAAGTGCGCCTTGCACATAGACTGCTGATGATAAACTGCTACGTGTGTATGTATTTCAATCAGAAGCTATTATCAGCAACATTGCAACATCATACATAATGCCAAAGTAATTATTCAAAAAAGCATATACCATACCTGAATTAAGAGAAATTACCCAGATTTATATATTAACTTTTTAAAAAATAAAATTATTCACTAATTTTACTGAACCAGAAAACAGCCTTACTAAGCCAAACTATCTATAGAACACTTTCTAAGGAATATATTTATGTCCCGTTGAAAACGTATATCAGTATTCTAGAAAAAGCTGAATTAAGTTCAACTGGGCTGAAAACAATGGTCAAAAACTTCGTTTTTTATATTGTTAGATTGACCCAGTGGCTTCAGATAGTTGCTCTGAATAAATAATCTTCGATTTTGGATAGTAGAATTTTGCTCGCGTTTAAATTCTGAGGCAAATATTACAAGACGCGCAAAAATAAGCATTTTTTAGTTTTGACTTTTAAATCCAAAATCCAAAATCCAAAATTCGATAAAAAACATTGCTTTTAAGCATAGCAAAAACAACATGGAAGATTAAATCGCGGGTGGTATCCATGATAGTGGTGTCCACAAAAGCAGCTTAAGCCGCCTGAATCTGGTGCAGTATAAGTCTCAAATAAGAACTGCTAAAACCGTCTGGTATAGCAGGGCAAGAGGCAGAAAGCATTGGTGAATAACCTTTCTAGCAAGGTACATCAAGGATCAGCAAACCCCACTTGTTTATTAAAACATTTGTTATCGACTGCTGCGATCGCAATTTCTTCTATTCCTGATGCTCTTTGATAAGAAAGGGTTATATACAGCCAATATCATGCAATACCATGCATATAAAATTATGCATTTTCTAACATAACCTCATTTCTAATGATGTTTAAAGCACTGTGTATTGGGAATTTCAACGGTTTTCCTTGTCTAATTTTTGATTAGAGTTTATAGTGTTACGGTGTTTTCCCTGGCAATTTATCGGCAGATTTTTATCATGATTTATTCTCACCAATTGCAGAAGTATTTGGCGCGTTTCTCTTTATCTGTAGTATTATTAGCTGATTTATTAATCACGCAAAAAGCTCCGCCAGCGTTTGCCCAAACGGTAAATTCATCTATCGGTAATGCTGTAACATTCAGTTGCAATGATAGTGAAGCGACAATAAAAGCTAAAAATGGGCCTAGAGTATTTTTTGGAAGTTCAGCCATTTACATTGGTTATCAGCAAGTATCAGCTACTAACCAAAATCCTGTGACAATTCGTTTTAATAGTGGCATCAAATCATGGTGTAGAACTGATTACGAAACAACAAATGACGATGGTAGAGGGTACGGATTGTATTGGGATGGAGGCAATGTTTTATATGGCGTTTACTCTTCCACTGGTACTCAAACTGGTAATGATTTTCGCCTCTTTACAACTGGGCGTTGGTTGTCTAGCTATGGTAACGGAGGCGGGCCGAAAGTCGCAGTTATAGCTAGGATCAATCCAGCCAATGGTCAGGTTGACTATGCCACATTTTTAACTTCCAAGAAGCCGACTGATGGAAAAACTAACTCTCTACTTGTCCAAAACCTATCATGGAACGGCACAAATTTAACTGTGCAAGCACAGTCATGGTGGACTCCCCGTCGCACTGATACAAATTCTATGAATTGCACTGGTCCATCACCTTATCAATACACAGCAGTATTTTCTGGCGATTTAACAAAGGTGAACTCGGCTTCAGCTCCTACCTGTAATTAAAGGGTTAGGATTCAACTATCCAATTAAAGAAGCATATTTTTTCTAATTGTTTAGGAATTGACAAAAGCGATCGCTCTTGGTATTTGTAGTGCGATCGCTCTTTCTCATTTATCTACTCCTAATTTTTCCCGTGCGGACGATGAATAATTGTCTCCAAAACCCGCCGCTTGGCCTTTGTATCAATACCTACCAAGCGGATATACTCACCGCTATATTCTGCCAAGGTTGCTTCCAAGTTTGATATTGCATCAGACTCGGCATCAATGTGGCTATGAACACAACTTTGCCAAGAACCTGTGCGGAAACGGCGCTCATCTACGTGTTCAATACTAATTTTGTAACCTTGAGCTAATAATTGCCGAATCTGTTCTTGTGTCTCTAGGGTCAAATGTGGACTTGATACTTCCTGCTTCTGGAATCCATTAGTTTTTGCTTCTTGAGTTGCACCATTGCTTGACGGCTGATCAATTGGTGTTACAGCAGCAGGTTGTGCAGATTGAGAATTTCTACCTCGATTGAGTCGGTTGTAATCATCAACCAAATGGGAATTTTCCACCCGTTTTTGTTCACCAACGAGGAAGTGACCAGACTCGATTAAGTGAGACAGCCTGAAATCTGGCTTTTTAAATTCTGGCGGTCCTTCAACGCTATTAACGATATTCAAGGATACCTGCTCAAAACCTACTTGATGGATGTAGTTGCGGATTTGTTCATCATAAATGCGCGATCGCAAAGCGCTAAAAAAGTCAATGGACTGATTGACAAAAGTATCAACTAACTGTTCAACTTCCTTCTGTGACAGTCCATCCGGTTCAAAAATCCCTTTGACAATTCCCACCTTATCGTCTCGGTTTGGTTCCCAGTAGAATTTCTCCATCCGTCCATCCCGAATTAACGGTGCATAGAGAGTGGAAAAATCATTACCTGTGACAATAATCGGTACACGATGTAAAGGTGTGGAATCATAGCTTCCAGGCAACTGCACATCTGTGGGATTATCAGCAATATTCATCAATGTGGCATTCACCAACTGCGTATTTACAGTATATTGAGTGCCTTCATCAAAGCGTCCAGCACCCGCATCTAAATCATTAATCATCAGTACACACATTTTGCCGCGTACTTTGATCAGTTCTGCTGTTTCTCGATAGCGTAGCCGAATCAACCGCGCTGGATCTCCTGCATCTGGACTTTCTAATTCGCCGCCAGAGATGTTAGTCACTTCGATACCCATTTTCTCGAAGACTAATTGACATTGAAATGTTTTGCCTTCTCCTTTGCGTCCGTGAATACCCAAAATCACGGGAACTCGCACGCCAGGAAGCTTTAGAAAGTTTTTGGTGATGTGGACAGCCAATTTGTCTAGAAACCGAGGAGCGATGTAGTAACCCATAAAATTATCTTTGCCTAGCACTGCTTAAAGTAATGTTAAGTTTTTTTGGTGATGACTGTTTATTTATCTTTTGGTAGAAAAGCAACGCTACCTACCATAAACGTCTTGTTGGATATGCATCGAAAATTTTATCAGCACTCAGGATAGGTATATTTTCTACGAGTGCTTGTGCAATTAAAATTCGGTCAAATGGATCGCGATGATGTAAAGGTAGTGTGGCAACAACAGCAACATGGCTAATTTTGATATCGAGTAACCTAAAATCGTTGAGGTTGAGTTGCTGTGTGATAAATATTTCAAATGGCTGATTGAAAGTAAGTTTTCCTAAATTCTGCTTAATAGCTATTTCCCACAGACTAGCGATACTTAGCAAAATCTCATTATTCTCATCATTAATGAACTCTAGTACTTGATTACTAAGCCTTGAATTGTCAGTCACATACCAAATAAAAGTATGTGTATCCAACAGTAATATCATTCCATATATTCCTTAAAATCTTCCAGTAGTTCATCAAAGTCATCAGATATTGTAATTAAACCCTTTGCACTTCCAGGTTGACGGCGGCGTTTAACTGGCGGCACAGGAGTTAACTTTACCAAAGGTTGATTATCTTTAATAATGATTATTTCCTCACCACCAAGTGCTGCTTCAATTAAGTCAGGTAAGTTTTGAGATGCTTCAGCTAAATTAATTTGCTGCATAGTTACCAGCTTTGGATATAAGAATTAGGTGCTACTACCATCCTAACTTTGAATGTTCGATTAAGTGAGAGGAAACCAATTTAACCAAGCGTCCCAATTTTCCACAATTTGGGCAAATTCTGTATAACCTCCTGCTCTTGGATGAGCGCCATCATTAGCTCTTGCTTCATCTATCCAGATATTTGATTTTTCTAATATAGTAAAAACACCTAAATAAGGCACATCTAGTTTTTTGCAAATTAAAGCTAAATGTTGGGTTAAATCGGTGTTCCTCTGCCTTATATGACTATCTTTTTGTCCTGCGTATGGTGCAGGTCCAATCATCAAAACAGGATATAACTTTTGAGCTTCACTTAAAATTTCATGGGCATTTTTGATAGAATCGGCCAAATCCACACGAGTTTTACCATTTTCTAATGTTATGTCATTCAATCCAAAAGAAAACACAACTCTGCCATCATATTCTTTGGGTAATCGTAGTGATACTTCCTGTAACCAACGCTTTGCTATATCAGTACTCGTATCACGCCTAATTCCTAAATTATAGTGAGTAATGTCATAACCTTTTTTATTAGCATTAGCACATACTCTCCCTGTCCAACCAAGACATTCTTGATCGCCAGTACCATTAACAAAAGAGTCGCCAACAAAGCAAATCCTTACTTCCGGCAGATGCTGTAATTCCATTTATTATATTTAAAAAAAGCAGAGGTTTACACAAAGGGGCGCTGAGTTATTCTCTGCGTCCCTTTGCGTTTTCCTTTGCGTCCCTCTGCGTTTCAAAAAAAATCTAGTAAATAGGAGAGGCAGATAATTCCACCTCTCCTATGGGGATAAACTAATTACTTAAAGCAACGCTTGCTTTAGTATCTGTTTGTTTTGTTAGGTTTGTGAACCAAAAAGCTGAGAACTTGGCACTGCTTGATGTTGTCAAAACCCACAACACGGATATAGCTGGTGTTGAATTGAGAACGGCATCCTTGAACTTCGCTCAATACTTCTTGAGTGGATTTAGCACCGAACAAAGGCAGCTTCCACATTGTCCAATATAATTCTGTTGGCTCAGAAGTTTCGTTGAACTCGATCGCTGGAATGTAACCTTGATTCAAAATGTACTGAATCTGCTTGGCAATTTGAGCGTCAGTAAGGGGTGGCAGATAAGAAAGGGTTTCGTAACGACGCTCTTTTGGTAAAGTTTGCATAGATTTTTGATAATGGGTTGCGATTTTGACTACTAGGTTGACCGAACTAATTAGATAAGTTATCTAAATTCGGATCTGAAGTTGCTTGCTGTTCTGGTTGGAGACTGGGGTTAGATGTGTCTATTCGTGTGATGCGTTCTAAATGCTGGCGACGCTGTTCCATGTTGGCTTGCTGAATGCCAGTAGTAACCATTTCCGGTAAAAATTCGATGATTTCTTCCGCAATGTGTTCTCTGACAGTCATGATTCGCAAAGCCAAATCTGGTTTTTCTCGCAACAGTTGCTCAATGTATGATTCACCATTCTGGATTTTGCCAGCAGAAAAGTTATGCAGCCAAAGTTCTAATGGCGGATTCGTTTCGCCTAGCTGTGCCAGTACTGTCCTTAGAGCCTGATAAGTCAGGTAGCTTTGGAGAGTCTTGGCTGTGTCCTTCGCAATTTGCTTAAGATTCATGCTTGACCCCAGCCCTGAAGAGTTATGAGTTATGAGTTATGAGTTATGAATTAATGCAAATCCTAACTCTTAACTCTTAACTCTTAACTGTTAACTCAGATCAGACGGTATCCATTGCTTCAAACTCGAACTTGATTTCTTTCCACAGTTCGCAAGCAACAGCTAGTTCAGGAGACCACTTGGCAGCTTCGCGGATGATATCGTTACCTTCACGAGCCAAGTTGCGGCCTTCGTTACGAGCTTGAACAACGGCTTCCAAGGCGACGCGGTTAGCGGTTGCACCAGGAGCGTTACCCCAAGGATGTCCCAGAGTACCACCACCGAATTGTAGTACGGAGTCATCACCAAAGATTTCTACCAGCGCGGGCATGTGCCATACGTGGATACCACCAGAAGCAACTGCCATTACACCAGGTAGAGAAGCCCAGTCTTGGGTAAAGTAAATACCACGAGACTTGTCTTGCTCAATGTAGTTTTCACGCAACAGGTCAACGAAGCCCATTGTGATGCCGCGCTCACCTTCCAACTTACCAACTACGGTGCCGGTGTGGATGTGGTCACCACCAGACAAACGTAGGGCTTTAGCCAATACACGGAAGTGGATACCGTGGTTCTTTTGACGGTCGATTACAGCGTGCATAGCACGGTGAATGTGTAGCAGGATACCGTTATCACGGCACCAACGAGACAATGTGGTGTTAGCGGTGAAACCTGCGGTTAGGTAGTCATGCATGATGATGGGCATTTTGAGTTCTTTAGCGTACTCAGCCCGTTTCAGCATTTCTTCGCAGGTAGGAGCGGTAACGTTTAGGTAGTGACCTTTAATTTCACCGGTTTCTGCTTGAGCTTTGTTGATAGCTTCAGCTACGAACAAGAAGCGATCGCGCCATCTTTGGAATGGTGCGGAGTTAATGTTTTCGTCGTCTTTGGTGAAGTCCAAACCACCGCGTAAGCACTCGTATACAGCGCGTCCGTAGTTCTTAGCAGAAAGACCCAATTTGGGCTTAATGGTACAACCCAGCAAAGGACGACCGTATTTGTTTAACTTGTCGCGCTCAACTTGGATACCGTGAGGAGGCCCTTGGAAGGTCTTGATGTAAGCTACTGGAAAGCGAATATCTTCTAGACGTAGTGCCCGGAGAGCTTTGAAACCAAATACGTTACCTACAATTGAGGTCAAAACGTTGGTTACAGAACCTTCTTCAAACAAGTCCAGAGGATAGGCAACGTAGCAGATGTACTGGTTGTCTTCACCGGGAACTGGTTCGATATCGTAGCAACGACCTTTGTAGCGATCGAGGTCGGTGAGCAAGTCTGTCCACACAGTTGTCCAAGTACCTGTGGAAGACTCAGCCGCTACAGCCGCACCTGCTTCTTCGGGAGGAACACCAGGCTGGGGTGTCATGCGGAACGCAGCTAGAAGATCGGTATCTTTTGGTGTGTAATCGGGTGTGTAATAAGTTAGTCTGTAATCTTTAACCCCGGCTTGATACCCAGACTTGCTCTGAGTCTTCGTTTGAGCGTAAGACATATTTTATCCTTCCCTGAAATCACTCTTGTTAATTATCAAATCACGTTTTGTGCAACTTCCCCTCACCCGATTTTTTTCCCCTTCATCGGGGAAAAGAACGGTAAAAATTTTTGTTAAGGGTTGTTTTTGGCAAAGGGTAGCAGTTTTTTTTGCGGCTGACACTTTGGTAGCGGTGGTAGCCCTCCTCACCAGTGTTATCCCCTTCTAGGGGTACACGACCTAGCGCTTCTACTGTTCCCTCTTCTTAATAAATCAAAATTCTTTTTTACCTCTTCTTCGCACTTAACTAAACCTTCTCAATTTCACCAAAACTTCCGCTTTTGCGGCTTGATTTAGATAATTCCCCTACAAATCGGGGTATTCAGGGGATTGGGCTGGCTGGCACACATTCCCGCCTCTACACTCCCTATATCTTTTCCGTTGATGGAAAAGATACCAGAAAAGAATTTACTTGACAGAGATTTAGCAGAGTCGTGAGCGTAAAGATAAAAAATTGCACACCACGTAATTTGTAACTTATTCCACAATATATCAATAATTCGATAAGTTATTCTTTGAAAGTTTTTAACTTATATATTTAATTTTGTTATTACATAAAGATTTAACATTTTATTACAGATGCTTTACAAGGTGTCATCAATAACTGTATGGAAGCTTTTGGGAGTGGGGAGTTAGAAGTTAGGAGTTAAGAGTTATTAAGAATTATTTCCCTAATGCCCAATGCCCAATCCCTATAAAATTTTAGGAAAATTCCAGATGACGTTTAAAAAATCCTGACTAGGGGAACACTGGAACTAACCCAAAGCCAGTTTAGGTAATGGCTATGGGTACTGTCTCCAAAGGAAATGTCACCGTGGTATTGTTTTGCAAGCGTACTAGTTTATTGACTACTTCTATCTTGCTGGGGTTGATAGCTTTGCCAAGTATAGGATGGGCACAAAAAACCCCTGATATTAATTCATCTGATCTAACTCCTGCTTACCCATCTTCTGCACCGCCACCGCGAGTAGAACCTTTGCCCGACGAGCGAGGAGTGCAAGAAAATTCGCCAAAAACTGATTATCGTGTCGGTAACTTACTGGGAGATATTACTGGCAATCTTTGGGTAGGTTCTTGGCGGGGACTATCGCGGATTGATCCTAAAACCGGCAAGATTATTTCTCGTGTTAGTCTACCAAATGTTGCCATTGGTGCTTTAGCCCAAGACAAAGTGGGACGTTTGTGGGTAGGAAGTTATGATGGACTGTTCCGAGTAGACCCCCGTACTAGTGAAATCACCGCGCAGAATTTATTTTTGCCTTCTAAACGGGTGTTGTCATTGTTAGTTGACAAACGAGGTTATTTGTGGACTGGAACCGATAGCGGTTTAGCCCTAATTAGTCCCGACCAAGGCTTGATTATGACAACATTAAAAAATTTGCCTGGTGTCAGCGCCAACACCCTGACTTTAGATGCTGAAGGTCAACTGTGGGTTGGCACTCTTGATGGATTGGTGCGGATAAATACTGCTAGTGCTGCGATTATGAAGCGGATAGCCGATTTACCAGGGACGACTGTCCAAGCTTTAGCTATCAGTCCAGAAGGATTAATTTGGGCAGGAATGCCAAATAATTTACTAGTTATTAATCCAAAAACTGGTGCAGTGTTGAGGTCTGTAACTCGCCTGCGTGGGCGTGACGTAAGCGCGGTACGTTTTGCTAAAGATGGTAGTGTCTGGGTCGGGACTAACAATGGTTTGTTACGATTAAATCCAAATACAGGAGCTGTGTTAGATGCAGAAGTTGCTGGACTTCCTTCTAGTCGGGTTCTTGCCCTTGCACCTGACATCGCCAATAAATTATGGATTGGCACTAGTGAAGGTCTAGCTTGGTTAATGCCCAAAACGAGTAGTGCAAAACCCCATATTGCTTTCGGTCGCGTCGTGAAGTAAGAAGTTAGGAGTTAAGAGTTAGGAATTAGAAGTTATGAATTAAATTAAACCCTAAACTATTTACTCCTAACTCTTTACTCATCACCCCTAACTCATCACTCCTAACTCAGGACTCAGCACTCAGCACTAAAAAAATGGCAATTACTACCCAGCAATTAATTCAATGGAAACAACAGGGACGTTCAATTGTGGCGTTGACGGCCTGGGATTATGCGATTGCTCAACTCCTCGACGCAGCTGGTGTAGACTTAATCCTCGTGGGCGACTCTATGGCAGTAGTTCTAGGGTATGAAACAACACTGCCGATAACTTTGGATGAGATGATATACCACGCCAAATCCGTGCGTCGAGGAGTTAAACGCGCATTAGTTGTTGTAGATTTACCATTTTTGACGTATCAAGAAAGTCTCCAGCAAGCAATGCACTCGGCTGGGCGGGTACTGAAGGAAACAGGCGCTCAAGCGGTAAAATTGGAAGGTGGCTATCCAGCGATCGCAGAAACTATTGCTCGTTTGGTTCAAGCTGGAATTCCGGTAATGGGTCATGTAGGTTTGACACCGCAATCAGTACATCAACTCGGTTTGCGACAACAAGGGAAAACTCAAGAAGCGAGTGAGAGGATTTTACAAGAAGCGATCGCTCTCGAACAAGCTGGTGTATTTTCTTTAGTGTTAGAGCATATACCCGCAGATTTGGCAATGCAGATTACACAAAAGTTAAGCATTCCCACAATTGGTATCGGTGCAGGAACTCACTGTGATGGACAAGTTTTAGTTACCTCCGATGTCCTCGGACTTACCGAGAAGCATCCACCATTTGCCAAAGTTTACACAAACTTGCGGGAAATGATTACTAAAGCTGTGCAAGATTATGCCGTGGAAGTGCGCGATCGGAAATTTCCATGACAGTTTTCAAAAGCATGGACTTTTTTTATTATCAAAAAATACAACACGTTGCCGAATAGTTAGTTTTTCACCTGGGATAATTTATGCAATTAGAGAGCAGCATATTATAAAATTGCTGAAATTAAAAATTGTGCTACAACATCTAGAGTGAAAACTGACAGCATATTTTATCGCCTATTTTAAGAATTTCCCAGTATTTTCTTTGAACTGATTGGCAATCCTCCTGAAACTGCAAATACCTATCAATTCTCTTCAGTTGAAATCAAACAAACTGCCTTTAGAATAGATGGTGTATTTCTGCCCACTCAAAACGAAGAAAATCCGATTTATTTCGTTGAAGTTCAATTTCAACCAGACTCAGATATTTATTTGCGCCTAGTTTCGGAAGTATTTCTATATTTGCGGCAAAATAAATCTAAAAACTCTTGGCGAGGAGTGGTGATTTATCCCAGAAGGAATATAGATACTGGTGAGCGACAAGATTGCTACGAATTCTTTAATAGCGATGCCTACGGCTGGCTACGCCTACGTATTAGTATAATTTACTTGGATGAACTAGGTGAAGCTGCATCACTACCAATAGGTATTGCTACCATCAAATTAGTAGTTGAAAATGAAGATACAACTATTACTACCGCCAGAGAACTAATTAACCGTACTAAACAAGCGGTAAATTTGCAACTGCCACAAAAACAATTACTAGAATTAATAGAGACAATTCTGGTTTATAAATTGCCTAATATAAGTCGAGAGGAGATAGAGGCGATGTTTGGGTTAAGTGAGTTGAAGCAAACACGGGTTTATCAAGAAGGTAAACAAGAGGGTCGTTTTGAGGCAAAATTAGAAGCTGTACCTAAACTGCTAACACTAGGTTTAAGTGTGGAACAAATATCACAGGCGTTAGATTTGGATGTTGCACAAGTCCAGCAAGCAGTACAGCAAACGCCTCTCAATGAATAAGTTCAGACAAGCGATGTCTGATGACAATCCACTTTTTGTCTACGCATCTTAGGTTAGTGTAATTGCTGTTGTTGTATTTACAGAAGTAGTTATGAGTTAGCCTGTTTTTACTTAATTTTACTTCTGTGATACTGATGGATACTTATGATATAGGAATTAAAAATTTAACTATGGAACAACAACCGATACAAGTAATTGGAGGTGGACTAGCTGGAACTGAAGCAGCGTGGCAAATAGCCCAAGCTGGAGTGCCGGTAATTCTCCATGAAATGCGTCCAAAACGCTTCAGCCCTGCTCATCATACAGAACATTTGGCAGAATTAGTATGTAGTAATTCCTTTGGGGCAATGGCAAGCGATCGCGCAGCTGGATTATTGCACGAAGAATTACGCCAACTTGGCTCTATTGTCATCTCGAAAGCTGATGAACACGCCGTTCCTGCGGGTGGAGCGCTAGCGGTAGATAGGGGACAATTTGGGCAAGATTTGACTCAAACTTTAGCCAGCCATCCTTTAATCGAATTTCGCCGGGGTGAAGTGTCTGCGATTCCTGAAGGAATTGTGGTTTTGGCAACTGGGCCTTTAACGAGTCCCGACTTAGCGGAGGATTTGCAGCGCTTTACCGGGATGGAATACCTGAGCTTTTTTGATGCCGCTAGTCCGATTATTGTGGGAGAATCGATTAACCGTGACGTTGCTTTTATGGCATCACGTTATGACAAAGGTGAAGCTGCTTATCTCAACTGCCCAATGAATAAAGAGCAGTACTTGCGGTTTCGAGAAGAACTTTGTAAAGCAGAACAAACAGAACTCAAAGGTTTTGAACGGGAGACGGCGAAATTTTTTGAAGCTTGTTTACCCATTGAAGAACTAGCACAGCGTGGGGAAGATACCATGCGCTACGGCCCCCTAAAGCCAGTGGGATTGTCAGATACTCGCACCGGGGAACGTCCTTATGCTGTGGTGCAGTTACGACAAGAAGATAAAGCCGGTCAACTGTGGAATATGGTAGGATTCCAAACTAATCTGCGTTGGGGTGAGCAAAAGCGGATATTTCAGTTAATCCCCAGTTTGGAAAAGGCAGAGTTTGTCCGGCTAGGAGTGATGCACCGCAACACTTTTATTAATGCTCCTCAGCTAATGCATCCGACTCTGCAATTTAAAGAGCGTCCAACATTGTTAGCTGCTGGACAGTTGATTGGTACTGAAGGCTACACTGCTGCGGCTGCGGGTGGCTGCCTGGCAGGAATTAACGCAGCACGGCTAGCCTTGGGTAAAGAAGCTTTGGTTTTACCACCAACAACAATGATGGGTGCGTTATTGGAATTCATTAGTTCCGCTTCACCAAAGCATTTCCAACCAATGCCGCCCAATTTTGGGATTTTTCCCGATTTAGGAATGAAAATCAAAAGTAAACCGGAGCGTTATGGACGTTATCGCGATCGCTCTTTAACTGATCTAGCAAACTGGAAAGCTAATCATAATTAATGGGCATGGGGCATTGGTTATTAATTATTCTCCTCTGCCTCCCATTTATCCAATCTCCCCACTTCTTATCTATACCTTCAATAACCAGGCTTCACGAGTTTCAAGGCTAACAAAAAGCGTTGCTACGATAAATTTACCGCCTGATTTTAAAATTAATTTCTTTAATAAAACTTCAAATAGCTTTATTATCCTTTAAAATCTTTTGCAGAGATTTAGGTAAGATATATGGCTGATATTGTTGATATTGCAGTTACGGCTGAGTCTTTCAAAACACTGGTAGCCGCTGTACAAGCTGCCGGTTTAGTAGAAACATTAAAAAGTCCTGGCCCGTTCACTGTCTTTGCACCAAATGACGATGCTTTTGCCAAGTTACCAGCGGGAACTATCCAAACTCTGTTACAAAATATTCCCCAGTTAACGCGGATCTTAAAGTATCATGTCGTTCCAGGAAAGCTGCTAAAGGCTGATTTGGCAGAACTCGGTACGGTTAATTCTGTGGAAGGTTCACCCATTAAAATTAATTCTTCTGATGGATTTGAAGTTAAAAATGCCACAGTTTTAGCAGCAGATATCGAAGCTGATAATGGTGTCATACACGTTATCGATACCGTGATTTTACCGGGTTAATTCAGCTAGGGTGGGTATTTTCCACCCTACTTATCCAAAATCTTTATAATTAACTAACTATTGAGAGTATCAAAACGCAACTCAATAGTTTAAATTATGTTATATTTGCAATGTGATTACTCACTCATCTGTTAATATATATTTCATTATTTTAAAATAGAAAGTAAGTTAAATTCTTGAAAAGCTAACATCTATCCCAACACAATTAATGCTCGATTTAAACACCTTAGCTGAGTTTTCTCGTGGCAACTGCGTAAGCATTTGTGCATTTCTCGTACCAGCGAACTTGCTTGTCACAATTTTAACCATGAGCCTGGTAGCCTTACGTCGTCCATCGCATCAAGTGTGGCAATCTGCTGGAATTGCTAGCTTTTTCGCTTCTGTAATGATACTGCACGTATATACTTGGTTCCAGATTGGCGTGGTGATGGCTCCTACTTATATCTTGCTGTGGTTAGCAATCACCTGTTTAGTGGCTAATTTGGCAGCAATTCTTTTTCAAAGACGCTACAGTAACAGCCCTAGTCTTTCTAACAACGCCTGAAATTCACACCTATTCTCCACAACATAAAGATGGTGATTGAATTTTAAGCTGTTACGCATTTAACTTGAACACTTACATGAAGGCTGATGACTGATGACCGTTAACCGTCAATAGTTAACGATCGTAAAGAGTGTTTATACAATTTAGGCGCGCATCAGCTTAGATTTTAGATTTTGGATTAAAAAATTTAAAATCCAAAATTTAAATGACGTTGGGTTTGTGGCGGTAGATTCATTTGGTAAATTCTGCGCGTAATTGATTCACTACCCGATCTAGCCCCACGGAATGGGCGGCTTTGAACAATAAACGATCACCTGTTTGCACAAATGTCTTCAACCTAGCTACCAAATCACCATGAGTTGCAAAGCACTCCGATGGGATACCCTCAGCACTAAGGGCAATCGTTTCGGCATCTTGTCCATCTACCAAAACCAACAAACCGTCTAAATTCAATTTTCGCACTGTTTCTCCCACTTGTTGGTGCAACTGCTGCGATCGCTCTCCTAATTCTTTCATTGCACCCAATACGGCAATTTTCCGCTTTCCGGGTGTATCTGACAATAATTGCAATGCTGCGATCATAGCTTCTGGTGCAGCATTATAAGTTTCATCTAAGATTACCACATCGTTGGGTAAGGTAAACTGCTGCGATCGCCCTGTAGGCATATCCACCATCACACCTGCTTTCAGGCTTGCCCAATCGATTCCCAAAACTTTTGCCACCGCTAAAGCTGCCAAGAAATTAGTCGCATTGTGACGGCCAGGTAAAGGTAGAGGTAGTTGGATTCCTGCAACTTCCACCTGGTCGTTATCAATTAACTGCCCTTGGATATCCCCACCAGAAAAGCCGTAAGTTAAAACTTCTCCGTGCCAAACTTTCGCTGCTGTGGCCATTAATAAAGGATTGTCGTGGTTGAGAATTGCCACACTATCAGCAGACATTTCTGCTAATAACTCACATTTTGCTTCAGCGATCGCTTCTTCGGAACCTAATAATTCAATATGTGCCGTCCCCACATTGGTAATCACTCCAATTGTTGGACGCGCTATTTGTGTCAGTTCAGCAATTTGTCCCCTACCCCGCATCGCCATTTCAATCACGGCGTAGTCATCTTCTGCACCAAGTTGTAAGAGAGTTTTCGGGACACCAATTTCGTTATTGTAATTTTCATAAGTTTTGTGAACTCGTCCCTTTGTTGCCAAAACTGCCGCAATTAATTCTTTAGTTGTAGTTTTACCTACAGAACCTGTTACACCAATCACAGGAATGTTAAAGCGATCGCGCCACCATCTACCGATTTGCTGATATGCTTTGAGAGTGTCTTTTACCTGCAATACCGGAAAACCAGGGTTTTCGTATTCAAAATCTACAATTGCTGCTATTGCACCCTTGGCGATCGCAGTTTGCACAAATTCATGCCCATCAAACTTATCACCTCGCAAAGCTAAAAATACTTCACCTGGCTTCAGGGTACGGCTATCTGTTTGTATACCGCAACTGACTTGTGTTAAAGCAGTTTCAGATAAGTTTATAGGACTGGCCAAAAGAATTTCAACCAGTTGGGTTAGGGTGGCAGAACAACGCATAGGTAATTTACAATTTAAAGTTCAAAATTAGAAACTCGAATTATGACACAATACTGCATTGAACAACAAGATTTACGACTTATCGAGAAAGATGCGAATCTAAGCCTAGTCAGAATAACACCAAAAACAGTGCCAAAGAAGCTGAACTTCTTTGGCACTGTTTGTTTATAAGCTATTTATATAATTTAATTAAGCATATCTTTTATCGCCTTATCCCCGGTTTTTAATTACACTTACTTGCACAATTTGTATTGCTATTTCACTAGAAAGACCTAAAGCTTGATATAAATCATTTAAGAAGTTTTTTTCTTCTTCAGCTACGATGCCTTCAGTTAAAACTAAATCGGTGGCTACCGCAAAGGCCGATTCCCGCAAATCTTGAGATAGAGAATCTTTGGCTGCATTAAATAAACTATTGAAGCCATCTCCTTGGAGAATGACCAATATTTTCTCAAACAGCTTGTTCATCATCTCATGGGGATAACTTTTAAAAAGTTTCATCCGAGACAGCACTAAAATGAGATAATTTGCCTGCTCAACAGAAAGGTAACCGTCTGACGCTATTGCCACCAAAATAATGACAGCAAAAGCTTCCGCTGGATTGAGTGCTGTTTGGGTTTGGTTTTCTGTGCCCAACACAGCGTCGAATAGATCCATTGTAGTAACTCCTTGTTAGAGTCTCAATGGCGCTACAGTTACCTGTATTTTTGGTGGATTTCCAGGTAAAGCTGCAACGCAGTGAGACTTTCATGCCTTAGTGTTCCCAGGATTTCTTCACGGCGAACACTTGCAGCCAATGGTTTTTGGCAAGAGCTACACTGCCATTTGTAAACTTAGCGTTCTCCTGCCTTTTCTATTGTTTCAATTACCGCCAAACCTATACCAGAGCCTGCTATTAACAGTACTACTGATATCAAATAAGCGTTGGTCAGCATCCGTAGGGCTTCATCGAAAAAAATGTAGGTGGTCATTGCTTCACCTTTTGAATTTTGTGTTGCTAGTACTTTTTATTTCTCCACACACCGACAGGTGAATTTCGCCGAGAAACTGCTAGCAATTGCATCTTAACAAAACTTTAGCTCTTTAAGAACACATTTTAAACTTTTTCTTTCTGAAGATTTGATGAATCATAGAAAGCCTTTGTAAAAGAAATTACTTAGTTTGAGTTTAGAGCAAAAGTTGTGTCACCCTAGATTTACGTAAAGACAGTTGTTAAATTAGTCAACTAACTCACAAATAATCATGACAATAAATATCTAGAAATTGCTTATTCTTACGGACTATGTTGTGAAATCCAAAGGAAATATACAAGAAAATTCCCGGTTTCTCAAAGAAGCGGGAATCTAAGCTACAAATCAAATAGGATTACTATGATCTCAGTGCATATACAAAAGTGACTCAATTACGAATTCAGGGGTTTTACCTAAAAAAAGAAGAAAGTCCCTAAAGTAAACAATGTTCAATTGTCGCTACAACTGATTGAGAAAGAGAATCAAAGTCATAACCACCTTCTAAGCCAAACAGAATTTTACGAGTTATCCCTAGACAATAATCAGTAAATAAAGCATAGTCTTCTGGCTGCAAATTGATACTTGCCAAAGGATCTGCGGCATTGCCATCATAACCAGCACTTACAATTAGCAAATCTGCCTGAAAATCGGCTAAAAACGGTATTACCTGTCTTTCAAATAGTGGCTGATATACTGCAATATCACTACCAGGGCGTACAGGTAAATTTAATACATTATTGTGAAAGCCGCGTTCTGTCGCTTTCCCAGTACCGGGATAGCATGGGTACTGATGTAGCGAACAGTAGGCGATGCGTGCTTCAGTTTCCACGATCGCCTGAGTTCCATTACCGTGATGCACATCCCAATCGAGAATAGCGACGCGGTTAATTCCGGGTTGTTCGAGGGCAAATAAAGCTGCGATCGCTGCATTAGAAAATAGGCAAAAGCCCATTCCCGCATCACTTTCTGCATGGTGTCCTGGGGGACGCGCTAGTACAAAAGCTGGATTAGCCGACTTTAACACAGCCTCAACTCCATCCAACCATGCACTAACTGCCAACAATGCCACATCATAACTAAGTGGGGAAACTGGCGTATCTCCATCCAAAGGGCCGCCGCCGCTAGAAGCGATTTGCCAAAGTTTTTTGATATAAGCTGGGCTATGTGCTCTAAGCAACACAGACATTAGCGATGGCTGTTCTGATGCTGGTGTGGGCGATCGCCAGGCAATTCTATCTGCGAATGTCGCTGCTTTTAGGGCAGTAGCGATCGCACTCAAACGTTCTGGTTTTTCGGGATGGTATTTTCCAGTCTTGTGGTCTAAAAATTCGTCGGAATAGATGACTGGCAGCATAGGACGAAAAAAGTTGGCAGCAAGACAATGAATGCTATTGTATCGTCACTCGTACAAACAGTTTTTCCTTATACTACTAGTACCGCAAAGCGGAAGTCCAAAGTCAAAAGTATTATAGAATAAGCACTTTATGGCTTTTCAATGGTCTGCTTATTTACGCCATGCTGTACTAGTCCAGTCCACCAAAGAAACTTGGCGGGATTTATGTTAATAGAATCAAGTTCTTTTCTTCCCCTGCCTCCCCTACTCTCCGGTAACTGAGCGTAGTCGTACTCCTTCGTGGAAGCACAAGCTACGTGCAGCGTCTCCTAGAGAAGTGCTGCTCCTCCTGCCCCCATCATTTATTGGGTTGATCGAGTACTAGAGCGTTGGTCGTTTACTTTCAAGAACTTCTGTTGCCTTCTGGGCAGAAAGCGGTCGGTAGAATAAAAAGCCTTGTACATCCTCACAATTGATAGATTTCAAGAAATCCAACTCCTCTTCTTTTTCTACCCCCTCGGCTGTCAACTTCAATCCCAAGCTTTGTCCCAAAGTAACTATGGCCTTGATAATATGAGCTACTTTGACATCCAAAGTCAAATCATGAATAAAAGATTTATCTATTTTCAGATTGTGGAGTGGTAAAAGCTGTAGGCGCGAGAGTGAGGAATGACCCGTACCAAAGTCATCAATGGAGATGTAAACACCCATCTGCTGTAGATTTTTTAATACCGTTCTGGTAAAATCCAAATCCTCAATGACTGTGGTTTCGGTAATTTCTAATTCTAAAAAGCGTGACTCCAGCCCTGTTTCTTTTAAAACTGTGGCTACAGTCTCTACCAATTTAGGTTGGCGGAACTGCTTAAGAGAAAGATTAACAGCGATTGTCATGGGTGGCAATCCGGCATCTTGCCAGGTTTTGTTTTGGCTACACGCTGTCCGCAGCACCCATTCGCCGATGGGAACAATTAATCCACTTTCTTCGGCTAGGGGAATGAAGACACTGGGTGCAACTAATCCCATTTCTGGGTGCTGCCAACGCAACAGAGCCTCCATACCAGTAATTTCTTCTGTGGCAATATTCACGCGTGGCTGATAGTACACCGTAAATTCTTCACGTTCTAGGGCATAGCGCAAGCTCTTTTCTAAAGTCAAAAGTTCAGGATTCTTGGCGCTCAGAGAAACACTGTAGAATTGGTAGTTATTCCGTCCTTTGTCCTTGGCGTAGTATAAAGCGGCATCTGCGTGCTGGATTAATGTTTCGGCGTCAGGACTGTTGTTATCAAACAATGCAATACCGAGGCTGGCAGTCACATAAAGTTCATGCCCTTGCAGATTGAAGGCATCCTCTAAAGCTTGTAAGATTCTATGCGCCACCTGGGTTACCTCTTCAATATCATTGACTCGCGGGAGTAAGATCGTGAACTCATCACCTCCCCAACGGGCTATGGTATCTCCACCTCTAAGTGAGTCTTTTAATCTTTGAGCGACGCTTTGTAACAATTGGTCTCCTAGAGTGTGCCCCAGAGTGTCATTAATACCCTTAAAGCGATCCAGGTCGAGGAAGATCACAGCTAAACTTTCACCATTCCGACTGGCGTTGGGCAGAGTTTTACTAAGTAGCTCATTAAATAGTAGGCGATTGGGCAACCCTGTCAGGATGTCATGAAGGGCTTGATAGCGAATCTTTTCTTCTACTTGCTGACGCTGCTGCGTCCCAATAATACTGGCGGCCATTGTCAAAAGGGTAGATTCTTCGTGCTTTGACCAGTGACGCTCAAAGGTGCAGTCTGCCAAGCCAAGGTAACCCCAGCACTCATTCTCCAACCTGAGAGGCACTAAGAGAAGAGATTGAATGCCATCTCTAATTAGGAATTCTTGTTCGGCGGCAGGAAATTGTTGGGTGAGTCCACTAATCGACTGGCCGCTAGAAAGAACAGTGTACCAACGGGCTAATCCAGAACCTTGATAAGGCTGATTTTGCCAATGGTGGTGCGTAGATTGAATAAAAGAGTGCGTCCATTCAAACCGTAGGCTAACTGCTATTTCCCCTGTAGTAGGATGGGGATGGTTTTGAAACAGATAGGCTCGATCTGCCTTGGCAGCTTCACCCAGTACAGCTAGAGCTCGATCAATACCAGTTTTGTAATTCATTTCGCCTAGCAAATAATTGGCAGCTTCTGCAACTGCTTGTAGTAAGCGATCGCGCTGACGCAATTCGGCTGTGGCTTGTTTTTGCTCTGTAATATCCCTAGTAATAAAAGTTCTAATTAAATCACTTTCAGGAAGGTAGAGAACAGATTGTTCAAAAACTTCTGCACCTACTTCCACCTCCCGCACAAAAGAATTTTTTTCGAGATTCTTAATTTTACTCAGTAGTCCTGTTAAAATCGGGTGTTTCGTCCCAACTTCCCTAAGCTTGGGAAACTTGAGAGCTGCGGCTGGATTGAGATAAGTAACTGTTCCCTCCAAATCCATCTCAATAATTGGATTGGGGATGAGTTCAGGGAAGGATGCTAGGCGAGCTAGGGCAGACTCACTCGCTGCTTCAAAGCTAGGATCAATAGCTAGGGTTTGAAAAGGATTGGCAGGACTGGCTTGCTCTGATAAAAAACCAGATAGGTCTTCTACATCACAAGATTCAGAAAATGCTTGTTCTGAAATGTTGGAAATGGCATAATATTTAGCTTGAGCTTGATTACTGCCAAAAGCAATCATATCTCCACTTCTGAGATTATGAGAGAAGCATTTAGCACCATTGACAAATAAGCCATTAGTACTTGCTTTCCCCTTGTAGTTGCCATCAATAATTTGAAAGCCATATTGGTCAGTCTCTGGAACAGTTACTCGCAATAAAATTGCATGTTGCATTGATACTGACCGGGAAGACAAGATAATAGTGTTGGCGGGATGCCGCCCCAGAGAATAAGTAGTCTCTTGTAAAGGGACAGTTCGCTGCCCTTGTAGGTCTTGAATGACCAACAGATGGCGTATTTTTTCCCGCTCATTTCCTATCATGGCTTTTCCTTAAATTCTCATATTTTTATGTCTTAGTCTGAAAAATACTACTTCCAGGAGTGGAGCCTGAAAGTCTGAACTTATAAGAAAATTTGTTCAATCAAATTTGTCACCATCTATAATTCCAAAATGGGTATGAGGGTGCAAACTAGTACAGGCCGGCGTAAATAAACAGACCATTTTAAATCACTCAGAAGCCTATATAATAAGATTTTTGACTTTTGATTTTTAAACGCCAGTTGCTTCAAGTCGGGAAACCCGCCCAACGCACTGGCTCCTTTTGACTTCCGCCTTGCGGTACTAGCCTTTTGCTCCTTTATCTACATCATCTAACTTGTCTTTATTTAGGATACCCAGAATAAAATCAAACACTGAATAGAATAGATGGGTATATTTGCGGATTTTTATTCTGAGCAGTGAGCAAACTCCGAATGAAATAAATAATGGTCTGATTTTTATTTTTTAATCAGTCAACTAGTTCTGTTTTACGGAATTTTGCGAAATAGATTAGAGCAACGCCAGAAATTAAATTAATTGGGCGCATTCCACTGGGGAAAAAATATCTAAGGATTTGAAATCGCACGCTAGTTGCTTTAATGGAACAGAAACCCCAGTTGGCGCAGTTTATCGTAGAGAAGGGGAGGGAAGGAGAATGAACCCCTAAATTCTAAAAAGGATTATAGAATAAACTAAAATATAGTCCGTTTTCTTGTAATGTCCGATCATTCGAGTCAACAGATACTAAAGGAATACCCCAGTCAAGACGAACGGTGAAGCGATCGCCTTGTGACCAACGCAATCCCAGACCAACAGCAGCTAGAGTATTAGGGGCAGGATTCTCTGGATTCTCTCTACCCGAACTGTTCCAGCCAACACCAAAATCCACAAAGGGGATAACCTGTAAGGTGCTATCTATCTGGGGTAAGCGCAGAATCGGTACTTGAACTTCCGCAGAAACAAAAGTGCCATTATCTGTCAGCAAATAATCTTGACGGTAACCTCGAACGCTATCCTGCCCACCTAAGCCAATTTGCTCTATAGGTAAGAGTGTTGTGGATGCTAGTTGCGTATTTAAACGAAGTAAAAGTAAAGTTTCAGGAGCTAAAAGGCGTGCCCATTGCGCTTGTCCTTGCCAAGAAAAAAAACGGCTATCGGGATCAATTTGATTAATTGTGGGATTCAACACATCTAGACCCAAATTGAATTGAGAGCGGAGGGCGATGACTTCACGGCTGTTACGACTCGTCCATTCTTGAAAAAATCGTAACGCAGATACCCTGGTGCGTCCCTGTTCATCAGATCCAGGTGAAAGTATAGAGGGGGATGTCCCAAATTCTCTCTGTAGTTTCCACGAGACATCACTTTCGCGTCGAGAGGCTGTCAACCCAAGGGCAAATTCTTGTGTGGGAGTTTCGACTATGGGCTGGCGGAATGTTAGTTCGTAGTAGCGAGAAGCCGATTCGATATCTAAAAAGGTGAAATCAGGTTCAATGACATTACTCGACGTAGTGCCATAGTTCAAGGTAAGTGTTCCGTTGCGGGGATTGAGTGGTAATGTGTAACTAGCGTCAAAGGAGTTGCTACCATCAGTGTTGGTGTATCCTAAACTTAGAGCATCTCCAAATCCAAGTAAGTTGGCTTCATTCAATCGTAATCCGCGTCGGAAACTGCCAACACTGGGCGATCGCCCATTATCAAGAACTATTTGGCTACTAAAGGTTTTTGCCTCGCTGATCTTGACTTCTAACAGACTCACACCACTCCGCGATCCTGCTGAGAGTTCAGCAGAGACGTTTTGAATCAAAGGATTAAGTTGCAAAAGTTGCAGTGCCTCTAGTAGACGCTGTCGGTTCAGAGGTGCTGATGTAGCTATTGCTAGTCGGCTGCGGACATAATTTGCATTCAACCGCCGATTCCCAGTTATCTGGATATCTTCTAATTTACCTTCGACCACCTGAATTTTTACAACACCGGATTGGATTGTTTGGGGCGGAATATAAGCACCAGAAGTAATGTAACCCTTTTGGACGTATAAATCAGTAATTTTAGAACGTGCTTGATAAACTTCAGTCAGCGAGATCGGTCGTTTGGTAAATTCAGCAGTGGCGAGGGCTAACTCTTCGGGACTGAAGACTGTGCTACCAACAACTTCAAACCGTTCAACAACAATAGTTTGAGGAAAGTTGCCAGGGGGTGGTTCCTCTGGTGTGGGAGTTGGCGCAGAGGGGGGAAATAGTTCTGCTGGTGGGGGGAGCGGTTGTGGTACTTCAGGTGCTGGAAGTGGCGGAGGTACGGGTGGTTGGACATCCTGTGGTGGTGGGAGTTGTTGTGACAGGATGAAATTACTAGTTGGTAATTGTGTAGTATCAACAGCCTGAGCTTTCAGTGGACTAGAAGATATGCTGCTGAGTAATATAAGGATACTCAGTGGTAAGCAGGACACTATAAGATTCTGAGGATATTTATTAATCATCGCACTGGATTATTTTTTGTCAGAAACTATAGGATTATACGGCGACTCCTTCAGATGTGAATCTTACTTCATCTTGTGTCGCTAAAGTTGATATCTTGGGTAAATCTCAATTTAAAAGCTAAATCATTTGGTTATTGCAGACTTAAAAGCGTTGATGGTGTTTGAACTCCATAAGTAAGCAGATATGTTGGAATAATCTATTCCTGCGAGAGAAATAAGGTAGGCAAACTTCGGTTTTATTTTTGAATTTTTATATGCGGTTTAGGGTTACTCCATATCCCTTTGCTGAAACATTCCCATCAATTTACGTTTACGAGCGTGGGTTTGGATCAAGTTTTCCCGATAGCTTAACCACTCAGCTTTCTTCCCAGATTGCAAGTAGGCATTACGTGCCTTTTTTAACCATTCGACTGCATAGTAGTAGTATTCGGCTTTCCCTGCATCCATAATCTTTTCGGCACGGCGACGAGCATTAGCAATAACCCAACTAGGATTATGAGGGATAGCAGCATCCATGACTCGGTAAATTAACTCTGAATAATAAGAAGTGAGTTCATTAGCGATCGCAATTGCATCATCAATTAGCCCCTCATGCAAGAATATATCTACCTTGGCTGATTCTGTTCCCCAACCACTACAAGTACGAACAATTCTCAGCAGGTCTGTTTTAATACTTTCCCAGTTTTCCCCAGCCAATTCTGCCATCCTTTCGTAGTCAAAAAAGGAGGGCTTGACTTGAAAAGCCGCCTTGATTGCTAATAAAGCAGCTTCATTATTTCCCAACTCAACAGCTAAATCACTTGTCCAAATTCCTAATTCGTGCTGACAATTACCTGGTAAATGTAATCCACTCTGGGCTATATCTAGTGCTTGCTGTAATGCCCCCTGTCTGCTAAGTGTTTTCGCTAGGGCAAAAGCCTCTTCGGTTGAGTTCATCTGGGTTTGAGCAGCATCAATTGCTTCTTCTACTCTGCCCAAACGCCCCAACATTGTTAGATACTGTTGCGTTTGCCCTTCAGCTTCTGCTAAATACAAGTATTCTTGATAACGTTCTTGACGTTCGAGGATTTTTAGCCGAATTAGTGCCAAATCATCTGCATAGTCTGGTACGTCTTCTTCCCATGCTCCCCTTTCGGTAATATTACCTTCAAGAACTTGCACCAGTGGTGGATAATCCCAACCTTGGCGTAAAGCTTCCATAACTAGGCCAAAATCAGCATTCCACTCATCTTGCCAGGCTTCCAAATTTATTTGAATATCAACTTTTTCTTCTGGGGTGAGTTCATCTGTAAGAATTGCTTCACACCAAGCATTATTCAATTCCTCGACCACTTCATCGTTTTCAGCACCGTATTCTGCAACATCATTCCAGTTTTCCACACACGTAGAGGTAATTGCTTCTAAAATAGCGATCGCATTTTCACCCTCTCCCCGTTCGCTAAAATCTACCGCAGTTCGCACCACATTCAGCAATTTATCGGCAATTGGGTCTTCTTCGCACCCCTCCTCAAAGTAACGCACGGTATCCTGAAGAATCTGCCGGACTTGCCGCCGAAAAAGAGCCTGATCGATCGTAATGCGGCGCACAGGTTTTTTGGTTGTTTGCTTGACAATAGGATTCGTCATCCAACCTATATGACGATCAATCGCCTCAATTAGTGGTGGGTTTTCATTTACCAGCTCTTGCAGCAATCTTTGGGTTTGGATATGATCCAAGCGATCGAGTAGTTGTTCTAAGGTAGGGCGTTGCTCAATATATTCTGAGTTACGCGCACAGACGAGCATCGTCGCTACAATGTGTTTGCACCACCCATCAAAGTTGTAGGCACAGGTACAGTTTGCTGAGATTAACCCACTGCTATCGAAACTGAGATTAACATGATAAGGTCTTGCTTCAGTCCCTGCAACATCAGCCTGAAGGATATGACCACGTTGGGTAACAGCATTGACAGCACCAGCCTCATAGTATGCCTCGCCCCGCTGGAAAGATTTGGCGTTGGCATGACGGCGGATAGTAAATTCACTAATTTGGGGAATAGACATCGAGCGATCGCCTGCGTAAATCTTTTGGATGAATCCTAAATCCAGCTTAGGCGTTAGGCGATGGCGCTGTAAAGTCATTTGTCATTGGGTACAAAAGGCAGAGGGCAAGGGGGAAAATTAAAAATTACCTCTTTCCCCATTTCCAATTCCCCATTCCCTTTAGAGTATAAAAAAAATAAGTATCTAGATTTGACTATAATTACTGAAAACATCCATCTTTTCGCCAGAAGTTAGTGAATCATAATTGAAGTTAGCAACACCTAAACGTTAAATCAGAAAACAGTTATCAGGCGGATGGCAGGGGATTTAAATCAGTTAGCAGTTTCCAGTGTTCACTAACTGTATGCTGGGGACTTAAACCCAGCAATGAAACTGACAACTGATAATTGATAACTGTTAAAGGGGTTGCGCTGATTGTCGGTCAAGTTGAGAATAAATAGGCGAAGCAGACGGGGAACCTAACGTGAGTCAAGGATTTGATTACGATTTAGTCATTATCGGCGCTGGTGTAGGCGGACATGGCGCAGCCTTACACGCCGTAAGTTGTGGTTTAAAAACAGCGATTATTGAAGCTGCTGATATGGGAGGAACCTGTGTTAATCGGGGTTGTATTCCTTCTAAAGCGCTGCTGGCGGCATCTGGGCGTGTGCGGGAATTACGCGATGCCCATCACCTCAAATCGCTGGGAATTCAAATTGGTAACGTGGAATTCGATCGCCAAGCGATCGCTAATCATGCTAATAATCTCGTCTCGAAAATTCAAGGGGACTTAACCAACAGCCTCAAACGTCTAAAAGTCGATATTATCAACGGTTGGGGAAAAATCGCTGGAGCGCAAAAAGTCTCTGTTACCGGAGACGGTGGCGAAAAAACCATCACAGCCAAAGACATTATCCTTTCTCCTGGTTCAATTCCTTTTGTGCCTCCAGGGATTGAAGTAGACGGCAAAACTGTCTTTACCAGTGACCAAGGCGTTAAGTTGGAGTCGTTACCAGACTGGGTGGCGATTATTGGCAGTGGTTACATCGGCTTAGAATTTTCTGATGTTTACTCAGCTTTGGGTTGTGAAATCACCTTGATTGAAGCCCTAGATCAGTTAATGCCAGGATTTGACCGAGACATTGCTAAACTTGCCGAACGGGTACTGATTACTCCCCGCGATATTGAAACGAAAGTAGGAATATACGCTAAAAAAGTCATCCCCGGTTCACCAGTGGTGATTGAATTAGCAGATTTCAAAACCAAAGAAGATGTAGATGTCATCGAAGTAGATGCTTGTTTGGTCGCTACAGGACGCATCCCAGCGACCAAAAATCTTGGTTTGGAGTCTGTGGGTATAGAACTGGATCGGCGGAATTTTATCCCAGTTGACGATCGCATGGCAGTACTATCAGCTGGTGAAGTAGTACCAAATGTGTGGGCAATTGGCGATGCTAATGGAAAGATGATGTTGGCACATGCGGCTTCTGCCCAAGGCATCATCGCGGTAGAAAATATAGTTGGGAGGGAAAGAATAGTAGACTATCGCAGCATCCCGGCGGCGGCGTTTACCCACCCAGAAGTCAGCTATGTGGGTTTAACAGAAACCGCAGCTAAGGAGTTGGGACAAACCGAAGGCTTTGAAATCGGCACCAGTCGAAGTTACTTCAAAGGAAATTCCAAAGCTTTAGCAGAAAATGAAGCCGATGGTATTGCGAAGGTGATATATCGCAAAGACACCGGAGAAGTCTTAGGTGTTCACATTTTCGGACTGCACGCCTCAGACTTAATTCACGA
Source organism: Nostoc desertorum CM1-VF14 (assembly GCA_019359245.1). Taxonomy (GTDB): domain Bacteria; phylum Cyanobacteriota; class Cyanobacteriia; order Cyanobacteriales; family Nostocaceae; genus Nostoc; species Nostoc desertorum. The sequence continues at coordinate 136,662 of JAHHHR010000006.1, read as the reverse complement.
AGCGTCAGCTGCGATCGCAAACCGTCAATCTGTCCAAAGTCTCGCACATCTAGTTCACGCGCACCCGACACTTTCGGAAGTGCTGGACGAAGCTTATAAACGAGCCATCTAAAAGTTAGAAGTGAAAAGTTAGGAGTGAGGAATTAATAACTCCTAACTCCTAACTCCTAACTCCTAACTCCTAACTCCCAACTCCGAACTCCTAACTCAGTACTATCATGCAAATCCGCCGTCGTTCACCTAACCCAGCTATTGATGTATCGATATTGCGTTATCAAGCTATCGTGCCTGATGCAGCGCCAAACCACATCTTGGAGGAAATTGTCTGGCAGAAAGAAGTAGAATATGACCAAATGCGGGAAAAACTTCCTTTGCAAGAATTACGGAAGCAGGTACTGACTGCACCGCCAACCCGTGATTTTGTTGCCGCTTTGCGCCAAGGTAAGACTAAACCAGCATTAATTGCCGAAGTTAAAAAAGCTTCACCTAGCAAAGGTGTTTTACGAGAAGATTTTGATCCAGTAGCGATCGCCCTTTCTTATCAGCAAGGTGGTGCTAGTTGTCTATCTGTGCTGACAGATGTCAAGTTCTTTCAAGGTAGTTTTGAGAACTTAGCCAAGGTTCGGGCTGCTGTAGATTTGCCTCTACTGTGCAAAGAGTTTATCATTTATGCTTATCAGATATACTTGGCGCGGTTTCAGGGTGCAGATGCTATTTTGTTGATTGCGGCTATCCTGAGCGATCAAGATTTGAAATACTTCCTTAAAATCGCTAACAACCTGAAAATGGCAGCCTTGATTGAAGTCCATAGCTTGGAAGAACTAGACCGTGTATTAGCTTTAGATGGGGTTTCCTTAGTCGGAATCAATAATCGCAATTTGGAAGATTTCTCTGTTGACCTGCAAACTACTTGCCAACTTTTAGCTGCAAGGGGTAGCCAATTGCAAGAGAAAAACATCCTTGTTGTCAGCGAGTCAGGACTACATAACCCAGATGATTTGAGTTTGATGCTTACAGCAGGTGCATCGGCTGTACTCATTGGGGAATCTTTGGTAAAACAACCAGATCCCGGAGCTGCGATCGCCCATATATTACCAAGGAATTTTTGAAATAAACACCTCCCCTATGCCCCTTAGCACAGGGCAACTAACTGCATATAATCGTTGGGCAATTCGGCACACTATGCGTAGACACGCAGCATATTGCCATCAAATATCATCATATCTTTGCCAAATCTTTATTGCTAATCAAATAAATGCCATAAGCAACTAGTTATTTCTTATGTAACAATTTATTGATAAGAGACAAACTTTGATTAGTACAAAATCTCAAATATGAAATCAAAAATTAACTTCATGGAGCAAATTCCTTTACCTTCTCCTATTCACTACGAACTTATACTTCAACTTTTAGAAAGACAAACCATGTTAGCCGTAAATGATAATCCAGATTTACGGCATCAGGTAAACCAACTAATTATTACTTTACGTAAAGCTGCCGTGCAGCAAAAACGGCTAGAAGAAATTTGCGAGTTTTCATCTATGACTGTTGATCACCGTTGGTCAATCAACCATCATCAGGATAATAAAGTTGTTACCCCCGATTGAAGCTGATAACTTCACTTTTCAACCTCAAATTTGGCATCTTTGTTAAGTTAGGTTACCACCGTCAGAAAGTACCTCTGTGTATTGAAGAGTTTAGTATTTATAACTTCCGCTGCACTTGCTTGACTCAAATGTAAAGTTTGGGTTGTGATTTAAAATGATTCTGATTACAGTAATTTCTCTGCTTTGCAAAATATCTATAAATGCTAGATGAGGATTTGAAATCGTTAGTCAGTCTGAATCGCTTAGATTTTATTTGATAAAAAATTTACGTTATTTAGATACTTTTATAAAGTTATACATAGTTATTTTTTCTCTAAATCCTAACTTCCTTATTTCCAATTTATACAATAGTTTTATTAATTCTGTAGAAAAAATTGTCATCTTTATAAAAATTTTAGCTCAGAAAAAGTTCATATTGATTTATAGGAAACTGTAGATAAGCTAAAATATTGATGAGATTATCTCTCGAATTTGACGAAAGATGAAATACAACAGCATTGACGAACTCCTCAGAAATAATCAAGCTTGGGTTGCCGAGAAACTAACAATAGATCCAACTTACTTTCAAGAATTATCTACCGGACAAACACCACCTTTTCTATACATTGGGTGTTCTGATAGTCGTCTGGCATTAACAAGGTTTACCCGTACAGAACCAGGAGAGTTATTTGTACATCGTAATATTGCCAATCAGATTTCTCTAACGGATATAAACTTTTTAGCGGTTTTAGAATACGCAATTTTACATCTTAAAGTGGAACATATTATCGTTTGTGGTCACTACGATTGCGGAGGAATTAAGGCGGCTTTAGAAGGAAGAACCATCGGAATTCTTGATAACTGGGTAAATCCGATTCGGGAACTGTATTTACAGAAACAAGAAGAAATCGATGCCTTGCCAACAAGAGAAGAACGTCTGAATCGTTTGGCAGAAATAAACGTTGTAGCGCAAGTAAAAAATCTTTACCAAACTTCCATCATGCGTCAGGTACTCTATGAGCGAAAAGCGCCTATGGTTCATGGCTGGGTGCTAGATATTAGCACTGGGTTAATCAAAGATTTGAACGTCTCAACTGTGCAATGGCAATTGCACATTTGCCCCTTGCTTCTAGAGTTTAGACTCTATGCTATGTTAAAAAATGAGAGCTAATTCCGTATTTATTGACACACGAAAGCCCATATTTTTAGATTTCAAAGCTTTACCTAAAGTAGTCACCTTGCAGGTAATTTATTTTTCTCGTTTTCATACTCTGCATAGAATTGAGGCTCTGACTCACTTTATCACTGTATGCAGAGCCTCAAACCTAACCCTACAAAGAATTATTTCTTAGCAATTATCCATACTGCATGAATAATCCCAGGAATGTAACCAAAAAGTGTCAAAACTATATTAATCCAAAAATCTATACCAAAACCTACTTGTAAAAAAACTCCCAGAGGTGGTACGAAAATGGCACACAAAATTCGAACTAAATCCATTTAAACCTCCTATTCATCTCACAAAAAATAGCTTGTTGGCAAAGTGATTTACCAATCCTCAAGCATATTTGTACCTTTCAAAGATAACATTCCCTCTCTTAATCTAGATCACGGTTAAGATGCGGTAAACCGCACTCAAGATTAGCCACCACTAATTTTAGCTTTGTAACCTAGTTTGGTTAAAATCTCGACAATTTTCTGCTTGTGTTCACCCTGAATTTCAATTTCGTTATCTTTAACTGTTCCACCTGTGCCGCACTGGGTTTTTAACTGCTTCACCAAATCTGCCAAGGTTTCTGGTTTGGCTTGAAAACCACTAATCACTGTGACGGTTTTCCCTTTGCGTCCTTTGCGGGAAGCTTGTACTTTAAGATTTTGTTGTTGTGCAGGGAGTTCTGGAATTGGTCTTTCTGTGGCGGCAGAGTTGTCGTTGCCAAATTCGCGGTAGACAAAGCTTTTGTCAGAAGATTTAGAATTGGAAGAAGACATAAAATCTTTATTAAGAAAAATTTCAAAGGCAGTGGAAACTTCTATGCAACCATTCTGCTGCGATATCAAATTCTAGGCTAACATCACAAATCCATTGCGAGAGATTGAGGATTGAGAAAACTCTTTCCTAGTCTCCAGTCCCTAGATATACCCCAGATATGCCCCATACTTTCTATAATAATTAAGTCATTCCCCTCATCAAAATTAGCTTGTGACTACTACTCCCCTATCTCCAAATTCAACTGCTCAAGTTCCCGATACGCTAGGTCGCTTTGGACGCTTCGGCGGTAAGTATGTACCTGAAACGCTGATGCCTGCTCTTACTGAGCTAGAAACAGCTTATCAGCAATACCGCAATGACCCTGGTTTTCAAGCAGAACTACAGCAGTTGTTACGGGACTATGTAGGACGTGCCACACCCTTGTATTTCGCTGAACGCCTGACTGCTCATTATGCCCGACCCGATCGCACGGGACCACAAATTTACTTAAAGCGCGAGGATTTAAATCATACTGGCGCTCATAAAATTAACAATGCCCTTGGTCAGGTATTGTTGGCAAAGCGCATGGGTAAGCAACGGATTATTGCCGAAACGGGTGCTGGACAACACGGAGTTGCCACAGCTACAGTTTGCGCTCGTTTTGGCCTGGAATGCGTAATTTACATGGGCGTTCATGACATGGAACGTCAAGCTTTAAATGTGTTCAGAATGCGGTTGATGGGGGCAGAAGTGCGTCCGGTAGAAGCGGGAACTGGAACCCTGAAAGATGCCACCTCTGAAGCAATCCGTGATTGGGTAACGAATGTGGAAACAACTCACTACATCTTGGGTTCGGTAGCAGGCCCCCATCCTTACCCGATGATGGTACGTGATTTCCATGCAGTAATCGGCCAAGAAACTCGCGCCCAAGCAATAGAAAAGTGGGGTGTATTGCCTGATATTCTCTTGGCTTGTGTCGGTGGTGGTTCCAATGCTATGGGACTCTTCTATGAGTTTATGAATGAGTCTTCTATCCGGTTCATTGGGATTGAGGCAGCAGGAGAAGGTGTTAATACTGAAAAACACGCAGCGACCTTGACAAAAGGAAGAGTTGGTGTATTGCACGGAGCCATGAGCTATCTTCTGCAAGATGAAGATGGGCAAATCATTGAGGCACACTCAATTAGTGCAGGTTTAGATTATCCTGGTGTGGGACCAGAACATAGCTATTTGAAGGATATTGGCCGCGCCGAATACTATAGTGTTACCGATGCAGAGGCTTTGGAGGCATTCCAGCGATTGTCGAAATTGGAAGGGATTATCCCAGCATTGGAAACAGCCCATGCGATCGCCTACCTCGAAACCCTATGCCCCCAACTAACCGACAGTCCCCGGATTGTAATTAACTGCTCTGGACGCGGCGATAAGGATGTACAAACAGTAGCCAAGTTCTTAAATGACGTGTAAACATACATCAATTTTTGGGAAAAAGCAATAATCGATTAGCAACTCCAGCACCCTATGCTACCGCAACCCACTCACAACGAGTTGGCACGCCAAAATTTCGTGCAAAGTTTGAGAATGCACATTAGCTAAGGGTAAATGACCTGTTTACCTAAATTCTGAGAGAATGCTCCCGCCACACCGGAACAGTGTGGCGGTGAGATGGCAGTTGCTTCAAGTCGGCAGAGCCGCCCAACGCACTGCCGACTTGAATCGAGGGTTAAAAGCGAAACGCTCCTTAATTGAATTGAATCAAGCCGCAGGTTTAACAAGGCAAATTAAGGAGCGGAAGCAGTAGCGTGCGAAATATCTTGCACGGGTGTTGCGCGTGGCGCAAGAAGAGTTAGAAACCTTTAACCAAGGCTAGTTGAAATCACGTATATATTTAGCTGAATAAATCCGTGCAATTTATATCCTACATTCTGCGCTCTCAGCTTTTATAAACGGTTTTTACTGGTTTTATAAACACAAACAAAGCTATAAAATATACTTAATACCAGTAATATAGCTTAATTTTGAAGTTGAAAAAGCATAATTTAGAACTAGAAATATAAAACAATATAGTAATTACACTATGTAAATACTTAAGTACGAATCTAGGTTATATAACAAACCATACTAATAGTAAAAGACAATTTTTTACTAAACAGCACAATTTCCTTGTAAAATCGTGCATTTAAACGTTGGTTGTTAGTTTTTGAACTGAGAACGGCATAAATAGAGGTATATGGACTTATAAGCAGTTTGTCACACTGATATTAGTTGGTTACATTGTCTAAAAGTTTACTTAAATAGATGATGAAGCCAACAATATACATCGTTACTTTAGGCACTATTCTTATCAGTAGTGCCGCGATCGCTACTCCTGTAACAAGTTCAACTTGTATGCCTAATCCTGAACCCGTATCGAATAATACTATTCAAGTAGCAGCGTCTAGCAACAATGCTGGTCTAGAACAGTCGGTTTTCAGCCAAATTAATAACTATAGAGTTTCCCAAGGGCTACCAGCGCTGACTCGGAATTCTGCCATCGATAATCAAGCCAGGATTCACAGTCAGAACATGGCTAATGGTAAAGTTTCCTTTGGACATACGGGATTTTCACAACGTGTCCAAGCAATCGGCATTTCTTACAGTTCAGCTGCTGAAAACGTCGCTTACAACCAGGGATATAGTGATCCTGCTACGCAAGCTGTTCAAGGTTGGCTCAAAAGTCCAGGGCATCTAGCCAATATCAAAGGTAACTTTCAAAAGACGGGGATTGGTGTCGCTAGCAATAGTAAAGGCGAAATCTACTTCACACAAATTTTCCTTCGCTGATAGATGTGGTATTTAGGTTTTTTTCTCAAGTTTCCCAGGCTTCAGTCTGTTGGCAAAGCTTTTGCTATATGTTGAACAATGTATAGGACTCACATTTGATTTTTGAAATATGCGTAGGGGAGCCAGTGCGTTGCGGAGGTTCCCGTAAGCGTTGCGTTATGCCTCTGGCTAACGCACCATCCGAAAACTATGAGAAGTGGGTTATATACAAAAAACCCTACTAATGGTAGATGGCAACTTTCGATAAATACAAAAATTTTTCGTAAAACTGTGAGTTTAAACGTTAACTAACAGTTTTTAAAGATAAAACCCCATAAACAGAGGTATATCGACTTATAATCAAGTTGTAAGATTGATATTAGCTTGATTAGACTGTCTGGAGCTAGAGTTTTAGTTAGTTTCAGCAAATGATTAAAACAACAATCTACAGCCTTTCTTTAGGCACTATTATTCTCAGTAGTGGAGCGATCGCTACTCCTGTAACAAATCTCACTTTTACACCGCAGTCTTCACATATATTAAGTGATACTGTTTATATTGCAGCATCTAACATTGAGGCTGCTGCTTTAGAGAAGTCGATTTTCAACCAAATTAATAACTACAGAGCTTCTCAAAAGCTACCAAAACTAACTCGTAATTCTGCCAGCGATAATCGGGCTAGGATTCACAGTCAGAACATGGCTAAAGCTAAAGTTCCTTTTGGACATACGGGATTTTCACAACGTGTTAAGGCAATCGGTATTGCCTACAGAACAGCTGGTGAAAATGTTGCTTACAATCAGGGATATAATAACCCTGCCACAATAGCTTTGCAAGGCTGGCTCAAAAGTCCAGGGCATCTAGCCAATATCAAAGGTAATTTTGAAAAGACGGGGATTGGTGTCGCTAGCAACAGTAGAGGTGAAATCTACTTCACACAAATTTTCCTTCGCTGATAGATGTGGTATTTAGGCTTTTTCTCAAATTTCCCAGGCTTCAGTCTGTTGGCAAAGCTTTTGCTATATGTTGAACAATGTATAGACTTATATTTGATTTTTGAAATATACGTAGGATGCGTTACGTTACGCGATAATATACCCTACGTATATTTAGATTTTTTCAAAAATCAAATCGCATTAATGTAGTTTCAATGACATTTATCTGCTGAATAGTACATTATTTTTTATTAATTCATGAAAATTCTAAATTATCAGTAAAAATAACTGTGATTTCATGAAGCTGACCTATTGAAGTATTGACAATTGGAAATGATTTTTGTACTTCTTATACAAGGATGTTGCCAAATTACAAAAATTCATCAATCCTTAATAGTATCGTAGTATATATCGTCGGAACAATAGGGTAGAGTATAAGTCTTATATCTCTACACAATTACGCAATTCTCCATGTTCCGACAAACTGCTTTTGGCATCGCTTTAAGTGCGCTTGTCCTTGCTAGTGGATTAACGACTGTTCCGGTACCAAATCATTCTTCTGCGAATACATCCACCCGTAATAAGCTATTGTCGCTTTTTTCCAGTCAGGTTGCAATATCGACTCCTACTTTTAAAACTACGGAATTAGAAAAATCCGTTTTTGAAGAAATTAATCGATATCGGGCTTCTAAAGGACTGCCAAAGTTGACCCTAAATGCAAATATTACTCGACAGGCAAGAATTCATAGTCAAAATATGGCTAAAGGTAAAACCCCATTTAGCCATCAGGGATTTGAACGGCGAGTTAAAGCTATCCCTCTTCGCTACAACAGTGCGGCGGAAAATGTTGCTTTCAATCGGGGATATAGTAATCCTGTGGACGAAGCTGTTACTGGTTGGATCAAAAGTCCCGGACATCTAAAGAACCTTAAAGGAAATTACAACCTCACTGGAATTGGCGTTGCTACTAATAATCAAGGTGAAGTTTACCTTACACAGCTTTTCTTTCGCGCTAGGTAGATTTAATTTCTGATTGTTTTGCACAATAATAATGTAGTGTCTAAGACTTTTATCTGTTGGACACTACAATTATTTTTGAACAATTCATGACATTACAAGATTTTCAGGTGAGCGATCGCGACCTCAGTGACGCAGCCCTTGGACAGTATTTAGAATCTACAGCGATCGCAGTTGATACAGAAACGATGGGATTATTGCCACAACGCGATCGCTTGTGTCTTGTCCAGCTGTGCAACGAATTCGGGAAAGTGGCTGCAATCCGCATAGCCAAAGGGCAAGCTGATGCCCCAAACTTGAAAAAGCTCTTAGAAGCAGCGAATGTCGTAAAAGTGTTTCACTTTGCTCGTTTTGACCTTGCCACTTTGCGAGCCAATCTGGGGATTCAGGTTAAACCTATTTTTTGTACTAAAATTGCTAGTAAATTAGCCCGTACCTACACAAATCGCCACGGACTTAAAGATGTGGTGCAAGAGTTAGAACAAGTAGAACTGGATAAAAGCTCTCAAAGTTCTGATTGGGGTAACGCCGCTAGTTTATCTGAAGCTCAACTGAGTTATGCTGCTAATGATGTGCGCTACTTACTTAGTGTGCAACAAAAGCTAACAAAAATGCTCAAACGAGAAGAACGTTGGGAAATTGCTCAAGAATGTTTTGAATTTCTGCCAACCATAGTTTCCCTGGATTTGTTGCAATTTAAAGATTTGTTTGAACACTGATCAAACAAATCTTTTGCTTTGGAATATAAGAAGCATTACAAGAGAAAATCTTCTGTCTTTTAGTTCTGACTTGTGACATCTCTGCTCATGAAAAATCAAGATTAGACCTCTTGGCAAATTTTTTAACACCCTACCTCTAACCTTCTCCCACAAGCAGAGAGGGGAGACTTTAATGTAAGTCAAAGGTAGAGTGGGGTTTTTATTCTTGATTATGCAAGAGGTCTATTGCTAATTTTCTAAGTTATTTTTTGCCTAAGAACCAATATTGGAATCATCAGTGCCTTTAGGAGCGTTAGATTCACTAATGCCTTCTTTGACATTATTGACTCCCTCTTGAATGCCTTCCTTCAGATTACTGGCTCCCTCTTGAATATTATCCTTGAGGTCACTAGCTCCTTTTTTAATGGCTTCTGTTGCGCTAGGGCCTCCCTTTGGCTGATTTTCTTGGTGATTTTTTAGCCGATCTACAACATTGTAGTCATCTGCACCTGGGGGAGTTTTTGATTCAATAATGCCTTCTGTCGGGCCACCAATAGCCTTCCATGCAGCAAGACCACCTTTGAGTTGGGAGACATGCTCAAATCCATTAGAGCGCAGTTGCTGTGCGGCTTGGGCAGATTCTTCTTCATTAGCACCGTAAACGTAAATATCGCGGCCTTTATCCAAAGAAGGTACTGCACGCTCTACCAATTCATCTACTGGCATCGGCATCGCTCCCAGAATATGACCTTCGTTGAAGGTGTTGCGATCGCGCACATCTAGGATTGTAAAAGCTGGTTCGCCCCATTCTAGGCGAGATTTCAATGTATGAACATCAGACTGTGCTTCTACTGGTGGCTGTGGGGGAATAATGCCGCCTACTAAATTATTAACCATAATTATTCCTGACTGACGATATTGATAGCAATTTAACGGACTATATGTATTTAATTGCTCTTTCTCTGGGCTGAATTTGCTCAGGATCTCTCCTAAGATAGATAGCTAATTAAAAGTTTTTCTACCGTTTAATGCATTGCAATTTCTGCCAGATTAGACTAATAAAACTAGTTTTCTATTAGTTTAAATTAAATATGTTTTAAGCTGATATTTGTAATATTTTATTACTCAAACATATTATAAATAAGATTAAAATAATCAGCCATTAGTACAGGAATTACATACCTTTTCAATCTCTGCAATCACTAACAATAACACTTTAATAGTTAGCTTCAATGCCGGTAAATCAACAACCTTTTCGCCAACATAACCCTAGCTATTAGCAAGTTTGCCCAAAACAAGAGCGCGAAATCGGTTCACCTACAAATAATTTGGAAAGTGGTTGATAAGCTGTTGCTAATTTATACTGACTCCAAGTTTTATCTATTAAAGCTGTTTTTGCTACTCTTAATACCTTCTAGCGATTCTCTCAGTTCTTGGCTTGTTATAGTCTTAGGCTGAGACTTGTAGTATACTATATGCTTAAGAGTGTAGCTACGTGTAAATGCACCCCAGGTAAATTTTCATAGCCCTTTTCAGGAACAGATATCTATTAGTTAAAACTACAGTTGGGCAGGTAGGGTTGAGAATCTAAATTAGCTTATGCTTGGTTTGTGAGCTTTTGTGGATATCTAATTAGTCAGAAGCTGACTTGCTTTTATAAAGTTGTAGCAAATGCCGTGGCTTCTGATGTTTCTCTCGACTATTTGTGGTTATAAAAATGGTCTTTAATTATACTTTTTTTCAGTATAAAAGTTAGCACATTGTACCAGATAAATTCAAAATTCTACAAGACTTATACAATTTATTAGCATTACAATGGCTTAAGTTTTGATAAACTTCATGGAAGATAAATTGTACACAAGTACTACAATAGCGATCGTACTCAGTACGGACGCGCGTGAATACACTCTCGACAGAAATAGGTAAAGCAAAACTGGCGCAACAAATCGCCCAATCTACAATAGGCAGCATTATGGTTATGGTTTCCGCTACTACTCCCAAAATTCTGATCGTCGATGACGACTTCAGCGTCCGAAATCTCGTCTATCGTTTTTTAAGTCGGAAATATCAAATAGAATCCGCAGCAGATGGTAAGACTGCCTTATCGTTGTTTGAGCAATTCAACCCAGCTTTAGTGATTCTGGATTGGAATTTGCCGGATCTTAATGGTTATAGCCTCTGCCAAGAAATGCAGAGCCGTACTAATGTTTTAGTGCTGATACTGACTAGTAGGACTGACGAGGCTGATAAAATAAAAATCTTAAGCGCAGGTGCTGATGATTTCATGACTAAGCCCTTTAGTCTTGCAGAAGTTGAAGTTAGAGTAGAAGCTCTTTTGAGACGCATACGCTACATCAATCCCTCCCCAACACAACGGATCATTTTTAAGCAGCTAGTAATTAACCCAGAGGGTCGGGAGGTAACACTTAACGATAAACCTCTTGCTTTAACAGCGCTAGAATTTAATATCTTACATTTTTTGGCAAGTCATCCTAATCAGGCTTGGAGTCGTCCGCAGCTAATCCAAAAAATCTGGGGTTGCGACTACGTGGGAGATGGCCGAGTGGTTGATGTGCATATAGGTCAACTTCGCAAGAAGATGGAAGTCGATGCTAGCATACCAGAGTTTATTAAAACTGTCAGGGGCTATGGTTACAAGTTTGAAGCTCCTGACGAAAATACTAATTCCTGAGCTTTCTGATTTCAGTATTACTTCATAAAAATAATGGCTCAGACGAGTCAGCAAGGGACATTTGTCCATCACCAATGAGCCGTCATTTAGGTTAAAGAAAGGCAAAGACATTGGCATTCTTGCCACTGATTTGCAAGATATTTTTAAGCATTTTTATCATGTAGATACTGTTCGATTTCATGAAATAGGCAGCTTTAAACTCGGACTTGCGATGCCGATAGCGAACGCGAGTGCGTCTCATAGAGAAGCGTTAGCGAGTCATAGAGCGTCACGAGCGTCATAGCTCGCCGCAGGCATCACTCCACAAATTGTACAAAATCGCACAAAGTTACAGGGGTAAACCACCGTGAAAATCATATCTTTGGTATTAGCTTAACCTTTCAAATTAACCTTCCTCTGAAGCTTTGAACTATCTTGATGAGATAAAAACTTTTCACTACTGTGATAGCTTCTTCGCCATTTTTCCAAATGATCGATAGATATCGATTTAGATGTAACGTTCACACCATTTCCTCGCCAAGCAACTTCTGCATCTGTTGTGAAAACCCCGCATTCTAATTGATCTAACCTCATATTCCAATATTCACTAAAACGACCTTTCAAAGTAATAACTTGCTCAAATACCTTGTTTCGGTGTTTATTTCTTCTTTTTCTTTCTGTAGCTCCTGTTGCTTCTGTATCAATAAACTTAGTTTCAATTAAAAACAGGCTACCTTTAAAAGTCCGGTAAACAAAATCACACTTTCCTAAATCTGTATAATCTGAAATTGGGGATTTTTCAAATAACAGTAATTCAGCGCACGAGGGAAACAAGTCTTTAATATTCAGAAATAAATAAGCTTGCAATAGAAGTTCCTTATCATAAGGAAATAAGATAACTCCTTCAAAAAATTTTTGAATGTCCTCCTGAGTTTGGGGTTGAATGATTTTACAGTATGAAACAAATTTATGTAGCTCGTTCACGATCATCAAGTTTTAACTCCTTCCCCCGGTCGCAGCCTTAAGGGTCTTAGCATAAAAAGATACCACTCCCTCAAGGAAATCATCATCCGCACAAGTAACTAAAAAAACTATTAAAGCTCTAAGTATCTAGTCCAATTTACTGTTGACAATTCAGCACAACTGATTTTTAAGCTGCTTTTCAGTATTAGTAAACTTTTCATTTCTGACTTTAGCTACTAGTCAGCGATTTGATATGAGCAGGAAAACTGGCATTTTGCAAAGCTTGAACGGTTATTCTAGAGTCTTGTACGCAAAATTGCCAACCCAAGCGAACAAGTTTTCGAGAATTTTCAGTTTGTATAATTCCGATCACTGGCATTTTTGCCTTCTCTTTGTCTCCTGACTGTTCTTGCAAAATTGTTTTCAAGCGATGTAATTCTTCGATGTTACCTGCTTGCTGGGGATTTAATTCCACCATTACCATTTGTACTGTTTCCACTGGTTCTGCATCTTCAAGAATAAATTGAGTTTGCTCGTCGCGTCGATCTACTTTTCCCCAAATAATTAATCTAGTATCAACTTGGAGTAAAGAACTGATGCGTTCATAGGTTTTGGGAAAGACTACAGCTTCCGATTGTGTAGTGAGGTCTTCTATTTGCAAAATTGCCATTTGATCACCTTTTTTAGTAACCACTTTTTTGACGTTATTTAACATGACAACTGCACAAAGCCTTGTTTCTTCTTTTTGCTCTCCCAGTTGCGAAAGGTTAATAGGAGTCAAAAGTGGTGCTATTTGCCGTAAGGATTTCAGGGGATGATCTGATACATAAAAGCCTAATAATTCCTTCTCCATCTGCAACTTTTTCTGTGGCGGCAAATCCATTACAGGTTTAGATTTGGGAGCAGTTTCAAAGGCATTATTTGCTCTTTTATTGGGATTAGAAGAAAATCCGTCGCCTAATAAATCTAAGAGATTCCCTTGACCGCTGGCTCTGTCTTTAGCGCGAGATTGCGCCCAATCATACACTAGTTCTAAGTCGTTAATTAACTGTTGACGGTTGGGTTCAATTTTGTCAAATGCTCCACAGTAGATTAGCGATTCCAGAGTCCGGCGGTTAACAGCACGTAAATCCACGCGATCGCAAAAGTCAGCCAGGGATTTAAACTCTCCTGTCTCATTCCTGGCCTCCAAAATACAAGCGATCGCATTCTGTCCCACGTTACGCACCGCCGAAAATCCAAACAGAATCTTTCCTGCTGTTGGCGTAAAATCAACACCAGAACGGTTAATATCTGGCGGATCTATGGAAATACCCATATTTGTACAGTTAGTAATATATCTCTGTACTTTATCGGTATCGCCACTGTTAGCAGTTAACAGTGCCGCCATATATTCCAATGGATAATTAGCTTTTAAATATGCTGTTTGATAAGTTACATAACCATAGGCAGTCGAATGGGATTTATTGAAACAATTAGAAGCTATTAAGCCATTTTTGGTCGCAAAATTATGGTTATGCTCAACCCCAATATCATAGACATTTTGTTTGCCTAAATATTTGCGTGTGACTATTTTGATCATCCTACCCTACTCCCTAAAAATTTTTTACGATTTTTTTTTGCCCAATTATTTAATTGATAAAATGATGACAATTGTAATTTTAGTAATATTATAATAAAAAATTATATCACTAGAAAAGGCTGCTATAGTCTTAGACAGGATTAGCAAAGTATATCAAAATTTTGTTAAATCATTAAATAGACAGTTAATAGCATTATAATTGCTGTTTTAAAGCTTATTAAACACGTTCCAATACATATTAATCCGCTTATTCAGATGCCTGGGCAGTGGAGAAGAAGCAGAGGATCTGTTAGGGACTTCCAAATAAAAAAATTTTAAGAGCAGGGTGCAAGGGAGAGGGTTTCCAGCTTTTATTGACAATAAAAAGGGTGCAACTTGTAAGCACAACGGCTTATTGAAGTTCAGAAATTGAATAATTTATTTTTTGGAGTTCTCTTAGCTGGGGAGAAAATTTTTACCTTATGTGCCGCGCCTCTGTGCCTCTTTCCAATGCCCAATGCGTCAGTTACTATCGTTGAAAAGTAACTCAGTATTAGAGGGTGTGAGTAGGTGAAAGTGACGGTAATCGTAATTTTGGCGGTGGTTGTGGGATTGTTTGTGGTAATCGAGATCGGATTGCGATCGCTCTTTGGCTTTGGTAATCCTTTGATTTACATTGGCGATGAGCAGATTGGTTATTTATTGGCTCCTAGTCAGCGTACCCGTCGTTTTGGTAATCGCATTGAAATTAATGAGTATTCTATGCGAGGTAGTCCGATTAAAAAGACACCTGCACCTTCTGGACTGCGAATTTTACTATTAGGGGATTCTATTGCTAATGGTGGCTGGTGGACAGATCAGACTAATACAATATCCAGCATGATGATGCGTTCTCTGGCATCATCCACTAATAGCAATTATCAGGAAGTAGAAGTGCTAAATGCTTCAGCTAACTCTTGGGGACCAAGAAACGAGTTAGCTTATTTACAGAAGTTTAGCAATTTCAACTCGCAAGCAGTAGTGTTATTAATTAATACGGATGATTTGTTTGCGACTCCTCCCACTTCTTTACCGGTAGGACGCGATCGCAACTATCCCGATAGTAAACCTCCCCTAGCATTGGTGGAAGTGTGGCAACGTTATATCGCCAAGCAACAGCCAATTCCCGAAATGGAAGCAGTGCAAAATGAAGCAGGCGATCGCGTAGGGATTAATCTGGAGGCGATCGGCAAAATCCAAGCCTTGACTCGCCAAACCAATAGCCAATTTCTACTAGTCATGACTCCCTTACTGCGAGAAGTTGGTGAACCAGGCCCCCGCGATTACGAAATTAGAGCACGCCAGCGCTTGAACGATTTTACTAAAGCACAACAAATTAACTATATAGACTTTTTACCGATATTCAATTCAACTACCAACCCACAAGCCTTGTATCACGACAACATTCACCTCAACTTACAAGGTAATAAATTTGTCAGTGAAGTTATGGAGCGATCGCTTTTGGAAATATTAGGGGAGATACCACTTCCTCAGAGCTACTAAAGTGGTATATTCTACCCAAAAAAAGTTCATAGGGAGCAATTTATGCTTCAAGCGATTAAATAACACTCAGTGGCAGATCAGGCGTATTTGGCTTAGTTCTATAGGCATCAGCACCTTGGTTTTTTGTCCATAAGCGGTGAATTGCCTGGTTTTTGCTACCAAAAATTAGAAGAGGCACTTGTTGATTAGTTGAATTTGTTTTGATGAAGCGACACAATTCAAATCCACTGATTTCCGGTATTACTACATCAAGAATAATTGTATCTGGCTTGACTTTTCATATTATTTATATAGCTTATCTTGCACTAGTACAGTACGATAGAAATAAACTGACTATTGAAAAGGCGTTAACAGCTTATTCTATAATAATTTTGATTTTTGACTTTTGCCTTGCGGTACTAGTTGCATTAATAATAATATAATACAATGACTAACTAATTCTGATTTACCCAGGCAATCTTATTTAACTAAAATTGTAACCATCTAGGTAATACTCAACCTAAAATTTCCAAAAAATATGTTGAGTTTTGTGGAGTTATTTCTTATATTAGGAAATTAAACAATATGTTGAAAGATTACTTTTAGTAAATCTCCTTGAGTAAAAGGCTTAGTTAAATATCCTGATGCTCTTACTATCTTAGCTTTCGCTCTATCTAGAAATCCTACTTTTCCTGACACCATAATCACAGGTGTATTTTTAAAATTTGAGTGTTTACGCAGCAAAGAGCAGAGTTCGTATCCATCTAAATTAGGCATTGAGATATCTAATAAAATGATGTCGGGTTTAGTATGAACAATCTGCATTAAAGCTTTTAAAGAATCGGTGACTCCCACAAAAGAAAACGTTTGTTCATCTAGATAACTCTTAATAGTATCCAATACCGTCGGGCTATCATCAATGCAAAAGATTGTGTAGATTTTTTTGTCAACAGGAGATTGGGTGATTCGCTGACCCCTATGTTCATTAGTATTAATAGAGTAAACTGGTGGTTTATAGCCGTTTCTTATAGACGACTTCGATGTAGTTTTGGCATTAGGTTTCAGCTCATTTATTTTGAACAATTGTGAGGGGTGCGATTGAGAAGTTGTTGATGTCTGACGATAAGCTGCTTCTCTACGTTCGCGGAGTGTGTCGCAGACAGAGGCTTCTTTTTCAGAGACGCTAACGCCAACGTTTTGGGGTGTTTGACATCGTTCAACTAGTAAGCGGAGATTCAGATGACAAAACTTTGGCATATCATCGAGAAAGCTTTCAGGAATAAATTCATAACTCCCCTCGTCTAAGTTCAGAAATGACTCCAGAATTTCTAGCGCCAATTCCTCTATCAGTATTGCCGCTTGAGATGGACTGATATATTTCTGATTGACTAGCCAACAAATAGCTAGATAATCTGGGTTTGGTATTGCCTGATTTTCAATACCAGTTTCAAATATCGCCCGCAACTGCTCGTGGATTCCGTGAGGGATGGTGGAAATTTGCTGACTCAAGCGTTGCAAATTTCTGTAAAGCGGCTCAAACATTTTCTCTGAGTAGCAGGCATAAATTAATTTCCCCTCATCCACATATATTGACCAAGAGCCTGATTTACTAAATACCTGCAAACAACCCGTAACTGACTTACCAGTGATTTTTTTCAACAGAGATAAAGGCTGGAGCTTTTGGAAAAATCTGTATCTACTAATCGGAAGTGTCTTCATTGGGATGGCTCTGAAATAAAATTAACATTTGTAGGTAAAATTAGTGAATTATCTTTTCAAAATTCACCACGACTTTGTTGAAAGTACTATTCAGATAAATATAACGGTCACATTTGAGTTAGTACAGAGATTCCCACCCCCCAACTCTTAATTCACCAATCTCTGTTAAGCTATAAAGCACCAATTACAACTAAACCAATCCATGTTCTTGCCCAATAGCAAAATTGCCTGACTGGTTGCCAGGATATAGTATTTCAAAAATTAGATTGGTTTTCTGTATCTTTCGCTAATCTAGCTAATCTAACAGTAACTCAAGTGCCAGGCACAGACCATTGGCTCTCGCCCATCAGTCACAAAAGGATCATCGCTATCCGTATTTACCAGCTTAAAGTTGTAGATACTTTAGTTTTATTGCCAAAGTTGTTTTGCGCCTGATGCTAAAGTCAAAAGCAACCAAAATCTATTGTGATGTAGACCGCAACGCCTATCCCCTCAAGACTTTTGAGCATGAAGTCCGCGCTGACAGACTATGTTTTTATAGCTGACTTTTTATTCTTGCCTGGAAAACCTCACTTCCATTCCTTTCTCCTGGTTTTGAAAGGTACAAGGGCTGCGGGCTAGGAGTCTGGTTTCACGTTGATATTTTCACATAGCGCGAAAAGTCAGTTTTTTGTAGCCATGATGAAAGTCGTCGGGTACTTTTCCAAAAAGTTTATTCTGGATAGGAACTTCTTTGAAAAAATGCGTATCATCAAACACTAAATAATAAGAAATTTCAATGCCTTACTTAGGTTTGTGATTGTAGAGCAATTCTTAGAGTTGGGATTGGGCAAAATTTTCACTTGCACAAGAAGAATGGTAACCTCCGACCAAGGATGAGTTAGCTGGTAATTGCCGCCATGATGGTGTGTGGTGAGATGCACAGGCGACGATATCAGCAGAATGGAATCTCTTCATAATTGCTGGAACAGGTTCTAATGCTGTGTGGAGCTAAATAGTCATCCTGCACAATTTAGAGCGACAAATTCAAGAACTTACAGCGAAATTCTTGATTGGTAATACATACCTGCAAAATAGCTCTTTTCAGCTAGATGGTAGATAACAAGTAAGTAACCACTAAAATTCAGATTACTATAATTTTCAAAAAAATTTAGCAGAAATATATAAACTTCATGATAAATCAGTAAAGGAAACATGAAAACTAATTAATATTATCTTTCAGTATTTATTTGATCGAATATCCGGAAAGGCTGATAATGTACAGTAAAAGATAATTTTGTATATTTATTGAATTACACTTAATAAAGAAGTGAATCATTTTATAGTATCAATCTGCCCGAAAAATCTCAAGTTTTAAAAATCACAAATATAAATACAACATTGTTCGCCTAAGCGTAGTCCGCACTTCTGTACGTTCCCTGCGGGATGCTACGCAAACGCGCAGCGTGTCGCAGACAGAGGCTGCACGTAGCTTCTCCGTAGGAGTATGGCAAAGCTCAGTAACCACTGTAGACATCGCATTCATTAACCCATAACCTAATATGTAGCAAAAAGACGCAAAGAATTTCTTTGCGTCTTTGACGTGAGATTTAAAAGTGGACATTCTCACCGTTATAGTTCTCCATCTACTTAAAATTGCTCCCGCCAGCACCAGCTTAAAAGTGTGCCACCAGCCACTAGCTTAACTATTTCCAGTACCCAATAACTGCCGTGTAGTAAATTCATTGTCGATGGAATAGCAGTAGCAGCTTCAAATAGGTTGAGTTGAACTCCTATAGCGCACATCTGCGGAGTTAAGAAATAGGTGTCAAGCATAGCTATTGTTAGCAGCAATACTGATAAAACAATACTGCCAATCCGCCAGTGATATCGGGTTTTGCTCAAAGCTAGTGCACCAGTCAGAACGACAGCAGCAGATAATAATTCCATCCGATTGAAATTCCAAAAAATCGTATAGCCTGCTGTTGTAAAACCAGCTTGGCTCATCATGCCGGAAAGATAAAGGCTAGGCATAATTACCCAGTCTAAAACTAAACTAGCACTGAGCCAAAAGCCCAAAGTCAATATGATAGCGGTTTGCCAAATTGGTCGTTTGAATTCAAGGCTAGAAATAGCAGTCATAAAATAATTGCGTGTGTTGTATTTCTTAGTTTGTAACTTCACCAGCAGTTTGACAAGAAATATCAACTAACCTTTACAAAGCGATCGCTCTTGATTATTAACTTAATCCCAAGATTTTTTAACCTAGATTGAGAAATATTAAGATTTTTTAAAAGTAATTTATATAGAATTTGCCTGTCAGAAATACTTAATTTTTTATATCGAAAGTAACTAAGCGATCGCGCCAACTGGAATGATGAATTATAGGTTGAAGTTTAAATTGATACAGAGACAGATTGCCAAAATCCTTAATTAGTTACAGCCTTCTGCCTTCTGAAGCATCCACTGTGGCTTCAGTAAGTCGGCGAGAGAATTTCAATATATGTAAAGTGAATTCTTTGAAACCCTTAAATTTATTTATGGAGTTTACCAACTGGGCCTCCAGCATAGCTGCCTCCGGCCTTCTCATTTTGGTTTTCAAATACTGAACATTGTCTGTTTTATACGCAGACATGAGCAATAAGCTGTTAAGCGTTTAATTTGCACATTGAGATCGCAGGGGGGCAGGAAGCAAGCGAGAGGGTTTGCAGCTTTTATTACCATGAAAATGGTGCGATTTAAATGACGATTAGCTTACCAAGTTGTCTTTGATCGTATTATTTGCTCAAGAGCCAGTCTAGTAGAGATTTGATTCTAAACAAGATTAATTTTGGGGTTTTGCATAATATCACGTTCAAACAAGTTAATTACATCTTCTGTATAAAATATCTATCTTTAGACATACTTTTATTAAAAAGTATTGTTATCCAGCACACTCCGTATGGCGGATTGACTTAAATCTATTTACATATGTTATGCTTTTTATTGTTCTAATGTTATGATTTGTGTTGTAATTTTAATTTACCAAATGGGAGATTATTTGCTAAATTAGGCTGAAATAGCTTAATTTTAAACTTTAAAGGCAATTCAAGCAAACTTAGAAACTTTTAAAATACAACCGTTCCTTAAATAAACTTAAGGTTTTGTTACTAAAAACTCAGATATTTTTAAATTCTGAATTTTTAGGAGTTACCGAGGTAGGTGTGTTGAATACTGAGCAGTAACTTGATTGAATGAAAAAAGAGTTTTACTGCCACTCTAAATAGAGTGTAGTGAGTCATATTTGTTTTTAACCATTTTATGGTTTGAGACTAATGCTAAAAAACAGTTAGCTGAGGATTAATCATGCCTGTAATCCCAGATTCAGCCTGGAGATAAACAATATGATTAGTTTACTAAGATGGGACTTTTGCAAAGTCGAATGCTTGAAAGTTGCTAGAGACAAACATAGTGGAGTTAATAAAAATTCAGATAAACTGCCTAAAAGTAAAGTCCACTGTTATTCTGAAGCAAATAGAATATAGCGAGTTTGGCGATATAAGGTTTGATACTAATGCTAAAAAACAGCGAACTAACAATTAATCAGGGTTCTAACCTCAAATTTAAGCTTGGAGATCAACGATACAATCAGTTTTTTAGGCTAGAATTTTTGCGGAATCGTACAGTTGGAAAGCCACTAAAAATTAAACAAACATAGTGGAATAAATCTCAATTAAGATAAATTTTCCTCTCAGTAAAGTCAATAATCCCGAAAGGAAGAATGCAAGTATTATGGCAAAATCTTGCTAGTGGGACTAGTTGACTAGTTTAGAGGCTATCTTAAATTAGGGACTAGCCCACCTACAGAATTTACTCCAATGAACGGTGTTGTTTAATAACATTGCCAGTCAGAAATATAAGTAAGCTTTTTTCTTAAAAGCTCATTTAATCATGTCTTTAATCTCAAACGATAAAGAGCATTGTTTCTTGCTGGCATACATTAGGGTAAATCGGAATTATTACCGAAATCTCACAATTTTTTAATTGGAATAAGGTCAACACAGATGAATAAAGTTCAAGCATCCTTTGAAGCTACGGAAGCTGCGTTTCACGTGCAAGGTTACGAAAAAATCGATTTTAGTCTTGTCTATGTGAATGGTGCATTTGATATTCAAAACAGAGAAATAGCAGATAGCTATGCGAAATTTGGTCGCTGTCTGACTGTAATTGATGCCAACGTCCATGAACTTTATGGCAATCAGATCAGGTCATATTTTAGACACTATGACATTGAACTGACAGTATTTCCGATCATGATTACAGAGCCAGCTAAAACCCTTGCAACGTTTGAAAAAATTGTTGACGCTTTTTCGGATTTTGGCTTAGTTCGTAAAGAGCCAGTCTTAGTCGTCGGTGGTGGTCTGGTTACTGATGTGGCTGGGTTTGCTTGTGCTTCTTACCGTCGCAAGAGCAACTATATCCGCATTCCTACCACGTTGATTGGTTTGATTGATGCAGGTGTAGCGATTAAGGTAGCAGTTAATCATCGCAAGTTGAAAAATCGCTTGGGAGCATATCATGCACCTTTGAAAGTGATCCTGGATTTCTCATTCTTGAAAACCTTGCCAACGTCTCAAGTTCGTAATGGGATGGCAGAGTTGGTGAAAATTGCTGTAGTTTCTAACTCCGAAGTCTTTGAACTGCTATACGAATATGGCGAAGAACTGCTTTCCACTCACTTTGGACATGTGAATGCTACACCGGAAATTAAAGAGATTGCCCATAAAGTCAACTACGAGGCAATCAAAACCATGTTGGAGTTAGAGACTCCTAACTTGCATGAACTAGACCTCGATCGCGTCATTGCTTACGGTCACACTTGGAGTCCTACCCTAGAATTAGCACCTCAGATACCTCTATATCATGGTCATGCGGTCAATATAGATATGGCTTTATCTGCAACCATTGCAGCACAACGAGGCTATATTCCAACAGGAGAGCGCGATCGCATCCTAGACTTGATGAGTCGTATCGGTTTATCACTCGATCATCCTCTACTAGATGGAGATTTGCTCTGGGATGCTACCCAGTCTATAAGCTTGACACGAGATGGCAAACTACGTGCAGCTATGCCTTGTCCGATTGGTGAGTGCTTCTTTGCTAATGATCTGACTCGTGAAGAACTTGATGCTGCTTTAGCTGAACACAAACGTCTTTGTGCTAAATATCCTCGTGGCGGAAAAGGTGTTGACGCATACATTGAAAGTCAAGAAGCCAAGCTAGTAGGGGTGTGAAAATATGACGAGTGTTTTAGGACGAGAAACAGCTAGACCGATAACGCCACACAGTATCTTAGTAGCGCAGCTACAGCAAACTCTCAAATTGGCAGAAGAGAACAACATTCCCGTAGAGATATTGGATTCTTTGCGGCAGGGAGTTCAATTAGCGGCGGGTTTAGATCCCTACTTGGATGATTACACCACCCCCGAATCGAGCGCATTGACAGCATTGGCGCAAAAAACAAGCATTGAAGACTGGAGCAAGCGCTTCAGTGATGGTGAAACAGTGCGTCAACTAGAGCAGGAGATGCTCTCAGGACATCTTGAAGGACAGACATTGAAAATGTTTGTTCACATGACCAAGGCAAAGCGCATTCTAGAAGTAGGAATGTTCACAGGGTATTCAGCCTTAGCAATGGCAGAAGCCTTACCAAGTGATGGGCAACTTATAGGTTGCGAAGTAGATCCCTATGTTGCTGAATTTGCTCAAGCTTGCTTTAGTGAGTCTCCCCACGGCGACAAAATCGTTGTGGAAGTAGCACCAGCCCTAGAGACGCTCTACAAGCTGGCTGCCAGAAAAGAAGTATTTGATCTGATCTTCATTGATGCGGATAAAAAAGAGTATGTAAAGTACTTCCAGACCATTTTGGATAGTAACTTACTAACTCCCGACGGCTTAATCTGTGTGGATAACACTTTGTTGCAGGGACAAGTTTACTTACCACCCGAACAACGCACCGCCAACGGTGAAGCGATCGCTCAGTTCAACCGTATTGTCGCCGCCGATCCTCGTGTAGAGCAAGTTCTCTTACCCATCCGAGATGGTATAACCCTGATTAGACGCGTTGTGTAATCGAGAGATGAGGAAATGAGCAGAGAAGTCTAAGCCTTGGCTTAGACTTCAAAAGAATAATTTTTCGCTTGCTTCCTCATCTCCCCTGAAGCTATTTTTTTTCAATCGCAGTTGTTGTATAAAATACAACGGTATTTAGGAATATGAATCATGCCAGTACTTCGCATCCTTCATTTAGTTGGATCTGCATACAATCATTTTTACTGTGAGTTATCACGCAATTACGCCCAAAGCTGTCTAGTCGCTACGGCAAATCCATCGCTCTATGACTTTCTGATTGCATACATCACACTCGATGGCCAGTGGCGATTTCCTTCCTCTCTCAATCCAGAAGATATTGCTGTCGCTAAACCGATGTCTCTATCAGATGCCATACAGTTTATAACAGCGCAAAACATTGACCTGATGTTGCCACAAATGTTTTGTCTCCCTGGAATGACTGACTACCGGGCACTATTCGACTTGCTTAAGATCCCTTATATAGGCAATACTCCGGATGTCATGGCAATCACAGCCCACAAAGCCAGAACCAAAGCAATTGTCGCAGCAGCAGGGGTGAAAGTGCCTTCTGGAGAACTGCTCCGCCAAGGAGACGTTCCGACAATTACACCTCCAGTAGTCATCAAACCCGCAAATGCCGACAACTCTTTAGGGGTGTCTTTAGTTAAAGAAAAGAGTGAGTATGACGCTGCCTTGAAGAAAGCATTTGAATTTGCAGATGAAGTGATTGTAGAAACATTCATTGAAGCCGGTCGAGAAGTCAGATGCGGCACTATTGTCAAAGATGGGGAGCTAATCGGTTTACCCCTTGAAGAGTATCAGATAGACCCGCAAACCAGACCCATCCGCAGTTATACTGACAAATTCAAAATACCAATCGAGGGCGATTTGGCTTCAACTGCTAAAAATTATGTCCCAGGTTGGATTGTAGATATTAATGACCCGATTACCCAAAAGGTTCAGGAAGAAGTTAAGAAGTGTCATTTGGCTTTGGGCTGTCGCCATTATAGTTTATTTGACTTCCGGATCGACCCACAGGGACAACCTTGGTTTTTAGAAGCTGGGTTATTTTGTATTTTTGACCACAACGCGGTAATTGCCTGTACGGCGAACGCAGCGGGAATTCCTTTAAATGAATTATTTATGACGGCGATCAATGAAGCGTTGAGCATAACCTAATGTCAGGCAAATCACCTTTTTCGCTTTCTTCTGACTTGGAGCAACACAAGGTCTTCGCTAGCGACAAGTAATAGAACTCTAATATACACCCTTGCTACAAAATAGAGCGATCGCCTAAAAATCTAATGACTTCAAGTGCGTATGCAATACCTATTTGTACTCCAGGCAATCTCTATCTAAAAAATAAAGAATAAATATTCTACATTTAGCAAAAAAATAGAGACGATACGGAAAGAAGCCACTAGCAGTCTATTTCCCTATCTCAGTGATTATTTACCCCTCTTGAAGAATTTTATTGAGTTAATTAAGCATACATCATGTCACAATTACAACTATGAGGGAGCAGATTTTTGCCATATTCCAAAACTTGGGCACTCTTGCATTACTAGCGATCGCATTTCCCTTTAACTGTACTGTCGTACTTGCATCGCTGCTGTGGAATTTTTTCAGCAGATCGGATGCTAATCTTGTGGTATTGAACGAGAATCCTAAAAATATCTTGATCGGTGGTGGTAGAATGACCAAAACCCTTCAGCTAGCACGAGCATTTCACGCTGCTGGGCATCGAGTCATTTTATTTGATCTTGACAAATACTGGTTCAGTGGTTATCGATTTTCTAACTCTGTGGCTGCCTTTTACACAGTTCCCGACTCGCAAGAAGACTTAGAAGGCTATACTCAAGCCGTGCGTGCGATCGCCAAAAAAGAAAACATAGATTTTTTTGTACCGGTAGGTATTTTTGCTGCCAGCTACTTTGACTCCGAGCGCAAACCAGTGTTATCAGGCTATTGCGAGAATTTCCACTTCGATGCTGATACCATGAAGATGCTGGATAACAAGTTTACTTTTGCAGAAATTGCCCGCTCACTGTCGTTATCTGTCCCGAAAACCTTCCTAATTACAGATTCAGAACAAGTTCTTAAATTCGACTTTGCCAACGAAAAGCGCAAGTATATTCTCAAAAGTATTGTCTATGACTCTGTTTTACGCTTGGATTTAACCAAGCTACCAATGGAGTCTTACGAAAAAATGGCACTTCATGTTAAAAGTAAGCCAATTAGTAAAGATAACCCTTGGATATTGCAAGAGTTTATTCCCGGTACAGAATACTGTACTCACGATACAGTGAGAAATGGAGCATTAACGGTACATTGCTGCTGTAAATCATCTGCTTTTCAAGTCAATTACGAAAACTTTGAACACCCAGAAATTAAAGAGTGGGTGAGTCATTTTGTCAAAGAACTACAACTGACTGGACAACTTTGTTTTGACTTCATTCAGGCGGAAGATGGGACGATTTATGCGATCGAGTGCAACGCTCGCGCTCACTCTGCAATCACAATGTATTACAACCATCCAGGTTTAGCGGATGCCTATCTTAGTAAAGAGCCTCCGGTTGAACCTCTGCAACCCCTGAGTGATAGTAAGCCGACTTATTGGCTTTATCACGAACTTTGGAGACTTAATGAAATTAGATCGTTAAAGCAGTTACAAAAGTGGTTTAAAAATATTTGGCGAGGAAAGGATGCAATCTTTGAAGTTAACGACCCACTACCGTTTTTAATGGTACATCATTGGCACATTCCTTTGCTATTACTCGATAGTTTGCGCTCCTTACGAACTTGGGTAAGGATTGATTTCAACATCGGCAAACTCATACAGTTTGGAGAAGACATAAAATATGGCAATACCTCTGCAAACCCTAAGTTATAGTCAGCCTAGTTATTAA
Source organism: Nostoc desertorum CM1-VF14 (assembly GCA_019359245.1). GTDB lineage: Bacteria > Cyanobacteriota > Cyanobacteriia > Cyanobacteriales > Nostocaceae > Nostoc > Nostoc desertorum. Next base: position 110,221 of record JAHHHR010000006.1, on the reverse strand, counting down.
CTTGAATAGCAATAGAGACTTAATCAAATTAGCTCGTTAAAGCAGGTGCAATTTGTTTAAAAATATTTGACGAGAAAAAAATACAATCTTTGATGTCACAATTCTAACTATGAGAAAGCATATTTTTGTAGTGTTCCAAAACTTGGGCACTCTTGTATTACTAGCGATCGCATTTCCCTTAAACTGTATTGTCGTTTTAACATTGTTACTGTGGAGCTTTTTTAAGCAACCATTCAGTAAGTCAATTGTTGTCAACCCCAATTCCAAAAATATTTTGATTGCTGGCGCTAGAATGACTAAAACTCTTCAGCTAGCGCGTTCATTTCATGCTGCTGGACATCGGGTTATTATAATTGACATTGAGAAATATTGGTTAAGTGGGAATAAATATTCCAACTCTGTTGCAGGGTTTTATACTGTTCCCGATCCCAGCAAAGATTTAGAAGGCTATATTGAAACCCTACACGCGATCGCTAAAACAGAAAAGATCGACTTTTTCATCCCGGTAGCCATTTTTTCTGTCATCCACTTTGATCAAGGCAAGTCACCCTTACCAGACTTTGTAGAGTTTTTCCACTTCGATGCTGATATCACAAAGCTCCTGGATGACAAGTTTGCCTTTTCTGAAACAGCGCGATCGTTCGGTTTATCTGTCCCCAAATCCTTCAAAATTACCGATCCCGAACAAGTTCTCAACTTCGACTTTTCTCAAGAGAAGCGCAAATACATTCTTAAAAGCATCCCCTACGATCAAGTGCGTCGCTTGAATCTCACCAAGCTACCTTGCGATACACCATCAGAAACAGCAGCATTTGTCAAGAGTCTGCCCATCAGTGAGGAGAACCCCTGGATTATGCAGGAATTCATCCCTGGAAAAGAATATTGCACTCACACTACCGCACGAGATGGAGAGTCAAGAATGTACTGCTGCTGTGAGTCATCCGCCTTTCAAGTCAACTACGAAAACGTTGATCAGCGAGAAATTATGCAATGGGCAAGTCATTTTACCAAAGAACTGGGAAAAACTGGGCAACTTTCCTTTGACTTCATCCAGGCAGAAGACGGAACTGTTTACGCGATTGAGTGTAACCCCAGGACTCACTCCGCCATTACTATGTTTTACAATCATCCAGGAGTAGCGGATGCCTATCTTGGTAAAGAGCCTCTGGGTGAATCTTTGCAGCCTCTTAGTGATAGTAAGCCAACCTATTGGCTGTACCACGAAGTTTGGCGGCTGAATGAGATTAGATCGTTTAAGCAACTGCAAACCTGGGTAAGAAACATCAGGCGGGGGAAAGAAGCAATTTTTGAGGTGAGCGATCCCTTACCCTTTTTGATGGTACATCACTGGCAGATTCCCTTACTCATTCTCGACAATTTACGAAGACTCAAAGGTTGGATAAGAATAGATTTTAATATGGGCGAACTTATAGAATAATACCAATCCGCATTCTAAAAGTCGGTGGGGCAGTTGACCTTTTTTTAATTAAAAGTTAAAAATTGAGAATAATAATTTTTAATTAATTTGGGGTACAAGCCCCCACCCTTTGGGAATTAAAAATTAAAAATGTAAAATTAAAAAAATTCTTTAATTTTTAATTATCAATTTTTAATTTTTAATTGGAGCGTTCGCGCAGCGTCTCGTAGAGAAGCGACTTGACCAGTTATTTTTCCTGAAACGTCCAGACTCCTTCATCCCAATCTGAATCTGTTGGGGGTGATTGTAACCAATGCTGACAACGCAACAGATGCAACATAGCAGCTTTGTCATGGCTATCTGCTGCCAAAACTTTGGCAAACTCGGCTCTAGCAAGGGAAAACTGGCGATTGAGGTAATACTCGCGTCCTTTGTGATAGTGCTCAATCACTTGCAATTTTTCGCTTTCAATAGGATTGGAACGCAAACCTAGTAATTCATATATGGCTACTGGCTCATTTCTGCCTTTGACACGAATGTAATCTAGTTCCCTAGCCCAAATATGATCTTGGCATGGTTTAAAAGTGTTATGGCTAATAATAATATCGCAACCATACTGTTTACTAACGCTTTCTAGTCTAGAACCAAGATTAACGCCATCACCAATGGCAGTAAATTCCATCCGCTTACTAGAGCCGATATTTCCACTAATCACGGTATCAGAATTAATGCCAATGCCGATCTTGATTCTAGGCTTATCATCTGCATAGCGACGTTGATTAAATTCGTGCAGGCGATGGCGCATTTCTAAGGATGTTTGCACTGCCATCCAAGCGTGTTCTTCCAAAGGTAGAGGAGAACCAAACACAGCCATAATTGCATCGCCAATGTATTTATCAAGGGTGCCTTTATGTTTAAAGACTGCCTCCACCATTGATTCAAAATATTCATTGAGCATACTCACCACTTCTTCTGCTTCCAAGTTTTCCGTTAAAGTGGTGTAGCCGCGAATATCGGAAAATAAAATCGAAACTTCTTTGCGATCGCCTCCTAGTTTAGCATCATCCAATTTCAGCAATTCTTCGGCTAATTCCTGGGTCATGTAGCGGTACATCGTACTCTTGAGCCGCTTTTCATCACTGATATCTTCCATTACCACCAGCGCCCCCCGGACTTGCTCTTGATCGCTAGCATCAGCTATTGTGTTGATGGATAAATTGATACTGTGCTGTTCTGTACCAGTAGTTAAGAGTGTGCGATCGGGGTAATATTGCTGACGGCCTTTTAAATCAACTGCATGTAAAGCATCTTGATACCACTTGCTAAAGTCACCTTCTTTGATCCCAATGACATCATTAACTAATTTACCTTCTAATCGGTCATCTACTCCCAGTCCTAGCAAACGTTGAGCGCTTTCATTAGCGGCGATAATCAACCCAGTTTTATCAGTGGAAACTACTCCATTGGAAAGACTACGCAAAATATCCCGTTGCATTTGTTCTTGTTGCTTAACTGTGGCAAACAACTGAGCATTTTGCAGCGCTACTCCCGCTTGAATATTAAAAGCTTCCATAAATTCTTCATCGTTGCGGTCAAAGCTAGCTTGGAAGCAGTCGGGAGCTTTGGGCCAATCAGCTGGATTATAAGGTGGAAAATCCCCACTTTTCTTTTTATTTACTAATTGGGTAACGCCAATCAGTTGTTGATCGGCATTAAATACTGGCATACAAAGCAAGCTACAGGTGCGATAGCCATTTTGCTGATCGAGTTGTTTGGCAGTATCAGAGTCAGGATGGTAGTACAAATCAAACGCAATATTCAATTTCTTGCCAGAAGCCGCCACTATACCAGCAAAGCCTTTACCTATGGGGACTCGCAACTCCTTAGTTGAACCATCATCCTGGGTGATTTTCGTCCATAATTCATGGCGATCGCGGTCTATTAACCATAGTGTACTGCGATCGGCATTCATCAGTTCCTTGGCTTCATCCATCACCCGCTTTAATGTGTCTTCTAAGTCAAGACTGCTTTGAGAGAGGGACTTGATTGCCTTCATCAGCGCCGCCACTGCTCTTTGTTTTTGGGTGGCGACATAAAAAGAGCGCGAGGATTCTAAAATTAGGCGAATCGAAGGGGCAAATTCTTGAAATAATTGTTCGTCAGCACAGATAAAACCTTTGGTATCAATGCGTTCTGCAAGTGAAGCATTGGGATTATTCGCAGATTTTAATTTATTTAGTAATTGCACTACCGCAACTAACTGCCCATGTTCATTTAACAATGGCAAAGCCAGCATCGTATAGGTGCGATAGCCAGTTCTTTTTTCTTGTTCTTGAGCAAAATGCGATCGCGGATCGTTATAAAAATCAAAGGGAATATTGATAACTCGCTTGAAGGTGGCGACTTCCCCAGCAATGCCTTTATTGGCGGGGATGCGAATTTCTAAAGAGCGATCGCCCTCCCCTTCAGCCAGAATTGACCAGAGTTCTTGTTTTTCTTCATCCAATAGAAATATTGTCGTCCGGTCTGCCCCCAGTAATTCTCCGGTTTTCAAGGTTATCGAATGCAACATTTCTTGCAGAAGAGTTTCAAAACCCTGAGAATCTAGCATTGATAGGGTTTGATGGACAATCTGTAATTTTTGCTCGACATCCTTAACGACCTGTTTAAAAGTATCTTGAGTCAGGGGAGCAAGAAACGTAGAAAAAGTTCCTTGCCTGGTAGCAAGAGCACCTACAGGAGCAGAATTTGCTTGTAATTCGCGCTTTTCTTGGTTGTGAACACCAATAATCAAATCGGCGGTCTCCCCACAACTTCCTTGATACACTGACATAATCGGTATTTATATAGCAGGAGCAGATTTTAGATGTAACAATGAAATTAAATTTATGTAAGTGGTGCTAAAAGCAACACTTGCTTGATATTATCCATAGTTTAATCGCTTGTTTAGCTAGCGTCATCACCTGTCGCATCAACATATAACCATCCATTCCTGGCATCTCGATATCGCTGGTGATCAAATTCGGCTGGGATTGACTCAGCGCAGTTAAAGCTTCAATGGCTGAAGCAACAACGTAACAGTCGCACCATACTGCTCCAGCATGAAGGGCAAAAACTCTCGCATATCTGCATCATCATCGACCACGAGAATCTCTAAGCCAGCCAAGATTGAGAGTTGATCTGCCAGAAGTAAGGAATTATCTTTTGCATCTTTAAGGCAATTTCCGTTAATAAATTTACCACCGCCGTTGGTTTCGACTTCTCTGCGAGACGATCGCAGCGCAAATCGCATTTACAATAGCAGGCGCTGTACAATTAATTGGTGGTGATTTACCCATACCTTCATAGAAAAAACAATGAGTGCGATCGCAATCCATCATCTTACTGATGATGGAGCTGCTGCAAAATATGTCACATGAAGCGAAAATTCCAACAATATTTTTGGCGTTGTGCCCTAGTTGTATTTCTAGCGTTAACTGTATGTGGATGGAGTGTACAGCCAGCACAAGCAATGCTGCGCCAACACCATGATTCTCCTGATGTTTTACGCTACCACTCACAAGTATCTATCAAGGATGAAAAAGGATATGCTTGGCAAGTGCTACTGTTCAAACAGAATTACAACAGTCCGGTAAAAGACTTACGGTTGCGCTTGGTTGCTTTTCCGGGTGTTGTTGAAATTGCTCATACCCAACCATTATTGATTGAGACAGCAGCAGGAAGATTGCTGAATGCATCTGATGCATATGCTCTAACTGCACCCGTCCCTAATGTGGGCGAATATAACTTAACTGATATCTTGCCTAAATTACCAACAACTGATGCACTCAAACTCTATGTGCCACTCTCTAGTGGACAGCAATTGCTTCTCAACATATCTAGCACTGTAGTCACTGAGTGGCAATGGCTAGTTACAGAAATTGAGTAAAAGCATTAAATATCAAAATAACCCAATGGTGATGTGGGCTATGATAACTGCCTTCAAGACAGAAATCCTAGCCTTCATACCCTTGCAGCCTCCCACATCACACGCAGCACTTGTAATGTTACTCTTGAGGCTCCTCAGAGATAGGTTCCGATTCGGTTTCAAGTTCTTCTGTTTGGACTTTGACTGGAGGTTTAACGGGTTTTGGACCGCGTGCTAGGGCAGGATTCCCCTGCTGCCTGTTCTCTTCTCCATAAGATGCTTTTTTCCCTTTGTCAGACGAGCGGTTACGGCTAGGTTTTGAGCTTTTGGGGTTGGATTCAATAGGAGCTATAGAATCCGTATTTTCGGAATTGTTGTCAGTACTCCCTTGCGACTGACGTTCCGATTTCTTGATTGGGCGTTCTACCATTGTTTATTTTTGTAAATTTATCTGTTATAGTACATCAGTTTGGTGACTATAAAACTGTTAAGTAGCATTTTGTAAAGATTTTACTGTCAAAATTACTTAATGTCTATCTTTATTGATTTAACCAGAAGCATCCACCCGACTTGATCAACAAGCTCAAAAAACATTCATAACCAATAAGCAATGAACTTACCAAATGTTTAAATGGGTGCGTTATCAATAACATAACGCACCCTAAAACTAATCAACAAAATCAGGTCGTGCTTTCCCTGTTGATTTCAACTTTTGCTCTAAAACTTCCCAATTTTCTTGCTCAATTAAGTTAGTCAACTCATCGAGATTGTGACGATACTGTTGCAGCGATCGCAGCAATGCTTGACGATTATAGCGGGCCATCATCACACCCAACTCTGGATTCCCACCACCCACACGACTGGTATCCCGAAAACCTGAACTAGCTAACTTTTGGGCTAATTCCAAAACATTAGGGTCAGTTTCACTCAAACAAGCAGCAATCAAGGAGGAACTGACCATTACAGGTAAATGAGAAATCCAACTAACAGCGCGGTCATGTTGCTCAGGTTGACAATAGTAGATATTGGCCCCAAGCGATCGCACAATTTCTTCCACAATCGTAATTGCACTAGTTGGTGTTGTATTTGTCGGTGTTAGCACATAAGGTTTATCAACAAATAAATGTCGCTGTGCAGCTTCTATGCCACTATCTGTCCTTCCCGCCATTGGGTGACCGCCGATAAAATTATCCCAAAGGGGAGAAATTGCCTTAACTATCTCTGCTTTCGCCGATCCCACATCAGTTATGACAGTAGCGGCAGACAAATGAGCGATCATCTGCTCAAATTGGGGCACAATAAGCGCTAGAGGTGTACAAATAAAGACAACCTCTGCGGCTGCCAATAGGCTCAGATCAACGGATGCTTGATCAACACTGCCGAGAGCAACTGCTTTTTGACAAGTGGCTTCACGGCGGCTGACTCCTAAGATATGATGTCCTTGCGATCGCAAATCAAAACCCAAAGATCCGCCTATCAGTCCCAGCCCTAAAATCCCAATATTCATTTTTGATTTTGACATTCCGTTTTTATGACTTTACCAACTATTAAAGTTGGCATCCAAGGGGTAGCATCAATGACTGTAGAGGAATTACTGGAACAATACGCAGCAGGAGTCTTAAACTTTAATGGTGTTGACCTTGCGGAAGCTAACCTGAGTGGGGCCAAACTCAGTGGGGTGAATCTTAGCAATGCTAATTTGAGTATAGTCAACCTGAGCGGCGCGAATCTGAGTGAAGCTAACTTGAGCAATGCCAAGCTGAATGTAGCAAGACTAAGTGGCGCGAATTTATGTAGCGCCATCTTGAATAACGCTAGTCTCAACGTCGCTAATTTGATTCGAGCGGATCTAAATCGCGCTCAACTTAGAGGAGCCTTATTGATTCGTGCCGAGTTAATTCGTGCTGATCTTAGTCGCGCCGACCTATTGGAGGCTAATCTCACCAGCGCCGATCTGCGAGAAGCAACACTCCGCCAAGCGAATCTCCGCCACGCTAACTTGAGTGAGGCTGTCTTGAAAGGCGCTTCTTTGACGGGAGCCAACTTGGAAATGGCTAACTTAAATGCTAGTGACCTGAGTCGTTGTGACTTGAGCGGTGCAAATTTGCGAGACACCGAACTCAGACAAGCGAATCTCAACCATACTAACTTGAGCGGAGCCGATTTGAGTGGAGCGAATCTCCGGTGGGCAGATTTGAGTGGCGCAAATCTTCGGTGGGCAGATTTGAGCGGCGCAAAGTTGAGCGGAGCTAATTTAAGTGGCGCAGATTTAAGCAATGCCAATTTAACGAATACAATTTTCATCCACGCAAATTTAACTCAGGCCAAATTAATTAGAGCGGAATGGATTGGTGCTGACTTAACAGGGGCAACTTTAACAGGAGCAAAGCTTTATGCCACCTCCAGATTTGGTTTAAAAACCGAAGGCATGATTTGTGAATGGGTTGATCTTAGCCCAAATGGCGATCGCTCCATTATCCAAAACTTCCATGCCGAAGACTCACGAGATTTTTTTAACGAAACACCGCCAACAATCAGAATTATTGTTGATGCAGCCCTAGAACACGAAGCCAATTTTGCTCTTGCTGGTGCTTATTATCAAATTGCTCAAGAATACCGGGGGCTGAAACAACCCCCAAGCATGGAAGGTGGGCGTCGTCGAACTGTTTTCACATTTCATTTAGATAGTGATGAAGCATTATTTTCTACTGCTTACATTGTGATTCTTCCCTTTTTAGATGCGGTATCTACCCAAAAGAATATTTCCAGAATGGTGGAAATGATTAACAATGAAGTTGTTGCAAACCAAAATTTAAAATCGCTAAAATCACCCCAGAGCGTGAAAGAATTAAATATTCTTATAGAGCAAGCGATGAGCCAGGCTACAACAATTAAACAGATGAAAAAAAATATCGAAGTAGCTGCAAAGTTAAATTTTTGTAAAGCGCCAACCCAAATAATTTTAACGAATTCCAGCGCCCACACTTTGATTGCCCATGACAACCCTCATTTTGGAAAAAGATTTATTAATCGCTCTGCTCTCAATGCTTCAGCTTATGATGATACATCTAGTGAAGCAACAAAATATATATTGCCTTCGTTGAATATGGTTATGGATTTTGTCAAAGGATTTCACAATATTAGTTATTAGGCATTGGGCATTAGTCATTGGTAATTAATTATTAAACTAATATCTAATGAAGAAAATAAAATTTGGAGGAAAGAATGCGCGATACCTTTAATAGAATGATTGGTCGAACTCGCTACGTAGTCTTTCGCCTATTTCTGCACTTAGGAGGAGGTGAAGTAGCACCAATTTTGGGAGTATTAAATAGTGCAGGACGAGATGCGATCGATGCCGATGGTGATTTAGAAGTTTTGGGAGAAGGATTAGTAGAAATTAGCCAAACCTTACTGCAATACGATGAATATTGGCTTTCTGCTGCTAACGAAGGTGACGTATTTTTTGATGAAGGCGAGGCAGGAGATTACGTGAATGAATTATTTACTGACTCTGCCCAAAGATATCTTAGTGAACCAGATTACAGTTCTGACTCTGGATTGAATGAACCCTTATCTATACCTGTAACCCGCAATGTCATTGTGATGCTAACAGTAGCTTATGAAGGAGAAGTACCAGAGCTAGAAACTGATCTTTCTAACGTTCAAGCACTGAAAGAAGGATTGAAAGCATTGATTAATTTGCATTATAAACATAGATTTAAAGCAATCCAAGTACATTTCTCGCCAGCACAATTAGGCGATGAACTCACTAGCGACCAACTGTTGCAATATTACCCAGAACTGATTCCTTTGTAATGTGTTGGGTAGTCCGTACTTACTACTCACATCGAGAAATTGTTAAGCTTGGAGATAGGACAATAATCCAATGATCATGACCATAGTGCGTAAATTTACAGCCGTTTTTTTAGCTATGAGTTTGTGTCTGACAACAGTAGCCTGTGGGGGAGGAGAGCAAAATATCACTACCCCTCCAGCTAAGAACGTTAGCCAAACTTCTCCTAACACCAAGCTGAGTGACGGAGAGTATCAAATACAGCAAGCTACTTATGACGATGCAACTGGTGAGTACAGCCTGTTTTTACTTAACAATAATCCCCCAACCTTTGCAACCGAAAATTTGCAAATGGCACGATTAACTGATGATGAAATCAAGCAGGGCAAGAAAACTTATCTGAAGGTAGACAAAGGTCAACCGATTCTATATCTAACGGAAGACTTTAAAATCGAGTACGTCCACAACGTTACCGAGAATAAAGTCAATCCTCAAACAGGACAACAAGAGACTGTTGTAGTCCGTCGAGAAAATAACTTCTGGGCACCATTTGCTGGGTCTGTAGCTGGTAGCTTGGCCGGTCAGGCAATTGGTAGTATGTTGTTTAGGCCCCAGTATTATGTACCCCCTGTCTATCAACCAGGACAAGGATTAAGTGGCTTCGGTGGATATGGCGGAAGCTATGGTCAAGCAGTTCAAAGCTACCAAAGCCGCTACAATACACAACCCGCAGCCGTGAGAAATCGCACTGCGTTCCGCAATACAGGGACAATTAGAAGGTCATATCCTGGTAATTCAACTGTACGCAATGCACCGCGTAGCACTACTGGTAATAACCGTCCTTCTGGTTCTGGTTTTGGTGGTAGCACGTTGCGACCCTCTGGCAGAGCCACTTCACCCAGACGCAGTTCTGGTAGTAGTTTTGGTAGCGGACGTAGTTCAGCACCCCGTCGCTCAACTGGTTTCGGCAGCAGACGCCGTTAGAAAATTCTAAATTCAATAAATAGACTGCCTAAAAAGTGAAGGTAGTGCGTTGCATAAAGAAGTCGGAGGCTAACAAGTTAACCCTCCGGCTTCTATTTTTATATGCAATTGGTGAGTGACGATTAATTATGAATTATTCAGTAAAATAATATGAAATACTAAATACAAAGATTGCTAATAGAACAGGAACCATTTTATTAAAGTCTATTTGCTTTTTTTGAACCATTTCTAAACAAGCCATCGGAATCATTAAAGGCCAGAAGATAGTTGTGACTAAAAACATTACAACCGATAAAAATTTGTCTTCTGGAGTGGAAGCAGGATGACGTAGGGAGAATATTAACCAATTTATTAAAAAATAGCATGTCATTAACAGGTAACCAATAGTTAAAGTCAGTTGTATCTGATTCATTGTAAGTACTCCTGAAGTTATTTGAGCTTTACTATAGCCCAATACACATAACACAGATACTCGTAGGTACACGACAATGCCTTGTCCCTCATTCAAATGAGAATCACTATAAATTTTCTAGCGTTGCAGAGAAAGCGCAATGATTTGGCAACTTCTAAAATTCCCCCCCTGCCTCCCCTGCTCTTCTTCCTCACCCGCCGACATGAACGCCAGGACGTATCTGGGGGTTCTTTTCAGCCCGACGGAGTACTTCACGGGTGACCACAGCAATATCACCTTCCCCAAACAAGATAAAACGTAGTAAATATTGTATTGGGTTGCCCTCAGCCCAGCCGAAGTAGGCATGGGGAATCTTACCTGTTTGGTCACGAATATAAAGCAGTAAAGCCGCGATCGCATTAGGTACTGCTGCACTCTCAGCCCGGAGGATGCGATAATCACCAACTTGCACCCCTTTTACATTGATGACATCCGCAAACTCCGAAGCATCTGATACCTGAATCTCTAGAAAAAGAATTGGATCGTTGGGTGGAATATGATTATCCTCGCGTACCTCTTTCTCTTTCATAAAATATTCTAGGACATCGCCTTTATTTAACCGATTTGCAATCAGTCGTATTTCTCCTTGGCTCTCTTCGGCAAGAAATTGGCTAGCAAGTTCGTCAACTTCAATCCGCTCTGCTCGCAGTTCTGTTGAACGCCAAACACGAGAAACCAGCGAGGTAAAAATGATCCCACCGATGAATAACCCAGCGATCCTAATGCCTTCTGGTCTTTCGATGATATTAACAATAGTGGTGTATATAAATAGCAGTGTGATAATGCCAAAAACGAGTCTTGCCCGCTTCTGTCTGTGACGGTGGGCTGATAAGGTTACGGCAAAGGCGGCTGAGGTAATTAATACAAGCACACCAGTTGCATAAGCCCCACCTTGGGCTTCCACGTTTGCCCGAAAGATAATTGTGACAACAAAGGCGATCGCTGTGTAGACTAACACTAAAGGTCGCGTTGCTCGTGCCCAATTGGGTGCCATGCCATAGCGTGGTAAGTACCGAGGTACAATATTCAGCAACCCTGCCATTGCAGATGCACCTGCAAACCACAAAATGGAAATAGTACTTAAATCGTAAGTTGTGCCAAAGCCATCGCCTAGATATAGATGTGCCAGGTAAGCAAGGGCCCGTCCATTGGCTTTGCCCCCAGATGCAAATTCTGTGGTTGGAATCAGTAGAGTGGTTATAAAGCTGCTCGTAAGCAAAAAGAAGCTCATGATTAGAGCAGCACTGGTAAGCAGCTTGCGTGTATTCCGAATCCGCCCTTTGGGATGCTCTTGAGTATCGCTGCTGTTACCTTCAACAAGGGGCATAACGGTTACGCCAGTCTCAAAACCTGACAATCCTAGCGCTAGCTTGGGAAATATAAGGAGAGCTATGCCGATTAGTAGAAAAGGATTGGAATTGCGTGTAAAAATTGCAGTCTGCCAGTTAGCGATCGCTTCTGGGTGAGTTAAAATCTGATACAAACCGACGCTAGTCACAATGAAGTTTAACAGCAGATAAACTCCCACCAAAAATACTGCAATACCAATCGCTTCTCGGAAACCTCTCAAGAAAACTGCGCCTAGTAATACAACTAATATCAGGGTGATTGCGATCGTCTGATTGTGAAGCCAATGTGGGGTAAGTGGATTTTCGATAATATGGGCTGTGGCATCAGCCGCTGACAAGGTAATGGTAATAATAAAGTCAGTAGCTACAAAGCCGAGTAAGCATAGCACAAGTAATTTGCCTTGCCACCAAGGGAGCAAACGCTCTAACATTGCGATCGACCCTTCACCATGAGGGCTTTCGGCAGCAATGCGCCGATAGATTGGCAATGCTCCAAAGAGCGTCAGCAAAACTAGAATTAGGGTAGCTAGAGGAGAAAGAGCGCCAGCCGCTAGTGCTGCAATCCCAGGTTGATAGCCAAGGGTTGAAAAATAATCTACACCAGTCAAGCACATCACCTGCCACCAAGGATGTTGGCGATGTGGTTCTTCCTTGCGGTAAGGCCCTTCCTTTTCTCCTCGGTCTTCTTCAAGCAACCAGTGGATTAACTGGCTACCGAGCCGTTTTGTTGAAACAATTGATTTAGTCATCAAATACGTTTATGTTGCAAAACTTTGCTTCGTGATTTTTTTTAAGCTTTTAGTAGTTTATTAAAACTTTCAACTACAAAGATATAGCACGGAAGGTGCTGATGCGATCGCACCTCAACTTTCTCATACATTTAACGAGGGAGAATATCATCTAAGCGAAGTTGTAAGCCAGGTAAAAGCGTTGAATTAATTGCTTGATTTAGTCGGTATTGTTGTTGAATATAGGTGTCTTCAACTAATTGACAAATAGTGAATGTAGGTTGTTTAGGTTTACCAATAAATGCTACACCGCCCAATCCCCGATAATCTACAATCCAATATTCAGGGATGCCTAAAAGCGCATATTCCTCAACTTTCCTTGCATAGTCGGTCTCCCAGTTGGTGCTAACAACTTCCACCACCAATTTAATTGAGCGTCCCATTGTAATTACGGGTTCTCGCTCCCAAAGTGGTTCACGCTCAAGAACGGTTTCATCAAGAACTACAACATCAGGACGACGAGCTGTAGCTGTATCTGCAAAAGGATAAATTAAACAAGTGCGAGGAATAAACCAGGGGAGTTGTTCTGCAACAAGGTAGATCCCTATTTGGGTTGCAAGTTTGCCACTTACCGTTTCGTGTGGTCCAGTGGGTTCCATATCAATTAGTTCTCCGTCTGCTAATTCATAACGGGGATTATCTCGGTATTGGGAAAGAAAATTTTCAAATGTGAGGGTTTTTGGGGAGATATATGTCATGAAAGTCAATCTCCTAAAGGCAAGTTATTTTGATTATAAGTTAACCGAGATCGCTCTTAGCGTCTCCCTTTAAGAAAAGACTGCAACCCCATCACCGCTTTGCTTCTATGCACTTTTAATCATAAGAACTCTTGCAAAAGTTTTTTGTGTAAATGATCTAGTCACTACAGTAAACCTTTAAAATCTCTAGCAGATGATTAGGTAGATTGGTATGAGTGAAACTACAGAAACGATTTTCAGCAAAATCATTCGGCGGGAAATTCCCGTTGATATTGTTTATGAGGATGATTTAGCCCTGGCATTCAAAGACATCCACCCCCAAGCGCCTGTTCACATCCTCGTCATTCCCAAAAAACCCATTCCCACACTAGCTGATGCTGAATCTCAGGATCATGCGGTATTGGGACATCTTTTGTTAACCGTCAAACGTGTTGCAAAAGAAGCTGGACTGGAAAACGGTTATCGAGTTGTCATCAACACTGGTGATGATGGTGGCCAGACAGTCTACCACTTACATCTACATATTTTAGGAGGACGGCAGTTAAGCTGGCCGCCTGGTTGATAAAACCATAAAACCGGATGAATTGTGTTTCTAAACGCGATTCATCACTAAATCATCAACGCTCCCTTCCAAAAGTCTGTAGGAATGTCATCATAGTTAAGGTAAAAACATTCTGGAGAGAAGACAACGGTTTACGCACGCCCTTTAGCACGGTTAATTGAGCAATTGCAACGCCTACCCGGAGTTGGCCCCAAATCTGCCCAACGACTGGCTTTGCATATTTTAAAGCGACCAGAAGCAGAAGTAGAAGCTTTAGCGCAAGCTTTAATTGAGGCAAAAAAACAGATCGGCTTGTGTTCTGTTTGCTTTCACTTATCTGCTGAACCTGTTTGTGAAATCTGCCGCAATGACAACCGTGACAACAATACTATCTGTGTCGTAGCAGATCCTCGTGATGTGATTGCACTGGAAAAAACCCGCGAGTACAAAGGCAAATATCACGTTTTGGGTGGGGTGATTTCTCCAATTGATGGAATTGGGCCAGAACAATTAACTATACTGCCTTTGCAGCGCCGGGTGAATCAGCAAAAACCTCAAGAAGTTATTCTGGCAATTAGTCCGAGTGTGGAAGGGGAGACAACAACACTATATATTGGTCAGCTATTGAAACCATTTACCAAGGTAACGCGGATTGCCTTTGGTTTGCCTGTAGGTGGTGATTTGGAGTACGCCGATGAAGTGACCCTGGCAAGGGCATTGGAAGGACGCAGGGAGCTAGATTAGGCTTAATTAAAGGTTATAAACCAATACGCAACCCAACATTTCTGGGCTTTGTTGGGTTACCCTGCGGGGATCTTGCTACGTTCTTCAACCTAACCTACTAATTATTATTTATAAATTATTTTGATCAAGTTTCAAAAGATTAATTCGGTTTACCTGTAATCGTGAATGCTGCCCAGTAGTAAGGATGATTATAAAGATTTTTATCTGATGCCATTTTACTATTTCTATATACTTGTGTCGCTAAATAAGTTTGAATTCGTAATTCTTCAGGATGCAGATTATTCAAGATATCTTCATACCATTTTGTCAGTTCCCCAGCAGTTAGTTCTTTCAGCCATTGTGTTGCTTCAGCTAAAGCAGTAACTGCTGATTTATTAGGCTGTAATCTTCTATAGAACTCTATCATGACCAAGGCGCTAGCCGAAGATTCTACACTCCAGAGAGTACTCACTACATGAGGAACACCCTGACTCACAAAACCAGTCACTAAACTTATATATTCGCTGCTGATAGTGTGGTTGCTAGTACTTAAATTTTCACAGGCAGATAGAGTAATAAGGTTGTAACTTGCGAGATTTTGTTGGCAGATTTCATTTAGAGTAAGTCTGTCTTCGGCTGCTAATGCTAATTCTGATTTTTTAGGTTCAGCTAAATTATTAGTTACACGACCCGTAAAATGAAAGATGTTGTAATTATCAAACAAGGCATTTTCGACAATCTCTTTTGTAGCTTCTACTCCCTGAATTCGTTGGATATTATTGAACATCTGGCTAACAACTTCAGACTCAAGTTTGGCAAATTTAGGTGTGGGAGAACCTGTACTCTCGGGATGTTCAACACTTAGCAATAATTGATTTTGCCATTGCCAAATATCTTCAGTTCTTATTGATAAACCTATTTGGGCACTAGGTAGATAGGTAACAGCGAAATTCGACTCCACATTCGGCAACTCTTCCGATGATCGGGAAGAAAGATGGAAAAGGGTATGAATGGGCAATCTGTACAAATCACGGTGAGGAATTAAAACCAGTTGGGTGATACCTTCAAGTTCCTGTGCAATTGTGGAAATATTCAATATTTCATACAGTTGCAACAGCTTCTGTTCCATATCAACTCGCCAAGAATGCTGACTTTTACTTTCTTTATCTTGGGACGTGGTGCGATATTCTTGGTATTGTTGCTCCCAATCCTCTAGCCAAGTTTCAAATTCAATTAGGCGTTGCACTGCTTCAGGCAAGGGTAATTCATTTAGAAGGATTGCATCTTCTCCTAAAGGTATTGCCCCAGTATCTTGCATGGGTGTAAACAGGAGGATCGGTGATGGCGCTTGGTCTTTGAGAATAAATGTTTGTAGGGCGACTGGACTAATATGCCAGTAAATAATTGCTGTTGTGGGATTAAATAGTTGTTGAATTGCCCCATAATGAGGCGAGTAAATATTATCATTCCAGCCATAAAGCAGCCAGTTTAAACAAGCATTTTTGCCTTGTTCAGCAATTTCCCACGCTTCAACTAAATCACCGGACTCTACGGCTAAATCAACTGCCAATTGATCAAAACCTACAAATTTTAGAGCTAGCTGTTTTTTACTTTCGTCTGAGCGAGTTTCTTCACTCAATAATTGTCGCAACAAATCTGTACCACGTTGCAGCAATTCTTGAACTTGTGTTGTTTGTCCCAAACCCATCAGCACTTTGCTTAGAGATTGTAAAACTTCTAAGTGGAACTGCGGGAAATATTCTAGTGTCAGAGTTAACAGCGCTTGATGGTACTCAGATGCAGCTTTGCGCCAATAATCGCGGGGATTGGTATTCTTCTTGCCTTGTTCGTAGTAAGTATTAGCGATCGCAAAATGCAATCTACCCCAACCTTCTGGGTGGGTATCTGTCCGCAGATGCTTTAACCCTTCCTCGTAGCTAGCTAATTTCCCTTCGTAGCCGCCCTGTTGCAAGGCGGGATTTGTCGCTGTTATACTACTCGAAATTAGCAATGCGTCAGCATCCACTAAATTAGCGATCGCAGTTCCCCGACCAATCCAAGCTTCCCAATAATCTTGTTTAATTTGCAAAGCACTGTCATAACAGGCGATCGCTTTAGCAAATTGTTCTAAATAAAACAATGCTACTGCCTGATTATACCAAGCAAGGTGGAAGTCGGGTTTAATGGCGATCGCTTGCCGATAAGAGGCGATCGCTTCTTGTCTACGTCCTAAGTTGTCTAAGGCTATACCCCGGTTGTACCAAGCTAAGTAGAAGTCGGCTTGAACTGACAGTGCTTTATCCCAAGAAGCGATCGCTTCTGACCATCTTCCTAAATTAAACAGCACTACACCCCGGTCTATCCAAACTTCGTGATACTCTGGGTTAATTTCTAGCGCTCTGTCGTAAGATATAATCGCTTCTGTAAATTGTTCGCCGACAGCTAGGGCTATGCCTCGGTGATACCAGTTTTCCTGGTCTTCTGGTTCCAAATATAGCGCTTGGTCATAACTAGAAATAGCTTCGGGTAGCCAACCTAACTTCAGCAGTGCCAAACCCTTGCTAGCCCAAGCTTCTTGGTAATCTGGCTTGATTTCTATAGCTTTGTCAAAAGAAGCGATCGCTTCTTCAAAATATCCTAATTCTCCCAGAGTTCCACCCCGGTTGTACCAAGCTTTGTAGAAGTCGGGCTTCAGTTGTGTGGCGGTTTCGTAAGATGCGATCGCTTCATCAAAACGTTCTAAATGGAACAGCGTCAAGCCTCGGTTAAACCAATATTCTGAAAATTCAGGTTCAAGTTCAATAGCTTGATCGTAAGATGCGATCGCACCTAACAAATCACCTGTTTTCGCTTGGCTTAGACCTTGGTAAAACCACCCTTGAGCGTTGGTAATTGGATTATCGCGATGTCGCTCAATAATACCTGGGGAACTTGGGGAACTACTACCTTGAACAGCCAAGTTAGAAGCAAGTTGCTGGATTAAATTGGTACTTTGATCCAACCTTACCCACAACTCATCCAGGGTATAAGCCACATTTGCCTCTAAATTCGTCAGAGTGTTATCCCAGGTTTCTTCCGAAGCAGATGTTGTTAATTCAGTTCTTTGCCTAGTGGAAAGGAGATTTGCTTTTGTTGTAATTAAAGTAACCTCTTCTTCATCGCCGAACTTTAGCTGGGCTAATGAGGTGATAGAATCTTCGGCTGCGGGGAGAGGAAAATTTTCGAGGATCATGGGTTGGGTTTCCCTTTCAGACTCCAATGCCATTTCCTCTAAATTTTCGGACGTTCTTTCCTCAAAAGTGGCGTTTTCAGGCGCTGGCTTTATTGGTTCAATATCTGGCAGATTATATTCCCATAACTCTTCACCTAAGCTACGAATTAGCTCTTGTCCAGGCGAAGTTAAGAGAATTTCTTCATCGGTTGTGATTTCGACAACATCTGGCTCATCATAATCCCATAACTGCTCGCCCAAATTGCGAATTAGTTGTTGCCCAGGAGTGATTTCTATAACATTTGGCTCATCATGCTCCCATAACTGTTCGCCCAAATCGCGGATCAGTTCTTGCCCAGGAGTAGTTTCTACCTGATCTTGCGTCTGATTGTCCCCATACTCTATCTGTGTAGGTGAGTTTTGCATCAGCCGGATGCCAATGTCATAAGCAACATCGCCAATTCTGCCAACACCAAGTTCCCCCAATTGCACCATCTTTGTTGCTAAAAGAGGATTTGGTGTAGGTGAAGCTAGCAAGCTTTCGCCAAACATCACCAACCAATCAATCCAGCGTTCAGGCGGAATCCGATTTTCGATTCGTTGCAGAAATCTCAATGCCCACTGTCGTCCTCGTGCTTGATGCACGCCTTCTAACAACTGGATAAATAATTGTTCTAGATCCGCATTGGTTAGTTCTGGTAGTACCTCCACCAGATTGTGTCCTCTCGCACCCTTGAGAGAATTACCCTGCTTACTTTCAATGAGGCGCTTTAAAAACCTTTTAAGCGACTGCGATATCCGCCTGAGCATCTGCCACACTCTTGGATTTTGTTTTTCTAGATTGTAGCCATCGTTGTGTTAAAAAAATCATCAATTACGTAAAAATCCATTAGATCAGGACAGCGCTTCCGTCGCAAGTTAGCAAAAAATATACCAAACTACAAGAGCATAGCATTACAACGTTACAATTCCCAGATTCAACTCTTGGGTTTTGACTTTGCGAAGCAGTTAATTTTCTGTTTGCTCTGTAGTCAATTGATCAGCAGGATATAATTGATTAATCAATGCCTGGACAAGCACTTGTGGGTCATCTGTCTCAACGGCAAGCTGTTGAGCAATCTGCTGGCGTAAGTTTTCATCCTGTTGTAACATCACAAACAACTCTTCTAGGGTGACAGTTTGGTACTCTCCTTCTGGAAGGTTTTCTGGTGCATCTGCTGACTCTGATATTGGGGCGGTTGGCTCAGATGGCAAAGTCGTGCTGAGAACATCTGGCCCTTCATATTCCCAAATTGGCTCACCCTGATTGCGTGTCAACAACTGCATCCCAATACTATAGGCAACATCTCCGATTTCTCCGATGCCCAACTCACCCAGTTGCACTAACCGCGCAGCTATTTCATTATTGGGCGTGGGTGATGCCAGCAATCTTTCACCCAAGCGTCCTAACCACTCAACCCAGCGTTCAGTTGGAATGCGATGTTCAATATTATGCAACCACTTCCGGGCCCACTCCTCCCCTCGTGCTTGATGTACTCCTTCCAACAGTTCGTTGAAGAGAAATTCCAGATCCGTATCGCTTAGGGGTGGTGCTGGTTTTCTTTCCACATTCGCCCTAGATTTTGAAACAGTCTGTTTTCCACCAAACAAGCTCTGAAAGAGCTTTTTGAACCATTGAAATAGCCGCTTGAGCATCTGCTGCACCATCGAGTTTTGCTTATCTTAAAATTGTAGCGATCGCACTGGCCTATGGCGCTAGTTCATTCAATAAAATGTATAGTCATTAGTCAAGAGTTATTCTCCCCCGCTCAAAAACAACTTCCCCTGCTTCCTCATCTCCCTACCTTCTTAGTAGAACAAATGTACTAAATGCTATGCTATAATTCCGATATATTGATGTTGAAATCATAGTAAAAAATATGATCTACTTGCTTGCTCTCCTGAGTGCCGAAATTAACAGCATTAGTTGAGTGTAAGCAGTATGACGGCATCGATAAACAAAGCAGGTACGAGAGTTTAAAATAATTGAATCCCAAACTCGACTCGGTGCTAGTAATTAACTTTGAAAGGCATTGAAGTCTATTTTTCCATGTCTTACGAACCCCTGCACCACAAATATCGCCCCAAAAGTTTTGCTGAACTGGTGGGCCAAGAGGCGATCGCTACCACCCTCACGAACGCGATCGGCACATCCAAAATTGCCCCCGCCTATTTATTCACTGGGCCCAGAGGTACGGGGAAAACTTCTAGTGCCCGGATTTTGGCCAAATCCCTTAATTGTCTCAAAAGTGACAAGCCTACTGCTGAACCCTGCGGTGTGTGTGAAGTTTGTCAGGGGATCACCAAGGGCTACGCTTTAGATGTAATTGAAATCGACGCTGCTAGTAATACTGGTGTCGATAATATCCGCGAGCTAATTGAAAAAGCTCAGTTTGCTCCTGTACAGTGTCGCTACAAAGTTTATGTTATTGATGAATGCCACATGCTCAGTACCCAGGCATTCAACGCGTTACTTAAAACCCTAGAAGAACCACCTAGACACGTAGTTTTTGTATTAGCGACAACAGACCCGCAACGGGTGTTACCAACGATTATTTCGCGCTGTCAAAGGTTTGATTTTAGACGCATTCAATTAGAGGCGATGGTTAAGCATTTAAGTGCGATCGCATCTTTTGAAAATATTCATATTTCACCCGACGCTGTAACCCTAGTAGCTCAACTTGCTCAGGGAGGGTTACGAGATGCCGAAAGTCTACTCGATCAATTGGGTTTATTAGCGGGTGAAGTGACACCGGATAGAGTTTGGGATTTGGTGGGGACAGTAAGCGAACAGGACTTGTTGGGGCTTCTAAATGCGATCGCTCAAGATAAACCCGAAGCTGTTCTAGACTGTACCAACAAAATTCTAGATCGTGGTCGAGAACCCCTAACTCTTCTGCAAAATCTTGCCGCCTTCTACCGCGATTTACTCATTGCTAAAACCGCCCCTAATCGTCATGATTTGGTTGCTTGTACTCAACAAACCTGGACAGCGCTAGTTGAGTTTGCTCAATACTTCGATATGAGCGTGATTTTGGTAGGACAGGAACACCTTCGAAAAGCGGAAGTGCAAATTAAAAATAGCACCCAGCCGCGTTTGTGGTTGGAAGTAACACTACTAGGATTGTTACCTAGTGCGACGACGAATATTCAACCACAAACCCCAAGTATTACGCAGCGAGTCAACATACCTGTTGTATCTCCAAGCTATTCTCCAGCAGTTGCTCAAAATCATGCAGTCTCTTCTTTACCTGTAGCTGAACCGCAAACAAATCACAATTCTGCAAACGATCGTGTAGCGGTTGCCCAAAATCAGCCCGTTCCTTCATCTTCTCCAGTTGAACGACAAACAAATCACAATTCTGCTGCTAACTCAGTTCCACCACCAATCCCAGAACCAGAATCTGTACCTATATCACCTACTAACGTTGAACCAGTAACTTCAGAAGTTGTTGAGGAAGCACAATACGACTTAACTCAAGTTTGGCAACAGGTGCTTGCTAACCTCCAGCCAAAATCAAGGCAAGAAATGCTGCGTCAAATGAGCCAACTCATCGAGTTCGATGGTGTTGTGGCTCGAATTGCTATCAAACAGGCATGGTATGACAAGGGAAAATCTTATCTACCGATGATTACGGCAGCTTTCCAGCAGACTTTCCAGCGTGAAATCGAGATAAATATAGAAAAAGGAATTTCTTCAAACTCTACCTCAGCCAAAAAAAATTCTCCCCCAAAAGATTCTACTCGCCCTCAGCAGCCACCAACTCCCAGTTACAACCAGCAAATTTCGCCTCCAGCACCAGTACCACAGCCAGCAACTCCACCACCAGCACCATTAAAAACCGATTCAGCAGCAAGTAACGGAAATGGGGCAAATAGAAATGGTGTAAATGGAAATGGGGCGAATGTTCATGCGGTGCAAACTTCATCTGTGCCGCCACAGCGAACACCCGTACCTGATTGGGAACCTGACGAAGTAGCGATCGCAGCTCAACGTCTAGCAGAATTTTTCAACGGACAAATTATCCGTTTTGCAGATGATTTCCCAGAAGTCTCCGACTCCATGACTACACCTGAATGGGTAGAGGAAGCAGAAGTTGATGATGAATAAAAAAATGCAAAATTACCAAAAATAATTTTGCATTTTTAATTTTTAATTTTTAATTTTTAATTCCCCAAAGGGGCTATTCTCCATTCCCCGTATGCAAAGTTTTCACCCATTTTAGGCGCTTTGGTCTTACCGACATCCGGGCAGTAGTACTGCTCATGACGACTAACCAGTGCAACATATATAAACTGCCACGCAGGGTTTGCATCAGCATCAGAAAATATGTAGAAAGTGGGAATTTCGGATCTTGACGTATGCGCCTTAAACCTGTAAACATCCCTACCATCGACATAGAAATGGACAAGCCTGTGATGGGACTTAATATTGGTGGACGATGACGAGCGATCGCCATTAATAAATCTGGGACTGCTGCTGTGGGTAAGATATACATAATCAGCATAAAAATCAGCAAATCCCAGCTTTTACGCGTTCCCATCCGGTTTTTGAGAATTAAATCCCAATAATCGAGATAGCGTTGATAACCGCCTTCTGCCCAACGGTTGCGCTGATGCCAGAGTGCGATCGCACTTGTGACTCCTTCTTCTTGCACTGCTGGATGGAAAACACACTCAATATCCCAGTTATCCAAATGTAAGCGGATTGTCAAATCCAAATCATCGGTAATGGTTTCTTCATTCCAGCCACCACAGCTTTCCAAGGCTGAACGCCGGACAAATTGACCATTGCCGCGCAGTTCGCCAATGCCACCAAGGGCAGTTCGCTGTTGCTGAAACCAAGTATCAAGTGCCATTTCGGCCATTTGACCCTTAGTCCAAAAGTTTGTTTTAGCGTTGGCGATCGCTTTTCGCACCTGCACCGCCCCCACCTTTTCTCTTTGAAATAAAGGTATTACCTGTTGCAGCAAATCTGGTGTTACTTGGGCATCAGCATCAAATACTGCTATAATATCGCCCTTTGTCAGAGGCAATACCTGATTCAACGCCCCCGATTTACCACCACTAGCTTCTGCTGAACGCCTTAGTACTTTCAGTTGATCGTGTTTCTGTTCTAGTTCTGCTAATAAATTTGGCGTGCTATCACTGCTGTGATCGTCAATAATCCATACTTCGTACTGCCCACCTGGATATTCCAGATTACAAAGATTTTTGACTAATTTAGCAATTACTGCTTCTTCATTTTTCGCAGCCACTAACACAGATACAGAAGGCAAATCTCCCTTTATTTCTTTTGGATAGCGACGGGATTTAGTAAACACTACCACCAAGGCATGAAATCCTAAAATGGTGGTCAGTCCTAGAATAAATATGGAAGCCCAAGAAACTAAATGTAGAGCGATCGTGCCACTCCAGACAACAGTCAAGACTAGAGCCGCTTTGCGTCTACGACCTTGAAACCTGGGTGTTAGAGACACAGGATCTGTCTCTAGCACTGACTCCTCATCTACTGATAGGTCAGACAACAAGGAGTTGAACGGATCAAGCTCTTGACAAGAATCTTCTTCGGGCCAGGAATTCGCTGGCATAGGTTAGGTTGCTTGATTCAAAGACCACTATTTGTCTACAGTTAGTAATTTTACGGACAAATATCCCTAAGCTACTTTTCCCGATATTAATCGGAATGGGCAAACTGCAATACCCGCTATCCCTAAACTAAAAGCCGCTGGGACTAACTTTTTTGTCACCGCCACTCTGGGTAATTACCTCGAATTAACCACGTTTGCTACTCTTAGTACAGAGGCTTGATTCCTTTGATAGCCACTTGGGCAGGAAGCTTGTAAAATGGCGCTTTCTCTAATGAGAACTCCAGTTTGGGCAAAGTAATAGCAAGGTAGCAGCAGCTAGTTTTTGGGAGAAACAGCAATAATAACATCCATAACTTTACATTGGGGATTTTTTATGTTATTGCGCCCAGCTTTGATAAAAGTTAATGCAGCCTTATTCTAACCGAAATTTTAATATTTCTTTGCAGTAACTTCATTTTTGAGACATTGGGCATTGGGCATAAGGATGAGCCTTTGAACTCCACTCCTCTGCTCCCCATTCCCTATGCCCCATGCCCTATTCCCCACTCCCCACTATGTGCTTTAGACACATCTTTTGGGAATACTACTAACATCCAATAAGATCCCCAGTTGCCAACTAACTTAAGGAATATTTAATAATGTCTATTGACCAACTCCAGCCTGCCACTCAACAGCAAGCCAGTGTTTACTTACCTTACATTCAGGGCACTAAGCGTAATTTCTTACCTTATGCCATCAGTCTCTATCAAAAAGGGGTCTTGGAGGGACACCGGAAGATAGAGGGCAGCGAACATGTTCCCTTTGTCGCCTCCTGGAATGTTGCTACTTTACCCTCAGACTTAACTCGTTGCCGAATCCAGTTTGATGGCAACGCTGACTTGAGTTATGAACTGATGATGGCTAGTTTTGAGTTTATTAATTTTTTAATTGAACTTATGGATAATTATAAACGTCATCGTGCGACCGATTTTTCACAACCGTTTTACCGCAAGCTACTGCGTATAGACGATTGATTAAACTCAGCCGAACTTTTGCCAGTTCGGCTTGTCTTTAAAATGTTTAAATTGTTCTAAGGTTTAGCCTGAGCCACTCTGTAAATTCTTCGCGCCCTAAATCACCAGCCGCTAACAGCAGGACAACACGCTCCTGTTCTTGGATCAAAGCATCGATTTCCATCCCATTTAAAACAAGGAATGTTTCCATAGCTGCGTGACTAGTACGCTTATTACCATCAAAGAAAGGATGATTTTTGATCAAAGAGAAGCCCAATGCTGAAGCCTTTTCAATAATTGTGGGATATAAGTCTTTTCCACCAAAAGTCATCTTCGGTTGCGCTACAGCAGGCTCTAAGCTACCCAAATTGCGTATACCTAATGCGCCTCCAGACTCCTCTATAACCTGACGATGCAGATTTAGGACTTCCACCACCGTTAGGTAACGTATCATGCTAAACGTCGGTACAATTCGGCATTTTTCTTCAGCACATAGTTGGCTGCTTGAGCAAAATCGCTCGTTGGGTGACTGAGCCAGTCTTCTATCCTGGCACGTAACAAATCTTCAAGTGAAATACCACTCTCTTGTGCTAATGATTGCAGCTTTTGCAATTGTTCATCGGAAATGTCGAGCGTGATGGAAGCCACAGCCATTACTCCTTAAATGCTAGGAAAGTGTAGCATTATTAGTATTTTAACTCTGATAGGCGATCGCTATTTTTATTCTTGCTTGCGATCGCTGAATGTATCGAAGACAATTGCTTGATTACCCAATCTAAATATTCTTTAAATAGGAATCCAATTGTTGATTTATTCTAGGTAAAGGGGACTTTAAGCGAATTAATTTACTTTCTACTGAGTTTTGACAATGACTATACCAAGATTACTAGATTGTAGTTTAAAATATTATTTGTCTCTCAGTATTTTTGCGTATGAATTATCACTATCTCTATTATCCCATGATGCCTTAATATGATCTGCTAAGGCGGGAATATCTTTTTCTAAACTTGATCTCCATAGCCTTGGATTATAGTCGTAAACTCTAAGCATATGATCTACATCAAATATTGGTTTTGTACCTAATGCTCTAATCAGTGCAATAGGTTTATCTAAAGCCATCCTCCAACCAAGCTCAAACAAAACATTGGGATTATGTTCAGTTAAATCTACAATCACCAGATCAGCCTTACTCAAGTCATTTATAATTGTTGATTGAATTACATCACTTCCTTTCTTTTTTGCAGTTTCAGCTTTAAAACCTGCTTGTATTGCAGCAGGAGTAATTAATTGAGTTAATACTTCATCAAAGAAACTTTCGGGATATTCTGCGGTCTTTTCTGAAAATGGCATTGCCACAAATGCTACTAAAGTAGTTTTTTCTTCCGGCTCTCCAAGTATAAAGGCATCAGCAGAGTGTTCTTTATTCGTTGATATTTCTACCCTTTCTATCCTTGAAGATTTATTTGGTGTAGTTTCCTCCAACTTTGACAGAAAATTTAAATTAGCTTGGTATACTTTATAAAAGTCATCATGAAACTCTTCATCAATGTTAAATTCAGTTATTAAAGTATTTTTAAGATATGTAATTTGTGGAAGTGTTCGTCCATCATAGTATTCATGTACTGTTTTAAATAATGGAATCCTAAAAAATGCTTGGCTGTAGCCATTTTTTTCTTCTTCTGCCGATCTTGCATACACAATACTTTTCCCTATAGACGCAAGTGCAATTTTTTGAGTACTGCTAGTACCCTCAGTAAAACCATAATCACGAGATGAAGCTGTCAAGTAATAAAAATTATTACCTTTGCCCATTTCTAAAGCCTTTACAATATCATCAGGACTCCAAGCATTACCACCATTAAACTGTCTTATTACTTGAGGAATTTTTATAGCATCCTCTAATAGATAAGTAGGGAATGGTCGTTTTGGTTTAGAATTTTTTCTTCTTCTGTTTTCGGCAGAATTTTGTTGTTCTTCTAATTCTTGTTCTTCTTGTTCTTCTTGGTCTATCTCTTTCGGATTTTCATCTAAAATTCCTAGTTGTCGGTGCATATCTTCACGTTCCATGAAAGCTCCCCCTTAAGTAATTTTTGACAAAAATGTATAAGACAATGCAATAAAAGGCAATAGTAATTTATACATAGTCATAACATCAGTTTCCTAAAAGTGTGAACACAAAATTAGAAAATTCAACAGATACCATAATCGGTAGTCAATTAGTTTTGCAAACTTTCTTTCATAGTTACTATTTGTATAAGAAGGGTTATTAAAGCAGGTATAGGGCAATGGTGCGATTAAAACCGTGGCAGTGGGTAGTCTTAGCAATCCCGATCGCGTTTATCATTATTTTCTTACTGGTATCCGCAGGTTTACAAATCCATGCGTGGGGTATTAATTGGATTTGGGGTGTATTCACCCTTCTATTCGTTGGTTGGCGTTGGCTGTTGGTGAAATGGACTCAACCAGATGTTAACCAAGTTGAAGCTGTATTAGCCCAAGTCCAAGAAGAATTAGAATCGACAGCAGAGGATACAGTAAGTCCACCAGTCGGAAGTGATGTCGCAAAGCTTGCAGAAGCCGCCCTTCAAGAGATTCTGCAAGCAGCACAAAGCGATCGCCCGATTTGGGAAGACTGGGCAACTTTTTGGACGCGATGCCAAAATTTGGTGGTAGCGATCGCTCATATCTACAATCCTCAAATTCAATATCCGCTACTGAATATTTACGTCCCCCAAGCTTACGGACTGATTCGAGGAACCGTGGATGATATGGATCGGTGGATGCAAAAGTTATCCCCTATCCTCAATCAGCTAACGGTTGGACAAGCATACCAAGCATACGAGGTTTACCAAAAGTTGGAGCCATCGGCTCGGAAATTCTGGAAAGCTTGGAACTGGGCACAGTGGGTTTTAAATCCTGTGGCGGCGGTGGCAAAACAAGCCAGCAAGGGTTCTAGTAACCAGGCAACTCAGCAATTGTTAGGGAATT
The DNA here is from genome assembly GCA_019359245.1 of Nostoc desertorum CM1-VF14. GTDB lineage: Bacteria > Cyanobacteriota > Cyanobacteriia > Cyanobacteriales > Nostocaceae > Nostoc > Nostoc desertorum. The sequence continues at coordinate 82,746 of JAHHHR010000006.1, read as the reverse complement.
TAAGTCAGTTATTCCGGGAAGCTGCCCTGAGAAACTTATGTCAGCAGGCGATCGCACTCTATGGACGTAGCACATTACCAGTTTCAGCAACCGTAGTATCCACACCAACTCTACCCAAGGCAAAAACCCAAACACTCCGAGAAATCCTGACTCAAGCTCAACCCGCCGAAGAGGTTGAGCAAAAACCCGTGAATATTCTGCTAGTGGGGCGCACGGGTTCGGGAAAAAGTAGTCTGATTAACACACTATTTCAGGCAGATTTAGCAGCCGTTGATGTTTTGCCCAGTACCGATCGCATTCAAAATTATCAATGGCAAACTCAAAGTGGAGAAACCCTAACACTTTGGGACACACCTGGTTATGAACAAGTCAACCGTGCTGATCTGCGAAACCTAGTGCTTGATTATGCCATCAACGCAGATTTGCTGCTGTTAGTCACCCCTGCCCTCGATCCTGCCCTACAAATGGATGTAGACTTTTTGGAAGACATCAAAGCAGAAGTTGCAGATTTACCTGCGATCGCGATCGTCACTCAAGTAGATCGTCTGCGTCCCATCCGCGAATGGCAACCACCTTATGATTGGGAATGGGGCGATCACCCCAAAGAAATTGCTATTCGAGAAGCTACTGAGTATCGTGCCAAACTGCTGGGAAGCTTTTGTAATCTAGTTGTGCCTGTGGTTACAGGTGACAGTAAAACAAATCGAATCGCTTGGGGAGTGGAGGCGCTATCGTTGGGATTAGTAAATGCGATCGCACCTACCAAGCAACTCCGTCTCGCCCGCTTTTTACGTAACCTCGAAGCCCGCACCGTCGCTGCTGCCAAAATCATCGACCATTACACTTTCCAGATGACAACAACACAGGGACTAACGGCATTGCTCAAAAGTCCCGTTCTCCAGTTTGTTTCTACTTTTTCAACGGGATCTCCAGCCCTAGCATATATGCTGGCAGAGCAAATTCCTGTGGAACAGTTGCCGATTGTGATTGGCAAACTCCAAATGGGATATGAACTTTTCTCGCTCTTAAATACAGGTAATCCTAACCCGCTCAACTTTGAATTGCTATCCCTCTGGCCGCTATTGCGGGAAAACTCTGCTTCACCAGATCGCAACGCCTGGGCATTTGGTCACGCCCTAGTGGAGTACTGGACTCAAAATTTGACGGTTGAACAACTCCGGGAGCGATTTGAGTATTATCTCTCGATTGCCAATTGAAGAAAGCAGCAGGCAGAAGGCAGAAGGCAGGAGGCAGGAGAGAGAAGAATAATTTGATTTGTGAATCCTTGGTTCTATACTTCATTTAGCTGCAAACTGCTGTATAGAGGCAGAGGGCAGAAATTGGATAATTTATTTTTTGGAGTTCCCCAAGATTCTAAACATAAACAAGTATAAGATTTTAGGAAAAATCACATAAAAATGCTTACTGTTACTAAACCCAAGCGAATTGCGATGGCTATGTCCGCCGCAGGCATCACAATCTTTTCTTTCACTCTCCTTGTTTACACCCAGGTTGCATCCGCCGGCTTAACTTTACCCCTACGCAGCAAAAAGGGAATGGTGGTTTCAGCCCATCCCTTAGCAAGTGAGGCGGGAATTTTAATCTTACGCAAAGGTGGTAATGCAGTAGATGCAGCTGTAGCCACAACCTTTGCAATCTCGGTAGTTGAGCCTTTTTCCGCAGGAATCGGTGGCGGCGGATTTTTGCTGATGCACTCTGAGAAAACTGGCGATATGAAAGCGCTAGATTTCCGCGAACGCGCACCCCTGAAAGCTACAAGAAATATGTATCTGGATGCAGAAGGCAAAGTGCGTCCCAATGCAAGTATTAATGGTTATTTGGCAGTAGGGACACCAGGAACTGTGGCGGGACTTTATGAAGTGCATCGTCGCTATGGTAAGCTTTCTTGGCAAGAGGTGATGAAACCTGCGATCGCACTTGCTAAAAATGGCTTTATTGTTAGTGATAGGGTAACTTGGCGTTCTCTGCAAGCAAACGATCCCCGCAAGGAAGTAGTTCTCAACAATCCAGCCGCGCAAGAAATTTTCACTCGCGACGGTGAATTTTATAAACCAGGGGAGAAACTGGTGCAGCGTGATTTGGCAGGCACTTTAGCAGCAGTTGCCCAAAATCCCCAAAGTTTTTACACCGGAAGTATTGCTCGTGCGATCGCTTCTGATATGGTAAAAAATGGTGGTTTAATTACTCTAGAAGACCTCAAAGCCTATAAACCAATCTGGCGTACTCCCGTTTGTGGAAACTTTCGCAAAGCTAAAATTTGCTCAATGCCACCACCATCATCGGGAGGCGTTCATCTATTGCAGATTTTAAATATTATCGCTGATACTGATTTTAAATCTTTAGGATGGCATCATCCCGACGCTTTACATTTAATGGTAGAAGCAATGAAGATTGCTTACAGCGATCGCTCAGAATATTTAGGCGATCCTGATTTTGTCAAAGTTCCTGTACAAGAACTTCTCAGTTCAGCTTACGCCAAAAAACGCCGTCAAGAAATTAATATGCAAGTGGCTAGACCCTCGACTGAAGTCAAGCCAGTAGACAAAAAGACGCTACAACGTTTTAGCCAAGCTAATATTCACAAATGGGAAGAAAATATCATCCCATCACAAAATAATACAAGCCGACATGAATCTCCTGAAACCAGTCATCTTACAGTTGTGGATGAAGAACGCAACGCTGTAAGTCTGACTTTCACGATTAATCTCAGTTTTGGTGCTGGTATAGTGACACCGGGAACTGGAATTGTTCTCAATAATGAGATGGATGACTTTGCTGTTGCGCCAGGAGTGCCTAATGCTTTTGGTTTAGTTGGTAACGATGCCAATGCCGTCGCACCCCGTAAGACTCCTTTATCCAGCATGACTCCCACAATTGTCACAGAAAATGGTCATTTCCGAATGGCAACGGGTACGCCTGGCGGTAGCACCATCATCACCCAGGTTTTGCAAGTCATCTTAAATGTGCTGGAATACAACATGGATGTTGGTACAGCTGTTTCTGTTCCACGCATACATCATCAATGGCTTCCAGATGAGTTACGCGTTGAACCCTGGGGTTTGGATGCTCTGACTATACAAGACTTACGCAGACGGGGGCATAAAATAAAGGAAATTAATCCTTGGGGTAATAGTAACGCGATCGCTGTTACATCTGATGGAACTTTAGAAGGGGCGGCTGATCCTCGCGGTGAAGGTTCTCCCAGAGGTTTATGAGGGAGATGAGAGACTGGGAAGACGCAGGAACGCAGAGAGTAACGAATGACTAATAACTAATGACTAATGACCAATAACTATTGATTTTGGGCTGTTGACTCTACGTAGCTACTCCTGCCAAACTCATTTGCCCGTGCGCTAGGTACTAGTGTCCAACCTGCTTTGAGAAGTTTTTGATAAGTTGCCCAACCTTTAGAACCATTTGGTATTTGATAATCTGGGACTTTAAAATGTCCAAAAGCAGTGTAAGGACGCCAAGGTTGATTGGGTTCTGTTTGCAAATACAAAATTTTCTCACCGTTGCCACCAGACTTAGGTAACCAGCACATTTGTCGATGCATTGCAAACTCCTTTGCCTTTAGATAATAATGCATAATAGCAGATTTTTGTCAAGGACATTGTCACTCTTGTGGGGTACTTTTTTGCCTAATACTTTAGACAAAGTGTAATTAAGTTCTATCCACTAAGAGTTAATTACTTAACAAGTCCTACCCTGAGAAAGCTGCTAGTAGGACACAAAGATAAACAGCTTTCTCTCACCTTCCTTGTAGGGGAGATTTTTCTAATGTTATCCGCGCTTTTTATGATTGTGTGTAACAATCACTACTGTTTTGACTAAGGTTCGCAATCTGGCTATTTGTTTTTCTGCTTACATACATAAGCGCAGATTTTGGAAACTACTTATTGAAAAGGAGGCAGAAGGCAGGAGGCAGATAGTGCAGCGTAAAGCCTGCGGCATAGCTACGCTTAGAGCGAGTCCGCGTTCGCTTTTAGCGTCTCGTAGAGAGCGTCGGGCAGAAGGAAAGAATTTGGTGAGGGATTCAGACCCCCAGCTTTAGGAGTGCCACTGAAATCAAAGATTTCGTGGGGGACTCAAACCCTTGCTAGAAAGCGGTCGCAGCAGAGGGCAGATAGCGTAGCGGTAGCGAGTCGTCTCCCAAGGGGAGACGCCAAAGGCGAACCAGCGTCGGGCAGTATTCCTTCTGCCTCCTGCCTCCTGTCCTCTGCCTTTCTTGTTGAATATAATACTTTAGCCTGGTTCAATAATTGTATTTTTGATTAAGCTGGAGTTGCAGTTGCGCCTAGCGCAACCGCCATCTCCTCATGCGCCTTGGCATTCAATAAAAAATTGGTCTTTGATAACCCGTAACTTTGGTTATCACAAAGATGGAGCATACAACTTATCGCCAACAATCTGGCGAATTGTCTCTACTAGTTGAGTGTATGCAAAGTCAGACAAAACTGGTTCTGCTCCTTCCAAGTCAATTGGTTGATCTAAATCAATCCATGACTTGCAACCACCATATTTAGGTTGGTAGGGAATTTCTTGTTGGCGTAGTTTATATGTCCGTAGGAGGAGAATATAAAGCGGCTGGCGTGGTTTCCATTTGAGGCGATCGCTAATAAAATGCTCGTTCCAAATATGGAAGGGAAGCAAGGCGTTGACAATAGACTCATCACTAACTGGCAAAATATCTGTAATTTCAGCCCAACTGCCGATGGGAACTGTCTCTGGATGCCAACCTGATGTTACTGGATAAACACGATCGGCATACTCAGCTTTCAGCATGAAAGCTTGTTGATGTTCATAAGTAGGATAAAGTAAAACTTGCTTGTGGGCAACTTGGAAATGTCCATTTCGTTCATGGATGCCCCCTTTGCGGAGCAACATAATTGTTTTGCCATTTTCTAAGGCATTTACGGCGACTGCCCATTCTTTGAGAGCATGAAAAGTTGTGGTTAATTCCATCAGCACCTACTGTAACTCTGATTTAATTTCAATCTAAAACCGATAACGTGTAAAACTATCCAGGGAAATGAATTAGGAAGCAGTTATGGAAAAGCGATTGCTGGGTACAACTGATGTGCAAATCACACCCATATTGATGGGAACTTGGCAAGCTGGTAAAAGAGCGTGGGTGGGAATTGAGGATGCTGACTCGATTAAAACGCTCCGAGCCGCTTATGAAGCTGGGATCACCACAATTGATACTGCTGAAGCTTATGGTGAAGGACACTCTGAGCGAATTATCGCTGAAGCTTTATCTGATGTACGCAATCGCGTGGAGTATGCCACAAAAGTTTTCGCTAACCATCTAAAGTATGAACAAGTCATTCAAGCTTGCGATCGTTCCTTAACCAACTTGAAAACTGATTACATCGATCTTTACCAAATACATTGGCCCTCCGGTGCTTTCAATAGCGCAATAGTACCTATTGAAGAAACTATGAGCGCTCTTAACCTGCTCAAAGAGCAAGGTAAAATTCGAGCCATTGGTGTTTCTAATTTTTCCCACGCCCAGTTAGCAGAAGCAGCAAGTTATGGACGTATTGATAGTTTACAACCACCTTATTCTTTATTCTGGAGGCAGGTAGAACAAGATGCATTGCCTTATTGTCTCGAAAACAATATTTCTATCCTTGCTTATTCGTCTTTAGCACAGGGATTATTGACAGGGAAATTTGCTCTCGGTCATAAGTTTGACGCAGCAGACAACCGTGCTAAAAATAAACTGTTTCAAGGCGAAAACTTTGAACGTGCCCAACAAGTGCTAGAAAAACTGCGTCCTATAGCCCTTCTTCATAATTGTACCCTTGCTCAGTTAGCTTTAGCGTGGTTAATTGCTCAACCCCAAACAAATGCCATCGTGGGGGGGCGTTATCCCAAACAAGTGCTAGACAACGCATTAGCCGCCCAAATTAAGCTTTCTGCCGCCCAATTAGCAGAAATTGATGCCATTGGGCGTATTGTCACCGACAATCTAGATGACAACCAGATTATGTGGAATTGGTGACAATTCAGTTTAGTGAGCTATGCTGATCTATCCAAGATCCCATTGATTCTCTTAAAAAGAAAGCTGGGGATCAAATCTATGGGTCTAGATTGCAAAATCTAACAGAACATCAACTTTAGTAAACTAAGGGTTGTAACTCACCAAACTAAGTGATAACTTAAATAGTAGGACACCAAACAAAGCAAAACCAAATAAAAAGGGTCAATGACTTAGTGTCCCCTTGTCATGAACCCAAGCAAATGTCAGCATATCAAATAGAGAAGTGGTAAAAGGCCTAATGTAGAAGGCAAAACCAAATTTCAAAGCGGAAAAACGCAAGAATGCTGAGTTTGTTCGTTATTTAGTCCACCTTAGTTATTAACTTTCAATTACTGAATTAGTTTAACAATTTGAAACCTGTAAACTCGATAAAACCTGGTCAACCTCGACCAGGTTTTTGGTGTTTTACCTTAAATAGCAAGAAGGCTCACACTGAACCCAACGGGTTCAGTGTTGAGATGAGTTGTGCGTGAGTTGACGACAGTCTTCTCTTCTGACCGATAAAGCAGATAGCGTAGCGGTAGCTAGTTTTCTCCTGTCGGAGATGCTGTTCGCGTTCGAGGGTCGGGTGGTTTTCCTCGTGCCTTCTGCCTTCGTTGATCAACTCAAATAAGATTGTGGAAGCTTAAGCATGAGTAATGAATGCAAATGCTAACATTACCCTGGTAGTCCAAATACCTACAGTTAATCTTGTACGTTCCTGGTTACCACTTATCTCTTGTCATGCTTATGGCTAAAACAACTAGGGTTTTTGGCGCGAATTTTATAAAAATTAAAAAACAAAAGCAGTCAGGGCGTTGGCAGAAAACGAGGCTGGCTTACTTTTTACGCTTGCCTTTGTACTTCCTGATAGGATTGCTATGCATCCTTGGTTCACCCGTGCTGGCAAAAGTTCCTGGCACAATTAATTCCCCATCTCAACTACCAATTAACAGTACTACGTCGCTGGCTGTGACCTCTGACCCAGCCTCACTACTACAACAAGGCAAAGTTTTATACGATAGCGGAAAATTTGCCAAGGCGGTAGAAGTGTTACAAGGGGCTGTCCAAGCATATAGGCAGCAAGGGGAGAGTCTTAGACTGGCAGCAACACTGAGTAATCTTTCCTTAGCTTACCAACAACTTGGTGCGTGGAATCAGGCACAGCAAGCAATTACAGAGAGCTTAAATTTGCTCAATGAACAGGGTGAAAACCAAAATCTGCAAATATTTGCCCAATCACTGGATATTCAAGGTCGTCTCCAACTGACAATGGGACAGGCAGATAAGGCTTTAGCAACTTGGCGGCAGACAGAAGAAATTTATAGGCAAGCAGACAATAAAAGCGGCGTGGTACGATCGCAAATTAATCAAGCACAGGCGTGGCGAAGCCAAGGGTTTTACCCTCGCGCTGTCAAAACACTCGAACAGGTAAGCCAGACATTAAAATCTCAACCAGACTCTATAGAAAAGACAGTGAGTTTGCGATCGCTCGGTGATACCCTTTTGGTATTGGGTGATTTGGAAAAGTCACGTCAGGCGTTAGAAGAAAGTCTGATAATTGCTCGAAATCTGCAATCAAACGCTGATATTGGGGCCAGTCTGTTCAGCCTGGGAAATAATGCCCGTAAACAAGAAGACATACCAAAGGCGATCGCCTATTATCAACAAACAGTTGCAGCATCTCCTTCACCCCTGATAAAAGCCCAAGCGCAACTCAATCACTTGAGCCTACTCATTGAAGATAAACGAGCGGCAGAGGTTCAAACTATCTTGCCCTTGGTAGAGTCTCAAATCGAGCAACTCCCCCTTAGTCGTGCTAGTGTTTACGCTCAAGTTAACTTCTCTGAAAGTCTGGCAAAAGTTAAGAGTGGTATATTGCAAGCATCAAGTCAAAATTACTACTCAGGATTCAGCACCAAAGACTCAGCAGTATTACTTGCCAACGCCATCAAAGAATCTCAGAGTTTAGGAGACAAGCGAGCAGAAGCCTATGCGCTAAAGAGTTTAGGCGGCTTGTACGAAGAAACCAAGCAGTGGAAAGAGGCGCAACAGCTTACCCGGCAAGGATTAGCTTTAGCGCAGAGCAGCAATGCACCAGAAATTACCTATTCCTTAGAGTGGCAATTAGGTAGATTACTCTGGGCACAAAAAGATATTAATGGTGCGATCGCGGCGTATGATTCTGCTGTAGGCACTCTCGAGTCTCTTCGCAGAGATTTAGTAGCCAATAAAGATGTGGTGAACCAGGATGTGCAATTCAACTTCCGGGACAGCGTGGAACCCGTTTACCGAGAGTCAGTAGAATTACTCCTAAAATCCCAAGAAGGAAAATCACCAGATGAAAAAATATTGGAGAAAGCACGAGAGCGGATTGAAGCACTCCAGCTAGCAGAATTGGACGACTTTTTCCGGGAAGCTTGCCTACAAGGCCAGAGGGTAGCCCTTGATCAAATGGTAGATAAAGATAATCCCACGGCTGCCATCTTTTATCCGATTATTCTTCCTGACGAACTCCAGGTAATTGTCAAAATTCCCAAACAACCTCTACAAAGCTACAGTAACAAGATATCCCAAGCAAACGTAGATAAACTCTTAGTAGAACTGCGAAAAAATCTTGTCAATCCTACTGCCACCAAAGTCGTTCAAACCCAGGCACACCAGGTTTACGACTGGCTGCTCAAACCTATGGAGTCACAATTGCAAAAAAGCGGAGTAAATACCCTAGTGTTTGTGCTGGATGGACAGTTACGCAATTTACCAATGGCCGCTCTCTATGATGGTAAGCAATACTTGGTAGAGAAATATGCAGTTGCTCTGAGCGTGGGTCTACAACTCCTCGACCCTAAACCGCTAGTACAACAGGAATTAAGAGCGTTAACCGCAGGACTGACTCAGCCGCCACCAGGTTTTTCCGAGTTTGCACCGTTACTTGCTATTAAATCTGAATTCGAGGGCATAGCCAAAGCAGGTGTCTCGACAACTAGCTTATTAGATCGAGATTTTAAGAAAAAGAATTTAGAGAGTGAAATTGGCGATACTTCATTCAACATAGTCCATTTAGCAACCCACGGTCAGTTTAGTTCCCGCCTAGAAGACACTTTTATTTTGGATTTTGATGGTCAGATTAATGTCAAGGATTTTGATACTCTCTTTCGCAGTCAGGGTAAAAGTATAGTAGAGCTATTAGTTTTGAGTGCTTGCCAGACAGCAACAGGAGACAGCCGTGCAACACTCGGTCTTGCAGGAGCAGCTGTAAGAGCTGGGGCACGCAGTACTATAGCCTCCCTGTGGCAGATTGATGATCAATCGACAGCAATGTTTGTTAGTGCCTTCTATCGAGAACTCAAGAGTGGCAAAATCACCAAAGCAGAAGCAATCCACCGTGCCCAGCTAGAGCTGCTGAAACATCCTAACTACAAAGCACCAAGCTTTTGGTCTGCTTATGTGTTGATTGGGAATTGGTTGTAATATTTATGATCGTCTGCCTACTCAATAAGAGCTAATACTGGAACAATGGGAGTAATGTTAAACCGACATAATAAACTATGAGTGAACTTCCAAATAGTCTTGAAGATGCGATCGCCCAATCTCGTGTAGCCGTCCAAGCTGCTCTTGCAGATGGTTGTACTCGCATACAAGTTGAGTTCCTGTTTCCAGAACTCAAGTTTATGCCGGTGGCGGAACAATTTCTGCCGCTGTTTACAGAATATGATTCCCGTTTGAAGATTTTCTTTGCTGACGCTGGTGCTGCGGCCTTAGCCCGTCGCGATTGGACTGATACACCATTTCAAATTTTGGATATCGGGACGGGAAGGGCTGCTTCTTTGGAAACCAAAATTCAGCCAGAGGATGAAATTTTCTTATTTATCGCGCCCACTTCCGTAGAAGTACCGCAGTTAGAAAAGCTATGTGAAGTAATAGGCGATCGCCCTTTAGTCTTATTAAATCCCCGCCTAGAAGATGCTGGAACTGTGGGCATTGGTTATACAGCTAGAAAAATCCGCGATCGGTTTATCACTACCATTGAATCTGCCTATTACCTCCGCCCTGTAGACGATGAAACCGCCGTGTATCGCTGCTATCCCGGACAGTGGGAAGTTTGGCTGGAAACCGACGGCGAATATCAAAGAATTGCAGAACTACCCAAAAGGCCATCAGGTGATGAGTTGGATCTCATCCTTTTAAAAGGACAACCGCAAACAACAACAGACGCGACATCTGTGAAAAAGCCCAATGTGTTTAAGAGTTTGCAACGGTTTTTAAAGGCATTGAGTAGTTAGGAAAAAACAGAGTTAGCAGAGGTAAATTTTATTCTCTGCTGCCTGCTTTGCCCTCCACCAGACAGACAAAAACTTTGTAAATCGAAGCAAGCCCTAACTATATCTATGCCCACCTCAATTGTAAATTTAATAAGAGTTAGCCAACAAGCCTTTAACTCACAGCATAATCTGTATACTGCCGAATGTAGGGTGGGTGAAATCCAACTACAATATCGTTTTTTGGTACTCCCATCGCCGTAAGTTGCTCACCTACATCCTCTTCTGTACCATTCCACTGAATCCAAATTTTGCCGTTTTTGATATCAAAATGCATCACAGGGCCAAAAACCCTACGTCTATTTTGCCAACCAATATATATCAGTTGGTAATGGTCTTGTTCTCCATCAAAAATTGTTTGAGCTTCAATTTCATCATTAGATGAGGCACGTTTAGCATATTCTGTAAGTAATTGACGAATACAGTTTCGATATTTATCTAAATCTGCCATTGGATAATTTCCTCCGTTTCCACATCATAAACTATCAGATTGATTTGACTGCGCTGGATAATACTTTTAATAAATGGTTTATTTAAAAAATCGTTATAAGTGTTTAAGGGCACTGCCAAATATAAAACTCGCTCGGAATCTATCTCTTAAGAAAGCATATCGATAATTAATAAACTGTCCCACCGCAGTATGAAACTCAGAAATAGTTGAAGTGCCAATGAAACTTTTAACTTCAACTGCTATTACTTGTCCCTCTCTTTCTGCCGCAATAATTCTCTCTGCTCCCAAGTCGATGTACATATCAGTAATATTTTCTATACGAATTAGCAAAGGATCATGAGTAATTCGCCACCCGTCTTTTTGCAATGCCGATTTTACAACATTGTGAAATTTATCTCTAGCTGACATAAACTGTTTTTTCAGCCTGTGTAGGCATTATAAATATATTTTGCCTTGCCAAAATTCTGAAAGAACAAGAGGAGTCAAGAATCTTACTATTAATTCCTAACTCCTCACTCCTAACTTTTTTAATTTGCTTGCAACGGCGCATTTAATACTTTCTCGATGCGATCGCGCGTTTCTAGTAAGTGCGCTTTGGTATATTCATCATCTGAATTAACCTCCTTGAGCTTATCATTTAGCTGTCTAAGTTTATACCAAGCTAAAGTACGAGCATCTTCTGGCACATATTCTTTTCGCAACACCATACCAGTCAAAATGTCCAGGTATTGTCGCTGTAAGCCTCGCCGTAAACTGGCAATCTTCATTGGTTTGCCTTTTGGTTGGATTACTTCTGTCCAGATACCTGACTGCAAAGTTTCAAATAGTTCTGGTAGAGTCAGTGCATTTTCGAGCTTCGTTTTCAGTTCAATATCCTTGAGACGAGAGAGGCGATCGCCTGAGAGTAAATCCCGCAACACAGAACCCTGCATGAATAGCACTAAGTCATGAATTGGAAAATCCAAACGACCAACTTGCGGTGTACTACCCCAATGTCGCCAACGGGAAGGTGCTAATTTATTCAGCAATTCTGGTGAAAAGCTGAGGGCGTCTTCTGCAAACAGATATTTGTGCAACGTTCCTAAAGCTTGCCGTTGTTCTTCAACTGGTACCGATTCAAATGGTAATCGGCGTTGTCCGACTTCGGAAGTGTTCCCCGAAGGTATCTCGCTAGGATGAATGCGAGAAAAAGACTGTCCCCCAATATATTTTGTGGTGTAATATATTTGCTGAAAATAGTTACCCAATACTGTGCTAAAACGTTCACTCACATCGCTGTAACTATCACCAGCCAATGGGTAGCGCTTATCAAGACGTTCCCACATCACCCGCGAATTATTCAACTGCCACTGAGAATAAAGCAGTACATTGCCGCTGTTATCCCAAGCATCGGCTGTGGGGTCAAGGTCATACACATCTTCATCTGTGGAATAACTCAACTCTGGCTTATAGGATTGTCCAGCAATTTCCTCTAAAATTGGCTTTTCTGCTATGGGAGTTGATGTCTGAATTGATAGGTAGCCGTACTTAATCGCCCACTCATCATAAGGCCCCACCATTTTGGGAAAATAATCTCCCTGTTTTGTCCCTTGAGGAGCAATATTTGGAGGAATATAATCCATCACCGAAGTTGTCAGACCTTTGGTTTTGGTAATTTCCGTATTATTCATCTCCTGTGGTGATAGCAGTGTACTACCACGGAAATTATGGCGCAAACCAAGAGTATGTCCAACTTCGTGAGCGATGATTAAACGTAAATATTGATTGATATATTGTTTTATCTGGTCTGGAGTAGCCATCGTATCTGGCAGCAGTGACATTGCCAGAGAACCAACGGCAAACTGGTTAGCAGCTTCCATGCCATAGCATAAATCGTACTCGCCTGCCATTTTCGATAAACGACTCAACAACCCTTGTTGTCCTTTCATCTGCTGGGGGACACCGTTATTTTTTGCATCTAAACCATTGGCGCAAAGTAGACGATTTTGCATCAAGGTTGATAAAGTAGTGCGATTTTCTGTTTGGCTAGGTTGAATAATTTGGCGATATTCACTCTTGAGTACCCGCACGAAGCTAGCATCTACGAGAATATCTGCATCCAAAATTTCCCCAGTCAATGGATTAACGCGAGATGGCCCCATTGCAAAATAACCATCTACTGTGTTGATCCAGCGAATCGTGTTATAACGAATATCTGCTGGGTCCCATGTGGCATCATCTGGCATTTGGCGAACTTCAATTGCATCCTTGAATCCCGCTTTAAGAAAGGCTTTGTTCCACATTAAAACGCCATCTTTGATAGGATCGCGGTACTCTAAGGGCACAGCGTTATCAATCCAAAAGACAATCGGTTTTTTGGGTGGAGAAATTGCTGCTTTCGGGTCTTGTTTTTCCAAATCCCAGCGATTGATGTAGCGGACAAAAGAATCGCCGCGATCGTCTTTAGATAAATCTTGGTAGGCGGTGATGAAATAGCCGATGCGTTCGTCAGCAATGCGCGGGCGATAATTTTTATCGGGTAGTTGGGAGAGACTATAGTGGACGCGCAAGGTATAGCCACGGTTATCAGCTAGCGACGCAAAGCTTGCCACTTCACTGTCACCACCACTGGTACTAGAGAAATTTAAAACTGACTCAATTTCTAAGTTTTGAGGAAAAGCTTTAGCAGTACCAAAATATGACTGGTCTGTGGTTGCTGGGACTCCTAAACTTGCAGATAATCCACCTAAATCTGTCAGTAGCAAATCACCCAAGTCGATGAGAAGAGTTTTGCGTTCTGGATGAATGCTTTTAAGGGAAATGCTGTAGAGAACAGAATCACTAAAAGACCGGGCTAGCGATCGCACTTGAGGATCTCCCTCACGAGTGCGAAAATTAACATTACGGATCACGAAGTTTAATTTATCATCCACGCGCTGGAAATAAAACAAAAAATCTTGCAGAGGCATACCACTGTAAATACCTCGTTCGCCAATACCCGATTCCAGAGTTGCCGTAGCTAAGTAATTTTTGTTAAGTTGCTCTGGTTTAACTTCTAAATAAATTTTATTCTTTTCTTTATTGCGATAAAGGGTGAACAACCCCCCTGACTTTTGGGTGTCTTTAATTACTTCGTCAAATGGCTCTAAATCATCCTTTGCTGTTGGTTTTTCACTAGGTTTAGGCTTTTCTGCGGGTTTTGCAACTTGCAAAAATGGTTGTTGCCCTGCTTTTTTCAAGTCTTGTACTACCCAGATAAATGGTTGAGGCTGTGGATGTTTATTTTGATTAACCACCCAAACTTGCCCTGGTGCTAACCTCTGTTTTTCAGGAGTATTGATATTCTTTGGCGATAATACTGAGGTTTTAGCTGAAAAAGTTTCTGTGGTTAACTGACTATTGGGTTTCTCTCCACTTTTGGCTGTAACTACAGCTTCTACAACCCGTACAGCTTTCTGGTTGGCTGACAACTCTGTATCAATGTTAACAGATGGTGACTTGGCGTTAGCCGTTGCTATTCCTAAAAATAAACCATGTAACAAAATCATATAAAAAGTTAATCTGTTCTTCATTTTATATATCTCCGATAGCTATCCCGTAATTAATTTTTAACTTTTGCAAAGTTATGTAGCCGCTTTTTGCCGATTATCTCGGCTGCTGTTATATCAAGCAGCAAGCTTTAGACTTCAATTTTAGTTGCTATTTTTCAGCAATATTCACGCTTTTGTAAAGTAAGATTTTTCCTAACAATTGCGACTTTCACAAACAGTAAGTATTATTTTTACATCAGACTAATAAATATCTTGGGAAACAAGTATAACAAATTAGCCAAAGGCGGAAAATTACATGATTTTTGAAAGAGTTTTTCTGATGACACCTTATTTGCATTAGGAGAAGAAGCTTGAGCTTACTACGGGTTAGGGAGAATTCACCGTCCATTAACATCGTCGGTGTAGACCATCGGAAATATCGCCAACGCATGAGATTTTTCGTGTAGTATTTATTGATACTATTAATTTTTGCCAATGACAAGCAAACTAGCATAGAAAAATTTTTAATTCAGGATTATCAATACAGTTATTCAAATGTAACAACGGACACAGAAATGTCAACATATTTATCTCAAGTCTGGCAACTGCTGAGAAATTATGTAAAGGATATAAGGTTAGAAAAGATGCCAAAGACCACATCTGTGAAAACCGAAGCAGTTTTACCTCTAAGAAAAAGTATTAAAGAACCATATAAAAACGTTAATTTTGCTCAAGATCATTTACAAAAAGATTTATGGTTTCAAAGGCTGCAAGAAAGCTTAGAAAAATGGGCAATGCCAAAGAGTGGTTTGATTTCTGAGATAGGTGATCAGACATCAAGCACACTCCCTTCTGAGTCCTCCTTTAGAGCGTGCGTAGGCGTAGCCCACCGTAAACATCGCCAGATGCATGAAGAGATTTATGATTTACTAGGCAATGGGGCGCTGAAACAAGAAATAGTCAACCAATTAATGGAATTGGTTATGACTAGTCAAAAAATTCGCCCAGAACTGCTTTTTTGGCGGCTAGAAGAGTTTTATCGTTGTTGGTGTCAGGGAGAATTTATCGATGAGACACCAGATGATAACCTACCTCAGAAAACAATGTTAAAGCTAGCGGCACAAAATATTGCGATCGGGCTGAGGCAGGTAGACATATATACAGGGCTGAACGTATTGATTTTACTGTTAGAGTTACACCGCTACGCCCAAGAGCGAGATGAACTCAAACAAAAAATCACTTTTTTTCCATCTACTCAACCAGATACAGACAATTTTTTCACATCCCAACTGCTGCGGATCATCAACTATAGCGATGCCCTGGAAATTGGTAATTTTAGTAATATAGTTGGGCAATTCCTCAAAGGCGGAAACTTTAGAGGTGCTTACCTGGGCGATGCCAACCTCATCGGTGCAGACTTTAGGGGGGCTGACCTAAGCCTTGCTTATCTCGGCGATGCCAACTTGACTGGCGTAAACTTCAGTGGTGCCAACCTTAGCGGTGCCAACCTCGGCGACGCCAACCTCAGCAGTGCCAACCTCTGTGGTGCTAACCTCAGTAGTGCCGATCTCAGCAGCACCAACCTCAGCGGTGCTAACCTTAGCTGTGCCAACCTTAGCCGCGCCGACCTCAATCGTGCTGACCTTAGCAGCACCAACCTCAGCCGCGCCGACCTTAGGCGTGCCGACCTCAACCGCGCTGACCTCAGTGGCACTAACTTTAGCCATGCCGACCTAAGTAACGCCATCCTTTTCGGTGCGAATCTAAGTGAAGCCAACCTCTGTAGTGCCAACCTTAACCATGCTGATCTCTGTCGCGCTGACCTCAGTGGTGCTGATTTAAGTCACGCCATCCTCAACGGTACTAACCTCAGTGACACAATTCTTTTTAGTACCAACCTTAGTGATGCCATTCTCATGGCCGCTGACCTCAGCTATGCCAAACTTAACGGTGCCAAGCTTAACAACGCCAGACTCAACGGTGCAATGTTCTTAGGTGCAGACCTTAGCGGTGTAGACCTGAGTGGGGTGATTCTCAACGAAGCCGACCTGAGTGGGGTGATTCTCAGCGAAGCCGACCTCAGTGGTGCCGACCTCACTGACGCGATCCTTTTCGGCACAGACTTCAGCTATGCCAACCTTAACAGTGCTAACCTCAGTGGCAGTAACCTCAGTGGTGCTATGCTCAACGGTGCAGATCTCAGTCATAGTAACCTCAGCTACGCCATTCTCGGTGGTGCCGACCTCAGCGATGCCAATATGGAAAAAATGACCTGGGGTAAAAAGCAGCAATGGGAAGGAGTGCGGGGGTTAGAGACAGCAGTTAATGTGCCGGAGGCGTTGAAGGAAGAATTGGGGCTGAATTGAGATGAGGGGGCAAGAGGGACAAGGGGACAAGGGGACAAGGGGGAAGGTAAAACCCAAGCTTTGAACACGAACTTCCGAGTTCTGAACACCAACTTTCGAGTTCCGAACACCAACTTCCGAGTTCCAATCTCAAAAGATGGGGATCTGAGCTTGAGCAGTGATGAATGCTACCTCGAAGCCCGCTCTGAGTATGTTAACTCTACATTAGATGCCTAGATCCCGCTTGCTAGAGTGTAAGTCGTTCACGTAAAATATAATGCCATTGTTGCAGCAGTTCTCATGACCTCATCTGCGTCGTTTGACACATTAGAGTCTTTACAGGCGGATATCGCTAAATTGATCGCTCATTTACCGACATTAAAAAATCGGCAATTTATTCAGCAAGCACTTGCGACTATTGTTCGCCTAGCTGATACCGAAATTGAGCGTCTCGATTGGAAAATATTATCAGCTGCATTAGCAGATATGGAGCGCGGTTTCGAGCTTTTTTATGATTACCGACACGTTCGCAAAGTCACCATCTTCGGTTCTGCTCGTCTAGCGCCAGATACACCAGATTACCAAATGGCCCTTGAGTTTGCTCGCGCTGTTTCTCAATTAGGATTTATGGTGATGACAGGCGGTGGTGGTGGAATCATGCAGGCGGGTCACGAAGGAGCTGGGCGAGAGAACTCCTTTGGATTAAACATTCAGTTACCCTTTGAGCAGGAAGCAAACCCTTTTATAGAAGGTGATTCCAAGCTAGTTCACTTCAAATATTTCTTTACCCGCAAGCTGTTTCTCCTCAAAGAAAGTGATGCTGTAGCCTTGTTTCCTGGAGGTTTTGGCACTCAAGATGAAGCTTTTGAATGTATGACATTAAGCCAGACTGGTAAATTTGGCCCAGTACCTTTAGTTTTAATTGATCACCCTGGTGGTGAATACTGGCGGTCTTGGAGCGAATATATTGATAAGCAACTTGTACAAAATGGTCTTGTAAGTCCTGATGACCCCAGCCTTTACACGGTGACAGATAACCTAGATGTAGCTTGCGACGCTATCACCCGCTTTTACCAGGTTTATCACTCGTGTCGATACGTAAACAATCAGTTAGTCATCCGTCTAAAGACAGATATATCAAATGCTCAGGTAGAGCAACTCAATGCTAATTTCAGCGACATTATTATTCAAGGACGGATTGAAAAAAGTCAGGCATTACCTCAAGAAGCACAAGATGAAACTGTTGGATTACCTCGGCTCATTTTGTACTTTAATCAACGCGACTTGGGGCGCTTGTATCAAATGATTGCCACAATTAACCAGATGGGTACGCCTTCACCAGAGGATGCAGCGCATCCAGAAAGGAAGTAGGTATTAACTAATTCGTAATTCGTAATTCGTAATTACGTTCGCGGACTTCTTCTCTTCTCTACGAGAGGCTGCGCCAACGAGACGCTAAGAGCGAACGCGTACGCTAACGTAATTTTTGGGTTTGAGTCCCGTACTAAATTCTAAAATTGCTGCTCTATAATTAGCCGGGGTATGAATCCTTAATTAATTAAATTACGAATTACGAATTACAAACTATTTTGATGAGATGCGATCGCTTCATACCTGACTATAAAGTTTTCTGATAACTAATTTATATCATTGCCTCAGCTAGAGATTTTTTATTTTTATCTGGCTATCTTCATGAGCAATGGGTACTTTGGCATTGTCAAAAGAGCCGCGAAAACAATATTATTCGCCCTACTTACAGATGAGAAGAGCAGCAGTTATTATGACTCAATACTGATTCTTGTAAAAAAGCTTGTATATTAGCACAGTAAACTCAAATCCTAACAGAGGAATAAAAAATGCTGGAATTATTGGGTTCAGGTTTAGTGTCGCTCTGGCTAGAGATGGCCGGGGTACAAATCAAACCTCTAGATGCCTTAGATGCTTTGACTTGGCAAAGTAGTCCTGGCTTGGTTCTTGCCCCTGATCCCAATCCAGCTGGGGCGACTACGGTGCAGCAATATCTCAAACAACTAGTAACATCGAAACTGATAGCACAAAATCTGGCTGAGAGTCAGGGAATTTGGATGCAGTCGGGGCCGATGCTGATGGCAAATCATCAAGGTACAACTCCGCTGCCGGCTGCCTCTTTAACCAAAATTGCCACTTCACTAGTTGCTTTGAAGACTTGGGGACCAGACTTCCAATTTGATACCTTAGTTAGTGCTACTGGGCTAGTGGTAAATGGGGTTGTGCAGGGCGATTTGGTGATTACTGGCGGTGGTGATCCTTTGTTTGTTTGGGAAGAAGCGATCGCTCTTGGTAATACTCTAAATAAAATGGGCATCAAGCAGGTAAAGGGAAATTTGATCATTAATGGCAGTTTCGCCATGAATTTCCAACGTCAGCCGATGCTGGCGGGTCTGATGCTCAAGCAAACACTAAATCGTGCTACTTGGGGTCGTCCCGCTATTTATATACACTCAATCATGCCCAAGGGAACGCCCAAGCCTGAAGTTGTGATTGCGGGTGCTGTAAAAGTTGAAGCGCAACCAAGCCCTCAACAAACTTTGTTAATGCGTCATCGCTCGTTGCCCTTGAAGCAACTAATCAAAGAAATGAATGTTTACAGTAACAACGATATGGCAGAGATGCTGGCAGACTCAGTGGGAGGAGCCACTGTAGTGCAGTCAAGTGCTGCTAACCTTGCTAGGGTGCCACAAGTAGAAATTCAGTTAATCAATGGTTCTGGATTGGGACCGGAAAATCGTATTTCTCCCAGAGCTGCTTGTGCGATGTTGATGGCTATTCAAAAAGAAGCAGCTGCCCATCAATTGAATCTGGCTGACTTGTTCCCCATGTCTGGATTTGATCAGCGGGGAACACTACACTCCAGACACATTCCGGCCGCAACCGTAATCAAAACTGGTACTCTCCGGGATGTGAGCGCTTTAGCTGGAGTGATGCCCACACGCGATCGCGGTTTGGTTTGGTTTGCTATTATCAACCGTGGGACAAATGTCTGGGGTTTGCGGACTGGACAAGACCAACTACTGCAAAATGTTGTAAAACAATTACAACTACCTTTGACTGTTCCTGTTAATCTCACTCCCCACTCAGCCATCAACTCTTTACCCCAGCTAGGCGCAGCCAGTCGAAATGAAATTTTATTCAAAAGTTAGTTCATCGTCTAAAGTCACATCTGACAAGGTTTTAAATTAAAAGTGAGTATGGGTGTCTACTATCCCTTATCTCCCTTTGATGTCTGTCACTACCTCGAAAGGTCTAGTACAGCACGGCGAAATCAGCAGACCCTTGAAAAGTCCTAAAGAGCTTATTCCATAAACCTTTTGACTTTTGACTTTTTATTTTTGACTTCCGCCTTAAGGTACTAGTATTATTTAGAAATCCAAAAGTTTTATTAATGGGTAAAAACCGAACTTGTCAAGGGTAAATGTCCATAATAGCTTTTGGGTTAAATTTTCAATTAAGTTGATTACAGATAGTTCGCAAAATGCCTTAACCTCAGTATTGAGAAGAGCAGACGAAACCTCAAGTAAAAATAAGTGTAAATAGATTTGTCACATCAAGAGGAAAGGGAGCAGGGGGTAGGGGAAAAGACCCCATAGATAAATTTAGTTGCGATGAAACCCTTAATTGCTAAGGAATTTCAAAATCTCTCTTCCCTGCTCCCTGCCTCTTTGATCACGACTAAGCAACAATTAAGCTTATAAATTAGGTTGTGATTATGCGATTTCCGAAATCATCCCGGTCTATACGTCAACTCAGTAGTCATGTTTTAGCGATCGCGCTAGGAGTTTTGCTAACTGTTAGCACATTGCAGGTTTTGCCCTCCCAAGCCGAACCCGCACCCACAGTAACTGCTGGAGATACTTCGCAACTGATTGCCCAACGGCAATCACCAGCCACTGCTGCGATCGGTAGCAGTAGCTTTGTCACAACAGCGGTAAATCGTGTTGGTTCAGCAGTTGTTCGGATTGATACTGAGCGCACAATTACTCGTCGCGTTGATCCATTTATGGAAGACCCCTTTTTCCGTCGGTTTTTTGGTGAAGGTTTCTCCCAACAAATGCCTCCTGAGCAGCAGTTACGCGGTGTCGGCTCAGGTTTTATTCTTGATAAGAGTGGGTTAGTTCTGACTAATGCTCATGTGGTCGATAAGGCTGATAAAGTAACAGTCCGGCTCAAAGATGGTCGCACCTTTGAAGGGAAAGTTCAAGGTATTGATGAAGTTACAGATTTGGCAGTAGTCAAGATTAATGCTGGTAACGATTTGCCAGTTGCACCCTTGGGTTCTTCCAGTAATGTCCAAGTAGGAGACTGGGCGATCGCAGTTGGTAATCCTTTGGGATTTGATAACACCGTTACCTTGGGAATTGTCAGTACTCTCAAACGTTCCAGCGCCCAAGTCGGCATTAACGACAAACGCTTGGATTTCATTCAGACAGACGCTGCCATTAACCCTGGCAACTCTGGTGGGCCGCTATTGAATGGCCAAGGTGAAGTGATTGGCATTAACACAGCCATTCGTCCTGATGCGATGGGTATTGGGTTTGCCATTCCTATTGATAAAGCTAAAGCGATCGCAGCCCAACTACAACGTGATGGCAAAGTTGCTCACCCCTATTTAGGTGTGCAAATGCTAACTTTAACACCCGAACTTGCCAAGCAAAATAACACCGATCCCAACTCTCCTATTCAGATACCAGAAATTAATGGTGTTTTTGTAATGCGAGTTGTCCCCAATTCTCCAGCTGCATCTGCCGGCATCCGACGCGGAGATGTAATTCTGCAAATTGATGGTAAACCAATTACCAGTGCTGAACAATTACAGAATTTAGTGGAAGACAGCCGCCTTGGTCAAGTATTACAGGTGAAAGTGCAACGGGGTAATCAGACACAGCAGCTTTCAGTCCGTACTGCTGAGTTGCAAAATGCTTCGTAGAGGCAATATAGCCGATTTTAATAGTGTGGAATAGTAGCGGCACCATTGGTGTCAACTTAAGCTCAGGTTTTACCTTAAGTTGACATCAATCTGCCGTACCCCTACCAAATCAGGCGATATCTACCACGGGCTACGCCTATGCGCCATTTCTCTACAGTTTTAGCACTAACTCCTGGAACTCTTTCCAAGTCTTGTAAAGATGTAAATTTTTGCTGTTGACGGCTAATAATTATCCGTTGTGCTAACTTCTTACCCACACCAGGGAGAGCTGCTAATTCTTCTAGACTTGCAATGTTGATATTTATTTGTTTAATTTCTTCTAGTTCAGTTGATGAAGAACTTTTTATCTGGGGACAGCGTATTTGTTCTAATTTAATTTTTTCTTGGATTCCTGGTGGTAAGCCGGGTTTAACTTTGGTATAAAGACGAGCAAATTCGCGTACATAATGGGCAGCAACTATAGGATTTTCAATCACTACAAGTGTTTCATCGTTACTGTTATTGGCAGCATCTGACCAATTATGAGAACCTGCAATTACTGTTTGGCTATCAATAACACCAAATTTGTGATGTAATAAATCACCTTTGGGTAAAACAGGTACGCCTACAGTAGTAATTGGATTTTGCCAAGGATGGTTATCAATTTCATATTTACATTTGTTACTAAGAGCAACCCCCATCATATCCAATGCCTCGCTATAAGGACGATAGGCAAATTGTGGTTCAATTAAAGCGCGAATTTGTACACTTTGTTGATGGCGATTTTCTAAAATATTGGCAAGACGCTGTTCGGAAAAGACAAATAACGCCATATCAATAGATTTGGTTGCTGAATCTAAAGTTTTGCCAATCAAACCATTACTACTGTTACTCCAAGGTTGAGTTGGTGAAGTAGGCGAAAATTGCACAGTAATTTGGGTGTTACCTAAAGTTATTTGTTTAGGTAAACGCATTGGTTTTTGTATACCAAATTGGCTATCTGGCTTACCTCCTGGCCCATCTCCCCACATGATGTTAAACTCTTCTATAAATAAAGATGCTAATTTCGGGCTGTCAATCTGCAATAAGTTATTAGCATTGCCTAAACTGCTGGAATTTGTGTAATCACCATAAGTATCAAAACAATAGCTCTTAAAAACAATTCTTTAAAGTAAACAACAACAAATTAATTACTGCGCCTGTTCATTGTAGAATAATATCATCAAGCATTTCTACAGTGTAAACAACCTTTGAAAAGTAGTGTGAAAGTTCAAAGAATACGCCTCCCTAACAGCGATCAATTTAGTTGGTCAGTGTTAAGTGATGGTTATTTGCCTGTTCGACCAATCGAGCAATTTATAAGCTATTTAGAGAGCATAGAGCGATCGCCAAACACAATCCGTTCTTACGCCTATCATCTCAAACTTTATTGGGAGTTTTTGAGAGATACCAGCAGGGACTGGACAACTATTGGGATATCCGATCTAGCTGATTTCGTAAGTTATCTACGGAATCCTTTACCTGGAATTACATCTCTGCAACAGCAGCAATCTAGGCGCACCGAGGCGACAGTAAATGCGATCGTCACATCTGTTTGTATGCTTTATGATTATCAAGAGCGGCTAGGCATAGTACAAGGTATTCCAATTTATGCTTCCCAGATGCAACCTGGAAGGCGGTATAAAGGGTTTTTGCACCACATCAACAAGGGCAAGCCAGTTAGAACTAAGCTAATTAGACTTAAAGAGCCAAAGCGTATTCCTAAAACTCTAACGAGTTCACAAGTAAGCAAGTTAATCAATGCTTGTAAACGGATTAGAGATAAGTTTTTAATCGCCTTACTCTATGAAAGTGGAATGAGGATAGGACAAGCTTTAGGATTAAGGCACGAGGACATTCACTCTTGGGACAACTTAATTGTGATTGTTCCAAGAGTTGGGAATGTTAATGGTGCTAGAGCAAAAACTAGAGAAAGTTATAACATTCACATTTCCAAAGAGCTAATGGGGATGTATACCGATTATTTACTCAATGAATTTGACGAATGTGAAAGTGATTATGTTTTTATAAATCTGTGGGATGGTGTAATCGGACAACCGATGAAATATAGCGCTATTGCTGATTTATTCCGTAGATTAAGCGACAAAACAGGAATCAGGGTACATCCTCACATGTTTAGGCATACCCATGCCACAGAACTAATTCGTGAAGGATGGGATGCTGCCCATGTTCAGAAGCGATTGGGACACGCACAAGTACAAACTGTCCTCAATACTTATACCCATTTAAGCGATGAGGATATGCAGGAAGCTTATAAAGATTACCTGAATAATCGGGATAAATAAAATTATGGAAGCGCTACCAATTCAGTGGTCAGTCTCTAAACAATTAGTCTTAGAGTCGGAGGTGCAGGGTTTTTGGATGAGAGATGAATGGGATATTTTTGAGTGTCCTTTATCCGATGGTAATGCGATTCCATCTAGAGCTAAGTACGTTATATTTAGCTGTATTTCTGCATCAATTAACACAGAGTTGAAATACGCCTGTTGGCAAAAACTAGAGAATAAAGAATGGTCTGTGAACTCACTTTGGTCAAAAAAAGCAACTATAACCAATATTGCTAATTGGCTAAATACTGTTGCACCTCATGAGACATCTTTAATAGTTAAGAGTTTGGATAGGTGGGAGCTATCTCTACGATCTTACCTAGTAAAATACAAGAAATTACGGGAGTATACTGCTGAAAGAGTTGGAACTACTAAAGAACCTTATCTTTTTCTGATTCAAGACCCTACTCTTATAGCATTTCGTCAAATATATAAATTGGTAGCAAATGTCTACGACGAACGGGAAGAGTACGATAAAGAAGTTTGGGACTTACGCAAGCTAGGTGTTGAAATTGACCTTTCTAAGTCTAATTACAAACTGAATTTTGAACAATTTAGCCAGCCTTGGTTTTTACAGGCAGTAAAAAAGTTTATTAGATATAGTTTAGCTATTTGCTCTCCCGGTGAATGCACTAATAGAATATCAACATTAAGAGATTTTTCAGCATTTCTGGCTCACTATCACCCTTCGCTGCAACCGTCTGAAATTGATAGACCAATAATTTTAGAATTTATTACTCAGTTACCAGCAACAGGTTTAGCATCTGGTACAAGACACAGGATTATTGGTTGTATTAGAACATTTTTAGAATTATGCGCTAGGGAAGGCTGGGCTGCATTCCCCGATAAACGTTTAATTTACAGTGAAGACTTTCCCCGTCTCTCTAGACCTCTTCCTCGCTACGTCCCGGAAGAAGTGTTGAGTCAATTAAACCAGCATATCGAAGAATTACAACCTCACTATATGCGGATGACATTGATTATCCAAGAGTGTGGGATGAGAATTGGTGAACTTTGTAAGTTAGCGTTTGACTGTCTAATACAGGATGCTCACGGTGACTGGTTTTTACGCTACTACCAGTACAAGATGAAAAAGGAACATACAATCCCAATTTCTAGAGAAGTTGTTGCGGTGATCCAAGAACAACAAGGTTTTGTAATTGAAGAATGGGGATTTGATTTTCCCTATCTGTTTCCTGTTCCCAAACCTTATGGGAAGGGAGGTCTTGTGAAGCAAGGTAATTTCAATCATGCCTTAAACAAGTTGGCTCACGACAGAAATATTTGTGATGTCAACGGTAAGCTTTGGCACTTCCAACCACATCAATTTCGCCATTCAGTAGGCACAAGAATGACGAACAATGGTGTACCTCAACACATAATTCAGCGATATCTAGGGCATGAATCGCCGGAAATGACATCTCGTTATGCCTATATTCACGACCAAACACTTAAAGAAGAGTTTGCGAAGTTCAGGGGCAAGATTGTAAATGTTATGGGCGAAGTAGTTGAGTCTGAGGATGCGCGATCTATCAGTTCAGAGTCGCAATGGGTTAAAAAGAATATTTTAAGTCAAGCTTTGCCAAATGGTACTTGCGCCCTTCCTATAGTTGCAGGCTCTTGCCCTCACGCAAACGCATGTTTGACTTGCACCCATTTTCGTACAACCGTCGATTTTTTGGATGAACACAAAAAACAACTAGAGCAAACAAATCAAATCATTGAAACGGCTACTGCCAAAGGCTGGCAGAGGCAAACTGAAATGAATCTGAAGGTCAAAGACAACTTGCAAGCTATTATCGCATCATTGGAGGGGCAAGATGAAGCATGAGAGAAATGTTGAAGGTTTACGCCAAAATGCCCAAAAGAAAAAGCAGGAAGCTCTGAAGAGGACTGATGCGGCAATTCAGCAGCTAAACAAGGAGGGTCGCCCAATCAATTTTAAGGCGGTTGCCGAAATGGCAGACGTTTCTACTGCTTGGCTTTACAAAGAACCTACGGTAAAAAGTCGCATTGAAACTCTCAGGGAACAAGGCACTAAGAAACAAAAGCTGGTAGCTCCAGAGCAAAAAGCAACAGATGCCTCCAAAGATGCTAAATATCAAGCTCTTAAGCAAAGATTACAAAAAATTGAAGCAGAAAATAGGGGATTGAGAGAGCATTTAGAGACAATCCACGGACGGCAGAGAGCGCTGGTAGACGAAAACGAAGTGCAACGCCGAGAAATTGACCGATTAATAAAATTACTTTCTAATGCTGAGGCAGAACTTGAAAATTTTAAGCAGCAGACAAACTCCTCGCAGCATAACTCAGATAACGAAAAGCATAGAGGAACACTACTTAATCTTCGCAAACCTTCATCTAGCAAGAGTTCTCAAATCCAATCCGAGCTAGAAGCACTCTTAATTAAGTTGAACCCTACCTTGAAAAAAATTATTAGTTCGACCCCTGAAGAAGTAACACTATTAGCGATTGAAGCTTTGAAAGAAGCTAAGTCTAAAGGGGAAGTGCCAAATCCAGAAGGGTTTTTAGCTAGAGCAATCAAGGAAGGATGGATACCATCTGATGCACACAAAAACAAAACGGATAAAGAGATATTCAATGAATGGTACAAAGTTGCTAGTTCTTGCCGACTAGTGAGTGCTGCCACCAAACTTGAGGGTATTCAACACGTTTTAATAGCAGATGGTGAGTGGATTCCATTTCACCAAATTGCTCTTGAATACCCACTAGACAGACTGCAAGGGATGAGTTAATCAATAATTTTTTAGGTTTTTGCGAAAAAGGTTTGTTATTGCTAAAACGAAAAAAGTTGCCTATTGATTAATCAAGTAAATAAGTTAAAGCAAAAAATATTGTGATTTTGATAATACTATGCTAAAAATTAAGGTAGGGTTTTTTACCCTACCTCGATTTAAAAAGTTGTTTTGTAAAAACCCATAAACTGACTGAGCCTAGGAAACTTTAGACAGAGTATTGGGTTTTACATGCAACTTACGCACTTAAGTTTTACCTCTTACTATTTAGCGGCAGGAGGCTGCTTTCGCATGGATACAATTGTAAACGGAAAAGCTCCTAAAAGTCAAGCTTCTGACATCGATTCGTCATCTGAAGCTAACAGCGATAAAGAAAAATTAGTTAATAGAATCATGGCTATCTTGTACAGCCGAGATAAGATTGATTTATTAATCATAGAATACATCATCTTATCTAATACTATCGGGCGTGGTATAGATGTTAAAGATGTAATGTCGTACCTGAGAATGTCCAACCCATCTTTATCTGTACGTCTTCGTAGATTGCGTGAAAAAGAAGCTGGTGGGATAGAAATACCGTTATTAAGAGGCATCAAAAATACCTACTCGTTTATCTATTATTTTACTGAATTAATTCCTTTGGATAAAGGGCTGTTATTAGTTCAAGACATAATGGCAAAAAAGGGGATAAGCTACGAACGGTATTGCCTTGAGAAAGGAATAGTAGCGGAGCAAGATAGTGCAAAGAACGCAGAAGAGAATAGCAGCAATCAGAATTATTCTGAGGAAGATGCTGGTACAGGTGAAGATTCAGAAAGTGAAAACAAGGATCATTTCAGTAGCGAAGTCCCGCCAGAAGTGAATTTTGATGAATTATCTTCAATGGTAACTATGCGCGAAGTACTAGAAATGATAGACGAGGCATCTGAAAATATATCTCAAAATATATCTCAAAACATAATTGAGACAGTGACTGAAACTTTTGTACAAATACTTGACGAAAAAGTTGACGAGATTAATACTCGTGTAACAGAGCTTGAGCAAAAATTTTCTCAGATAAATATACCAAAAGTTAATAGAGAATCCAAAGAGGAATTGGTACAAAGAGTAAGATTGCTTGTTCGGCAAAAGCTATCTTTCAAAAATCCTGACAAAAGCTGATAAAAATAGCAAGGAATTGCTGTTAATTTTAATCCTGCAAGAAGTAAGAAAATGTCCTGGTATTACAGCTAAGAAAATTGGGCAGAGGGTTCGCTTATCTACCTATGTAAGCTTACTGTATGCGATGGGCTTGGTTAAGCTCGAACTTTTGACTTATAGAGAAGCAGTTCTTGGAGAAGAACAAGGAAGTAAAGCATACCTTTTTTATCCTTTAATCAATGGATGCGGTTACAAAATTGACTGTAACAATAAGGTTCCTGCTCTCCAAGAACAATTGTCTAATCATTCGTTATATTTTCCAAGCACTTGCAGGAATTTACTCAAATTTAAAAAATCAGAGCTTTGTAATATGAATTTAGACAATCATGCTGATTTAAGTGATGTGTCAAAAGACGAAGTTACTACAAAGACTGATAGAATTCGTGATTTATCAGCCAGAATGACTTCGCAAGTGATGGAGCGGTTAAAAAACACTAGAAGCCGCCAGTTATCAAGAATGACCGAAAAGCCTATTTATAATCAACAAGTCGTTGATTTGCTTACTCAAAATCTCATGCGATTAACAACAGTATGTGAGCAGCAAGGTATACAGGTGCAGTCTATAGAGTTTCGTTTAAATGAACAAGAAAAACGTACAGAAGCTATAGAAGCAAAATTAGATACATTAACTTTAAACGGTATATCTAATTACTATACTATTCGTGGCTACTGCAACATTAATCGGATTAAAGTTTCTCAAAAAGAGGCGCAAAGTCTAGGCACTCAAGCTAGTAAAATTTGTCGCCAGAAAAGTTGTTTAGTTAAAAAAATTCCAGATGAGCGTCACGGAGAAGTTAATACATATCCCGTTGAAGTCTTAGATGAAGTTATCGAACTCTATAAAAGCAAAAATAGAGTGAGTTAATCTAAAAAATTTGAAGTTAGGGATGGGATATTTTGTATTTTATCCCTATTTAAATTCAAATTCCTTTGATTTTTGTTTGATAAATCCTTAATACTTGGATATCTTGCAATTATATGAGTGCCGAAGGTGAACTAATAACCTAAGTTCGCGCCCTTTTTCGGTTGTGTTAAGTGTACGGAACTTTGTTTGAACTAAGACGAAAGTAACAATGCATTTAATTGCTGCTTGCTTAGTTAAGCAAGACCTAGTATTATACCATAAGTAAACCTAATAATTTCTTTGTTATTGATAATTAAGATATTCGATAACATGGATTAAAAATTGTCCCTTGTCAATGGAATCGTTAATATGGTTGATACCCATAGAGCAGGTAGATACGTAGAGCAGCTTACTGGATATAAAGCTTTTATACCTAATCCTTTGCCTCCTATACCAAAATTATGTATTGATGATGAAATGTTAGAACTTTTATCACAAGCAGACAGAGCATTAGGACGCTTAGATGGATCGACAGACGCTTTACCTAATCCTGATTTGTTTGTATTTATGTATGTTCGCAAAGAGGCGGTATTATCAAGTCAGATAGAAGGAACGCAAGCTTCTTTAATAGATGTTCTTGAGTTTGAATCCCGTACAGTGGAACTAGACAACCCACAAGATGTAACCGAAGTTGTCAATTATATTGCAGCAATTAATCACGGACTCGAAAGATTAGAGAATAATTTCCCTTTATCATTGCGATTGATCCGTGAAATTCATAAAGAATTATTGAGAGAAGGTCGAGGCTCTGAAAAGGGGCCAGGAGAATTTCGCCGCAGCCAAAATTGGATTGGTGAGGGAAGATGTAATTTAAGGGAAGCTACTTATGTTCCACCACCACCCCATGATATGCAAGAAGCTTTAAATAATTTTGAGAAGTTTTTGCATGACTCTGCTCCAATGCCAGCTTTAATTAAAATTGGATTAGCTCATGCTCAGTTTGAGACAATTCATCCTTTTGAGGACGGTAACGGAAGAACAGGACGCTTGCTAATTACGCTCTTGTTATGTGAAAAAAATATATTAAAACGTCCTCTGCTGTATATATCTTATTACTTCAAAAAATATCGTTTGCAATATTACGATCATCTCCAATCTATTAGAGATAATGGTGACTGGGAAAGCTGGCTTAAGTTTTTTCTAAAAGGAGTGTATGAAGTTTCTCAGGAAGCATCTACTGTTGCTCGTCAAATAGTTAATTTAAAAGAATATCATCGTAAAATAGTGATGGAACGAATGGGAAATCGTAAGGCAGGGAATGCTATAGCTTTACTCGAAAAACTCTATTACAAGCCAGTTTTTAATATAGAAATTGCTCAAGAATTTAGCCAATTATCATACACTAACGCTAATATTCTAGTCAGAGAATTATGTAATATAGGAATTGTGGAAGAAATTACTGGAAATAAACGCAACCGAGCTTTTATTTATGAACCATACTTATCTATTTTTGAGGGGTCTTAACAAGTAATGGATTGCTTGCTCAAAACTTTATGCGATTAACAACAGTATGTGAGCAGCAAGTTATATAAGTACATTTTGAAGCTTTGGACGAGGTTATCAAACTCTATAAGCAGAAAATAGAATTAGTTAATCAAAAAAGTAGGGATAGATATTTTGTATTTTATCCCTATTTAGCTTTGGCTTTCTTGATTTCTAGCTGATAAATTCTAAAAGTTGGATGCTCTGCCATTAATCGCCAGCAGCAATGTTCTGGAGGTGATGATGTTCTATCATTGCAACGATATAGAAAAACTGGCTCATTTCTTGCAATTCCGGCTAGCGTTACTTCTTTCCAGTCTTGGTTGCCCAAATCCCAAATCAAATGCGATCTGCCAACGTATCCTGCATTGAGCAGACTGGCAAAAAGCCACTCCATAATTTCTTGGATTTGCTCTGTGTTTAACCCACTATTGCCTTGACCATAGCTTTCAACTTGAGGATGGTTCAACTTTGGTTTTACAAGGTTCAACAGCAGAGAAGGAATTTTCAAAAGATTATTCATTACCCTGATGCACTTACAACTTTGTGAGTATACTCACAAAGTAAAAGTATTGTCCACAAAGGGTTTTGGAAGTTTTGCTAAAGTTAAATTTACACTTAAAGTAAAATTGGCAGAAGTTATAATTACAATGCGATTATCCACAATCACAAATTTATGGTGCATCAAACTACTACCCGCAGAACCATCTGCTTGATCATCTATCCAAGGAATTTTGGCATTCTGTAAAATTATCAAAGCATCCCTTTGATTTATTTCTGTTGAACTAAGTTGATTATCTTGGTTAATATCGATAAATTTGCGAACTTCGTTGTAGCGTTCCTGCTCCCTTTTATCTAACTTACCTACTTCAGCAGATGTTAAGCCACTCCAAGGTCGGCTATAGGTATTTTCTAAAATTATCCTGACTTTTACCCCAGCTTTTTCTCTATCAACCAGTGCTTGGGCAACTTTGGGTAAACGTAATTCTTGCACCGCTACATCTATTGTAGATTTAGCTTGAGAGATAGCATCGACAATCTGTTTTTCTAAATTATCCCCAAGTCGGGTTTGCTGACGGTAAGATTCTTTGTATTCTGAAGACTCAGAATGGTTAAAGTAAACTTGAACTAACGGATCTTGTGGTAAAGCTGCTGGACGCTGATTGAAAGATTGCGCTCGTTGACAAGCAGCAAGGGGAAACATCAGTAAAAAGATATATAAAAAATACCTTCGTCTAGATAAAAGTTGCACTGTAATCTGTTAAAAGTGGATTGTGAGGGGACATATTTATCATTCCCAAAATTTGGTCTTCTAAATTAAGTAGAAAAATAACTTTCTAAGTAAAGGGAAAAATCCACTGCTAAAGGCAGAATTACAGAGATTTTTTCAGGATTTGTCCACTCAAACTGGATATGCTGACAAGATCGGCAGCCTACTACCAACGTGTGTTCTCACCATTATCGGTTATATGCAAATTTATCTAGATTACAGCGCTACTACTCCAACTCGAAAAGAAGCGATCGCAGTTATACAAACAGTCCTCACCCAAGAGTGGGGCAATCCTTCTAGCTTACATGAGTGGGGACAACGGGCTGCAACGGTTGTGGAACAAGCCAGAGTCCAAGTTGCTGGATTAATTAATGCTGTCGATCCAGCATCAATAATCTTTACCTCTGGTGGTACAGAAGCAAATAATCTAGCGATTATGGGTATGGCTCGGTTGTATGCTGTTCCTCAACATATAATTATCTCCACCGTGGAGCATTCAGCAATTTCTGAAACAGTAAGGTTGCTAGAAATGTGGGGTTGGGAAGTTACGCGCCTATGTGTAGATGTTAAAGGCAGAGTCAACCCCTTAGATTTAAAGGCAGCATTGCGACATAATACAGTTTTGGTTTCTATAATTTACGGTCAAAGTGAAGTTGGAACTGTACAACCGATCGCAGAACTGGGTAAAATTGTGCGATCGCATGGTGCTTTGTTCCACACAGATGCAGTCCAAGCTGCGGGACGTTTACCCATAGATGTACAACATTTGCCCGTAGACTTACTTAGCCTTTCCAGCCATAAAATATATGGGCCTCAAGGTGTAGGGGCGCTGTATGTGCGTCCTGGTGTGGAATTGATGCCCTTGCTGGGTGGTGGTGGGCAAGAAATGGGACTGCGTTCTGGTACGCAAGCAGTACCTGTAATTGCTGGGTTTGGTGTAGCAGCAGAATTAGCAGCGCAAGAATTGGCTACAGAAACACCACGATTGATTGAGTTACGCGATCGCGCTTTTGCCCAATTAGCTGAGATTCCTGGTTTAATCCCTACAGGACATCCCTGCGATCGTTTACCTCACCATATCAGTATGTGCCTAGAAAACGCCGATGGAGAAAAATTGAGCGGTAAAACCTTGGTACGACACTTAAACCTTGCAGGTATCGGCATTAGTGCTGGTGCTGCCTGTCACAGTGGCAAACTTAGCCCTAGCCCGATACTGTTAGCGATGGGCTATTCCGAAAAAGCTGCCTTGGGCGGAATTCGCATCACATTGGGGCGTGATACGACGCAAGCTGATGTGGATTGGGCAGTAATGGTGTTGAAGCAAGTTTTGCAGAGGCTGACACCGCATTTATCTTTAGTCAAGCATTAAATCAATTGGGAAGCACTTTATATAGATGAGCCGTTTTTTTGTCGCCCTTTTACCACCACAAGACATTCAAGACTACGCCAACCAGATTAAGCAGCACTTTGCCGATCGCTATGCTAGTAGCGGGGCGCTAAAATCTCCGCCTCATATTACCCTGCAACCACCCTTTGAATGGGCAGATACTAACTTGCCACTGCTAGAAGCATCTTTAAAAGAATTTGCTAGTGGACAACAGCCAGTAGCAATTACACTCAGGGGGTTTGATGCCTTTGTACCTCGTGTTATATACATTAATGTAGTCAAAAGTCAAGAACTTTTGACTTTGCAAGCTGATTTAATGGCTTATACAGAAAACAACTTGGGAATCGTTGACAAGGTTTCTAAAACTCGCCCTTTTGCACCCCACATGACGGTTGCGTTTCGGGATTTAACAAAACAGAACTTTAAAGCTGCTTGGCCAGAGTTTGAAAAGCGCCAGTTGGATTTTGAGTTTACTGCCGACAAATTAACACTACTGCTTCACGACGGTAAGCGCTGGAATATTAAATCAGAGTTTGGTTTTTTGCTTACTGATTAGTAAATATTATTTACTAAATAATTTAAAAATTAATACAGTCATTAGGCAGGATATCAACAGCTTATTGGTATTATTTTGATGCACTAACGCAATCATAATAAACCACAATGGATGAAGATCAGCGCCGTGCTTATTGGCGTGCTAATACTGCTTTAATTCGTAATCTTTTAATTGTCTGGGCATTAGTTTCCCTAGTTTTTAGTATCTTATTGGTGCAACCTTTGAATGCGATACGGTTTTTTGGCGTACCCTTTGGCTTTTGGATGGCGCAGCAAGGATCAATCCTGGTATTTGTGGCCTTAATTTTCATTTATGCCTTTCAAATGGACAAGCTAGACCAAAAATACAATCTCAAGAAGTGAGGAAAAACCGTGTCAGTTGAAATTTGGACTATTGTATTGGTTGGACTTTCTTTCCTCGCCTACATTTATATAGGTTGGCAATCACGAGTCGAAAATAGTAAAGACTTTTTTATAGCAGGTCAAGGGATACCTTCAATTGCGAATGGTGCGGCTACTGCCGCCGACTGGATGTCCGCAGCCTCGTTTATTTCAATGGCGGGGCTGATTTCTTTTTTGGGCTATGACGGTTCTATTTATTTAATGGGTTGGACTGGCGGCTATGTACTGCTAGCATTATTACTGGCTCCTTACTTACGGAAATTTGGTAAGTATACAGT
Source organism: Nostoc desertorum CM1-VF14 (assembly GCA_019359245.1). GTDB lineage: Bacteria > Cyanobacteriota > Cyanobacteriia > Cyanobacteriales > Nostocaceae > Nostoc > Nostoc desertorum. The sequence continues at coordinate 48,510 of JAHHHR010000006.1, read as the reverse complement.
GCCAGATTTTGTAGGTGATCGCTACTACTCTAATATCGCCCGTTTGGTGGCGGTAGTTGCAGCCATTTTCATCTCCCTAACCTACGTTGCTGGACAAATGCGGGGCGTGGGCATTGTTTTTAGCCGCTTCCTACAAGTTGATATCAATACAGGCGTGATCATCGGCATGGTGATTGTCGGCTTTTTCTCTGTGCTGGGGGGGATGAAAGGCATTACCTGGACACAAGTAGCACAGTACTGTGTGTTGATTTTTGCTTACCTGATTCCAGCGATCGCGATCGCCTGGTTTCTCACTGGTAATCCTATTCCCCAACTAGCATTTACCTTCAGTGATATTGCAGACAAACTCAATCAAATCCAAGTTGACCTGGGGTTTAAGCAATATACTGAGCCATTTGTGAACAAGTCGATGCTAGATGTGCTGTTCACGACCATTGCTTTGATGGTAGGCACGGCTGGCTTACCCCATATTATTGTCCGGTTTTACACAGTAAAAAGTGTGCGTGCAGCCCGCTTTTCTGCTGGTTGGGCACTACTATTTATTGCCATTCTTTATACAACTGCTCCAGCCCTCTCCATGTTTGCCCGCTACAACCTGATCGATTCCCTGCACGATCATACGGTTGCAGAAGTGCAGCAGTTAGACTGGGCGACCAAGTGGGAAAAAACTAAACTTTTGGGTTTTGATGACATAAATAAGGATGGGCGTCTCCAGTTAACTCCAAATAAAGACACTAATGAGATAAAGATCGACCCAGATATTATTGTGCTTTCCACCCCAGAGGTAGCTAAACTGCCTCCGTGGGTGATTGGCTTGGTAGCGGCTGGCGGTTTGGCTGCTGCTTTGTCTACAGCATCAGGTTTATTGTTGGTAATTTCCAGTTCCATCGCTCACGATATTTACTACCGCATCATAGATTCATCAGCTTCAGAACAAAAACGGGTGTTTGTCGGGCGGATCATGGTAGGCTTTTCCCTTGTTCTCGCCGGCTATTTTGGGGTAAATCCGCCAGGATTTGTGAGTCAGGTGGTGGCTTTTGCCTTTGGTTTAGCTGCTGCTAGTTTCTTTCCGGTGATTTTCTTGGGGATTTTCGACAAGCGCACCAATTCTGAAGGTGCGATCGCCGGCATGGTGACGGGTTTAATTTTTACGATAATCTACATTGTCGGCGTTAAGTTTGGGGGTATGCAACCCTGGTTCTTTGGGGTTTCTCCTGAAGGAATTGGCACTTTAGGTATGCTAATCAACTTCGCAGTTACCGTAGTGGTTTCGCGCCTAACGCCACCCCCTCCAGCAGAAATTCAAGCTATGGTAGAAGACCTCCGCAGCCCATTGATTGAAGAATAGGGAATGGGGAATGGGGAATTGGACATATTTATTCTTCCCTCTTCCCCTGCTCCCCCTGCCCCCTGCCCCCTCACTCCTTCTACCTACTGCCCAAGTTCTTTAATGTTTTTCATCACTTGTTGGTATAAGTCGTTGTTACCCTGAGTTTGAAAGATGCTTGCTGCTTGTTCCAAGTCTTTAAGCGCTCCCTGTTTGTCTCCATTGGTGGCGCGAGCATTTCCCCGGTTATTATAGGCAGCAGCAAAGTTAGGGTTGAAGCGAATGGCTTGATTGTAATCTGCGATCGCACCCTGTCGATCTCCATTAGCAGCACGAGCATTCCCTCGGTTATTGTAAGCGATCGCATATTTGGAGTTGAGGATAATTGCTTGGTCAAAATCATCTAGCGCCCCTCTTTTTTCTCCCAAGGTGGCGTGGGCATTTCCCCGGTTGTTGTAGGCTTCGGCATAGTTAGGATTAAGGCGAATCGCTTCACTGTAATCTTTAACTGCTTCTCTGTTATTTCCTAGTGAGGCGCGGGCATTTCCCCGGTTGTTGTAGGCTTCAGCGTTGTCAGGGTTGATGCGAAGGGCTTCATTGTAATCTGCGATCGCTTTTTCCTTATCTCCCAAATCAAAGTGGACTAATCCTCGGCCGTTGTAGGCAGCGCCATATTGAGAGTTTTGAGCAATTGCCTTATCATAAGAAGCGATCGCAGCTTGCAAATCACCGTTTAAATGTTGATTCTTTCCTTGAAGGTAGAATTCCCCACCAATAGAAGCTGTAGCTGAACTACGGCTGGGTGGAGTTACTTTTATTTCTGTTACCAAGACATTCTCATTTTTACTGCAAGAAACACTGCTAATTGCACTCAATGTAGTAAAAATAGCTATGGTAAATAAAGTATTTACCCTTGTTCGCTTTTGCCTAAATAAACGCCGTCTCATAAGTTAATATAAACTGCCACAACGCCTGAATTAAATTAGTACAAGCTGTAAATTTTAATTCTTTAACTCAATAATTATTCTAACTTTTAATATAAGTGTAAAATTAATTTACGAATTTATCTGATATTCAATAGCTTTATTTAATAGTTATATATAGGGTCGTTCGCACAGCGTATTGCAGATAAGCGTCTTGTACCACTTGGGGGAAGCAAGCTACGTGTTAGCGTCCCCATTGGCGCAGCCTCTTGTAGAGGAAAGAGGAGAGAAGGCTTTATCGCTGCGCGTCTACGATAATTTTGATAACTCAAATAGAATTGCTATATAAATTTTGGTATTTGTAACTATGTAAACAGTTTACTCATTCTCTACCTCACTATTTTGAGTTTTGGAAGCTAGCCGCCAAGAGGTAGTTTTTTCAATATCTACAGAGAGTTGTTCCAAATTTTGCCCTAAATCTTTCTGGAGTTTCTGAGTTAGTGTGATGGGAAAATCTAAATTAATATCTTGGGTTTGTGCTAGCCTTGCCAATTCTGAAAAAGTAGCTTTGACTGTAGTACGCTCATAACTAGTCAGCTTGTGATCAGAAGTTTCGGATATATTCTGAGCTTGCATAGCTTTTTTCATCCGCTCTTGCAAATGCTCAAATTCGGAATTGATCAACTTCCATTGTTGCTCAAGTTGTGAGTATCTATTACTTAGTAAGATTAAGTCTTCCGTTGCAGGTTCGGGGCTGGCTTGGGCTTGTAAACCTAACAAATTTAAGTGGATTTGAGCGAGATAAATACAATCTAAGTAAGCATACTCTATCTGTTCTTCAGTTAAGGGACGTTTTCCCCAATCGCTGGTTTGTTCTTGTTTATCGACATTGTTAAAGCTACAAAGTGCCGTAGCTATGGTTTTGAGTTGGTAATTAGGTAATGGCAAGAGATAGTAGGGAATTTTTTTTGCCATTTCCAAAGTACAAGTAACATTTTTAGCTTTCTTGTTACCGAGAAGTTTTATATCATAACTGGCATTGTGAAAGATTTTTTCAATAGTAGGATTTATCATAATTTTTTCAATAAATTCAGCTATAATATTAGGCTGATCTAGGACATCTAAAAGGTAGACGCGATCGCCACTCATATCTTTGGGATTATCTAATACCTGAATCAGCGATAGTCTAGGATTACGACTTTTATAGTCAGCTACTTCTGTATCTATCCATAGCGTTTTAGCGTTGGTATATTCAGCAACAATGGCACTAATTTCGCGGGCGGAAGTAAGGTATGGCATTGGCTAATATTTCCTGATATTTGGGGCATTGAAAGAAAGCCATAGTTTTATAAAGTAACATTTTGTTGGTAATTTTGCTGCCATACTAATTGCCAAAATGCTGAAGTTTTGAGTTGGGTAGGTGTAAACATCGCCAAACTGACTTAAATCTGATAACATCGAGTCACCACTGTGAGATGGCATAGCCTACCATTGAAAGAGCTACTGGGCATCTACATCATAGAGAGTTACAGGCTGTATGCAGAGCCATTCTAGTTAGCAGCCGTCAGGAAAATTGAATTGGCATTTCTAAAAATTGGCAGCAAAACCTTAGCTTCAAGAAATCGTCCAAGTTTCAATTTTTAGTAACCTGAGCGATTGCTTGGGCACTTTTGCTACTTCACATTTAATTGGTTTTTAACATCTTGCTCCTCACCATGACACACACTTCAATTAATCGCTTCAAATACTCAATTCGGAGAAGATAATGAAAAAGCTAATTCCATTACTAGTTAGTAGCATTTTGGTAGTTGGTACTTTTGGCTGTCAAGAGGCTCCTAAAACTGGTTCCGAAACTCCTAGCACTACAAATGAAACCGCTCAAGTACCAGCAACACCAGCTTCTCAGATAAATCCAACTGCTAAAATTCCCGGAAAAGAAACAACCCCTTTAGCAGCTAGCACAGATACTAAAGTTAAAACCAATTCTGAAAAAACGGCAGCGACAAAAGCTAAGAACGACTTAAAAACTGAAGTTAGCGAAAAATTGAACAAAGGCTTACCAGGTAATAAATTAGTAGTTGAAAACAAAGAGGATGAAATTATCCTCAAAGGCACAGCAACTTCTGCTGAAGAACTCCAGAAAGCTGAAACCTTAGCGAAAGAAGTTCAAGGTGTGAAGACAGTGAAAGTGGAAGCAAAAGTTGAAGCTGTGAAGCCATAAAAGAATAACTGAAGTTCTCAGTTAACATCAGTATAAAAGCTAAATAGGGACTTACATCTGTGTAAGCCCTGTTTTTTTAATAAGGATGAGTTCATTAGTCTAACTTTTCACGTTATGTGGAAAAGTCCACGAAAACCTAACCCGCTTCTCGACACGGGAAGGGGGAAAATTCAAAGTCTTTCTCCTTAAAGGAAGGATAAATAGAAGTGAGGTTCTTCAGATACCGTGAAAAGTTAGGTTCATTAGTAAGCTGTTACGCATTAAACTTGAACATTTACATGAAGGCTGATGACTGATGACTAATAACCGTTAACCGTCAACAGTTAACAGTTAACCACCGTAAAGAGTGTTTATACAATTTAGACGCGCATTAGCTTAGTCATGCCCGAAAAAATAGTTATTATGGGTTTATTTATCTATCGGGTTACTTTATTATGTTTACCCATAAAATTATCTTACATACTTGTAAAATATTGTTGCAATAAATAGTAATAAGTTGATAGCGATCGCTTTGCCGTTGATCGTTTTTCCAGTTAGCTATCTCAACTAAAACTGGAATGATTTGATATAGTTGCTTTTGAGCGCCTGCAATGAAATCTTGTGCTTGTGCTAACTCTATCAGTATTGTGTTTTCTCTGAACCACGATTCTCCTTACCCTCTCTGCATGCTCTGCGCCTCTGCGGTTCAATAATTTTCAAATTTCTCCCCTACCCTCTTGCGAATTTTTAATTAGTTGATACACTTGTTCTTCATTAGCCCAGTTAACCAGCGCCTATGGTTCATATCAAGCGCGTGGAACTTACGAACTTCAAATCCTTCGGTGGCACTACCTCAGTCCCTTTGCTACCGGGGTGTACTGTCATATCTGGGCCAAATGGTTCGGGTAAATCTAATATTCTAGATGCACTGCTATTTTGCCTCGGACTCTCCAGTTCTAAAGGAATGCGAGCCGATCGCTTGCCAGATTTAGTAAATAACACCCAAACGTCTAAAGGACGCGCTTCTATTGAAGCTAGCGTCACAGTCACCTTTGATTTGTCAGGAGAGGACTCACCCAAAGCCGCAAAGGCTCAGAGTGAGGAAGATGAGGACAATTCCCACTCCCCACTCCCCACTCCCCACTCCCCAACTGAATGGAGTGTCACTAGAAGGCTGCGAGTCACTCACCAAGGGAGTTACACGTCGAATTACTATATCAATGGTGTACCTTGCACGCTGACGGAGTTGCATGAAGAATTAAGTAACCTGCGGGTTTATCCTGAAGGCTACAACGTCGTGCTACAAGGGGATGTCACCAGCATTATCTCGATGAATGCGCGGGAACGCCGGGAAATTATTGATGAATTGGCTGGGGTAGCGGCATTTGATCGCAAAATTATCCAAGCCAAATCAACTTTAGATGAGGTAAAGGAAAAGGAAGATAGCTGTCGGATTATTGAGACGGAATTAACTGCACAACGCGATCGCCTTTCCCAAGATCGGGCTAAAGCTGAGAAATATCAAAAACTCCGCACGGAATTTCTAGCGAAACAATCCTGGGAAGCTGTATTATCATGGCGATCGCTACAAGCACAACAAGAAAAGTTAGTTCACGAAATTCAAACAGGCGATCGCAATTCTAGTGAACTCACTACCCAACTCACAAATCTAAATTCCGAAATCGTCCAAAAAACTGCTGAACTTGAACAACTCAATGCCCACGTTAAAGCATTGGGAGAAGAGGAACTTTTGGCAGTACAATCTAGCCTCGCCACCCAAGAAGCTGAACGAAAGCAACTCCAGCGTCAGTTAACGGAATTAGAAACAGCTTCTCAAGAAACTGCCAAACGTCTAACTCAAACTCAGCAAGAAATTCAAAAACACCATTTTTCCTTAGAAGAAATTGCCAAAACACAGGTTGTAGAGGGGAAATCTATTGTCTACTGTCAGCAGCAAAGGGATGAGACGCAGCAAGCTTTAGAAACTTCCCGCGAAGCAGCCGCAGAAATCGCCTCAGCTTCGGAAGCGTGGGTGCAGCAACAAACGGCATTCAACCGTCAAATTGAAGCTTTGCTGCAAACTCTAGAACCTCAACGTACTGAACAAGCACAACTCAGGGAACGTAATAATCAGTTACAGCAGTTAATTCAGGAGCAAACTCAGTTAATTGAACGCGACGAACCGCTATTAGCCCAAAAACAAACCGACTGTAATCAAGTTGAAACAGAATTTAACGCCTCTAGTGAACCCATCCAGAATTTAGCCCAAAATCTCTCAGCCACAGAACAAGAACTGCAAATCCAACAGGAAACCCAAAAACGGTTACTTTCTGAACAACGGGAAAAACAACGCCAGCTGGATAAAATAGAGGCGCAAGCGCAAGCACAGCAAGAAGTCCAAGGAACTCAAGCGAGTAAAGTCATTTTACAATCGGGAATGCCTGGACTTTGTGGCTTAGTTGTGCAGTTAGGAAAAGTGGAACCCCGCCATCAACTGGCTTTAGAAATGGCTGCCGGTGGACGTTTGGGACATATTGTGGTGGAAGATGACAGCATCGCCGCAGCAGGGATTGAATTGCTCAAACAGAAACGTGCAGGGAGAGCGACTTTTTTACCCCTGAATAAAATTCACGCTCCCAAATTTACTCAAGATGCAACGCTGCGTTTTGCTAGCGGTTTCGTTAATTATGCTGTTAACTTAGTCGATTGCGATCGCCGTTACAAAGATGTATTTAGCTATGTTTTCGGTAACACAGTGGTATTCGCCAGCCTGGAGGCGGCTCGGAAAAATTTAGGGCTGTATCGCATCGTCACCTTAGACGGGGAACTTCTGGAAACTAGCGGTGCAATGACTGGTGGTAGTAACAGCAATCGTTCAGCGTTGCGGTTTGGGAATGCGGAAGCGGCGGAATCTGATGAAGCGATCGCTCTAAGAACTCGCTTGGTGGATATTGAACGAGTTTTAGAGCGTTGTACAGAAGCGATCGCAACTTTGTCAGCCAGAGCCAAGAAACTCACCCAAGAACTCACAGAAGCGCGTCAGGCACGGCGTGAACAGCAGTTGCAATTGGAACAGTTGCAGAAAGACATTAAAAATTTAACAGCACAATTAGAGGGGACGCGATCGCAACTCACACAAAATAGCGAAAAGTTAGCCACTGCTCAATCCCGATTAGAAATTTTAGAGCAAGAATTACCAGGGCAAGAAAATCAGTTGCAACAATTGCGACACGCTTTAGCAGAGTTGGAAGCTTCCCAAACTCCTAGTGAATGGCAACAAATCCAAGCGACAATTAAAATTCAAGAGCAACAATTGCAACAACGGGAGACAGCGTTACGCGAAGCTGAACAAAGATTAAAAAATTTGGAAAGTCAGCAACAACGATTGCAAGAAAAAATTCAAGAAGGGGAGGAGCGAATTGCCCAATATCATCGTGAGCAAGAGGCGCGAAAGAATCAACTAACTTCCCTCACCACTCAACACTCAGAACTCAGCGCTCTAATTGCTGAAACCCGCGCGACGCTGAGTCTTATGGAACAGAATTTGGGAGAAGAGAAGCAAAAACGCGACACTACAGAACAAGAAGTGCGATCGCATCTTTTGCGCCAACAACAATTGCAATGGGAAATAGAAAAACTCAAAGAAACCCAAGAGAAGCGGCGGGAGGAACTAATTGCACTGCAAAGCCAGTTGCGGGATGTGGGAGCAGAATTACCAAATCCGCTGCCGGAAGTTCCAGATAAGGTAGATTTAGAGGAATTGCAGAAAGAATTGCGATCGCTTACCAAACGCTTACAGGCAATGGAACCTGTGAATATGCTGGCTTTGGAAGAATACGAACGCACCCAAAACCGCCTCCAAGAACTGACGCAAAAATTAGAAACACTAGAAGGGGAACGCACCGAATTACTTTTGCGGATTGAAAACTTCACCACATTGCGGCAACTTGCTTTTAAAGAAGCATTCGATGCTGTTAACGAAAACTTTCAATCAATTTTCGCCATTCTTTCAGACGGTGACGGCTATTTACAACTCGAAAATCCCGAAGATCCTTTTAGCAGTGGGCTAAATTTAGTCGCGCATCCCAAAGGTAAACCAGTACAGCGCCTAGCTTCCATGTCTGGGGGAGAAAAATCGCTTACAGCCTTGAGCTTCATCTTTGCTCTCCAACGCTACCGCCCATCGCCCTTTTACGCCTTTGACGAGGTGGATATGTTCTTAGATGGGGCAAACGTAGAACGATTAGCTAGAATGATTAAACAACAGTCACAACAAGCGCAATTTATAGTTGTTAGTTTGCGTCGTCCGATGATAGAATCAGCCGAACGCACAATTGGCGTTACTCAAGCACGAGGAGCTTACACTCAAGTTTTGGGGATTAAGTTACAATCATCCAATACACCTGCTTGAGTTTTTGTTAATAATAGTGTATAGATAAACCGGATTGGAGATCAGGACTCGGTATAGAATGACCTCTGAACAGATAATTAGACGTTCCGACATATTAAATACCCAGGTGATTACCCGCGACAACGGCAAGCGGCTAGGCATCATCAGTCAAGTCTGGGTTGATATTGATCAACGAGAGGTTGTGGCTCTTGGTTTGCGAGACAGCCTGATCTCTATTTCGGGCATACCGCGCTACATGTACCTCAACAACATCAGCCAGATTGGTGATGTCATCTTGGTTGATAACGAAGATGTAATTGAAGATATTGAAGTTGAATCTCTCAGTAATCTAATTAACTGGGAAGTAATTACAGAAACAGGTGAAGTCTTAGGCAAAGTTCGGGGCTTCAAATTCAACGGTGAAACCGGGAAGCTTAACTCCATATCCATTGCTTCTTTAGGATTGCCCCAAATTCCCGATCAATTTCTCAGCACTTACGAGTTCTCAGTAGATGAAATTGTCAGCACTGGCCCCAATCGGTTGATTGTGTTTGAGGGAGCCGAAGAACGGGTAAACCAGTTGACGGTTGGTTTACTAGAGCGTCTGGGTATCGGCAAAGCACCTTGGGATCGAGATATAGAAGAAGAATACGGCTATACTCCACCGCGCCAAGTTGCACCAGCTAATCAACTGCCTAGTGGAGTACCATTGCAGCCACCCAGGCAAAAAGTTCGCGCCCCCGAACCCATAGCGCGAGAAGAAGAATGGACAGAAGACTATGTGGAAGAAGAAAGGCCACAGCGTCAGGTAATGAAAGCGCGGCAGTATGAATCTATTCAATACGAAGAAGACGAGGAAGAAGATAACTGGAGCGAAGCAACAGGCAGCGACAGGTATCAACAACCGCAGCCGCTAAAATATGAAGCCCAGCCCTATAGCAAGAAGCCTTATGTTGATGAATACGATGATTATGACGATGTAGAGGGCGATGCTTGGGAAGATGCGCCGAAGCCAGTGAATATTCCCAAGAAAGTCAAGGAAAGACAGCCAGAATACGAAGAAGAAGGCGGATATTAGCGAGAAAGGCAGAGGGCAGGAGGCAGAAGGGAATTCTGACCTCTGCCTTCTTTGCGCTAATCCTACCCCCAACCCCTTCCCCGCACCAGCGAGGAGGGGGCTTTTTTTATAAAAAAAGCAAAAAGCCCAATGGGCAGTGCCATATCCTTACGATAAATCTATATCTAAGCTGATGCGCGCCTAAATTATATAAACACTCTTTACGGTCGTTATTTAACTTCTGAACTTCACTACGACTTTCCCCGCCCCTGTCCTTAAAGCGATAGGACATTTTTTTATTTGGAAATCCCTAATGTTGCGTCATCTGAAAAAATCGCAGTTAAAGATAGTACCCTCTAGGGTACTATTAACCTCCAAGTAGTCATACTACAATGTAAACAAGTAATTAAGCAGTTCATTTATATACTTAAGTAAGTAGAAAAACACAAAAAAGATAACTATGAAATGGAAATTAACGGACTAAAATCGTCTTCGCTTCTGCACTTCTCATAACGGAAATGTTGCGCGAATAACAGTTGCTCATGAAGAAAATTTTTAAGACTATACTGCTTTACCCTTTGATAAATATTTAGTAGGTAGTCGGCTAATTAACTTTTGCATAGAGTAGCAAACTTCAAATACTTTTTAAATTAGCATTTTGGCTTCAATTGCCCAGTAAACTCGTCTTACTAAAATGCCTAGCTTACTTCTATTTTGACTAGGATTAACGTAGGTTATTTTTCGCTGCCTATACCTGTAATTTCTACTATAACCAACAATATTATTTTTAGAGATTAATCATGATTTCAATAGATGAAGCACCCCTAGCTAATGCTCTTGGATTTATAGCATTAGTTAGTTATATAGCTACATTGCTTCCCACAACTCTCAAAATTGTTTTTCCGCAAACCAAAGAGACTGGAATTCCCCAATGGCTACTAAAACGCCGCCGGATTATTGGTATTATAGCTTTCTTTTTGGCTTTAGGTCATGGTTTCCTAATGGTTCAAAAGAGAAATTTTGATTTTTTTGACATTAAAACATTTTGGATATATATCCAAGGTGTAAGCACTTTCATAATTTTTATGCTTCTGTCTATAACTTCTAATAATTGGAGTGTAAAAAAGCTGAAGAAGAACTGGAAGCAATTACACAAACTAACTTATGTAGCTATGTTTATTTTGATTTGGCATATCTGGGATAAAATGTCAGGTCATTGGACATATTTAACACCGATTAGCCTTATCGCTACTACCATAATCACGGTTTTATTTATTATTCGGCTTTGGCTTGAACATCAGGATAAACAACAAAAAAAGGTAACGAAAGCAAATTTAGCAGAAAAGAGCATTAGATAGTTTCATTGGTACAAAATGGCGGAAGTAACTAATTAGTTGAAAAAGCTAAAGCAAGCTTTATTTTGTTCTAGCTTCTATTTCCTTATACTATTTTCGGCCAAATTGTGTAAATGGAGAAGTTACTCTGTAGTGTCAAACTCAATTGTTAATAAAATTTCAATACTACTGGCAATTACGTCTACAGCAACCTTGGTTGGGTTTAGCTCCTATCGTTTACTATTTCCCTTCCAGATGGTCAAACCTGACGTTATGACCTTGCCAAGCATTCAACCTTACCAAACTCTCAAAGGACATTCAGCGTGGATTTATGCGATCGCTATCAGTTCAGATGGTAATACTTTAGCTAGTGGTAGCTATAATGGCACGATCAAAATTTGGAATCTGCACACTGGCAAATTACTCCACACTTTTAAAGGTCATGCTGATGCAGTTGCATCCTTAGCGATTAGTGCTGATAAGCGTGTACTCGCTAGTGGTAGCTGGGATAATCGAATTAAACTGTGGAATCTGGAAACAGGAACTCTCATCCGTACCCTTGATGGGCATAGAGACGATGTAGCAGCAATTGCTATGAGTGCCAATGGAAAATTGCTTGCTAGTAGCAGTGCTGACAATACTATTAAGCTCTGGAATCTGGACACAGGCAAAGAATTTACACTCCAGAATGTAGGCTGGGTAAAGTCTGTTGCTTTTAGCCCCGATAGCCAGAAGTTAGCCAGTGGCAGTAGAGATAACTCCATTAGAATTTGGCAGCTAAACACTCCTAGTCCCACACTCATACAGACTCTGACAGAGCATACTCAAGAAGTATCTTCTGTTGCCTTCAGTCCTGATGGGCAAACCCTTGCCAGTGGCAGTAAGGATAAAACCATTAAATTGTGGCAACTGGGTGATGGCAAATTGTTGCACACTCTAACGGGGCATTCCCAAGCTGTATGGTCTGTTGCTTTTAGTCCTAATGGACAGACTTTAGCCAGTAGTAGTTATGACACAACAATTAAGCTCTGGAATCTAGCTAGTGGCAAACTCCTTGCTAACTTTGCAGGACATACCAAGTCTGTATGGTCTATTGCCTTTAGCCCAAATGGGCAAACTTTAGTAAGTGGCAGTGGTGACGAAACCATCAAACTTTGGCCTATACCCCGCGATACTAACGCTCAAACTCAAACACTTGAAAGATATTTAACATCGAGTCGTAGCTAAACAAATGTAGTTCATCTCTAATGAAGAACGGAGAATTATCGATATATTCTGGTTTAGCAACGCCACTTTTTGTAACTAATGAGTTAACTGTTCAGAAACTCACCAAAAACTGATAGCGTCAAACAAAGGAAGATATCGTTGTGGACGTTCAAGCTTGAAAACCCGTTCTAATTATTGGCAACTGCTGCCTTATATCCGACTCCAGTGGAAAACCATCACCAAGGGACTTGTTGGGATCTTGGGATACGTGCTGGCAACATTAGTGCTGATAAATCTTGCTGGTAAATTGGCAACTCCCTTTGCACAAGGTAATGTAGTAGCGATCGCTCAAATAACTGGCAGCTGTGCTTTAGTATTTCTTGTTAGAGGCTTATTTCAGTCTATACAAGATATGTACATGGCAAAAGCTGCTTTGAGAGTTGCTTTTCATCTCCGTCAGCAAGCCTATGCACATCTTCAAAAGCTAAATCTCAGCTATTTTGAAACGGCAAAAGCAGGTGATTTATCTTACCGCCTCACCGAAGATGTTGACCGGGTTGGCGAAGTTGTAAATAAAGTATTTCACGACTTGATCCCCTGCATTTTGCAGTTGCTAGCAATTCCGATTTACATGATTTACCTAAATTGGCAACTGACACTAACAACGGTGATAGTTGCACCACTGATGGGTATTTTAGTTGGCTGGTTTGGTGAACGCTTACGCAAATATTCCTTAAAAAGTCAAAATCGCGTGTCGGGTTTATCAGCCATCCTGGCGGAAGTTTTCAACGGTATTCGTTTGGTGCAGGCTTTTGCTGCCGAAAATTACGAAATCGCCCGCTTTGGCCATGAAGCAGAACGCAGTCTCAAAGCAAAATATTCAGCCGAACGCCTGAAAGCGATTCAGATTCCCATCGTCGGATTTCTGGAAGCTTTAAGTGCGTTATCGTTACTGATTGTGGGAGCGTGGCAAATTTCCCAAGGTAACTTAGCAGTGGCAACTTTTTTCAGCTATCTGGCGGCGGCGGCGTTGTTAATTGATCCCATCGGTCAGACTATTAATAACTACAACGAATTTAAGCAGGGTGAAGCATCTATAGACCGTGTTTTTGAATTGATGGCAATTCAACCGACGGTGACCGAAAAAGCAAATGCGATCGCTCTCCCCCCAGTCAAAGGCAAAATAGAATATCGTCATATATCCTTCGCCTATAAACCGGGTAAACCTGTATTAAAAGATATCAGTTTATTGGTATCCCCAGGTGAAGCGATCGCTCTTGTGGGTGCTTCTGGTGCTGGTAAAACCACATTTGTCAACCTTCTCCCCCGTTTTTATGACCCCAAAGTTGGTCAAGTTTTGATTGACGATGTTGATATTCGAGATGTGAAGCTGCATAGCCTGCGGCGACAAATTGGGATTGTTCCTCAAGAAACCATCATGTTTTCGGGGACAATTGCCCAAAATATCGCCTTTGGACAAGATGTTTTTAATATGGAAGCGGTTAAAGAAGCAGCGAAAATTGCTAATGCTCACCAGTTTGTTAGCCAACTGCCGAAGGGTTATCAGACTTGGATGGGTGAACGTGGGGTAAACTTATCTGGTGGACAAAGACAAAGAATTGCGATCGCTCGTGCTGTTCTGCTTAATCCCCAAATCTTGATTCTTGATGAGGCGACATCAGCATTAGATACTGAGTCAGAATCACTGGTACAAGAAGCGTTGGAAAGACTGATGGAAAAACGGACAGTGTTTATTATTGCTCACCGTTTATCGACAGTTAAGAGGTGCGATCGTATTTTAGTTCTCGAACAGGGACAAATTGTCGAATCGGGAACCCACGAAGAGTTATTAGCCCTAGAGCGTCGCTATGCGCGGTTTTATGCCCAGCAGTTTAGTTAGAGGCAGGGGAGTAGGGAGCAGGGGAGAAATAACTAATGCCCCATGCCCCTTTGCTAACTATCTCCTAGACTGAATATCCTTAATTAAGTCATAGAAAGGTTGCCAATTATCTTCCTGAGCAATTGGTTCCCAAATAGATTCAATCACAGGTCTTAATAATGCCGTTTTCGGATTATGAACAGCTAAAGTTTGGGCAATAACATTGGTGCGATCGCTCTCCAAATCATTCAAAATTTTATGATACAGTATGCACCAATCATCAAAAATTCCTGACGCACCCGGTACTGGCACAATATCTGAATTATTTAGCACAAAACCTGGTTCATCTCGCCATTTCGATGAGAAAGTACGAGCCATCTCATAGAAGAATTGGTGATAACCAACTTGGCTGTCTTGCAAAAATTCAACCGTTAGATTCAACAGTTCCTCAGCTTGTGGATGTGGCAAATCCTCAAAACCTAACTTTTTCAACATCAAAGAACTGTATTCAGCTTGATAATACTCAGCAAACATTGCTAATCCAGCTTCCATTTCCTCTTTATCGATAATCGCCTTTAAAGGTTCCTGGAGCATTTGTAAGTTCAACTGACAAATACTTGGTTGATTACCGTAACAATAGCGCCCATAATAATCAAAATATGCAGCTATAAAGGATGGGTTATAAGTTGGGATAAACGCATAAGGTCCATAGTCAAAACTCTCTCCCGTAATCGACATATTGTCAGTATTTAGGACTGCATGACAAAAGCCAGCCGCCATCCACTGCGCTACTAGTTTTGCAACTCGTTTCACTAATTCGGCGTAAAACAAGACATATTTATCTTGTTCAGCACTTAAATGTCGATAATACTGCTCAATTACGTGGTCTAATAACTTCTTAGTTAAATCTGGACGCTGGAAAAAATGCAGTCGCTCAAAAGTGCCAAACCGAATATGAGAACTGCTCATTCTAATCATCACACATGAGCGAGTAGGCGAAGGTTCATCTCCCCGCCAGAGGGGTAAACCTGTTTCAATCATGCTCAGACAGCGCGAGGTACGTACACCCAAGTGGTGTAGTGCTTCCGCAGCCAGAACTTCCCGCACCCCACCTTTGAGTGTGAGCATACCATCGCCACCACGGGAGTAGGGCGTTCTCCCAGAGCCTTTCGTGCCGAAATCGTACAATTCGCCATCAGTGGCGCGTACTTGCCCGTAGAGAAAGCCTCTACCATCACCTAACTGTCTGTTATATTCACCAAATTGATAGCCGTGGTAACGCAGTGCCAACAAGGGTTTACGCCCCTGAAATTTGCCAAAAGCTGTGATAAAATCTTCGTCTTTGACTACTTGGGGGTCTAGACCCAAAAGGGGTAGTAGTGCATCATTACGCCAACGCAGGAGGTGTTGGGGAAATTCCTCTGCTGCAACCTCGTCGTAATAGTCATCGCCTAGAGATTCCAAGGCGCTTTCATAGTTGAGGGAGAGAAAAGGATTGCTAGAATTTTTGTAGTTTGGAGTTTCAGCCAGAGTCATTACAAGCAAAGCTTAATTCATTCTTCCCTTAATACTACCTCTGGCTTCAGCATCAGCATAGACGCAAAAAGCGACCCATATCTAAAATATGGCAGCGCCCCCATCAAAATCTAGAGCGCATAATGGATAAAGTTTTGCAATTAAAGAAAAACTTAACTCAATTAGCTATTTTAGACGCTACATTTGAGGTTTTTGGCTCCGAATCACACCAATATCAATTTAAACCTTGCTTAAGTGACAAGGATATTCAAGTGTTTGAGTATAGATATAATATTACGCTACCAAGTGAATATCGAAACTTTCTCTTAGAAATTGGTAATGGTGGTGCGGGGCCAGGATACGGCTTATCTGGACTATCGGGAATTGAATCTGAAGATGTCATCCCAGAAAAACTATACCCTGAGAACTACGAAATTCTCTCTAAACCATTTCCTTTCACAAAAGCATGGAATGATTTGAATTTAATTGTCAAGAATAATACAGATTTTGTTACCAAGAATAATGACTACTTCGACGATAAATTTATCCAGGGTACTCTCACCATTACAAATTATGGTTGTGGAATTTATGCAATGTTAGTCGTTACTGGTGAGCAGTCAGGAAAAATCTGGATAGATGATCGTACTAATGATAATGGAATATATCCTGCTTGTTTGAGTTTTTGTCATGCTTTCCATGACATCAACCCTGATGATTCTTATCCAAATAGTAATGAGGAGCAGCCTTTAAGTTTTTATGATTGGTATGAAGACTGGCTCAACCGAAGCTTGGAGCAAATCCGCCAGTCTTCTGAAACTTAACCTTTATTAAATAAAACTGATTTTCCAAAACTTGAAGCTGGCTATTGCAGAGGTATAAATCAAGCAATTAAAGCTGCTTCAATTTCTGATAGTAAATTAGCATCAGTTTGTAAGTATGCAAAAAGCAGGGGCAATACGGTTCGGATAAGATCCCCCGCCTGTGGCGACCTCCTTAAAAAGGGGGTTAGGAAGTAAATGAGCAAGCTTTTGTAAGGGGGGTTGGGGGGATCTTCGCAGGGTAAACAAGCTAACCGAACCGTATTGAGAGCAGGGGAACAAGGAAGTAATTTTTTTCGCTTATTTCCCCCTGCTTTGACACCTGAGCGACTAACTCAAATTGCTAGCTAGTTCAGGAAATTTGCAGTCCCTTTACCACCATTCTTACCTACAGCAGGAATTTCTAGTACGTTATCGGCAGCTTTACCAGTACCATCATTGACAACAAACATAGAGTTACCTAGATGTCCATTGGGAACGAACAGTTGCGGGTGGTCAAAGGGCGCTTTCTCAGAGACAACTCGCTCATCAGTGAGTCCTTTCAGGAAAGCCACCAAGTCATCTTTTTCTGTTTGGCTTAATCCCAATGGGCGGAGAATCCCTTCTTGGCGGAAATCTCCACCACGATTATAGAAGTCTACTACTTGTGGCAAAGTCAAATAGCCACCATTGTGGAAGTAAGGAGCTGTCAGTTCTATATTGCGTAGTCCAGGAGTCTTAAACTGTCCGTCTGCAACTACTGTGTCATTAGGGTTAACTGTAACATTGGGGCTTGAACCGAAAAGTAGCGGGAATTTCCCCAAAGCAGCTACCCGCGACTCCGAAAGCGGATTACCAAATGGGTCTTTACCACCAATACTGATGTCTTCTAGGGTAGGTCTAACACCGATATTGAAGTAACCTCTGTCCGAGACGGTTCTGGGAGTGGTGGTGGCTCTAAGTCTTTGGTTCTTGACGTTGCTAACCGAGGCGCTGGTGAGTTCCAACCCACTATGGCAGAAGATGCAGGCAGCTTTACCCTCGAATAATTGTTTGCCTCGTTGCTGCTGGACGGTGAGGGCAGTGGTTTTTCCTTCTAAGAAGCGATCGTAAGGTGTATCGTTGGCAATGAGTGTAGACTCGTACAACTGAACTGCAAGCCCAAAGAATAGCGAGAAGTTATAATCCAACAGCCTGTACTCATTGGTTTGGGAAGAGTTATCAGGTTTGTTAACAAAAGTCCGTTTACCTTCAGCATCAACTTGGATGAGTTGATTAGAGTTCCACCACTCCGGCTTAAAGGCATCTTGAATCATCTGCTCGTAGGTTATATCCTTGAGTCCGGGTTGAGGCGAGTTACTGTTTGCACCTAAAACGCTGTCTTGTGGATGCACAACCTGTTTGCCTAGTGGTGTGAGTCCAGACAACTTTTGCCCCAGGACTCTGGGGAGCTTTGTACCCCCAATTGACAGAATATTGTCCAGTGAACCATTGACAACTATAAATTTGCTGAGGTCAATTTGACCAAACTTATTACCAATTTCTTGAAAAGTGCGACCATCAGCAGACGACTCGAAGGAACTGAGTGGCGGGCCGACCGCCTGGGAAGCCAAAGACGAATTATTCAGGCTGATTTTGACAAATTTAAGCTGATTTGGGTTTTCTGCTTTCACCACAGAGGCGTTAGGGTCTCTTAAACCGAAGGGATTCACCCCATTAAAGATATCTTGTGCCCTTCCATCCCAGAAGTTGCGGAAGTTGAATGCTGCATTAATTACGGTTGGCGTATTACGCGGCTGGACGCGGCGCACATTGATACCTCCCACTTTAAACACTGGATCTGGCTCACTTGTTTCTAGGTCTTTTGAGCTACCAGGTATAACACCAACAAATTTTGTATTTGCGACTCCTTGAGAGGAGCTAACATCGTTACTGTCAGATACCACAGTCGTAGAATCATTTGGATTTGACAGCTTGTGAAAGGGAAAATCTTCTTTTCTTAGCTGGTAGTTTGGCGCGCCGCCTATATTAAAAATTGTATCTGGATTCTCTTTACCATCAGCGTTAATCCGCAAAAGCCCAGGAGCAATCTGATTTATGGATCTATTGTCGGCTCCAGCATGGAAGTGACAACTAGCACAGGAGGTCTTTCCATCGCTCCCAACCTGCATATCCCAAAAAAGAGTCTTTCCTAACTTGATTGCAGCTGCTTTGTTTTTTACAAAGTCTCCAAGATTGTCAGGTTCTGGAACCGATACGCTCTTGAGCGAAACTGGAGCCGACCCCGTAACCTGCGCGGATACACTATTCCCAGCGATTACCGCTACCATAATAATCGCAGCAATTGTTATAGTCTTGGAAAATCTTGATCCTGGTCGGTTAAGCTTGCCAAAGCTAAGTCTCCACCATTGGCAGTTTATTTTTGTGACCAAAGATTTGCGGAAAATTCGACCTCTTGAAGTCAGTAGGAAGTAAATTAATAAGCCAGTAATAAAGGTCACTAAGCTCATTAAAAGTATAATTTTCATGATTTTTATTATCAAATAATACCGAAACAAGCAGTAGTTGCTCCCACAACGGTTACGCGATACCAGAGCAAGTAAACCTCAATTAATGATCGTCAAGCAAGTACCTACATAATTTACATTGGGCATACAAGTTTTATGCAGAACCAGCTAATTATTTACAAAAGTTTATAAAAATTTCTGTCTCAATCTGACAGCGTAGTGTATGTTGAGTTTTCAGTTCCATCTCATAAGTTTTTCGCAGACGACACCCAATATTTACAACAGCTCACTAACTGCGCTACAGCCAATGTTTTCTCCGGAACCCAAGAATGAGGACGGGTCGTACGATGACTGGGATCATCGTGTTCATTTCAGTTTTTGTACGCGCTCGAAATTTTCAAGTGCCTAGAATGACGATTTTCGTTCAAATTAGATTAATATAACTGTGCGTGTTTTCAGAGATTATTTATTACATTCACCAAGAGTTATAGTAAATAAGTAAAATATATTATCTTAAAAATTATACTCAGCCGTTTTTAAGATTTAGGTGCTTGCCAATTAGGATTGATCAGACTTGTCATAATATGATCTTCCCATTGCCCATTAATTAATAAATAATCTCTAGCATATCCTTCAATGACAAAACCGAGCCTTTTAAGGACATTGCCACTGCGCCGATTGTGAGGCATATAATTAGCCATAACTCGGTGAAAGTTTAACTCTTGAAATAGATATTGAGTTGCAGCTTTTAGCCCTTCTGTCATATATCCTTTACCTTGTTTACTTTCAGCAAGGCTATATCCCACGTAGCAAAAATGAGCGACTCCTCGGACAAAATTACTAAAATTGACAGTTCCAATAATTACAGTGGGATTTGTTTTTGCAAAAATAAATAACTTTAACGATTGCCCATTAATAAATTCTAAAAAACTATTCTCTATTTGATATTGCCAATATTCCTCAGTGAAAAAACCATCAGCCCAAAGAGGGTAGAATGGAGTGAGATAGGTTTTGTTATGAATAAAGTATTTGAGAATCTGGGGTATATCTTCATGGATCGCTGCTCGTAATAATAGGCGATCGCTTGTAATTAGTGGCAATTCTGATATCATAATCGACGGTATATCTTCCCAGCACATTCTCTAAATTTTATAAATTCTCTCATACCTACGCTTTAGCAGCAATAAGATTGACTGTCTCATTATCAGTACAACTGCCCAATACCCAATGATAGGGTAAGTATTTATGCTGGTAATCTGCCATTCATCCAAAATCTTGATAAGCTGATGTCTAATATCTAGAGCGGAAGGATTGAACAAGAGGCAGGGGAGCAGGGAGCAGGGAGCAAGGGAGATAGAAAAGAATTGGGATTCGACCCAATTTATTCGAGAGCCACTTAATAGAAGTGGGGGACTTAGACCCATGTTCCTCCCTTCATTCCATAACAGTTCTTGATGGGGTCATTTCCCCCTGCCCCCTGCCCTCTTCCCCCTGCCTCTTTGTTGAGAGCCAATGGGTGATAAAGCACAGTACGCGGCATAACTTCGATGAAATCGCTTTGCCCAAACGCTGTACCGCAGGAAATTCAACCAAAAGACAGCTCAAGATTTAACCCAGTCTACAAGAAGGATAGTGATGTGGTGGGAATACGCTACGATTGGCAGGAATTAGAGATTCGGGCGATATACAACACGCCATTGCTAGAGCTTATTTATCAAGCTGCTAGCGTGCATCGCCAATATCATGACCCAACAAAAATACAAGTTTGTAAGCTCATATCTATTAAAACGGGAGGTTGTCCAGAAGACTGTAGCTACTGTGCCCAATCTTCCCGCTATAAAACAGAGGTAAAGGCACAAGCACTCCTTGAAAAGGAAACGGTAGTTAACATTGCCCAGAAAGCGAAAGAAACTGGTGTTAGTCGCATCTGCATGGGTGCTGCTTGGCGCGAAGTTCGGGATAACTCACAATTTGAGGAAGTCCTGGAAATGGTCAAGGATGTAACCTCAATGGGTTTAGAAGTGTGCTGCACTCTGGGTATGTTAACGGCAAATCAGGCCAAGAAATTAGAAGAAGCGGGACTTTACGCCTACAACCATAACTTAGATACCTCGCAGGAATATTACAGCACAATTATTACCACGAGAACTTATAGCGATCGCTTGAACACAATCGAGAATGTCCGTCAGACAAATGTTACCGTATGTTCCGGCGGTATCCTTGGTTTGGGCGAAACTGTCGATGACCGGGTTGGGATGTTACAAACTCTGGCAAACTTACATCCGCATCCAGAATCCGTGCCAATTAATATTCTTTCACAAGTACCGGGCACACCCTTAGAAAATCAGCCTGATGTGCCCATTTGGGATATTGTGCGGATGATTGCCACAGCCAGAATTTTAATGCCAGCTTCCGATGTGCGTCTTAGTGCAGGTAGGGCGAGGCTTTCTCAAGTAGAACAAGCTTTCTGCTTTATGGCAGGAGCCAATTCTATCTTTTCTAGCGACGACAACAAAATGTTAACAGTGACAACTCCCTGTCCAGATTACGATAGTGACCGAGAAATGCTGAATTTACTTGGTTTGGGAATGCGTCCGCCTTCCCAAAGACAGGAGAAGGTAGCAAGTCCGGCTGTTGTCGGATAAATATCTTTTTGTAGGATGGGTGTCTTGCCCGTCCTTAGTAAACTCAGGGCAGGCAAGACTTCGGCGTGACGCTTCGGCTTCGTTCAGCGCAAAGACCCTCAGTCGAACGCTGCCCGCCCCACAAAAGTTTTGGCTAAATTATCTTGGCAGTCCGCAGACCGAACAGCAGACCAACAGCCAAACCAAAGAACAAAGCTAAAAAGCCGATGTAAGCTACAATCGCAAACATTTATTTTTCTCCACAATACTTCCTAAATCTATTGAATCATTAGTCATTGGTCATTGGTCATTTGTCATTGGTTATTCGCCTCATCCCCCTCATCCTCCCCTGCCTCCCCTGCTCCCCAGATTGCGATACAATACAGCCCACGGGCGCTTGTTTAGGGGTTGGGCAATGACTTCTGTAATTAATGTGAATTTACCAGAGCAGTCTTATGAGATTGCGATCGCATCTTTGAATTTAGATCAACTGGGTCAACAGATGGCCAGTCTCAAGCTAGGCAAGAAGGTATTGCTGGTTTCTAATCCTACTATTTTTAAGCATTTTGGGGAAAGAGCGATCGCATCCCTAACATCTGCTGGATTTGAAGTTGCTAGTTGCACCCTACCACCAGGGGAACGCTACAAAACCCTCAATTCCATCCAAAAACTTTACGATATCGCCTTAGAAAACCGCCTAGAACGTTCTTCTACTATGGTGGCTTTGGGCGGAGGTGTGATTGGTGATATGACTGGCTTTGCAGCCGCAACCTGGCTGCGGGGCATTAATGTTGTCCAAGTGCCTACAACTCTTTTGGCGATGGTAGATTCGGCAATTGGTGGCAAAACTGGCGTAAATCATCCCCACGGTAAAAACTTGATTGGGGCATTCCATCAACCGCGTCTAGTATTAATTGACCCAGATGTGTTGAAAACCCTTCCTATGCGCGAGTTTCGGGCAGGAATGGCAGAAGTCATTAAGTATGGTGTAATTTGGGATGCTGAATTGTTTGCCCAGTTGGAAGCAAGTAAACGGCTCGATCAACTCCGCTATGTAAAACCTGAGCTAATAAACGCCATATTAACACGCTCTTGTCAAGCAAAGGCCGACGTTGTTAGCAAAGATGAGAAAGAAGGCGGATTGCGGGCGATTCTCAACTATGGACATACTATCGGTCATGCAGTGGAAAGTTTGACTGGTTATCGTCTAGTAAATCACGGTGAAGCGGTGGCCATTGGCATGGTAGCAGCCGGTCAAATTGCTGTGGAATTAGGAATGTGGCAAAAGGAAGACACGGAACGTCAAAATGCTTTAATTCAAAAAGCAGGTTTACCAACTCAGTTACCATCTGGGGTAGATATTGAAGCAATTATTGACGCGTTGCAGTTAGATAAGAAAGTCAAAGCGGGGAAAGTGCGGTTCGTTTTACCAACAGAGATTGGTGTAGTAACAGTTACCGATGAAGTGCCATCAGATATTATTCGGCAAGTTTTGCGGGGAATGTGAAGAATTTGAAGAAGAATTAAGGAGTCAGAATAGGCTAAACGCCCCGCTACCGCTAACAGGAGTCAGAATAAAAATTAGTTGCTCTGTTCTTCAATTACGAATTACGAATTAATGAGCCATGATACTCCAAGCCAAGAATCAATTAACCTTGCAAGAGTTCTTAAATCTTTCTCCAGGTGAGGGAGATATAACTTATGAACTTATTGATGGTCAAGCAATTCCTAAAATGTCACCAAAATTTTTCCACGCAAAACTTACCCGCGTCCTTCTGAATTTGATTGAGCAATCGTGCGAGGGGAAAGGAGAAGTTTGCCCGGAATGGGCTGTTGCATTAACCCGTCGGGGGCGAGATTGGATGCCAATTCCTGATATTTTGTACATTTCTTATGAACGTTTACCCGCCAACTGGGATGAAAACGAAGCTTGTCCTGTTCCTCCTGATTTAGTGATTGAGATTATTTCCCCCTTCGGGTTCGAGAGTGACGCTCGAAGACTCGCTAACGCTACGCTATCGCAATCGACGGAAACCGCCAAGACTGCGACTCTCTCACCAGGACAAACCTTTGGACAAATGGCGGCTAAAGCCAAAGACTATTTAGATGCTAAGGTGCTGCGGATGTGGGTAGTAGATAGTCAAGCCAGAAGCATTACTGTTTTTTATCCAGATGCAGCACCACAAACTTATATGGGAGAAGAATTACTCAAAGATTCTTTATTTGAAGGGCTAGAATTTACTGTTGAGCAGGTATTTCAAAAAGCGAAAATACCATTAGACACCAAATAGCATACTTTTTGCATCTAGCACAATTCTCTTTCTCTCAACGTCCATCGAAATTTCAATCGGCGGCTTTTGCTACTCAAACTTTTATATCTTTATTCAGCAACGCCCTATTTTTGAAACTGCGGTTCTTTCTGCGGTTGCTGCTGGCTATTTGTTGGTTGCAGTTTTTGAAATAAAGCTGGTGGCGTAGCTTTGCGGAAAGCACCGCAGTAGTGCATAGTCAGAACCGCTTTAAAAGCCCAATGGTCTGATGGCACATCACTAAAGGGATTCGGTAAAGTTTCTGCTTGATTCTGAACACAAGCATTCAAAACTTGATTCGATTTTGCTGGAGTGTCAGTACTAGGTTCTTGAGATTTAACAGGGGTTACAAAGCTAGTAGTAGCTAGGACTACGACTGTTGCCAGAAGTTTGCAGTTCATAATTTAAGTTTTCTAGGGATGAAAGTCTACCCTATGTTAGTTCCCAGGCTGTTGCCCAGGAACTAGAATAAACTTGCTGAGATTAAGCGTTAGAAAACATGGTAAGCATTACTAACATAACAACTAATGCACTGATCCAAAGAGCTAAAGATCCCCAACTAACTGAATCTTTTTGTACTTTTTGCCAGAAATTGGTAACTAAGTTATTCCGAATTGCCATTTTATAACCTCCAATTTTTATTAAACTTGCACTGACTCAATGCATTAAGCCTGGATTGAGTAAATAAAAGTTGATTTTTAGGGGTATCAGCCTTTATTACTGAATCCCAAAGATTAACCAACAGAGATTGAAATTAATTCATGCAGCCAGTGCCAATGCATATATCTCAACGAATTACTGAAATCTAAAAAACGAACAAAAATTTACAAAAAGATATTTGTTGATGCTTAAATTAATTTTCCCATATGTAACTGTTTAGACTCCAAAGTTTGGCGATTTTGAGAAAATTCTTAACGTTGTCTTAATTAGGTATAAAATTTAGTATTTTCAAATCACAAACTACTTAAATATTGACGATGTTTCACTTTGACTCGTGATTTATCTAGACTTGAAAATAGACACAATTAACAGTAAAAAGGCAGGTAAATAATGGTGCAACAAATAAGACATAATGAACCGCAATATATCTGTATCATTCCAGTTGAGAGAATTACAGCTAACCAAGATGAAGAAATCATGACCTTTGGTGCATCAGCTGACGAGGCAAAAAGACAAGGTGAGGAATTGTTAGCATCTACCTATGGTTGTAATCAATCACAAGTTTTGGAATTAATCCAGCAAGCACGAATTGAACTAATAGCTCAATGGTGTGCCCCTCAAGAGCGCAGAGCCATATAAAATCAAAGTGGTAACTCGCGCTGACCGCGAACAAGCAATGTCTACGACGGGCTATACCTACGCATGAGGTAGTAAAGGCACTGAAATAGAAAAACTAATATAGAGAAGTGTAAAAAACAGTGCCGTATTACCAACTAAACTATGCCACCATTCAAAACTCTGCTACGCGTTCGACACTATGAGATGGACGCCCTTGGGCATGTAAATAATGCCGTCTACCAAAATTATCTAGAACAAGCAGCCATTGAGCATTCAGAATACCTGGGTTTAACTTTAGATGTATATCGGCAAGTAGGTGGCGTATTTGTCATGCGGCGGGTAGAAATTGACTATTTACGCCCAGCAGTAGCAGGAGATACCCTAGAAGTCACTACCTGGTTGAAGGAAATGCGCGGGACTCGTGCCTTGCGATGCTACGAAATTCGTAAAAAAAACGAAGATAATTTGTTAGTCACGGCAGAGGCGCTATGGGTTTGGGTAGATGCACAGACAATGCGCCCACGACCAATTCCCAGTGTCATGTTAGACAAATTTTTGCAAATCCAAAACCCAAGTGTTACAACCTAAAAATGGTTAGTTATTCGTCATTTAATGAATCTTAATTATTCTAATGAAAAACAAATGATTGATTTTTTACCCCAGGTAATGCGGATGCTCAAGAATACGCAACTATGATGTTATAAGTGCAAAATTTAAATTTGTAGAAACTGCAATCAAAATTAGCTCACTAAATCAGGATTTTCCAGTCAATATTATGGAGCAAAGTCAGCCACAAAAGCGCCACATCGCTGATCAAGTATTTCAAGAATCCCTTGATCAGTTGGAGGATATCTTACAAGAAAGTCCAGATGAAGAAGAAATCCCAGAACTCGCACAACTGCATACTACTAATTTTAGTGAAGTCGAAGATCAAGACTTGACAAATATTGATTTAGCCGCTCTTGAAGATGCAGTTGCTGATATTGAACAATATCTTGAAGAAAAGACAAAAACTAAAGAAAATTGATGATTTATGAGTTCTAAGTTTTAACTCCTAACTCTTAACTCATTTGCCGTCGAGCTTCGTACAACATCAAAGCAGCTGCGATCGCTACATTCAAAGATTCCACCCCAGGACTCAAAGGAATTCTTACTTGTTTGTCTGCGATCGCTGCTAATTCTGCCGACAATCCAGCACCCTCATTTCCCAGTAAAATCAAACTGGGTTTGCGCCAGTCCACGTCCCAATAAGTTAAAGTCGCACTGGGTAAGGTTGCCACTACCTGCATTCCTGCCTGTTGACTTTGTTGAACTGTAGCTTTTAAATCTTCAGTTACGGCCGTTGCTAGGCGAAACCATTGCCCTGCTGAAGCCCGGAGAACTTTCGGGCTGTCTAAATCTACACTATCTCCACTTACCCACAAACCTGATGCTCCTACTGCCGCCGCAGTGCGAATCATTGTACCCAAATTCCCCGGGTCTTGTACGGTTTCTAAAGCTAGGACTAAACCAGTAAATGGTAGTTGAGTTTGGCGAACGCTTCGTTTTGCCGTTGCCACCACACCATCGGGTTGGACTGTAGTAGCGATCGCATCCAATACTTCTTTACTGACAATTTCGGCGCGATCGCTTTTACTACAAGCTTCTTCCCAGAGTGACGAGTGGGCTGCTTGCCAATCTGGAGTACAACACACTGTTTCTAGTGGGTAATTAACCGCACAAGCTTCCTCTAACAGGTGCGTCCCTTCGAGTAAAAATAATTGCTGCTTGTGCCGCTCCTTAGTGGAGTGAAGTTTGCGGATTTGTTTGACTAGGGAATTTTGTAAACTGGTCAACACGATTTTAGATTTTGGATTTTTAGATTAGTCGAGAAGACGCTCCTGGACTCGCTCTAACCGAAGCCATGCCGCAGGCTTTACGCTGCCCTATCGGCAATCTAAAATCCAAAATGATATGCGGAACCCGGGACTTGAACCCGGAAGCCTTGCGGCACTAGAACCTGAATCTAGCGCGTCTGCCAATTCCGCCAGTTCCGCTGGCACTTGTACTTATCGACAATTTCCTATTATTGCGCTATGTTTTACCTTTGTCAAGTGAAAACATAACACCTCGTTTAAGAGGCTCAGACTGGAAACAAGTTTTTCAGGGAATAGTAGGTCGAATCAAAATATTAACTGAACAGGACAGCATCGATTTTTAGAGAACACTTAAGTTATCTTACTGAGTATTTAATTTAGCTTAAAACTACTACTTATTTGTTCGTTTTTATTAAATTTTTTAAAAGCTCAAAAAGCTTGCTATTACTCCTTCTCAGGCTGAATTTTTCACCAAAAAACAATTTTTTTATGCAAGATGTTGCTTTAAAATGTGGACAATTTGAATCTTTAATGTAGAATCAAAACCAACTTCAAACATCATAAAATACGTATTACTTTTGGAGGTAGGCTTATCAATCCTTCTACCAGCTTACCAGATGCCAAAATTGCTCCAGAAGCAGACTCCTCAGTCTTGCAAATTTGGGGTGGGCATCCTTTGCGAGGTCATGTAAAAATTAGCGGGGCAAAAAATGCAGCACTGGTAATCATGGCTGGAGCCTTGCTGTGTCCGGGCGATTGTCGTATCCGCAATGTCCCCTTATTGGCGGATGTAGAGCGGATGGGTCAGGTGTTATCGGCTTTGGGTGTACGTTTAACCCGGCAAGGCGATATTTTAGACATCAACGCCAGCGAAATTAAAACATCAAAAGCTCCCTACGAACTAGTTACCCAACTGAGGGCGAGTTTCTTCGCCATTGGTGCGATTCTGGCAAGATTGGGAGTAGCGCAGATGCCCTTACCCGGTGGTTGCGCTATTGGGGCAAGACCAGTTGACTTGCATGTTCGAGGACTGCAAGCAATGGGAGCGGAAGTACAAATTGAGCATGGCATTTGTAATGCCTACGTCCCTGGCAGCAGCCGGAGATTACAAGGTGCGAAGATTTACTTAGATATCGCCAGTGTCGGAGCGACAGAAAACTTGATGATGGCGGCTACCCTAGCAGAGGGTGAAACAATCATCGAAAATGCTGCCAGAGAACCAGAAGTAGTTGATTTAGCTAACTTCTGTAACGCGATGGGAGCGAAGATTAAGGGCGCGGGGACTAGCAGGATTATTATCGAAGGAGTTCCCAAGCTGCATTCTGTTGACTACAGTATCATTCCCGATCGCATTGAGGCTGGAACGTTTTTGCTAGCAGCAGCAATTACCCGTTCCGAACTTCTTCTCTCGCCAGTGGCTCCAGAACATCTTATACCAGTGATTGCCAAGCTGCGGGATATTGGAGTAACAATAATTGAGGAAAAACCTGAACACTTACGTATTCTGCCGGCGGAAACTCTCAAGGCAACGGATATTGAAACTCAATACCATCCAGGTTTTCCCACAGATATGCAAGCGCCGTTCATGGCTTTGCTGACATTGGCCGAAGGCGACAGCGTGATTAACGAATCTGTCTTTGAAAATCGCTTGCGTCATGCCTCAGAGTTGAATCGCTTAGGGGCAGACATTCGTGTTAAAGGCAACGCTGCTTTCGTTCGGGGAGTACCGAAATTGTCTGGCGCACCAGTATTAGGCACAGACTTACGAGCATCGGCAGCGCTAGTCATAGCAGGATTGGCAGCAGAAGGAAAAACCACAATTCAAGGATTACAGCACCTCGATCGCGGCTATGATCGTCTCGATATGAAGTTGCAGCAATTGGGCGCTAAAATCCTCCGCGTGGGCGAAACATCTGCTGATACAGAAATCGCTCCCAGCATCAGTAGCCTGTCAAGTTGAAGAAGAGGTAAGGGAGCAGGAAGAAGCAAGGGGGCAGGGAGCAGGGAGCAGGGGGAAAGTCAAAAGCTTAATGCAGGTTCTTTTTCTCCTTTTCTCCCTGCCCCTTGTCCTCTTTCTCTCTGCCCCCTGCCTCTTCGTTGAGACTGAGGCGGGAACAAGGGGAATCAGGGAGATAAGGTAAAATTTTCTCCCCCATCTCCCCCTGTCCAGCCTAGTTAAATCGTTATACTAACTGTGGGTGGCTGTTTATCTACAGCCAGATTCTATAGTTGTGTTTTTTATAGCTTGCTGCACTATGTCCTTCCTTAAAACCCCGCTAATTGGTTTAAAAGCTGACTCATTTCGTCATCCATTAGACCTGGAAGCTACCAAAACGCTCAAGCAAATACCAGGCATAGATATGTTGGTGCGAAATTGGCTTGGACCAATGGCAGAGCAGGTTTTCTATGTGGAGAATATTGCCTCCAGCATTCTAGTGGGTGAGAAGCAACTCCCCGATTTATACAAGCTGTTATTAGATGCCTGTAAAATTCTGGATATAGAGCCTCCTCAGTTATACGTCCGGCAACATCCGGCTCCCAACGCCTATACTTTTGCTGTACGGGGTAAGCAGCCGTTTGTTGTGCTACACACATCCCTGATTGATATCCTCACCCCAGAAGAAATACAGGCAGTAATTGCTCACGAGTTGGGGCATCTCAAGTGTGATCATAGTGTTTATTTGACGCCTGTAAATTTATTAATATTAGCTGCGGCGATTGTGCCCAATGTTGGAACTTTTGTTGCTCAAGCAATACAGGCACAGCTTTTAGAATGGGTACGCTGTGCTGAGTTTACCTGCGATCGCGCCGCATTACTAGCAACTCAAGACCCCAAAGTTGTGATGTCAGTGTTGATGAAGCTGGCGGGTGGTTCCCCCACCTTAGCGCCACAACTGAATCTCGATGCCTTTGTTGCCCAAGCCCGCGCTTACGATGATATTAGCAAGACCGAGCTAGGTGAAATGGTCAAAGCTGCCCGCACAGCCCAATTAACCCATCCAGTGCCAGTGCTACGGGCGCGAGAAATTGACCGTTGGGCAAGCAGCACAGAATATCAATCTTTAATTCAAAGTCATGGATTGAAGTCTACAAGTAATGAAGTCGCACCCAAAGGCGGATGGCGAAACTGGTAGAATTGACTAATGAAATTTGGTTATCTAAATTTAGATGTATTTGAGCTTACAACACTCCAGATGATTAGCTTATGCGTTGGCGCAGCCCGTCGTAGACATCGCACTTGCTAAAGTTCTTCAGGCAAGCTGTGGGCGATTCACTGTAGTGTAAAATGCTGGTACAGCCCAAGAATCAGCTAATGACCAGGTTTCCTTACGACCAGTTTGCCAAAGATTATCTCAAAGAATTGTTACAACCATTGGGAGAAGTGGAAACATTCCTTTAGAAGAACTTAGTCGGAGATACTGGGTTTTACAGCTTTACTAATCGGATTAAAAAACATCCCATTGCTTAACCCACAGCCTCTACCATGACAGTTGTACCCAACGACCATCGTTTTTTTCAACCCATAAATCTGTTTGAGTACGAAAAGCTAGCAAAAGAGCATCTCTCTCAAATGACGCTTGATTACTATAGTAGTGGTGCTTGGGACGAAATCACACTACGGGATAATCGTGCTGCCTTTGAGAAATTCAAATTGCGACCTCGTGTATTAGTCAATGTAAGCGATCGCAATCTTACTACCTCTATTTTAGGACAACCCCTGCAACTACCTTTATTAATTGCGCCAATGGCTTTTCAATGTCTAGCTCATCCAGATGGAGAAATTGCCACCGCTCTAGCTGCCGCCTCAGCTGGAGTGGGCATGGTGTTAAGTACAATGGCCACAAAGAGCATTGAAGAAGTAGCGACTGCGTGTGATAAATTTCCAGATTCTCTGCGATGGTTCCAGCTTTACATCCATAAAGACCGGGGATTAACTCGTGCTTTAGTAGAAAAAGCCTATAAAGCAGGCTACAAAGCACTTTGTCTAACTGTAGATGCACCTGTTCTCGGACTGCGAGAAAGAGATAGACGTAACGAGTTTGCCTTACCCTCAGACTTACATTTGGCTAATCTCGCCACAATATCAGGGCTAGATATTTCCCATGAAAAAGGCGAATCTGGGTTATTTACCTATTTTGCCCAACAGCTAAATCCAGCAGTAACTTGGCACGATTTAGAATGGTTGCAATCTTTATCTCCACTACCTTTAGTCATCAAAGGAATTTTACGGGGAGATGATGCTGTTCGGGCTGTAGAATATGGAGCTAAAGCAATTGTTGTTTCCAATCATGGTGGCAGACAACTCGATGGTGCGATCGCTTCTTTAGATGCTCTAGCTGAAATAGTAGCAGCAGTGGATGGTAAAGTAGAAGTACTGTTAGATGGAGGCATCCGTCGGGGCACAGATATTCTCAAAGCTTTGGCATTAGGAGCAAAAGCCGTACTGGTCGGACGACCCATTTTGTGGGGGCTAGCAGTATCAGGTCAACTTGGTGTATCTAATGTCATCTCACTGCTACAAGATGAGTTAAATGTGGCAATGGCACTTAGCGGCTGTGCAAAACTAGATGATATTGACCCTAGTTTATTAATTCTGCCACGCCTCTAAGCCAGAAAATTCTTAAACCTATTGCCTATTGTATTATTCCAGCAAAGCTTTAAAAATTAATTTTCAGACTTGTTACAAAATCGCTTCATTAGAGTACAATAATTAAGGTTGGATATTTAAGGGCGGGTGGCGAAATTGGTAGACGCACCACACTCAAAATGTGGCGGCCTTGCGGTCATAGGAGTTCGATTCTCCTCCTGCCCATTACCAAAAAATTACTATAGAGGTGAAACTTATGCGCCTAAAAAGATGGGAATCTCCCCGTAAAGAAGGCAGGAACGATAAAGGTAGAGGCGGTTCTGCAAGGAAGAGGCAACTCAAAAAACAAAGGCAAATGTTACGACAAAGGCTCAAAGAAAGTAATAAACCAGACAATAACAAAAACAATAGAGTAGGGGAAGATGAGTTTATCTTCCCCTTATTTTTTGGACTTTATATTTCAGAAAAAATAATTTAATGGTTTTTCAGTACATAAACTAAATTAAATCCGTAATAAATTTGCAAAGTCATAAGAAAAATTATTAACCATTTTTTAGAATATACTAATTTGAATTAAACCTTTTAAGCGCATATTTACGTATCAAAATAGACAAGCTGAGTCTCTGGTATTTTGCTTTGCTATATCCTTTGCATATGTATAAAATATTACTTTTCTAAATATATATCTATAGCAATTTCTTGCAATTATAATGCTTACATGAACAAATCAAAAATTAATTATGAAGGAAGTATGAATTTTGTCAAATAGCATCTAAAATCCTTATCTTAAAACAGTAAACTAGGACACAGCAGCAAATAGTCATAATATTACCGGTAAAGTCAAAAGTATACAAAGAAGGCAATTGCATCTCCATGTGTTAACTTCCAACGATGACACAAGCCTACAAAAAGTCAGGAATCATCCAACCTGAATTTTTCAATATTCGGAATGAATGGTCTAGGTAATCTATGGATTTTTGTCTTGGACACAGGAGTTATTGATGGTGGCAAGAGTGCTTCTACCTACTAAAAAAGTACTAGATTTTTCTATTACTGCTTTACGCTTTGATGACCAAGTACAAACAATACTGAGGTGGGCAAGGAGGCGTGAGAGTAAAACGGTATATGTAGCCAATGTACATATGCTCATTGAGGCTCACTGGAATCCAGAGTTTGCCACCGTATTACGAAATGCAGATATAGTTACTCCTGATGGTATGCCTTTGGTATGGATGATGCGAAAGATGGGAGCGCTTTACCAAGACCGTGTAGCAGGGATGGATATTTTCCTAGCATTGTGTCAGCTAACTCAAACACAAAATCTTAGCATTTTCTTTTTAGGCTCTCAAACAGAAGTTCTTTCCAGAATGAGAAAAAGGTTAGAACACGAATTTCCGCAAATGAAGATTGCGGCGATGGAACCTTTACCCTTTCGTCCCCTGACTGAAACTGAAGACGAAGCTTTGGTTAAAAAAATTAACTCTAGTGGTGCTAGCGCCGTATTAGTATCTTTGGGATGTCCTAAGCAAGAAAATTGGATAGCTCAACATAAGGGTAAGATACAGGCTGTAATGATTGGACTGGGTGGAGTTTTCCCAGTTTATGCAGGGATTCACAAGCGAGCACCCCGTATAGTTCGAGACTTAGGGCTTGAATGGCTGTATCGATGGATTCAAGAACCGCGCCGACTTTGCGGTCGCTATGCTAAAACTATTCCATTATTTATATGGCTGGCTACAAAGCAACTACTATCATCAAGTCGTATTGCAGCAGTTTTCCTTCACGAGGCTGGCGATTAAGAAAAGCAAATATGTATTCTATTTAACAAGAAATTGTTAATACACTAATCAATTCCATTAACCAAAAAAATCAAAAACTTATGTTGTTATAACCAATAACTATAAAAGTTAGGCAGCACCTAAAATCAAGAAATATAAGCAACAATATCGAAATTTATCAGTAAATTTTCTGCTAAAAATTTGTTGAATAGCCACCAAATTTCAAAAAGATTGTGGTATACTCCTCTAGGATATATTACTTAGTATCAAGAGTATTTTTTGAGATATTACCGCAAGCATTGTTACACATTTTTTCGGTGTAGTTTTTGGATCAAAAAATTTTTATGACTACCATAACTAAAAAAAATAGGTGGGGCTAATTGGTTTGAGAATAAATTATTTAGTTACTTTTTAGAAGGCTACATCGTTAATTTTGCTGGATTCGTAGTGAGCAATAAATTATTCAATTTCAAAACTTATAGCTGCTGACTCCTAACTTTGAAATCCATTCAATTAATGATATTAATCGCTACTTAGAAATATCAAAGCTATATAATACTGTAGGTTCTTTCATCGGTAAACTCTGTAATGGAATCATCTAAAGATTCATCAAATTTACGACAAAAGGCTGTTAAAAGTGTAATTTGGACTGCTATTGAAAGTTGGGGACGCCAAGCAGTCTCTTTAGTTGTTTTCTTTATACTAGCTCGTTTACTTAGTCCAGAAACTTTTGGTTTAATTGCTTTAGCATATATTTTTATTGAATTTGCACAAATTTTTGTTGATCAAGGATTCTCTGTAGCAATTATCCAACGTCAAGATATAGATAAAGAACATTTAGACACTGCATTCTGGACAACTCTAGGAATCAGTATATTCTTGACTATATTAAGTGTTGCTTGCGCTAGATTCGCAGCTGATTTCTTTAAGCAACCGCAGTTAGTACTAATTATTCAGTGGTTATCTATAAGCTTTACATTTAGTGGGTTGAGCGCTGTACAACAAGCGATTCTTGAACGTAGGTTTGACTTCAAGAGTTTAGCAATACGCTCACTATTGGCAGTGATAATAGGTGGAATAGTTGGCGTAGGGATGGCTCTTTTAAACTTTGGTGTTTGGAGCCTTGTCGGTCAACAATTATATAGTGGTTTTGTACAAGTTCTAGTTTTATGGCGAGTTAGCGATTGGCGACCAGGATTCAAATTTTCTGCTATACATGCTAAAGAACTTTTTACCTTTGGAATTAATATATCTGCGTTTAACATAATTAACTTTTTCAATCGCCGAGCCGATGACTTGCTAATTGGCTACTTTTTAGGACTAGTTGCATTAGGTTATTACTCGGTTGCCTACAAGCTGCTGCTAGTAATGATGCAAGTTTTAATCAGCACTACAACTAAGGTCGCACTACCAATATTTTCTAGATTGCAAGGAGAACCAGAACGCTTAGTAAGCGCTTTCTACACTGCTACCCAATTCACAAGTCTTATTGTTTTTCCAGTATTTCTTTGTGTGCCAGTATTAGCACCTGAATTTATAAAAGTCTTTTTTGGTGAGCAGTGGATTCAGAGTATTCCAGTATTGCAAGTACTATCGCTTATTGGTCCTGTTCACTTAATCTTCTTTTATAATAATTCTGTAATTCTGGCGCTGGGTAAACCTTCGTGGAGGCTATGGATACAAGTTATCAATACAGTTACTAATGTCGTTGGTTTTGCTCTGGCAGTCAAATGGGGTATTGTAGCTGTCGCATCTGCTTACGTAGTTCGTGGTTACTTAATATTACCTATTTCGTTATTAGCTATTAATAAACTCGTTAAGATTAATTTAACTAACTATCTAAGTTTGTACATAGTACCTTTAGTAGCTTCTGGAGTAATGGTTGGAACTATATTAGCAACTAAATATTTTTTTGGATCATTTATTGAAGCATGGCTTTTACTAGCTATTTCGTTGTTATTAGGGATCTCAATCTATACTTTTACTATTTCAGTAATATCTCCAAAGCTTTTCAAACGGTTACTTGAATTAGCAGAGAGTTTAAATTTCAAAATAAAAAAGAAAGTTTAAGAATTCAAAATTCACAAGCTGTCAAAATAAAACCAAAACCATAGTTCATTAAAGAGGTCAAAAATGAAAATTGGAATTCTAACTTTTCACCATGTAGACAATTACGGTGCAACACTGCAAGCCTGTGCTCTTTGGAGTTTTATTAATAGTCAAGGTTATGATGTTGAAATAATAGACTATCGGCCTATTAAAATAGTATGGATATATTTAAGACCTTTAATTCCACTCAAAAGACTTGGAAAAGTTTTCGTAAATATTCCAAGAGCTTGGAAAATGAGACAGTTTTTACTTTCTAATGTGAAGTTGAGCGCTCGAAAGGCTTATGATAAAAAAAGTTTGCGATACTATCATGATAAATATGACGTAGTAATATGTGGTAGTGATCAGATATGGTGTTTAGATTCTTTTAGAGGATTTAATTCTTCTTTCTTTTTAGATTTTATCAATAAGCAAACTACTCGTAAGATAAGTTATGCAGCCAGTTTTGGTAATACCCTAAAATTAGGGGATTATCAAAAAGAAATAGATACTTTAGTTAATCAATTTCAAACTATTTTAGTTCGTGATTCTAATAGTAAAAGAATTATTAATGATGAATGCAATAAAGAAGCAACAAAAGTTTTAGATCCTACTTTTTTGATTAAATATGATGATTTACAAGAGCTTCCAAAAATAAAAGAAAAATATCTTTTGTTATATACTCAAGCAGAAATAGGATCAGAAGAGGAAGATTTTATAAAATTATTAGCAGCAAACCAAAACCTAACTATAATTTCAGTTGGGAAACCTAATCAATTAGCACAAATAAATTTAGAAGGTGCTGGACCAAAAGAATGGCTTGGATTACATAGCCAAGCATCTTACATCGTGACTAATACTTTTCATGGTACTGTGTTTTCTATTATTTTCCAAAAGCCTTTTAACGCATTTGTTCCTAGTGATAAGTCAAATAAAGTAACAGATTTACTTACTGATTTAGGTTTACAAGACAGAATATTCTCAGATAAACTAAAATCCCAAATACTCAACAAGGAAATCTTTGATATTGATTATGAGGCAGTATCTAAAATACTAGAATCAAAGATCCTGGAATCAAAACAATATTTACTTGAAGCGATTTCACAAGGAGTAGGTAATGTAGCTTTCCACTCTACCCCTGTAAAAAAAGGTTAAGAGGATGTTTTAAAAGTATTTAGCTGAATGTTAGGTACTTATTTATCCCCCCCTAACCCACCTTAAAAAGAGAAGAACTGGAATCAAAGCTCCCTAAAGGGGGATTTAGGAGGAGCTAAAAGCATTTGATACATCACTAGCAAATTTGAAAATATCCTCTCAAACCCTTGCATATAAAAAGAGACTAAAAAAGCTACGTAAGCAATATGTATAAATAGTGTCGAATGCAATCAAGAAGTTGAGATTTGCATAAATGAAAAAAGCTTTCCACTGTTTTTACAAAACTAAACATATATTAATTTTATTGTGCCCGCTGACTTCACCACTGATTGTGATTTAATTGAAGCATAAACTGTAAGTACGCACTTAACATCATATTGTCATAAGTTGGGGGATAATTGGATATCCTCTTTTATGGCTGTATAGTGTTTGCCAAATTACAGATGATCTATTTTTATCTAAAGTTCCAAGGGAGTAGAAAGAGTTCAGATGTCTAATTTAAAGATTGAGTCTTTAACATCAAACAGCCTTTCACACTATAGAACTCGACATAACTTCGAGCGAGTAGGGGAGATTAATAGTGTAGATGACCTTCAGGAGTACTGTAATTGGGCCAAAGAAAATGAAGTCAATATTTACATTATTGGGAATGGCTCTAACACGCTGTTTGTTAAAAAAAATATCCGCTCATTGGTTCTGAAAAATAAACTACCTAAGTGCACAAATCCTTTACCTGATAACAGACTCGAAGTATCTTCTTCTGTTTCAGTTATGGAAGTACTAAAGTACTGTTACCAAAACTCTATGAATTCTTTTTATTATCTTGCGTCTGTGCCAGCAACTATTGGTGGTGCATTAGCTATGAACGCTGGTAGAGGAAGGCAACATGGATGCACAATATATGACTTTGTTGAAAGTGTAACTTTCTTTGAGGATGGATGTATAAAAACACTTGAAAATAGTCAAATCGTCCGTGATTATCGGGAAACTATGTTTACTGGGATGCACTCAAAACTGATATTGAGCGCAGTTTTCAAGTTTGAACGAACACAATTTACTGAAAATCCTCTAACTTCAAGACAAGTTTGGGCAAAAGAACATCAAGATAATACAGCACCTAACTGTGGCTCGGTATTCAAAACTGCTAATTATAGAATACTTGGAAAGCTAAAAGGTCTATCTACTGGTAAAACTATGTTTTCTGCAAAAACGAGTAACTGGATAATTACTAAATCACAAAGTAGCTATTCAATAATTATTTTAATTAAAATAGCTCAATTTTTACATTTTATAACTAGACAAAAAATTGTTCTCGAACTAATAACAATTGATTAAACAGTATAATGCCAACGAAGATATATTTTAGATAGAAGCAGCAACATTACTTTTTCAAGAAACAAGGTAGCAGGAGAATTTGACTTGTTTCTTTACATTGATCGCGAGTGTTACTATGCCATTAGGACTGTTTTTAAGAAACAGTAATGTTTCTTCACATTTATCATGTGCGATCGCCCGTAAACACCTTAGATACCAAAACCTTACAAATCCATATCCTAACCAAGGTTTTTGCCAAGGATTTATGTAAAGGCTGAATATCGTTGTTGCAACAGGTCAAACTTGCAAATTATACACAATATATATTATACAACTGATGTACTATGTACTTAAATTTAGGGTTTCAAAAACCTTATCCGAAATAAACTACTAAAATACTTGACATTAACCCAGGAATAACTGCTATATTAATTAGAGTGAAGTTGTTGGGGCGTAGCCAAGTGGTAAGGCAGCGGGTTTTGGTCCCGCCATCCCTAGGTTCGAATCCTAGCGCCCCAGTAAATGCAAAGACAGGCTGTTATGCCTGTCTTTTAAAGTATTTAACTATATTTGTTAAAATACGTCTTAATGCATCTAGCTCTGTGAGTGTTACTTTTCAGGAGATTTGAGAGCTTGATCCAGAGTCTGCCGAGCTTGTTCTGCTTTAGATCGCGCTTCTTGATAACGCAGATTAGCTTGAGCAAAATTTTTAAGAACTTTAAAACCTTCCTTGAGCCGAGTAATTTCTTCTTCTGTTACCGACTCATCAGTGAACAGAATATCAACCGCTTTGCGAATTTCCAACGCTTCAGATCGTGACTCCTGAACTTTCAACTTGAGTGTCGCCAGGTTACTCAGAACCTGGACAGCTTGTGTAATTGTATCCTCACCGCTAGCAGTATCAATAGTTGACTCTTTAACTTCAATTAATTGTTGAGGACCAAATCCTTCTTCTAGTTCCGTGGGTAGCTTTCCTGAATCCATCAGTTCCATCAACTGATCCATTGCTTTATCACGGGCTTTTGCCGAATCTTTTCCAGAAACAGTAAGGATAATTTCTGGGCTTTGAGCAAGAGTATACTGAACCATATTTGAGCAGAAAATTTGCTGGTTAACCAAACTGAGGCAAACAATTATAACATACTGTGTGTCTGTTTATTTCTTGGTAAATATATTTAGGTGTCGGTTTGCCAAATTAAGTAATTTCTATACTTAATCATTTCAAGCTTCATTCCTACCCCTGCCAAGTCGCTTCAAATAAAACTTTATACTTAAGAAAAGAGAATTAAGTTTCAACAGGAGGGGAGAGCAATGGCTCCTAGTCCCACCATCATGCAAGCTGTGGAAAAACTGGGCTACCGTGTCACTGTTGGTGATGTGGCAACCCAGGCAGGATTGAATGTCGCTGAAGCTAATCAAAGCTTATTAGCCCTGGCATCTGATGCTGGGGGACATTTGCAAGTGGCGGATTCAGGTGATATCGTTTACCTTTTTCCACAAAATTTTCGAGCAATTTTGCGTAATAAATACTTCCGATTACGATTGCAGGAATGGTGGAAAAAGGTATGGAGTGTTCTGTTTTACCTGATTCGCATTTCTTTTGGAATTTTGTTAACTGTTTCCATCGCCCTTATAACTGTAACCATCTTCATGATCATTACCGCTGCCAATTCAGATCGTGACGGCGACAATCGGGGCAGTAGTTTTGGGGGTGGGGGGTTCTTTTATTTTCCAAATTTATTTTGGTATCTTAGCCCAAATTATGACACCCACTATCAGGAACGACGACGTGGCACGCAAGAAGAAAGCAATCTGAATTTCTTTGAAGCTGTGTTCTCATTTTTATTTGGCGATGGTAATCCTAACGCCAACTTAGAAGAACGTCGGTGGCAAGAAATTGCTACGGTGATTCGGAATAACGGTGGTGCAGTGGTAGCAGAACAAATTGCCCCATATTTGGATGACATTGGCGAGGGATATACAAGAGAGTACGAAGATTACATGCTGCCCGTTCTAACGCGATTTAATGGGCAACCATCGGTAAGTCCAGAAGGGCAAATTGTTTATTATTTCCCAGAGTTGCAGGTGAGTGCAGTTAAAAAGCGCCGTTATGCAATATCAGATCACTTGGAGGAATTTCCCTGGCGTTTTAGTGCTGCAAGTTCAGGGCAAATTATGCTCAGTGCTGGGTTGGGTGTACTAAATTTTGTTGGTGCTTTAGTACTGGGAAGGTTGTTAAGTGATGGCACTGTTGCTGCCCAATTAGGTGGATTGGTAGCTTTTGTGCAAGGAATTTATTGGCTGCTATTGGCTTACGGAGCAGGATTCTTAGGCATCCCGTTATTGCGTTATTTCTGGATTCAGTGGCGTAATCGCAAAATAGGCGATCGCAACCGCGATCGCCTTTCCAGATCAAGGCTATTGGCAAGTCCTGATGAATCTTTGCAAAAAAAGATCGACTATGCCAAACAATTTGCCACAGAAAAAGTCATTGGCAACGAAGATTTAGTGTATTCCAGCGAAACTGACTTACTCGAACAAGAAGCTGAACATTCTGCACAAATTGACGCTGAATGGCAACGGCGCTTGGAACGTGGGAGTGGAGAATAGAGTGAAGAGTTGAAAGTGAGGAGTGAATAATTAAAATTTATTTAAAACTTCTAACTCTTAACTTCTAACTCCTAACTTTCTCCCTATTTCGCCTGAATTGGTGTTAAAGCTACACCTTGATAATAATGCCCCAAAATTTGCAGATGGTTTACTCCTTGCCGAGCCAGATTGTACGCCCCCCACTGACTCATGCCTAAACCATGACCGAAGCCAAGCCCTTGCAGTACAAAACTACCATCTGCTCCCTTGGTGACGCTAAAGCGGGTACTTCTTAGCTTGAGAGCTGTCCTCACTTCTTCGCGCTGTAGAAGCTTTGTGCCCTTGTTACCGACAATTTTCAAGGCTTTAACACTGCGGAAAGGCGAGAATGTTTCTGGAATCATCGCCGTCACATTACCAACTTCAGGGAATTTAGCGCTAATATCACTCGTCGAGAAGGTTTTTACCCAATTACACTCCTTGATATTTTGATCGTAGTCTTGAACAGCCCGCAGGTACGGCAAGGCATTTCCCCAAACGTCTTCCACGTTTTCGGTGTGTCCTCCAGAACAAGCGTGGAAAACTGAGAGGATAATCTTGTTTTTATAAGTTAGTACTTGCCCTGCTGTTTCATCAACTGCTTTGTAAGTAGCAGGAGATTCACTGATGACGCCTTTGTAAATTTGCCAGCGATCGGGGGTATTGCCTAAATCGTAAATAGGATTATTCCGTTGTTTTTCTCGTTCATAGAGGGCGTAGGTGCGGGCTGCGATCGCCTGGGCTTTTAGTGCTTCTTGGGGCCAGTTGGCATTCATTTCGCCGCCGAGAACGCTGTAAAGATACTCTTGATCATCAACCCAGTTAACAGCAGTTAAGCCTTTGTCTGTTGGGACAACTAGAGTTCTACCTCGATACCAGCGATCGCCAATATAAACGAATCCTTTACCTGTTGGCTCAATCCAAAATAAACCAGACTGCCACTTATCTAAAGCAACCCCGCCAGGAATAGCTTGGGCATAATATGCACTCATTGCTGGTAATTGTCCGAGAGTCCGGCCGGTACTATCCTTGACGATTCCAGTGGTGGAACTGCCCACTTTTACCTGATTAACGCCCCTCTCAATTGCCACGCGGAGAATTACAGATGCTTGGGCTGGGGCAACCAAAGCAATCCACAAGAGAACACTTATCCACCAATAACGTACTTTAATCTGGGAAAATAAAAATCCTAAGTAAAGTTGGAATTTCATGCTGGTCATCTAAATCACACTAGTATCTAATTGACGCTTTGAATTATGGCGTCTACTACTTTAAGATGAGACACTTCTCCAACATAGGAGGTTGCCACCTCCTACCAATTATGCATTTTGCTTTAGCTATCAGGTAGAAATCAGATAATATTGACACTCGTTTTTGGCAAAAGTGTCTACCTCTGGTATTAGCGATCGCCCATATCAGCAGTTCTCGTCCGTGTTTCATCCTACAAATATTGGTGCGATCGTATTTGAAAACCGCCCCAAAGAGGACACTAAGGATATAAAGAGCTTCAAGAGCGTCCCCTTTTGAAGGATGCTTATTCCGACGCTCGATTACTCGCCAACGGATTCGACGGAAATCGCCAGACGCTTTTAGCCTTTCCCCTCCTCCCAAAGAAAGAAAGCTCCCACTTCCTTACTGTATTTGCCACTCTTTGCATCTTATTCGATTTACCTACGATGCCAACACTTTTTGAGAATTGCTCACTTCATTAGCTATAATTCCAATTAAATTCAACTTACTCAAAATTTCTGTTGCTTGAGTCACTTCAGTTCGGGTTACTTTTCCCATGCGCTCTACCATTACGATCCCATTGCAAAAAGTTGCCACAATCCTGGCATCAACTGTACCTAAAATAGGCGAAGTATCTATCAGTACTAAGTCATATGTTTGCTCAAACAACTCTATTAGTTCTTTCATCCGTTGAGAACTGAGCAACTTCACCGTGTCTTCTGGTTCAGGTCCAGCAGTCAAAATATCAATACAGGGGTGAATAGGCTGGATGTAATCTTGAAAATGAGTAGTTGTTTCATCAACTAATAACAGAGATAGTCCCCAGTCATTCGATAGTTCCAGGATTTTGTGCAGGCTAGGATTATGTAAATTAGCATCAATAACTAATACCCGTCGATGCATCCGGGTAGCACTAGCTACCAGCCCTAATACTAAGGTCGTCTTCCCTTCCCCTGGTAGTGCTGAAGTCAACATCAACGACTTGAAAGGTAAGGGATATTTTAATATTTGAATATTTTGGTAGATCATGTCCAGGGTTTCATGCACGGGTAATCTAGTACTGGCTTCTATTACAGAGGAATCTGAACTTCGCCGCCTATTCCAAGGCAGAGCCAGCCTCTGCTTTTTAACACCACGCGACGGTAGTTTTGGTACTGATCCCAGTACACGTAGGTTTGTCAGTTTCTTTAAATCTCCCACACAATAAATAGCGTCATTAAACTTTTCCAAAATTAAGGCTGCTAAGATACCTAAAATCGGCCCAATTACCGCTCCTCCAACTAAAAGTAATAATCTGTTGTTTCCCATATAAGTACCCAGAGCAGGTTCTGCCAAAACTTGCCAGTTATATCCTTCCTGAGCAATTTTTAGCCCCAAAGACTGTTGGGCTTGGAGTATTTGTTCAAGGGCTTTGCGGCTAGTTTCCACCTTTGGCAGCAGACGGTTATACTCTGCTATTAAGCTTGGGTATTTATTTAGCTCAGACCGAAGTCGCTGTTCTGACTCGGCTAGATTCTTTTCATTAGCAGTTAATCCTAAGACAGTTGTCTGTAACAAAATTAACTCGTCTACTAGCTTTGGCTCAACCCCTACCACCTGCGCTTTTAAGAACGGTTCTCCTTTATTACTAGTAGTAATAGCTTTCACTTCTTGTCGTAATAGCAACAGTTGACTTTGACGTTGCTGCTTTAGTTTTTGTATCGATGGATAATCGTCTGTATAGCGCAACCGCTCCTTAGCCAACCCTAGTTCAGTCTTTTGAATTTCACTCAATAGCGTTTGGTAGCGGCTTGACTGATTTAAACGAGAAGAAATTAGTGCATTCTGCTGAGATGACGAGACTATTTGTTGCTCTAGATTCTCGTAGCGAACCTTTACATCTTTAAGGTGTGCACGAGTGCTTTGTAGCTGTTTTTGAATATCAGCTAGAGATTCTAGCAATATTTTACTTTGGACTTCGGGATCGAGTAATTTATGTTTCTTGCGAAACTGTTCCAAATTTTTATCAGCTTTACTTACTTCTTTTTTTATCTCAGGTAGGCGAGCATTTACAAAAGCCAGCCCTTGATTGAGACGTTCTTGCTGTTGCTCTTTATTGTATTTTTGATAGACTTTCTGTAGAGCTTTAAGTACTCTTTGTGCTTTGACTGGATCATTATCACTGAAAGAAACTTTAAATAATTGGCTAAAAACTTTATTAGCTCCTATACCTCCCTTTTCTGGAGTTACTTTTAGAGGTGCTTTTTTGTTTTGTTCTGTTTGACCATTAATATCCTCTAAGGTAATATCAGGATAATCAGAATGAAGTAAATCTACAGCTTTCTGAAGCAACTTAGAACTCAGCATGAGTTTCATCTGAGTAGTGGAATCAATAATTTCAGAATTAGAATCAGTAACCTGAGTATCTTTCCCTACCGGGATATTATTTAACTGTGCCCCTTCAGATAAATTGGAATTCACCAATATCTGCATATTGCTCTGGTAAATAGGTTTAGTAATGAAAGCTAGGAGGCTAGCAGCTGACATAACTACACAGGAAACCCCCAAAACCAGCAAACGTCGGCGAAGCAAAATAGTAGATATTTGTCTGATGTCAGCTGCGCCTTGTGCTGAAGTAGTAATCTGTTGCTCTTGATTCAGACTAGTCTTAGCCACTATTAAACTCCTTTAATATCGAAACACTGTATTTATTTGGAAGATTTATGAGAAATATGAAATGTTTTTTACACCTATAGCCGCAATAGCATACTTAATTATTCTTCCAATAATGACAAGCTAACTTGGCACAATATTATGCCAAC
Source organism: Nostoc desertorum CM1-VF14 (assembly GCA_019359245.1). Taxonomy (GTDB): domain Bacteria; phylum Cyanobacteriota; class Cyanobacteriia; order Cyanobacteriales; family Nostocaceae; genus Nostoc; species Nostoc desertorum. The sequence goes on along the minus strand of JAHHHR010000006.1, from coordinate 3,726 downwards.
TAGTGCTTTCATGTTCATCAATTCACGCATATAAATTCTTAATCAGTGTTGGAAGAATAAATTTTTAATAAATATTTTATTGAAGCAAGGAAAATCTTGACGGAAAATTAATTATTTTTCCTAAGTATTTCAGTAGAAAATTCTCTGATTTGCAAATTAATCTACTATTAAAGTAATTTTGATAACTTGTAATATAAAAAACACATTAAAAAGAATATCTAAACCATAATCTTTGTTGATTATTGATACACTTAATCAACCGTACATTATTGGTTAACTACTTGACTTACCTACTCAAACTAAACTGCTATCTATTTGCTGGACGTTATGAGTTAGATTACTAAAATCTAAGGTAGAGCCTGGTTAATTTTAGATTTTAGATTATAAAGGTTCAATAAAAAATCTTAAATCTAAAATCCAAAATTTAAACGCCTACCTTGGTTAATTCTACTTCCCGTCGCCTGGGTACTTCATGAATCATGAAATCATAAGCCATGTCAGTGCGAGGAAAAATAGCACGGGCTTCTTGAAGCAGATCCTTCAATTCTAAGGTATTGCCAGGAGCATAACGGGGACTGAAATGACTCATAATTAGTCGATGTGCCCCAGCAGCTAAAGCTGTTTGAGCTGCCATCGTGGTTGTGGAATGCAGCCGCTGAAAAGCCATATCTGCATCTTGATGGGCAAATGTTGCTTCGTGAATTAATACATCTGCATCATGAGCTAATTCCACTGCACCATCACAATAAATTGTGTCTGTACAATAAGCAATTTTTCGACCAATTTCTGTAGGACCGCATAATTGAGTGCCATCAATCACGCGTCCGTCTGCAAGTGTCACTGTTTCACCGCGCTTAAGTTGACCATAAATCCGACCAGGAGGAATTTGCAATGCCTTGGCTTTTTCGACATCAAAGCGCCCTGATCGGTCTTTTTCAGCTACGCGGTAGCCGAAAGCTGTAATGCGATGATGCAAAGTACCGCAGCTAACGGTGAAGTCATTGTCTTCATAAATTATCCCTGGACGGATGGTATGGACTTTAATGGGGTAGGAAAAGTGTGTGTAGGAGTAACGAGAGGCGGCTTGAATATAATCATTTAATCCAGGTGGGCCATATATATCAACTCGTTCTACATTACCTGCCAAGCCGCAAGTAGCAAGAAGTCCCATCAAGCCAAAGATGTGGTCGCCGTGCATATGAGTGATAAAAATTCGCGAGAGTTGGCTGATTTTCAGTTCACTCCGTATAATTTGATGCTGGGTACCTTCGCCACAGTCGAATAACCATAGTTCTGCCCTTTGGGGTAATCTCAGGGCAACACTGGAAACATTGCGCGATCGTGTGGGTACACCGGAACTCGTACCTAAGAATGTTATCTGCACAGCGTTCTTTAATCTTCCTATTGCTCAATTTGCTGCTCTATTTTCTATAGTGACACGCTTAATGAGTAAAATACTTTTGAGAGGAAATCGCTTTTTTAAACCCAACACTCAATTAAAAATTACAAGACTTATGTAAAAATCTTTAAAAAGCTTAATTGCTCTAACTGTAAAGGCGCTCTTGGCGTCTTATTGCAAGAGACTCCGCCAACGCGCTGCGTCTCATAAATAAAAATTCGTAAAGTGTGCATAAGTCCTAGATTACACCTAAAGGCTCGTAGTAGTGCTTTAGTGGCAAAAATCTATTTAATGCACAAAAATGCACAAATTCAGTCTGGTCATTGCAGTGGCAGAGTCACTATTACTGTTGTGCCAACATCTTGCTCACTTTCTAATTGAATATAGCCACCATGTAGCTCCACACATTTTTTAACTATAGTGAGTCCGAGTCCTGTTCCTTGAATTACACCCACATTACTGGCACGATAGAAGGCTTGAAATAGACTGGTTTGGTCTTTGAGAGGAATGCCCATTCCATGATCTCTTACTTGGAAAGTTGCGAGACGATCTTTACAAATTAAATCAAACCAAATAATGCTATTTTGAGGCGAATATTTTATGGCATTGGAAATCAAATTTGTGAAAATAAAATTTAGGAGATCCTCATCCATTTGGGCTTGGGTGGATTCACCTTGAAAGGTAAAGATAATGCTGTGCTGGCTACCTGCATTGACTTGAAGAATATCTGTAAGTTCGGTACAGAAATTTACTAAATCTACAAGTGTAGGTTTATATTCTAGTTTTGCTGCTTCAGTTTTACTTAAAAACAATATCTCATCTAAGAGATGAAGCATTTGGTTAATAGCATTTTGTATTCGATCAAAATATTTAGTTCTTCGCTCATCAGTTAGTTTTTTGCTGTTGTATTCAAGGATGTCTACAGCCGTCCGGATAGTGGTCATGGGGGTGCGGAACTCGTGGGAGACCATTGCTACAAAGTTCGACTTTAACTCGTTGAGTTCCTGTTCCTTTGCCAACGCTTGACGCGTGCGTTCTTCACTCTCCCGTAGTTGGTTGAGAATTTCGCTCCTTTCAATGGCATAGCGAATAGCACGCACTAATCGTTGTATCGTCATTTGATCTTTAACAAGATAGTCCTGTGCACCTTCGGCTAATGCTTGCAGCGCTAAATCTTCATCATCAAGACCTGTCAACACCACAACTGGAATATCGGGTACTGCTGCCCGATATTCTTTCAAAGTATCCAGTCCAATAGAGTCTGGGAGGCTAAGATCTAACAGAACTAGGTCGAATCTACGTTGTTTTATACTCACTATCTGAGAATTATCAAAGGTGAAAGCGGAGTTTTCCCTGCTAGCATTTATTGCCTCAGATAGCCGTTCAACATGTAACATCTGCCATTGTTCTTGATCTGCATACAAAATTAATCGGCGTAGCAGATGGGCATCACTGCGACTATCTTCTACTAGTAGAATGTGAATTGTGAGCTTTTCCATAAGTACAGGGTTATATCGTTAGATAATCTCCTGATTTTCTATTCGTCAGACAGGTTAATTCTCTGGTGTTGTAACAATTTAAATTTCTAACCCAATTACTTCTATCGTAATGTTACTGCTATCAGCCAAAAAGTAGGATATCCATCATTTTTAGTACTAGTTATGACAACAAGAATACAATTTCTCTCAACACTTTGTGCCTATCCAGAAATGGATGATTCAGATCAAGAAAGATTAAATCTGGGCAGGAAACATTAGTAAACTCTTCTTGCTCTCATACATTGTTCATAGCATTTTCACCATCCTCACCCCAGTGCAAGTTATCGGCGATTTTGGCATTTAAAAAGCTTTAGATTGTTAGATTAGCATTACTAGGGGAGTCTTGAGCTAGCAAAACTTCAATGGGTCGCAATATCTGCTCATAAATCATGCAGTTGTTATACAGTTATTAGACTGCTATACAATATATATATTTAAACATACCTTCCTGATAGAACGCACAAAGTTCCGAATAATCTGGCTTTTAGGGCAGGGATACAGAACACAAGAAGTCACACAGGTAACAGAATAGATAATGTTTGTTTATTGGAACTCTTGTAAGATGCGTAGAAACTTATCAAGTACTAAACTAAATTGAGGACTATAAACAAAAACCCCTAGTTCATATAGCAACTAGGGGTTTTTGTGTTTTAGTTAGTAATATAGAACCTGGCATCGAGCTATTTTTGCGTAGGGCTACCCCTAAACTATCGTGGCCGCAGCAGCGTTTCACCTCTGAGTTCGGGAAGGGTTCAGTGTGGTTCCACCGCGCAATAGACACCAGGAAAT
>JAHHHR010000131.1 GCA_019359245.1 Nostoc desertorum CM1-VF14 | reverse complement strand
AAACAAGCGTCATTACTCAAATTACTACAAAAGGGGGATGAAGGGGCTGCCGTCGGCAGCCCCTTCATCCCCTTTTAAAATGATTATCATTACTGGTAGTGGAATAGTTTATTTTCTGGAAGTCCCTTACTCCACCTGTTTTTGGTTTAGTCGCATTTGCTTAGAACCTATTGCAAATAGGTTTTGAGTGTGGGACTTAACTGCGACCAAGCGCAGTGCCTTTAGTAATAACTCGTCAACAAAAACTGAAGACAGAGTAGGGGGAATGACACTGGCAGGATTAATCATCAAAACGCACTCCAAAATCCACCCCTAAAACTTCTTCAATTTTGCGAAGGGTTGGTTCTGGTAAAACATCATTTTCTTCACGTTCAATCCGATACCAATTAGCACGAGTCATATCGGCCGCTTTAGCCAATTCTTCTACCGATCGTGGATCTCGCTCTCTGGCTTCTTTAATTCTTGCTCCGATGCCAGGGGCATCAACCCGTATAACCCGTTCTATTTGCACATCTATAGACATGAACAATCCTCTCTATTCAATCATTTCGTAGATCCTATGTAAATTGTAGAGTGACACTTGACAAAATGTCTAGTGAGAGGATACAATAAAAATATAAAGAAAGCGCCCGGACTGCGAATCTAGAGCGCTTTCCGTCCCGTTAGGAACTTACTCATTATGACTCACATTATCTACAGCCAACAACAGCTGCAACTGAAATCGATTGCCCGACTCAAGCAAATCTACAGCGAAATCGCCTGTACAACCGAAGTAAACGACAAACGCTGCAAGGATTCTTGGATTTCTGCCATTGTTAACTATCAGGCAAGCAAGATTCAGAAACTCGCCCCTGCTGCCCCCGACAACCAAGCCCTCGCTCAAGCCGAACTCGACAACTACATCGTTGACCAAGCTCAAGCCGTAGCTCCCGAACCCTTCACAATAGTCGAAATCTCGTTTGACCATCACGAATATTATGCTGATGACAAACTGGTAGCCAGCATCAGCCATGACGATAATCTAACCCAGCCTTGGGTAGTGATAGTCAACGGCACTGAAAAATTCCGAGCTAACACCTGGGCAAGATGCAACCGCTTCATTGAATGGCATCACCAAGATGGAACACTCAAGGAACCAGTACCCACACAAACTGAGGTTGAAGAAACTGCGACCACTGGTAACGAAGTCATAGCGCAGATTTTCGACGAATGCGAGAAGTACGGTTTTGAAATCCTCACCGATGGGATTTACCACAACGACATGAAACTGGGCGAAGTGGGATGCACTGACGGCGACTGGTGGTTCACACGCGCAGCAGACAAAACCCAGCGCATACCCTGTGATTCTGCAATGGAAGCAGTTCAATCGTTGTCGATGGTGGACGTGTCTACTGATGGTAAATCCATTTTTGATGAATATTTTTTACACCAACCGTTAGAACAGCTAACTGGCGATAAATTGCAACGGCTACTGGAGAGAACGGAGTTAGTCACAGCGTAAGTCTTGGGCTTCGCTTGGGAAAAGGTTAAAGGGTAAGGGGGAAAGGTAAATTTCTTCATTCCCTTCCCCTTTGCCCTTTCTCCTTTTCCCTAATTATTTATTCACCAATCCCCAATTAAATCTATGAAACCCACAATATCAATCCCTCAACACTGGGGCTACCCTCGCTTTCCCTTAGAACAACGTACACAACAGGGCATCATTTTGGGACTTTATTACTATCCCTCCGGTACAGAGTTAGCTGAACAATTTGATGATGGTTGGCGTTATGTATTGATGCCTAACAAGAATGAACAATTTGATGATGGTTGGCGTTATGTATTGATGCCTAACAAGAATTCTGATGAAATATCGTACTTGAAAGAGGATCAAATCCAACCGCTCACACCAGAAGAATTATTTCAGCAAATTACCGCAGAGATTGACTTTTATCAACAACAGATAAGCATTCTCAACCGACAGTTAACCGTATTAACTAAGGGTGCAAACAATGGCTAACTCTACAGAAAACTTTGACCGTAGAGCCAATCATTTGCTGCGTGTGCTTCAGTTTTTCGGCGGTTGTGTTCCATTGCACCGTCTTCAGTTTCAATTCTCCGATTCAATTATTCAAACTCTGCTGGATAAAGAACTGGTGCAAGTACAGAATACAGGACGCGGTTTTTTGTTGGAGATTGCCAAGGATTTTTAGGTTATTAATCCCAGGAGAGAAAAGCATGATTGACCATATTAACGCACTTCAAACAAGTTGGTATCTTTCTCCACCTTGGCGTGGAACAATTCCACCCGTTGAGGTGAATTTACTGGAGAGAGTTTACCTGAGAACCACGAGAACATTCGGCTACTGTTGCGGTATGCAATGGAAGCATGAGTGCTGGATTTATTCAATTGATTGCCGTAATGAAATACTGCACGCCACACAAAACCAAATCATCGGGACGGGAGAATTAGAAACTCTCACCGTGCAAAAACCTGCTTTCGTTCTGGGCGAAAGAGTAATGCTCTGTTCTCACAATAAGGGAACAAAGCAACGGCTGATTTTAGGGATTGGGCTGGTGAATAATTCTTGGTTTTACCTTGTTGAATTGGTGTCGCCAACCTTAACTCAATCACGGACTATATCGAATCGTTTCTCACTGGTTGGTGAAAAAAGTTTAATGCGCGTGAATGTTTAATTCTCTCTAATCAACAACGAAAAATTATCACCCAACTAAATTTATGTCACAAATCGAAGTAGCTCAAATTATTGAACAGATAAAGCAAGAAATCACTGTTGACTCTAATGGACAAGGTAAAGCCAGTATTCGGGCAACTGCAAGGCTGGCAGATGTACAAGATTCTTCGCTTCGTCGTGCGTTACTAAGTGCGGCACTGCAACCCTCTGCATTAGCCCAAAGCCTTATACAACAGGGATTTAGCCCTGCGGCACTGGAAACCTGGAATGAGGGAATACCTGATATGGGTGTTGCTGCCGTTATTGAATATTACGCTTTTGATGCTGGGCGGCACTGCAAACAGCAAGCCAGACTTGTATGCAAAGCTTTTAACCGGATCGGTGTTCGTGCCTGGATGCAAGACATTATGGGCTGGACAAAACCTGCTACTCAACCACAAGAACAACCCACTACACCAGCCCTCCCCCCAGTCGAGCAACGATTGCATACTCTTGTCCTGTCCATGAAAACTTTAGCTGAGTTAACTGGTGGCAGACTCAACCCGTACATGGAACAACAATTTAAAGACTATGCCGGGAATCTTCTGGCTGAACATAATAGGAAATTGCTAACCGCCACAGAAGAACGCTGGCTTGGCGTGGTCAATTTTGCAGAGAGCGAACTTGGAAAGAAAGTCCCCCTGAGCGGCACTTACTACCGTGGTCATCTTGGGACATGGGTTCGCACGTTTTACCCACATCTGGGCGATCGCCAAGAAACGCGATTCGTTAATGGCGTTCAACAGCCCATCTATGTCTACGCTTGTCACGATCCGGCTGTTGCGGCTGGGTTGACCAAAGCTATAGAAGAGTTCTTTGCTCATCCGAGTCCTAGTGCAGCGCTAAGGCAGGCGGGAGCTTTCGCTAGTAAGAAAGCTGTAGTTACTGCTTAATGGTCATTGGTCATCGGTCATTGGTCATTGGTAATTGGTCAAGCAGAGCGATCGCCAAGTAATCAAGAATTAAGACTTTTACAACAAAGGTAAATTTTACCTTGAGGGGAAAAGATATGGAACTCGGCTACTTCCAGAAAGATGTACTCATTGAAAAACTAGCTAAGAAATTCTACGCGATCCAAGGCTATGTAGTCCCCGAATCATATCGGATGCAATCAGCTACACATCCAGCAGAAAGAGCGTGTGTGGCTATGGCTATTTTCGCAATCGAAGAATTTGAATCCATCAAAGATGAAGGTTCAGATGGGGATGATGACGAATATGAAACTGATTGTTTATTCCCTGAATAACGTTCGTTGCCAGGGGTTTAATTGAAGCGCGAGTAATACACCTTCCTAAATATTTTCTTACAAATTACAAGATGGTTAAACGGATATGAAAGCCATAGTCACAGTAGTTGAAAAAATTTCATCTGAAGCTCACATTAATATTCCTGAAGGTTTAGCAGAATCAGGTATTAGACAGCACGTTGTAGACAATTACAACAGTGGCGAAATGCTTCCTTTACTGAATATTTTCCACGTTGATTTTGAATCTATGAGCGTTCACATTGGGAAAAAACTCCAAATTACTTGGCAACCTGGAAAGCCTTGGAGTTCAAAGCGTCCCTATTACTTTTGTAAACTTGGAAGATTTACTTTGACTCTGTTAACTGATACAGAGCAAAACTTAACTCGTACAGAAGTTTACTTTGGGCATCACAAGCAACTTATTTATACGTCAGAAAAAGAGATATCCAAAGAATTGGCAACAGTCGAACTCCAAAATTTCTTAAGCGGATTAGCTGTTGAACTTCAGACTTTAAGCCACATTGAATTTCCAGAACAAGTTTAAAAATAACAGGAGTTAAACATGAGACTAACAACATTAGAAGGTCAATACCAGTGCATCGTGATTGACCCTCCCTGGTTCTATCGGCTGAGAAATCAGGATAAAACTCACCGAAACCGCATTAACTATAAGCCGATGCACATAGGAGAAATACTGTTATTGCCTGTTCCAAACTTAAGCGATCGCACAGGGTCAGTTCTTTGGCTTTGGTTCACCAACAATCACATGATTGAAGCCGCACACTGCTTAGAAACATGGGGATTTGAACTCAAAACCATCCTGACTTGGGAAAAAGTTACCAAGGATAACACTAAAACACATCTAGGTGTCGGTCATTGGTTGCGGAATTCGACTGAACATTGCGCTTTGGCTGTTCGTGGGAATGTGAAGGCTTTTGCTGGACGGACACTCACAAACCAGTCAAGCATTTTACACTCACCCCGTCGTGAGCATTCACGTAAGCCCGAACAGTTTTTTGAACTTGTAGAAAAGCTGTGTCCTGATATGACCAAACTGGAGATGTTCGCACGCGAGTCTAGAGTTGGCTGGGATTGCTGGGGTGATGAGGCTCTGAAGTTTGATCAGCCTGTTGAGGAACATGATGGAGATACTTCGTTAAGTGCTTAATTAGAGCTAATTTAAGCACTTAAAGTGTACTGAACCTAGAAAACTAAATATTAAATTCTTCAATGCTAATTTTCTGGCAGATTGTCAGTTGTAGAGGACTGGTATATTTGACGCAATTCATCGACTGTAGTTGCTGTTTTTATCCCATTTCTCACTGCTCTTAATAGTTCAACGTCTTCCAACGATGAAATTTCTGGCACTAGGTTTAATGCTTCAGGGCCAAACTTGAGTTCCAAGCCTAATTTTATTGCTTCCACCAATTCTTCCATTCGGGCAATTCGCTCAAATGATGTCACGTACTGCATACGTTGTTCTGCCTCTAATTGTTCTACTTCCCGTTGAAATTCTCGCTCTAAATCTAATGGTAGCGTCAACATCCAGTCAATAAAAGCCAAAAGGTTAACAACAGCCTCGCGTTCAAATCCTTGCTCATACAACCGACGCACTAAATTCAGTTTTGATTGTTTCCTTTGCGACCTATTACTGCGGGTTTGCACTGCTGCCAAGTGAGCCATAACCACCGTAGCAAAGGGGTTACGACTGGCTTCTAGCTCCGACAACCTTTGTTGATAGTCTAGCAGCTTGATTACAGGAAACTGAAAATCAACTGTACAACCAAACAAATCGTACCCAAACTGCGATGGTCGCCAGTTGATGTTGTCATCCCCCAGTATCGCGCATGATGCAACAGAGCGATCGTAACGGTCAAAAATTCGATAGTTGTATACAAACATACGTTTCGGGAAATCGCTTTCTTCCTGGCTTTGGACTTCGACATGGATCAATAGCCAAGATTCTTCACCCCCGATACGGTAAATTTTCACCAATTTGTCAATTAATCGCTTTCCTAACTCCGCATCTCTGACTACCTGTTGTAGCTCCTGATCAAGAAATACAAAACCACGACTCCAATCAATTTCACTATGCGCTTGGGGAAAAAAGAACAACATGAAATCTTGGAAATACAACTGTAGTATTTGCTTCCAAGGAGAATCGTATTCAGTAAGAGGTGTTTTATTAGCCATTTTCAAATGTATTGTCTAATTTCAAATTGCAGAGGTGTTTATGCCAACAAACGTAGAATGGACAGACTTAACAGATAATATCATCCGTGCAAAAAAAGGCGGTTGGTGGTGTCAAAAAATCTCAGAGGGGTGTAAAAATTGCTATAGCGAAAAGCTGAATCAAAACTCTTTCTTTGGCGGAAACAAGCAACCATACTCTGGGCAACCACCAGAGCTAGTGTTAGATACAGAAGCTATTCGGAAATGGGGATTCCAAAGAAAACCTAAGAAGCATTTCGTTTCTTCAATGACTGATGTTTTTGGTGAATGGGTTCCGCGTTTTTGGCAACATGAAATGCTGGACGGAATGTTCGTTGCTCCCAATCAAATATTTCAGATTCTCACCAAACGCCCAGAAATTATGCTGTCATTTATGGATGAATGGCTTTCTTGTCACAGATTAGACAAATTGCCTTTAAATATTTGGGTTGGCACTTCGATTGAGAATCGCCGCACTTTAGAAGAACGTAGTCAATTTCTTGCTCAAATTCCGGCTTTAATTCGGTTCTGGTCAGTTGAACCATTGTTAGAAGATTTGGGCGATATCACTCAATGCTTGAATGATGTTCAGTTAGTCATTATTGGTGGTGAGTCTGGCCAAAATTCCAGACCATGCCACATCGAATGGCTCGAATCAATTGTCCAACAATGCCAACAATCGAAAACACCCGTATTTGTGAAGCAGTTGGGGGCGAATGCAATATTTCGGGGACAGCGATTCAAAACCCGTGACAAAAAAGGGGGAAAAATTGAAGAATTTCCTCTTCATCTGCAAGTTAGACAATTTCCGTTTGATGCGTGAATAAAGCAAAACCCCCGCCTGTAGCGCAGTGCGGGGGAAGAATAAACTCACAATTTTTGAGGAATGGAGAATATAACCATGATTCTAGCAGAAAACATGATGAAAGGAGGTCTAGAAAGATGAATTGGCTCTCTGACCAAAACAGTTTTCTAGCCTGGGAATCGCGTTCTAAGGACACGATAGAAGTCAAACGTTGTTATGTAGACGTGGCTGGCGGTGACTTAATCGCTGGAATTTTACTTAGTCAGATCATTTACTGGCATTTACCGGATCATGAAGGGCAATCCCGACTCAGAATTGAACGTGAGGGGCACAAGTGGCTGGCTAAAAAGCGTGATGATTGGTGGAAAGAGTGCAGAATTACACCCAAGCAATTTGATACAGCTATCAAGTTATTAGAGTCCAAAAATCTAATTGTGACTGCGCTTTACAAATTTGCTAATAGTCCAACTAAACATATCCGAATCGACTGGAAGAATTTTCTTGAACTACTAAATCTTGTAGTTCAAACTCCATCATTAGCTCCTGAACATATCAAAACCCAAGTAGCTTCTGGTTCTGACGAAAAAGTGAATTTCCGAAAAGGTGAAAATGGAATTGCCGAAAAGGTGAAAATGGAATTTCCGAAAAGGTTAAATTCCAATTGCCGAAAAGGTGAAAATGATCTAATAGATACAGAGATTACTTCAAAGATTACTTCAGAGATTACACACAATGCGCCCCTAGCTTCGCTACCCGCGCCCCCCACCCAAGAGTGTGTGTGTGAAAAAGAAGAACTTGATTTAACAACGGAAGAAATTGAACTTGAAAAACCAACTCCAGAAAAACCAACCCCACAACAACCCACTTCGTTGTTAAAAAAATCCGAGTCTTCGCAACAAACCGATAATCCCTCAAGAGGATCAACTATTGCGGGGGGGTCGTTCGAGAAACGCGAACAAGCGAATAAGCCGCAACAAACCTGTCCCTACAAGACAGCCCGGAACGTGAAAGAACTGATTGATGCGTGGCTAACAGACCCAACTGCTTTTGCTGATGATTCTGTACCACTGCTTGTCAGAGAAACAATCAAGTGGAATCGCTGGGTTTTACCTTGGCACAGCGGAGAGCGAAAGCTGAATAACCTCTACCAGAACTTCAACCCGATAGTCGTGGACTTCATAGCACAAGAATTAGCCACGAAATCTAAACGCTCGGCACAGCAGGAAATAAATCATGCTGTTTCAGTAATCAACATCTGGGAGAAAACCAAGGGTGGGTGGAGGAATTTGAACTAGCGTGGCAAAACTTACTAGAGAAGAGCGGAAATCCTGTAATCTTGACCTTGTAGGGAAATAATGGTGCAAAAACTTGGCAAGAAAAAGTTTAAAACCAGAGGCAACATCGTTTGAAGTACTCGATTGTGTTCAAAAAAAATGCCCCTCGTGCGGTCAAGCAATGTGGAATGAATACAATAATCCTCGACATATAAGAACGTTAAACGGGGTAGTAGAACTACAGCTAAAAATTCGTCGATGTCGAAATAAGTTATGTCTGCGGTATAAAAAAGCATATCGACCAGAGCAAGAAGGGTCATTCGCTCTACCACAAAACGAATTTGGTTTAGATGTGATTGCTTACATAGGAGCATTACGGTACCAGGAACATAGAAGTGTTCCCGAAATACACACTCACCTTGAATTAAAGGGTATATGTATAAGTCAACGAACGGTCACGCACCTCATTGACAGATATGACGAATTACTTTCTTTATGGCTAAAAGATCATAAAAGGTTAAAAGCAATAGTGGCTAATCAAGGACGGGTGATATTAGCCATTGATGGGATGCAGCCAGAAATTGGACATGAGGTCTTATGGGTAATTCGAGATTGCTTATCAGGAGAAATTTTACTTGCTAAAACCTTATTATCATCAAGAAATGAAGATTTAGTGGCATTATTATTAGAAGTAACTAATACCCTAAATGTACCAATTGATGGAGTTGTTAGTGATGGGCAAAAATCAATTCGCAAAGCTGTTAGGTTAGCATTACCTAGAATTGCTCACGGTTTATGTCATTACCATTACCTGAAGGAAGCAATTAAACCCATATATGAGGCGGATCGACATGCAAAAAAGGAATTAAAGAAAAAAGTTAGAGGATTACGAGACATTGAACGTAGTGTTACTAATGAAACTCAGGAAATGGCAACTATTATTGAAGATTATTGCTCGGCAGTACGTAGTTCTATAACTAATGATGGTCATCCACCGTTAGAGGCATCAGGATTAAAGTTACAAGAAAATTTGACATTGATAGAGCAAAGCTTAGAACGGATGGAAAAAAAAGTGCTTTAACCCCACCCTTAGTCAACCTAAAACACCTGATAGCTAAGGGTTTATCTGCGACTGCATCTTTATTTTCACCTGTGAGGGTTGCATATCAGTGGGTTGATAAAGCTAGTGATATTCTCAATAATAAAATAGGTCTTAATGCTGCTGGGGTCAAACAAAGTTATCAGCAACTATTAACAGAAATGTCCCAACAAAAGCAGAAGGCTGGTACGCTGAACACTGCAATCGATAACTTTATAAAAACCACTCATAGCTACTGGTCTGGACTTTTTCATTGTTACGAAATTGAAGATTTTCCCAGAACTAATAATGACTTAGAACACGCTTTTGGTATGCTACGTCATCATCTACGTCGTTGTACTGGTCGTAAGGTTGCCCCCTCATCCCTTGTTATTCGTGGTTCTGTCAAACTTGCCTGTGCGATCGCTACTAAACTTCATTCTTTTACCGCATCTGATTTAGCACAAGTTGATATTGTTACTTGGCTTCAATTACGCTCTCAATTGCAAAAACACCATAAAGCCAGAATTGAACAATTTCGATTTCGCAGAAACCCCAAGGGTTACTTGGCTAATTTAGAGAGTCGTCTTCTCTAGTAAGTTTTACCACACTAGAAAAAGAGAAGTTGATTCACGTTCCGAAAAGCGTCCAACTAAAGCAGATTTTCGGGAATCGGGAGGATTTGAACAGGAGGCTGCTGTCATGTTGGGTTTGTACCGGGAAGATTACTACGACAAGCAGACTACCCAAAAAGGCATTTTTGAAGTCTCAGTTTTGAAAAGCCGGTTTAGTAGTGAAACGACTGTTAATCTCTTATTTGATGAACGATTTGGACAATTTAAAAATTTAGCTAAGTCTAATTATTAAAACCCATGAAAGCGCTATCTGTTCGTCAGCCTTGGGCATGGGCAATAATTTATGCTCTTAAGCCCGGATTTCTCACAAACTCAGAAAAAAGCGGAGCTTCAAACTGATAAAATGTATATATGGTAAGCATTTGAGCAGTTTTAACCGATGAATCTACCCGCAACGCGATCGCTCCCAAAACAGTT
>JAHHHR010000130.1 GCA_019359245.1 Nostoc desertorum CM1-VF14 | reverse complement strand
AATGAACAATACCTTTGCCCGCTGTCATCCAGTTCACCTCGCCCGGAAAAATCTCTTGTACTGTACCTAGACTATCTCTATGCAGAAGGCTTCCTTCAAACAAATAGGTAACCGTTGCCAAATTGATATGTGGATGGGGTCTAACATCAACGCCTTTTCCAGCCGGGAAAATAGCTGGGCCTAAGTGATCAAAGAAGATGAAAGGTCCAACCATTTTTAGGGTTTCACTCGGTAAGATGCGCTGTACACTAAACCCACCTAAGTTGTGCTTTTCAGGAGTGATTAATTGCTGAATACTCATTTTTGTACGATCCATTTTTAGTTGACGTTGTGGACGAAGATACAATCTTAGTTCTGTTTCATAAGATAGTAAGAATTGTTGGTACATTGAACACTTTTGCCGATTTGGCAAGACCAATAACATTGTTAATGATCATCGTGGGTTTGTTCATGGCTGTCCAAGTTGGTGAACTGATAGGGCTGTTGGTCAATCAGTACTAGAATGCTATCTTCTGGACGAAGCAGTTCTTCTAATCCGATTTTTGGATTTTTAGACATTGAACTCTCCTATAAGTGCTACATCAGATTCTTATCTGATTTAACTTCAATGTACTGAGTTCTAATGCTTGGTTTCTTTCAAATTCTTAGGGTAATCCATAAGATTCTTAGGGGAATGGCACTAAGAAAAGCTCTAAGCTATGCGGAATAGGCACTACAGATTTTAAAGCTATTGAACAGTGAAGATTGAGAGATGGGATTGGCGATTGTCCTTGATGTAGTGCGATCGCCACCGACTCATGGCGGGTACGCCATCGCTGTGCCTGAAAAAAACAGTGAAGTTAAATGTACCTGATTGTCCAAAAATTTTTTTTAGGTAGGAAAAGCTTACTCGTTCATGAAATACTTTCCTTGATACGAGCAAGCCAACATCATAAATACTACTGTGACACTACGAGTACAAATCCTCAAGGATAAATTTAGTCAGAGTTTGGGACTACCGTTTAAAGAATTGTTACCAGAATCAGTAATAAAACTTGCCATCTCGGAGCTAAAAATCAAATATAAAAAGCGGTTATTTGACCCATTCGTAACTTTATGGGCATTTTTATCTCAGGTTCTAGATACTGACAAAACTTGCAATAATGCTGTGAGTAAAATAATTGCACATTTGGCTGAGTCAGAAGTAGAAGTTCCCTCAACAGATACGAGTGCTTACTGCCAAGCTAGGGCAAGACTTCCAGAGAAATTATTGGAAAATCTTTTCAATTTATCTGCAAAAAACCTAGAAGAGAAAGTAAGAACAGAATATTTATGGTGTGGTCGAAATGTAAAAGTAATAGATGGTTCAACTGTTTCCATGCCAGATACCGTAGAGAATCAGAAAGAATACCCTCAACCTAGTAGCCAAAAGGAGGGATGCGGGTTTCCAATTGCCAAAATTGGTGTGATATTCAGTTTAGCTACAGGAGCCGCTATTGCTTTGTGTATAGATGTTCTGAACACTCATGATATTAAATTAGCAAGGAGATTGTATAGTTTTCTCAAACCAAATGATGTGCTTTTAGGGGATAGAGCTTTTTGCGCTTATGCCGATATTGTTGCTATTAGCAAACTTGGTTGTGATGCGGTATTCCGTAAACATCAATCTCGGACAACAACCATACGAAAAGGAAAAATTGTTGGCGATTGTGACAAACTTGTTACTTGGCATAAACCTAAAAGATGCCCACAAGGATTGAGCAAGGATGAATTTGATGCTCTACCTTCTGCAATAACTGTGCGAGAAATCTACTACTACATTGTTATTCCTGGTTTTCGCACTCAACGAGTCAGCTTAATTACTACTATGAATGGATACAGCAACTTATTCTACTCTCGAAATTGTTGGAATTTACGGTAAACGTTGGGATGTCGAATTGGATTTGAGACATCTAAAAACTAGCTTGGGTATGGATATTCTGCGATGTAAAACACCCTCAATGATCCGCAAAGAAATTTACGTTTTTTTACTGGCTTATAATCTACTTCGTAGCTTAATGTGGTCGGCTGGAACTATTTACAGTACTCCTCCAAATCGCCTATCACTGCAAGGTACTCGCCATCATTTAATTAACTTTATTCCCAAATTATTAGCTGCTTCTGATCAAAAACGTCTCCGACTTTATCACACTTTGCTAAAAGTTATTGCTCACAAGGCTGTTCCCGACCGTCCTGCTAGAAACGAACCAAGAGTCCGTAAACGCCGCCCGAAAGCTTATCCCTTAATGACCAAACCCCGGCACGAATTACGAAAGCAGTTGCAAACTGCTTAATCCACATGCCTTTCGGCTTTTCTTAGTGCCATTCGATTCTTAGGGTGTTACCGAATCTGTTTTGGGGTCATGCCAGTGAGGCGCTTAAACTGCTGTGTTAAATGGCTTTGACTAGAGAAGCCGACTGTAGGGCAATTTCTGCGGTAAGCGAAGCTATCCCCAAGGGTTATCGCCAAATCTGTTTTCGATAGCATCAACTTTGCCTGTTCCACGCGCTGTTGAATCACATACTGACGGGGAGAAATTCCCATTGTTTGCTTAAACAAACTCGCAAAGTAAGTCGGGCTAATATTGATCACTTCTGCAAGCTTAGTCAGTGACAAATCTCGATCAAGGTGAGTACAAATATAGCTGAGTACTTGCTGCAATTGGGTGTGCGTTAAGCCTTTGCGCTTGGCTTCAAGGGTTGGCGTTGTAATTGTTAGCATGGTTCAAAGATTAGCAATTTGCTCAACAAAACAGGCAAAAGCTAGCCATCGCGCATTCGAGCACTGCAATATTTTGCATTGCCGATCGACTACTGTGCTACATAGCCACCATCTACCATCGTTGTGGGGTTTGTTCCCTCTGCTCCTCAACCTCCCCTGCTCAAGAACTGCTTTCTTGGCTCACCGACGGACTGAAATAGATTTGACTTTGTTTTGTTGCTTGCTCTTCAATCTTAAAATTAGACCTAATACACCAAATCCCAAAAGACTTAATCCATAATTGGATTCAGGAACAGAAACGATTTTAACATTGTCAATTAACAATCCAGAATCGGTGCCGCTATCTCTCCAATCTGTAACTCCGATACCCAAAGAGTATATTCCGGTAGTTGGTATCTTAAAGGAAAAAGTGTTAAATCCAGTCTCTTTAAAAAAGTCTGTCGTAGAAGAAATCATAGTGGGTGATAATACATCAGCTAACTTTGACAAAGAACCAATTGAGACAAAGGCAAAATCGTTAACAGAAGGAAACAGTTCTTCATTCGAGAGAAAATTCCAATCGAAAGTCAAAATATCTCCAGCTTTTCCTGTAAATATTTGTTGAATAGCAGAGCCTTGAGTAGCCTGTCCGTCGGGAAAAGGAAAAGGAGGTTCTAAGCTTTTGCCAAGATTATCCAAGCTTCCTGCTTCTAACCCTAAAAGTTCTTCAATAATTGAGCCAGAAAATGTTTTATTACCAGTTGAGAGGAAAGCTTGATAATTTCCTTCAGTTGGATTACTGCCAAAAGTTTTTGTCTCAATACTAGTTTCACCTAGTGTTGTCCAACCACTAAAATTACCAGTTTCAAAACCACCATTTATTATTGTTGGGTTAGTGGAGAGTTTAGGCAGATTAAATGTATTTAATGACAGTCTATAAGAACCAGATTCTAAATGATCTCCTATTAGGTTAATATCCCTTAAGCCAGATACGGCAAAATTCAAACTACCACTTGCTGGTACTTTCCCAGTTAATAGAGAGAGAACACTATTGTCGGATTTGTTATCGTTTATCGCCTGGATATTACCAGAATCATCAAGTAATCCAAAAAGTGGATCAATTGTCTTTGAATTAATGTCTGCGGTAAACAAACTTCCACTATCAAGATTTGAGAACCCAAAAAAGTCAACATCTCCACTTTCTAGTTGTCCATTTACAGTAGTTGTACTAGAAGGAAGAAATTGTTTGGTGTTAAAAGAGTTATTGGGTTCATTGTCAAGTGCTGCAAAAACAGGTTGAATGGTAGCAATAGAACTGAGCGAAATTGACCAAGCAGTGCTAAAAGCTAAAGCAGAAAGGGCTTTCATGAGTATTACCTTAATAAACAAAATACAGTTGCATAGGTCTGGTTTTACCTACTCACGCACATCAGTGTTATATGCATGGCTCTTGTTGTAGCAAAGATTAAGGTACTACCTCGTAGGGCAACATCATCTCGTTGTCTTCATGGTCGAGCATATGGCAATGCCATACGTAACGTCCGGTGAACGAATTGCCGAAAGGCAAGTTTTCCGCAGCTTGGGCCCCAAAGGGAACAATCAGGCGAGTAACCTCACCAGGGTATACTAATACTGTATCCTTCCACCCAGACTCGTTTGGTGCTGGCGGTCTTGGTGGAGCAACTGCAAAGGGTGTAGGGTCTGGCGGTGGATAATTAGCTGGCACTGTCGGTCCTCCTAACGGTATGTGGTGTGTTCTTACCTGGCGAGGAGAACCAGTAGTAGTAAGATATGATTTCAAATATTGAGTTACATTAATCTTTTGTCGATTCAGGATTTGGAAGAAAACTAGGTGCAGGTGAACTGGGTGAGCAACTGGCTGAAGGTTAATAATGTTCCACTGCTCTACGGTATCTACCTTCGGACGCTCCCTTAATTCTGGGTAGTTCTCGGCCTCATCCCAGTAGACAAAGTTTTGTAGCAAGACTAGTGGACCAAGTGGCCCGACGATCTCTGCAAGTGTCAAGAAACGCTGCCGCACTGGTTTATTAGCAATTGGTTTGATGAGTGGTTTATGCAATCGCAGTGTTTGAGGTATAGGCTTAGGATTGGCAGCACCCGCTTTTACTGTAAACTGCATGATTTCAGGCAGTGGGAAACTTAGATTTAAGACGGTGTTAACTCTGCCAAAAGGAAAGGGCGAAGTAGCATCATTTTGCCAGACAATCTTTTCTCCTGGCAGATTTTTGGAGAAGTCGATTAGCACGTCAGCACGCTCACCAGGAGCAAGCAGTAGCCTAGACAATTCTACAGGAGTGTTGAGCATTCCTCCATCAGTGCCAATTTGGATAATTGGCTGGTTTGATGACAGCTTGAGGTTGTAGGTGCGAGCATTTGAGCCATTAACAATCCGGAAACGATAAATGGTGCGCTCAACATTCAAATTTGGCCAAGCTTTGCCGTTAACTGTAGCAACATTACCCAAAAACTCAGGTGTCCAGGGAGCTGGGGGATAGAACAGTGAACCATCTGGGTTGAATAAGCGGTCTTGTAGGACTAACGGTATCTCATAGGGAGGCCCTGCAGGAATACCGAGGGGCCCATTACCGCCGACAGGATCATCAACATCTCTAATCAGGTATACTCCAGCCAATCCAGCCATGACATTCAGGCTAGTCATACCAAGCGTATGGTCGTGATACCAGAGCGTTGCCGCTTCCTGATTGTTATTAAAATTGTATACATAGCTCTGTCCCGGCGTAAATGTATCCGTTGGATAACCGTCGCTTTTTGCTTCGGTATTGCTGCCGTGGAGGTGCAATGACAAACGTGGATTGGTTTTGTCAGACTCTTGTATGCCGTGCAATCTCAAGTCCAGAGAGTTGGCAAAGGGATGGGTTCCAAGGTTGTTGTGTGCAGTTAGTTGTAGCGGTGTACCCCTGGTGATCTCGAAAGTCGGGCCAAGGTAGTCAGCCCCGTTGTAGCCCCAAGTAGCCCCTGCACCTAAATCCTTATGAAAGGAATGTGAACTCGGTGCGATTACCAAACTACTAGGTGCAGCACTAGCAAATGAAATTGGCAAAGGTTCGGTAAATTTTGATATTTCCGGTAAAACGGCATAGCTTTTCTTTGCCTTAAATATCTCAGAAATGAGAAATCCTGCTCCAATTCCTGTACTTGCTAGTATTAATTGCCTTCTAGTTAACATTATTTCTTAATCTCCATTGATGATTAAATATAGTCAGTAAAAAAGTTAAGAGGTAAGAAGTTAAAACGGGTAAGCTTATCTCAGCAACTCAGTGACTTCTTGCGCGATCGCAATCAGGGCATGATTAACTGAGGAGTCGCGAAGAGAACCAGTCTGAGGTGTACCTTTATGCCCAGAATTATTCTTGCCTTGTACTAATAAATGCGGCATAGAATTATCCTCAATGAAATACTGATTTGTAATTGACTAAATTAATACGCAGGAATTCAGTTGTTGGCATGGTAATTTTTGGCATGGTTCAAAAAGCGGCAGTTTTGTTCAGCGAAACAGGCAAAATCTAGCTATCAAAATTTGATAGCTTATAGCACTTACAGACAAGTCAGATATGAATTGAGAGCAAAGATCGGGGAACTTAATGACTTGCAGCAATCATGGCTGCCATCAACTCCGTCGTGTTCCAGCGCTCGGTATACCGAATTCCATTGATAAACAGGGCTGGGGTAGTCGTCACTCCACTCTCTATTCCGCCTTCAATATCTTCGTTGATGCGATCGACATGCACTTGTTTAGACAACTCTTTTGGCACAACTAAAGAACTGGAACTATGGTCGTCGATCATCTTTCTATATCTGTATCAAGCATGGAACCTTGTGATTCACTTGCTCAATCCACATGAATTCAATATAAGCAATTGGCTTTTAGTTGTCGTCTACAGTGAGTTAACATTTTTAGGCTGTAATTTGATGGAGCAGCCGCTCCTTCTTAAGATAGAAGGTAGGCTCTAACTTAAGTTAGAATCCGAATTTGATCGAAAGTACACCCTACAAACTGACAATGCCGCGTTTAAGCGCAGCAGGCTAGAATCGGGTTCTGCTACCACCCCAATCGCCTGATTCGCAGTTTCCCCGGAACTTTGCAATCCCATCTATGGCGATCCTGCCGCTGCGTCGGTCGATATTGACACGCGGTTTATTTAGCCCGTTCATCCGGTATTTTCCCGTAATTCGATCGGGTTCGACCTTCAGGTTGTCGAGTTTCCACCATCCATTGTTACCGCGCGAATTGATCAGCGCGATGAGCTTTCCGCCCAGATGGATTTTTCCTTCTGTACCACGGATTTCGACCTGAACCTCGGAATCGAAACTGGTAGTCGTTGACTCTAGGCGATTACGCAGTTCGTAGCGATGGCGGCGTTCGTTCCATTCATAACTATTGCGGCTTTCGACACCCCCCGGTTTGCGACCTTCACCATAGCAGATCAACGTCAGATTTTGGCGCGACGGGTTGCTATTGTAACTGTCAGGTGTGCCTTGTTCTCGCAGGTAGCTATTGATTGCCGTCTGCGCTTTACGGATATCTGTTGAACTACAGGATCGGCCCTGTTGAAGGATCTCTCGCTGAGGGTTAAAAAGGACAGTGCAGCCACTTCCTGATGTCATACCAGTCACAGTCAGATTACCGCTGTCTAAAGTATCAATCAGTGCTTGAGCATTAACAGAATGACTTACACTAATAGTCAATAAACTCAGAATAGTAGAGGCTACTATTGGCAAGGTTTTTATTGGTTGCATTTAGTTTATATGGGAATGGCACGCTTGAAAAGCTCTAAGCTATGTGAAATAAGGGCTAGGACGTGTTTTAAAACTCGGTAAAATGGTTGAGAAAACTAAAAATTAACGAAGTTAACATTTATCTATGATCCTTCCACCGCAAAGTCGGGGCGACTTGACAGAGCGACAATGGAAGCGCCTGATGCCACTGCTTCCAGCTCAAAAACCAAAAACAGGCCGCCCAAGCTTCATACCACCGCACAATGATCAATGGTATATTGTGGATTTTACGAACCGGAGCGCCGTGGCGCGATTTACCAGAACGTTATGGAGAGTGGGAGACAGTAGCAGGTAGATTTTACCGTTGGCGCAGAAGTGGAATTTGGCAAAAGATTTTACAGTCCTTGCAGCAACAAGCCGATGCGTCGGGGCAACTTAATTGGGAACTACATTACGTAGATGGCAGTGTTATCCGTGCCCACCAACATGCGGCAGGAGCACTCATGGGGAGCTAGATTAACCCGAAAAGACTTAATACCTGTAATGCTTTAATACCAATTTTGTATGAAGTTGCATAGAATAAAAAGGCTAAAAAGTTTGCTTAGTAAGCATTCTAGCTTTATACAGTTTTATGCAGCTTCACAATAATTTGGTATAAACTTGTAATTATGTGTCATATTCCGATACAGTATATGATAGTTAAGTTACATTTTTTGGTTGAAAACGCTTTTAATTCTGCTATTCATTTGAAGTCAGTGATTGATAGAGTTTATACTTCTCTATTTGTTCCCCACCTCCAATATTTAGTTACCTGCTATAAACTGATGAATGCGTTCCAGCCAAGCTTGATTTGCATCAATTGTGAGAATAATTCGTTGGCAAGATTCATCTTTGAGTTCTAGATTTAAATAATCTTGGTCTTTCGTCACATACCAAAATTCTTTACCTCTACTGCTGTAGTAGGTTCCTGCTTTAATTATCCCTGGAATAACAAGACCGGGATTACGGATTTCTGACCAACTACTTACTGGTTGATCAGTCGAAACTGCTGTAATATGATTGAGGGGAATTACCAAATTTTTGCAGATATTAAATGCCAGTAATTGCTCATGCCATTCCCATTCAATTTGTAAGTTGTTATTAACGAGAGTGAGATTCATTGTTTTCTTCCTTAATCTGTTGGTAGCTAAATAATGTAACTTTTCCAGAAATTACTAAATGAGATTTATTTCTTTAGTTCGCAATGATAAGCTCTAATCCAAGCAAAAACCAGCACAAATAATTTTTCGGTAATTCCCCAAAAAATAGCCAAAGTCAACAGCCTAGTTCGTTGCCAGATCACGTCGCAACACGGCTAAATCCTCAGCATCGAGTTCAACGGGAATCCCACTGCGAATCAGTTCAGCAAAGTTGCAGTAAGCTCGGTAGTCCTGCGGCGATCTCAGCACTAGAATTACATGAGATTCGTTCATCAGAGTCTCTATATTGAGTTGTACAAATTAAATGTGCTTTCCGGTTGAGTAACTACGCTAATACCAATTTTTTATGAAGTTGCATAGAATGAGAAAGCTAAAACCTTTGCTTGGCAAACCTTTCACCCTTCTCCTGTTTCATGCAGCTTCACAATAATTTGGTATAACTTCTTCCTGTGCAGTTTTATTCACAAAGTAGGCACTTCCTCGATACACCAATCTATAAGCTACTGGTTGTACAGGAACTTCACTCTCCTTTGTATTCGGATCGATACCATAGGGAACCCCACGGTAAGTCAAATTAGAAGGTCTTTTGTTCTGGCTTTCACGCTTCGAAGCGCCGTATTCGTAGCTAACACCGCGATATTGAAGTTTCATGGTTTCACCTTTTGGTTTCATGGTTTCACCTTTTGAATGAATGTACAGCGTTTTGCAACTCTATCAAGTAGAGCAATAGAAAACCAATTCAATTGTTATATGGCTGCTCTTGTACAAAATTAAGTCGCAAACTGCTGTAAATAATCCTCTCCAAAAGAAACCGTAAGCTCTTGCCGAATGATTTTAATCAGCTTGTAAACATCCGCACTTCTAGAGCATTGATAGTCTCCATACATCACCAGCACTACCTTGGCACTCAACACACCTTGAATCCAATCTTGGGCTGAAGGCGGTACAAGTAAGAAACTGCGGCTACGATCGTCGTTCATCTTTCTAAATCTGCATCAAGCATGGAACTTTGCAATTAACTTGCTTAATTCATTGCCTGGATGACTGTTTGCATAAATTCAATATAGGAGATCGCCTTCAAGCCGTCGTCTATAGCGAGTTAAGATTTTTACAGTACAAATTGATAGAGTAACCGTGCCATCGCAAAGTAGAAGGCTAGCTATAACTTAAGTTAGAATCCGAATCTGATCGAAAGTAGATCCTACAAACTTACAATGCCGCGCTTAACGGCAACAATCACAGCTTGGGTGCGATCGCTGACATCTAACTTATTCAAAATCCGATTAACATGAGATTTAACCGTGCCTTCACCGATACTCAAAGCAGTCGCAATATCGGCATTACTCATTCCCTGCGCCAGTGAGCCGAGTACTTCTAGTTCTCTTCCACTCAGTTCTGGATTGCTGAGACGTTGAACTAACTTTGCTCCTACATCAGGCGGAATATACTTCTGACCCCGATGAACGGTACGAATCGCATTCAGAAGCTCGTCAGGTTCAGTTTCTTTCAACAGATATCCTTTTGCGCCTGCCTGCAATCCCCGATAGATATCTTCGTCACTATCATACGTGGTCAGTACAATAATCCGAGCAGATTTAACGATGGCACAAATTGCAGCGATGGCGGCAACCCCTTCCACTTCAGGCATTCGCAGATCCATTAGCGTTACATCTGGTTGGTGTTCCCGAAATAAGGTGATCGCCTGTTCACCATTTTCGGCTTGGGCAATCACCTGCATCTCTGGGTCACGGTTAATGA
>JAHHHR010000129.1 GCA_019359245.1 Nostoc desertorum CM1-VF14 | reverse complement strand
GCTGGACTGACAAACTCTGATCCAAGTATTACATGGTATCACCGCTATCAGATCCACAAACACCTTGAAACCTTACACAGTAAGGTATTAATTCCTCTTACCTTCAAAAATGAGCGAACGTACAGTCAATAGGTGTGACAGTTTGCTCCCCAATTGCTAACTCATACTGATACTCCACCAGTGAGTCTAAGCCGAAATAGCTTTTTGTTTCCCCTTTCGTTGCAGCAAGTTTGCTACCCGATGCTTTGAGGCGAATTTTGGCGCGACGACGACCTGCCGGAGTATACCAAGCAGGTACAATTACTTTGAATCCTGAGTCTTCCACCCGCATTTCTCACAAGCTCCAAAGCGTTTGATGATGAGTAATAAGTAATGGGTAATAAGTAAAATTTTTAACTCATAACTTCTTATTCCTTACTCATAACTCCTTACTTACTACTCATTACTCCTCCATTCGAGGTGTGGTGAGAAATCCGGGTTCCAGTACCCAAGCACTTTCAGTAAGGAAGTCAAATGCTTCATCTAAGGTAATTTGCATTGCGATTGGACTCGCTGTTTCCAACCCAAGCCATAGTTTGGGATACATCCGGGCTGCATACCCCAGATTCAGCAGTAAATTTGTTTCAAAATCTTTACCAAAATCTTTATGTACGCCAGTTTTGGAAAATTGATTCATTGTCCAGTAGTCTGCTAACGCTAACTTCAAGGATGGATCTTGTTTACTGGCTACTAGAAATTGAATTTGCCAATTGTCTATTTGTTCATTATCAGGAGAATGTAACTGGAAGCACAGATGAAAAGGTGAATCAGCTTGAGTGCGGGTAATTTTGGTTTTCCACATCAACCATTGCCGATATTCCTCGAGGGCAGTATTTGTTGTTAGTGGGTTATGCTGACGAGGGTAAAAGCAAGATTCAATTAGAGAATCAGAAATTTGTTTGTCAAAAGCAGCTGTTGATGGGGTGTGAGTTACTAAATCATCAAGTACATATTCGGAAAAGTGACGCAATAGTGTTTCTTGATCAAAAAACTCAATAGGATAGCTAACTGTTGCTTTACCTGCCACACATATTAGTGGCATATAGTCAATATATTTAAGAATATTTGCTTCATATTGTTCGGAAATAATTTCCCAGGTAGCATAAATTTCAAATGCTGCTTTAGCAGTCTTGCTTTTGCCTTTTTTCTTCGGATTTTCCGATGATAACTGTCGATATTTTAGTGCGGGAATAAATTGGTCTTTGAGGATTACTTGTTTAAGACTTTGAGTGTAATGATACCAAAATAATAAATCTGAACCTATTTGAAACTTCTCCGCATTATATATTGCTAAAAAATGGATATCTTTAAGTAGTTTGATAATATTAAGTGCTATTCCACTTTTGGTAGATACTACTGTTTCATAACAATCTACCTGCCAGTATTGGAATTCTTCATAGCTGTCAGCCAACTCAATTTCTAAATACTTGGTTAATTCTGGTGAAGGTAGGGGCTGATTATTGGTGGTTGGTAAGGCAAAGTATTTAGGAGATATGCGTTGGACAAATTGAGTATTGTGTTCTTTAATTCCCAATTCCTGTACTAAAAAGGCGATTAATTCGGATTTAACCAAATGTCCAGGATGAATTGGTTGACTATTGGTGTGACTTTTTTGGGATAATTGAGTTTCTACCCATAAGTAAAAAGACCCTGACTGAATAAAGTCAGTTTCCTCGTTTGGTATCCAGGTGCCATGAAGTATTCTCATAGTTGTGATGCCTCTGGACTGTTCAGAAATTCATGCGCCTTAGAATTACTTTAGCAAACAGAGGTGCTATAACTATCTTCTTTATGCAAAAGAAAGCGATGACGTTATCGTGCGATCGCTTGACTTACGCACTATAGAGGCAGCAGTCCCATACTTCCCTTACAACTCAAAATCAAGAGTGAAGGTTTGGTCATCAGAATCAAGAATTTGGTTTTCGATAGTAGATGGCTCTTGAGTCGGCTGAATAAGTTTGTTATCTTCAGTATTATTCGGCGTGAAAGCTACTTGTTGTACAGGTAATCCAGCCTTAATGAAAACAAAATAGCAATCAACTATAAAGTAAATTGTGTCCAGGTAACTTTTATCTAGTTTTTGCGATTCTGCAAATATGCGCTCTCGGTAATTATCTTTGAGACGAACTTTTTCCGGTGCCAAGTCTTTTTTATCTGCCATTGTTATAACTTCACTTAAGAGATGTAGATGCTGAATTCTTGCTGCTGATAGTCTTTGCCATCTCTAAAAGCCCAGAGACATTGGCTTCTACCGGATTGTCCAAGATTTTGAAGCCGTTTTTCTCCAACAGCTTTTTAAATCCTGGTAAGAGGCAGCCTCCACCAATCGCCCAAATTTCATCCCCCTGGTGCTTGGCATCTAGCGTCAGATTCACCACTTTCTTCAAGTATTTTTCATACCAATCTTTTAAGCAAGCGCTGTAAACATCTTTGATATCGATGTCACGGCTGTATCGGGTATGCCCCATTTCCAAACAAAATCGGATTTTGGATGGATCTCCGATTTTTCCGCCATTTAAATGTTTCATTTTTTGGGAAATATCATCGATGAGAACTTCTACACCGATGGGGTAAGCAGTGTGAACTTCTCGCTGACCCCGGTTGTAACGAGAATACAAAGTCGTACCATTGCCAAAGTCTAAAATGGTTAATTTTTTTGGTAGTGGATGCCCAAACAATGCACCCATCCCCTCTAGTACAACTTTCAGCACTTCTACTTTCACGTCTGATTGCTTGCCAGCAAGTATTGGCTGATATTCTCCATTGAGTACTTTTTGTAGTTCTTCAGCTAGACCAACATCATGTAAGCTAACGACTAATTTTAAGTGCCAAGCCCTACGGTGTGGTAAATGTGCCAATGCACCCAATAAAGTCAATAATGCGTTATTGACTTTATTTTCATTATTGTCTGTGTTGCGGTCAAAATAATTCCCTGTCCGGTAAGCTGACTCTCCAA
The DNA here is from genome assembly GCA_019359245.1 of Nostoc desertorum CM1-VF14. GTDB lineage: Bacteria > Cyanobacteriota > Cyanobacteriia > Cyanobacteriales > Nostocaceae > Nostoc > Nostoc desertorum. Next base: position 7,477 of record JAHHHR010000129.1, on the reverse strand, counting down.
CTGTATAAGCACTACCGTTAAAAACTACACGCCCTGGAACATCTTCCATCTCGGCATTAGTTATATAGCTGGGGACACGAACTACTTCAAAGCCTTCAACTAAAAGTTTGAGACTTCCGTAACCGTTATCGAAACCCGCCGGAAAAATTTTTTGTAAGGTGTGAATGTTTGACATAGGCTCCAAGTAATACACAATAAGTTGTGAAAATTATCTGTTCAAGTGATCTGCAAGAGCAAGAGAAAGAAGAATAAAATAATTTCCCCTTATTTTCCCAACTCAAGAGCTTATCATAACCCCTTGGGGGCTAAATGGGGTACAAAATGCTAATCCGTCAAATATACCCCATTTAACACCTATATACACCCTATATAGGGGTCAAAATCTTATCAAAGTCTTGAACTATTGTTGGGGTATATATAGCCCCTATATAGCCCCCATCAGGAATTTTTGAAATATTTTTTATCAACACAGCAGAAATTAAATTAGATCGTTGTTGACTCTTTGATTTATAATTTACCACCAATCTTTTGTTGAAAAGTAATTCAGCCTTAATCTCTAACTTCTTGCTGACTACGTAACGAGTGGGTTACTACTTGCTTAGAGGTTCAGCTTTCTCTACTGAATTATCATTCACACCCAAAGTCAATTCTAAAGGAGTTCTTTGGGGGTAGGCTTTTACCACTTGTCGATAAACTTCATAGTTAGTAGGTAGCGTGTTCTGAGTATTACCCACTCCATAGGTCAGTTTGTACTTTATATCTTTGATCAATTCAGGTTTACCTACCTCTTCTTGAGGTCTTTTGCGTTGTTCAACTTCATCAACACTTGGTCGAGGCGGTAAAGTAGACCACCATAGCCCTCTGTCATCTGGGCCAACAACTGCTCCTGCCGGTTTCAATCCATTCCGATTCACCACTGAAGTGTTAGCAAAGGTTTCAATGCGTGGCTGTGGTTGACTAGTTAGGTTATTCGTATACTTAACTTGCCAGGTGTAACTGGTGAGTGCTGTAGCTTCATACTGTTCAGCAGTAGTAGTGCTGCAACTAGTTAGTGTGAGCGCCGTTAGTGCAGTTATTATTGAGGTTAAAAATCTCAGTTTTTGCATTATCAATCGTAAATATCTCTTGCCAATCACTCTTTAAGAGGTTGTGTGTCATCATTGCTGCCAAGGTGAAGGAATCGCTGTTGTAGAAAGCACTTCTCCCGTAACAATCTAATCGCCATTTGCCTATTTTAAAGGAATGACTTTAGGAATGCTGATTGCCATACTAAATGTAGTTTCAGTTATCATCACTGCTTTCAATTAATAAAGCTTCAAGCTCTACTAATATTTTTTGTAATCGCTTGTGCTGATTGGGATTATCCCAAACCTTTGATTTTTTTACTTTAATGTAGGCTTCATCTATCTTCTTCTTTAAAGAAGATGATTTTTTATCTGTATTTCCAGGCGTGTTTGCTTGAATTTCAGCAAGACGCTCTTTAATTTGACTTAAAGATAAATTATTTTGAATTGCATCAGACAGTAATGATTTACGTAGGGCTTCATCCCTAACCCGCGCAATCACTTTGGCTTTAGTATACTCGATTACTCCTGACCGGAGAGCTTCCATAACATCTATAGGAAGTTTTAATAATGGGAGACGATTGGTTCTAAAACTTTCGGGGGAAAACTTTCCGATTGTGTTAAATACCTCAAGTAGAGACTGCCATTCTTGGCTGTGGATAACGTTATCCACAGCCTCTCGTTCTGGATGAGCTGCTGATTGAAGTAAAGCAACTATTGATTCTGTGGTTTGATTAAGTTTTAATCCTAAGAGAGCAACAATACTCTCTGTTTCCTCAATTGGGTTTAAGTCCTCTCTTTGGAGATTTTCCGAGAGTGCTAGTTCAAGTGCTTCAACATCTGTCATTTCCCTGATAACAGCAGGTACAAACTCTAATTGAGCAGTTTTAGCCCCTCGGAAACGACGTTCTCCTGCAACTAGTTCATATTTTCCATCCTTTTGAGGACGGACGAGAAGGGGCTGAAGAATTCCATGCTGTTTAATTGACTCTACTAACTCATGCATGGCTTGAGGAGCAAAGTAGCGACGAGGTTGTTGATGTGGTAAAACTATTTGTTCTATTGGGATAAGGAAAGCAGCGCTACTATTGTCTACTGCTTCTTCAACTCCAAATAAAGCATCAACTCCTTTAATTTCGTAAGGTTGATTAACACGCTTCTTCAGACTCATGGTAACGTCTCCAAACTTTGAGCAATCTGTTTAAGAATAGTGACAGATGGATGCTTAGAATTGTAAAGTGCTAAAGGTATATGCTCTTGGGCTGCATCAGCAAAAGCTACTGATCGCGGAATAGCTGGATAGATGGTACCAATTTTAGATAGAGAATTAGTAATTGACTGTAAGCTTTGGGAGCCTTGTCCAGTTCGGTTATCGTACATAGTTGGAACTACTCCAGCAATCTGTAATTTTCGATTTGCCCGAGAACGGACACGCGCAATCGTTGTTAACAATAGTTCTGTTCCTTTTAAAGCTTTATATTCAGTTTGAATAGGAATGAGTACATGTGTGGCTGCCACCAAGCTAATATAGCTAAGAATACCGAGACTTGGCGGACAATCAACTAAAATGAACTGGTATTGTGCTAGAACTGGTTCAAGAGCCTCCTTTAGCCGAATATCTCGCATATCTGCGACAACAAGTTCTAATTCTGCGCCACTTAAGTTGATGTTGGCGGGAGCCATATCCATACCATGTATATTCTGATGAATTGGTAATGGTTCTTCTCCCAAAATAGCTTCATAAACTGTCTTACCTAGTTCAGATGGCTCTAATCCCATAAAAGTAGTTAGTGAAGCTTGGGGGTCCATATCCACTAATAAAACGTTTTGCTGACTTTGAGCCAAATGGTAGCCTAAATTCATTGTCAGAGTAGTTTTGCTGACACCACCCGACTGATTAAAAATTGCAATGACCTTGCTCATTAACTGAACAGAAATAATAAAGACATCAACTTAACAATATCGGTATCAGCCACATACTGGCAAAAGAAACTTACATTAGCAGAGACTGAACTCTAACATTTCAACTATAATTTTGCTCATTCTATTACTATTGCTAACTTTTGCAGTCTCCACAAGCAAGGGTTAATCTGGTGTCAGCCCTACTGCACCGACTTTCAAGCTTAAACTAGAGTGAGTTTTCAATGATAATAATAGTGGGCATTTATCTTAGTATCTATGTACTATAATTAACTGAATTCCAGTATTATAATGATGTGCGGCATCTGATCATAAGCAATGTCCACTCCCCCTAATCTTTCCCCTCAACAAGTAAGCGCCTTTCCTCAACACGAAACAATCACCGGAGTCGTAGAACGCCTAACTTTTTACTCTGCTGAATCGGGTTACACTGTGGCAAGGCTGACCCGTCCCCGTAGCACCGAACTCACAACAATTGTTGGCAGCTTTGCTAACATCCAGCCGGGGCAGACTTTACAACTAACTGGTTTCTGGCGTGACCATCCACAATTTGGTCCCCAGTTCCAGGTAGTCAACTATAAAGAAACCAAACCAGCTACTCTCACTGGAATTGAGAAATATTTGGGCAGTGGTTTAATCAAAGGTGTGGGCCCAGTCACAGCAAGACGGATTGTTGGTCACTTCGGGCTAGAAACTCTGGACATCATCGAAAACCAGATTGAACGACTGATTGAAGTCCAGGGTATTGCCAAAAAGCGAATCACTCTTATCAAAAACGCCTGGTTAACTCAGAAAGCTATCAAAGAAGTGATGGTGTTTCTCCAAGGGCATGGTGTTTCTACCACTTATGCAGTCAAAATTTACAAGCAATATAAGGATGAAGCGATTGCCACTGTTACTAAGAACCCTTATCAGTTAGCAGCCGACATTTATGGGATTGGTTTTCTGACTGCTGACAAGATTGCGAGAAATATAGGAATTGCCCCGGATTCAGAATTTCGTTACCGTGCAGGAATTATCCACTGTTTAAGTGAAGCTGCCGAAGATGGCCACTGTTACCTGCCACAAAGCGAATTGATTGAGTCGGTAATAAAACTACTGACTACCGAATCTCATCAGCCCACAGAAGAAGCAATTGCACAGATCATCAAAGACATGGCTCTAACAGATGAACTGATTAGAGAGCGGGACGAGGATAAAACACTACTTTGCTACAAACCGACTTACTTTCATACAGAACAGAATTTAGCTCAACTGATCTGCCAGCGTTTAGAAAAGCCTGTTGATACTGACATTCCCCGTGTCCGCGCCTGGATTGAGCGCTTTACCATTAGCCGTCAAATTCAGCTTTCAGAACAGCAACGCTTGGCAGTAGAAACAGCAGCTTATTCTAAGATCACGATCTTGACTGGTGGCCCTGGTGTTGGAAAAACCTTCACTACCCATACTATTGTCTCACTTTGGAAAGCAATGGGTAAATCTATTGCCCTGGCTGCACCTACGGGACGGGCTGCTCAACGCTTAGGTGAAATGACCGGGCTGGAAGCTAAAACTATTCATCGCTTGTTAGAATTTGATCCTCGCTCAATGGGTTTCAAGCGCGATAGCGAAAATCCTTTACCCCACACGGCAATTATCGCTGATGAAGCTTCGATGCTTGATTTATTTCTGGCTTACTCCTTGGTTAAAGCAGTATTGGCTGGCGCTCTATTGTTGTTGGTGGGTGATATTGACCAGCTACCATCTGTGGGCCCAGGTCAAATACTGGCTGATTTGATTAATTCTGGTCGTGTGCCAGTAGTGCGGTTGACCCAGGTATTCCGCCAAGCTCAAACAAGTGCAATTATCACTGCTGCTCACCAAATCAACCGGGGCCAGTACCCAACAATCGAGCCGATTTCTGATAATCCTGTGTCTGACTGTATTTGGCACGGCGGCGGACATCAGCCCGAACATGGTGTACAGGCAATCTGCGAGTTGATTACCGATTTAATTCCCCGCTTAGGTTTTAATCCTGCCACTGATGTCCAAGTGCTTTGTCCGATGACACGGGGAGTAATCGGGACTCGTAACCTGAACACAGTATTGCAGCAGTTGATCAACCCACCCAGTCCCAACAAGGTGGAGATTAACAGAGGTGGGAATTTGTTACGCGAGGGCGATCGCATCATCCAGCTAACCAACGACTACAACCGCGAAGTCTTCAACGGTGACTTAGGAATTATCCTGACCATTGATACTGTCGAGCAGGAAGTTACAGTGCAATATGGTGAGCGGACTGTGGTTTATGATTACGCTGACCTCAATGAAATTGCCCTGGCGTGGTGCGTGACTATTCATAAAAGCCAGGGGTCAGAGTATCCGGTGGTGATTCTGCCAATCTATATGCAGCACTACATGATGTTAACCCGGAACCTGTTTTACACTGGTATAACTCGTGCCAAGAAGTTAGCGATCGTGGTTGGAGCGAAAAAAGCGATATCTTTGGCGGTGCGCTCTACTGACGACCAACAGCGCTACACAAGGTTGAAGCAGAGGTTGCTTCAGACAGGGCTGGATTGGTGATGTGTTTTGGTTCTTCAAAATAGAAAACTTTATTGAGTTATACTTTTAAATCCCCTGGTAAAAAAAGCGTTGAGTTTGTATGTCCAGCCTCAGTTCCGACATGGTTCGCATCTATTTGCAGGAAATTGGTCAGTATCCTTTATTAAAGCCAGAGGAAGAAATTGCTTATGGTAGACAGGTACAAGAAATGATTGCCATTGAGCAATCTAAAAATGAACTCACCCAACAGCTAGACCGTGAACCAACTTTGACTCAATTAGCTAATGCTGTCGAAAAAACCGAAGCACAAGTCCAAGCAGCACTACACCTTGGCCAAAAAGCCAAACAAAAAATGGTAACAGCAAACCTGCGATTGGTAGTATCTGTTGCTAAAAAATATCAAAACCGCAATTTGGAATTTTTAGATTTGATCCAAGAAGGAGCAATCGGTTTACAAAGGGGTATAGAAAAGTTTGATCCCAACCGAGGTTATAGGCTATCAACCTACGCCTACTGGTGGATTAGTCAAGCTATAACCAGAGCTATCGCAGAACAATCCCGCACTATTAGATTACCTGTTCACCTGACTGAAATACTTACCAAAATTAAGAAAGTACAGCGAGAAAGCTTTCAAAAACTCGGTCGTCATGCTAGTGCTGAAGAAATTGGATCAGCATTAAACATAAGCACAGATAAACTTCGAGAATATCTCAGTGCCTCTCGCACAGCCATCTCTTTAAATAAACAAGTTGGAGATGAGAAAGAGACAGAATTGGGCGAAATTTTAGCAGACGTTGGCGCTTCACCAGAAAAACTGCTCACCCAAGAACTTTTATCGCAGGACGTAGCTAAATTCTTAGAACCATTGACACCGATTCAACGTCAAGTGTTGACTTTAAGCTTTGGGCTAGAGAATGATCAGCATTTCAATCTCGCTCAGATTGGCCAACAGCTAAACCTCAGCCGAGAACGGATTCGTCAAATCCAGGTCAAAGCTATAAGTATTCTCCGCCATCATCAAAATGACATGCAAGAGTATTTATTTGATTAATTAGAATTACTTTCGTCAGATGATGCACGGTTCTTGTAGAACTAAGACGAAAAACTATATTAAAGAAATAAGTCCACAACAGTAATCAGTCAATCAATGCCCAGCAAAACTATTGAAGTCCGAGAGTACACCGTTAGAGCGCACAAGCGGGAAATTCATACTCGCGTTTTTAACTTTGTGTGTAAGCAGTGCGAACAACCGACCCAAAGAGAAACCTTTGGAGTTCGACCTCTATATTGCGAGAAATGCCGTCCGCCACAAGCACCCAAGCAATCAGTAGTCCCGCTCAAGAAGAGAAAACCCAGAGCTATGACTTACAAGAGTGGTAAAGACATAGCGGGATGAGTTGTTATCTCAAGGTTTTGAGTGAGCGCACGAAAGTGAGTGAAGCAGTGCGCTCATTCGCTCAACTTAGTAAAGAGTAACTCTGACTTCGGCGACAAGACTATTAGTCCGCCGATTTTTTTTCGGTTAAAGAAGAATGCTACATCTTTATCTTGCCATCAGCGACTTACTGAAGCGATCGCATGGCACTTTTATGAAGGCAAGTTTTCCCGAACGCCTCACTTAAGGCGTGGACATCTCCAATTTTGACGGAGCAACATAAAAGTGTCGCTTCTGGGCTTGAGCGATGGCAATGAGAACACCGCAGGCATCACAGAACTTTTTGGTGTACACTTATTTTCTTTAATCCGCAAAGGACGCAACTGGTCGCTGTCAAAACATACCAATGTTAACCAAATTTAAATATTTATAAATTATTACCTTTGATCTGTACGTTCGCTCATTTTTAAAGGGTGAGAGGAATTAATGCCAGACTGGGTAAGGAAACAATAGGATTATGGATCTGCTAAAACCTCTCCCGTGTATTACTTGGCAAAAGATGGATGAGCTTAAC
>JAHHHR010000128.1 GCA_019359245.1 Nostoc desertorum CM1-VF14 | reverse complement strand
CTGAACTGTTTTGGGAGCGATCGCGTTGCGGGTAGATTCATCGGTTAAAACTGCTCAAATGCTTACCATATATACATTTTATCAGTTTGAAGCTCCGCTTTTTTCTGAGTTTGTGAGAAATCCGGGAAAAGCTTACCCCTTGACAATACTTTTCGGATAAACCCAATAATCTCTCTCTTGGTCTGGGAAAAGGTAAATTTAAACCCTTTCCCTTTCCCCTTTCTCCTTTAACCGAAAAGTATTGTACCCCTTGATGACGAAACCCCGGCATGAATTAAGAAAGCAGTTGCAAACCGCTTAAACCACAAGCATTTCGGCTTTTCTTAGTGCCATTCGTCCCTATGATGCCGACTTAGTGGATTGGAGTACTAGGTTAGGCAGACATCCTGAACTACTTAACAGACAAGCGATACTTTTAAAACAACAGCAAGGTAAGTGCGCTTGGTGCGGATTACACTTTCTCTCAGGAAATGGTGCGGTCGCGCACCCTCCTTAAGGTATCAGGGAGGGGTGGTTAAAAGTGTACTTCATTTACTTGCAAAATGCTGTATATCAAAGCTCGTATCTCTATTCTCCTCAAAATAAAGGTTTTGCTTAAAATGAATTTTCACGAAGAAGATAATAAAAACCAACTAAATACTCACAAAACACATAATTTACAAACATATCTTTACACACCAACTTTAAATCACCAAGCTTTAAAAGATAGGAAAGTATTAAAATTACGTATACCAATTGTTAATATTATTGGCTCTCCCCTAACTGCTTTACCTCTAAATGATCAAATAAAAACAATTTTGGAATGGGCTAGTAATTATGAAAGTAAGGTTGTTTGCGTCGCTAATGTTCATATGCTTGTGGAAGCTTATTTGTGTTCAGAATTCTCCTTAGTATTAAAACACGCAGATTTAGTAACTCCTGATGGAATGCCCCTCGTTTGGATGATGAAATTAATGGGAGTAAACACACAAAATCGCGTAGCAGGGATGGACATTCTTTTATCTTTATTCCAGTTAGCTCCTCAGCGAAATGTTAGTGTTTTCTTTTTGGGTTCTCAAGAAGTAATTCTTCAGAAAATAAAAGTAAAATTAGAACAGGAATTTCCTCACTTGAAAATTGCAGGTATGGAACCGTTGCCCTTTCCTCCTTTAACGCCTACGAAGGATGAAGTTATTATTCAAAAGATTAATACAAGTGGAGCAGGCGTAGTTATAGTCTCATTAGGATGTCCTAAACAAGAGTACTGGATGGATCAACATAAGGGGAAAATTAAAGCAGTCATGATTGGGTTGGGAGGAGCATTTCCTGTCTTTGTTGGAATTCAGAAAAGAGCACCTTTTTGGATGCGTAATTTAGGATTAGAGTGGTTTTACAGATTAATACAAGAACCTCAAAGATTGTGGCGTAGATACTGGAATACGATTCCACTGTTTCTTTGGTTAGCCTTGAGGCAGTTCCTAAATTCAGTATTCTTAATCCGAAGGGTAAGGATTCAGGTCGAGCGTAGGCAATCACTAAACGACATTGATCTGCGGTAAAAAGCATTGTAACAGTGATAAGATGTCCGGCATGGGCTGAAAAGTAGTTTTTGAGTTGTAGTTGTGAGAGACAATAACTCTACTACGGCAGCCCTACCTCTCCATACTCTTTTTTTGGCGAAGGTATTGTTCATAAGAATCAATAAACTGACAACCACATTTGGCATAGATGTAATGCAAGTTTACCATTTTTGCGAATATGAGTTGATGCACATCTTGGATATTCCATAGCGATCACGCTAATTCATATTTCTATTCTGCAACGCCGAAATCTTATCTAGTTCATGTTCGCTTATTCGACCCTTATCTTGGCTTGTCAATATTTAGGTGATTTCTAGGAAAGAATTTACCAATAGGGGTAAAATGTACCCTTGATGCAAAAAAGCAGGAGCAAGCATTTGGATAAGTTAGCCACAGTAGGCACACCCAAATCATTAACAGTATCGCAAATAGAAGACTTGCGATTGGCAGCATCGAAAATGAATGGAGTAGAACGTCGGAGTTCTCAAGCACAGATGGCATTGAAATATTGCCAGGGAAGCGCAAGGCAGGCAGAAACGGTATTTGGTTGGGGCAGACAAAATATAGAGGTAGGATTGGCAGAAAAACGAACAGGGATAACCTGTGTAGGATTACAGTCAACCTTTAGCGGAGCAAAGCTTTGGGAGGAGAAACTTTGCAGTTGCGGCATTGTCACTGCAACAGCTTGCAGAATCTCATGCTCAACAAGACCCAACATTTAAAACGTCATTAGCCTATACCAGACTAACAGCAGCATCGGCATTGAAAGAACTAAAAGAGCTTGGATTTAGTCCAGAGCAATTGCCAGGAGCTAGTACAATGGCACAAGTATTGAACCGAATGGGCTATCGTCTTCGTTTAGTTGTAAAAGCCAAGCCTCAAAAAAAATACCACAAACAGATGACATCTTTAACAACATCAAAGACTTTCAAAATCTTGCAACAAGCGAATCAGTTAAGCGACTAAGCATGGACTTTGTTTTGCCACCGTAAATATTGGCGATTATTCGCGTGGAGGAAAAACTAGAGGAGATAATAAAGCTAGTGACCACGATATGGGATGCAAGGAAAAATACATTCCCTGTGGGATTGTAGACGAAGACAATGGGCAACTACATATTATCTTTGGTAGTTCCTATAAAACCAGCGATTTCATTGTTGATAATCTGATTCATTGGTGGAAAACAATTACACCAGAAGAAAGACAGGATACCGAACTAATACAAATTAAAGTTGATAACGGTTCTGAAAGTAGCGGAGTACGAACTCAATTCTTGAAAAGGATGGTTGAATTTGTCGATCAGATCCACAGACCGATTTAATTACTTTACTATCCTCCCTACCATAGTAAATATAATCCCATAGAGCGCTGTTGGGGCATTCTTGAACAGCATTGGAATGGAACCAAACTTGTTGATGTTGAAGTTATGCTTTCATGGGCTTCTAGCATGACTTGGAAAGAATTACATCCAATTTTGACTTTAAGCAACATTGTTTACCAAAAAGGGATTTCCCTAACTAAGAAAGCCGTGAAGCAAGTCGAGTCTAGATTGCAGAGAAATCCACTTCTGCCCAAATGGGATATCTTGATTCAACCACTTTAGCTGGTATTTTCTTTTTCAAAAATCACCTTAGATGCCCTGGTGTGATACCCATTCCTTCATTACTGCGGTGATTCGTCGCAAGTCATCCTCATTAATGATGTATGAGGGCATAGTGTACAGCCACTTGCTGTACGGGCGGAGCCACACTCCCCGTAAGAGAGCAAACTCCCTGAATCCCATGAGATTTGAAGGAGATTCAAACTCTAAGACTCCTATGGCTCCAAGCACTCGTGCGTCGCAAAGTGATGGCCCCTCTAATCCTTGGATTTCTTCTTTGAGTACTTGTTCAATAGCTTTAACTTTACTAAGGTAGTTTTCGGTTTCGATAAGGCTGATACTTGCCAACGCCACCGCGCAGGCGACTGCATTTCCCATGAAAGTCGGTCCGTGCATGAAAGCGAGTTCCGGATCGTCACCGAGGAAAGACTCGTAAACTTGAGTTGTAGCGATAGTTGCTGATAGCCCAAAGTATCCCCCAGTGAGCGCTTTACCAAGCACCATGATATCTGGGGTGACATTGGCAAGCTCCGCTGCGAATAAGGCTCCTGTTCGCCCGAAACCCGTCGCTATCTCGTCAAATATGAGTAGCACCCCGTGCTCATCACACAGTCTTCGGGCGTGGAACAAATACTCGGGAGGATAGAAGCGAAAGCCACCTGCTCCTTGAAATATCGGTTCCAGGATCAAAGCGGCAATCTGGTTCTTATTCGATTTCAGAAGTTTAGCGAGTTGACAAAGCGATACTTGGCATTCGTGAGACTCTATGTTAACCCCACCCGGTGCATCGACGAAATACTGAGGGAGTATGGCCCCTTTAAACAATCGATGCATCCCCTCGTCGTCGTCACTTACTGACATTGCCCCTGTCGTATCGCCATGATATCCCCGACGAAGCGCCACAAAACGGCTCTTCTGTGGTAGCCCTTTGTTGCGCCAGAACTGAATTGCCATCTTTAAAGCGACCTCTACGCCCACTGAGCCGCTGTCAGCAAAGAAAACATGATTGAGTCTTTCAGGAGTAATTCTAACTAACGTCTCGGCGAGATGAATAGCTGCATCGTGAACGAGACCCCCGAGCATAACATGAGCGAATTTTGCAAGCTGTTCTTGAACCGCCTTATTGAGGACAGGGTGATTATACCCATGAATAACACACCACCACGAAGAGATGCCGTCAATGAGCACCGTGCCATCATCGAGGTAGAGTTTGACCCCCTCTCCTCGAACTACTCTCAACGGGGGTGAAACGGTTTTCATTTGTGCGTACGGAAGCCAGAGCAAATGAACTTGTTTCATAATCAATATCTTAGCCAATTTGCGAGGGTTTAATGCCTGTAGAAACGGAATAAATACGCCCTAAAGAAGTAAGCTTGAAAAAAATTTGGGTTAATAAAATAGGCTCAGGCATTTCGGGAAGCATTTTTAAAATTTCATGGACATATTGAAAACCACGATAATGAGTCATTTTGGTCAAGAATGCCAGAGTCTGGATTAAGGAGACGAAAATCCGCGAGAAGATGATGGGATAAGTTGACCATAAAGAATGCTATAGGAATCCTATTTGATTTTTGAATAAACTCCGTACATCTGTAGAGTATCAAAACCAAAAGTTGTGTGTCTAATAAACCACTCAAACATCCACTTTAAATGAGAAAATGTTGTAACCAAAGCGCAAAAGCGTCTAACCCATCGTCAAGTTAACTTGGCGAGCCATCTGTAAAGCATTATTGTTACCAAAATGTCCATATAAGGCTAAGTAAGGGAAAGAAATTTAGCTAATAACTTAAATAGCGATTTAATCATTTCCTAAATTCGCATTAATTCGGAATTTAAAGTATTTTTCCATCCGTTTAAAGTATTTTTCCATCCGTTTTAGGAGATGATTTAAGCTCTCGCTAACCTATCTGTAAAATAGCTCTAGAACAAGACTATAATTTTATTTTTGTTTGCCTGGAAGTTTCTCACAAAACTTTATATGAATGGCTAGATTTTTTAGAAATAAATGGCGAAGTAAAAACTCTATAAAAGGAATATTGGCATAGGTCCATATAAACACCTGAACCCAAATCACTTATCTAAAAAAAATTTTAAATCATTAGCGGTGCTCATAGGTTGAGTAGGCTGATTTGCTGACGACGGGGCAAAGTTTTTATTGAGTAAAATTGCGATCGCCCGGGCATATTGTGGATCACTCTTAGTTCCAATTAAATCTGGATTAGAAGTCAACTTCTGCTCTTGTGCCTCTGTCAAGTCTACCTTGATGTCTGGGTCAATTCCTTTATGGTTAATATCTGTTCCCGCAGGAGTGTAGTAATGGGCAATGGTGACAGCCAAGCCGGAACCATCTGCAAGTTCATGAACTGACTGCACTAGGGCTTTACCAAAGGTTTGACCACCTACGACTACCGCCCGCTTATTATCCTTGAGTGCTCCTGTGAGGATTTCGCTAGCACTAGCTGAATTACCATCGACTAAAACCGCCAAAGGACGATTTGTTAGAGCAGTGCGATTGGCTTTAGTTTCTTCAATGCTGCCCACACGGTTTACTGTCTTGACAATTCCGCCGTCATCGTACCACATCCGGGCAATCTCAATGCTTGCCTGCAACAACCCACCAGGATTTCCTCGCAAATCCAAGACATAAAAATCGACTTTTTTGGTGTTTAAATGGCGGATGGCTCGTTGCATTTGTTCTGCAGCGTGAGCGCTAAATTCCCGCAAACGGATATAGCCAACGCGGCGATTTCCTTCTTGTCTGAGCGTATAACGTACCGTTGGCACTTCAATATTTGCTCTCGTCAGCTCCAAATCAAAGGTATTTACCTGCACCAAATCATTAAAGATATTTACCTCTCTCTGTCGCAGCTTTAATATGATGGGAGTATCGGCTTGGCCACGAATTAGCTTGGAGGCATCATCCACTTTCATTTTGAAAGTAGGTTTGCCATCAATTGCCAAAATTTCATCGCCTGGTTTGATCCCAGCTCTTAGTGCTGGAGAATTTTTTATGGTTTCGACAACAGTAAGCCGCTGAGTTTTTTCGTTGACTTCCATTCGAATGCCAATACCAGAGACTTCCCCAGATGTTTGGCTAGTCAGTGCTTCAAACTGTTTGGGGTCTATGAATCGAGTGTAAGGATCTCCCAACTTTTGTAAAGCTTCGCGGATGGCAGCATAAGCTTCTTCCCGAGAAAAATAGTCTTTACTCAACAGGCTTTGCCTGGTTGCTTGCCAATCTTGTTGATTAAATTTGCCATCAACATATTCATGATTCACCAGTTGCCATACTTGGTCAACTATCACTCTCGGATCGTCTTGTAGGGCTAGAGCGGCACGGACACCACAAGTCCAAACGGTGTTGAACAAAGACATAGTAGCAACAGTGGCGATCGCTCCACTAATCAAGGCTACTTGGAACGGCAAGTAACTTTTCGCAAATTGGTTCATGTATATTTAGCTGGATTAATTGTGCTATTGACCAACTGGTTGTGCTTTTGGAAGTAAGCGGTCACTTCTTGCTTCAGCCTTTACTAAAACTTTATGGGTAGCGAATCGAATCCTTTGAAGACTAGGCTGGTATGTCTAGGAATAGCTTGCTTATCGGGAGCGAACCTGAGATTCGGTAATCTCCTAAGTAATGTGGTGAAGCAAGTAGCTAACTCCATACGAGCTAAAACGACTCCCAGACAAAAGTGAATGCCTGGAGCAAACCCGAGGTGTTCGTTGGGTGATCGCGTAATATTGAAAACTTCTGGCGAGTCAAACTTCGCAGGATCATGATTTGCCGCCCCAAGCCCCAGTGCAATGACGCTACCTTTAAGGATATGCTTACCGCCAATCGTCAAGTCTTGTTTGGCAACCCGAAAGACAAAAGGAGCGGGGGTATCAAAACGAATTATTTCTTCCACTGCGGCATTTATCAAAGCCGGATTTTCTTGCAGTTTTCGCAGTTGTTCTGGATGATGCAGCAGTGCATTCACCCCATTGGGAATTAAGTCTGCGGTGGTCAAGTGAGCTGCATTTAAAATCAGCATACATTGAGGTGGGAGTTCCTCAAGATTAAGTCCCTGCTCTTGGTAGGCAACAGTCAGCAGGCTAATCATGTCTGTTCCGGGTTGCCTACGCCGTTCTTCAATCAGTTGCCTGATGAGTGCAGAAAAATGTGCGACTGCAAGGTCTGCCTTGCGTGCATATTCCTCAATGTTTGAACTGCCCGGCGCAGGCGCACCCCAAAATGTACCAATATCGATTGCCCATCGGCTCAGGTTGGCTCTTTGGGCTTCTGGCACGCCAAATATCTCAGAAATAATTAGCCCTGGTAATATTACTGATAAGTCGGAGACAACATCCATGCACCCATGACTTTGAACGTTATCCAACAAGCGGTCTGTGGTGTTCTGAATAATGGATTGCCAGCTTTCTATAGCACGTGTTGTAAATCCCTGATTGGCTAACTTCCGCAATTGGGTGTGATCCGGTATATCTTTCGCCATCATTGATTTGGAGATCACCTGAATAAAATTCTGGATCAAATTGACATCCAAATTTCCCAACTGATTGATAAACAATGCTGTTCGGTCCGCACTCAAACGCTCATCCCGTAGAGCCGCTTCAACATCTCTATAGCCTGTTAAAATCCAATATCCAAAAGATTGATTGTAGTGAACGGGATCTTCTTCACGCATTTGTTTGTAAAGTGGATAGGGATTAAGTGACGTTTCTGGTGCAAACAGATCGTAGGTTTGTTGATTTGCAATTGCTAGCATACTCTTCTGGTGTATATTCATTTGCTTAATCTCAATTAAAACCGACTTACTTAGAAGAAACTGCCCATTGTGAGATGCATCTGCTTCAGCACTTCGCGCCCCAACATCCATAGGGGCAGCCAAGCGTTTCTATGATTTCAAAATGGTTGTACCCCTCGCCTACCAATACCTGTATCGACTTGCCGTTTGCCTGCACGGCTGCTGCAAATTCACGCGACTGACGTATGAACTCCGGACTCTCAAGTGTGGCATAGGCGACAATCACCGGGGCGTTAAGCTGATCTAAATGGCGCTGCGGACTCAACGCCTGCTCCACTGCCTCGGTGAAAGCGTATGCTTTGATGGAACTGCTGGAGGAACGGGCAGAGTTATTAGAAAAAGTTGAAGTCATCTGGTTGACTCAGGCTATGACGGTGATAAGTTTGCGCTGGCTGTTTGGTTGATGATTCAAGCTCATGTTGAAGTCATGCGTCGTACTAATAAAGAGTTTGAAGTTTTACCCAAGCGTTGGGTAGTAGAAAGAACATTTGGTTGGTAAAACCTGTACCATCGTCTAAGTAAGGATTACGAACGTCTGACTGAAATGAGTGAGGCTGCCATATATGCCGTTATGACTCGAATTATGCTACGTCGTCTAGCCGTTTAAAGATTTACTTTATAAATGGTCTCTTATGTTTGAGATAATATTTAAGAGATGAACTAGCAGCAATAGTACCAAATACTAATATCCCCAAAATGGAATCAGGTTCAGGAATGGAAGTGCCATCAATCGCTATAGAAAATTTTACAGCACTACCCGCAGGGATTGTTCTAGCATCCGCAAAAACATACCCTCCTACAGGAGTCACCCCCCCACTGAAGGCTATTTTTTTCCCAAATTGAGATATCTCAATATTTTTATATATGTTAGAAACTGCATTGCCCCATACTGCATCTTCATTGGGATCAATTGCTAGAAAGAGGCTAGTTACATCGAAGTTTGAATCATTCTTGGATACAAAGGGGGACACATTAGTATTTGAGAGGATCTCTTGACCTGGGAAACAAATACCTACTTGGCTGCAAGTCCCAATGACGATATCAGATGGGTTGGGAATATACGAATCGTATTGAGGATTAATTATAGTAACAGCCAAACCCTTACTGCTAATGCTGCAAAAGTTTATCAGCGCTACCCCTGCAATTACTACTAGTTGTCTTAACTTCATGATTAATCTCCTAATAGAAGTAAAACTTGTGTAACGTTGTTCGTCGATATATTAGACTTTTCAATTCGACCATGACCTTTGTTTATCTGCTCGAAAGAAAGTTCCGGTGTAAAATTTGTTTTGACATCTTTGAATAAACTAGGTTAGTTCCCTTTTAAGGCAGCAATATAATCATTCCCACTGTTGATGATCAACTCACAAGTTTTTTTTGTGTATTAATAGCATCAAAGGCAAAAATTACCCCCCTGAGAGCCAGTTTCTCAATTAACTCAGGTAGTGCTTTTATTTAATTGGTTTTGGCATCAACTTCAAACGGTTCTAAAATCAATCCTTGCTTTACAAGGTAAGTACTAACCAATATAATTGCTGGGTAGAAATCAGAATGTGGATTATCATTTTCTACTCTTGTTTGAGCCTTTAAGGACTTTACAGTTTCTCAAGGCAGTGGTTTGATATCAAAGAAATTCGCAAGGCATACGGAATACTCGTCGTAATTTATTACACATAAATTACGACGGACTGTATTGTAAGAAGGAAGTCTATTCTTTGTGGGTTTCAAGAGGTCTATCAACTCCTCACGCTAGCTTGAAATCCAATCTCCAATTGCTAGAAATCCTTTATTGCCTGCGGTGATCGCCAATGTGAACAGCGCAAGACATAATGGTAGAGTATGTCGCTGTCCGGCACAGCGACGGGGGTCTTCTAGACCTGCAAAAGCTTTGATAATTTCGATTTCAAACACGGTAATAGATGCTTGAAGTAGAGCGAGCTGGTGCTGAATCTTACTATATTGCGTCTACATTTAGAATGAAATAACCCTCACAAACATCGCCTTCATCATGATCCAATTAGACACAATACAAGTTTTAGTCAATCAACATCGAGAACTTCGAACTAAACTTGAGTCTCAAGCTTTAAATACTGATTAGACAGCCAGGTATCGCTCATTAAAAAAGGGAGTCGCTTTCAAGATTTTGAAAAGAAACATTATTACTGCTAGAGGGACTCGTTAGAAAAAGATTATCTCCATTACTTACAAAAGAATCAACATTGTTTACAGATCCCAGTGAAAAAAGGTCTTCTGACCAAAGTGCAGTTTCAAGATTTTGAAAAGAAACATTATTACTGCTAGAGGGACTCGTTAGAAAAGGATTATCTCCATTACTTACAAAAGAATCAACATTGTCTACAGATCCCAGTGAAAAAAGGTCTTCTGACCAGAGCGCAGTAGGGTCGGGTGCGATCTCAAGCGCAAGCTCAGGATCAACAAAGTCAACCACAGGCTCAAGCTCAACAAAGTCAACCACAGGCTCAAGCTCAACAAAGTCAACCACAGGCTCAAGCTCAACAAAGTCAACCACAGGCTCAAGCTCAACAAAGTCAACCACAGGCTCAAGCTCAACAAAGTCAACCATAGGCTCAAGCTCAACAAAGTCAACCACAGGCTCAAGCTCAACAAAGTCAACCACAGGCTCAAGCTCAACAAAGTCAACCACAGGCTCAAGCTCAACAAAGTCAACCACAGGCTCAAGCTCAACAAAG
>JAHHHR010000127.1 GCA_019359245.1 Nostoc desertorum CM1-VF14 | reverse complement strand
ACTCTCCGTCTTTTGCATACATAATATTGTTGGAGACCTGAACATTCTTAACGCTGTTAAGGAAAACTTCTCCGACTGAAAGTGTTTGTGAGTTTTGGTAAGCTGTATTATTTACAATGTCTACAGGATTTTCTCCTTTGTAAATCTGAATACCTGCTCCACCATTGTTATAAGTTAAGTTATTACTGATTAAGGCTTTGCCCTGATATGCAACATCTCCAATATAAGAAGTGTCAAGCATTATTCCATGACCTTCTGTTGTTAGTCCTGTCACAGCCCAAGGAACTAATTGTTTATTATCAAAGGAGGTATTACCATTAATAATTACTTTGTAATCTGTGACGTTATTGTCAGAGTTCCAAAGTTGAAACATTGTAATTCCTTGGGTTCCAAAAGGTGAATACCAAGAATTTCCAGAAACTACATTATTTTCTACTTTTATGTAGTCGGCTTCAATTGTTGTAATTCCGCCTCCTGGGAAATCAGAGACGTTGTTATTTTTAATTGTAATGTGATGTGAACGTTGTTTTTGAGCGCCATTGATATATGTAACGTTAATACCGTTCCCAGATGTGGCTGGGTTATTCAAATTATCTTTTTGCTGGAGCGCATATTCTAGTGTAATTTCATCTCGCGCTCCCATTAGCGTCAGTCCTTCAATTACTACATAAGAAGAGCCTGTAATTGAGATAGCATTCCAATTATTTTTGCGTGCTTCTAAAACAGGTTTGTGTCCAGGATAAGCAGTAAATGTGATCGGTGCACTAGCACTACCATGTTTATTTGAAAGACTCAGAACATTAGCGTAAATATTTGTGTAAGTACCATTCATGACATAAACGGTATCACCTGCTTGCACCAAGTCTGCGGCTTTTTGGAGGGTACGAAATGCGCCTCCCTCGTTCAAGCCATCATTTTTATCATTGCCTGTTCCAGAAACGTAGTATGTTTTGCCAGCCATTGTTTTACTCCGAATGTGTATAAGGTGAATTAGTAGTACGCTCTCAGCAATAAACTAAGTTGCTAAGTAGTTATTTGAATGAGTCATTTCTCTTGACTTTTAAGGGCAGTCGCAGCTGTGCGATGGCGTACCCCCCTTTCCGGTGGCGATCACCATTTAAAATTGCGTCGTTTGTAGAAACTTTGTTGTAAAATTGAAAACTTTGTTTATATCAACTGTTGAGAGTTAAACCAGCGATGTCGATATCGTCAATCGTTAGAGTTTTATTGAGGATGAGCGGACGAATTGCACATAGACAAGGCAGCGCAAAGCCAAAAACATTTCCTGTTTTCTCTGTGTTTGTTAAGTAGTCAAAGTTGAATTGGTTGAGACTTTAGTAGGCTTACCCCTTAACTTAAAAGAACTAATGTAACAATTTAGTCAAACTTGTTGTAGCGGTGGAACTGAGCCTTGTGAACTTATGTATTAAAATAACCTTTATACAGAGAATATAAAACAGTGAATACTCTGAAGTCTGTCCTAGATTTTACAAAAAAAACAAAAAAATTATGGGGATATCGTGTTGGAGGTCTGCTAATTTCCAGAGTGAGATGGGAGCGAAAAGCCTTTTATGCGCTTGTTTACAAGCTTATTTTAAAATCATAGTGGCTGAGTATTCGCTGATATGCCCCTTACTGCAACCGGGGAATAAATAAACATAAATAGTAAAAGGCTTTAACACCGCTAGCTCCGTCTTTATACGGGTTTATTTGAAGGTGTCATAAAGCTAATTTAAGTAGATTCACAGAAGACATAGCACCATCGACAAACTTAATCTAGGGATATAACTATCTTTTTGGTAACGCACATCAGGTAATGCATTACTGGCAGTCAAAGTAAAAGCATTATAGTTATCACTAAGTCGTCGCTTTCAGGAATTTATGTGACGATACTATACATAATATTTGAGGTACTTTAATGGATAGTATACACGCTGCAATTCTCACTAAAATTCTTACTGATAACGGGTTCACTTCTGGCACTATTGCTGAAAAATTTATCCAGTGTCGGACGCCTGGGCATGATGATTACTTACTTAGATTTAGTTGGGATAATAATTCCGAATTAATTGGAATTGAATTATTAGACTGCTGGGAAAATTCCATAATTTCATCTTGGAAGGCTTCTTCCGCCGTGATCCACTTAGTTTTGAGAGAGGTTCAATTTTTCGTTAAAGAATATGAAATTATTTGGCACTCATAAGCATAGTTACTAATTAAAAGACTACGAAAGCAGGTGCTTTGATTATTTAAGCCAAGCCTACTTAAATTCTTTGCGTCAGATGCAGGGTTTGCCTAATTTAGCAGGCTAGGGCTAGGGCATATTTTAGAACTAGCACATTGAAAGTCAAAGGGACAGCAATGTTTAAATTTTAATCTTTTTGGCTTTGATTTTTGTTTCAACGCCGTTAAGACAGTTAAGCATCGTACAGTTAACTAATCAAAAAAGGGTAATTCTTCTGGTTATTGTCCTTGGAGCTTAAGCATATAAAATTACTTTTGTTCACAGCCAAGGTTAAGGTAATGGTCATCATCAAGGGAATATGTTTGTAAAGTTATCGACGATTAAAGATAAAAATTTTGGATAAACTTTACGACATTTCTATATTCGCTCTCTATTTGATTAATCATTTGAGATAGTTCAGCCCATAACTGCTTATCAGCAGAAATTTCTAAACTTTGACACATCATTCCCAACCTAGCTGCACCAATACTAACGCTAGGAGAGCGCAAAGCGTGAGCCGCTTTTTGTAGTTTTGTTCGCTCACCATTGGCGGCAGCATCCTTAATCATCTGCATCTTAAGTGGAGTATCTGTTAAATAAGTGATACTGTTGGCGAACTTCACAATTCACCGGAAAGGAGAAGAAGCACAGGGGAATTAATTCGGCAAGCACTTCAGTGATAAAAAAGATTAAAACTCTCCTCTCCATGTATTACATGGGAAAATTCGCCTTACCATGTATTACATGGAGAAGGACAGTAGAGATTTAGAGATGATTCGAGTTTCCAATCAAGGAAATCTTCAAGTGATAGCGATCGCTGCAAATCTTGATGTGCGTGTCTTGGCATGAGGCACACTTTGTAACCAAGCTACCATCCTTACCACATTAATCGCTGCTGCTGTGATTATGTGCTGTAAATGGACTTTGGCTAAACCAGTATAACGAGCTTTTCGTAATCCGAATGCCCTAACTCCCTGAGAAATTGTCCCTTCAACTCATGCCCTTATGTCATAAATTTCTTTCCAAGAGGAAGTTTCTTGTTGAATTCGCAGAGATTGAAGTAATTCATGCTCTTTTTTAAGGCGTAAAGTTAGTTTTCTTGGTTCAGAAGCCGACCGAGTACACAGAGAACGACTGGGGCAAAGTTGGCACGTTTTTCTAGGAAAGCCGACACGAATTACCTGATTGCCCCACTTATCTTGATAAGGAGTCCACTTTTTGGTGCTTTTTTTGCCCATTGGACAGGTAACGCGCTTGGTATTCCAATTCACCTTGAACTGGCTAATGTCGTAACCACCTGGCATTCTAGACTGCCAGCTAACATTGGGACGCGCTGGCCCAACAACTATGACCCCATACTTCTTTTGACTGGTAACTAGCAAATTAGCATCAACATAACCACCATCAACGATATGCTCTTTGGGGAGTAATTTTTTAGATGCCAGAGACTTATGGATTGGTTCGGTCTGGTCTACGTCGCTTATTTGTGCCTGAGTGGTATCAACATTAGTAATTAGATGAACCTCATCAGCATCACAGGTTTCAGTAATATGGACTTTGTAGCCAGTCCAAGTGACACTGCGCTTGTTCCCATAGCGAGCATCTTTATCATAAGGGGAATCCATTCTTGTGCCAGTCGGGGGTAAATCGGTAGCAGCCCGTAAACGCAAAGAGTCATTCTCGACATAATATTGGTGAATCCAGGTCAGGCGCAGGATTTCCACTGCCGGAATCTGACGCAAGTAGGCAACATTGCTCGTTTCCCACAGGTTACTCCCGTTCTAAAACAGCCTCAAACAAATCTTCATGTTGAACAACTCACAGTTTTAGCCGAACAGGTTTTAGCAGAGCTAAAGCTAGGCAAACAAGCTTCTAGCTATAAGTCTGCTCAGAAAGCTTTAAAACGATTAATCGAATTGGTGACTACACCAACAACCTCCAAGTAATACATGGACAACCCCCTCCCCGTGTATTACTTGGAAAGTCTGGTTTTAATCTTTTTGATCACTGAAGTGCTTGCCGAATTAATTCCCCTGTGCTTCTTCTCCTTTCCGGTGAATTGTGAAGTTCGCCAACAGTATCAATAAGTATTCAGCAACTCGGCAACAAATTGATCGCCATCGCTGTCCAACATGGTTCGCAAATCTTGTAAAATACGCAAATCAATTACCAGATGTAAATTAGGAATTCCAAACTTTTCCACAACTGCTTCGAGCGATTGAATATCACTTGGATGATTAGTTCGGTAGTTCATAAGTCTAAAAATATACTGCCTATTCTATATAAGGCATTTTCAATACTCAGTGTCAATTGTAGAATAACGGACTATTTGCTCGAAACCGCAAATTTTTGTCACCAATCTAAATTCTTCTGCATTACCAAGCCCCGTTGGGGCGGGTATAGGGTGTCGGGTGTGGGGAAACAGCCAGCCCCAACAACCTTCTTCGTTACAAGCCCCGTTTTCTTCAAGGCGCTTGCATTGGGCGAGGTCAAGGGAATTTCTAAATATCCATTCGCTTAAAACTTCTTCTTTGTTCTCTGCTCCTCTGCACCCCTCCTATCTCAACGATTTTCCATTTTTAAGCATCCCATTTGGTCAACTGCCAATACCGTTCGGTTAAGGAATTTTTTGATTAAGGCAGGGAGGCAGTTCGGGAAGAGGATCTGTTAAGTCAGAGAAGAACTCTTAGTGGTGCAGAAAAGTCTTGAAACCCTTATGAATAAAGGATGATCAATGAGACAGCAATTTTGAGCTTTCTCAAACAATCGAACGAGGGCATTGGGTTTCAGCCGCTATTTTGATAGTCCGGGTTGCTTATTGTGAGACTCAAAAAAGTTTTCTGCACCACTAAGGAGAAGAACTACTGAATAATTCTCTTTCCTCAAAAGCCTCAAAAGTTTATCCGAACCGTATTGGGTCAGATGCAATAGTTATACAGCAAAATTAATGCCTTTATAAAAGCTTCTAATGCCATTGATATTCCGTTGCTTTAGAAAGTCAAATTAATGATTAAATTAAATATATACGAAAGTTTAACTTAGTTAATTCAAACTCTGCGTAAAGAGCGGATGAATCTTGGATGCAATTGTATGAAAAAAGGATTAACCAAGATTCAATCGATAGTGCTTACTTTTTATAGGGCTGTTGCTACGCTGGCTCTAATTGTGTTTGACTTAACAATAGTTACAAAAGATAAAAGTTTTTTTAAATAAATCTAAATTTTATATAAATAATTTATTAATGAAGTTTTGGATTACAAGCAAATACCTTGTAGAGGATATGTTAAAAATGTTTTACAGCAACTATGCTGTAGTTAGCATCTGGACTTGTAAGTCTAGATAAATTATTAAATTTGATCACATAGAGCAAGTCATGAACAAAAAATGGGCTGTCAAACGAATCACGCTAAATCTCGCATCAGTTGAAAGCGAAAAGCTTGAACAATATTGTGCAAACACAGGTAGACCTGCAACTGATGTGATTCGGGAGTTGATTCGCTCTCTCTCCATAACCGAGTTGTCAGCGTCTGAACAGACTAAACCATCTAGCTCTGATACTGTTGTACACAACCATTCTTTACCTACTCCTTGTTAACTAAAATACCCAGGATTTAACTAGCACGATATACACAATGCATATGTGTTAGGTCTTTGTTGTGTTGCCAATAATGTAAAATACCTGAAAGCAATGCATATATCCATGACATTATTGTATTGCTCTCCATCTTCCTTGTTGAATTCCCAACCGAAATTAGCAGTATTTTATTTACGGCTTGCACTCAATTATCTATTTCTCTTCCTTCAATAGCTCAAGGCTTACTTTTTATTCATTGTATTTGTAATACTATAAGATAATAACAATGATTCCAGTTACATTGATTTTTGATGATTCTGTTTTAAATATTAGACCTGATCTCAACAAAGAATCTGTGACAGTTGTTCAAATGAGCAGAGTACCCAATATTGGCGAATTTGTAGAGATTTATCTAAATCAAAACGTCTATTCTCAGACAGAAAAGTTCACAGTCACTAGAGTTACACACTGGGTTCTTTTGCAAGGAGATTTTAGGGACTCGGAGCCAAAAGCTGAAATTACTCTTGCTTACCAAAGCTAATTTGGACAGCAGGAGCTTGTAAATTATCACTACTTAATTACGTTTATAAATTATATAAAAATGTGTCATTTGTGGATAGAAGCTCATCCCGAAGTTTCTTATAAAACGGATAAGCGAGTTATTAAGCAATTAAGTAAATTATTAAAATCAGAGCCAAGTTTAGCTGATTTCTTTTATAACTACATTGAAAAACTTACGCACCAACAGCAACTTCAAACAAAGCATTTAGTCCAAGTTTTCCAGCGCCAGCAGAATCAGCAGGCATTACGAAAAGCTTACGAGCTAATAGAAATCCTGGTTGAGGAACGAACTGCCGAGCTATTAAAATCTAATATGCTCCTCAAACAGGAGATCAAAGAGCGCCATTCGGCACAAGCGCGATTAGTCAATATTGCTTTTCATGATGCATTAACAGGTTTGCCCAACCGGATGCAATTTATGGAGCGGCTAAAGCAAACAGCCGAGCGTGCTAAAAGCTATGGTAATTTATTTGCTGTTCTATTTTTGGATTTAGATCGCTTTAAGGTTGTTAATGATAGTCTTGGACATACTATAGGAGATCAATTACTGGTTGCCTTAGCTCATCGGCTTCAAACTGGGCTACGCTCTGGAGATATTTTAGCTCGCCTCGGAGGAGATGAGTTTGCCATCTTGTTAGAGGAGATTCAGGGAATTAAAGATGTTATTGACATTGCCGAGCGGCTGCAACAGCAATTGGCAATACCTTTCCATTTAAGCGGGTATGAAGTGTTTTCTACTGTGAGCATTGGTATTGCCCTTAGTACAACACGTGATGACCAAGTAGAGAACCTCCTACGCGACGCTGATACTGCAATGTATCGCGCTAAGGCTCTGGGTAAGGCAGGTTACAAAATATTTGATACAGCTATGTACGCCCAAGCTACAGAGCTAATGCAGTTAGAGATAGATTTACAACACGCAATTGAACACCAGGAATTTATAATTCATTATCAACCGATTATTTTATTAGAAACTTACAAAGTAATTGGCTTCGAGGCTTTAGTACGTTGGCAGCACCCGCAACAGGGATTTGTTTCTCCAGATAAGTTTATTCCCATAGCTGAAGAAACTGGGCTGATTGTCCCTATTGGCTACTGGGTAATGCGTGAAGCTTGCCGTCAACTGCGTGCTTGGCAGGAGCAATTTCCTACTAACCCACCCTTGACAATCAGTGTCAATATTTCCACTAAACAGTTTTCACAACCTGATCTAATTGGACAAATTCGCCAAATCTTGCAAGAGACTGGAGTTGAAGGCAGAAGTTTGAAACTGGAGATTACTGAAAGCGCAATTATGGAAAATACCGAATCTGCTACTGCTATGCTTTTACACTTGCAACAGATGAATGTCCAATTACACCTAGATGATTTTGGCACAGGCTATTCATCTTTGAGTTACCTGCACCGCTTCCCCACTAATGCCTTAAAGATTGATCGTTCTTTTGTAATGAACATTGGTGTTAATGGAGAAAACTTGGAGATTGTTCAAGCAATCATTACTCTAGCACACAGCCTTAATTTAGATGTGGTTGCAGAGGGTGTAGAAACTGTTGAGCAACTCGCACAACTTTCACTTTACAAATGCAAATATGCACAAGGATATTTTTTCTCCAAACCCTTAAATAGCAAATTAGCCAGCACCTTAATCGCATCTGAGCTGAACTTTGAATCGAACTAAATTGCAACAAAATGGTGAACCTATCCCACTAATAATATTTGTGCTACAAAGCTTAAGCTTAGTGAGAACTGAAAACGAAAAACTAAGGTTTTCAAGCACATTTTACGGAACGAAGTAGGGGTTTTTGAAATAGTGGGATAGGTTCAGGTAAAATTGTGCTTCATAATAGCCGGAAGTGCTGTACACCACTTTTTTGCACCTAAATTTTATTTAATAATTATTTTATAGATGAAAGCCGTACTACCTCAAAATGAAACCATAAGAATCCAAGCCCTACGCCAATACAAGATTCTAGACACTCCCCCTGAAGCTGCCTTCGATGACCTGACTCGTTTAGCAGCAAAAATTTGTGGCACTCCCATAGCTTTAAGGGACTTCCAGAGAATAAAATATACAAACGCTAATAATGATAATCATTCCATTGGAGGAAGGAAGAGGTTGCCAACGGCAACCTCTTCCTTCCCTTTTTGTAGTAAATTCAATGATGATTGAATTTTTTGATCTGCATAGGTGGCAATGGAATTAACGGATTCACTAAAACACTTGTTGAAGGAAACTGCACAGCAACTAAAAGGAGTAGCCAAACGCAGATTCATTGCACAAACAGTTTTGGCATTAGGATATGGAGGACAGTATGCTGCCGAGCGAGAGTTAGGGTGGAATCGTGTAACTATCGGCAAAGGAATTAAAGAATTAAATACTGGGATTACTTGTTTTGATAATTATCGGGGTAGAGGACGTAAAAAAGCAGAAGAAATCTTGCCCAATCTTTTAGAAGATATTAAGAAATTAGTTGATTCTCAAAGTCAAATAGATCCAAGTTTTAAAAGCCAGAGACTCTATACACGCCTGTCGGCTGCCCAAGTGAGAAATCAATTAATTGAGAAATTCGGTTATAGTGATGAGGAATTACCGACTGAAGAAACAATTCGTGTAAAGTTAAACGATTTGGGATATCGCCTCAAACGAGTTGCCAAAATTCAACCTCAAAAAAAATTCCCGAAACTGACGCAATCTTCGACCAATTAGCTAAAGTTCACCAAGAGGCTTTAGAGGATGCAAGCATTTTACGCTTAAGTTTGGATGCAAAGGCTCGTGTTAATATTGGCTCATTTGACCGTGGTGGGAGAAATCGAGTGCCGACGGAAACTGATGACCATGATTTTCATCCAAAAACAACTGTGACTCCTTATGGTATATTTCTTCCAGAGTTAGATGAACTATTTTTGTATTTTACAGAATCTAAAGCAACTAGTGATTTTATAGTTGATATTTTGGAGGATTTTTGGCAGTCCCAAAGTTGGCGATTTCCGGAAATTAAAACTTTACTTATTAATCAAGACAATGGAGGTCAGAATAGCTCTCGGCGTACTCAGTTTATGAAACGTATAGTTGAATTCTCTCACAAACATCAACTAAACATACGTTTAGCATATTATCCTCCATATCACAGCAAATATAACCCGATTGAAAGAACTTGGGCTATCTTAGAAAATCATTGGAATGGCAGCATCTTAGATGAAGTAGAAACTGCATTGAATTTTGCTAAAACTATGACTTGGAATGGCAAACATGCAGTTGTCAAGCGCAAATTTCTCACAAACAATAAAAAATCAATTCACATCGCTTGATATAAGACATTTTTTGGGAGCATCCACTTTTGGAAGATTTATCATTTATGGGAAAATATAAAGGGAAATAACCCTGTGCGATCGCTGACAATGAACCAAGAGAAACAAGAACGGATCAAAGCCTGCTTACAAGAATTGTCAATACTGCTGTATGAAGAAGCAGACAAAAGTAAGCTAACAGATCTCGAAGGCATAGAAAAAACAGTTCGCAGTCAAGTATTAGAACTAGTCAGCCCAGAAATAGCCCTTTTTTTATTGAACAAAAAACAGGAACAAAAGTAGGTAAAACCAGGAAAATAAAAAGCCTAGTAGGGGAATTGAGTCTTAAAGCCAAACAGCTACAAAGACTGGGTTTGAAGGCAAGAAGTAGGTTAAGTCCATTACTTCAAAAGTGCTGTTTAAGGCTATCAGCTAATGAATCATACCAAAAAGCAGAAATCGAAATTGAGGCATTGACAGGAGTGAAAGTTGGACATACAACACAACAAAAACTAGTGCTGTCACAAGATTTTCAATTACCACTTGCTAAACAATCAGTTTCAGAAGTCAGCGTAGATGGAGGAAAAGTCCGACTCAGGGGTAAACCAAAAGCAGGCTGTCACTGGCGAGACTATAAAACTGTTCGTCTACAAGGCATTTACTACGGTGCATTTTTTGATGACAACCAATCATTAATTGATTACGTCAATAGCCAATGTTTAGTAAATCCACTTGTTTGCTTGGGAGATGGTCATGATGGAGTTTGGAATTTAGTTAAAGAGTTTGGAACTGAAAAATTTGAACGTTTGGAAATTTTAGATTGGTATCACCTCAAGGAGAATCTTTATAAAATTGGTGGTTCTTTAAAGCGTCTAAAAGCTGCTGAGAGTTTATTGTGGCAAGGTCGGATAGAGCCAATTCAGGCTTTATTTAATAATTGCAGGGGCAAACAAGTTAAGAAGTTTATCGCTTATCTCGAAAAACATCGCACTCGTATTATTAACTACAGCTATTACCAAGCTGAACAACTATGTTCTATTGGTTCTGGATCTGTCGAATCTGCTATTAAACAGATTGGAGCAAGGATTAAAATCTCCGGCGCACAGTGGAATGTTGAAAGTGTCAACCAAATTCTTTCTGTTCGTTGTGCTTATCTCAATGGGTTGCTTGCAATTTGAGTCTTTCTGCCAAAAGTGGATGCTCCCCATTTTTTGATACATCATCAATTGAAATGTATGATGGTAAACAAAGTAAGTACAAAATAGCCATTATCAAGCTAAAACAGCTACTAAGATTTTTGCTTATACTGGGATTGAAACACTCTGTTCATAA
>JAHHHR010000126.1 GCA_019359245.1 Nostoc desertorum CM1-VF14 | reverse complement strand
CGAACGTAGTGGGTTTTTTGGACAACGTGACATATCTACATTGCCCTCCTTAGATTTAGCATTTCATACTTTTACTTTGCCATTAACTTTTTTTTATGGCTATAAGCGTGCCAAATGACCCACTAGTAGTTCGCCAACCCAAAATTGCTGGGTGGAGGTCGGCAGAGGAGCAAGGGAGCAGGGGAGCAGAGGAGAGATTTGTACAAGTTCTTTCCCCCTTGCCCCTCTGCCCCTCTGCTGCCACCACGCAAAGTTACCTTGGCAGACTACTAGAACACCAGTTGGTTGAGCTTGGTGAGAGCTTAGGCCAAGCTTGTTGCTAGCGCGAGTGGTGGGACTGACACAAGACAAAGCACCCCAGACAGACGAGGAGTGGGAAGAGTTCATGGCAGTGTGGGAGGATAGTTACGATGGTTCTCTTGGAAAGTGAGCGATTGCCCTTACTTGATTCCTAGAGGAAAAGTTTTGGTTGACAGTCGAATCTGGAAATCGCTCTTGACACCAAGCGATCGCTGCTTAGTCTGGTGCATAAAAGATACCACTGTGGGAATTTGTCTGCTACCCTTCTAAATACTCTCAGAACTTACGCATTGACAAAAAAGACAATAAATGCAGTATAGGAAATCGGAAAAGAATAGGCGATCGCTAGTCAGCAGGGGACTGGAAAGACGGATAATTTACACTGTCTCTATTGAGGATATGGGCAATCAGAGCGACAACTAAGCCATCGACCGCCAAATGTGATCTGAACACTTATGCGATGTCTACTTTTAGGGCTGTGCCTACGCCATTTTTCTAGCTTGAAACTCGAACTGAGGGGCGTATACCGCCAACTCTTGGAGACGCTCCGCGCGTTCGGCATCGTTTCCCTCGGATCACCCCTGCACCCCTAATCATATTTAAGAGCTAGTGTCCAGACGGATAAGCGAAGAAAAAAAGCGATCGCCCACCTCTTCAGTATTGCTGTTATCTCTCTATCGGCTAATACCCTAACTTCTCAATCAAAGCCACACTACCATCGGAAAATGTCAAGATTTTGGGATAGCAGCAGATGATTGATCTCTACACCTTTTACATTTGATTATTTTTTAAGCCGCAAAGCGATGGCTGTGGAGGGCTACACCAACGCCCAAAATATTAGCAAAGAGTAAGGCTTAATGACATTACTTTTGAGCTTATCGAGAAGACTGTTTGCTTGTTGACATGAAGCATCCACACTGAATTTCTTTGAGAGGATGGAAATATTAGAATAATAAAATGCTGCGGTGTAAATATGTAAAAATTTCCTGGAGCAAGAGAATTTATTTTAAACATTGGCTATTTGTTTGAGTCACCGTTTAGTCTCGTTCTCAAAGTCATTAATAGCTCCAATAACTTCAAAAAGTGTATTTACAGCATCATTTAATACTGTCTCATTTGAGTCATTAATAGCTCCAATAACTTCAAAAAGCACATTAGCTGTTTTGTCTAAAATCACTACATTCAAAGTTGTAAAATCTTGAGGAGATTCAAACTTTTGAGCGTCTTGCATAATTTTTGCTTGTCGGAGAGTTTGTTGGCATCCTTTGAGAATTTCCCGAATCTCTGCTGTAGTCAATGTAATTTCCATTATTATTGCTTTTTATTTAGATAAATTATCTAAAAAATACTCAGCATTTATCAAAAACTTCGATCATGCCTAAGTGATTCTTGGATTTTAAGAAACATCAGAATTCAGAATAGTTAATAAGTCAGATCAAGACTTGATAAATAAATATCCTAATTATAATAAACTCCTTATATATTATGGTTCCTGACTCACCTCGGCTATGCTCGGTGGTTGCCGAGCGCAGTCGAGGTGCGGACACCTAGATAGTAATTTCTTACCAAGAAATTAAAAAATCTTATTTAATAAATAAAACTGGGAAATTTACAAATACTTATATAAAATATACTCTAGCCCTAAAAATACTTTCTTCAGAACAGTAATATTCGTTTGCTAAAATCAGCTTCAACTTTAACTGCTGGTGTGCGCGTTGGTCAACTGGAGCATACCACAAAAAAAATGCTGTATCTAACGCTCTTCCATCACTTTGCTGAGAGAAAAATCAAGCCTATTTTTTAACTTTAGATAGGACAAACGTTTAAGAGTTTATTTAGCTTGACTGGTTTATTAGTAAGCGGCTTCGGTTGCCCAAGGAAATCGGCTCAAGTCTGGGTGTTGGGCTTCAAAAAAAATGAACTCGTTCTTGTCCCAGTCGAGATGAAGAGTAAGACGAATTTTGTCAGGGTCTAATCTTTCAACACTTTTGCCCCGCCAACAGTTAGCGCCTGTTAGCTCCCAGTCGAAAGACTCTGTAGAAATCTCTGCTATGGCTGCGTTTGATGCCGCATTCTCAACTATGCTGACTGAAGTGGGAATTTTCTGCTCTTTCTCGTCAACTAAAAATAATCTGTATTCAGGCGGTATCTGAGCAAGACTGATAAAATACTTAATGATTTCTGCTACAGCTTGTTGAAGGGTAAGGCGATCTCTATCAAGTATGACCAGATGCTCCTCTACTGTCGGGTACGAAAACAAGCGATCGCGCACAGCAATATTGGTTTGTCTAACTCCTGAAATATTTAAGCTTTTTTGTAAGCATCGGATACTGTTTATAATTTTGTGCTGAAGATAAATTTCAATGCCAAAATTTGAATAAAATTCTTCACCTATATTTTCAAAGGGTTGGTCTTGTTGTCGCACTTTGGTAAAGTTATACCAAACTTGAGGATTAGACATAATCCGGTAAATCATTAGTTCATCTTCAGCACTACCCTCCAGTCCGGCTATTGCCAAGTAAACTTGCTTGTTTAGTAATGAAGGGTAGGTGAATTTGTGACGGTTAGGGGATTTCATGTGAACACAGTCCCAAAGCAGCGAGGATAACCCTTCGGTAGTGAACAGACAAGGGTTATCTTGGAGGAGGAGTTGAAAAACTGGTACTTGATTATACACAAATTTAGTTTTGTAACAATATGATAGAGCTAGCACATTATTTAATGCCAGTGTTTGTAGTTGTGTCTAGTTAAATATACTTAAACTAATAGTTTGACAGATACATAATTTTTTGGTTTAAATCTAATTTATATTGGTTTTAAATAGCTTCAAATTCTTTATTTAGTGATAAATTTCAGGAATGCCACTACAAGGCTATTCTTGCCTAACTTTTGAAAATTCTCTAAGTTAGACGTGGCTATCCTTTGCAGAAGGGCTAGTTGGGGCAATCGCGCTCTTGTGCGGGGAGCGATCGCTTCTAGTTATTTATAAAAAGCTTCATCACATTGCTCCTATCAAATCACTTATTTCTCAGCTTCCTGCTAAGTCGCGCATAGCACACATTCAATAGTGAATCTGTTAAGTGAATATCACAAACTATGATACTCGTTAATTTTAATAGGGAGTTGTCTGTCTTTAGTGCGTTTTTGGTTCTTCATTACCGCTATCTATTATTTTTAGACCTCTCTTGGTAGCTTTACGTCTTTGATCACCTAATGGCTCAACTTTTTCGCTTTCAGGCAGCTTGCTCAAGCAATGCTCAAACAGAATTTTCTCTACATAAGCATTTACACTTTCATTGGCTTGATTTGCTAAATCTACCAATTGATCCGTTACCCAACTATCAAGCCTGTAAGTTGTTGCAATACGCCTTCTTGCGGTCATGTTTAAAGCTGCACTGTACATTTTCTCCCTCAATTGCAACACAACCACACTATACCTACAATCACTGACTAATAGCAATACAATAACAATACAAAATATTGATGCAATCTAATATATTTATAAATATACTGTATTGCTATTATATTGCATAAATATTGAAGAGCGAGTATATTATTTTTAAGGGCAAAGGAAAACTAGCTGCTTTCCCCCTCGAACCTAAAGGTTTCGCAAAATCAAACCAAGTCAAGCCAACATTCCAACTCGAAACATAGTCTAGAGACATGATCACCGGGGTATAGCACAAGCTCTATTGAGTAGGTAAAGAAGCCTGGAGAAGCAATCAACGGACACACAGCCATTTTGAGCAAGCCTTTTATTAAAAACAGAAGTAATCGCCTTAGTGCAGCGGCTGGCAAATAATACTATTGAAGCCGTCGGTCGCCTGACGCACTATGTCTTTTGCTTAGTAGCTCTAACTACTGGTTAGGAGCAAGAAAAATGAGGCTTCGCCAATTCTAGATTGAGAGTGTTGTGCAAGCACAACAAACTTACCCATAAAAATAGGACGATCGCTCTGGTCTGCAAAACTGTGCGATCGCCCTTTTACCCATTTAAGAGGTATTTGCTAATGATTACACAACTTTCAGCCCCTACGCCAACAAAAGATCCGTTAACCACACGTGATCGCCAAATCATTACAACCATCGTCAATCAGTCGGACTACTCAAAAGAGTGCAAGCCCGAAGATGTAGTAACTATCTGGATCAACAGTGATGATATCGTGTGGGTAAAAATGATCCACGGTTATGCTCGATACCACAAACAATCATTCAAACGCGCTGTTGCAGAGGTAAAAGCGAGTCTTTCTGCTCCAGTAAAGTGCAATCACAAAGAAGATGAGGAATTAAAACAAGCTTCTGAGAAAATTGGCTTGTTGGGTGATTGTGACTGGCTATTGTTGAGCGTCCAATACCATTCTGATAAAGTAATCGGTCATGCTGGCTGCTACACTTCGCAGAAGCCTCAAATATTAACCCCACTTCCTGAATGGGATTTCACCCTGCCGAAGTGGAATATGCCTGCTGCCATCTGTCCAGATTGTGGTGGGCATGGGTGCGGTAACTGTGGATATCGCGGGACTCGTGCAGAAGACTTGTGCAAACCAGTAGACGGCTACCGACTAACTTATGTGGGCAAGACTGACATCCAGACGGCTCATAACGTATATCTAGATGGTGAGTTCTTGGGAATTGTCTTCAAGGTCAGAAACGCTGATGAGTTATGGGAAAACGACCCCAAGACTTACTACTGGCAGTGTAGGGATGGAGTACAGTGTTGGAGCGTCAAAGAGGCTGTAGAGGGACTGTCGAGGGCAACTGCTCCGATTGAACTACCGCAAGCTCGTCAGGAGTTGGTAGCAGCGTAAAAGGTGCGGTGGCGTGACTGAAATTACTTTTTGGTCACGCTGACTGTTTTTAGCTATGCCTCAATGGACAGATGACAAGATGACACAGCGATATGGCTAAAATTATAGTTGAGGATGTCAGCAAGGAGAAAAGATGACAGACGATGTTAGATTTGACGATATTTACCTACGTCTCAATGAACTGACACAAGATGTTACAAACTTAAAAATTCAAGCAGGAACCATTGGAACATCTCAAACTGCCATAGCTCAAACAATGACACTAGCCACTGGTTTAGCTTCGGATATGCGGCAAGTGAAAGCAGATATTAGAGAAATGAAATCTGATCTGAGAAACTTAAACGCAGGCTTAGAAGAAGTTCTCAGGCTATTGCGTCAGAGAAACAGCCCAGAAGAATAGTTCACTTAATACAAATTACCAAGTTTTGAGGCGCTTTTGTTACTACAAGAGCGCTGTTTTATTAGCTCTGCACTTGATACACCTGAAATCTACGGCTTCGCCAATGCGAAAGTAAAATGTATTGGTATTGAACAATGAACCCTCAAGAAAATGCCGAATTACTTGCTGCTTTGATGCGCCAAGAGGAACTACTTAAACAGTTGGTTGCTTCGATTCACGCTCTCCTCGTCAGTTATTCTCGCTGAAGACCGTAATGACAAAAACAACCCCAACTAAAGCTTTACCCTACCAATTAATTACTCGCCTGAAGTAGTAAAAACTGGTGAATAAGTAATAAAAGCTGTAAATAACCCAACTCTCAAAGAAACAGAGAAAAAGAATGCCATTTGGCTGATTCTCAAGAAACATTTGCAAAAATAAAGTTGTAAAGGGATATGTTACACATCGGATTCAATAAAGAAGATAACTGTTTTCATGGAAACACAGATGAGGAGCTTGAATCTATCTGGCGTTCGAGATATGATCCTAAACTTATTAAAAAGCGCGAATCTATGGGTGGCGGAGAAATTCATAAACTTAAGCAGCAACGATTAGCGATTGTTGCTGAATTAATTACTAGAGATATGAGAAAAAATGGCGAGATTGAGTAGGGGATAAAATGTGAGTCAAATATGACACCTGAAATTCCTTGTCCAGATGGTTTGAAGCAGAACTACTCAAGCGAATTAACGGGCAACAAAGGCAGTAAAAACTAATTTTTAAACTATGATTAAAGCGCTTTTGTTTTCACAGAAGCGCTGTTTATTGCTCTACACTCCACTAGAACTTAACGGCTTCGCCAATGCGAAAGTGAAAATGCTTTTGGTACAAACAAATGACCCCTCAAAAAAATTCTGAACTACTTGCTACTTTGATGCGCCAAGAGGAACTACTCAAGCAGTTGGTCGCAGCAATCAATAAGCCAAAACTGGGATTGCACTCTGATGCTGGCAGTTGCAAAATCTACTGCAATCGTCACAATGGTTCGCTGTGGTATACCCTAAACAACAGTGAAGCAAGTGCGATTACCCAAACTGCCTTAACTGGATATCTAAAAGAACTCAAATTTGAGAAGTGTGAGCGCAGAGGTAAAGAAGTTTATAAGTTGCTGATTACAATTCAAGCAGACAGACCCTATATATTAGAAAGTGGGCATGATACTCACTTTGCTAAATCTGTATTAGCCGCGATCGCTACTCTTACTCCACAACAATTATATTCTCCGATCACGCTACAGCCTACTCCGGGGACGACAGATGAAAATGTGTTGTTCTGTCGCGTATGGGTAGAGTCGGAATTAGTCATCGCATCCTACAACGAGGAAACGAACTGGCGCGAGGTCAGTAAACAGGCAATTGCTGTAACAAAAGCTGCTCTTGAAATGGCGTTTTAGTTCAAAGGTAGAGATGAGAAAAGGCAGGTAGTCATTAATCCTGCCTGGCTTACCAAATAAATTATTGCAGCTTAAGTGACAAGCTTATTTCAAGTTATGTCCTAAGTATGATTAACCAGTTAATTGTAAACAGGTCTTGTACCTAGCAATACCATCAGTCGCTCAAGCTTTGTCTACAGCTTGCTGTGCTGTATATTCACTAACACCAATAACAAGGAATGACAACAACAATCGTTCACCCTAGTATCGAAAACTTACAGCAGTTCTCCGACTCATTTGACATCGAGAAGCTATTGCAATCTGAGGGAATTCTACCGTGGCTTCTAGCAAATGGCTGGAACTATGACGATGAATCTTGTTTGATTGCAAATATTGTCGATGAGTCTACAAGTCTTGATGAAGTTTGGGAATCAGACGAGTTTGACTTTAAAGCTTTGCCTGATGAATTAAAAGAAAAATTGAACCAGATTATGCGTGAAAAACTCTCCAGTCAGATTTAATTAGCCTGACTGTAGAGAAAAATCGATTCCACAACAAATTATGGCACACTTCACTGCTAATAAGATGGAATTAAATTTGATTAAAGTTTACGACCCAACGCTATTAAGCTCCTCAAAAGTTTACCAAATCAACGGTACACTTTCCCGATATTTGGGTGATGAAGGTAGTATACAACATCCACAGTATCTATTTGTCCCTCTGCCAAACCAAAGAAAAAAAGCCAGCTTCCGACTGAACCGAAACAAACTCATGACTCGTTGTTATGAGGTCGAAGGCATGGTTTATCAAAAACCTGCGTTACAGAATAATTCACAGCAACTTCAGCTATTTTAGCCATGTCCATACATAAACCACCAGTCATTAAAAGACATATTAGGCTACAAAATAGCTCTACGAAAGTAATTTATAGAGCTACTACAGACGTTCAGAAATTGAGGAATAGTCACAAAGAAAGCTTCGCTGAATTGAAAGTGAAAAATAATGATTGAGGTGAATAATCATGGTACAAACAATTGACAACCTTATTGCTGCAAATTTCTTAACTGATGCAGTAGTCGAGCGCCATAATTTCTCACAGTTAAATAAAACTCGCATTCGCTTTCGTATTCAATTAAAGAAAAGTACAAAATCTGCCGCTCCTAAATGGGCGGATGTGCTAAAAGCTGAGGTTTCTGAAATTGAATCAGACCTTGTGAAAGTTACAAATTCCGAAGTCGGTTTGCGGGGTATCAAGGTATTCAAGAAGCTGGATGAAGCTGCTGCCCAACTGAGGCAAGAGATTGCTTCAGTTCAAGAATGGATGTCTGCTGATACTGGTGATTGGGTTTGTCCGATTGATTTGGCTCCACTCGTTTGGAATCAGTTAATCAATATCAGAGATAATATCGCCCCTGGTTTACGCAATCAATTAAAAGCTGATTACGAAGCGGGACTTCTTGATTATCGAGAGCGGATTGATCAGTTTCTCTCGCTTAATACTTGGGAATTAGCACAGGATAAGCAAGAGTCAGTCAAAGCCAACTTGCTAAGAGCATTTCCGATTCTGACCGATCTTGAAGACTATTTGCAAGTCGTTATTGGTCGCCCGGTGATTATCCCGGCATTGTCCGAACAACTGAACCAGCAGCAAGCCGAATGTCTAGACCAGATTACCAAGTTCATCCAACAGTATGACCAAAATCTAGAGCAAAGGCTACGGGAATCAGCGATCGCTGGTGGTGAACAACTGGCGGCACAGTTGCTTGAAGAGTTGGCTGATTGGGAGCCAGGACGCAAGCCCGTACAGTTTAAAAGGAAAATGGAACGCCATCTGATGAAGGTTCAAGTGCTACTGGCAAACGCTTCACCGGAGGCAGGCAGTAGCTTGGAGGCGATGATGGCGCACTTGGATTCTATCGTTAATGATCCAGCGATTGAGTCAAAGAATATTGGTAGTGAGGGGCGTAGTCAATTGCAACAAAAGATAGATTCTATCCGCACCAAGTTGTTAGATGAACAACGCAATCTACAATCACTTGCGACTGACGACGTGGGCTTATCGAAAGCTACCGTGATGTCGTTTAAGTTTAGGTAAAGAAACCAGTCTTGGGCAAGTGTGCATTCGCTCAAGACTAGCATCTTAAACAAGAAATGCATACACACCCCAAAAGAATACCGCACTTCTACTACTATAGGGACAAAATTCTCATGTCACATTTCTCAACAGTTAAAACCAAGCTTGCTAACCGTGAATGTCTAGTACAAGCTTTACAAGATTTGAAACTGAATCCGCAAGTTTATGAAACAGCACAATCACTAAAAGGATACTACGGTACCTCTCAAGGACAAAGTGCTGAAATTATCATATCTGGTCGCACGATAAAAGCCCGTGCAGACATCGGGTTCAAGTGGAACCAAAATAATGCTGTGTATGATGTAATACACGACAGTTATGAAACAGTTCCGAAGTTGGGACAAGACTTCTTTAGCAACAAGTTGATGTTGGCTTACGGTAAGCGTTTGGTGAGAGTTAAAGCTGCCGAGTTACAAGACCAGTTTGGTAAATGCGCGATCGCTGAAGAAACCAACGGGACTGTGCAAACCCTACGGCTGACTTTTGCCGGACATCAGGAAGTTAAGCAATATCAAAGGAGATAAATATGGAACGTTCAATACTGATTCATTTCGACTCGGCTACAGGTGAAGTTCGCGTAGAGGCTGAGGGATTCGAGGGTTTGACTTGTTTATCGGCTACGCAACCCCTTGAAGAAGCACTTGGAGTTGTGGGCGAGAGCGAGCGCACTTACAAGGATGAAGCTCAAACCCAACAGCTTCGTACAACTTCAACTCACCAAACCAGACTCAGACAGTAATAAGAAAAGGAGAACTACGACCATTGCCAATTGCTTTATTGTCGTGGTTCTCCCAAGAGATTTTATGTACTTACCAAAAGAATACCCATTTGTTCACGTTTACGCACAACAGAAAACACGCTTTTTCCGTGATCATCAAAGCGAATACTGAAGGGCTATGTGTGCTGTTGAATGCCATCGTTACCGCATAGTTTACCACCGTAGGCATCGCTTACCAACAAAACAACGGTACATCGGAAGTTTTTGACGGCGATGCCGAAGTTTATGAGGTAGTCGTGAAAGTGGTCAACACTCATGATGAACTCTCTCCAGTTCCTTATCAAATATCAAAATCATGAACCTCTCAAATCTTCTCTCCACATTAGATTCACAAATCCCTATCGCTGCGGTTGATGTCCTATCTCCTGATGAAGCGACGATTATTCAGTGGCTGACTGCTGAAGCTAACAATAAGCTTTCATGTCCAGTGTTCTTCTGGAATTTGGGAGTATCAACCTTGGAGCAATGTTTAATCGCAGCAGACGGGGGATTGGTGTTTAAACCAGTGCCAGAGTATAAGAAACCACAACACGCTGACCCATTGTTATATGTGTTTGATTACATTGCGAATTTTAGTGCTGATGGAATCTTCATCTTAGGTGACATTCACTCGTTTATTGGTAAGAATTCGCCTTCGTTATCTTGGGAGGTTGTATCGAAAGTTAAGAATCTCTACCATCGTCTCAAACCGACTGATAAACGCATTGTGCTGCTGGGTCAAAACATTCAATTACATGAGTCACTTGTACGCTTAATCCCTTATTGTGAAATTCCTCTACCAGGAGTTGAGCAAATACTTGAGCATATCAATTCTTATTTGCATGACCTACAACAGTCAGCTATTGAACAGGAATTGACTTTTACTATTTCCCTTAATAAAAGTGAAATTGAATCTCTTTCTCGTGCTGCCCTGGGATTAACACTGGAGGAGATTAGCGACTTCCTGCGGTTAACTGTTAAACATAACCTAACATCAGATGGGATTTTAATTGATAGTAATTTTATACCCCAAGCAGTCGAGTATAAAACTCGGCTGTTGTCTCAAATGGGTATTGAATTGGGCAAGCCTGCTAGCATCTCCTTTGGAGGATTGGATTTGTTGCGTGAGTGGCTCAATCGACGGCGGCGGCTGTTCACACAAGAAGCGCGTGAGCTTTCCTTGCCTCAACCGAAAGGTGTGTTGCTTGCGGGGCCTCCCGGTACTGGAAAAACATTACTTGTTAAGAACATCGCTCATATCCTGAATCTACCGCTACTCCAGCTAGATATTGCGTCTCTTCTTGGTTCTTTAGTTGGTGAATCAGAGGGCAATGTTAGCCCGGATTTCTCACAAACTCAGAAAAAAGCGGAGCTTCAAACTGATAAAATGTATATATGGTAAGCATTTGAGCAGTTTTAACCGATGAATCTACCCGCAACGCGATCGCTCCCAAAACAGTT
>JAHHHR010000125.1 GCA_019359245.1 Nostoc desertorum CM1-VF14 | reverse complement strand
TGCAGACGTTTTTTTAGTTCTTCTTCGCTCTCTGCGATTTCAATCTCAAAAGGACGGCTCATGAGTATTCAAATTTATCAAGTTTGCCTCCATCTATTATATGTAGCTTCATATTAAATTGGTATTACGTGAACGCATCCAAGAAATATTCGACCAACTTTCATTTGAGCAGGTAATTTCAGTCTCTTCTTACAACTTTATCCTGGAAGCTCTATTCTATGCAGCTTCATATTAAATTGGTATAAAATAGAGTTAGCATCAGAAATTATTACAGAACTAATTGAAGAGGGCTTTAATATTGAGCTGGTATTGGCAGATAGTTTATATGGTGAAAGCAGTCAATTTATTAGAAAACTAGCTGAATATAAATTAGATTATGTCGTAGCAATAAGAAGTAATCATGGAGTCTGGCTGCCAGCAGGTCAGAGCGTCAGGGCGAATAAGTGGTGTAAATTTAAAAGAACATTTAGCAATGAAAAATCCGAAACTAGATACATTAGAGAAATAATTTATGGTAAAAAAAGAGCCATAACTTACTGGGAAATAACTACCGACCCAGAAACCATGCCGGAAAATTCTACCTCCTTTGTGATGACGAATCTGCAAGGTAATCTCAAGAAAATCTTAGGTGAATTATATGGATTAAGAACCTGGGTAGAATATGGGTTTCGACAGTGTAAACAGGAACTAGGTTGGACAGATTACCGTTTTACTAATTTCCAACATATTGAGAGGTGGTGGGAGATTGTTTTTTGTGTTTACACGATGATTAGTTTAAATTCTCCAGTCTTCTTAAGCTTAAATCAATCTCGTCAACTTGAGACTGAAGTACAAGAAAATAATGATGGAGATTTTTCTAATCATCCGCAATGGAACCATGAATCTAAAAAAACAATTGCTGCAAGGCTTACGGAACCTCGGTTTCCAAGTTCGCGTAGCGTCTGTCTGCGACACGCTGCGCGAAGGTTGCCACTACAGGGGAATCCCCCACACAAAATGTCGAATTGTCCTTTGTGGCAGTGGTAGTTGGTGATGTCTGGCTGAATGGGGATTTCTGGTTGTTCATGGCACAATTGTGATTGAGAATAAGGGGAGATTTCGACAAATTGCTGGACTCGGAATTTGTGAGATAGACCTGCGGCTGATATTCCGTGGTGGCAGAGTCCGCCGATGCCGGAGAAAAGAGAAAGGACTGATTTCATAAGGCAATTGCCTCCATGACCAAATCATCTGGCACTTCAAAAATTCCCAACTGCCCAATGTAAGGGATTGGTGTTATTTCTCGCGGATTCTCCAGCTTCCAGTGATATTGCCCAGGCATCCCCCAGCCAGATGCAACTTGTGAGAAACGGCAGTCAACTATTGTGACAATGCCAATAACTTGACCGCGACGGAGAGAGATTAGTTCTGGGATTATTACCCCCATGCTTTGGCAAAATTCTTTCGCTAACAGATACTCTCTTTTGGTACAAGTCTTGGCTGCATGAATGAGAATGTCGCCGCGATAATGAATGGGCCAGCCACGGTTTTCAATATCCTTTAGAGCAAAAATAATTGCCCATGCCCAAGGCTGACGGACGGATAGCGCTTTCACGGGTTTTAAAACTCCAGTAATTGAATGTATGCGTCTTTCTTCCGCGATCGCTGGATCTGGCTGTAAATTATCTCGCCAAGTTCAAAAATTTCGATGTGGATAAATCGCACAACATGGTCGCAGTGCCGAGCTTACCGTAAAGGCGGTTTTTCTCAACAATCAACTCGATAGTGCGATCACTTGGGTCTTTTGTGTAGACAGCATCCCGGTAAAGCATAATTAACTGGTCACAAACCTCAAAGATTTCGCCAGAGTTGCGAAGTAAATGACGATTGGGGCGTTTATCAGCCGTAGTTTGATTCCCCCGATTGATTTGACAGCCCAAGAAAATAGGGATTTTGTGAGACTTGGCAATGTCCCGAATCTGGCGAGTAATCTTGCCGACTTCAAAAGCCATGTTCCCCCCGGATTCCAGAGGAATCTGCTGCAAGTAGTCAATAAACACAGCACCAATAGAACCACCAAATTCGGCAATGGCACGGCGCACAGCACTTGCAATCATTGCGGTTGTAGGGGAAGAATGCTCATAGACTTTCCAAGGCAGTTCCACCATCTGTCCTATACCTTGTGCTATTTGCTCCCAGTAACATTGCGTATTGGTTTGAATCATAGAAGCGTCTACGCCAGTGATTCGAGCTAGCATTCGGGCATTGAGTTGATTCTTGTCCATTTCTGGAGTTACATACAGAACTGGCTTTCCAAGTTTGGTCATGATTTCGTAAGCGTAAGAAATCATGAAATGAGTTTTCCCCATGTGGGATTCAGCAGCTACTACTACCAAACTGCTGGGATAAATGCCACCGGTGATATTTTCCAAGTCGTACCAGCCAACTTTGTCGCCTGCCATGTTTCCCATCTCCAATTTTTGAAAAAGTTCAATGCCCATGTCTTGTGCTGAGAAAACCTTGCAGCGTTCATCGCTTTGATTTTGAGTTACAGTAAAAACTTTCGCCTCAGCTTCCCCAAGGACAAGTGGTAGTTCAGTCTGCGTCTCGTAACCGAGTTGGACAATTTCATTGCCCACTTTGATTAGCTGCCGCCGCCGATATTTCTCCATCACCAGATCAGCAAGAGCGTCGATGTTGACGGCGGACACAGTGCGGTCTACCAGAGTTGCTAACTTGTTTCTGCCGCCAACGCGATTGAGCAGATTGTGGTCAGCCAACCAAGCGGTGACGCTTAGTAAATCTGTGGGTTGAAACAAAGCGTGAAGCGTTGTCGCAGCTTGATAAATGTATGAGTGGGCGCTGATGTAAAAGGCTTCCACTACTAGGCGATCGCTGACTCTAGTCATTGCTTCTGGGTCAAGCATAATCCCGCCCAAAATCGCTTCTTCAGCCTCGATGTTTTGTGGAGGCAAGTTGTCAAGTGACCTGTCAGGGTGAAAAGAAACTACGTTGTCTTGATTAGGATGCATAATTAAGCTCTGAGTGCTAATTTTAACTGCGCTTCAACTTCTCGCAAATTCGTGGAAGATGGTCTGGTGTTGCTCAGAACTTTTGGCTCATTTGCTTTGGCTTGAAGTTTCGCTTTTAGCTCCAGCATTTGTGGGCTGTGTTGATACTCATTGGA
Organism: Nostoc desertorum CM1-VF14; assembly: GCA_019359245.1. Taxonomy (GTDB): domain Bacteria; phylum Cyanobacteriota; class Cyanobacteriia; order Cyanobacteriales; family Nostocaceae; genus Nostoc; species Nostoc desertorum. The sequence continues at coordinate 8,165 of JAHHHR010000125.1, read as the reverse complement.
TGGAACCCGAATGGATTGCTCTTGCTGACGGCGCATTCGGTCTTGTGCCAAGGCATCTTCGAGCGTGGTGCTAGTGGTGTTGTCCGATGTTTGAGTTGAAGCCGTCGGTCGCGTGTTAGTAATGGGCTGTTTTTCTGTTTGCAATGCTTGGCTTAAACGCTGATTCAAATTCGTCCACCCACCCTTGGTTTTCTCCCAGGTGTTCATTACAGCGATCGCATGAGTAATTTCCTGTTGTGCTGAGAGTTTTGACTTTGTGGCTAATTCTTGTGCCAGGAAGTCCACAACTAGCGGGTTGAAGTTCTGGTACAAGTTATTCAGCTTCCTCTGCCCACTATGCCAAGGTAGAACCCAGCGATTCCATTTGATTTTTTCTCTGACAACCAGTGGTATAAAGTCATCAGCAAAAGCAGTCGGGTCTGTGATCCACGCATCAATCAGGTCTTTCACGTTCTGAGCGGATTTGTACGGGTCATCAATCACCTGTTTTTTCTTCGATTGTTCGATTTTCTCGAACGACCCCGCCGGAATAATTGACCTACATGAGGGGTTATCGGTTTGTTGCGAAGACTCGGATTTTTTTAACAAGGAAGCGGGTAATTGTGGGGTTGATTCTTCTAGGGTTGATTCTTCTAGGGTTGATTTTTCTGGAGTTGGTTTTTCAAAGTTTAGTTGTTCAGTTTCACACACACACGATTCTTGGGTGGGAAATGCGTTTTGAGTTGGGGGTGCTGTATTAAGTGTGAATTCCTTAGATGGGATTACCTTATTGGGATATACTTCGTCTACCAAATCAGGTACCACCACTCCTACCAGATTTGGTACCACTACCCCTACCAAATCAGGAACCACACCCCTACCAGATTTGGTACCACTACCCTCTCCTGATTTGGTACCACTGTCATTATTTTCAGGGGTATTACCATTCTGTAACAAGTTTTGATTAACATTATTTGTAGTGAATTCTTGCCTAATCGCTGGTAAAGATTGCGAGTCAAGCCACTCACCTGGTTGAGTAAGTTCGTAAATGGATGTTCTACCTTTGCGCTCTTGTACAACTCTGATTAATCTGGCAGCAACTAAAACCCGCAATGATTTTCGGACAGTTTTTTCATTCATCAAGCAGCTTCGAGCCATGTTAGGGATAGATTCAAAGCAGCTGTTTTTACCAGCACGTCTGACAATGTGGGAATATAAGCGATATTCCATTGGCTCCAGCCCGTACTCATCAAAGTAAGATGGAACAACGGGTAAAAATTCTTTGCGATCACTTGTTGTATTCATACGTTATACCTCCGTTTCATGCCTAAACTTAGTTGTTCAACATCCGTATCAGAAAAAGAAAACCATTCACCAATTAAGCGTTGATACTGGTATTGTTCATACAATTTATGAATTTGCTCATCTTTTACCCCCAACGTGCGGTCGAAAAGTCAGATTAATCCGTGTACTAACGACCTTATTGGTCTTCGGAACTTGATGCAGATGAGTACTCTGACAACCTGGGTGCATCACCAGCAGACTCCCATGCTCCAGCCAAAAGTCAGCCGGCTTGCCCCCGATGGGCTTGATTTGGAATTTACGAACCGAACCCAGGCTGACAGAGGCGATCGCTGGGTTAAATCCCATTGAAGCTTCACTGTCGTCATGCCACCCTATCGAATCTTGGCCACTCCTGTACTGGTTGCCGATGACAATGCGGAAGCTGTAGCCAGTAGCAGCAGTAATCCTATCTCGCAGTTGAGCTAGCGCTGAAGTCCAAGGTAATGGTTTAAGTAATACACTTTTGGAGTAAAGGTAATCACAGCCTTCATCGCCATAAATACACTCTAAGCGCGGAACAGGCATCGTTTTACCCAGCATTCTGATTGTGTTTTGCTGCCATTGCAGTTCTTGGCAATGTTGGTAGAGTTCGTCGGCTTCTTCCTTGTTCAGAAACTCTGGATAATAGTTGACTGGTAAAGTAGGAGCAGATTCGGGAAATAAAGTTAGTTGTTGCATAATTCTCCTTTGGCAATCGCTTGAATAATTTCTTCTGCTCGTTCCTGTGAAATAGCCTGTTCTGGGTTCTTGTAAAACCCAGCGATCGCCGACTTGGGACGAATAATAATTTGCTGCCCTGTTGCGCGTTTGTCCCACACAAAGCACGAGATGGTAACGTTATCGGTAGCCCAACGACTACCCCGTTTATCCTTGCGAAAGCAGAAGCGGGGCAGAATCAGTACAAGCGATGGCGGGTGCTGCTGCAAGAAATCCGCCCGATCATCACAGGGTTCGAGAAAGCTGGTCAGAAGGAATGCAGCGACACCCACACGGGCTTTACGGTAAGCATTCTTGATAATTGGGGATGCGAACTCCGAATATGGCGGATTGGTGCAGATCCAATCGCACTCTGGTAAAGAATCCCATGACTCGGATAGTGTTGTATCCAAATGGTAATCAGCCGGTTTATGTGAATCAATATCGTTCGTCCACATTTGCTTGGTGTAGGGCCACACTCTGAGTAAAGAAGCGATCGCGCCCATCCCTACGCAGGGTTCACCAATCACACCAGATAACGGAACATAGCGTAGTAATTCAGTTGTGAACCATGATGGGGATTCGTAAAAGTTCAGAGGATGCCGGGTGACAGTTTCAAGAATATCTGTCTGGGGTTTTAATAATGGTGTGACAGTCATGCTGCCTCCTGCGATTGTTGAACAATCGTTGCGCTGATGGATTCAAAATCAATCTGAAATATGTTTAAATCAGGAGTTATTTCGCCACTGTTATAAAGTCCAACGATGTGCTGTCTGATTGCATCTTCTGTAAGTCCATCAGGAATGTGAATGTGGGCTTCGCTAATGATTTTTTCAATTACTTGAACTACGACTTTCATAAATACTCCTAAAACTCAATTCGGTTCAAAGTTTGCAATTGTGCATCAAAGTGGAATTTGTCTTTGTTGTAAAAGTCTTAATTCTTGATTACTGGGCGATCGCTCTATTTGACCAATGCCTAATGCCTAATGCCTAATGCCTAATGCCCCATGCCCAATGCCCAATGAATGACTAATGACCAATGACCAATGGCCATCAAGCAGTAACTACAGCTTTCTTGCTAGCGAAAGCACCTGCCTGCCTTAGCGCTGCACCAGGACTGGGATGAGCGAAGAACTCTTCTATAGCTTTGGTCAACCCAGCCGCAACAGTCGGGTCGTGACAAGCGTAGACATAGATGGGCTGTTGAACACCATTAACCAATCGCGTTTCTTGGCGATCGCCCAGATGTGGGTAAAACGTGCGAACCCATGTCCCAAGATGACCACGGTAGTGAGTGCCGCTCAGGGGGACTTTCTTTCCCAGTTCGCTCTCTGCAAAGTTCACAACCCCCAACCAGCGTTCTTCTGAAGGGGTTAACAATTTTCTGTTGTGTTCTGCCAAAAGGTTCCCAGCATAGTCTTTGAATTGCTGCTCCATGTACGGGTTGAGTCTGCCACCAGTTAACTCAGCTAAAGTTTTCATGGCCAGGACAAGAGTATGCAATCGCTGTTCAACTGGGGGAAGAGCTGGTGTAGGGGGTTGTTCTTGTGGTTGGGTGGCGGGTTTAGTCCACCCCAGTAAATCTTGAATCCAGGCACGAACACCAATGCTTTCAAAAGCTTCACAGGCTAATTTTGCTTGTGTGGTACATCTCTTGCCAGCTTCATAACCGTAATAATGAAGTATGGTTGCTACAGCGACATCGGGAATACCGGACTCAGACCACGATAAAATATCAGCACCTTCAAAGCCTTTGTAGATAAGCCTTTCAACCAGTTTAGAGCGAGAAATGTCAGCAGCAGTTTTGAGGCTTCTGAGCAATCCAGCATCATTAACATTTGCTAATCTAGCTGCTGCCCGAACACTGGCCTTGCCCTGACCATTAGCGTCGATTTGAATCTCTTGTTTTATTTGTTCGATGATCTCGGCGATTTCAATTTGTGGCATAACTTTAATTGGGTGATAATTTTTCGTTGTTGATTAGAGAGAATTAAACATTTACTCGCACCAAACTTTTTTCACCAACCAGTGAGAAACGATTACATATAGTCCGTGATTGAGTTAAGGTTGGCGACACCAATTCAACAAGGTAAAACCAAGAATTATTCACCAGCCCAATCCCCAAAATCAACCGTTGTTTTGTTCCCTGATCGTGAGAACAGAGCATTACTCTTTCGCCCAGAACGAAGGCAGGTTTTTGCACAGTGATGGCTTCTAATTCTCCAGTACCGATAATTTGGTTTTGTGTAGCGTGAAGTATTTCATTACGGCAGTCAATTGAATAAATCCAGCACTCATGTTTCCATTGCATACCGCAACAGTAGCCGAATGTTCTCGTGGTTTTCAGATAAACTCTCTCCAGTAAATTCACCTCAACAGGTGGAATTGTTCCACGCCAAGGTGGAGAGAGATACCAGCTTGTTTGAAGTGCGTTAATGTGGTCAATCATGCTTTTCTTCCCTGGGATTAATAACCTAAAAATCTTCGGCAATATTTGGAGAATAACGCCCAAAAAATACCTAAAAGTGAGCAGCAATTTTCACTGCTGCCCACATGAGACTTTATGCTGTGACTAATTCTTGAAGTTGCGATCGCACTTGATGGTTGAAAAGCTGCTGTAATTCCTCAGTAGTCAGTTGCTCTAAGGGTCGGTCTTGCAAGTATTTGTGAACTGGTTCAGCCAGCGATGTATCCACCATCGACAATGAGCGCACAGCATCAAACACGGAGTTAGAATACTGCTGCTGACCTGAATAACGCCTCTTCACCCACCAGTTACGGTCAGTGCATCCGACTTGCCCCAGTTTTACGCCGTTGTTGTAAATGCCATCATCGAGAATTTCAAACCCGTAATTCTGGCACTCGTTGAAGATGTGCGCCATGATTTGGTTTTCGGTCGTAGAAGAGGACAAGGAGCAGGGTGCGGGGTGCAGGGGGGAAATTTCTTCTCCCTTGCTCCCTGCTCCCTGCCCCCCTGCTTCTTCCTGCACAGGTAATGTACCGTCTTTATAGTGAGTGCAGATGAAGCGATCGCAACGCATTAGAGTGTTGGCACGAAATACTTCTTTATCGTTGATCATGACTACCCAGCGTTGCGTTAAGTGGTCATCGTCATAGCTGATGCTGGCTACCAGTTTGTCATCAGCGTAATATTCGTGATCAGAAAACGAGATTTCGACTATTCTGAGGGTTTCGGGAGCTACGGCTTGGGCTTGGTCAGCGATGTAGCTGTCGAGTTCGGCTTGAGCTAGGGCTTGTTCGTCGGGGGCAGCAAGGGTGAGTTTCTGAATCTTGCTTGCCTGATAATTAACAATGGCCGAAATCCAGGCATCCTTACAGCCTTTGTCGCTTACTTCGACTGTGCAGCCGATTTCGCTGTAGATTTGCTTCAGACGGGCAATGGATTTCAGTTGCAGCTGTTGATGGCTGTAAATGGTATGTGTCATGATGGTATTTCCTGTTAAAGGATCAAAAGACGAGCGCACAAGTTTCCAAGGCGAGGGCGGTCGTCTTTTGCTTTTTGATATCTTTATCATATACACACATACACACATCGTCAAGTATGTATATAATCAAATCTGGTTGAATATATGTGTAGGTATTGATATGGTTAAAACGCTAGTGGCAAAAGATTATCGAGTTAAGCCAGGAAAATGGGGTGAAAGCAAGCAACGGGTTCAAATCATGTTGACTCCAACAGCGATTGAGCTTGTTGATGCTATAGCTGAACAGATGGAATTAACTAGAGCAGAAGTAATTGAGAGATTAATTCGTTCCAAATGTCTCAACCTTGAAACCTTAAAAGAGATTGCTGCGGATGACGATTAAAGAGCTTGCCAATCTTTGCTTTTGGTCTGTTTGACTACGAGTGATTCATGAACAACCTGCCCCGTAAGCGCAAGAAAGCCACCTCTACCGCATCCAGTGACGACACGCCACCAGATAACCTGACCCAAGAAGAAAACCCAGCTACAGCAACAATTACCGTCACTGCCGTCGAAGTTTCAGAATTAACCGAGCAGGAAATTAGTGATCGCTTGCATCTTGAACGGAAGGTAGAGCGGGCGTTTTTTGATGCGGGAAAGGCGCTGGCGGAATTACGCGATCGCAAATTGTACCGTTCAACTCACAAAACTTTTGAAGAATATTGCAAGCAAAGGTTTGGTTACACGCGGATAGCAGCCAGCTACAAGATTGCCGCAGCGACAGTCATGGACAATTTGTTAACCAATGGTTTACAAAAAGAGGAAATAGCTACGGGTGAATTACAGACTCCAAAAATGTTAACCAATGGTTTACAAATTCTGCCAAATAATGAACGTCAAGTACGTCCTTTGGTTTCTTTAGAGCCGGAAGTACAAAGAGAAGCTTGGCAGAAGGCAGTAGAGGAAGCGGGTGGTAAAGTTCCAAGTGGTAGGATTGTGAAAGATGTGGTGCAGCGCATCATGGAGCGAACCAGAGTACCAAACACCTACCACTTGGGCGAAGTATGCCAAATCCTTGCAAAAGACAATCCCGAACTCAGGGGTAAAGGAGGCTTCTGGTGCATTGTTAACCATGTAGGCGAGGTCAGTTGTACAGTCACAATGTGGGATGGCGAGTACACTGTGAGGATTGACCATTTAAAGCCGTTCAACTACCTGGAGTCAGAATGTCAGCAGATGCGGCAGATTAGCGATCGCATTAACAGACTACGTAATCATGAGAATTTGGAAGATGCTGCCCGTGCTGTGCTGAAGCACTTGGGGGAACTGAAGCGACCGTATTTGACTGCTATCGAGGAGAAACTGTTGAGTGTGATTGAGCAGGAATATGGGGTTAATGAAGGAAATAAGCCGATTGCAAATTCGTGAAGATGACTTGACAGGTAAAAATATTGCTGACCTTCTGAGGGAACATCTCGAAAATATGCATGAGATTACCCCACCCGAAAGCGTTCATGCTCTTGATATAGAGGCATTGCGTTCGCCTAATATTACTTTTTGGACGGCTTGGGATGACGAAGAACTGGTTGGATGCGGAGCATTGAAAGAATTAGATTCAAGAAGTGGTGAAATCAAATCAATGCGTACCGTAAAGGCTCACCGACGTAGGGGTGTCGCCTCAAAGATTCTGGAACAGATTATTAAAGAAGCCCAACGGCGTGGTTACGATTGCTTGAATTTAGAAACAGGGGCAATTCCAGAATTCGCTTCAGCACGAACCTTGTATACACAGTATGGGTTTGAGTACCGAGGCCCCTTTGCAGAATACATTGATGACCCGAACAACGTGTTTATGACGAAAAAGCTTGCTTGATTGGTTAGCAACAATCACCGTTACCGCAGTTGAAGTCCCAGAACTAACTGAGCAGGAAATTAGCGATAAGCCTGACGCCATGTCCTGTCCGCTTTGAATAAGTGCAACTACCTACATCCGAGTAGGTTGGCAGTGTAATGAAAGGTAGGTTATAAATTACACAGCATTGTGTGCCTGACTTTTCACGGGAAGTCCTAAAGCCTAGAAAAAGCGTGGCTTTTTCCATAGCCTAATTATCAATAACTTTAAGTTAACGAAAATAGCTAATGGAAAAATCAGGGCTTGAGAAACCCTCAAAATTACCTTTTCCAAATACCGTGAATCAGATTGTATGTCAATGATAAATTAGTGAAAAATTCCTGTTTTCTAATGTGCCAAAAATAATGAACAAGATGGAGCAAATTGTTAAAAGCTACCCTGAAGTTTTTGACTATTTAACTGCAATTCATAATGACTTGCTTTCAGAAAGGGAAAACTTTCAATATACTTTAAAAAAGATAAATGAAGATTTAAAATTAAGGCATATAAATATTAAATATATTTCAGGCTGGTTAAATTTAGCTAGGCTTGAACATCATAATCGATTGTATACAAGCTGGAGATTAACAGATTTAATCATTGAGTTAGTTACTAGTGAAAATTACACTGGGAAAATAAAGTATTTTGATTCCGTTGAAATTGCTTTAAAATCAGAAAGAAACAAGTTAATAGCTTTTTTTAGACTGTACGTTCGCTCATTTTTAAAGGGTGAGAGGAATTAATGCCAGACTGGGTAAGGAAACAATAGGATTATGGATCTGCTAAAACCTCTCCCGTGTATTACTTGGCAAAAGATGGATGAGCTTA
>JAHHHR010000124.1 GCA_019359245.1 Nostoc desertorum CM1-VF14 | reverse complement strand
TTTAAAAGTTATTATGCCACAAATCTTTTGCTCCCGGCTCCTCGGCGAGCGCTCCCGCAAGCGCTTACTAGTAGTTCGCTCTGTTGATATTCATGAAGGAATTGATAGTACGAAGACAGGTTCAAGCGATCGCAGATCTAACCCCGTGAAGGAAGAACTCGATATCGTCATCCGCATCGGAAATCTGGAGCGTTCAGGTGCTAACTTGATTGTCCGTTTTTATTCAACTACTTATGCTTAGTGGCTTCTGACACATCTTGGATTCCCTCAAGCAGGATTTTAAATTCGTCTCCACCAAGCCGTGCTGGTGTATCTACCGAGCGTACACATACTTTGAGCCTACTGGCAATAGCAACCAGAAATTGGCAGCAATTCCAAATTCAAAAATTTAAGAGGAATCAGTCGCCAGAGAGCGTGGAGAGTCGTTGAGCATGAAGTCAATCAAATGCTGCCAACTGTCAAACAGCAAATACTTGGTGAGGCTGAGGATATCTTGAAAGAAACCTTTGCGAGTGCCGCGCTGCAAGCGAATTTTTTGGTAGGATTTATCAATCAAGTGCAAAACGGTGTGGAAGAGAAAGGCCAAGAGATTGAGGGTGAGCAAGAGAGAGGCTAAATGGTGTTGCCCGTGTCCAAAATTGTGTTCCAGATGATAACCCTTGGTCTTGAGGACATTATGGAAATCATTTTCCGTCTTCCAGCGACTTCTGCCCGCACTAACTACCAACGGAACAGTCTCATCTGTAAGTGAATGGCGAGTGACAAAGGCATTTTGATAAAGAACTTTGCCATCAGACTGACGGGTAAGCGTTAGCTCGCACCAATTGACTTCTAAGGCGGGTTGGGTGTCTCTCAAGGGAATGTGATTGACGTAGCGATAGCGGTAAATCTCTTTCGAGCGTTTGTGCCATTGGAATGTTTCTAATGTTTTGACCTCTCCAATGCCGTCGAGGTAGTCCAACCAGTCATAGAGTGCGGTATGGGATTCTGGCAGACAAGTGAAGATGAAATTCATCCTAGATTCTAAGCAATGTTCAACCATTGGTTGACGACTATATAGGTCATCTCCCAAAAGCGTGACGGGTTGATTTTTGAATTCTGAGGCATAGTTATTTATCCATCGTTTGGCTGCTGCCACTTCCGAATCTTGTTTTTGGGACCCATCTTGAGGGGTGATGAACTCAGGGGCTAAGGAAATCACCTGGGGCTGACCTGGTGCTACAATTACGGGCAGAATTGCACTATGAAAGTAAGTCACAGTGCCGTTTTTATGGGTGCGACTCGAACAACACTCACAGTGAATAGTCTCAGAACTAAAATACTGAGTGCCGTCTAAAGTCACCAACAGATGTCCACCCAAACACTGATAAGGCTTTAAGTACCCATCCCTCTGCAATGATTGGTAAACCCAGGTGAACACCCGAAATAATTCCTTGGCTGCCAACTTGTCCAGAATATTCCGAATTTGAGGTGTCGTCGGAATTTGTCTCAAACCAAACAAGCTTTGAGCATTATCTTGCCCATGACGACTGTGCATCTGACGCTGATGTTCCAAAAACGACTCACATTGCATGAAAAATACTGAAAATGCTCCCAGAACTGTATCTTTGATGCTGTAGCGAGTCGCGTTACTGGCAAGCCTTGGGTCTTTGATTTCCGCAATAGCTCGTTGGAGAAATCCCAGCATTACTCCAAAACTTAGTGTCATCGGCTCCATTTCGATGCCCTTGAAGATATACTCCTTTATCCTCAAGCTAAACTGTAACTGTTGTCAAAATTTGAATTTGGAATTGCTGGGTCATAGTAGTTGCACTTGCTACTTGTGTCAAAGAGTGTAACTATCTTCCCTCACTTACACCTATATTTGCAAAGGTGAGATGCTCCCATTTGGTGTTGCCTTAACTGTTAATAACAGTTAATTCTTAAACAACCAATATTTATTAATAATAAATATCCCTGCTGGGGGGATTGTTATATATCAAATATTATGTATTTAATGAATTAGTAGCTGATTTAACAAGAAAACTTTTCGGTTAATTCTAACCCCCGCTTCCCCAAAAACTTGAACCGGGGGTTCTTTATAAGAGTTATCTGGCTTAATTGATGACACGCCCTAGTTTGCATATATTTAAATTTTTACAGATTAGAACTTTGCGAATATAATAAATTACTAAATTTATTCTGGTAGTAATTAGCAATTCTTTGCTATTTATACCGCCTTTTTGCACTAAATTCTATTTAATAATTGTTTTATAGATGAAAGCCGTACTGCCTCAAAATGAAACCGTAAGAATCCAAACCCTACGCCAATACAAGATTCTAGACACTCCCCCTGAAGCTGCCTTCGATGACCTGACTCGTTTAGCAGCACAAATTTGTGGCGCTCCCATAGCTTTAATCAGCTTCATTGATGAATCCCGTCAGTGGTTCAAATCAAAAGTTGGATTAGACATTCAATCAACCTCGCGTGAACTGGCATTCTGTACCCACGCAATTTTACAGCCCCATAATCCTTTGATTATTTCAGATACACTGCTTGACGAACGTTTTGCTACCAACCCATTAGTTGCTTCCGATCCTTATATTCGATTTTATGCTGGTGCGTCATTGATCACACCGCAAGGATACACTTTAGGAACACTATGTGTTGTAGACCGTGTACCACGACAATTGAGTTCAGAACAAATACAAGCATTGCAGACGTTAAGCCGTCAAGTTGTGACTCAACTGGAATTAAAACTTTATTTATGCAAGCTAGAAAGTATCACTGCTACTCAACACCAACAAATTGAATATCTAATTTCTGCTCTTGACCACGATTTACGTACTCCCATACTAGCTAATCGTAACACTCTGTACGCTATGTTAGGTGGAGCTTTTGGTTCTGTAAACAACAGTTACGTAGATGTACTAGAAGACTGTTACCAAGCTAACGAAGACCTTTTGAGATTAGTTGAAGCTCTTTTAAATATATCTCGCTATAAAACTGAAGCTAATAAAAATCTCAAGTACGAAATTCTTGATTGGAAAAACATTTTTATCCAGGCTACCTCTCACGTTGCTACTATTTTTCAACAAAAGTGTACAATTAAATATAAAATTCCTGATTCATTACCGATTGCGTATGGTAAGCCATTAGAGATTCAACAAGTTGTCCAGAACCTACTTAATAATACTGTAGAACTTAGTAAGCTAAATCAGGAAATTACTCTTGAGGTAAGATTAGCAGAATTTGAGACAATCAAAATACTAGTGCGAGCTAATGGCTTAGAGATTCCTTATTTAGGCAAAGAAATGCTTTTTAATGGTTTGATTCAGGGGCGGGGTCGCCATAATATAGATAAACTAGGTCTTTATTTATGCCGTCAAATTGTAGAGGCTCACAAAGGTACTATCAATGCTGAAAGCATTCCTGATGAAGGTACTACATTTTGGTTTACCTTGCCTATTACTTCATTAAAAAACTAAATGTTTTGAAATTTGACTCACGTTTGCTTCATAGTATTCCTCAAAAGAAACGCCACTTAAAGCAATTGCCGGGATTTCTCTAATTGATGAGAGTGGTAGTGACCTAATTTTCTGTATTAACCAATAGCCGTCTTTTCCAGGCATTGCAATGTCACAAATTAAAAGATCCACTGCGTGTTGTTGAATTAGTTCAAATGCTAACGAGGCATTATCTGCCAACATTACATTAATTCCATATCTACAAAAAAAATAGCTTATTAAACTCAGGTGATTTTTGTCGTCATCAACTATAAGTATTGTTAATCCTTTAAAGATAATATCTATCTCTGTTCTCTGGTCTGAAGATTGTGTAGCCTCAAAATTTTCTACCATAATCGGATTTGACTGTTACTCGGTGATGCCTTACTTGCTTGATGAACGCAGGAGCGGCTATAACTTACGACTGCGAAAAATAAAATAGGGAACTTTTAAGCGTTGTCCCTTGGTTTATATAAAAGCTTGTTATGTAATACTCTTCAGCTAGATTTTTGTGCTTTATGCAAAAATAACCAAAAATCTTGAGACTGCTGTCACAAATTGATAATTTAGTATGAAGCAATTAACTTGTTATATAAAGCTTATTTGATGTTGCCTTAACTGTTAATAACAGATAATTCTTAAATAACCAATATTTATTAATAATAAATATCCCTGGTGGGGGATTGTTGTGTATCAAATATTATGTGTTTAATAAATTAGTACCTGATTTAACAAGAAAACTTTTCGGTTAATTTTAACCCCCGCTTCCCCGAAAATTTGAAGCGGGGGTTCTTTATAAGGTAGTCATACCTTGTCAGAGATGTAACTCTCATAAAAGCTATGTTTGGTGACAAACCGCAACTCTTGGAGACGCTACGCGAATGCGTTTACGTACCCTGTTTGAAGCTGGTATGCAATTGCGTACAAAGCCAAAAGTACCAATCGACCCCCCGATTTCTTTTGCCGAACAGCTTCGGATAGATATGCAAGCAAGCTTGGAATAACAGGAGAGCATAAGAAATGCTGAAATTAACTTACACTCAAAGCAGCTTTTATTTAGAATGTCTTACTCTCTCGCTAGAAGAATGGGTGGTCCAGCGAGTGATTTTGGGCCTGCGAGTTGGGCAAAGTTTATCAATTCAACCTAGCACCGCCTCTTTTTTGCTTCCTGCTGATTTACCAGGGCTAGAAGTGCTTAAGGCTGAGGTAAAAAGAGATGACACAGGGATTGTTACTCTTTGTGTCTGCGATGCCGAATATATAGAAGTCACTTTGCGGGGTTCTTGGCTATTAGATAGTTCTAAGGATGCTATAGGTGTGTTTTTCACCACCATGAGCCATCACACTGAGTTCTTTTTGCACAAACTTTGGCAGGAAGCTGAAACTTGGGTACGGTATAGATAGGTCATCTGCAATAGTTCTACAGTACTACTAACACCTTTAGAAAAGTTTCTAAAGGCATTAATGTTCCGTTATTTTATTGAAGTTGCCAAAGTCTTTCCATTGTAGATTGGCTATTTTCGGTAAACGTAGTTTTGATAATCTCCCGCCAACATCAGAAGTAGGAGTTTAAGTAAGTTGAGTTATTTAGCAAAAATAACTCAACTGCATTGCCTGAATATAAAACTATCCAGCCAAACTCTCGACACTCAAAGCAACCATATCGCCATTCCAGGTCAGCCCTAGCAACATCGGTTTTTGGGATTGAATTAGTTGACCTGTGAGTACACAGCGTTCTTCTTGTTGAGCTGTGGCAGCGATGCTAGCTCGAATGTCGATTCGGGAAAATCGGGGCTTCCATGAACCTGATTTTTGCTACGCAATCAACCAAGCCTAATGCAACACCCTTGGCTGAATGCGTGTTAACCAATGGTTGTCAAAATCTGGTTAAACATAAATACACCATCACCCCAAGGAGCAATCGTAGGCTGTGGAGGGCGGTTGTTAATCGGGCAGGGTGAGGGCGGGGGGCGGCCAGAAGCTCTTCTTAAGCCTTCTCCAAAGGGTACGAAGACAGGTTCAGGCGATCGCAGATGTAATGATCGGAACTCCAGTACAAGTCCACAATCCCGTCTCCCGGCAGTGGCAACCTGGAGTGGTGAAGGACTACTGGGAAGCAGGGGGATTTCTGGTGGTACGCTGTGGCAGGCGAGGGCTTTTATGTTTTCAGTGGGGAGTGGATGGCGGTGAGGGGGGAGAAGGCTGTAGCAAACTTTGTGGTGCTGTACTACAAGTTCATGGCCCACTAAACTCCAGTACTGAACGAAGAGACCAGAAATTTTGGACGATTCTCCATAGGAAGAGATGCCAAAAATTTCTCTATTCCTAAAGTCAAGATTGGTTCAGTAGCAACTCCAGTATCTGTGATAAGTGCAGTGTTTATACCAGCTTGATTCCCACCACAAATATCTGTCTCACAATTGTCCCCAATAATCATGGCATCTTTCCATGCTTCCAACCCTAGATGTTTAACTGCCCACTTCTGAATGTATTCAAAGATTAAAGGATAAGGTTTCCCAAAATAACAAACCTTTCCCCCAGCTTCTTGATAAAGAGCACCAATAGACCCTTGTCTGACTACAGGTCGAGATGGACGACCCTCCAAAGCGGTTTTATCGGGATTAGCTATAAGCATAACCAGACCAGTTTTGACCAATGCTTCAATTTTTTCCCGGAAGGGATCTACAGATTCTTGATCACAACCATTTTTGTGGGGAATGCCACAATATATGAAGTCAGCGTCTTCTATCGAAGAAGTGACAGAAAACAAGCTGTTCTCAAATAACTCTTGCGACGGCAACCCATGTTGAGGATGACGATCACCATACAGCCAATACTTATATCTTGGCGTTGAAAAAGGTAGACGACATGAAACAATCGCATCTCGTGTGATCTGTCCGGAAGAAACAAATAGGTCGTAATGCTCCCCTAAATAAAGACCTGCTTTAGAATATTTTGATACTTCACGAGCAGTCAAACGTGTTGAATTAGACACAATTATGATAGTTGTGTTCTGCTCTTTTATTTTTTGGAAAGTTGCAAGGGCACCTGGTAACAAGCCAACGGCTTCTCCCCCCCAGAATACACCAAAGGCGTCTACCAATATCAGTGAGCTGTTCGAGACGACAGACTCTAGAGATAAAAATTCAACCATTTCTGTAGAAGGCGTTCATATCTACGTGAATAATTTTTCTCACTTGGAAGCAGAGTAAAGCATTAGAAAGTTAGGCTAACTGGTGCTTAGTAAAATACTATGTTACCAGCCTTATAGTACACTGGCACTACTTTTTCTTGAATATCATATCTGCATTACTTACCATCTGGCTATGTGACCAGTCGTTGCGGCATACCATCATCGCCTCTTCAACTCCACACAGGGATGAGATGATCGCTTACAGTAGACGCACTCTCACAAAAATACTCTACCGAGTTATTCACTTAGCAGAGTATATAATAACCAATGCTTGATTTACCAGCATTTAGTTTATAAAATAGTATCTATTCATACCTCTGTATAACTACTGTAAATCTTGACCATAGCCTTCCACCACCCCAAGTTAGCGATTGCGTTGTCTTCGCACAGCTCCCGCTGCTCGCAGGCTGTGGAGGCAAATCACAGAGTAAGGCATTGTCTTAAGCTAATCGTCATTTAAATTGCACCATTTTCATGGTAATAAAAGCTGTAAACCCTCTCCCTTGCTCCCTGCCCCTCTGACTTTTCACGGCAAGTCCTAAAACCTTTGTCAAGACAGGGGGTAGGGGGTTGGGTGTAGGGTGTAGGGAAAAGAAGAAAGTCTTACTACACCCCACACCCCACATCCCACACCCTCTGACTTTTCCACATAACGTGAAAAGTCAGCTGCCCCTGCCCCTTGGGATCTCAATGTGCTTTCTTATATGCTTAACAGCTTACTGCGGGTTATCTGATGATAGTCAGAGAATTTGATTTTTAACGTTAACGTGCATCCCCTTGTGAAGTGCTGCTCTAGCCTCAAAGCATTCCATCACAAGCACCAACAGGAAGATTAGCTAGGAATTAAGTATTGGTTAAGATAAGGTTATACAACAGAGCTTTTCACTTGTATAAGTCCATTTTTCAGAGCTAACACCTTTAGGAGAGCTATTGCAGACCCCAGACCCTGCTCAAATAGGAGACACAGTTTTGATTCTAAATCCTTTCTATGTTACTGGAAAAGTTGGGGTTGTTTGTGGTCGAGAGCCACACTCAGATGGTGAATCAAGCATACGCTGGCTTAATTCTTGTAGATTCAGACGAGGAAAATATTCTAGTATCACTCAGGCGCAATGAGTTTGAGGTGATTACCCCAAAGTTAGAATAACTTCAGGCTGTTGCCGATGGCTCCTCACCAATTCGCAGTTCCTTCTTACTATGCTTTAACTGTTTCCAAAGTCCCTTAATTTGCTGATAAGCATCTTCTGGGTCAAGCTTACCATTGCTTTCTAAACTGGTGATCATGCCAACTTTTTGAGCAAATTCTTGCAAGTTAGCGTTAAACACTAAGTTTTCTGGTTTAACTTGTCCGTAGTAGCGACCACGAGGGGAAAAGAATTTATTTTTGTCTTCCTCATGAGACTGGTTCATGACTTCACCCCGGATTTCTCACCACACCTCGAATGGAGGAGTAATGAGTAGTGAGTAAGGAGTAATGAGTAAAATTCTTAACTTATTACTTATTACTCATTACTTATTACTCATTACTTATTACTCATTACTTATTACTTATAAGCTTCATGAGCTTGTGAGAAATGCGGGTTCACCTCTCTACTAATAATTTTTCACCAATAATGTCAACCCACTTTCAACTATCTCTTTAGCCAAATGGCTACTTGGAAATATAGTTAGCGATTGCTGAAATTATGAGCCTTTTTTTAGTATGACTCATAGTCCAAAATCGTCAAATGTAAAGTGAAGAATTTCAGCCATTTAGCTAGCTTTTTGGCTGCCAGATGGCCTTGCCATGAAGCTAAAAACAGCTCAAGAGTCTAATCTTATTCACACTACTGAAGCGTTAGAAGATCAACTATCCCAATTCTTCAAGAATTGGAAGATAGTTCAGACACACAATTGCAATCATTGATGAGCTTGTGAAATGCTTACGACGGTAACTGAGATTCGTGGCATAACGACTGCAATCAGAGGTTGCTAAGAACTCGAACTCAGCACGAGCGGCTTTCTTCAATCGGCTGCACCGCAATTGTTAGACATCAGAAATAAACAAATTAACACTCTTACTATCATCAGACAGTTTAATCATTCGCTCAAAGCTTAGTCCTAGTTTTTTGAGCAGCTTTGCTGAACCATAATTGTCCGGTGTAGTGATAGCGACAATACGAGTTAAGCCAAAGGTTCTTCTCCCATACATCATAACAGCAGAAGCAGATTCATAGGCGTATCCTTTTCCCCGGAACTAGAGATACTTAAATAAAGATTGCTAATTTGCATCCATAGGGATAAAAGGCTGTGAGCGTTTGAAAGCATCAACCAATAGAAATATTAAAATATAATTAAAAATTTTCCCAAGTAAGCGAGAAACAAGTGGTTGTATTCCGATGAGGGGTTGCCTCTGGTTATTCCTGAACAAGTGCTTACCTCTACAAACCAGAATTAAGAATTTTAGATATCGTGATACACACTTGAGGCCTCATCTTACTGTTGCGATTATGTCTTCCACAGTCCACAAGACCTCAAGCAACAATTACAGGCTGTAGAAACCCTTTTACGAAGGGCAATGGCAAAGGCGGGCCGATTCCTCAAGGGCAGTGATCGCTACGCAAGAGAAATCAACTTCTCACTTTCGCGTTTGTATGCAGAGAAGAAAAAATCGTCGTTTTGAGCAACTATCACCTGAAGGGGTGATTGGGGGAGCTACAGCGATCGAGTTGTATCAGATATTGAGCCGAGATACGTGTAAAAACCTGCAAGATGGACTGGAAAGCATTGCTATATCTAGCTTTCAGCGATTTCCACTTCCATCCTTATAAGGCTTTCCACATAGTGGACAAAATTTATACCTCAAGGACACCACCAACTCACCACAATTCCGACAACTAGCCCGCAACTGCGTACCGCACAGATAACAAAACTTAGCCCTAACATTCCCCCACATCGGGTCAGCAGCACCCCCAGGATTCCAGCATTGGGGACAAAACTTAATCGCTGGCATTGCCACAACCTCTTCCCCCCTAACAACAGCCTGCAAATACTCAACCGGCACGGACAAAGCCAAGGCAAGACCGCTAAGAGTTTTATGACTGAGTTTCATCGTCAGTCCCCGTTCAATCTTCCCCACAGATCGAGAATGAATACCAGCAGCATCGGCTAACTCAAACTGAGTTAAATTCAGTCCCTTCCTGATCCGCAAAACATAGTCAGCTAGGGATTCTCCATGTTTTGGTGTCTTAAAAGTATCCATAAAATGCTGTCAATACTCTTACCTAAAGATATATAATTTATGAATAAATTACCTTGCTAAAAACACACTTTTTTTCAGTGAAGCAAGCTGTCACATTAGCCACCGTTGCCGTCAAATTTTTAGAACGGACTGGGCTAGCACCCAGTACCATCAAAACCTACGAAATAACTCTCTTGAGCTTACTAGCAGAGTATGGAAGTTGGTCAGTCGAAATTATCAGTAAGCAAACATTAGTTGAGTATCTAGATACACTCTCACATTTAAAATACACAAGCCACCATAAGCATCAAGCAATACTGCAAAGCCTATTTAACTTTGCAGTTGAGCAAGGGTATATAAAATCCAACCCAATTCGGGGATTAAAACAGCGTCCTCCACAACGAGAAAAAGGCGAACATAAAAGTGACGATACAATAAAATACCTAACACCAGAACAGCTAAATATACTCTACAAAGTAACCAAAGATGACCTGCGGATGTCTGCAATAATTCATTTATTGCATCGCACAGGATGTAGAATTGGAGAGCTTTTAGCCCTGAATTTATCAGACCTAGATATCAAAAATCAAAAATTTCAGGTATTGGGAAAAGGAAACAAGCAGCGTTGGTGCTTTTATAGTGATGATGTAGCCGAATCCCTAGCTCAATATTTCCAGTACTCACGCCATCAAAATATCAACGCACTCTTTACAGCACAACATCCAGTCACTCTCAAAGTCAGTAGAATTAGCTACTATACATTGCACGACTATTGGCGAAAAATCACTAGCACATATCCCGAATTAAACGGTGTACGCATCCATGATTTACGTCACACTTATGCTACCGAACGGGTAGGATTAATCAGTATAGAAGAGTTACGCTCACTTATGGGACATGAAAGTATTCAAACCACTTTACGTTATCAGAAAGTTACTTCACAAAAAGCAGAATCAGCTGCACGTCATGCTTTAAATATTCTGATAAGCCCAGACAGTTAGAAGCAACATTTATTGCCTATTTATCATCTCCATCAACAGCACTTTTTTGATTAAAAGTGCTGAAATTAATTCAATTAATTATCTGTATCCAAAAGAATATAAAATACTATGGGGTTGAACAGTGAGGGATCAACCGTTATCTAGTTATTTTGGGCATTTTTTATGTTGCGAATATCACCTAAATGACCTTAATTGACCGTACTGCATATCCTAAATTCAAACAATTTCCTAACCCAAAAGAGCTTGCAGAGCTTTATACCCCACAAATCGAATAAATCAAGTTTGCAAAGTCCAAAACTAAGAGCCACGAAGGATTTCTTAGTTTTATGGTCATGCTAAAATCCTTTCAAAGGCTTGGTTATTTTCCCCACCCCGAACTAGTGGGTCATTTGGCACGCTTATAGCCATTTTTGTAAAATAATTTTAGGGATTCTAATGTGTTGAGTGGTACAAGCACCGGAGCCTCCTAATCGATGTTGGTGCGATCGCCAACGAGTACGTT
>JAHHHR010000005.1 GCA_019359245.1 Nostoc desertorum CM1-VF14 | reverse complement strand
CAAATGATACTCTCTGGGGCAATGATGGTAACGATCGGCTGTATGGCGATAGCGGCAATGACAGACTTTCGGGTGATAACGGTAACGATACGTTATTTGGTGGTATCGGCGATGACCAACTATTGGGAGGCGCAAGCGATGATTGGCTTTATGGAAACGCAGGCATAGATGTACTTACAGGGGGTTATGGCGCTGACACCTTTGTATTGGCTTCTGCTCAGGACACGGACACCATTACTGATTTTCAAGTGGGTACGGACAAGCTCGCTTTGTCAGGTGGTCTGGTGTTTGGTCAATTGTTGATACAGCAACAAGGAACTCAAGCCTTCATTATGAATAGTTCTGACAATCAGGTGTTGGCGAAGTTGGATAATATCACTGCAAGTATACTTTCGGCTCAACCTTCTACTTTTATCACTATTTAGTTTTGTCTTTTGAAAACCAAGTTTCTGTAGAGCAGGTGTAGGGGAATAACTGAACAAAGAAGATTTAGTATTAAGCAACTAAATTCTTTGCTGCGGTTTCCTACACCTTATTTTTGTTAAGGGGTTGTGTTCAAAAACTACCATTAGTCTGGTAAAGGCACAAAAAAGGAGAATATTTTGCAACCCTAAAAAATGTACTTTACCCTTAGTGTTGCTTAAATCCACTATTTGATGCTTGTTATCAATACTTTAACTGGCTTTAACCGGTTTCGACTATAGTACAGCTAATGTGCGGATTACATCTTTGACTTTTCAGTATCCTAAAATGAAGATTACTTGAATTTTTGATACAACTATTGATTCTCTTGCGATCGCACACTTTCTAACGCCCCCTGCAAAAACTTACCCCATTCTGCTGCTAAAGGGATTTCTGTAAACGGAACTCGCACTGAACCAGTAGATTCGGAAAATAAAAATTCCAACTCTATAGAACGACCTTTCTCCGGTAGATTTTCTAAATCTACTTTTTTGTCATCTACTAAAAGATATATTTCTCTGACATCAAGCAAAGAAAATGTTTCTAGTTTAACAGGCCCTTTAGGCGTTGGTTTTCCCCAAGTTAGATTGTTGCCTTTTTGACCTAATACAGCATAAATATCGTACTTAGCCCGTTCAAATTGCTCTGCCCAAGCGCGATAGGCTTCAACTTTTTGATACTCCTTCGAGCCTTGCCAAGCCAACCAAAAAAACATTACTAATAAGGGCAACCACAAAAGACCACGTTCCATCGTTTAAAAAATTCCTGAGTGAAACTTGTAACTAAAAGTGCAAAATCCACCATTAAAGGATGGAGATAGGTTATGGTAGTGAGCAAACTGGCAAAAAGCGGTGATGAGTTAATATGAGAAAACTTATATTATTGTGCTTGTTTGTCATTGGGCTGGGATCTGCCATATTTGGTTTCCTGAATTTTCAGGGATTGGCAGCCAAAGGAGAGTTTGAGACGATTTTGCTTGATTTTCGGGAAGATATTCCATTATCAGTGGTGGAACAGAATCTGCAAGCGATCGCCAAACAATATAACGTTACACCCCAATTAGACAACAAGTTTTCCAAAAAAGATAATATTTATATTATCAAGGGCGATCGTCAACGGCTCCAAGAACTAAGAAAATCTCAGTTTGCCCAAGCTACAGAATTTATTGAACCAAACTATATCTACAATAAGATTCCACAACCAGGTGAAGCCGCTTGGTTAGCAGAATTTTTGCGACCCCAAGAAGATGAAGAAGCAAGTCCCTCATTAATTGGACCTAATGACCAATATTACAGCAAGCAATGGAACTTGCACAAAATCGGTATTGAAGGCGCATGGAGTCAAACCAAAGGCAGTGGCATCAAAGTGGCAGTGATTGACACTGGTATTACTAAGGTGCGGGATTTGTATGAGACAAAATTCGTCAAAGGCTATGATTTTGTTAACGACCGAGAAGAAGCCAAAGACGATAATGGCCACGGTACCCATGTTGCCGGAACTATTGCTCAAGCTACAAATAACAAATATGGGGTCGCTGGAATTGCTTACGAAGCCAGTCTGATGCCGCTGAAGGTTCTCAGTTCCTATGGTGGCGGTACTGTTGCCGATATTGCCGAAGCGATTAAATTTGCTGCTGATAAAGGCGCAGATGTGATTAATATGAGCTTAGGTGGTGGCGGTGAAAGCAAGTTGATGAAAGAAGCGATCGAGTATGCCCATAGAAAAGGTGTAGTTATCATTGCCGCAGCAGGAAATGAAAACGCCAATGGGGCAAGCTATCCAGCCCGCTATCCCTACGTCATTGGCGTTTCGGCAACTGGTCCAGATGGTGAAAGAGCGCCCTATTCTAACTTTGGTGCTGGGGTAGATATTTCTGCTCCTGGTGGTAGTGAAGCTGGTAAGATTCTCCAAGAAACTATCGACGAAAAAGGCGAAGGTGTATTTCTGGGCTTCCAGGGTACAAGCATGGCTGCTCCCCATGTTGCTGGTGTTGCGGCATTAATCAAGGCTGCTGGTGTTAAAGAACCAGATGAAGTGTTAAAAGTTCTCAAGCAGTCGGCGCGAGTTATCCAGGATGATGGTTTGAACTATTATGGCGCTGGGCAACTCAATGCAGAAGCAGCAGTCAAACTAGCCTTTGGCGGACAAATCAGTTTCCCAGATTTCTTTCGATGGTTACGGGATAACGGCTATCTTAACCCCGGCTTTTGGATTGATGGTGGCGCGGTAGCATTGTTACCCAAGATTTTAATGGTAGTTGGTTCTTATCTGCTGGCTTGGTTTTTAAGAGTTTACTTCCCCTTCACTTGGAGTTGGTCTTTATCTAGTGGGCTAATCGCTGGCAGTTCCGGGTTATTCTTCCTCAAAGGAATCTATATTTTTGATCTTCCCCAATGGCCTTTCCGGGTTTTGGGTAGTTCAATTCCCGAACTAGGCAATACCCTCCAGGGAACCGACGCGTTGAATCCCCTGTTTGCTAGCGTACTGATTCCTATTGTGTTAATGGCATTGCTGCTGGGACATCCTAGTTGGAAATGGTTTGCCATTGGTTCAACCTTAGGTGTAGCAGCGTGCTTGACAGTAAGTGCGTTTTACGACCCAGCAGTTTGGGGTTTGGGAAGTAGTAACATAGCACGCCTCTTCCTCATCGCCAATGCCCTAGTTTGTTATGGACTTGCTCGTTTAGCATTGAAGAACGAAGAAAAAACAGCATAAATGGGGAATGGGAAGAATTATTAATAACTCCTAACTCCCTATTTCCCCACTCCCTATTTCCCCACTCCCTACTCCCCCACTCAGCACTCACAACTCAGCACTCTTTATGAGCATTACACTTACAGGAACCATCCAACGCCGCGATATTGGTACAGGCGCATGGGCGTTAGTTACAGAAGAGGGCGTTACTTACGAAATCCTCAGAGGGGCTGACAAAGACTTACTCAAAGCCGGACAAAAAGCAAAAGTTAAAGGGCAGGTGCGTGAAGATATCATGACAACTGCCATGATTGGCCCTGTCCTGGAGGTTAAATCTTTTGACGTAATTAGTTCTGATTAGCAGTGGGATTCAGAACCTCTTGAAGACGGCTTCTGAACTCCCCTTTGGGATGACCTCCTTTTACCTCACCCACAATCTCAAATTCCCCCTCTGGAGAATTGCAGATGATGTAAGTAGGCCATCCCATTTCTGATTTATCGGGATATTGAGTTAATAAAATCTTGCGATACTTGCGGTAAGCAGCCGTATCCTGCATTTTTACATCGATAAATTCTAAACCCAGTTCTTCTGCCACCTTTTTGTCATAAAAAGACATTTTGTGGCAAATGCCGCACTCTTCTGAAGAGAACTTAATTACAGCTAAACTCATGGGTTGACGACTCTTTGATTCTAGGCAAAGTTTTTTAGCATAATGCCATGAAATATTACCATACAGTTGGTGATTCGTGTCAACTTAAGTCTTAAATCCTTATCCAGTAGGTTTTCCTCCTTCTCTGTTTCTAGCAGGGAAGGCGATTTTTTGGGAGGCTGAGGCTCTTAACGAGAAATACTAAGCTGTTACGCATTTAACTTGAACATTTACATGAAGGCTAATGACCGATGACTGATGACTGATGGCTGATGACCGTTAACGGTCAACAGTTAACAGTTAACGACGGTAAAGAGTGTTTATACAATTTAGGCGCGTATCAGCTTATCTAGTTGGCGAGTAAGCTCTGATATCAATTTGAGAGGATGATTGCTGGCAGGATAATTAAAATGTAGAAAAAAAATTAAGAATATGATTAAATATCATAGCAATCATTTTGGTGTGGCATCTCTAGCTCATAATAAAAAGAAAGCGATTCAGGGATGGCGTGATCAAGTTATGCTGTATCCTGGCAATAGAAAGATACTCAAGGTCTACCAGCAGTAGCAACAAGAATAATGCTGCACTCCAGTTATTTGGGTAGCAAAGTCTAGGGTGGGAGATGTATAAAGACAAGTCCCTACGCGTCTAGTAGACAAAAAAACCCCCAGTTGAGTGTTAGCCAACCAGGGGAGTTAGTTATCAGGGTGCATCTACCAATTAAATGTTCTTAGGTTCAACACCATACTCCGGATAAATTTGAACAAAGGTCAGTTATTTTTTAAAATAAAAAAACCCCAGTTGGTGTTAACCTAACTAGGGGAGTGAGTTATCAGGGTGCATCTACCAGTTATCTTTTCTAGGGGCAACCAGTATCTTCCGGAGAAAATCATCAGAATCAGGGTTGATGGTAATTGTAAATAAAAAAACCCCCAGTGGGTTTTAGCCAACTAGGGGAGTGAGTTATCAGGGTGCATCTACCAATAATCTCTTCTAAAATAAATGGGTTGCTACCGGATAAATTAACAGAGATTGAATTTGTTACTGTTTGTTTATCACAGAAAAACCTCAGAGGGGTTAGTTATCAGGACAGGATTGCCAATTAAATTACTGGTGCGCTGCCTTAAATAATGGGTGTGTCAACGATTATTGTTGTAGGACTTACGCATAAGAGATTTCCCAATCTTCTTATAAGAGGGTTTTTAGATTTGCCTTTTCAGGGTAGCCAGTGACTTGCTGTTAGTGTTAGCGATGTAAAAGCGTCTACTGTCCTTTGGGCGAGTAACACCCAACTTGTTTTGCTCCCGTAAGGTAGGAACTACCATTAGCGTAGTGTGAAGGAGTAATCAACCGTCAAGGGTTCCCGGACTCTTAAAGCTGGCTAGCAAGAGCCTCTTTGAACAAAAGAAGCAACTGGCGTAGGCTTTTAGATATAGGTTTCAGGCTTTGAGTGCGTAAGTTTTGTGCTTGTTAAGTAATAAAAAACCCCCCAGCGGGCGTTAGCCAACCAGGGGAGCTAGTTATCAGGGTGCATCTACCAATTAATTGTTCTAGATTTAACCACCATGCTCCGGATAA
The DNA here is from genome assembly GCA_019359245.1 of Nostoc desertorum CM1-VF14. Lineage (GTDB taxonomy): Bacteria > Cyanobacteriota > Cyanobacteriia > Cyanobacteriales > Nostocaceae > Nostoc > Nostoc desertorum. Next base: position 260,667 of record JAHHHR010000005.1, on the reverse strand, counting down.
ATTTCTGAGAAAATTGATTATTTTCTTGTGTCAAAAAAACAAGAGTGGATATTCCCTGAATTAGGGGAGTTAAAAATCAAGGGACATATAATCTACTAATCAAGTATTCTAGGGTTAAGCACTATTTTCTGGTAGAGAATATCTGCGTCATAAGTTCCTGTTGTTTGCCAAAATAAAAAAACCCCCAGTGGGTGTTAGCCAGCTAGGGGAGTTGAAGATCAAGGTGCATCTACCAATTAAATGTTCTAGTCCCAAGTAATCCGATCCGGATAAAGTTGTAAAGGCAGAATAAGCAAAAGAACTAGAATCAGAAACATTCAGGGGTGGGATGCATCTAAGTTATCAGAGGGAGCGAAAAATCGACTTGAAACTTTCGCGTTTCAAACCAGATTTAGGAGGCGGACAGGAGAAACTGTGACCCAGGAATTCCACATTTCGGTAACTCCTGTAGGGCAAAATGACTACTTGGTGCGGACGGAACAAGTCGCGCCTGGGGTACCTTTGGCAGAAGAATTAGTGACTTGGCCTGTAGCTGATTGGTTGATGGCTGCTGGGCATTTGATGAATGATCCGTTGAAGTCGGTGTTGCAAGGAGATCCATTCGCCTCTGGTGGGCATGAAAGCGATATCGCCAGAAACTCTGTTAATTTGGTGGCGTTAGGTCAACAATTTTATAACGCTCTATTTCAAGGTACTCTCAGAGATAGTTGGATTACTGCCCAAGGTATTGCCCAGAACCATCAACAAGTACTACGCTTGCGCTTGGGGCTAAAAGACACTAGGTTAGCTCGTCTGCCTTGGGAAGTGATGCACGCAGGCGATCGCCCTCTGGCCACTGGTCCTTATGTCGCTTTTTCTCGCTTCCAAAGTGGAATTTTAGGGGCTTCGCCTTTGCGGCAAAATATGCCCACACTACAACAACAAGGTGGTGTGAAAGTACTGATGGTAATTGCTTCCCCTTCAGATCAAGTCCGCCTTGACTTACAGAAACAGGAAGCTATCAAACTGCAAGCAGAACTTCACCGCATACCACGGCTTGCTGAAGGTAACAATCGTTTCCCACAAATTGAACTCACTGTATTAGACCAACCAGGGCGGGAAGAACTGACACAAGCCCTAGAACAAGGCAGATACCACGTTCTCCACTATTCTGGTCATAGTAACTTAGGTTCCAATGGCGGAGAAATTTATCTTGCTAGTCGCAGAACTGGCTTAACAGAAATCTTGACTGGGGACGATCTAGCTGGTTTGCTCGTCAACAATAATATCCAAATGGCAGTGTTTAACTCCTGCTTGGGGGCGTACACAGCTGCATCCGATCCTTCTGGAGATACTGGCGAACGAAACTTGGCAGAAAGCCTGGTGAAGCGCGGAATTAGAAGCGTTTTGGCTATGTCAGAACGGATTCCTGATGAAGTAGCGTTGACGCTCACACAATTGTTTTACCGCAACTTGAGCCAGGGATATCCAGTAGATTTGTGTGTCAGCCGGGTGCGCCAAGGATTAATTTCTGCCTATGGTTCTCACCAGATGTACTGGGCATTACCGATTTTGTATCTCCAGCCAGAATTTGACGGTTTCTTGAGCCAGGAAACTGAGTTATCCGAAAGTGCGGAGTCGCTCAAGCAATATAATTCGCCTTTAAGGGCAGCTTCGGGGATGTACTCTGCTATGGCAGATGATCCTGATATACCTTTAGGGATGGAGGAAATGATCCCTTCTGGTTTGGCACGTGATTCTGGGTTGGATTGGCTAGGTGAAGATACTTGGGGCGATCTTGTTGATGAAATTGAGTATGATGACCCAAGCTATGCAGAAGATTCTGCTATAGTTTCGGATTTGTTTCGTCAACTAGATAACCAGAAAGCTCCAATTGAACTGGATCAAGAAATTTCCGAAAATAGTCTTGAGCAAAGACAGGCTTCGGAGGAAATGACTTCTTTACAAGAGGGAGGAGATTTGTGGGGAGAACCCCCAGCACCACCACCTTCAACTCCTGGGAACTTAGAAGGAAATCGGCAAAATTCTGCTGATTTTTTGCGTAGGCGTAGCCCGCCGCAAGCATCACAACCAGCCCCATCAAGACCTCGTACCCGTCGCCGCAAGCTATGGCCAATTGTGGGTATTGTGGGTGTTAGTGCGTTAGCAGCTGCGATCGCTTTAAATTGGTGGTGGCAAAATCGACCCCAGCAGGTAAGTCTGCCTAATATACCAGGAATTCCTACCCAGTCTCTACCCATTCAAAAGCAGCAAAATATCGACTTAGAAATAGCAGAGACTGGAATTGTTACTGCTACAGCCACGGAAAAGTTGAGTCAGGGCGACTTGCAAAGTGGGTTATTGGCTGTAGAAGAACTACTCAATCGTGGCGCACTAACTGCGGCTGAAACTGCTCTTAAACTGATTCCAAGTAAACAAGCTGACAATCCATCTGTGAACTTTTACAAGGGACGATTAGCGTGGCAGTCTATCCAAGGTGGAAACAATAACTATAGCGTCGATGATGCCCGCCGTTACTGGGAAACTGCTGCAAAAGCTAACCCAGAATCGCTTTTGTATAATAATGCTTTGGGATTTGCCTACTATACGGAAGGCAATCTGAATCGAGCTAATGACTCTTGGTTCAAGGCTTTAAATTTAGCTCTCAAAGATCAGAACTCAGACTTTAGCGCCGCAACATCCACAAATACCGCAGTCCCTCAAGATGCTTTAACTTCTTATGCTGGTTTAGCTCTCGGGCTGTATAAATCTGCACTTACTCAATCTAGCGGTAAGCAGACACAATATCTGAATGAAGCGATCAAGCTGCGGCAAATGGTTCTAAAGTCTGATCCGGTCAATTTCCAGGTAGACCAATTAGCTAAAAATTGGCTGTGGACAGAAAAGGCGATTGAAGATTGGCGATCGCTCCTTCAGGAGAAAGGTGAAGAGCAGTAAGATGTTGTGGTGGTGCGATCGCTTGCACACCAAAAAACTTTGCTTTCAGCATCCCTAATCAAGACAAACCTTGCATCTAAGAGCAAAGACACCGTTTTCACACATCACTACCGAGAGAAAACCTTTTCTATCTTTTACTGAGGGATTGCTGCTGCTTTGATCTTCTTACAGATGTCCACCCAAGCTTTATTCTCTTGTGCTGGGTTCAGGCTGTCTAAAGGTTGATTGGGAGGGTGCGCTGATTGATACTTTTCAATTTCTGTTTCTTCATAGCTGCTAAAACTTAACGGTATCCAAATAATCGTGAGTCCTTTAGCTTGTGCCGCATTCAATAATGGGGGTAACTCATTCTCGTGAATAAAGTCTGATGCTAGAAAGTTAGGGCTAACCAACAATACTGCTACTTTTGCTGCTGCTAAAGCATTTTCAATTTCTTTACTCCACTCAGCACCAGCTTGGATTTTGGTATCGTCCCACACAAGCAGATTTTGGTTGCGAATTATTGGTTTGAGGTGTTTCTGAAGTTTGGTAAGCCATTCCTGATCTTGATGACTATAGCTGATGAAAACTTCAACCCCTAACTGCTCCACAAGCAACCTCTTTTTATCCCTATCTATCACATCATCAATTAAACTCAAAACATTCGCTTTTTCATAGCTAATATCACATTCAACATCATATTTTTGTTTAGCAAGGCGATTTCTTAAATTTTCAAGCTTATAAAAATGTGGCTCTTGGCTATCTTTGCAAGTAACACAATTACAGGGAATTAACTTGTTGTACTTTAGTCGCTTGTAGGAATCATGAATTTTATCGAGTTCATGTGTAACTATGGTCATCAAATCTCTTTTGTGACGACCTGAGACTCGAATTTTAATCTCCCGCTTACCGTAATATTCAATCACCTCTGCCTTGGTTTCGTCTTTGCTCAGAACAAGACCACTTTTCCAGATACATTGTTGTTCATTAATCAACTCATGCATGAGGACAATTAACTGGGTGATGATGCCCTTGGGCATGAACTCGTAAGTGTAACGCAGTATCAGGTTATTGGTTTCATTCCATTGATAGGAGGGTTGATCGGGAGATAGCAGTTGTGGAGCAATATACCTTCCTTGGCTTCTAGGAATTTCGTAGCACAGCTTGAAGTTGATCATCAGGCGTAAAAGTTCATCATGCATAGTGGCGTATTCGTCTTCACACCAGATGTTTGCCAAATCAGATCGGGTGAAATTGCCCAGCTTGCGAATCACTTCTTCATTATCCAGCACTTTGTAGACTGCATCAGTTCCCCACTTGGGTTTGAGGATGACAGTCTTGTTCAAAAGTGGGTCTTGCTGGAAGTGCAAGCATACTCCCAAATCGTGCAGATAGCTGCTCAACTGCAACTTGTCATTTCTTTCCGTGAACCCATTTTTTTGGCAGATATTCAGATATTCATCCAAGCCGATGTAATTGTGTTTGTCACTCTCTAAAGCTTCCCGGACTCTAACCCAGGTTTTTGGGAGCGGACTGCCAATATGGGGCAGGTTTTGAACATAATGCTTGATTTTTTGTAAAATTTGTTCTAAACCTCTGTTGTTAGCAAGGTTGGTTGGTAAAATCTCCTTCAAATTAGCAAACTGCTCCCGCAACTGGGGTTCATTAATCTCCCAAGGATGTTTTAGCTTCTCATTTTTGATGATCAGTAGCGGACTGTTATCGCTGAACAGTTCCACCACATTCAGCCAATAGTGGAAATTGGTATCTTCCTTGCGATTATCTGCTACTAGGGCATAGAGTGAACGGTTGGTAAGGAAAAACTGGTGAGTAGCATGGTAAATCTCTTGTCCCCCAAAGTCCCAGATGTTGACTCGAAATTCTCGCCCATTTTCCATTGAAAAACGCCACTGGATAACCTCAATTCCCTTGGTAGATTCTTCCTTTCGGAGTTGATAACTTGGATCTTCAATCTTTTTCGCCAGTGTTGTTTTCCCTGCTCCGCCTTCGCCGATAATGAGTAACATTGCTTCACATATATAATCTGTGCCTTCTGCTTGCAGTTGTCGAAAATAACTCTGAATTGCCTTAATACCGTTTGCAACAATTTCTGGTGGCGGATTTTCGATAGGGTTGCGGCTTAAATCTAGGGAGGTGAGTTGTTGCAGGCGGGCGATCGCTTCTGGCAGCGTCGTTAATTGGTTGCGGCTTAAATCCAGGGAGGTGAGTTGTTGCAGGCGGGCGATCGCTTCTGGCAGCGTCGTTAATTGGTTGCGGCTTAAATCCAGGGAGGTGAGTTGTTGCAGGCGGGCGATCGCTTCTGGCAGCGTCGTTAATTGGTTGCCGCTTAAATCTAGGGAGGTGAGTTGTTGCAGGCGGACGATCGCTTCTGGCAGCGTCGTTAAATAGTTGCTGCTTAAATTCAGGTAAGTGAGTTGTTGCAGGCGGGCGATCGCTTCTGGCAGCGTCGTTAAATAGTTGCTGCTTAAATTCAGGTAAGTGAGTTGTTGCAGGCGGGCGATCGCTTCTGGCAGCGTCGTTAATTGGTTGCCGCTTAAATCTAGGGAGGTGAGTTGTTGCAGGCGGACGATCGCTTCTGGCAGCGTCGTTAATTGGTTGCCGCTTAAATCTAGGGAGGTGAGTTGTTGCAGGCGGACGATCGCTTCTGGCAGCGTCGTTAATTTGTTGCGGCTTAAATCTAGGGAGGTGAGTTGTTGCAGGCGGATGATCGCTTCTGGCAGCGTCCTTAAATAGTTGAAGCTGAAATCCAGGGAAGTGAGTTGTTGCAGGCGGGTGATCGCTTCTGGCAGTGTCGTTAATTGGGTGTTGAATAAATTCAGGGAAGTGAGTTGTTGCAGGCGGGCGATCGCTTCTGGCAGCGTCGTTAATTTGTTGCTGCTTAAATCCAGGGAAGTGAGTTTTTGCAGGCGGGCGATCGCTTCTGGCAGCGTCGTTAATTTGTTGCTGCTTAAATTCAGGGAAGTGAGTTGTTTCAGGCGGGTGATCGCTTCTGGCAGCGTCGTTAATTTGTTGCTGCTTAAATTCAGGGAAGTGAGTTGTTGCAGGCGGGTGATCGCTTCTGGCAGCGTCGTTAATTGGTTGCTGCTTAAATCTAGGGAAGTGAGTTGTTGCAGGCGGGTGATCGCTTCTGGCAGTGTCGTTAATTGGTTGTAGCGTAAATCCAGGGTGGTGAGTTGTTGGAGACTGGCGATCTCTTCTGGCAGTGTCGTTAATTGGGTGTTGAATAAATTCAGGGAAGTGAGTTGTTGCAGGCGGGCGATCGCTTCTGGCAGTGTCGTTAATTGGTTGAAGCTTAAATTTAAAACCTCCAACCATTCCAGTTCAAACACCTCAGCAGGAATCTCTGTTAATTTTTCCTCGTCATTAGTACGCCGATCATTGCTTAAGTCTAATTCTTTAAGCTGTTTCTCTTTCGCTTTTTGGATTTTTTCAAGATAACGTTGAGGCATATTTGCCATGCTGAGGTTCACCTGTTAATGAAAGTTATATGTAATGCCCCTGATTCGCTGGACAATTTCGCAACTATTAATCTTTTGCACTAATCCCAACAACCGCCACAGGTTAGAAACCTCTGGCTGTAGCGAAAGTCCTCTTAAGAGGGCTAAATTCTTTCCAGACTTGGGTTCTAGTCCACATTGAGTGGACTTTGGCTATGAGAAAGGAAATTCGAGTTTCAGGCAGAGGTGGGTGTTAATTAAGAATGCTACAAGATATCAAAGCAATTTACTATTCTGTGTAGTACTACACGAGTCCTAATAATTTTTACTGAATCTAAAAAGAATTTATCATTACTAATGGTTCAGATTGGCTTGTCAACGAGTCTTTGATACTCATTAATGAGGCCCGGAACTCCGTTAATAAGTCTTTGATACTCGTGAATGAGTCTTCGATACTCGCGGACGAGTCTTTGATACTCGTGGACGAGTCTTTGATACTCGCGGATGAGTCTTTGATGGGTCAGATAAAAATTTAAACATTAGCCACCTAAATTACGCGACTTCTCCAGCCCGAAAAATCTGTTCAACAGTTAAATTCAACTCTGGGAACGCTGGCGATTGAATGCGGTCATTTCCTCTAAATTGCCTAACTTGATACTCACCTTCAATTAATTGGTAAATCGAGATAGTTGGTTGTTTAGGATTGCCAATAAACCGCCTACCACCTAAACCTAGATAGTCTACAATCCAATATTCAGGAATTCCCAAAGACTCGTAATCTTCTAGCTTCAAAGCATAATCATCACTCCAGTTAGTTGAAACAACTTCTACAACCAACTTGACAGAACTACCCCGCGTGATGATAGATTCTTTTTTCCAGCGTGGTTCGTTGTTGAGAGCTTGTCTATCAACAACGATGACATCTGGTTCATAACCTGAATCAGTGTTAAGTGACTTGATGACGCATTCTTTAGGGATAAAGGAAGGGATGGACAAACGGGTGATTTCAATAAACAAAGAACCATTGATAAACCCGGCTATCTCTGAGTGCTTCCCTGTTGGCTTAGGCATTTCAACAATTACCCCATCATGCAGTTCATAATGCCTGTCTGAAGATTCGGGATACCAGGCGATAAATTCATCAAATGTTACTTGTTTGGCTAAGGCTTGAGTCATACTTTGCCCTCTTTATGTCAAATTTGACCCCTCTCCAAACCTCTCCCCGACACGGAGAGAGGCTTAATCAGCGAACTGAGGTTAAACTTTCGCTGCCGCAGCACCTGGTAAACTAACTTTCAATCGCTTAAACATCGCTTCTCTTGCTTGTGCAGCGAGGCTATCGTCAAAAGGTTTTAAGGTAATTTCCTGCTGATACTTTAGCCGCAGCGCTGTTTGAATTAACCAATCGGCGACAAAGGGATTTTTCGGTAATAAAGGACCGTGGGAATAAGTAGCGATCGCATTTTGATAAAATGCTCCTTCTGTTCCATCTTCACCATTATTTCCCAAACCGTACACCACGCGCCCCAATGCTTCCACTTTCCCCAGTTTGGTGCGTCCGCCGTGATTTTCAAAGCCTACCAAATATGGTGTGCTACCCGTCATCTCTTTTAAATCTCGCGCCAGACGTGAAGCTGTCACTTCAATTACCAAGTTACCAATACAGCGCTTAGTATTTTCACCAGGATGGACGGAAACTAAATCGAGTATTCCTAAACCATCAATCCGTTGCCCTAAGCCTGGTTCATAATAATGTCCGAGTAATTGGGGGGAACCACAAGTAAAGACTCCCGGTGTTCCATTTTCGATTTTTTCGCGCATTGCATCAGCTTTTGCGCCTTGCAAATCACGCATGACAATTTCTTGCTGACGATCTTGTGCGCCACCACCAACGATTACATCTACAGTTTTAATATCTGCGGCTGTGGCATTTTGATCGAGGGGTAATACTTTAACATCGTATCCCCGCCACTCGGCGCGACGTTCTATAGTAATTACATTACCGCGATCGCCATAAGTACTCATTAGCGTCGGGTATAACCAACCAATTGTTAATTCCAAATTTTGAGAACTCATAAATTTTGGGAATGGGACGATCACAAATGACCAATGACTAATGACAAATTTAAAGAATTTTACGACCAGTTAGAACTTCTCGCACTTCTAGCATCGCTGAGTAGGTGGGTAGAATATGCAAAGTTTCATTCTCTGGTGTATGCTCTAATGCAGTAGCGATCGCTTGTCGCAAATCTTCTTCCACAATCAAATTTAAGTTACTCTCAGGGGACTTTTGGCTGTAACGTAGACGTAGCGCCATATCGTAGACGCGATCGCCACTTACTACTAAAGTCCCGCCACGTTCGACTAATTTTTCAGTATCCACATCCCAAATCCAGGATACATCAGTGCCATCGGGCGTGCGATCGTTCAATACTAGCAGTGTGGTTTTATCTGTGCTTTGAGTAACTACGCGAATGGTTTCATTCGTTCCTACAGGGTTTTTTGATAACAATATCCGTACGCGTTTACCGTTAATTACTAAATCTTCTGCACGACCAAAAGCAGCTTGGAAAGTATTAATAGTATCTCTAATTGTTGCTTCATCTACTCCTAACTCAATAGCGGCAGTAGCAGCAGCTAAAGTATTATATTTGTTGTATAAGCCAACTAGAATTTGCGACCATTCACTACTTTCTAAAGTCGGTTTACTTTTACTAAAACCACACTGGGGACAAGTAAAATCTCCCAAATGAGACAAATAAACACCTTTGTAATCTAGGGAATGTCCACATTTGGGACAATAAATAGAATCAACGGCGTGAGGAATTGCTTCTAAATAATGTTCTGGTTCATTCAAGCCGAAGAATAACACCCGTTGTGGTAACTGCTGACCGAGGTTAGATAAAGTTGGGTCATCAGCATTGGGAATTACCACTGTTTCTGCTGGTAGCGTAGAAATAACTTTTGTCCAACGCTTACTAATTGTATCTACTTCGCCGTACCTATCGAGTTGGTCGCGGAACAAGTTTAAACAGAGAATTATTTGTGGCTGGAGTGGTGCTAATACTCTTGGTACAATATTTTCATCCACTTCTAAAATGGCGTAATCAGTATTTAACGCACCTAGTAAGTTGGTGCTTTCTAACAGCGCCGTCATCAAGCCATTTTCCAGATTTGCACCTGTAGAATTATGAGTGACGCGAAAACCCTTGCGTTCTAGTATTGTGCATAAAAGCAGCGCTGTAGTGGTTTTGCCGTTTGTACCAGCAATTAAAATCACCCCGTTTTTAACTTGCTGACTCAGTAATTGTAAAATTCGGGGTTCAATGCGACGAGCAATCGAGCCTGGTAATACACTAGCAGCACCCAGACGGAGCGATCGCACTATAAACGTCACACTTTTTGCCACTGACACTGCGAAACCTAATCGCAGCCTATCTATGAATTGTATTTTGTTTCCCACATCTATACCCTAGTCTTCTGGCAGTTGCTAATTGAAAGTATTTAATTGCAAATTTAATATGCGTGAGTTTAGCGAATCCTGACTTAAAAAGCCAGCCTCAAAATCAAGTTGCAGGAAATGAGGGGCAGGGGGGCAAGGGGACAAGGGGACAAGGGAACTATGCTTTATTGCCGAATTACCCAAACAGAAGGGTTATTAATCATGCTCACCAATCCTCCAAGGACTCGGTTATAAAGTCCATACAATTCTCGGCCTTGTTCTAAATCTAAATAATTACATTTAACAGCAAACTTTAGCCAGACTTGAGTTTCTGCCGCCTCTGCTTCACAATCATTCAGTTTAGCCACAAAGGCTGCCTTATATCTTCGCTTACGCCAAGCCTCAGCTAAATTAGCACACACGGAGCGAGATGATCTGCGAATTTGGTCAGTTAAGGAATATCGCTCCTCAACAGGAAATTTTTTCGAGATTTCAAAGATTTTCATTGCTGCGGAGAACGCCAGTTGATAAACCTCTAAATCTTCATGACTCTTGATAGATTCTTTTCCCATCCCCTTGTCCCCATGTCCCCTTGCCCCCATGTCCCCATGTCCCCTTGTCCCCTTACCCCCTTGTCCCCTTGTCCCCTTGTCCCCTTGTCCCCTTGTCCCCTTGTCCCCTGCCTCCCCACTCCCAACTCCCCCCTTCCGAGAGATAATCTCAGTAGGCGTTATCTTAAAAAATAGTGCGCGGGTGTAATTACATATCCAGCCCAGTTTGCCGAATTCAGCACAAACTCACGACAAGTAGTAGCTTGCAAGGTTCCTTTTGATGAATAGCACAAAGTTTCTTTTTTTACATAAACAAATTACTGGCTGGCAAAGGTGGTTGTCCAAATGCCTGTTGTTGGTTATAAGTCTTTTCATTATAAGTATGCAACCTGCATATGCTGGTCTCGATAATGATTTATATGATGGCAACATTTTTGTTGTTTATGCTGGCAATGGTTCATTGGTTCCTCCCAGACAGACGCTGGCACAGGCTTTAGCAGAACATAAACCCATATTTTTGGCCTTTTATTTAGATGACAGCAGCGATTCTAAAAGATATGCCATTTCCATTTCACGGGTGCAGGAATTCTATGGTCGGGTAGCAGAAATTATGCCTATTAATGTAGATGCTATCCCCCTCAAACAGACCTACGAACCTACAGAACCAGGATATTACTATTCTGGGGGTGTTCCTCAAGTCGTGGTGTTTAATAAATCAGGTGAGGTAGTTTTGAATAAAAAAGGTCAAGTACCTTTTGAAGACATAGACGATCAATTTCGCAAAATCTTTGATTTGTCCCAGCGCACGGAAACAGCACAGCTAAAGCGGCGAGCTTTCAATGAGTTCAGTAGTGAGTTAGCTAAGTAAGTTATGGGGTAGGCCAAATTGGTCTACCCTAATTTTTCGTGCTATCTGTTACTATATTTCTGCCGATACCAAAGCATAATATTTAAATATCTGTCTTAACAGATTAAAAAGTTAATTCATAGTCTATAGTCTGTAAAAAATGACTAATGACTAATGACCAATGACTAACTAGAGCGTATTCTGATGTCAAAGGTTTACACTGCCCAGGATCTAATTAAAATTTTGGCAGATGAACGCCAAGCCTGCCTTAAGGGGAAACGCCTCAAATTAGAAATACCAGTATCTGGCAATCCTGTAATTGACCAGTTTCTCATAACTGATGGGCTGCAACAGTTCACTGCCTATCAAGATTTCAAAACCGCAATTCATAATTATCAGAGAGAAAATCAAGTTTCAGGTATTGTCTGGCGGGAGGTAACAGTCAAAGGTAAAAACTTGAACTATCCCGAAGTAGACAGCGAGTTAATAGCCCTCGCTAGTGACTTAGAAATATTAAAAAGTGCTAAAAATTCTATTGTAGAATTTTGGTATGAAGTCTCGATAGGGATGGATTTATACTTGAGTTTCAATAATAATAAACAGTACCAACAAATTGTCACATCTGATGTAGAGAGAATTGTTCAAATAACAGAATGGGCAAGTTTGTGCAAGTGGGAAAATTCTAGCTTTTTGGAAATGATTTTGCAGCTAGGATGGGGTAAACCAGAAGAAGCTTGTTATAAACGAGGAAGACCGCAATCGGGTAGTGAATATATTCATGCAGTCAATCCTGGTAATCGCCCCATTGGTTGACTGAAGAGGCAGGGGGGCAGGAGGAAAACCCCATAAATAAATTTATTTGCTCTGAAACTTTTGACACATTATTTCTCGTGGCACTTTTTGCTAGAAATAAATCTTTTTGCTTTTGGGCGTAAATAAATTTACTTGCTTTGAAACCCTTCTTGCAGGAGAATTTCAGTATCTATCTTTCTCCCCTGCCCCTTTTCCTCTTCTTTGAACAATTCCTCCTGTCTGCTTCAAGATTGATTCTGCCCGATAAGATTAACGATCGCACTAGCTAATTCTGATGGATCGACGGGTTTAGGTAGGTGTTTTTGAAATCCTGCTGCCATTGCTTGGTTGTAGTTGATTTCTCCAGCATAAGCAGTCAATGCGATCGCAGGAATTTGCCCGTTTTGATCTGGTGGTAATTTTCTTACCTCGCGCAGCAGCATATAGCCATCCATTAAGGGCATTCCAATATCGCTTAACAGGATATCTGGCTTTGATTGCATTAGTATTTCCAGCGCTTCACTTGCTGATTCGGCTACTGTTACAGTTGCGCCATATTGTTCTAGCGCAAAGCTAAAAAACTCTCGCACATCAGCTTGATCGTCTACAAGCAGGATTTGCACTCCAGAAAGTAATGTGTCTTCAGTGTTGAGTTCTGGTTGAGAAGCCTCAGTACTCTCAACTCGTAACTCAGAATTTTTGAGCAAAGGTAGTCTGACTGTAAAGGTAGCCCCCTGTCCTTCTCCTAGACTCTCTGCCTGAACTGTACCACCGTGAAGTTCTACTAGATGACGTACAATTGCTAGTCCCAATCCCAATCCGCCAAATACTCTGGTTGTCTTAGCATCTGCTTGCCGAAAGTAATCAAAGACGTAGGGCAAAAATTCCGGGATGATTCCCTTACCTGTATCAATCACCTGGATTTGAGCATCTAACCCAACTTGTTCTAAGCGGACTTCTACAAATCCCTCTGTGGGTGTAAATTTAACGGCATTAGAGAGGAGATTCCACATTACTTGTTGCAAGCGATCGCCATCACCCAGAACTTTGCCAATATCAGGACTTAGCACCGTTTTAATTTCAATTGACTTGGCTTCTGCTGCTAAACGCACCGTTTCTAGCGCAGATGCGATCGCTACTTTCAAATCCACTGCATAGAGATTTAACCTGACTTTACCTTGTAAAATCCGCGAAACATCAAGTAAATCTCCAATAAGTTGAGTTTGTAACTTGGCATTGCGCTCTATTGTTTCCAATGCCCGCACTCTAGTGGCTTCGTCAAACTTGCGGGTTCTGAGTAACTTTGCCCATCCTAAAATCGGATTCAGGGGAGTTCTAAGTTCATGGGAAAGAACAGCGAGGAATTCATCTTTAATGCGGTTGGCTGTCTCGGCTTGCGCCCTGGCAGTCTTTTCAGCTTCGTAAAGTTGAGCGCGGGCGATCGCTTGACCACACTGCTGTCCCAGTGTCAACATAAATCCCTGGTCTTCTTCATTAAATACTTGTTCAGTGGCAAAGCTTAATCCTAATGCCCCGATTACTTTGCCTTCTGCTATCAATGGAATGCAAGCCCAGGCATTATTCTCCGTGAGAGCCACAACATCTGCTAGGTTGGGATATTTTGCAATCATGGCTGCTAAATTTTCTACAAAAATCGGCTGCTTAGTTCTGACTGTTTCCGCTATCTGGTTAGGTGCAGTGATGGGAAAACTTGCCCAAGCATTTATAAGTGATTGTGGATAGCCAATTGCTTGCACAACTTTTAGGGTAGTACCTCCTTCAGTAACTAAGACAACAGAACCAGCAGTGGCTTGCAAGGCAGCAATTCCTTGGTTCACAACTACATCAGCCACCTGTTGGGGAGTTAGTGCTTCCGAGAGGGCAGCAGTTATTCTTTGTAAAAGTACCGTGCGATTGACTGACCTTTCAGCTGCCTGTTTTGCCTGTTGAGTTTCTTGATATAGTCTGGCGTTATCGATGGCTGTTGCAGCCCGACGAGCAATATCCTCTGCTAAGGCCAGGTCTGTTTGTTTGTAGTGCCGGCCTGACTCGGCTGTGAAAAAAGATATTGCCCCAAATAATTGCCCACGGGAACGGACTGGAATCACCATTAAAGAACAAATACCCAGGCTTCGCAGTAATTGCAGGTGTTCCTCATCTTGAGCCATCTGTACAAGATTGGAGTCAGATAATTCGGAGTAAAAGGCAGATATTCCTAGTTTTAGCTGCTGTAAAAGCTGTTTGGCTCTGGCTTTGGGTCGATAACGCCGTCGGATTTCGTCTAAAATATTTAGCTTTGTGGGATCGGCAATTGCGATCGCAATTTGTTTACTTGACCAATCTTCCTGGAAAACATCTACAATACACCAGTCAGCTAAGGTAGGAACTGCTAAATTAGCCACACTTTCTAAGGTGATTTCATAATCTAATGAGGCAGCGAGTAAGGTGCTGGCTTCGACTAAAAACTGTTGTGTGGTTTCAACTCGTTTGCGATCGCTAATATCTTCAACAATACCTAATGCATACTTTGGAAGTCCGTTAGCATCCCAAACTGCTGATGAAGTTAGGTTTACCCAAAGAATGGAACCATCTTTGCGGATGTAGCGCTTCTCTAGGGAATAACCACTAATTTCTTTTGCTAAAACTTGCCGAGCATTTTCCCAATCAATTTCTACGTCGTCATGGTGGGTAATATCTTGAAAGTTTATTTGAATTAATTCTTCATGGCTGTATCCTGTAATCTCACAGAGGGCAGGATTAACCTGAATAAATTGTCCATCCAACGCTACCAGAGTAATGCCCACAGCTGCCTGGTTGAACATTGCCCGGAACCTTTCTTCGCTTTCTCGCAAGGCAACTTCTGTTTGCTTTGCTGCTGTCACATCTGCCAAAATAATCCCGATTCCTACCGTTTCGCCCATTGCGTTGTTGACCGGGTAATAATTGCCCAGCCAGTGGCCGTAACGTTCTGGTTGTTCCCTTGTCTTACCACTGATTTCTACATTCAGCAGGGGTTCTCCAGTATTCAACACGCGCTGTAAGTGTAGCTCAAACTCAACCGCCATCGCTGGCAACACTTCGCCAAATTTGCGCCCTAGATGTTCTTCTATGGTCAAACCATTAATGTCAGCAAAAACTTGATTAATTCGGATATATCGCAGTTCCCGATCCAAAAAGCATACGGCAACGGGAGCAACTTCTAAGAGCGCATCTAGAAGAGATAGAGATTCGGCATAATGAACTAAAGTCTGGTGGATATCTCCATAAAGTCGGGCATTTTCCACTGCTAAGGCAGCACGATGGCTAATATCTGTTGCTAAAGTTAGGTCAGTGCGATCGTAACGACGGTTTGATTCTGCGGTGACAAAGCTAATAGTGCCGAGGACTCGACCTTGTGTGATTAACGGCACAATCATTACAGACTTCATCCCCAATTGCCGAACAAGTTCCAAGTGTTGCTGATTCTGAGTACTTGCCACTAATAGCGAGTCAGATACCTCTGAGATTAATTCGCTTTGCCCGGTTTGCAGTACTCTAGTAATTGCACTTGCACCTTTGTAATCTGGCACATACTGCTGAAGTTTACGCGCCAACTCTGCTTTAGATGGGTCTGCATAGGCAATGGGTAAGCGGCGAATGGAATTATCTTCATTTAAAATATCAACGCTACACCAATCAGCTAATTGGGGAACTGAGATTTTGGCGATTTGTTCTAAGGTTTCTTCGTAATCTAGCGAAGTGGAGAGAAAACTACTAATTTGGGCTATATAGCGAAGCCTTTCTTCAGCCTGCTTGCGCTCTGTAATATTCACGCCTGCACAGGTAATACCCTGAATGCTATTGTCTGCATTTCTTAGCGGTTCAATCAGCAAATCATAATAGCGGTCTTCTCCACAAATTGTTAGATAAACCTCTTTACGTGTTGAAACACCAGTTTCTATTACCTTTAGCTTAATTGCTCTCAATTGCTCTGCTACTAAAGCTGGAAATAAGTCATCATCAGACTTACCTAACATTTCCTCAGCAGTATCTAGACCTTGAGGATTATGAATCCACTGATATCGCAAATTGCGATCCTGCTGAAAGATCACGATATCTGAACTACTTAACCCTAATCTAAATCGCTCTTCACTAACTCTCAGCTTTTGTAGATTTCCATCAGCCCGGCTTTTAGCAGTCTTTAATGCCTCACATAAGATACTAGAGAGTAACCCTTGTAATGTAAACAACCCAATCCGCACAAAATTGGGTAGGTCAAAACTCAACTCATAAGCTGGGGGGAGAAAAAAGTAATTGCTCAGTAACGCAGACAAGCAAGTTGCTAACAGCCCTGACTTCAAACCACCATACCAACCACTCACTATCACAGCGCTAAAAAACAGCAAAAAAGGACTTCCACTCATGCTTAACCAGGGGTCTAGCATCAGCATTAGCACTAATGCAAGTGCGACAATTAATACAACATTGCCATAATGTAGTAACCGGGAATAATGAATGTGGGGCATGAAAATGTCTGAGAACAACCAATACTTATTGCAGAGGCTGTACATAACCTAAGCTAGTTTGCAAATTTTGGTAATTTATCTATAGATAGATTTATTTTATTTTTAAAAACCTCTTTTGCTAGAGGCTAATTATTAACTTATATAGTACGTAAAGCTATAATTTATCATGAATATTTTATATCCATAATTATTGATTTGCTGATCATAAATACTCAATTGCCAGAAATGCAGTAACCCAAGTTGGTCAAAAAATTTATTGCATAAAATCTACTAATATGCTAGTTGTTTATTATTTAGCTGCAATAATCAGAGCATAAATACAAAGTTTTACTTGCCAGAAGTGCTTCTGCTGCCTGGTGGGTTAGGGGTTTAGAAAATAGGTATCCTTGGCCCAATTCGCATCCAAGTTGCTGTAACCATTGAAGTTGCTGAGGCGTTTCTATACCTTCTGCAACAACAGCTAATCCAAGTTGATTGCTTAAAGCAATGATAGTATTAACCACCTGATAATTGCGGTTTCCTTGTTGCATCTGACTCACAAAAGAGCGATCAATCTTCAAATTATCAGCAGGTAAACGATGAAGATAATTGAGCGATGAATAACCAGTACCAAAGTCATCAATACTAATCTGAATTTTTTTAGATTTTAATTGGCTTAATAAATCAATTGTATTACTAATATTCTCAATTAGCATACTTTCAGTAATTTCTAGAGTTATGCAGTCACCTTCTAAATTTGTTTGAGCTAGTATTTGATCGATGTCTTCGATTAAGCTACCTTGGCGAATATCTTGAGCAGAAAGGTTAATACTAATCTTGATTGGAAAGCGAGTAGCGAACTTTGTTTTCCAGTTTGCTAGTTGTTGACAAGCTTTGTAGAGTACCCAACTATCAAGTTGCACAATCAGCCCAGTTTCTTCCGCGATAGAGACAAATTCATTCGGTAAAACTAACCCACGAGTCGGGTGTTGCCAGCGCAGCAATGCTTCAAATCCAATCAGCCGACCTGCACTTTGTTCGCCGTAAGCATCGTCAAGGATGTCAACAATTGGCTGATAATATATAATAAACTCTTCTCTTTCGATAGCTTTACGAATATCGGTTTCTAGAGTTAGCCTATTTACGGCTTGAGTGTGCATTTTGACATCAAAAATTTTGTATGAATTTGCCTTTTGAGCTTTGGCTCGATACATAGCAATATCGGCATCTCGGAGTAAATCAGAGGCTTGAGAGTAGCTGTTTGTTCCTAAAACAATACCGATGCTTGTACTGACCACTACCTCAGCATCATTAAGTATCAACGGTGTCTGAAAATCTGCAAGGATACGCTCAGTAATTTGAATAGCTTTTTCAATATCAGGAATATCTTCCAGCAAAACTACGAATTCGTCACCACCGATTCGAGCGACTAAATCAACGTCCCGCAGATGAGTTTTTAGCTTGTGAGCAGTATTCTTTAACAGTTCATCTCCAGCTAGGTGTCCTAGACTGTCATTGATCACTTTAAATCTGTCTAAGTCTAGAAACAAGACGGCATAACGATAATTTTCTAGTCGTTTAGCTCGGTTAATAGCTAATTCTAGCCGCTCTACCAAAAGTGTGCGATTTGGTAAATCCGTCAAAGGATCGTGTAAAGCGTTGTGGATAATTAACTCTTGTGCTTGTTTGCGATCGCGCAGCGCAGCTTGTCGTTCGCTCACATCTAATAAAACACCATACCAAACAATCTCTTCATTTTCTCGACATTCTGGACGAGCGCTTGCCTGTACCCACTTGAGTTTGCCGGAGGGTGTAACTAATCGCCACTCGTGAGAGAATGGTTTTAAGGTTTGAGCGCTCTCCTTGCCTGCTGCATAATATCCTGGACGATCATCAAGATGAATTTGTTCAAAGCAAAGAGAGGGATTTTCTAAAATTTGATCTGGCGTTAACTCTAAAAGATCCAGACAACCAAAACTGACGTAATCAAAGGCAGTAGAACCATCAGAATGCTGAACAAAGCTGTAAATCATGCCGGGTATATTAGAAGCTAATGTTCGTAGCAGCTTTTGAGCTTGTTTGCGTTCCGCCCGCACCTGTGCATCCCGAAGTTCTCGACGCACTGCTTCTGGCAATCGATTTAAGTTATCCTTCATGACATAGTCATTCGCACCCGCTTTCATCATTTCCACAGCAAGTACTTCGCCAATTGTGCCGGAAACCAGAATGAAAGGGATATCTTTCTGGCTCTGCTTTGCTATTTCCAGAGCCGCAGAAGCATTAAATCCCGGCAGTCGGTAATCTGAAATCATCACATCCCAAGTCCGGCTGTTGAGCGCTATTCGTAGCTCTTTGTCCGTTTGCACACGCTCCCAGATCGGATTGAAACCACCGCAACGCAATTCATGGAGCAATAACATGGTATCCTCCTCCGAATCTTCAATAATTAGGACGTTCAAAGGTTCATTCATACCCCACAATCTCCCTGGTAACTATTGAGTAAACTTGTATAATTAGGCTGGTGAGTCAAGCAATTTTAGATTTTAAATTTTAGATTGTCTCTATGCTTCAAGGCTGTGGTTCTGAGTAAATAATTTTGTATTTTAAATTTTAGTTTTTTACTCATATTTTAATCTACTTATTTTGAAACTTTTTTAAGTTGGAAGTTTGAATTATTTAATCTAAAATTCAAACTTCAAAATCTAAAATTTTATGTGATAATTACAGGCATTTTAACCATGTTGGAAATTCCTAAATATCAAATTTGCACAAAAATTCATGAAAGTGCTAATTCACGGGTCTATCGGGGAATTAATCAACAGAATAATTTACCTGTAATTTTCAAGGTTTTAAACAAAGACTACCCCACACCAGAAGAAATTACGCGCTATAAGCTCGAATACGAAATTACGCGCAGCTTATCATTGGATGGTGTTGTCCATGCTTATAGTTTGCAGCAATATCAAAATAGTTTTGTAATCATTTTAGAGGATTTTGGAGGAGAGTCTTTAACAAAAATTATAGCAACCAAAAAATTCGCACTAACAGAATTTTTGCAGTTAGCCATTCAGATTACTGAAGCTTTGGGTGCAGTTCATGCAGCTAATATTATTCATAAGGATATCAATCCATCCAATATTGTTTTTAATCTAGAAACAAAAAAACTTAAAATTATTGACTTTGGTATTTCAACTGCCTTATTGCGAGAAACATTAACGCTCAACAATCCAACAGTATTAGAAGGAACACTAGCTTATATATCTCCAGAGCAAACAGCCAGAATGAATCGTTCTCTGGACTATCGAACTGATTTTTACTCTCTAGGTGTCACTTTTTATCAACTGTTGACTCATCTATTGCCGTTTGAATCTAGTGATGCGCTGGAGTTAATTCATCACCATTTAGCTCTGGAGCCTATTCCACCCCATTTTGTCGATCCAAAAATTCCTGTGGTAGTTTCTGAAATTGTTCTGAAACTATTAGCAAAAACAGCAGAAAATCGTTATCAAAGTGCTTGGGGAATTAAAGCTGATTTAGAAGAGTGTCTGAATCGACTACAACACATGGGACGAATTGAGCCTTTTTTGTTAGGGAAACAGGATATTTCTGATAAGTTTCATATCCCTGAAAAACTCTATGGCAGAGAAAGGGAGGTGGAGATGTTATTAACGGCGTTTGAAAGAATAGCAGGAAAAAATGACCCTAATTTACCCACATCTGCTTCTCAAGTTGAGCTGATGTTGATAGCAGGATACTCCGGTATTGGTAAATCAGTTTTGGTGCAGGAAATTTATAAGCCGATTACACAACAACGAGGATACTTTGTTTCGGGTAAATTTGATCAGTATCAGCGCAATATCCCTTACTTTGCGATCGCACAAGCCTTAGAGTCACTAATCAAACAATTGCTGACTGAAGATGAAGTGCAACTGTGTCAGTGGCGAGAAAACCTTTTAGCTGCTCTTGGCTCAAATAGTCGAGTTATTACCCAGGTAATTCCAGCATTAGAATTGATTGTAGGCAATCAACCAGAACTACCTGTATTACCGCCACCGGAAGCCCAAAATCGCTTTCACCAAGTTTTCCAAAATTTTATTCGCGTTTTTACCCAGTCAGAACATCCACTGGTAATTTTTTTGGATGATCTTCAGTGGGTAGATAATGCCTCGCTGGAGTTGATCCAACTACTAGCTACTGCTACCAAGAGACAATCTTTGTTGTTAATGGGGGCATACCGGGATAATGAGGTTAATGCAGCCCATCCCCTCATGCAAATGGTAGAGGAAATCCGCCAGGGTGGAGGAGTGGTAAACCAACTTTCGCTTTTACCATTGAGCCTACCTGATATCAATCAGTTCATTGCCGATACGTTGCACTGTCAACCACAAGATTCCCTGTCTTTAGCTGAACTGGTGCAACGAAAAACTGGTGGTAATCCCTTTTTCATGAATGAATTTTTGAAATCTCTCTACACTGAAGGGCTACTGGAATTTAATCACCAAACCAAAAAATGGCAATGGTCAATAGAGCAAATTCAGGAGCGGGGGATCACAGATAATATTGTCGATTTGATGGCTCTTAAGATTCAAAAACTCAATAAAAACACCCAGGAAATGTTGCAGCTAGCTGCCTGCATCGGCAACTCTTTTGATCTGCAAACCTTAGCATTTGCTGGAGAACTATCTCAGCGAGAAACCGCACAAACTTTAAAAGTGGCGATCGCTCAAGGGTTAATCCTGCCTCTGAGCAATACTCACAAATCGGTTGAGTTGGGTGTACCACTCCCTAGCGATTGCCCTGTCATTGAATATAAGTTTGTTCACGATCGAATTCAGCAAGCAGCTTATTTTTTGATCCCCGAATCAAAACAGAGAAATTTTCATCTGCAAATTGGCAAACAACTACTCCAGCAAAGTTCTGCTCAACAACGAGAGCAAAATATCTTTGACATCACCAATCAACTCAATTTGGGTAAAGAACTAATTCAAACCCAGTCAGATCGGGATGAACTGGCTCAACTAAATTTGATCGCAGGGGAAAAAGCGAAAGCTTCTACAGCATATAACTCTGCTTTAAGATACTTCCAAACAGGTTTAGACCTGTTGGCAGATAATTGCTGGCAGACTCACTATGATTTGGCTCTAGCGCTGTATAGTCTAGCAGCAGAAACCGCTTACCTTAATGGCAGGCTAGAGCAAATGGAGCAACTAGTAAGCCGAGTGCTAGAAAATGTCAAAACCCTAGAAGCTAAAATCAAAGTCTATGAGGTGAAAATTCAAGCCTATGCCGGACAGATGCAATTTCTGGAAGCACTAGAGATTGGTCTTCAATCTTTAGCAGAATTAGGCGTAGATTTGCCAGTCGCACCTACTTCAGAAGAGATCGAGCGATCATTCTCAAATACTGCCCATAATTTACAGGGAAAGCGGGTTGAAGATTTGCTTTATCTGCCGCCTATGACTGATGCGATCGCTTCCCTCAGCATCCGGTTACTGGCAAATTTAATGGCCCCAGCCTACCAAGCAGCCCCGACGCTATTTCCACTGATTATTCTGGAGATGGTGAATTTATCAATTAAATACGGTAATCATGACCTTTCTGCCTTCGCCTTCGCCGCATACAGTAACATTTTGGGCAGTGTGCTGCTGGAGATTGAAACGGGCTATGAGTTTGTGCAGTTGGCTCTCAAGCTACTAAATCAATCCAGCAACTTACTGATCCGTTGTAAAACCCTGTTCATGGCCAACACCTCTGTGAGGTTTCGTAACGTTCACCTCAAAGAAACAATTAAACCATTACAGGATGCTTACCAAATCGGCATTGAGACAGGAGATTTGGAATTTGCTGGATATAGCATTTTGCATCACTGCGACCACTGTTTTTTTACAGATATGCCCCTGTCTGAATTGGAACAGAAACTGGAAAGCTACATCCAAGTACTCACCCAGATGAAAGAATCTACTAACGCCAATGCACTCAAGGTTTATCAACAAACAGTCTTGAACTTGATGACAACATCTCCTGCTCCCAACGTTTTGATTGGTGAGGCTTATGATGAATCGAAAGAATTACCTTTGCTGCAACAAGCTAATCATCATAAAGGGCTGTTCTATCTTTACTTCAATAAACTGTTTCTTTGCTATTACTTTGAGAATTTCCCTGAAGCCGTTGACAACGCCAATCAGGCAGAAAATTATCCCAGTGGGGGCAGATCGAATGCTGTTTTCCCCATCTTCTATTTTTACGATTCTCTGGCGCGACTGATGGTCTATCCGCAAGTGAATCAGGAGGAGCAGGCGGCTATCCTCGAACGGGTAGCGAACAGTCAAGAGAAGATGCAACTTTGGGCGCACCATGCCCCGATGAACTATCTCCACAAGTGGCATTTGGTAGAAGCAGAACGGCATCGGGTATTGGGTGAAGTAGTGGAAGCAATGGATGGGTACGATCGCGCCATCGCCCTGGCCAGAGAAAACGAATACCTTCAAGAAGAAAGCCTGGCCAACGAACTAGCAGCAAAGTTTCATTTGGCAAACAAGCGGATAACAATTGCCAAAGCCTATATACAAGAGGCGAGGTACGGCTATCTGCGCTGGGGAGCAACCGCTAAAGTTCAGGATTTGGAAAGACGCTATCCCCAACTGTTAGAACCGCGATCGCAAATAAGCAAAACACATAAACTTCACACTACAGAGTCAGCTTCCAGTAAGTTAGAAGTACTTGATTTAGAAACAGTATTGAAAGCCTCTCAGGCAATCGCCAGTGAAATTTTGTTAGATCAACTCCTAACAAAACTAATGATGATTTTGATTGAAAATGCCGGGGCGCAAACTGGTTATCTGATTTTGCCAACACAAGAAAAATGGCAAATTGAAGCTATGGGGCCGATTGGCGATGAGAAAATAGCTGTTTTGCAATCAATTCCTTTGGAATCGATATCAGCAGACAGCACTCCTTACTTGCCATCTGCCCTAATCAATTATGTAGTTCGCACCCAAGAAAGCATCGTCCTCAACAATGCAATTCAAGAAGGCAACTTTCAATCTGAACCCTGGATTGTGCAACGCCAATCGAAATCGATTCTTTGTGCGCCTCTATTGAACCAGGGAAAACTGGCGGGAATTGTCCTTTTAGAAAATAATCTAACCACTAGGGCATTTACCCCAGAGCGAATTGAAATTCTCCATTTACTTTCTACTCAGGCGGCTATTTCCATTGATAATGCTCGTCTATTGAAGCAAGAGGCAGAGCTGAATCAATCCTTACGGGCTGAAATTGCCGAACGTCAAAGGGCAGAAAAAGACCGCGATCGCTTAATTGCCATGCTAGAAGCCACTACCGATCATGTTGGGATGGCAGACTCCCAAGGCAATGTTTTCTGGGGTAATGCTCAGTTTCGGAAACTCCTCGGTATTTCCCTAGATGCTGAACTCTCCAACTTGAGCATCTCAAACTACCATCCCCAGTGGGCACTAGAGATTATTCAAAACCAGGGCATTCCGGCGGCGATTCGAGATGGCACTTGGGTTGGTGAAACTGCTTTGTTAGGCAGTGATGGCAGAGAGATTCTGGTTTCTCAAATGATTGTTGCTCACAAAGCAACAGATGGCAGTCTGGAATATCTTTCTACAATCATCCGCGATATCAGTACCCTCAAAGTGGTAGAGGCAGAAGTCCGCCAACTTAATGCCGAATTGGAAGAACGGGTAATCCAACGGACTGCCCAATTGCAGGCAGCGAATAAAGCGTTAGAGGCATTTTCCTACTCTGTTTCCCATGATTTACGGGCACCACTGCGGGCGATCGCTGGTTTTTCGAGAATGCTCCAAGAAGACTATGGTAAGCAACTTGACTCTGAAGGCAATCGTTATCTAAAAATTGTGCGGGAGAATGCCAAACGCATGGGTGAGTTGATCGATGATCTGTTGAACCTATCCCGTCTAGATCGTAAAGAAATATCTCGGCAGCCCGTTTTGTTAAATGAAATGATTCAAAAGGTGCTGAGTGATTTAGCTCTAGAGATGAAGGGCCGTCAGATTGAGTTTGCGATCGCTGACTTACCCATTTGTCAGGCTGACCTTTCCTTGCTCAAACAAGTCTGGATAAACCTGTTATCAAATGCCATTAAATATACTCGCTACAAATCCCCTGCCTGCATTGAAGTGGGCTATGAGATTATGGATGGTGAAGGAGTGTACTTCATCAGAGATAATGGGGCAGGATTTGATATGCGGTATGCCGATAATCTGTTTGGGGTATTTCAACGTCTGCACCGCGAACAAGAGTTTGCAGGTACGGGAATCGGACTAGCGATCGTGCAACGCATTATTCAACGCCACGGTGGGCGTATCTGGGCCGAAGCAGCGATCGATCAAGGCGCGACCTTTTATTTCACCCTTCAAGGGTAAATTAACCCATGAGTGACCAACCCATAGATCAGCCCACTGACCCATCTTCAGAACAACCAATTTCAATTGTGTTAGTTGAAGATAATCCCACCGATGCCGAGCTAACTATCCGAGCACTGCGTCGCAGTAGAATTGGCAATCAGATTCAACTGCTTGAAGATGGAGTCGAAGCCTTAGATTTTCTCTTTTGTCGCGGAAACTACGCCCACCGTAGCATGACGAATCAACCCAAAGTCATTTTGCTGGATTTAAAATTGCCAAGGATAAGTGGATTAGAAGTTTTACGGCAACTCAAGGCTGATCCACGAACACAAAGGATTCCAGTTGTGGTGCTGACCTCTTCTGCTGAAGACCAGGATATAATCGAGAGTTACCAGCTTGGGGTGAATAGCTACATCGTCAAACCTGTCGATTTTGAACAATTCAACCAAGTAGTTCAACAGCTTGGTTTTTATTGGATTTTGTTTAACCAATTGCCAGTTTTATAACACCAATGTCAGGCATGGGGCATGGGGAAATTTCAGATTCTGAGGCGGATGAACGGAGTTCTGAGTGTAGATGAACGAGTCCCCAATCCCCTATCTTGTTCAGATGATATCCTTTAATACTGCTACCAATTTTTCAATATGTGTTATTTCATGAGTTGCCATTACAGATATTCTGATTCGACTGGTGGGCACTGTGGGGGGACGAATTGCTGGGGCAAAAATGCCAGCATCTCTTAGCTGTTTTCCAGCTTTGAGGGCATCTGTGGCATTAGGCAATTGAAAACATAATATAGGTGATTCAGAAGGCAGCAATTTTAAATTAGGTAACTGTTGCAACAAAGTTTTTAAGTAATGTATATTTCTCCATAATTGGGCACGGTGTTGCGGTTCTTGTTGCACTATCTTGATTGCTGCTAAGGCCGCCGCCGTATCAGCAGGCGAAAGCCCAGTGGTATAAATCCAACTGGGTGCGCGGTTCCGCAAAAAGTCAATTAGGGCGCTACTTCCCGCTACATACCCGCCTAAACTACCCAAAGCTTTACTCAAAGTACCAATTTGAACTAATTGCTTTCCTGTACACCCAAAATGCTCAACACATCCAGCACCGGTTTTTCCTAGTACCCCAGTGGCATGAGCTTCATCGACTAGCAGCATACAGCTAAATTCATCAGCCAGATCCAACAGTGCGGGCAACGGACATAAATCGCCGTCCATGCTGAAGACAGTATCAGTAAGAATCAAACAGCGTCGGTAATTTTGTCGCTGCTTCAACAGAGTTTTTAGTACTGCCATATCACAGTGCGGGTATTCCACAACTGCTGCACCGCTGAGAATCGCTCCATTTTTCAGACTGGAATGATTGTACTGGTCAGATAAAATTAAATCACGCTTGCCTACAAGGGCGGTAATTGCACCCAAATTAGCTAGATACCCTGAACTAAATACCAAAGCATCTTCAGTTTGTTTGGTAGATGCGATCGCCTCCTCTAACTCCCTGTGCAATTCCCGATGCCCACTGAGTAATCTAGAACCAGTACTACCAGTGCCGAATTCTGCGATCGCGGCAGTTGCGGCTGCCATTAACCGCTCATCTCCAGCCAATCCCAAATAGTCATTACTGGCAAAATTAATTACCTCTTGCCCAGCTACAACCACCGTTGCACCAGGACGACCGTTGATAGGTTGTACCGAACGATACCAGTCTGCCCGATGAATTGTTGCTAAAGACTGTTCTAGCCAGGCATAAGGGTCAGTCATTGGGGATGGGGCATTGGGGACTGGGGCAGGGGGCAGGGGAGCAGGGGGCAGGGGGAGCAGGGGGAGCAGGGGGAGTAAGAATAATTAATGACAAATGACTAATGACTAATGACAAATGACTAATGACTAATGACAATTAAACTTGTTCGCTGCTGAGATGAGCGATCGCTTGTTTAATCCAATCTTCGACGTAGGCATCTTTGGGTAGTCCGATATCTTCACTTACTACATGGAGGGCATGACTGACCTCATGGGCAGTATATCCCAAGGCGAAGAGGGTCATTTGCACCTCTTCGAGAATTCCTGGTGCAGGCCCACCTGTGGCGACGAAGAACCCGGCTGATTTGCGCCACTCGACTAATTTGCTTTTCAGTTCCAAACAGATGCGTTCTGCGATTTTTTTGCCGACACCTGGAGCTTGAATTAAGATTTGTGTATTGCCAGCGATAATTGCTTGGACTAAATCTGGTAGTTCTAAAGTATCCAGGAGTGCGATCGCTAAGGCTGCACCAATACCTGTGACAGTCAGCAAGTGGCGAAATAAATCGCGTTCGGCTGGCGAAGCAAAGCCATATAGAAAGGGCACTTCTTCACGAATTTGGAGATGGGTAAAAATTTGCGCCACTCCACCCGACTCTGGTAACTGGTTTGCTAACCGTTGGGGAACTTGCAAATCATACCCCAAGCCATTTACTTCCAGAGTCAGAATCACGCGATTAGCGCCAATTGTTTGGATACCAGCGACTATACCTTTTAGATAACTAATCATTACGAAAAACCAAAATAATTTAATCGTTCAATAATTCCACCTGTACAAAAACCTTTTGCCAGGTAGCAGTGGTTAACCGGATACTCATCGTGCCATAGGAGTAACTCTTTTCAGCCATTCCCCACAATGATTCCCCGTTCGTTGCCTAGAGCAAATAAAGCAATATCATTACCTGAATCACCACAGACAACTGTTTGTTCTGCTGCAAATTTCCACTTTTGGCGCAAAAACTGCATTGCCTGACCTTTATCGCTGCTATGGGGTACAATGTCAAGGTCAATACCGACTACTATAGATTAACTTTATATTTAATTTATATTTCTGCCCTTATAGTGGTAAAATATTTCGTGCTGATTAGATGAGTATGTTTTAAACAAGGAAATGGGAGTCCTAATAGTGTGAAACAGTTTCTTTTCATCACAGACCTGGACTATACCCTGGTAGGTGACGACCAGGCGATGGCAAAACTAAATGAACGATTAAAAGTACATCGTCTGACTCACCACACAAAAATTGTTTATTCAACAGGGCGATCGCTTTTTCTTTACCAAAAGCTTACAGATGAAAAAACACTTTTAGAGCCAGATGTTCTTATATGTGCTGTAGGTACGGAAATTTACTACGGTGGCAGTAACACTCCAGATTCTAAGTGGTCAGATAAGCTCTCTGAAGGTTGGGATAAAGGCTTAGTTGTACAGATATCTGAAGTTTTTCCTAAATTAAAGCTCCAGCCAGAAAGCGAGCAAAGACCTTTTAAAGTTAGCTATTTCCTTGAGGAAAAAACCTCTGGAGATTTTTTGTCAGACCTAGAGTCTCGTTTGCTGGAGCAAGGATTAGATATTCAAGTTATCTATAGCCTTGGTAGCTCTGCTCATATCAACAGCCTTAGTGGTGTCTACGAACAGGGTAAAGATTTAGAGATTCCAGTACTAGATATTTTGCCACGTAAGGCTAATAAAGGTATGGCAATGACCTTTGTACGCGAAAATCTGGAAATAGATGTAGCACAAACTGTTGCTTGTGGCGACTCTGGTAATGATATTTCCTTGTTTGCAGACAGGAAAGAAAAAGGTATTATTGTCGGTAATGCAAAACAGGAATTACTAGAGTGGCACAAAGCTCACCCAAATGAGAATCGTTACTTAGCAAAAGCTAATTTTGCCACTGGAATTGAAGAAGGTTTGGAGTATTTCGGATTTTTATAAGGGGAATGGTGGTATCAAAAGAATCTTCCTATGATTTTAAAACTCTTGTAGAGACGCAAAATTGTACGAAGTGCTATTCGTCTAAAGTTTTATTCCTGAAATGAAGAATAAATCCTCTCAAAGTTAGGTGAGGAAATTTTTTAGCTGCGTTAATCTCAATATTGGCAGTGAATGCGCTTTTGTTACCCACACTGCTATGTTAGTGAAATTATTACATTAATGCTTGAGTACAATATCATAGTCGTTGGAGCATCAGCAGGCGGAGTTGAGGCGCTGACTTATTTAGTTAAAAATTTGCCACCCGATCTCAATGCTGCTGTAATTATAGTTCTTCATGTATCAAGTAATGGCACGAGTGTTCTGCCAAAAATATTAAGTCGTGCTAGCAACTTGCCGGTGTCTCATGCTCAGGATGGCGAAGCTATTGTTCATGGATGGATTTATGTCGCTCCACCTGACTACCACTTACTAGTAGAACCTGGATATTTACGTTTGACGCGGGGCCCAAAAGAGAACCGTCATCGTCCTGCCATTGATACATTGTTTCGCACCGCAGCGCGAACCTATGAGCAGCGAGTGATTGCTGTCCTACTAACAGGTATGCTTGATGATGGCACTGCGGGACTAATAGCTGTAAAAATGCGGGGTGGTGTGGCAATTGTCCAAAATCCCGACGATGCAATGTATCCTGATATGCCACGTAATGCGATCGAGAATGTAGAAAATATTGATCATATCCTGCCACTTTCAGATATTCCTTCTACTTTAGTAGCTTTAGTTAACAGGCCAATGGAAGTAGAACCAGAAGAGTCGGTACCTAGCAAGATGGAGTTTGAATCTAAAATAGCGCAATTAAATTTGGAAGCAGTAGAAAACGAAAGCGACCGACCCGGTAAACCATCAACCTTCGGCTGTCCTGACTGCGGTGGTATCCTCTGGGAACTCGAAGAGGGAAATTTGTTGCGCTTCCGATGTCGCACTGGTCATGCTTTTTCAGCAGGAACTTTGCTGGCCACGCAGTCCGATAAGCTGGAGGATGCATTATGGATCGCTTTTAGAGCATTGGAAGAAAAAGCTTCTCTATCACATCGCATGGCTTCAAGGATGGAGGCTCGTAACCAAACCTTAGCAGCAGAAAGATTCAAAGAGGAAGCGCACTCTGCTTGGCAGCGCTCCGCCATTATTCGAGATGTACTTCTGAAGGTTGATGCAAACACAAATGTTGATTGAAGGTGTATCTGCGTGGATTGTATCGGTTTGGATATCTAAAACGAGTGTTGCAAGTGGGATGAATTGGGGCAATTAGGGGAGGCTGGGGGGAATTTTGTATCCCGCAAATATGCAACGCCGTAAAACGCGATGCCTACGGCAAGCTCCTAAAGCATCTACGCATCTTTTAATACCATGTCTGCTTGATTACTTATATCATGTCCGGTTGATTGCTTATAGACCCGAAGAACCCCACCCCGCCAAAGCTACGCTTTGTCTCCCCTCCCCGCAAGCGGGGAGGGGTTGGGGGTGGGGTGCAATGACTATGGGAATCGTAACTAGTTATGCGGACATGATATTATTTAACCCGAACAACCCCAGCAGTAGACTCTCACTTCTACTCATCGCTTAACGTTTCAATCAACAAATCTACCTGCTGCTGTCGTTGCTGCAAAAAACTTTCGCACTGACGCAAATACTCCACAGCACTTGCAAATTGCTCAAACACGGCTTCCAAATCTAACTCACCCGCCTCAATGCGAGCGATAATTCCCTCTATTTCAGCAACCTTCGCCTCATAATTCCAACCTTCCATCGAATCAGAATTAGAAGCACTCTTACGTTTAACCATTCAACTCTTGGCGTCCTTGGCGTTTTGGTGAATCAGGGCTGTAGGTGGGTTTCCCGCCGTAGGTGACTGTGAACCCGGAGGGTGGTAGCCTGCGGCAAGCCGCTTTGCGTCTACGTTCACTTCCATAACCTTCACTTTAACCTCACCCTGTCCCAACTGAATCAACAAATCTTCTCCCACAGCTAATTCCGCCGCAGAACGAGCGATCGCCCCATCTTCTTGCCTCACCACTGCATACCCACGCTGTAACACCGCTTTCGGGTCAAGAGTTGCCAACTTTTGCCGCAACAATTCTAAATGCTGCGTTGCTTGCTGCGATCGCCTCGTTGTCATTTGCACCAATTGCTGACGCTTCCAAGCTAGCTTTTCTACCTCTTGTTGCACTTGCCGATCTAACCGCAAACGTCGCAAACGGTTTCGCAATCCTTGCAGTTTATTCTCAGCATTTTCCCCAAAGTCATGCACCGCCTCATGTAAAGCGATAACTCGCCCCCGATGTTCAGTATATAACTCTGCAAGTGCAGGCACAACTCTTTCTGCCGCCGCAGTTGGTGTATGTACACAGACATCTGCAACTAAATCTGCTAATGATTCATCCCGTTGATGGCCGATACCAGTAATTACAGGAATGGAACAACTAGCAAGCGATCGCACTACTCGTTCATCATTAAAACAAGCCAATTCCTCCACCGCGCCACCACCCCGCGATAAAATTAGCACTTCGGCGCGTCCATCTCTTTCCACCCGATCAATTGCTTTAACGATAGATTCGGGTGCTTGCTCACCTTGTACTGTGGCCGGAGAAAACAAAACCTGTAAACCTGGATACCTTTGTCTGAGGGTCTTTTGAATATCACCCCAAGCAGCAGCCGTTGGTGAAGTGACGACAGCGATCGTTTGGGGGTGAGTGGGGAGCGATCGCTTTCTTTGAACATCGAACAATCCCTCAGCCAGCAAGCGATTTTTTAGTTGTTGATAGCGCAGCGCCTGTAAACCAACGCCAGCAGGTAGAGTTTGCCAAACTGACAACTGATACTCTCCCCGTTGCGGATACAGGCGAATACTACCTAAAATGATGATTTGCTCACCAGCAACTGGCATTTGGGCGAGTTTTGGCAATTGGCTATTCCATACCACACACTTAATTCCGGCGGTGCGATCGGTATCTTGTAGCGTAAAAAACAACCCACTACGATGGTGATTAGCACTAGAAACTTCGCCAGTTACCCAAACTTGCCGCAATTGTTCATCTTGCTCTAACAGCAAGCGGATATAGTCAGTTAATCCAGATACTGAAAGTGCAGTATCGAGAATGAGAGAGTCGGGAAGGTCAAAAGTCATCAAAGATGCGTGAGAGCAAAAGCCTAATCAAATCTTAGCAAATAACGTTAATTGATAGCTATAATGTTGAACTCTAAAACTAGAAATACTCAAAAACGACATTAGTTTAGATATAAATTAATCATCTGGATAACGCATATTTAATTTTTGAAGATGTCTATTATTAAATGGGAGCGCAATATTAAAAACAAAGGTAATGCTATTTATTAAGTTAACTACCTAACAGCTTAAATTAAGCAACACGATCGCCTCGGCAGATAGTTGCATTCAGGCGGGGTACAATACCATCATCATGAACAGTGATGAAATCGGCTCTTTTTCCTACTTCTAGACTACCGCGATCGCAAAATAGATTAATGGCTTTGGCTGGGTTGCAGGTAAATAATTGCATAGCTTGGTAAATAGGCTTGTCCGTCTTCTCGGCAATCATAAAAATGGATTGCAATAAGCTTTGAGGAACGTAATCAGAAGAAATCACATCGACTAAATTGTGCAAGACAAGTTCCATTGCGGAAACATTACCAGAGTGAGAACCACCAAGCACTAAATTAGGCGCACCCATCAAAACTTGTAATCCCGAACTGTGTGCTGCTTTGGCAGCTTCTAAGGTGGTGGGGAACTCAGCTAGCACTACTCCATCTTGCACCGCTTCTTGAACGTGTTCGACGGTAGCATCATCATGACTGGCTAAGGAAATACCTTTGGCTTTGGTGAGTTCTACTAAAGCTATACGGTTTTTCTGTGCATATATTTGTTGTTGTTGCTGACGAATCAAGATGAACTCTTCCATTTGGTCAACAGTGACACCGTGTTTGCCCATGTAATACTCTTTAAACTTGTCTAAGTGGATAAACTGCCGTTGACCGGGAGTATGATCCATCAGCGAGATCATTGATAAAAGAGGATGATCTGCGTATTGCGCTGTAATTTCATAAGCCTTGTCAAAAGCCAGTTCACAGCGCAGATGAATGCGATGTTCCACGCAAAAACGTCCAGTGGCTTGTCTTTGGGAGATGACATCAATCATCGGCCCATAGTTAGTTAAGCGAGGAGAAACAGTTGCCAAATCACCAATTGCGATCGCATCACACACTGTTGTGACTCCAGCGCTAGCTAAATCTCGGTCATGATAAACTGCTGCTGCTTCTAAAGGCCAGCGAATACCAGGACGAGGAGACATACAACGTTCAAAATTATCGGTGTGTAACTCAATTAATCCTGGTAATAGATAATCTCCCTGACCATTTTGACCATGACTCACAATCCCTGGCTGAATATCAGCAATCAATCCATCTCGCACTACCAAAGTACCCAGCAGTTCTTGATCTGGCAGTTGCAAACGATAGTTAGTGTAAATCTGCTCATTCATAATATTGATGGCGGTTGACTGATGACTGATGACTGGTGACTGTTAACTGTCAACCGTCAACTATTAAAAATTAATTCGCGGTTACAAAGTTGCGCTCTTACTTCTTCGTCGTGAAAAATGCCAATTAAGGCACAGCCTTTAGCTTTTTTCTCTTGCAACAGTTCAATAACTACTTGGCGATTGGTAGCGTCTAGGGCTGAAGTTGGTTCATCTAGTAGCAAAATTGGATAATCAACTGCCAAAGCACGAGTAATATTTACCCGTTGCTTTTCGCCTCCAGAAAAGGTCGTGGGGGAAAGATACCACAGTCGTTCTGAAAGGTTGAGGCGATGAAATAGGTCTTTAACTTTGTTATATGCAACATCTATATTTACCCCTAATTCCAACAGTGGTTCTGCGGCAACTTCTAATGCTGGTACTCTGGGAATTACTCTTAAAAACTGGCTGACATATCCAATGGTTTTCTGCCGGACTGCTAAAATTTCGTGGGGAGCGAGTTGACACAAATCAACCCAATCTTCCTGATGCTTTATCCAGACTGAACCACTATCAACGCGATAGTTAGCATATAAACAGCGCATAAATGTAGATTTCCCACTCCCGGATGCTCCAGACAGGGCGACACATTCCCCAGCATTAACGCTCAAAGACACTCCTTCTAGTACCGATAGATTAATGCCTCCTTGCTGATGCAGAGTAAAACTTTTTCGCAAATTTTCAACTTGCAAAAGTGTTTGGCTAGCAAAGTTTACTGGATGATGATTAAGAGTTAATGATTGCATAGTTAAGAAAATAGATGACCGTTAACAGTCAACACATCAGGGTGTTAAGGCGGCACTCACTAATAATTGAGTGTATGGATGTTGTGGATCATCAAGTACTTGGTCAGTTAAACCTGATTCCACTACCTGTCCTTGTTGCATAACTAATAATCTGTGTGCCAGCAGTCTGACTACGCCGATATCGTGGGTAACTATAATGACGCTGAGGTTAAAATTGCGGACAAGCGATCGCAACAAATCTAATAACCGTGCTTGCACCGACACATCCAACCCGCCTGTCGGTTCGTCCATCAATATCAACCGAGGACGCGTCACCAACACACGGGCAAGTTGTAATCTTTGTTGCATCCCTCCAGAAAAGTGAACTGGCAGATCATCTATCCTTGTGGGATCAATTTCTACTTGTTGTAGCCAATGAGCAGCCTCATCCCGAATATTGCCGTAGTGTCGCGCCCCAATATCTAGTAAGCGTTCACCGATATTTGCTCCCGCACTGACCTTCATTCGCAGACCATCACGGGGATTTTGCTGCACAAAGCCCCACTCAGTTCGCATCAACAACCGCCGTTTAGCTTCCGCAAGTTGAAAAATATCTAAGTCTTCACCGCTACGACTAGTATAAGTAACATTACCTTTATCAACAGCAATATGATTAGCGATCGCACTCAGCAAAGTAGACTTACCTGAACCTGATTCTCCAACAATACCGAGAACTTGCCCAGGAAAGAGATTAAAAGAAATGCGATCGCACGCTTTAATTGCGCCGTAAGATTTACTCAGTTGATCAACCTGTAAAAGAGGTTTAGTCATTAGTCATTAGTCCATACTCATCATTCATTAGTCTTCAGTCAACCGTCATCCGTCATCACTCCTCTACAAAAGTCTGTATCAGAGCAGATCCACATTCGCCCACCTTCGTCGTCAATCACTACCTCATCTAAATAGCTTTCTGTAGAACCGCATAACTCACAGGCTTTATCCCATTTTTCTACAGTGAAGGGATGGTCTTCAAAGTCGAGGCTTTTGACTTTGGTATATGGTGGAATTGCATATATGCGCTTTTCTCTCCCTGCACCAAATAATTGCAATGCCGGACTCATCTGCATTTTGGGATTATCAAAGCGTGGGATCGGGCTAGGACTCATCAAATAGCGGTTATGCACCATTACCGGATAGTCGTAGGATGTAGCAATATGTCCATGTGTGGTAATGTCTTCGTAAAGTTTGACATACATAGCCCCGTATTCTTCTAAGGCGTGCATTTTGCCTGTCTCTACCGATGAGGGTTCTAACCAGCGCAAAGGTTCAGGAATTGGTACCTGGTAAACTAAAATCTGTCCGTCCCGTAGTGGTGTTTCAGGTATGCGATGGCGAGTCTGAATTAAAGTTGCTTCTTGTGTGCGTTCTGTGGTTTTTACGCCACAAACTTTTTGGAAAAAGCGACGAATATTAACAGCATTAGTGGTGTCATCTGCGCCTTGGTCAATTACTTTTAATACATCAGTTTGACCAATCACAGCAGCTGTTACCTGAATTCCACCAGTACCCCAGCCGTAAGACATGGGCATTTCTCTGGAAGAAAAGGGAATCTGATGTCCTGGAATCGCAACGGCCTTCAGCAAGGCACGACGAATGGAACGCTTTGTTTGCTCGTCTAAGTAGGCAAAGTTAAAACCTGTTTCTGGGGAACTCGGGGCCCCCTCTGGGGATAAGGGGTAATGGGGATTGGGAGAAATATTCATTTGATTGTTGGCTGATGGCTGATGACTGTTGACTGTTAACAGACCATACGAAAAGATGTACAACTTAGATACGCGACAGCTTATTTAAAGAGGCTGTTATAAATTGAGTGAAGTGGTTTAAATCGGGTGTTGGCAAATTTGTGATTTTTGCTTTGTCGTCATAAATCCTTAACTGCACAGCATCTTGGGCATAGGGTTGCTGAATAAATTTCTCTGCCTGTTCAGGGAAAAATATGCCTCCTTGCAGTTCTAAGCTGCGTTTGGATGCGGCTGAGAGGCTATCCCAATATTCAGGAACAACTGAGCAAAGATAGCGTTTGGCGACGACATGAAGCCTAATTGGTTGTGTAACTGCTGGCCCAAATATCTGACGTAGTAAGGGAATGGCTCGATGTTCATGTTGATCGTCTATGCCTTGGGTGGCTGGATTATCACCTAAGTTATGAATTAAATGCCCTAAGTCATGGAGTAGACAAGCGGTAATCAATTCATGGTTTTGACCTGATATTTCAGCGAGGCTAGCACATTGCAAGGCGTGTTCTAGCTGACTGACGGCTTCTGCACCATAGGATTGAGAACCCTTCTCGGTGAACAGATCAATAATGCTTTCGATAGTAGGTTTCATAATAGGTAACTGATGACTGTTGACTGGATATTTATTGAATTTGATATCGAGCAACTTCTTTTCCTGCTACATATACAGAGCCAATCGCAGTAATCGCTGATGGTAAAGAATTATCAGGAGATATCAACAGGAAATCAGCATCTAAACCAGGAGCGATTTTACCTTTTTGATCGCTTATCCCCGCCGCCTCTGCTGGTCGGCTAGAAACTAATGACCATGCTTGTTCAAAGGACATTAAGCCTAATTCTTGAAGTTTGAAGGGTGCATAAAACAAGGAAGGATAATGATAGTCTGAGCAAAGACAATCGATAACGTTATTTTTTACCGCCTCAGCGACACTCATCAAACCTAAGTGAGAACCACCTCGCACTAAGTTAGGCGCACCCATGAGAACTGCTGCACCATATTCACGAGACTTAGCGGCTAAATCTACAGTAGCGGGGAATTCTGCGATCGCTACTCGGCGTTGTTGACTTAGTATTACTTTCTCTGGGGTATCATCATCATGAGAAGCGAGGGGAATACCGTAGGTATGAGCTAAATCCACCAGTTGTTCTATTTGCACGTCTCCTTCATGCCGCCGTTCTGTTACTTGGTTGATTAATTCTTCGATTTCTTCTAAGGACATCGATGATCTTTGCCTCACACTATTGAGATATCGGCTCAATCTCTTCTGATTTCCTGGGGGTGGTAGGTGATCGTTGATAGACAAAATATGCACACGACCAGATACCATCCAATCACACAATTCTTCATGTCGTGCGATATTTGCTTCTTCATGTCTAATATGAATGCGATGATTGCAATTTAAAACTTGTTTTCCCGCCCCTAAGATGAAGTCAATTAAAGCACGAGCAGAATCTCGGCTGCGTAAACCTGGTTCGTAAGAGTCAGTAATTGAACAGTAAAAAGTTGTGATACCCGATGCTAAGAGGTTGCGGTCATTATCTGCGATCGCTATTGGCAGAGGAAAGTTGACTCCAGGGCGAGGGCAAATCATCCTTTCAAAAGCATCGCCGTGTAAGTCAATAATTCCTGGCAACATCTGGAGTCCTTGAGCATTTACCAAATGAAATCCATTAGGACTACTGGTTTGACCAATGCTAGTAAATTGCCCATCTTCAATTAAAACTGTGGCATCCTCCAACCAACCATCGGGAGTTAGTACATTTACTCCTTGAATAGCAATTTTTATGTTGGTTGGTTTTGATAATATTTGAATATTTTTAGTTGTTGTCACTGACTTACCTCAGTAAAAAATTTCATGCCTTTATATGGAGCTTTTTGAGTAGCGGCAATTCTAGAAGATAAATCACCTATATGCAGTTCCAGCTTGTGGTGATCGGGGTCGAGAATATATATAGATTCGCCTTCACTTGTATTTTGTTTCCACTGTTTGACTCCTAAAACTTTGAGGCGATCGCTATATTCTGGAAACTTATCTTCAGGGATACTAAAAGCAATATGAGTGTACTCCTCCATAGGATTTGTGCGTGTGTTGGAATCTAAAGATAGGCACAACCACAAGTCACCTGCAAGTAAATAAACACCTGTTTGCCATTTGGCGATCGCTTGACAACCTAGAATTTCGGTATAAAAGCTAAAAGATTTCTCCAAGTCGCAGACAGACAAAGTAATATGGTTAATTCCTGTAATCATTTCGCTTGTTCCAAAACCAAATCACTATTTTCTAAAGGCTGAGATTCTTGGGCAGCAAAAGTTAATGACGATTGATTATTTAGCTGCTGCTCTCGGATTTTCCGCACCAGATTTAACTCTGCTTGAAAGTCAATGTAGTGTGGGAGTTTGAGGTGTTGGACAAAACCTTGCGCTTCCACGTTATCGGAGTGGGAAAGTACAAACTCGACGTTTTGGGCTGGGCCTTGAATTGTTTCCCCTAATTCCTCTGCTCGCATTGCCCTATCTACGAGCGCCATCGACATCGCTTTACGTTCGTTGTAACCAAAGGTAAGTCCATAGCCACGGGTAAACTGAGCAGGTAATTCTTTACTACCTTTAAACTGATTTACCATTTGTACTTCGGTGACTGTAATATCTGCGATCGCTATTTCAAATCCCAATTCTTCTGGGCAAATTACTACTTCTACTTCCCCCATGCGAATCTCTCCGGCAAAAGGATGGTTTCTGCCATAGCCTCGCTGTGTAGAATATGCCAAAGATAGCAAAAAACCCTCATCTGCACGCGCTAGATTTTGCAGTCTCGCATCCCGTTCAGCAGGAAAGGTTAATGGTTGACGAGTTAAATCAAATGGTTGAGATGAGGGAGATAACGGAGAATCATTATTTAGTTGCTCCCCCTGCTCCCCTACTCCCCTGCTCCCCTGCCCTTCTTCCGCTTGCATCAAGCCTTCACGATCTAAAGTGTCAATTACACGCGGAACTGATTCTGTAATTGCTTCTGCTTCTGGTGCTGTCGGGACTTGTCCTTCTGCTATCAACTTAAAGTCTAGTAGGCGATGGATGTA
This sequence comes from Nostoc desertorum CM1-VF14, assembly GCA_019359245.1. Classification (GTDB taxonomy): domain Bacteria; phylum Cyanobacteriota; class Cyanobacteriia; order Cyanobacteriales; family Nostocaceae; genus Nostoc; species Nostoc desertorum. Next base: position 221,865 of record JAHHHR010000005.1, on the reverse strand, counting down.
GTCGAAAGTAGCCCCTAACCTTTGCCCTCCTGGTACATCTTTAAAAATGGCAGAAATGCGGCGCTGAATCTGCATTTTGCTGGTATCTAATGGCTGGCTATAGTAGAAGCGGGGTAGTGTTGTCCGATAGGCTCGTAACAAGAAAATTGCTTCTACCAAATCACCCCAAGATTGTTTAATAGCAAGGGCTGCTAACTCTCGGTCATATAAACTACCCTCACACATTACCCGTTCTACTGCTAGGGTAAGCTGTTGTTCAATCTGGTCTAGCGTCAATTCAGGAATTGCAGGATCACCTCTGCGTCTGCTTTGCAGGAGAGCTTCTGCATTTTTAATTGCCTGTTCACCGCCTTTGACTGCAACGTATGGCATATATTTTTATTGTTGCCTGTTAACTATTGATCATCGAGAATTTTTGCTGTGCTGCTTGGGTTGGAGTACGCATTTAAAACTCCAGCCATGCTGCTCGAATCCCAGTGATTGGTAGAATTGATGGGTGCGAGTTCGTTTCAAATTAGAAGAGAGTGTGACTTTATAACATCCAGCTTCAGCACTAAATTGGAGCGCGGCTTTTACCATTTGGCTACCAATCCCCTCTCCTCGCATTTGAGAAATAACTGTCACTGCATCTAGAACTGCAAATTTGTGATAGCCCCGGTGCATCATTGTTGGCGCATAAAGGAGGCTGAAAGTACCTACAAGCTGCTGATTTAAAAAAGCAATATAGATGTAGTAGTTAGGAACTTGTATGATTTCTGTCAAGATTCTTTCTAGATCATCGCTTGGTAAGGGTGACTCACCATCCATGTCAGCATAAAGCTGATTCAACAGAGGCCAATCCTCACGGGTAGCAATGCGAATATCAAGAGTCATAGTACACCTTTGATTTTGCGGTGCGTGGTAGTCCCATTACTGCATTTTCTGTAAATAAAAATACATCTACGCCTTGTGGATAGACTTGATGATTCTGCATCCAGAAATCCCAAAAATGGATGGGAAGTGTCGGGGCGATCGCTCGTTGGTCTAAAATTCCAGGCCCCGTCAACATTACAGGTTGCCCCATCTCAAAACTTTCCACCTGTACCAATAATGTTGTTGAGGCTTCAGGCTTTTCTCCTGTACCCCAGTTAAAAATAGTTAATTCTGCCAACCCTGCCAAATCTTGAATTAAGGCAAAGTCAGCTTCTTCTGGATACTGCGTGAATCGACAGCCAGTATGGAACAACAACCAAGCTCTCACTTGATCTGCAAAACTCGGCTGTAGCCATACCACAACATCCAAATCCAGTAACGTCAAACAAGCAGCCCCACAAGCAGGCGTTAAACCCAAAGGCACGCTCATCTCAGCAGTTATCCAATAAGGTGTTCCCGGTCGAGCATTAGCATCAAGCAACGCCCGAAATGTCCTCTGAGCATCATGAATCGAATCTTGTAAGCCAGGTAAGTACGTAACTTTATTCATTAGTTTTCCCTTATCTCCCCCTGCTTCCCCTGCTCCCCCTGCTCCCCCATCTCTTCATCCTTCCCCCCTCACCATCGTGAAAAAATTAACCTTAGTGGCGGCTGCTTGACGCTGCTTGAGTTCCTGCTGCTTTTGGTGTTCTATTTGTAAGGGTTGAATTACCTCAGCCTGAATCTGATCGTGCCAATTTGGGGTTTGCAATAGCGCATCACAGAGAGCAGCTAGTTCTGCATGACGGTGCGATCGCCCCGCAACATAACCAAATCCAGCGAGCGCTTCATCTCCTTGGCTCTCTAACTGCACAACACAGCGAGTCATGGTAATTTCTCCTAAGTTAAATGGCTCTCCTGTACCCCCAGCGCGTCCCCGCACCATTGTTAGACCAATCTCTGGGCAGCGTAAAAAGCTATAGTTGGGCAAATTATCTAATGTGTTTACCAGTTTTTCTAATAGCTCTAACTCGGCTTTAGCTAATGTTGCCATCCATGCTTGTCGCTGCGTCACAGTAGGCATAAGTTGGTTTGTGGTATTTTGTTTTAAACTATTCTTAACTTGTCTAGACATCTAGATGAAAGTAGATTAACGCAATTCTGACAAATTGACAATCTAAAATTGATACATGAAGGAAATAATGCCAATTTATGTCCAGATTGCTGACCAACTGCGACAAAATATTCATCAGGCGGTTTATCAGATTGGGGAACAACTACCGACGGAAACGAAGTTAGCTGAACAGTTTGCAGTTAATCGCCATACCATTAGACAAGCGATCGGTCTACTAAAAGACGAGGGATTGTTACGAGTTGACCGAGGACGCGGAACTTTTGTAGCTGCTAAAACCATCCGCTATGCGATTGGTAAGCGAGTGCGTTACAACCAAACGCTGAAAGCACAGGGTTGGCAAGTGAGGTTTCAACTGCTGCGTGTTTTAGAAGTACCTGCGGATGATGCGATCGCTAGAGGGCTAGAAATTCCTTATGGTGAGCCGGTAGCGTTAATTGAACGTTTAGGTTTAGCCAATGAAGAACCCATTAGTGTGGGTACGGGATATTTTCCGCTCAAGCGATTCCCTGATTTTTTAGAGCCGAAAAATATCAATATTTTGCAAGAACAGCAATCAATATCTCAGTTTTTACAGCAGGTCTATGGATGCGATCATATCCGCCGTAGTACTTGCGTTTCTGCTCGTCTAGTTCAGCCTCAAGATGCAAAGTGGCTACAACTATCCCTCAACCAACCCATTCTGTTAGCGGAGTCGGTGAACGTAGATGAAACAGGTAATGTCATCGAATATGGCGTAACTCGACTGCGGGGCGATCGCATGGAATTATTTTTTGAAAATGACTTAGCGGTTAACTGATGACTGGTGAATTACTGCTTGCAGTAATGGAACCTATACTGTCGCTTAAGTAAAGATGATGAACTTTTACTTTAAATCAGCGAATCCATGATTTATATAGTCATAATTCGCTTAATGTTGAAACGACTTATAAAGTTTCAATTTATTGCTTCATAATCTTTAAAAAACATCCTGTTATACCTTTAATATTAAGCTTCAAACTTCAGAACTTATTGACATTAATTTAAATAATTAGAAATAGCATTTACGGATTAATTATTTTTGAAAAATAGGACTTGAATATTATTAACAAGCAGTTAGATTTTCACTAGGTTTTCAATATCTGAAAATCCTAATCTTAATTGGTTTATTTATGTAACTTAGAAATTTGTACTTTTTCTACCTTTTGATAATCTTTTTTTAACCGATTATTAATTTAAAAACACTGCCCATCTTAGATAATTGAGGCTGTCTATTTGCAACAAATTAAGCCTCGCTCAAAACATTAGGAAGTATACATTGAATCTATCGAGACGTCAGTTTTTTACCCTGGCAGGGGCATCGGCTACAGGTGCTGTCCTTCTATCTCCTTTACAAGCGTTTTATGCTAAACCTGCGATCGCTGCGAGTCCCTACGGCAATTTAGTGACCGACCCCAACGGAGTATTAGATTTGCCAGCTGGATTCACCTACCGCAGACTGTCCGAAACAGGGCAAACGATGAATGATGGTTATTTAGTACCGGGTGGTCACGATGGTATGGGTGCTTTTGCCGGGTCTAATGGCGATACAATTCTAATTCGCAATCATGAACTCGGTACTTCCGGCAACGGTGTGGGCGCTCCTAATGGCAGCAAGTACAACTCAAATGCAAGAGGCGGCTGTACTAAATTGGTTGTTAATTCTTCCCGCAACCTGGTACAACATCGGGGTGTTCTAGCGGGAACTATTCGCAACTGTGCCGGTGGCCCTACGCCTTCAGGGTCATGGTTAACCTGCGAGGAAACTTTTGAAAACAATAACGGCAAGAAGCATGGTTATGTGTTTGAAGTTCCCAGTAGTGCAAATACTTTTGTCACTCCCATCCCACTAACCGCTATGGGGCGTTTTAATCACGAGGCTGCTGCTGTAGACCCCAACACAGGGTATATCTACATGACAGAAGACCGGAGTGATGGGCTTTTCTACCGCTTCATTCCCAACCAAAGCAACAACCTGAGTGCTGGTGGCTCGCTATACGCTTTAAGGATTACGGGGTCGTCTGGAATTAACACAGCTACGGGTTTCCCAAAAAATACGCCTAGGGCAGTGGACTGGGTACAGATTAGCAATCCTGATCCCACATCTGATACTGTCAGAACAGCAGGGTATAACAGCGGTGCGGCCAGGTTTTCAGGTGGGGAAGGCATCTTTTATGGCAGTGGTTATGTCTACTTCACTTGCAAGAGTGGAGGTAGTTCTGGAGATGGGCAGATCTGGCGTTATTCGCCCGCTAATAATACCGTTGAGCTATATATTGAACCAAACAATTCTGGTGTACTAGATAATCCAGACAATATTATAGTTTTCCCCAACCGCGACATCTTCCTTTGTGAAGATGGGGATGGAACGGATTATATTCTGGGCATCACTTCCAGTGGCGGTCTTTACAAGTTTGCCAAGAATGCCCTCAATACATCAGAGTTCGCTGGGGTCTGCTTCTCTCCCGATGGTCAGACGATGTTTGTCAATATGCAGAGTCCAGGAATAACCTTCGCTATTTGGCCAACCACCGCCTCCTGGTAACCCTACTTCCTGCTTCAGCTCAGTCAGGGTAGAGAGCGATCGCCCTGGCTGAACTCCTGCCGTAACTTCAAATAGAGGAAAAAAGACGTCATACTAAACTAACCACCCTCTAACCTTTGCAGAGAGTAAATCAATAACACCAGTGGTAACAATCAAAATAATCAGAATTGTACAGACTTTTTGGTATTCAAATGCACCAAAACTCTGATATAGTGAAACGCCAATACCACCAGCCCCGACAATTCCTAATACAGAAGCAGAACGCACATTTGACTCAAATCTGTAGAGGGTGAAAGAAGTCCACAAAGGCATTACTTGGGGAATTACTCCATAAATAACTTCTTGAATCTGACTTGCACCAGTAGCTCTAATTCCTTCTACAGGCCCTGACTCAATTGATTCTACTGCTTCTGAGAATAGCTTACCCAGAATACCGGCAGTATGAATAAATAATGCCAAAACTCCGGCAAATGGCCCCAACCCAACAGCAACTACAAAGATTAGTGCAAAGACGATTTCGTTAATCGCACGCATCGCATCTAAGAGGCGGCGTGTTGGTTGTACAACCCATACTGGACAGATATTATTAGATGCTAGGATAGATAAAGGAACAGCTGCGATCGCAGCCATTAAAGTTCCCCAAATTCCCATTGATATAGTAACTAGTGTTTCTGAGAAATAATAATTCCAATCGCTAAAGTCTGGCGGAAAATATGAACGTATATATTCCACCATATTGTCTCCCCGTTGCAGAAGTACAGGGAAATTTAACTCGCTTTGGTTATAGGCAAAAATCAATACAGCAGTAATAACTAAAAGAAACAAAACTTTTTGAGTATTCACAAGCTTTGCTTCTTTCTCTAACATTGCTGCTACATTAGGAGATGCGTAAGTAGTTATCTGATTTAGTGGGCGCACTTTTTTCTCCCTATAGCTCTAATTTTATTGAATTTCTTTAAGTTGCTGGTTGAGTTCTGCTATTGTTTGCTGTTTTTCTTGCTCACTAAGATTTTCTTTAGCTTGAGTATCTTGGATTTTTTTAGCAATTTCTAGTTCTCGAATAGTATGCCAATTTTTATCTTCAGCCTGTACAAAGCCAGAAATTTTAAATTCTCCTAAAACTTTAGCATCTTTGTAGTTATAGAAAAAGTTTTGCAACTTCTTTTTGATATCATCAGATAAATCCCGACGATAAACAATTGGATCACTGGGAATTATAGGTGATTTCCAAATGATTTCAATCTTCTGCCTGGCTGTAGGATTAGTACTTTCTAGACGACTTAGTGCTTCACTGCTGACGGTAGCTACATCTACCTGTTTATTAGCTACAGCTAGAGCGCAAGCTTCATGATTACCAGCAAAAATCAAGCGTTTAAAAGCTTTTTTAGGGTCAACATTGTTTTTAGTAAAAATATAGTAGCTGGGAACTAAAAACCCAGAGGTAGAATTAGGCTCATTAAAAGCAAAGGTGAGCTTGGCTGCATTTTTAATCACATATTTATCGCCACCTGCTGCTATAGCTTTTACTGCGATGGGATTCTCTTTATTAGTAATTAAATGAGAATAGTAGCCTCTAGTGCCATCTGCACTTACAACTTGAGCAAAAGCTTCTACATCAGCAATTTTTACTGCTTCAATATAAGATTTGCCACCTAACCAAGCTGCTTGAACTTTACCAAAACGCATAGCTTCTATGACTGCTGCATACTGTGTAACATAGAAGGGTTTAATGGTAATCCCAATTTGCTGAGACATAGCAGCAGCAAAAGGTTCCCAAATTGGTTTTTGATTAGCTTGAGATTCTGTAGATAGAACACCAAAATTAATTTCTTTAATTGCTGCGTTACTATTATCAGCATTAGAAGTACAAGCTGAAAGGATCTTGGCGCTTGCCAAAGTTATAGTAAACAAAGAAGCCTGCTGAATAAATAACCTTCTGTCCATAATTTTAGTTGTGATATCTAAGTAAAAATTCTGTATTTTGGGTTACGCTACCAGTTCTCCGTGTCCTCTCATAATGAGTTCTTCGGCAGCTGTGCCATAAAGTTCATTGAGCTTTTTATCATTCATCTCTGTGGTTGCACCATCAAACATCACTTCTCCATCTTTGAGAGCGATCGCTCGATCAAAGTAACTACGCACCATTTGAACCTGATGTAAAGAAGCGACTACAGTAATACCGCTTTGGCGATTCAACTGCACGAGCAATTCCATGACTTTACGCGCCGATTCAGGATCGAGAGAGGCGATTGGTTCGTCTGCGAGGATGATTTTCGCTCCCTGTACTAAACAACGAGCGATCGCAACTCGTTGTTGTTGCCCTCCAGAAAGCATAGATGCCCGTTTATAAGCATGTTCAAGAATGCCTACCCGCTCTAATGCAGCAAGAGCTTGGATTTTTTCTTCTTTGGTGAATAAATGAAATGTTGAACGAAAAATAGACAATCTTGCTAAGTTACCAACGAGAACATTTTCGATAACTGTTAGCCGATTGACTAAATTAAACTGTTGAAAAATACAACCTATCTGGCTTCGCAAAGACCTAATTTTAGAGTGTATTTTGCCTTCGCTCTGTAGTATTGAGCCAAAAATATAAACAGTTCCTGCATCTCCAATATGCAAGCCATTGATATGCCGTAAAAGGGTAGATTTCCCTGAGCCAGATGCGCCTATTAGCGCAACTAGTTCTCCCTCGCGAATTGTGCAGGATACGTTTTTTAGCGCTGTCTTACCTTTGAAAATCTTTGAGAGATTACTAACTTTGATAGCCACTGTATTTGCCATTCTTTGACATTTAGATGTCTATGATTAACATAAATAATATTTTTTAGTTAAGAAATAATTAAGAAAAGGATAATTCCTGATTTAATTTTGGAATTATCAGTCTAATGAATGAGTCAATTTTGGATATACATCAATATAATGTAATCTTTGTAATACATAAACATAACTACACTTTTTGATTAAAAATTAATTAACGTAAAACTAATTTTTGGTAAAAATGTAATTAACTTGCTAGGAATTAAGCTGCGACATATCTAGTTTTTTAGCTGACTCTGGGCTATAGAAGGGTTTTAGACCAAGAATTACATAATTTAAATGTACGACAGCTTAATACAGCACGGCGTGAATAAATACTCATTCCAATTTCTCTTTACTCTCTGTACTCTGCATCTCTGTGGTTAAAAAAACTTATGAACCGCAGAGGCACAGAGAAGGCAGAGGGAAAAGAAGAGATTTTATAAGTTCCCTTGAAAGTGCTAGAGCTGCAAGGCGGAAATCAAAACTCAAAACGTTTATTACATAGGCTTATCAGTGATTTAAAATGGTCTGTTTCTTCACGGCGCGCTGTATTAGTAGATAAGCTTTATTACTATAAAAACTTTAATAATATGTTATTAGATGGGTTTTAAACTATTGGTTCTTGATTGAGCCAATCAACACAGGTAATCTTTAATATATCAGTATCCATTTAGTTAAGAATAGGTAAATAGATGATGATTGTTTTTATTTCAAGACAATCTCTATCTAGTGGTACATAGTTGTGCTTTGATATTCTTAAAGCTGATTTGAGAAAAATTTTTATGAAAATTAAAATTTTTCATATATAACATTAAATTTACTGAAGTAAAGGTTAAATTTGCAATTTAACAAAATCAATCTTGCTAATGTTTGTGATTTACCAATTAGCAGAAAATTTGATGTTAGAAAAACTTTGATCTTTTCGTAATTTATACGAGGTGTGAGGGTATATTCGTGCAGAAGTTTTGGTTGAATTCTTTGTTATTTAGTTCAACGATTTTGGGCTTATTTATAGTTGCAGTACCAGCAAAGGGTTTTGAAGCGCCTCTAAATAAAGCACCTACAACTAATCAGCCTTCCAGTCTTAGCAGTGCTGAGAGTCTCGAACAAGTAACTTCAGTGTCACAACTTTCTGATGTCAAACCTACAGACTGGGCTTTTCAAGCTTTGCAATCCCTGGTTGAGCGATACGGCTGCATTGCAGGTTATCCTAACCAAACTTATCGGGGTAATCGTGCTTTGACTCGCTATGAGTTTGCTGCTGGTTTGAATGCTTGTTTAGATCAGATAAATCAACTTATAGTTACTAGTACGGCTGATCTGCTGAAAAAAGAAGACCTAGCAACGTTGCAAAAGCTGCAAGAAGAATATAATGCTGAGTTGCAAACTGTGCGAGGTCGAGTAGATGCTCTAGAAGCTCGTAGCGCCACTTTAGAGTCGCAACAATTTTCTATAACTACTCAACTACGGGGAGAAGCAGTTTTTGCACTGGCTGGTGTGTTTGGCTCCGATAGAGCAATCAATACCGATGCTCAAAATCGTGGTGATACCAGACCAGAACTCGATGAAAATGTGATTTTTGCCGATCGCGTCCGGTTAAACTTTGATAGTAGCTTCACTGGTAAAGACCGCCTCAGAGTTAGGTTACAAGCGAGAAATATCACTTCATTCAATACAGGCGTGACTGGCACTAACCAAACTCGTTTAGGGTTTGATGGTAATGAATCCAACAATGTTAGCGTATCAGCTCTGTTTTATCGTTTCCCTTTAAGCGACTCCACAACCTTAAACATTGCAACCGAAGGGTTGGAATACATTGATGAAGTACCTGCTCTCAGTCGCAACTTCGATTCTAGTGGTTCCGGTGCGCTATCTCGTTTTGGGCGTTATAACCCAATTTATCGAGCAGCAGAGGGGCCAGGTATCATCATCAATCAAAAATTGAATAATGCTCTCACCCTAACTGCTGGTTACGTTGTGCCATCGGGTGTTGGTAATGATCCCAGTAACGGTAGAGGCCTTTTTAATGGTAGTTACTCTGCATTAGGTCAACTGACCTTCCAACCAACCTCAGAATTAAGTTTGGCTTTTACTTATGTCAACGCCTATTACACTGATGGTAGCGGAGTTACTGGTAGCACTGGTACTGGTTTTGCCAACAACCCATTCAACGGGGCGCGAACTTCTGTAAATAACTATAGTGTGACTGGCAATTACAAACTTAGTCCTAAGTTTACCATCACTGCTTGGAGCAGCTACGCCAACGCCCAAGCTGAGAATACAGACGTTGCTAGGAGTAATGCAGAGATTTGGAACTGGGCTGTTCAGCTAGGCTTTCCTGATTTTGGTAGGAAAGGAAATTTTGGTGGTATTGTGTTTGGTGTGCCGCCTTACGTTGCTGACAATCAATTCGTCAGTGGGAACAATCGCCGTCAAGACGATGATATTTCATATCATTTAGAGGCTTTCTATAGATATAAGCTGAATGACAATATTGCTATTACCCCAGGATTAATCACCATCTTTAATCCTGAAGGTAACAGCAACAACTCTAATATCTATGTGGGAGTAGTACGTACTACTTTTACTTTCTAACCCAAAGTCTTTGCTTAAGCTCAATCAAAAACACCTCTCCCTGATTTTACTATGCAAAATCGTCTCCGGCTCAGAGAGGGACAGCTTTGAACTTTAGTTCAAGGCAGGGAGAGGTTTGTCGAACTCACGTTCACGTTAGCTTAGAGCTTTACAAGCGTGCCATTCGGTTCTGAGTAAAAGGCATGAGCAAGTTTTCTTAACCTTTTGATGTTCTAAATTTAACTTGCACAGTGCTTCGACGTAACCTATCCTTACCAAAATCAACGGTTAATCCTTTACAGGTGATTAATATTGACAAAATTTGGTCAGATGAATTGACCTGTAATCCTGAATCTGGAATCCGAGGCTAATCAATGATTTCACATCAAGTGCGGCAAATCTGTGGTGTAATTACTGCTGTGTTTTTGGGCTGGGGAGTTGGAATGGCGGTAGCAGATACCCCAAAAACACTAACAGTTTATTCAGGACGAGAAAAGGACATCATGAGTCCTTTGATTGAGAAAGCTAAGAAAGATTTGGGGATCAATATTGAGGTACGCTATGGTGACTCCACAGAATTAGCGATCGCTCTCATCGAAGAAGGCAAAAATAGCCGCGCTGATATATTTTACGCTCAAGACGCTGGGTCTTTAGGAGCGATCGCTAGGGAAAAACGAACTTTAACTCTCCCTACTCAATTACTAAACAAAGTTGAACCGCAATTTCGCTCTCCCGCAGGTCAATGGATTGGCATTTCTGGACGCGCACGGGTGATTGACTACAACACCAAGCTTGTCAAAACCAGCGAACTCCCCACAAGTGTAATGGAACTGGGCAATCCAAAATGGCGAGGTAAAGTTGGTTGGGCACCTACTAACGGTTCTTTTCTATCCTTCGTAACTGCAATGCGACTCCTAGAGGGCAATCAAAAAACCCTGGAGTGGTTAAAAGCAATGAAAGCTAATAATGCCAAAGCTTATAGCGGCAATAGTGCCATTGTTGAAGCTTTGGGACGCGGAGAAATTGCTTTGGGGTTAGTGAATAACTATTATTTATATCGATTTACCACAAAAGACCCAAATTTTCCTGTGGCTATCCACCATACACGCAATGATGCGGGAGCTTTGATTAATGTCGCAGGTTTAGCAGTACTAAATACAACTGACCAAGAAAGCGATGCAGAAAAGTTTGTTGCCTATATGCTCAGTCCAGATGTGCAAAAGTTCCTTACCCAAAAGTTTTATGAATATCCCTTGGTGAAAGGTATTCCAGTATCGCAAAAGCAAATTCCACTCAATCAGTTGCAGTCTCCTCAGCTTGATCTGAGCAAATTATCAGATATGAAAGGAACGCTTTCGTTAATCCAAGATGCAGGTTTGTTGTAACTATAGTGGTTTTCAATAGAGTGCGGTACAGACCTAACCCCCCACCCCTTCCCTACAAGGTAAGGGGAGTAAGATTTAAAGCCTTTCTTTTAAAAGAAGAGAGAAATGGAAGTGAGGTCAAAAATCTCCTGCACCTAAGCCAGAAGAGGACACACATCTTCGCCTACCTACTCGATCGCTATCAGAAGCCATGCAAGTAATTAACTAAAGGATGAAAATCGCCCCCAGCGTCACTGAGTCACCCCGTCACCGCGCCTATTTTTCTAAAAGAGGCAAAAAAACCGATTGTCCACCTTTGTTTCTTCTAGTCCCAGCTGGATTAACGGCTGTGGCGATCGCACTGCCTTTAACTTACTTAGTTATGCGAATGGCTGGTGTAGACGCAAAAGAGTTATTGACTTTGGTATCGCGTCCCCGGACGATCACAGTGTTGTTAAATAGTGTTGGACTAGCTGTGGCCAGCACTTTACTTTCAGCTGCGATCGCTGTGCCACTAGCGTTTCTGACAATGCGGACAGATTTACCCTGGCGACGATTTTGGTTGATTATTACCACATTACCCCTGGCAGTGCCTGACTATATAGGTGGTTTTGCCTTGATTGCTGCTTTTGGCCCCAAGGGTAGCTTGTTGCAACTCTGGCTAGAACCTCTTGGAGTGCAAGAGTTACCAGAAATCTACGGCTGGACTGGAGCAATTTTAGGATTGACTCTGTTTTCTTATCCATATTTACTGCTGAGTCTCCAAGCTGGATGGCAAGGCATTGATCCAGCGATGGAGGAAGCTGCTAGAAGTTTAGGTTCTAACCAACGGGAAATCTTGTTTCGCATCACCCTACCTGCACTACGTCCATCAATTGTGGCAGGGGGATTGTTAGTGGCGCTGAATGCCTTACAAGATTTTGGCACAATTTCAGTGATGCGATTTGATACATTTACGCGGGCGATTTTTCTGCAATACAGATACACATTCGATCGCAATCAAGCCGCAGTATTAGCTTTAATGCTAGTGAGTTTAGTATTGCTGTTGTTGTGGTTGGAATATAAAGCGCGATCGCGGGCAGCATACTACAGTCATGCTACTAAATCCTATCGTCTGCCACCATTACTTCATCTCGGTGTTTGGAAAGTGCCTGCAATTTTGTTTTGCTTCGCCGTGACTAGCCTTGGTCTATTCTTACCAATAGGTGTAACTTTGTTCTGGCTGATGCAAGGATTGACAGGTAACAGTATGGATACAATTATTTCCGTACCAGAACTGATGCAATTAGCTAGAGATTCACTAATAGCGGCAGGATCGGCAGCAATAGTAGCTACACTCTGCGCCCTACCCGTGGCAATCCTCGCGGTACGGTTTCCCAGTCGCATCACTACTGCAATTGAGCGCTGTAGCTATATTGGTTTTGGTTTACCTGGAATTGTAGTTGCCTTTTCCCTCATATTTTGGGGAGCAAATTACTTACCCTGGTTGTATCAGACTTTGCCAATGTTGATATTTGCTTATTTAGTGTTATTTGTTTCGCAGTCTGTTGGCACTTTGCGGAGTTCACTGCTGCAAGTCAATCCTCAATTAGAAGAATGTGCCCGGAGTTTAGGCAGAAACTCTTGGCAAACTTTTAGAGAAATTACCTTGCCCCTAGTCAGTCCGGGTGTGCTGGGTGGGGCAGCGTTAGTATTTCTGACAGCAATTAAAGAGTTACCAGTAACATTGCTATTGGCTCCAATTGGCTTTGATACTTTAGCTACTCACATTTGGAAAGCAACTGAGAGTGTTTCTTACAGTAATGCTGCGGCTGGCGCACTAGTGATGCTGGTGATTTCAGTTAGTTCCATGTTATTGGTGCTGTTTCAAAATCGCCATACAGGGCTTTCTATAGAAGTAAGCCGTAGCTTGCAAAGGGAGGTTGATTAAGAGGAGACAGAGGTAGGAGGTAAAAGGCAGATTAATTATTTGAGTCCCTGGTTACTGAGCGTACTCCTACAAAGAAGCAAGCTACACGTAGCGTATGGTTACGACACGCAGTTCGCGTTCGTAAAGAAACCGAAGTGCAATCCTTAAGTACAACATTTTATTAATTCGTAGCGAATTAAATTTGGCAATACCCTGCAATGCCAATGCATCGACTAACAATACCAATGTATCGACTGACAATGCCAATGTATTGACTGACAATGCCAATGTATCGACTAACAATGCCAATGTATTGACTAACAATGTCAATGTATCGACTGACAATGCCAATGCATCCCTTTGCATTAAAAACGCTACGATTTTACGCAAAGCTGTACTTAGTTAATCAAGAGGTATAAAATTTTATGAATTGGGAAATTTTTCTTGCTAGTTTTGCTGGTTCTCTAATTGAATTAGTCGAGATTCTGGGCATAGTCCTTGTTGTTGGTAGGCTAGCCGGTTGGCGTAACGCCCTAGTTGGTTCAGGTAGCGGCATTGCTGTAACAATACTTGCCTCGCTGATTTTAGGGAAAAGTTTGACGCTTATCCCTGTAGACATTCTGAGAATTGTTGCAGGCAGTTTACTGCTATTGTTTGGGCAAAAATGGACACGCTCAATTATTAAGTACTACGGCGGCATTCCCAAGCGTGGAGGTGGCAAAGAAGACAGGCTAGAAGCAGAACTAGCAAAAGAAGACAATCAATCTGGCTGGAACTGGTTTGCTGTAGTCACCACATTTAAAGGTGCGCTTTTAGATAGTGTAGAGGTTGCGATCGCAGTAGTCACTTTAGGCGCTGCTGGAGGCAAATGGATAGATGCCATCAGTGGCGCTTTAGCTGCTGCAATTGGCTTAGTTGTATTTGCATTTCTGTTTAGAACTCCACTCAAGCAAGTGCCTGTCAAGCCGATGAAATTTGTAGCAGCTATGCTACTGATGGGATTTGGTACTTACTGGCTGAGTGAAGGGCTGAATGTAGAATTACCAGGTGGCGATTGGGCGATCGTTTGGTTACCGTTAGTTTGGGGTTCTTTCATGGCTATTACTGCTGCATTCCTGCGCTGGCAGGTTGGATTACAGAAGCCAGAAGAGATTGTTAATTAGCTTACTACCGCCTTACCGCCTATCAACAAGACCGGAAGCGGAGGCTTTGCGGAGTTCGTAGCAACCTGTCTTAGACAAAATTATTTGATTTGCTGGAATCTGCCAGCAAAGCCTACGGCAATTATGCGCTGAACCCTCCGTCAATCATCAGGTTTGCACCGGTGATGTAACCGGCCTCAGAACCAGCCAGATAAGCTACCATTCCCGCAACCTCTTCGACAGTACCGTAGCGGGGCAGCGCCAGAAACTGCTTTTTGAGTATCTGTGCAAACTCACTGTCTGAGGGATTCATATCCGTATCGATTGGCCCGGGCTGCACATTGTTGATCGTAATCCCGCGTGGTCCGAGGTCATGCGCCAATCCTCGTATAAGACCTTGCAGAGCAGATTTACTCATGGCATAAACACCACCGCCGGCAAATGGCATACGTTCGGCGTTGGTGCTGCCTATGTTGATGATGCGTCCCCCCTCTTTCATATGCTTGACTGCGGCCTGAGTCGCAACAAACACGGCACGCACGTTAATGGCGAAGGTTCGATCAAAGTCCGCGAGGGTGAAATCATCGATAGGGGCGAGAATGAACACTCCTGCATTATTGACAAGGATATCAATGCCGCCCAATTCGGCCACTGTTCGCTCAACAGCGCCGACTACTGCACTGGCTTCCGCGCTGTCAGCTTGGATGGCAAGAGCTTGGACACCTAGTGCCTGCGCCGCCTGCACGATCTCGTTAGCCCGATCGGGCGAACTGGTATAGGTGAAGGCGACATCAGCACCTTCATTGGCTAAACGCATAACGATGGCGGCTCCGATGCCGCGACTGCCTCCGGTAATGAGTGCGCGTTTATTCTTGAGTGTGTGGTTCATGTTCGACTCCATGCGATAAGAAATTGGATAATTCGCTGTGTATGTCTAATATTGAATAGACATAAATTTAGCCAACAAGTCAGCAGTAAGCCGTTGAGAGATTCTTGCTGAATGAACCGATCACGATGGCTACGCCCACCGCAGGCATCGCAACCCTATGCGTAGTCATAGATGTTATGCTGCATTTCTTCATCTGTCACTTGTCAAGATTAACTAGCCGCCTCTCTACGAACGCGAACAGCGTGTCGCAGACAGACGCTTTGCCTGCTTGCTTCTCTGTCAGAGGACGCGTCTACGCATCCTAATTATACTTACAGCGAATACTCTTACTGTCGGGCTGTTGAGTGCCAATTTTGAGCCACTAGTCAAATAACTTTCTATCTGAATCTTTATCTTTCCCTCACCTTACCTTTGTCTTAACTAAACAAGAGCAGTATTTGCTGTGTAAAGAACAAGTTTGATGTTCAAGCACAAAAAATGCAAAATTTCAAGCGTAAGCGATATCTCGTACTCAGCCTGCTGGTAGCAGTGGCAATAGTAGTAAGTGGTATCCAGTTAGTTAACGCCGTGCTTCCTACTAGCCCGGTTGGTAACATACCTGAAGGTGGAGCATTACTACCTACAGGTCAAATAATTACACCCGCAGCAGCACCAGGCTCAACGTTTGCACGTTTGAGGACTGGTTTGCGTACAGACACTAATGCTGATGCTGCCGAAGCTGTAACCACAGCCCTCAGCCCCGATGGTAAAACTCTACTGGTGCTTACCAGTGGCTATAACCAGAACTTCAAGAATGAAAATACTGGTGCCGATCTCACTTATCCTGTCTTAGACCCATTAACTGGCAAACCAAGCGCTACAAGAACTCCAAAAGCTGAATGGGTTTTTGTCTTTGATGTCAGCAACGGTAAGTTGGTTAAGCAGCAACAGATTAACATTCCCAACACATATAACGGGCTAGCTTGGGCAAAAGACGGCACACGCTTTTATGTATCAGGTGGCATTGACGATCGCGTTTATGCTTATGCCTCCAATGGCAGCGAGTACTTGCCAGACGCTCCTTTCATTTTACTTAATCACAATTCCAACTCAACTGCGCCCTTCCCAGACTACGATGGTGGTTTGTTGAAGAACACACCAGCTGAAACTGTGGCAACAGGAGCAGTTGCAGCAGGTCTTGATGTCAGCAAAGATGGCAAAACTTTAGTGGCTGCCAATTTTGAGAACGACTCAATATCAATTGTTGATACTACTAACCGTAAAGTACTCAGAGAAATTAAGTTCTTTAGACCGGGCGATCGAATAGCAACAGGAGAATTTCCTTTTGATGTAGCCATCCAAAGTGCAGAAAACGGTGCGGCAGCGAAAATCTTCGTTACCAGCCAGCGCGATAACGAGGTGGTTGCTGTCAATATTACTGCCGGAAGCATTACCCGTATCCCTGTAGGTAGCCAACCAAACAAGGTGCAACTATCGACAGACCAAAAGCGACTATATGTAGCTAACGGTAATAATGATTCGGTTTCAGTCATTGACACAAATACCAATAACGTTGTCCAAACTATCAATCTATCTCGACCTAGCGATCGGTACAAAGGAGCAAATCCCAACTCTGTGGCGCTGAGTTCAGATGAACGTCAGCTTTACGTGACTCTCGGCGGTGAGAACGCTGTTGCTGTTGTGGACTTGCAATCTGGTCGGGTAATTGGACGTATCCCCACTGGCTGGTATCCCAATTCTGTCAGCGTTAGTAAGGATGGTCAAAACCTATACGTTGTCAATGCCAAGAGCAATTCTGGCCCCAACCCCTCAGCTAACCGAACAACACCAGCCGGATTAGCACGCAACACAACTTTTAGAAATGAGTATACCTGGGCTTTAGAAAAAGCTGGAATCTCAGTTATTCCAATTCCCAAAGGTGGCACTTTAGCTACGCTTTCCGAACAGGTAGACAGAAACAACGGTTTCTACAATCGCCGTCCTGACCGGACGATGAGGTTTTTACAGGATAAAATTAAGCACGTTATCTACGTAGTTAAAGAAAATCGTACCTACGACCAAGTACTCGGCGATTTACCTGTTGGCAACGGCGACCCAGCATTAACTCTATTCCCACAACCAATTTCACCCAACCATCACAAGTTAGCCCTTGACTTTGTGACTTTTGATAACTTCTATGATTCTGGTGAGTCAAGCGGCGTTGGCTGGAACTGGTCTACTTATGCAAGGACAACTGATTACACTGAAAAAACTCAGTCGGTACTTTATGGCAACGCTGGGTTTAATGGTCTGACCTACGACTACGAAGGTGTTAACCGGAACATCAATATTGCCCTACCGCAAACTTCCTCTAATCCCTCCCAATTAAATACACGAGTAACGGGAGTGTTAGATCCCTCTGGTAAATCTTCTATTTTGCCTGGAAATAAGGATGTAAATGCCCCAATAGGCGATGGTGAACTGAATTCAAATGCTATTGGCGGCTATCTTTGGGATGCAGCATTGCGTGCTGGTAAGACTGTACGCAATTACGGTTTCTTCGTTGATGGCAACTACAGTACTACCCAAGCAGATCCCACGAAACCAGATCCCACCAACCCGCGTTACATCCCCATCTCTCCAAATCCTGCTGCTGATAATATTCCTCAAGCTGTAGCTGCTAAAGCTGTATTGTTGGATAAAACTGACAACTATTTTCGGGGATACGACCAGAAGGAACCAGACATTTATCTATACAACGAATGGGCACGGGATATTGATAGCTATTTGGCAAGGAATGAATTGCCCAACTTGTCACTAGTGCGTTTGCCTCACGACCACTTTGGTGATTTCGGTAACGCTGTGGCTGGTTTGAATACTGCACCACTGCAAATGGCTGATAATGATTATGCCGTCGGCTTGCTAGTGGAAAAAATCTCCAAGTCTCCTCTGTGGAAAGAGACTGCGATCGTTATTGTAGAAGATGATTGCCAAAACGGCCCTGACCATGTTGATAGTCATCGCTCAGTAGTTTATATCATCTCGCCTTACACTAAGCGAAAGGCCCTAGTCAGCACTAACTACAACACTGTCAGCCTAGTGCGGACAATGGAAGATTTACTAAACATTGGTTATCTAGGAATAAATGATGCCAATGCCAAACCGATGTCGGATGCATTCACTAGAGAACCAAACTTTACTCCTTATCAAGCTGTTGTACCAGGTAATTTGTGTGGTGAACCTGTAGACCCCAAATTAGTACCAGCTTGCCAAGCCAAGAATGTAGAAAAGACAACAGCTATTCCATCTCTGCATAACAAACAGTGGTGGGCGCAAGCAACCAAAGACTTCTATTTTGAAGTTGAAGATAAGTTAGATCCTGAGAAATTCAACCGCGTACTTTGGGCTGGCATTCAAGGCGACAAAGTGCCTTATCCAACAGAGCGCAGCCATGCCGATCTTCGCCAAAATCGCGCCCAACTACTCGGAAATTCGAGTTTGAGTACAGATAACCTCTCTGCTCAAGCAAACTAATCAGCTTAGGTTTGATTCTCCCTAGCCTCCTTTTAAAGGAGGCTAGGGAAAGCATAAATAGTTAGTAATTATATCAAGCCTACTTACATAGTTTACGTGAACATTGCTTGCAGAAATTTATCTTGGGGAAAGTTTAGATGAAATTAGTTTCGCAATTAACGCTTGCTACTAGTTGTGCCTTAATGTTTGCTGCTGTAGGGGCTAATTCTGCATCTGCTGCAATTATTAATTACGGTTTCACTGTCGATAGTCTGATAACTAAGGGAGAAGGATTTTTTAGCTTTGATGATTCAACTTTCAGCAACGATAATATTCCGGTAGCATTAGTTGAGTCGCTAAATTTTCAATTTGACAACAACTCTAATATTTACACTGAAAAGGATGATACTGAATATCCTGGATATCCTGTTGTTTTTCCAACCACATTCTTAACAGGTACAGAGTCTGTTGGATTACAATATGTTTTCCTTGATAAAGCTAATCTTTCAAGTTCCATCACATACAAAATTGATGGATATGATTTTGCAGTTACTTCTGCCGATGATATGCAAATTGGCTCAGGTAAAGTTACCTATAGGCAAATCCCTGAGCCTACAACTTTAGGTGGTAGTTTCATTGCTTGCAGCATTGGCTGGCTCATGAAGAAAAAGTTAACATCAGGCAAAAAGGTTAGAGCTTAACCTGAGCCTTATTTAGTGTTATAAAGTGGGGAATGTGCTGATATTGTCAAGCATATTCCCTAAGTGACATACTGTTTTGACCTAAAGCTTCAAAATTTAACGTGTCGCGGAAGTCCCCACCTTCTCTGCGTTCGCGCAGCGTGTTGTAGACAGACGCTAACGCAAACAATGTACTTTAATAGTAGGTATTGTGAGCGGGGGGTGAGGATTGCATTCAGTATTGTTTTTTACATCAGTAAAAATAAATACTAGGATGTATGACGAAGCACCAAAATTTTCTGATACATATAGTTGGGTCTTGACCACCAATGGCGTAAGCGAGAACCAAGCTGTATAGGCTAAGTGTCGCAAGAGAAAGATTTGGGTCTTGGGAACTAGGACTCCTGCCCTTGGGGGGAATGTTAGACCAATAGAACTACGGAGTTCTAGAGGCTGTTCCCGATGAATTGGGAAGCGTCGTCCGTCTTAGGGCGCGGTAGTTCACAGTCGTGGATCGACGGGTTCGCTTTCCAATGCCAGAATAGCAAAAACACATTCATGCACGCGGCGCAGAGGGGTATTGGCGACAAATCGCTCCAATGCCTCAACACCCAAAGTAAACTCGCGCATAGCCAGAGAACGCTTGTGAGATAATCCACGTTGGCGCAGACGTTGCAGATTCTCTGGGGTTGAATATTCAGGCCCATAAATAATCCGCAGATATTCTTGTCCGCGACACTTGACTGCGGGCTGGATAATGCCGCGACTACCTCGAACGATAAAGTCCATAGGTTTGACAACTATACCTTCACCCCCTACTTTGGTAGATTTTTCCCACCAATTAATCCCCTCTGCTTGACTGCTGGGGTCAGTCAAATCTATTACTTTGTAGGCAGTAGCTAGGAGCAGGGCAGGGTCTTTTTGGCAGATTTTGGCAATTTGCTCTATGTGCCAGCGATGGTCTTTATCGATGTGGACGGCTCCTTCTGTTGCTAGGATATGGAAAGGAGCTAACTTTAATCCAGAAATATCAGTGACAGGCCAGCAGTATTGGCGGTAGGCGGTGACATACTGATCTGCCATATCTGCACGCTGTTGATAATGACTGAGTTGGGTGCTAATATCTACACCGCGATCGCTTGCTTGTTGTAAACAGGTAACAGCATCATTGAGGGCGAGGCGTGATGCCACTCCAACGGGTGCATACTGTTCTCGTAACAGCCCCTGTGCTTTAGCTGACCACGGCATTAGTTCACAGTCTAGGCACACCCAGTCGGTTTGAAATTCTGACCAAAAACCGCTCTGCGAGAGGGCAAGATTTACCCGCGCCAAAAATTCTGTCTCTAATGCTGAATCATCAAAAAACCTCCGCCCCGTGCGCGTATAGCAGATGCCGATTCCCTCATTTACTACACCAAATCGTTTCTCGGCAGCTGCCGAATCTCGGCAAATAATCACAACTGCCCGCGAACCCATGTGTTTTTCCTCGCAGACTACTTGTGTAATTCCCTGGTTTTGGTAGTAACTAAAGGCTTGGGCTGGATGTTCCAAAAATCCTGGCAGTAGAGATGTTTCTACTGGGGACATAGTGGGGGGTAAATAGATCAGCCATTTAGGGTTGGTAGCAAAACGGCTCATCACTTCTAGAGCTGCGATCGCATTTTCTTCCCGAATGGTAATTTTGGACTGAAGTCGGGTGTTAATAATCCGCTTACCCACAACATCCTCAATGTACAATACGTCATCCAATTCTTGTTGGGATGTGCGTGTTGCTGTGTTCTGTACCAAAGGTTTTACAGGTTCACAGTATACGCAAGCAGCAGGAATGCTCACCAGTTCTTTTTCTGGATAGCGGAGGGCAGTGAGTTTGCCGCCAAAGACGCAGCCTGTATCTATATCAATAGTGTTATTCAGCCATTCTGCTTCTGGTACAGGGGTATGTCCGTAAACCACCATTGCTTCACCGCGATACTCTCCTGCCCAGTTGTAGCGGACGGGTAAGCCAAATTCATCAATTTCACCAGTGCTTTCGCCATAAAGAGCAAACTCGCGCACAGCACCAGACCCCCGTCCCTGCATTTCCTGTTTCATCCCCGCGTGAGCCACTACTAACCGCCCATCATCTAAAACGTAGTGACTTATTAAGGAATCGAGAAACTTTTGCAGTTCTTTGGTGAAAGGTTCGCGCATCTCATTAGGTAAAGCCTCAATCTCAGCCAGGGTTTGCTCTAACCCATGATTAACCCGGACATTTTTACCGCGTAGTTTCCGCAATAGTTTATTTTCATGATTACCAGGAACGCAGAAAGCTGTACCTGCTTCAACCATGTTTCGCACTAGTTTAACTGTATCTAAGATCCGCGTCCCCCGGTCTACCAAATCACCTAAAAATAAGGCTTTGCGTCCCTCTGGGTGGTAGTAAGTAGGGGTATTCCAGAGTGAAGTAGAGGAAAAAGTAGACAATTCTTCTTCTCTGCTTTTTTGCTCCTTTGCCCCTTCACCTTTTTGATAGCCTAGCTGTTGAAGTAATATTTCGAGTTCATCACAACAGCCATGAATATCCCCAATAATGTCAAAGGGGCCATGTTCGTGTTTGAGGTTGTTCCACAAAGGCTGGCGCTCAATATCAACGGATGCAATTTCTTCTAAAGACTTGAGAGTGTAGACATAGCGAAAGCCTTCCTTTTCTAAACCCCGCAGAGAACGCCGTAACATTTGGGTATGACGACGCACTACATGAGGGCCAAATTGGCGATCGCTACGGAGTTGGTTACGTTCGTGGCATAATTCTTCTGGTAAGTCGAGAACAATGGCGATCGCAAAAGAATGATACTGCCGCGCCATTTGCAGTAATGGCTTGCGGTCTTCCATCTGCACGTTGGTAGCATCAATTACTGTCAGTTTACCTGCTGCCAACCGTTTGTCAGCAATGAAGCGCAACACCTCAAAAGCATCTTTGGTAGCAGACTGGTTATTTTCTTCATTCGACACCAACCCCCGGCAAAAGTCGGAAGACAGCACCTCAAAAGGCTGAAAGTGCTGACGAGCAAAAGTGGATTTACCGGAACCAGAAGCACCAATGAGAACAATTAGGGATAGTTCAGGAATAGTTAGTTTCAATTCAATTTGCTCCTAGCAATTATTTATAGCTCTTTCTAGGAATTAACTAGAGGGGCAATTGTCTCTCTTTCCGATGATTTAAATCTGAGGCTAAAGCCTCTTACCTTTAGGTCGAGGTAAGCTTACCTTTTAAACACTCCCATTTGTGTGGGTGAACCGACTTCTGGATCTTCCGTCCCGATAGGTTGAAATTCCACAGTGTAACCAAAACTTTTTGCTACTTGGTTTGCCCAATTTTGAAACTGCGATCGCGTCCATTCAAAGCGGTGGTCTTGATGTCGGAGTTTTCCAGCCGGGAGCTTCTCAAATTTGATGTTGTATTCAATATTTGGCGTTGTCACCAGCACAGTTTTGGGTTGGGCAAACTCGAACAAAACTCGCTCAAATGCTCCCAACCGAGGCAAATCAAGATGCTCAATCACCTCAATTACCGTAGCCGCATCATAGCCACTAAAGCGTTTATCCTGGTAAGTGAGTGCGCCTTGGATCAGTTGTACGCGTTCCCACTGGTTACGCGTCAGGCGCAGACGGTCTAATCGTTCTTGGGCAACTTCTAACGCCCTGTAGGAAACATCGACACCTGTAATCTGTTCAAAAAACCCGTCTTTAAGGAGCATTTTTAGCAGATTGCCTTGACCGCAACCTAAATCAATCACCCGCTTTGCATTGCTTTGTTTTAAAGCAGCAATCACAGCATCCATGCGTTGCTGATTTAGGCTCATCGGCTTTTCTACCGCCGCCTCTTCTTTCGCATGGCTTTCTTCAGCACTATCTAGATCGGGATCGTCTGACTCTATTAGTTGAGCTAATGCTAGACGAGTTAAGCGTTGCTGTCGTTTCAGGTAACGCCTGGTAATTTGCTCTCGCGCTGGATGGGTAGTTAACCAGCCTTCACCATGACGTAGTAACTTTTCGATTTCTTCATCGCCTACCCAGTAATGCTTATCGTCATCCAACACCGGGATTAGGACGTAAAGATGACTTAACAAATCACTCAAAGGTAGGGTGTGCTGTAATTCGACGGTAAAGTATTGACTCTGCCCCCAATCAGGGAATTTCTCATCTAAACTATGACCTTCGGCACTGACACTATAGCCCAAGGGTTCAAACAATTGTCGCAGAAACTCTTCACCACCGCGGCAAGGTAAGACTGATAGTTTTGCTACCAAAGGAATGGGGGTCTGTGCTAATTCTGGTAAATCTTTGCAGCGACCTCCTAAAGCCGTACTAAGCACCTGAGCGATCGCTACACTTAAAAATGAAGAAGCAACATAAGGGCGATCGCTTACATATTGTTTTAGCCTTGTACCGCCTCCCCGCACCAACTTCACAGGATCAACATCCAACAACAACGCCGCCGTACATTTCTCTCTACTAGCTTCTGGGTAGAAGATGTGTGCCTTTCCAAAACTTAGGGCAAAGGACTGACAACGGTCTGGGTGTTTATGCAACAGGTAGCCTAGCTCCGTTGCTGGAGAATGTGTCGTTGTGATTGTCAGCAGCATTTATTTGTACAAAGGTTTAACTAAGGAAATCATTTATGAATACTGCTCAAGGATAAGCGATGATATATAAAATTTCTTTCTTATACTCAAATGATTTTCGTTCATCCCTGACGTTATTTAAATATAGTTTTATTGATTGCTTGAACATTACAAATTAGTTAGCAAACATTATCAAATTCACCTCCATATACCTAATTTTTGAAGTTTATAGACGCAGGTAATTTAAACCATTAGCATTCCGCACAAATTGATAGAACAATTTTTTTATGATGACAGCTTTTAATTTTGCTTTTTCAAAAAGGTTTTGTATTAATAATATATTTGTAATATACATACTACAAGATGTCAAGGGATAGTGCGATTTTTTGAGCAGGTAGAGGACGGGGGATAGCTTTTAATTTGAGCTTTACAGGGCAAACCTGTGGCATGGCGCAACGAGTAGATAGAACTACCACTGCTGCAATATCCAGGACAAAGGTGGTAGAAAGCCGCAGTTTCCAAATGGGGTTATGATGTGCGTAATCGCTTAGTTGCTAATGTGTTTTATTGCCTTTGGGCAAGAATTCGTCTAATTCACCAACGACAAAGAAATACTGGGAGAGACTGTTTGGGAGCTTCCAATATAAAGAAATATCCCAAAACTGACGCAAAAACTCTTTCTATTCCTCCTGTGTTGCGCCAGTTGCTACCCTGCGGGAACGCTAAGAGCGTAGCTTGCTTCCCCGTAGGGGTACAAGTCGGGGAACCGCAAGGGCGCACTGGCTTCTCTGTGTCTCTGTGGTTAGTTTATTTGGATAATTTATTTCTTGGAAGTCCCTAATATTTATCTAAATAATTAAAGCTCCCAAATCCTAACTGACTTTGGGAGCTAAAAATTTTAAGTTCACCGCGACGCCGTTTTACCTAAGTTTATGACCTGGGTTTATCCAGGTGGGAACCTAAATTCCTCGTTTAAAGTTTCCGGGTACATGCCCGGTATACTGCCACGAGAACAGTTGACTCCCTTGTCATTAAAGGCATAGATCAAAAAACTTGATGGCAGTCACCAACGTCGTAGTGCAACTCACTCATTATAGCTTTTCAAAAGATGTTGTGTGTTCAACATCAAAACTTTCTGATCGTTTACCTGGGATACCAGATAGATTCTATGTCGTGAGCGATGGCTGCGCCGACGTTATTAGCGTACGCACTTCTCGACTCTCTAGTTTGATTATCCAATAAAACAGTGACATGTCCTAACTTCCGCCCAGGACGTGATTCTGTCTTCCCATACCAGTGAACGTGCGCTTGGGGGATTTCTGCTATTTGTTGACGCTGGCTTTGGTAATCGCTATGAGAATTTTCATACCCCAGCAAGTTGACCATTACAGCACCAGCGCGCTGCAAAGCCGGATTTCCTAAAGGTAAACCACAAACGGCTCTCAGGTGCTGCTCAAATTGAGAAGTTTCACACGCGTCAAGAGAAAAATGCCCAGAATTGTGGGTACGGGGTGCAATTTCATTTACCAGGATTTTGCCATCAGCACCCAGAAATAGCTCAATTCCAAAAATTCCTACGACTTCTAGGCTATTTAATAAAGTATGTGCGATCGCTTGGATTTCTGCTACTTGATTGGGTGTAATCTCAGCAGGCGCAATCACCCGCCGACACACTTGTTGTTCTTGTTGAGTTTCTACCACAGGGTAAGTTACAACTTCTCCCCCCACAGAACGAGCTGCAATTATTGCTAGTTCTCTTTCAAAAGGGACAAATTCTTCCAACAAAAATAGTGATTGATTTAAAGTTTTTGTCATGGTTTCATAACTTAACTTTTGCTCTAAAGTAGCAAAATCCTGAATTATGAAAGTACCTTGACCATCATAACCGTGGCGGCGAGATTTAAGGACTACTGGAAAACCTAAATATTCTATTTTTGATTTGAGATTTTCCACCTCATCAAGGGCAAAAAATTCAGGAACTGGTAAGCCCAAGTCACGTAAATAGCAACGCTGATTATATTTATCTAAAAGAGGAGCTAAAGCTTCTAATCTGGGACGGAAATAAACCCCTTTCTGTGCTAAAACAGATAAAGCATCTAAGTTAACAAATTCGTTTTCAAAGGTGATAACATCGCATTTTTGAGCTAGTATTTCCGTAGCAGTTGCATCATCAACTGGCGCAAAAACAGTTTCCTGAGCGATTGACACGGCCGGGTCATGTTCACTAGGAGTTTGTACTACCAATTCTACTCCTAGCTTCTGTGCTGCATCCGCCATCATCCAGGCAAGTTGTCCGCCACCAATTACACCAACACGTTTCATTGACATCCTAGAGAATCACGAGTTTGCACGCCTGTTTGGGGATTCACACCGCTGGCTTTTGTACACAGTTCTTTGATTTGCACTCTATCCAAAATTGCATCTGTAAAATCTGCACCGTCTATATTCACATCATTAAAGATGGCGCGGAGCAAAAGAGCTTCTTTGAAAATTGCATCACTCAAATCGGCCTTAGTCAAGTTTACCTGATCAACCATTGCATTAGTTAAATCAGCTCCGTGGAGATTGGCATTTGTCATCACTGAAGCACTCATGACTGCTCCCCGCAAATCAGCGTTAGAAAAGTTAGCCAATTCCATATTGGCGTTAGAAAACTCCGCAGCTTGCAAACTGTCACCAGAAAAATCACGTCTTGACAACTCAGCATTGCTAAATGACAGCGGATGAGTCCAGTCTACAGCCAGTGCGGGACCAGCCACGCACCATATAATTATTCCAAGAAGGAATGCCAACCCTTGCCGCCAAAACATATCGAGAGTCAATTTAGTGTTTAATCGCTGCATTTAATTACCCCATTTGAATATTAGCAAGATTGGCTGATTCTAATTGAGACTCGCAGCCTTGCTACTGGACTGAGGGGATGTGTATTTCCCTTGCTTAATATTTTGTAACGCAAAAAGGACAAAAGCTTCTCACCTTGAGCAAAATTATGCCTGCAACTTTGGATAGAGAAAGGTGATAGTCAAGCGATCGCACTTAAATCTATCAAGAAACTTATTACCAAATGCTGATGCGAATGACTGAACTAATTTGATTATAATAGTAAGTAACCTTAAAATCAACATAGTATAGAATATGATTTATCTCTCTTGATGAAGCCAAATTTCTAATTATAAAGGAATAGTTTAGCCGGATAAAGCAATGCCTACGCTTGTTAATTTGTTCACAATTATTCATTTTGAAATTTAATTTTTCGGATATTAAGAGTTTTATTAAGCAGTAATACTCATTACATTATTTACAATTCTTTACTTTCAATGTTTCAAGTAAAGTTTATTGTATTTTCAAGGAAACAGTCCCTATGAACTGTTAGTCTTTTAATTAATGAAAGCAAGGTTTGGGCGTAATTTATGCGTCTTAACTGCTTGACAAAGCTTAAAAGTTGGATAATTAGCGTTAATTTTATAGCGATTAGTTAGTTCTTCAGGAATCTCTAAGAGTTTACATTCACCAAGTACGCAACTTCTACAAACCGAACTCCGAAACCCGATGATGAATCATTACTCACTTCAATGGATTGAAGCATGGTGCCAAGAAAATGGCTGGACAGATTTGTTTGTCGAGCGACGTAACAACTTCTGGGCTTTCCCTCCGGGTGGGGTAATGCCGGAACCAATTCCAGTTCACGTTCTCAGAGTGATTAAAGCCGAGAAAGGATTGACTTTTGAAGAACGGTTGTGGTCGATGTCCGCAGTAATTGGCACAATCGTAGCTGTTCTGTTTACCTTTTGGTTTCAGTCACCGATGCCATTAGTTTTGGCTTTCGCTTTTAACGCTGTTACGGTGGCTCAATTTGAACTTGAAGATGCCTAAATTATTGTTTTGGGCTTTGCAATTAAAAACTGCTCTTGTCTACTTTTAGCAAGAGCAGTTTTTAAGTAAGGATTCAGGTAACAGAATATTGACAAAGGGGACAGTTGAGGGGGGGTATCACAAATGTGAACCAATACCTGTCATACTGTTTTAGACCGAGAAAGCTTGAACCAGTTATCGAAAGAACAACTGGTAAAGATAATTATTGAGCAGAGCAAGGTAATACGTGAGTTACAGAAAATCATCTACGAACTCCAGCAAGAAATAGAGCGTTTAAAAGTCAGTCGAGATTTAGACAGTGGAGACAGACGATTCGTAGAATTCCATTGTGGCGGGTCTGGTTAGGGATTGGCTGCACATTCTTGCCAGGGTTTTTCCTACTCGTATTGCCTTGGCTATTCGCATTAGTCTCTGATCGATTCTTTGGATATGTAGTGCTATTTCGCTCTATGCTCGATCTGATGCTTTGGCTGAGTGTGTGTGCGGTTTTGGGCGTAGTAAATGGAATTGCACGTTTGATACTTCTGGCGCGTTCCAATGGATCAGAGTATTCAACTTAAATCAGGAGCTTTCCCCATAAATATGTTTAATAACAAGACTGATTGGGTGAAACAACATCTGCTGCCCCAACTACGCCGACCTGTTGACTGGTTTATTTGTAGATAATGAAAGTTGTACATAATGAAAGCGATCGCGCGGCTAGAAAAGAGCCGGGCGATCGCACCGATCAACTAATTTCCTTACTTTAGCAATGCCTTCGTGCCATTGCCATTTGTCGTCGCTTTATCTGTATTCGGTGTCATCACTGCTGCGATCGTCGTTGTTGGCGCAGTCTTCAGTGCAGTATTCCCCACGGATCGCTTACTACTCTTGCGTGGTTTACCCCCTGCCTGCATATACTGCAAACTGTTCTTACCATAGCGCGTCGCCACACTCATCAACATTTTTTCCGAATAGCTTCTCAAATCCTGCTCTAGCAATTCAATCTGCCCTACCGCTTCATCAACCGTGGAAAGCATTGTGTTGTAGCTCGATAGCTTCGTTTGCAAGGTTTGAATCCGCTTTTCATACTCCGCTAAATTTAAGCTATCGCTAAACTCAAGCGTTTCGCTAATCGATCTCATCCCCGATATCCGTAGCGTTGCCTTATCCAATACCGTAGAACTGCGTTTCAGTCGCGCCATGAATGCCTCTCTTACAAAATTTATGTAAAAATTACTACAGACTTGTGGTTCCACTTTAGCTATTTGCTATTCCTTTTTCCCTGAGTAAAAACCACCAAAACTAAAGTGAAGTTTACGGTAAAATCTGATATTTATTCCCTAATTTCACTTGAAATCTTTAAAATTATTTGTATAAAAAGTTTTATAAGAAGAATTCACAACTCAGGAGTCAGAATGGGCTAAACTTTAGCTGTCCGCTAACAGTATAAATTCTATAAGACTGTTTGATAACAAAGCTTTGGCGAGTCCACAAGCATCCAAATATTGTGTTGAAGTACCCGAATATCGTGTTGAAGTACCCAAATATCGTGTTGAAGTACTCAAATATCGTGTTGAAGTACTCAAATATCGTGTTGAAGTACCCAAATATCGTGTTGAAGTACCCGAATATCGTGTTGAAGTACCCGAATATCGTGTTGAAGTACCCGAATATCGTGTTGAAGTACCCGAATATCGTGTTGAAGTACTTGCGTTGCTTTTATGAAAAGTGAAATCAAATTGACGCTGATTAAAATTATTCACACGTTGATATAGGTATTCTTCAACTTTGTGATTTTTTATATGCTTTATGCTGCGTAGGCGTAGCCCGTCGTAGACATCGCAATCTTGTAATTGGGATGATAGCGAATGCTATACAGCATAGGTTTTCTGTGCATCGCTATCGCGCTGAAGGTTTTGAGTCTGTCAAATTTTAGTTAAAATATTCTAGTGCCGTGATTTAATTAGCGATCGCTCAAGTTCCTCATCGCAACCCATAATATGGCAAAAGATTTGTATCACGAGCAAGTTAAACGCGCTCTTGAAAAAGACGGATGGCAAATAACTCACGATCCATACGAATTGCGTATAGGTGGAGTTGAAATGTATATAGACATTGGGGCGGAACAGATTATTGGTGCCCAAAGGGGAAATGATAAAATTGCGGTTGAGGTGAAAAGTTTTATTAATCCCTCAAGGATTTCTGATTTTCATTTAGCGCATGGACAGTTTTTAGATTATCGGTATGCTTTAGAAGATGAAGATCCAGAGCGAATTTTATATTTAGCAGTACCTCGTTTTGTTTATCAAACCTTTTTTAACTTAGCTTTTATTAATACAGTGGTAGAACGCAGTCAAATTAAACTTTTAGTTTATGACTTAGAAAAGGAGACAATTGAGCAATGGATAAAGTAGCTCTCTACAGGCAATATATTCAACAACTAATCCAAGCAAAAGCCGAGCGCTCGATGAAATCGGCAAAGAATGTTGAGGCTCAACCTATTTTTGATACGGAGCGCAATCACTATCAATTAGTGTATGTGGGTTGGAAGCAGAATGATATCAGGGATTATGGATGTTTGCTACATTTGGATATTAAAAATGGCAAGATTTGGATTCAATATGATGGTACGGAAGATGGAATTGCCTATGAGTTATTAAAATTGGGTGTACCACATGAAGATATAGTTTTGGGTTTTCAACCTGCTAGGGTGCGCTCTGATACTGAGTTTGCTGTAGGTTAGGTTATCGATCGCTAGTTCAATTTTCATCAAATCAAAGGCGGGAATCATTTCAACCTATGCGATGGTCGCTTTGCGAACCGGCGAAGCCATCGCGCCTCATAATCCACAAAGCAAAGTGCTATCTCAATTAAAAAGTTTAGAGTTCGCAAAACTTTGCCCGAATTATCAGCTTATTGAATGCCTAAAATCATTGCCTCGAATTCTTGTTTTGCTTTCTCTAAATCAGCTTCAGCTTCTTGTCGGAGTTGTTTGGCGCGATTACAAATTTCATCGATATGTTCGACAATTTCAAGCTGTTTATTGAATGGTGGAATAGGAATTTTAACCTTAACTCATATCTGAAGGTGATGCCATCATTGTAGAAGGCGATGCTATCGAGATTAATTTATGCGTTTTCAGTATATTTTTTTTATATCTTCAATCCATTCTGGGATTTTATATTCACTGCTAATTTTTTCAACGTATTTTCTTGCAAATTCAAACTTGTTTGTATTAAAGATGCTTAAACTTGGCACTCCATCATAAGACAAACCTAATGGAATTAACAACTTATCAATATTACTTATTTTTATCCAATTTCTTTGCTCTTGAAACAACTTGAAATGAACTCGAGTTGCTAAACTGATGTCATTTTCCTCAACATTCCACACGTAGTCGCTTATTTGTTTAAATTTTTCAGTATTTTTTCCCTTTATTTGATTAAATGATAATAAATAAACAGGAACAATATACGGTTTCACAGTATTTAAGCCACTTTTCTTGACAACAACGTTGTAATTCCAAGTTTTGCCATTTAATAAACTATCAAGAGACTCCAAAACAGAACTTTTACCAATTCCATTATTACCGACTAAGCCACAAAAACTATGCCCATTTGTCAAAGGGATATAGTTTATTCCTGAATATGTCTTAAAATTTCTTAGAAATATTCCAATTATCATAATTAATGCTTTCTGTTCTACTGTAACTACAATACAAAATATTACCCTTATCCGCCAAAATCAAAAAATCATAGATATCTGTCATCATTAGCGATAAGTTGACCGAATTTAAAGCCACTTTATCCTCACTTGCCAAAATCTCCTTTGTCCAATTCCCTTGTGCGCCTTACTGCCCCCCGCGATCGCAAAAATTTGACCACCCAAATACTCATGGTGGAGTTCGCTTTTACTTTCTGCTTTTAAATATTCGGCAACCGAAAAAACGCGAAAAGGCGATCGCATAACTTTAAATCTGCTTTCTGGCTATCTCTGTTATTATACCTGCGCTCAATTTTTGGCATTATTTACAAAATCGACCGTTACGTTTTATATCGTATTCAATCAACTCATTCAATAAATAGAACAAACTCCCGTCACACTAATACCAATATGGAAAATGGAACAAAATTGACGCTAATTAAAATCATTCACACGTTGATATGGGTATTCTTCAACTTTGTTATTTTCTATATGCTTTATGCGGCAATCGCAAATAAACTCGATCTCTGGCTCTGGATTGGTTATGGATTGGTATTTTTAGAAGGGCTAACCCTACTAACCTTTAAATTCGTCTGCCCATTAACTCTGATTGCCCGTAAATATTCAAATTCCACAAAAGACAATTTCTCTATTTATCTTCCAAATTGGCTAGCCAAATATACTAAATCAATCTATACAGCTATTTTCGCAATCATTCTTATCATCACAATCTATCAAATTCTGAATTAAAAATATTAGAGGCAATGATGAATAAACAGATTTCTCTCAATACGCTATGGAATTCTGCAATATCTAAGGATCGTGTGTTTCATTCAGACGAATTCGCTCATCTACCAGAAGCAGCAAGACGATATCTCGAACATGCGATCGCTCCTGGAACTGCGATCGCATCTGCGGTTAGATTGCAGATGCACGGCGAAATTAAATTGAAGAATTGGATTCCATTCAAAGCAGAGCAAGTCATTTGCTGGGAGCATGGACTGATTTGGAGTGCTACGGCATGGATGAATGGTTTGCCAATTGTGGGATCGGATCGGATTATAGACGGTGTAGGTGCTATGCAGTGGAAGCTTTTAGGATTATTCCCTGTGATGACGGCGAGTGGTTTGGATATTACGCGGTCTAGCGTTGGTCGCCTCCAATCAGAGTCAGTCTGCTTACCGTCTGTGTTCTGTGGCGATGGCGTTTCATGGACAAGCACAGATTCATCGCATCTAGACTCCAGCTTGCATTCCAGTTTTGTCGTGCAAGGCGAGAGAGCCGAACTCGATTTCACCATCGATCGAACAGGTCGTCTCAAGACCTTCAAGCTACCGCGCTGGGGTAATCCAGAAGGTGCTGAGTCCCATTATGTGGACTTCGGTGGAATTTTAGAGTCAGAGGGCACATTCTCCGGCTACACCATTCCGACGCGTCTACGAATTGGATGGTACTTTGGCACTGAGCGGTTTGAGTCAGAGGGCGAATTCTTCCGAGCCACAATCGATGATGCAATCTATCGGTAGACCGATCAAATATCAAAAAGTCTGTTACGACTAGCGGAGCCTGACCTATGCAGGAATTTCTATTTGCTCTAACACTATGAGCTTTGCCCGTTGTCAGCAACTTCATGGGAGCAATGATTGCTGAAGCCTTACCATCATCAAAACAAACATTAGGGCTTGCGCTGCACGCTGCTGCTGGCGTGTTGTTGGCGATTCTCCTGCAAAGACGCTGCGCGAACGCATCTACCGAACTGATACCGAGAGTTGCGATCGCTGGATCAAGATTTTATGAGCACGTAGTTGAATAGCGATGCCTTCTCTTTCAGAGACGCTACCGCGAACGGCAACCCCAAGGGGGAACGCTTCAGGTGTATCCAGTTAATCCTCTTGTTTAGACTGGGCAGATAAAGCAGACTTTCTAGCATGACAACAAGACAGGATAAATTTCACCTCCATACTCAGTATTTTCAGTGTAAAGATTGTATTTAAATATATTTACTCTTATAAACTTGTGATGAGCATTTGCTGGATGCTACCTTCTACAAGGTGACACAGGATTTGGAGCGGTTTTTTAACCATGAAGCACAGACACAAAGTAGCTTATAGCTTAATATCGCTGATCGGTCTCAATTTAATATCTAGCTTAGTTGCATTTAATGGAGCGATCGCAGCGCCAACATCAAAGGCAATCGCCACAGTACCGAGAACCCCAGATAAAACTGTCAATTGCGAGATTTTAGTTGTGGGTGGTGGACTATCCGGTGCCGCCACAGCTTACGAGGGGTTACTAGCCGGACGAACAGTTTGCCTCACGGAAATTACTGACTGGCTGGGAGGACAAATTTCTTCTCAAGGGACATCTGCGTTAGACGAACGTCCAACTCAGCGTGCCCTAAAATTCTATTCGCGCGGCTACCTAGAATTGCGAAACCGGATTAGGCGCAAATACGGTGAACTTAACCCCGGTGACTGTTGGGTAAGTGACTCTTGCTTTCTTCCCCGCGATGCTCACAACATTTTGACCCAAATGCTCAAAGATGCCGAGAAGCAAGGCAAAGGGAAGCTGCAATGGTTTCCCAACACGGTAATTAAGGATTTAGAAATCGCTGCTGATGGCAAAATAATTAATGGTGCGATCGCTATTCAACATCAACCACCAAAAGGCGCACCACCCCTTAATACTTTTACTTTATCTCAAGTTATTGAAGATGCTTATCGCTACGAAAACTCATCTCAATTTACCAAAACTATTCTCCGTTTCCTTCCTAAGGCAGATAAAGGGGATGCTCCTAAGTGGTATGTCGTAGACGCGAGCGAAACTGGAGAAATTATTGCACTAGCTGATGTTCCCTACCGATTAGGTATTGATGCTCTTTCCTACCTGGAACCTTCTTCTTCCAGCGCCAATAATGATCCTTATTGCCCTCAAGGCTTTACCTATACTTTTGCAATGGAGGCAACTAAGGAACCCCAACCGCAGACGATGCCCCCATTTTATTCACAATATGCACCATATTTCAGCTACGAATTAAAACGACTGGCTAACTTTGACTTAGTTTTCACCTATCGTCGCATTTGGAGTCCAAACAAAGGGAAACCCACAAAATTTGGCGGTGTAAGTTTTACTGCTGCTACACCAGGGGATATTTCTATGCAAAACTGGACTTGGGGTAACGACTACCGCCCCGGAACAGCCAAGGATAACTTAGTTTACAGTCGCCAACAGTTACAAGGGACTGGGCAGTTAAAACCAGGGGGCTGGATGGGAGGACTGCGAACAGAAACCCTCCGCAAAGGTGAGGAAAATGCCATCTCTTTCTATCATTGGTTGGTAGCTGGAACTACAGATTCTCAATTGGGGGAAGGTGTAAAGCAGCAGCAACCTAATAACCGTTTTGTTTCCGGGTTAGATTCACCAATGGGGACAGTACATGGCTTATCAAAATACCCTTATATGCGAGAAGGACGCCGCATTATTGGACGCCCCAGTTGGGGACAACCTGGAGGTTTTACTATTTGGGAAATTGATATTTCTCGCCGAGATTACAATGATGAGTATTACTCTAAGACTCTGCCAACAGATATGTATCGGCAGTTAAAAGCTGCGCTAGCAGGATTGGAAGCCACATCTGTAATTAGCGGTCAGATTTCACCAGACAAAGCAATGCGGCGGACTCGTTCTACCATTTTTCCCGATTCTGTGGGTATTGGTCACTACGCAATAGATTTCCATCCTTGTATGGTGAATAGTCCCCCAGAAGCCCCTGGTAATATAGAACGTCCAGGTGAAAGGCGTGGTGCAGGTCTTGCTTATCCCTTCCAAATTGCTCTGAGGGCAATGATTCCTCAGAAAATTGACAATTTACTGGTAGGAGGCAAAAGCATTGGTACTAGCCATATTGCTGCTGCTGCCTATCGAGTCCATTCCTTTGAATGGTCGGCTGGCGCGGCTGCGGGAACTGTTGCTAGTTTTGCTATCAAAAATGCGATCGCACCCTACCAACTAGTCGATGACTTACCCAAACAAGAGCCACAACTAGAAGCGCTCAAACGGCTTTTGGAACAAAATGGCAACCCCACAGCCTTCCCCGATACATCCATTTTTAACGAAAACTGGGATAATTGGCGGTAGATAGTCATTTGTCATTGGTCATTGGTCATTTGTTATGTTAAGGACAACGGATAACGGATAAATGACTAATGACAACTGGCAATGGACTAAACTAGTTGCTTGTAGTGTAGTTTTGTAAAATTATCTTGCTTAATTGTTCTATGCTTATGACACTTTCAGCAGAGGTTTACGGGATGGCCACAGCACCAACTAAAGCTCCTGAACGGTCTAATCAAGTTACCCGTAAGACTTATCCGAATTACAAAGTGATTGTATTAAACGATGATTTTAATACATTCCAACATGTGAGTGAATGTTTGATGAAATATATTCCAGGGATGAGTGGCGATCGCGCGTGGGATCTGACTAATCAGGTACACTATGAAGGTCAAGCGATCGTCTGGGTCGGTCCCCAAGAACCTGCGGAACTTTATCATCAGCAGCTGCGCCGAGCAGGTTTGACAATGGCACCTCTAGAAGCAGCTTAATTATTATGGGCAAACCCACCGCAGACTCTCTCGGGGCGGCTTCACAAAAAGCTGCCAGACTGGTTTGGAATCACTCGACACACCTTTCTGGTCTTATCCCAATTTTAGAACGTCTTTGTCAGCAAGATCATATCCAAACCGTAACGCCGGGAGTGATTGGGCGGGCAAGAGGTCATTGCCCGAAAATGCAACTGCGTGTCTCAGTACCGATTCGTGGCGGCTATAAAGTAATTGCACGGCAGGGGAAAACAGTACAAGAGGTGTTTATTTTAACCCCTTTAACCCAGTCAGAATTGGAAACGGCATTAGCGATCGCTATGAAATAATCATGCCCAATTCCCAATTCCCCATGCTTCATGACTATTCCTCAACACGGTGGACTGCAAATTTGTGTAATGGCAAACTAACAATGCAAGAAAAAGTTAAGAAATATGACAGAGCCGTAGTTATTCTCAAAGTCATGAGCAAAGATTCCCAGTCGGGTAAAACTAGTTTTTCTATACCAAAGGCTACACAGTAAACTAGCCAGTAAGTAAAGCTCATCCTAAATAAAATCTGCTCTGTTTCTTCCACATCATTTTTTTGCTGCTTACCGTCCCACAGTAAAGCCAGTCCAATAATGCAAGCTACACAGGAAACAGCAACTACAAATTCGTGACAAAATATATTTAACGAATGCATTTGTGTTTATCCCCACATTTTTCACTTGAAGATCAGTCTAAAGGAATATTCCTTGTAGAAATACAAATTATTTACAAACCTCAATAGAGTGATGCAATTTATGTAAACAAATGCAACAAAAATTGTTTTTTTGCAATCTGAATATTCTTAATAAGAATTAAATACTTTTGTTAAGTAGGTATTTGAGAATTAGAGATTACTGATTGGATGAAAAGCAAGTATGGATCCCTTCATGCATGGTTCGATAATAAGCTTAAGCTGCTGATTCTTGAACTTAAGACTCTAGACAAGCTCGAAAATGAGCCGCAAATGCAAAAATTCTTGGTTTGGATAAGAAAGCAAGATCCCCAGATAAGCGAATTTCAGTCCATCGCTAAACGTCAGCGCTCAACCAGAAGTAGCCGAAGCTTTGTTAAATAACCTGAGTCGAGCAATAGAAGATTTGGCAGCAGTCGCAGAGTATTTGGAGGTATAGCAATACAAAAGGTACTTTCACTTACCAATTATTAAGTATTTTGCGACGATGTGATATAAACGCTACATAGCAACTTGGATCAAGCTAGAATTCTCCTCAAGAATATCTATTTCATCTTGAGATAGTATTTTAGGTTGCATTTTTTGCAAGTTGCACAGCACGATTTTGAGATCCTCAGCATTAAATTTATAGTATTCAGTTAAACTACCGATGGGATGATTAAAATCTCGATAGCGATGTTTAAAATATAATTCAACATTACCTCGATGTACCCAGCTTCCCAGTACCTTAATTGAAACAGTTTGGTAGTGTGCAAGTAAATCTATTTCTACTTCTGCTACTCGCTTAATAACAGGTCTTTGGGTTACTCCTATTTTGTACAGAGTACCAATATTAGTTTCAATCTCTAAAAAATATAGTGTACAAGATAAAATACGTTGAAGTTGAGCGCGATACAGTTTTAAATCAGTAAGTCTGTATGCTAAATCTGGAGCGTTTTTGTGCTTGGCGTGTTTAAAAGCTAGCTCCAGCTTCAGTAATTTTTTAAGTAATAGGGGTGACTGCACATCGTTGAATTGTCTGAACTCTAGCGCTCCAACAGGAACTTTACCCAAATCACTAAATTCATACTCAGGTGGGGTTAAGTATACGTTTTTTCTTAACACCCCTGCTTTGAGTAAACCAGAAGTAACTAAGTAGGAACTAATAGGGTAATTTTTGGCTCCGTACTCCTGCCAAAGTAATTTTAACTGTGCCAAATCCTTGCCAGATAATTGAACGTTGAAATTGTCATAGAGTGGCAAAGTTGGGAATTCTCGGTTAGCTATGGGGCGGCAGGTTTGGTCATTATGAGCAAAATGATGCTCTTTCACCTTGCCTTTTTTAGCAGTTAGACTACTATTACAGTAAGGACACTTAAGTGAAGTCTTACCCCTGTTGACATCTTCAATACATATCAATATCCCATCTTCATTTACACCATATTTTAGCCACATTGTCATATCATTATTGAATAGTTAAAGTTGCTTTTACAAGTGTGCTTCAACTTTTCAAAAATGTATCTATCTTCTGGATTAGGGTAATGTGGGTTTGAAAAATATAATTAAAGATAAAATATCTGTATTAATTAATACTGTAAAAATCCTTAGAGGAAAACTCAAGAACTCAACTTTCTTCTCTGCAAGCCACTACGTGAACGCTTTAATTTCCAGGATGGGAGCGATGCCTACAGCGGGCTACGCCAACGCCAACGCCAATGCGTAGCAAACATAGCATTGCCACACACGTTTACGCCAGTTTTTAGCCAAAGGTCAGTTTTTATGTTTGAACAACAACCTGAAGATTTAAGATTTTATGTTAAACAGTTAGCTACCAAAGCTTTACAAAGTTCAGAGCCATCGGCATGGTTTGAAGTTTTATATGCCGAAGCTAAAGGTGATACAGCAAAAATTCCTTGGGCAAAGTTAACTTCTCACCCTTATCTACAAGATTGGTTGACAAGTCATCAACCCTTCACTTCTGGACAAAAGGCGCTAGTTATTGGTTGTGGTTTGGGAGATGATGCCGAAGCTTTAGCTCATTTAGGATTTGAGGTAACTGCTTTTGATATTTCTCCCACAGCGATCGCTTGGTGTCAAGAGCGATTTCCCAATTCGGCTGTCAACTATATAGTTGCAGATTTGTTAGCAATTCCCTCACAATGGCATCAAGCTTTTGACTTTGTTTTTGAATGTCGTAATATTCAAGCTTTGCCGTTGAATGTGCGTTCTTGGGTTATCTCCTGTGTTGCCTCAATTGTTGCTCCCGGTGGCACACTTTTGCTGATTACTCGTGTTCGAGATACAGAAGTTGAACCCTCTGGCCCACCTTGGCCATTATCAGACTCGGAACTCAAACAGTTTGAAAATTTGGGATTACAGCAAGTAGAAAAATTCGTGTTTTTAGAATCTGAGCAAATTGACGTTAAGCAAGTCCGGATTGAATATCAATTAACATCCTTTGAGCGCTAACCGCTTGGATTCTGGCAGGAATTTCCAGGGAGGTTTCAGATGAGCTACTCATAGCTATTTTCAAGGGCAGATTAGTAGTTGATTATTATTAATATTAATATTTCTATTCGGGTTTCCGAACCGATAAATTAGAGTAAACCGTAATTGTTTTTACTACCTAATTTGGTGCGGCAATCATCAATTATTTGGTGATAATAACCGAATTCACAGAAATTATAAGCATACGTATTATAAATACATCAGCACAAATGCAAGTGCAAAAACGACTAAACATTAATGCGAGAAAGAGTTATGGTACTAGTTCGTTACAACCCCTGGCAAGAATTGAACGCTTTAGAACGTCACATCAACGGCTTACTTGGAGATACCAGAGTACCATCTGCACGGTTTGAAAAAGGCTTTATCAGAGTTCCTGCTGCTGAGTTGCACGAAACTGATGATGCAATTCATCTCAAGCTAGAACTGCCAGGACTGGAAGCTAAAGACTTAGATATTCAAGTCACCCAAGACGCTGTTCACATTAGTGGTGAGCGCAAGTCCCAAACTCAAACTGAGGAAAAAGGTGTTACTAGGAGTGAGTTTCAGTATGGTAAATTTCAACGCGTAATTCCTCTATCGGCTCGGATTCAAAATACTAACGTTACCGCAGATTATAAAGATGGCATTTTGAATTTGACACTGCCCAAAACTGAGCAAGAAAAGAACAAAGTTGTCAAGGTTAATTTAGAACAGCCTGCTGGCTAATTGGTTGTGATGAAACTAATCTACTTCCAATAATTGATTGAGATAGCTAAGAGCTTGGTTATGAGATGACCAAGCTCTTTTGTAACAATCCCTCTTCTTGCGCTTACTATACTGATATCAATACGGTTCGGATAAACTCTTGAGACTCCTTTGAGCCGTCATAGGTTTAACCCAAATTTCGTAATCCTGTTTCCAATTTTTTTATTGTATTGGAATCGTAATTATAAACTCAGCTCCTGCTCCTGGTGCTGAGATACACTCAAGTTGCCCCCGATGATTTTTGACGACTATCTGGTAGCTAATTGATAGCCCCATACCAATGCCTTTACCCACAGGTTTGGTAGTAAAAAAGGGGTCAAATATATGATTACGTACTTTATCGGTCATTCCTGAACCATTGTCAGCAATGCTAATTGTGCACTCATCTTGTTGAACTTGGGTATGAATGCAAATTTTGAGGATTGAGGATTTTGAATGCTCTTTTCCCAGTTCCGAATCCTTAGTCTCTAATCCCTCTTCCAGAGCATCAATGGCATTAGTCAACAGATTCATAAACACCTGATTCATCTGTCCAGCATTACATAATATCTGTGGCAGGTTGCCATATTCCTGAATAATTTTGATTTCGGGACGTTGTGGTTTACTTTTCAGGCGACTTCGCAGTAGCAGTAAAGTGCTATTAATGCCTTCGTGAATATCCACTCGCTTTGTAGTGTCTTCATCTAAACGGGAGAAATTGCGTAAAGATAGGACAATTTGCCGAATGCGTTCAGCGCCGGCTTTCATTGAATCTAAAACTTTGGGTAAATCTTGGTAGAGAAAATCTAAATCAATTTCTTGGATTTGCGTTTCAATCTCTGGTGATAGTGGAGAGTGATGTTCTTGAAACATTTCTACCAAGTGCAGCAAATCTGTGACATATTCACTGGTGTGCTTGATATTTC
Source organism: Nostoc desertorum CM1-VF14 (assembly GCA_019359245.1). Taxonomy (GTDB): domain Bacteria; phylum Cyanobacteriota; class Cyanobacteriia; order Cyanobacteriales; family Nostocaceae; genus Nostoc; species Nostoc desertorum. The sequence goes on along the minus strand of JAHHHR010000005.1, from coordinate 180,809 downwards.
CATAGATAAAATTGGTGGGATTATTAATTTCGTGAGCAATACCCGCTACTAATTGCCCCAGGCTGGACATTTTTTCAGTTTGAATGAGTTGAGCCTGGGTTTGTTGAAGTTCTAGCAAAACCTTTTCTAGCTGCTGTGCTTTTTCTTGGGCAGTTTGGGCAACAAGGCGACTATGTGTGTAAAGTTTCGCTTGGTCAATAGCGATCGCTAATTGAACTGTCACTGCTTGTAGCAATTCTACTTCAGTTTCTTGCCAAGGTCGCAAGCCATTACAGTAACCACAGATTAAAGCGCCAATCTCACCAGATTGAGTGTGTACAGGCAAAGACATAAAAGCCGTGAAGCCGAAATCATTTAAAAATTGCTGCATCGTGCGTAGGCGTAGCCCGCCGCAGGCATCGCCATCAATTTTAAGATCATCGATGCGGATGATTTCTCTGTTTAAGGTTTTTGCTGCAATTATTTCAAATCCTGGATGAATTGCTTGGGCTGTTAGCAGACTGGGTAAAATAGAATGTTCTACTTCATATACACATTCCCAGTAAGGTACATCAGCGTTTTGCCGATACCAAAAGAAAGCGCAGTAATCAATCTGAAATAAGTTGTGGATTTCTTGTACTGCGGTTTCTAAAATGTAATTGAGTTCCAAAGAAGCTCGAATTTGGCTAGAAAGACAGTTAAGCAGTGCTTCTCGTTGAGCAATAGCTCTATATTTAGCCTCTGATGTGCGGAGGGCGGTTTCTGTACACTGGCGCTGTAGTTCTGCTGTGGCTCGTGCTGCAAAGATGCTGAGAATAGCTTTGGCGCGTTCCTCTTGTAATATCGGTTTGGTATCTAATACACAAAGATGCCCTATGGGCGTACCAAATGTATCGACAAGAGGCGTTCCCAAATAACTTTCTGCTTCTAATACCACTAAATCCTTGGCTTGAGGGAAAAATTGCTGTACATTACAAGGGTAAGAACGCATTCCCTCCTTTAACACGACTTCGCAAGGAGTATTAGCTAAGGCATACTCGACGAATGTTTCTGAAAGCTTGTCACCTGCCCAAAATGATAAAACTCTAGCCTTACCGGAGTCTCCAGTGATTCGCTCTGCTAGTATGACGTAGCAGACTCCCAAAGCATTTGCCAAGTGACGCACCAAGACAGGAAAAAATTCTTCGCCTGTGACTGCTGCCGTTCCAGCTACTAGAGCTTGCATTGCTTCCTCTGCTTGTTTGCGCTCAGTGATATCTTGATAAACGCCGCGATAGCCCAGGTAATTGCCGGATGTATCAAAGAAGGGAACTCCATTAGTTTCTAGAACAAGCAGTTGTCCGTTTTTATGAAGGGTCTTATTTTCAAAATTAATTAGAGGCTGTTTGGAGTTGGTTAGAACTTGAAAAATCTTTTGTACTCGGTTTACTTCTACTGGTGGCATCAACTCAAAAGGAGTTTTGCCTAAAACTTCCTCTGGCTCATACCCTAAAATGTCAGCAATTTTTTGGCTCACGTAAGTGTAAACGCCTTTTTGGTCTAACTCCCACACTCCATCATTGGTAGTTTCTACAAGATGACGAAAACGGGACTCACTTTCTCTGAGTGCAATTTCTGCTTGTTTGCGCTTGATACCGATAGCAATTTCTTGGGCGGCAAATTCTAGCGCATTAAAAACAGATTCCGTCATAATTTGACAAGAAAACATCGCAATAACGCCTACAGTCTCACCTTCAATAATTAGAGGATAGCCAGCGAAAGCAACCATACCCTCACGCTTTGCCCACTCTTGATTGCTTACGCGGGGATCTGTTAGTACAGAATTAGTCAAATGGGGTTTGCCTTCTTGGGCAATCAAACCAATTTTGAATTGACCAACTGGCACCCGTCTATGAGGCCCGTCAATATGGGTGTACATTCCAGAACTGGCTTGCAACTCTAGGACATTTTCCTGTTTGTTCAGTATCCAGATGCGAGCAAAGGCTGCATTTATATGTTCGACTAACGCTTCGGTGCAGCGACGCATCATATACTCTAACGTTTGACTCTGAGCAAGAGCAGCATCTACATCGGCACGAAAATTCGCTAATTGCGATCGCTGCGCTAGTTCGTCTTGTGCGTGTTTGCGATCGCTTGTATCATGGCAAATACCAACAAAATATAAAAAATTTCCATTGGCATCTTTTATGGCTGATGAGTTGCTTGTATGCCATTGCCAACTGCCATTTTTATGTTTTATCCGATATTCAATTGCATCTTGCTTTTGACCTGTTGTCAAAACTCTTTCAAAATAATCTGCACAGATTGGTAAATCATCGGGATGCATGAAAGGAGCAAATGGTTTTCCTATAAGCTCTTCAACCTCATGCCCTAAGATTTCAGTCCAGTTAGGAGAAACATAAGAAAATATTCCCTCAATTGTCAGCGCAAAAATAATGTTATTACTATTTTCTACAATTTTTTGAAAGTCAATACTATTATTTGCTAATGCTACTTGCTTTTTTTCGGATAAAAAAATTATTATTTGTTGCTCTGCTAATGGTAATAATCTGGCTTCAAAATTGCTATTTTCTTCGATTATAAAATATTCAAGTTTTACTAAGGACTTACTTGTTAGTACTTGGATAATGGCTTCTTGGTAACGATTTTTTATACTAAATGGTAAATAGTCTAGGAAATTTTTACCTATAGCTATTTCTGCTAAGTTATTTATTATTTGCGGATTTTGTAATTGATAATCTAGGATATTGGCATCAGCATCAATCCGAAAATATAGCTCATTAGTAGATTGAGAAGTCCTTTGATTATCTGAGAGTTTTTGGCAAAATTTTGAAGCAAATTTTTGACGTTTTACAATTTGATTATTTAGTTGATTTAGTACTTTTTTTAATTCTGCTGCCTCTTCCTTAAGCGCGATAGCTAGAGATGGATTTGCTATTTCTACAGAGCTTTCTGAGATTTTTCTCAAAAGAGGAATACAGTTGGAGATTTGATGGCTGATTATATCTTCAATTTCAGCTTGTTGACATTTATATGAGTTATCCATAGATACATCAATTACCTGCTCGGTTTTTATAGATTCGTCCATTCATTTAATAAAATATCGTGTTTTTAAACACTGATACTTACCTAAAAACATTCAATTTTTCATTAAATAATTATGATTTTAAAGCTCTTTTATGCTAAAGTTTCAATACAAGTCTGTTAGAAAAGTTTCAGAATATTAAGGTATAGTTGATCCAAACGAAATATTTATGATTATTTTGTTTATTACTAGAGAAATTCAGCGGAAAAGCTATATATTGAAATGTTTATAATAAAAATATAAAAAGTTAATTATGGTTTAACTTGTATCATTAATAAATTTATAATGATATTAATTTAGTTAAAACTTTAAAAGAATAGTAAAATTACTGAAATTATTCAGATTTGGACTTTAGACAAAAGATAAGGGTTCGCTGATAATTGACGTGAACAACAGACTACTAGTTGATGGCGATTCAAGCCACAGTGTTACGGGATAGGCAAAGCGAGGAGTATTACCCTTTAAAGTCGTGGATTTACTACAAGCTCCTATGCACAGCCGTAATTTTGATCATGTGGCCATTGGCATAGCAGCTAGACCAAGCCACGAAGATTTAGAAGCACTCGCTGATGAATGTAATTTATTAATCTTGCCCACTACCCCTGATGCTTTAGCAATGGATGCGCTATTGCAGACTGTAGGCGCACGAGTACTAGTACAGCACAGCGTAAATAAGCAGACCATCGAAAAGCCCTGAAGAGGTTATTCCATAAAATTTTTGACTTTTTATTTTTGACTTCCGCCTAGCGGTACTAGCTGAAACCGCTACTTTTGTCTTTGATTTCAAAAGTTTGTGGTTGATTGACTTTTTTGGTTGATTACTTTGTCCTGTTGTCACATACTCGATTGCGAGAATGATGGTATTTTGTTTTTGCACTCCTTTATCCCAATTGCGATACGAGCTATGACACTCAATTTGTATTTATTGCGACATGGAGAAACTACTTTTAGTCAAAGTGGTAATTTCTGCGGTGAAACTGATGCGGAGTTAACTTCTGAAGGGATGCAGATGGCATCCGGTTTTGCCGATGTTTATCAAAAATTGAAGTGGGAGGCTGTTTATGTTAGCCCGATGAAGCGCACAATTGCAACTGCCAAGCCATTTTGTGAGGCTATCGGTATGGATATGCAGTTACGTGACGGACTTAGAGAAGGTAGTTACGGCGAATGGGAAAGGAAGAGTAAATCGTTTGCCCAAGAGAATTACGCAGAAAACTATGTAAAATGGTTGACAGAACCCGCTTGGAATGCACCCCTAGGTGGAGAAACTGCGGTAGATATTGCTAACCGTTCTATGCCTGTAATTGCTGAAATTCAAGAAAAACATACCCAAGGTAATGTTTTAGTAGTTTCCCATAAAGCCACGATTCGGATTATGCTTTGCAGTTTACTGGGGATTGATTTGGGACGCTATCGCTATCGGGTGAATATTTTGGTCGCGTCGGTAAGTATGGTTAAGTTTGATGTTAATGGCCCTTTGTTGGAAATATTAGGCGATCGCCATCATATACCCGATCGTATTCGCTCTCGTCCGGGAACATAATATTCCCTACTAGAATACCAATTCAGTAAGGGACTTCCAAGAAATAAAATATACAGTAAGCGGGAATTATAATCATTATAAGGAAGGGGAGGACAAAGGTTGCCAACGGCAACCCTTATCCTCCCCAAATACACATGAGAAGCCTGCACTTTCCTGGCTTTCCTGAAGAGTGCTATTTGATTATTAGGCGATCGCCAATGCCTTCTTCCAAAAAACTACAGTCTGGGGAATGAAAAACGCACAGGATGGGGCATCTGATTACCAAAAATTATTCACCGAGATTTTGAGGTTGGCAAAATGACCAATAGACCGTCATGTACGGGAAAAGTTAGCAACTGTTAACGGCGAACCAGAAGTAGCAGAAGCGATGTTAAATCGGTTTAACAGTGCAATATATGTTCTGATGACAACAGCCGTTTTACTCAGGAGCGGAATGATGAGAAACTATCACGTTCTGTTTTGGAGAGCAGTGGAGGGGGTAACTCCTTCACTGACTTTAATTATTTTGGCGGTGGGACCGTTGGAGTCTGTAGAGCGAGTGTAAGACCTAATGAGCATAAGTCAGTCCAAAGGGCATCTGCGAAAAACCAGTAATGAGAAGAAACAAAAACCTAAATCGTAAGGTTTGGAAATCTCCCCCTACAGGCGAAGCCTTAGGGGTGAGAGGATATCAATTTAGCTACTATACATAAAATTATTAATAATAATGTCAATATCAAGTTGATATTGTGTTATAGGCTTTGTAGGTTTGCAGAGATATCACCAATAAAACTAATTGCTGTCCAGATTACTTAGAAACGACTTGAAAAAGCAGGTTTTTTATGAACTTTACACTTTGTAGAAACTGAGAGAAATCAAGTTGTAACAGCGTTAGTGCATTATATTTTAGTGCTAACAACCTGATCATTGTTTAATTCTTTGCAAAAGCCCTGTCAATTAGAAAGGAACTTTTTATGGCATACCATTTAAAAAAGCCCTCTCAGCCTATGCTGAAGAAATTAATCAGCCCCAGCTACTTGCTGTTGGCTTACAACAGCACATATTAAAATCTGTAGACCTAGAGAAATTGTTAAAAGTAGACTTTGTTTGTAACTCGCGACAAAATGGGCGAACTGGAAGTATTATGTGCTGTTTAACTTGCACCATACTATGTGGTCTATCTTTTTAAAGATTTAATGTATTAATGGCTTAGAATTGTATTTTTTTTGTTAAGAGCTATGCCTTATGTAAGATTTTATAAAATTTACAGGAAAATAAGCATAGACCATTCAAACTTTAAGTTAATCAGTGTAAGCTAAGTAGGTAGGCACAAATAAACCTAACTATGTAACGAAATCTAAAAAGCTTGAAGCTCTATTGCTCGCTTGACTTTGCGGCGATCGCAATAACATAGTTATAAATTTTTCCGCCTACCTACTTAATTATGTAAATATGTTTCTTGCAACACCATTTTAACCACTTGCACTAATTCTATTAGAGGAGGTGTAATAAAATTTACATAGCTATTAGGGTATATGTTTAAAGAGACTAAACATGACTTGAAAAAGATTGAGTTTAGTAGCTTCTAAGCAAACCAAGCAATATTGTTTAAGTGAGATTTTCATTAAGTAGTGAAATCTCAAAAAATGATGATGTGCTTTATAGTTTTTTTCGTCTCTTTAATCTTTATGTAGCCTGCCCAAAGCCAGCTTTTTAATGCTGGAGGTTACGTGCTGTAGGCTGAATCATACCCTACTAAATTGATTCTAATACCTTGACAAAGCTGTAGATGCTTTGCTTCTAAATTCTTCTTCAACCTCTTACTGAAAGCACGAGTCTTGTGGCGGCCGAAGGCACTGCAAGGATTGATGCTTTATAAGCAAAGAAGCTTGGCCAGGCAAAGGTGTAGCTCAGTATTTTAGCATTTACATCACATTAGTGGTTCTCATATCGAGGGACTGTTACAACAAGTGACGCTGCTTTTCAAATAAAAATACTTTTTATATAACAATACTCTCTCCTTACAGGAAGCTTAGGGTTTATCGCAAAATATAAAAGTATCAAATAATACTTATTTTTTCAATTTAGAGCAATAACTAAATTCTGTCTTGGAGGTTAGAAAATGCCAGCCGTGCTTTCTGGGGAACATGTAGGCGAAAGGCTCTTGTACACCTTGGGTGCAAAGCTTTCCGAAAAAGAATTACAAAACTTACTGGCGGCAATGGAAATTGTGGAGCCACCACTAGCAAAGCAGTTCTGGCAATCTGCACAGACGAACCCTGGTATCTACATTATCCTTACAGGTAAAGTCCGACTGTTGGATAGTTCTGAGAATTTAATTACTACCTTTGGTGCATGGTCTGTTTTCGGTGAATTGACTCTGTTTCCCGAAGCTGACTTTAACCCTTATGTAGTCAGAGCTTCGACAAGCTTAAAACTTGGCTATTTCAGGCAAGACGCATTGCAAACATTGATAGACAAGTATCCTAATATTCGCGATCGCCTGTTTGCCCGTGCAGAACTTTGGGATTTGCTGTTGTTATGTCGCCAAACCTCACAATTACCGTGCCATACTTCACTGGTACCAGGGATGCTCAAAGCTTTATCTCTCTTTGAACGACAGTATTTAGAAACTGGCTCTATAACTACGCAAGTATCCCAAGATTCCCAGTTATGGCTATTGTACAGAGGGCAACTGCGGCATTTTGAAGGCCATTTTTTGACACCAGGCACAATTTTGGCCCAGCCAAAACAAGGTGATTGGCAGGTAACTCAACCAACAATTGCTTACATTCTGAAAAACGACCATAGGCAAACAGCATTAGAATACCTGCCCGAGTTAGGGAAGTGGGGAGTGGGGAGTGGGGAGCTGGAAGCGGGGAGTCAGGAAAAAACTTCTCGAACTCCAAAATCCAAAATTATTCCTTTTCCCCAACGAGATCAGCAGTTACAACAACAACCAAAAAAATCATCTTTTTACTTTCCCAGTCCGAAAGTGCAAGTGGGGCATTGGTGGAAACGGCTCACTAAAAGCTATCCCTTCTATGCCCAACAAAGTGCTGCCGATTGTGGCTCTGCTTGCTTGGTGATGATTGGTAACTATTGGGGTAAGCATTTTAGTATCAATCGTCTGCGAGATATGACCAACGTCAACCGTAGTGGTGCATCTCTAAAGGCTATGGCAGCCACAGCAGAAAACCTGGGTTTTACCACCCGTCCGGTGAAAGCCACTCTTGATAAATTGGTAGAACAACCTTTACCTGCAATTGTCCACTGGGAAGGCAACCACTTCATCGTTGTCTATGAAATCACTAAAAAGCGGGTGATTGTATGTGATCCTGCTCTTGGTCAACGCAGCCTGACAAAAGCTGAATTTCAAGCAGGTTGGAGTGGTTATGCATTGTTACTACAACCTACAGCTTTATTAAAAAATACTAAAAACGAAAGTGCAAGCTTTTGGAAATTTTTTGAGTTAATCAAACCTCACTATCGGACACTATTAGAAGTCTTTGTAGCTTCGGTATTAATCCAATTATTTGGACTGGTAACGCCAGTATTCACTCAGTTATTGCTCGATAGAGTACTTGTGCAACGCAGTGTGACAACCTTAAACGCTATTGGTTTAGGGATGATTATTTTTGGGTTATTTGGCGTCGCTGTCAACGCTGTACGACAATATCTTCTATTTCATACTGCTAACCGTATTAGCATCTCCCTATTGGTAGGTTTTATCAAACATACCTTCCGTTTGCCCCTTTCTTATTTTGAGTCGCGTTTTGTTGGGGATATAGTCTCGCGCATCCAAGAAAACCAGAAAATTCAGCAATTTCTCACTGGTCAGACACTTTCCATTTTGCTGGATATGCTGACATTGGTGGTTTATCTGGCCTTAATGTTCTCCTATAGCTGGCGGATGTCATTATTCGTGCTGTGTACTGTACCGCCATTTTTTATCTTGGCGCTGGCTAGCACAAGTATTTTGCGCCGCATCTCCAGAGAAATTTTTAATGCAGGCGCTAAAGAACAAAGCTATCTCATCGAATCTCTTAGTGGAATTCGTACCGTCCGCTCATTGTCAATTGAACAGACTGTGCGCTGGCGTTGGGAGGAACTGTTGAATGATTTGGTTAAAAAATCCTTTAATGCTCAAATAATAGGTAACCACCTGCAGATTATCAGTGGTGTCATCCAAACTTTTGTAAATACTGCATTGCTGTGGTACGGAGCGACTCAGGTAATTAATGGCGAACTGACGATTGGACAATTAGTTGCTTTCAATATGTTGGTGGGTAACGTCTTGAGTCCTTTCCAACGGCTATCTATGCTGTGGAATCAATTGCAAGAAATTGTAATTTCCACCGAACGCATAAATGATGTGTTGGAGGCCGAACCAGAAGAAGACTTAGAAACTAAACCCCGGAAGTCGTTGGGTAAGCTGCGCGGTCACATTAGCTTTCATAATGTCACCTTTCGCTATCACCCAGAAAGCGAGACTAACGTCTTAGAAAATCTTAACTTTGAAATCCAACCGGAACAGATGGTTGCAGTGGTAGGGCGCAGTGGTTCTGGAAAAACAACCCTGAGTAAATTGATTTTAGGTTTATATCCGCCGACAGATGGCAAACTACTCATTGATGGTTGCGATATCACGAGTGTTTCGTTGCGATCGCTCCGTTCTCAAATCGGCGTTGTAGATCAAGATACTTTTCTCTTTGGTGGGACGATTCGGGAAAACATTGCGATCGCTCATCCAAATGCCTCTTTAGAAGAAATTATTCAAGCAGCAAAATATGCTGGAGCCGATGATTTTATTCAAAAACTACCGATGGGTTACGAATCCCAAATTGGTGAAGGCGGCGGGATGCTTTCTGGTGGACAGCGCCAACGCCTAGCGATCGCTCGTGCTTTGCTTGGAAATCCTCGGTTATTGCTGTTTGATGAAGCTACTAGCCACCTAGATTCGGAATCAGAACGAATTATTCAAAACAACCTTAAAACAATTCTTCAAGGACGCACAAGTGTAATCATTGCCCATCGCCTCTCTACAGTCCGCAACGCTGACTTGATACTGGTTTTAGATCAAGGCGTTTTGGTAGAAAGCGGTACTCACGAGGAATTAATCGATAAAAAAGGTCATTATTACTACCTCAATCAACAACAACTGGCTCAAGTCAGTTGAGATTGGGAATTGGGCAATAATTAACTGTTCTTCTCCCTCTACCTCTCCTGCCCTCTACTCCCTCATATATATGTACTTTTATCGGAACTAAAATTATGCCATCTCCCAATAGATCATCCCCACTTCCCCAAGAAAAGCCAAATGAGTATCAAAGCTACACACAGCAAGAAGAATCTGTAGAAGTTATTGAGGCAGAAAATAACAATCAAGACTTGTACTACGGTACTGAAGCATTGCTCAATGCCTTACCTCGGATTTGGACTCGTGGTTTGTTGTATGTACTCATAGCCTTTGCTGGTCTGTTCTTACCTTGGGCAACTCTCTCGAAAGTAGATGAGACTGGCAGTGCTAGAGGGCGTATAGAACCAAAAGGCGCAACTCAAAAATTAGATGCTCAAGCTGCTGGAAGTGTCAAAGCAGTTATGGTCAAAGAAGGAGATACAGTCAGAGCTGGCCAGGTTTTAGTAGAACTAGAATCTGATGTCCTACAAATGGAACTGCAACAATTCCAGAGCAAATTGCAAGGGCTACAAAATCGGCAATCCCAACTAGAATTGCTCAAAAATCAACTCCTCATGTCAACTAGTCTCTTAGAGCAACAAAATAAATCCCAAGAATTGGAAAAAATGGCTCAAGTTAATCAGGCAGAGCAAAACCTCGATGCCAAACTGAGTAGCTATAACCTGCAAAAGTTAGAAAAACAAGCGTTAGTTAAGCAAGCCCAGCAGCAGATTGATACCACTCGCGATGATCAGCGGTCAGCTAAAACTCGTCTGAGTATAGATTCCAGGCAAATTGCCCGCTTTAGCAAACTCGTTCAGGATGGTGCAGTTTCTGCAACCCAAATTGATCAACTCAAAAAAGAAGAACAAGAAAGTAAACGACTCTATAGCAGAGCTATATCAGATATTAAACAAGCAAAATTGCGTTTGGCAGAAGAGCTAAATCGTTATCAAGTAACTATCAATATGTTGGAGTCTGATATCAAACAAGCAAGACTCCGACTGCAAGAGGAACAAAGTAGCTATAAAAGTGTGCTGCAAGCTGGGCAACTAGCCGTAATGAAAAATCAGGAACAGTTAAAAGACCTACAGACACAAATAACAGCAGTGCAATCAGAAATGGCTCAGACAAGAAGCCAGATTATATCTATAAAAGTTCAGATACAGCAACGGGTGGTGCGATCGCCGATTAATGGGGTGATTTTTGAATTACCCACCACGAAGCCAGGAGCAGTTGTACAACTCGGTCAAAGGATTGCCCAAATCGCACCCAAGAATGCAGACTTCGTACTCAGAGCTAGTATGCCTAATCAGGATAGTGGTTTTTTGAAGCTAGGAATGCCAGTTAAGGTCAAGTTCGATGCCTATCCCTTCCAGGAGTATGGCATCGTACCAGGGAAAGTTACTTGGATCTCTCCTGACTCCAAGATTACCCAAACACCCCAAGGAAAGATCGAAAACTATGAATTAGAAATCATTTTAGAGCAGCAGTATGTCGAAAATGGCAACAAACGCATTCCATTAGGTGCCGGTCAGACAGCAAATGCTGAAGTCATCATTCGCCAACGGCGCGTGATTGATTTTGTTTTAGATCCGTTCAAAAAACTGCAAAAAGGCGGTTTAGAGATTTAGTCAAAGCGATTTGGAATTAGGAAATAGGGCAAAAGGAACCATCAATGCCCCATGCCGAATTCTCTTAGTTATTGGAGATATCGTATTATGCCCCACAGTCTGGCAATTTCCAGTTCAGATATCATTCACAGCCTCAAACTTTCCTGTCAGATACCTAATGTAGTAGAGGCAATAGCAGCGCAAAGCATCATTATCGAAGCAGCTAAAAAACTAGAAATTCCAGTAACACCAGAAGAACTACAGCAAGAAGGAGATCGTTTAAGGTTTGCGAAGAAGCTTGTCAAAGCTAAAGAAACTTGGACATGGCTGGAAAAACACCACCTGTCTGTGAATGAGTTTGAAGAATTAGCCTACAACAACATCCTTTCACGGAAGTTAGCAAATCATCTATTTTCTGCTCAACTCGAAAAGCACTTTTATGAACACCAACTAGATTATGTCGCCGCCGTTACCTACGAAGTTGTCTTCGAAGATCGAGACTTGGCTTTAGAACTTTTTTATGCGCTCGAAGAAGGCGAAATCAATTTTCCTGAAATTGCTCGTTTATATATTCCAGAACCAGAACTTCGCCGTGCTTATGGATATCAAGGACTCCGATACCGCAAAGATTTTCGTCCAGAGATTGCAGCAGCCGTATTTGCTGCTGTACCACCACAATCTCTCAAACCGATTACGACTCCCAAGGGGGTGCATTTAATTTGGGTAGAAGAAGTCATTCAACCCCAACTAGATGAACAGTTGCGCCAAAAAATCATTGCAGAATCATTTTCTGATTGGTTAAAACAACAAATCAACGCAATAAAAATTATTACTCAGATAGACTCAGATTCAAATGTGCGATCGCAGGAGGAATTGTTAAATATGTCATCCAACACAACTAAATAGGCTCTTAAATTTTCCTAACTAAAGGTAGTTGCATCTAGTTTTCATAAATGTTATAGGTTCTAGTGTTGTTTGTTTATAATTGAATAATTTTCTGTCTTTAGTATTTTGTGAATATATCCACATTTTGCTAACTTGGTGCTTTAAAAGATTAAGCTTAATCGCTATAAGTCTTACTAGGTGGGAGTTAACAATTATTAGTGCCTAAAACTGTCTTGCTTGTTTTAATTTTAGCTAATGCTATTTATAGTCATTTTTAAACATAAATACATTAGTTTTTTAAATCAAAATTCTGCTTGAAAACATTGACTTTTGAATAAACAAACTATATTATTCGTATAGCCAATAAAAGATTGGCAAAAACGAAGATCCCTAAAAGCAACTTACACATTTGCAGGAGAAACTCAAATGATTATTTCTGATCTAAACTACTTGGAAAACACCTCTGAAGAAATTATTGGTGGTCGTGGTACTAACATCCGCAACTTCTTCCGTACAGATAAGATAGTTAACGCTAAAGTTAATGAAACATTCACCAAGACAATTAACACTAACTTGGGTGGTATCCAAGGAAACGTTGCTGAATTAGTTGTTAGTGCTGATGCTACTGGCAACAGAACCTTCACCAGCGTCATTGGTGGTGTTCAAACCGAAGACAATCGCTCTGAGACTTTCGTTAACGCTATTTCTGCTACCGTTCGTAATCCAGGATCTTAATTCAACTGGATTAATTAATCTGAAGCCTAAAAAGAAAAGCAGGTTAAAGAGAGTATGAAAACCAACACTCCATAGCAATTGTTTTGTTGGGTTCTCTTGTACTCTATTCAACCTACTGTTAGATGTTCAAAAATTGCTGAAAACTATAAGCTAAGATAGTTTTCAGCAGTTTTCTAAATATAACTCAATCTTAACACAGTTAATTAGACAGTTGCAAGACTTACCTATTTCATGCAACTTGATATCTGTTTGTTAATGTTAGGAAGCCTTTTGTCAAGCCGAGTAATGTTTAGCGTAACGCTTCTAAAGTTCAGCATCTAACAAGTGCCATACTTGAGCTTTAATATCATAACTATCAGTCAAAGGAGAGGAAAGAGGACAGGGTGTACAAAGCTTGGGGGAGAACCCCATAAATAAATTTATTGGCTTTGAAAGCTTGGACGCATTATTTCTTGTCCTATGCATCTTGAAATAAATATTTAACATTAAGCATAAATAAATTTATTTGCTCTGAAACCCTCTATTGCTAGGAAATTACAGCATCTTCTCCCCTGCTCCCTGCTCCCCTGCCTCTCTGAGCAAGTCGGTATTGCATATTTAGCAGTATCAAGAGGAAATCTAATGAGCAGTATTTTTGTCACAGGTCTGTCCTACGTCAATACAAGTGGTGCTGGCAGTAGCATGAACCTCACGATTGGTTCTCCTACAGGTTTCACAATTAACACGAGTGAAGAAATTTTCGTACCCGGAGCAAGATCCAATAGAAGTAGCGTGTTAACCATGAATTCCTACACTGGAGATAACACGAACGATTTGCTATTAGGAGGTCAAGATAACGGTACTTTCGTTAGCAACCTAGACACTGATACACCTACTAGAGGTACTAATCGCAGTTTATTTCTAGGTACAGCAACAAATTCTGCTTCTGGGCGCGTTAATGTCATCACTGATTTAGGTGATGGGATCGAGATAGTAGCAAATAATAATAACTTGTCAAACAACTTCGGATTTACAGGCTTCAATTTGATAGGTGATAGTTTCCTGTGAAGGGCTAATTTAGCCTATTTCTAGTAAAAATTTTACGAATCGTTTTTGGGGGAAACAATAATTTAGTAATGAACCTAACGCTCAAAAACAGCTAATCTGAGGATGTTTTAAAAGTCCTATTGTTGGTATCAAAAGGTTTTAGTTCCTCTTAAATTCCCCTTTTTAAAGCCAACTTTAATTTCGATTTATCCCTTAAAAAGTGGGTTTCTACGCCACCTCCTTCAACACAACGGAGTGGCTTCCCATGACTGACTGGCATGGGTTAGAGGGATCAAGAAGGTGTCTAAAATCACAGCAAAATACTTTTAAAACATCCTCTTAGGAGGATTACCCACTGCACATTGGCAACTTCAATCAAGAATTTGCGAGGAAAAAACATGGCAATCATAGAAAGAAATGACGAGAACAATATAGGAAACAATAATGCTGATAAGATCGCGAATCTTTTTAGTCGTAGTAACGATATCTTGACCGGGAGAGATCGTAATAACAATACATCTGGAAGTAGGAGTAGTTTATTACGAGGAACTAACGGCAACGATCTATTAAATGTCCCAGGAGGAAACACTAATACTAAGGGATACACAATTTTTGGTCTTGGTGGTAACGATACTTTGACCGGGGGAGGCGGTAAAGACAAGATATCTACAGGTATCAGTGGTAATTCCCTAGTGAATGGGGGAGATGGGAATGACATCTTGTCTGGCAACCTTGGTGACGATACCCTGAATGGGAATAGCGGTAATGATGTCCTGAGTGGAAGTCTTGGTGATGACATCCTTAATGGGGGTAGCGGTAATGATCAGCTAAGTGGAAGTATCGGCAATGACGCCCTTAATGGAGGACTCGGCAATGATACTCTCACCGGAAGTGAAGGGGATGACTTGGTTTTTGGGGATGCTGACAATGACACCCTCACAGGAAATAATGGTAGTGACGTAATATTTGGGGGCGATGGTAATGATTTTTTGCTTGGAGGTACTAACGGATCTCCAGATGCTCCTGAAGGATTCTTTGAAGACTTTCTCGTAGGGGGTGCTGGTAGTGACACTCTGAATGGATTTGCCGGTGGTACAGGAACATCATTTGAGAGAGATGAGTTAATAGGTGGCGGTGCAGCTGACAGAAGCGGCACCGTCACAGCTTTTTCTGGCGACGGCGTGAAAGATGTATTTGTGCTTGGGGATGCCAATGGCGCTTTTTATACAGCTGCTGGCAACAACGACTATGCTCTTATTTTGGGCTTTGAGAAGGGTATTGATGAGTTGCAACTTAGTCCATCTGTAACTTATCAACTTCAAACAGTCTCTCAGATAACTCAGCTTGATACTTTGATTTTCGCCAAACTTCCTGGCGGTAATGAGCTAATTGCGATTGTAGCAAACGTTAACTTGATTAACTAGATATAGCTCATAATCAATAGAGAAGAAAATTAACAATACCGCCCTGCTTAAACCAAGAATATAAATAATATTTAAGCAGTGCGGATAATAGTAAAATTTACAACTTTGCGAGACAAAAAATATGGCAACTTTCCAAGGAACTAACGCCAATAATACTCTCAATGGAGGTAGCGGTAACGATAGCCTTAATGGAGTTCTTGGTGATGACTTGCTTTTTGGGAATGCTGGCAATGACACCATCAACGGAGATCAGGGTAGTGACGTAATATTTGGTGGCAATGGTAATGATAATCTGATTGGAGGCCGTAGCGGATCTCCAAATGCTCCTGAAGGATTCTTTGAAGACTTTCTCGTAGGAGGCGCTGGTAGTGACACTCTCAATGGATTTAGCCCTAATAGAGGAACATCATTTGAGAGAGATCAGTTAATAGGTGGCGGTGCGGTTGACAATAAGGGCGACGTCACAAATATTTCTCCCGACGGCGTCAAAGATGTATTTGTGCTTGGGGATGCGAATGGCTCTTATTATACATCTGCTGGCGATAAAGACTATGCTACTATTTTGGGCTTTGAGAAGGGTATTGATCAGTTGGCGCTTAGTCCAGCAGTGACTTATAAACTTGAAACTAAATCTCAGATAACTGAGCTTGATACTTTGATTTTCGCCCAACTTCCTAGCGGCAATGACCTAATTGCAATTGTAACAAACGTTGACCTGACTAAATAGGTATGCCTCATCATCAATAGAAGATGAAATTAACAATACCTTGTTTGTGGCCAAGAATAATTTTAGATGCGATCCCCCTGGATAACCAACATTACTGCTTAAATTATGAGACCGTAAGATCGCTACGCCTAATTCCACAAGATAGGATTGCATGCACTCATACATCTTTGTAGACAAAGTACTTAACAGGATAAACAGAAAATATTATGCGGTCACAAACACTATTTCTACAGCCAATTGTAGATAAAATTCCTAATCCCAAACCTAACTTTGTTAACGCTACAGGGGTTGCTTCTTTCTCAAAATATAGTCAAAAACCTTCAGGAACTTTGACTACCACTCAGGTAAAGACGTTGGTTGAAAGTGGCGTTGCTACTGCTACGGTTCAAGCCGGATCTGTTTTTAATACCGACCCAACTTTTTCTTCGCTCTTTAGTGACGTTACTGGCATTGGATTAGATGGTTCTTTCACAGGAAGTGCCAGTAGTAAAATGGAAGTGATTGGCAGTTTTGAAGTTGCTGCTAAAAAAACCTTCTCTTTCGATTTCTTTGCAGACTTAACACTAACAGCTAAAGAAATTGAAAATTCTGCTGCTGAATATAACCAAGCTAAGGGTAAAATTGGGTTCTTGGCACTAGATACCACAAATCCTGATAAACCTAAGGTATTAGATTATTTCGGTATCCAAGGTACATTAATTTCCTCAGAGGAAATTGCTGATTTGGAATATAGCAAGAGTAGTAATATTACTATTAAGAGTCGTCCGCAAACTACTGATATTGACGGTGATAATGGGGAGGACTCCCTCATAGGGAAGGCGATTGGTAGTTATCAAAAAAACTTTAATCGTAACACCAACATAACGCTAGTAGAGATGAATGTCAGTAATATTACTTTTTTAGGAGATAGTTTAATCAACAATTTAGGTAAAAATGTTATTTATGGCACGGTTGGAAAAGATAATCTTAAAGGAAGTAACAGTGGAAACAAAATTTATGCCAGCTTAGGGAATGACAAGTTGAATGGAGGGAAAGGCGATGACATCCTCGAAGGCGGCCAAGGGAATGATACTCTAAATGGAGGCGAAGGCAATGATAGCTTAAATGGTAGTTCGGGTGATGATGTTCTGATTGGTGGTGAGGGAAATGATGTTTTAGTTGGTGGCGACGGCTATGATAAATTTGTTTTCAATGGTGGCGATGGTGGCGATAGCTTGTTGACAGATCAGCTTGCTGGCGTCCAAGATTTACTAGTTAGCCTCGGTGTTGATAATATTGTCAACGTTAGCGATAGCTTGTTGAAAGGTAAGGTTAGTATCAATAGCTCTTTCCAAGAAGACTTTGATGTCATTCAAGATTTTCAGGTTGGTATCGATAAGCTTGAATTTAAGGGTTGGGATGATATTAAGGCTGACGGTTGGTTAAATGAGATGTTTTCTCAAGGAAATATAACTGATACTAATGATGGACTTATTTTAAATTTTAATGTTGGAGAAATTCAACAAACATTATTGCTATCAGGTGTAAATTCTAAGCAGTTTAGTTCTGGATCACTCATATTTTCTTAGATTAATTTATTAGATTTGTAGTACCTTTTTGCTATAAGTTTTAGACATTTAATATGGGTTGCGATCGCTAATCTATAGCGGAACCTTCATTTTTTGTTCAAAATCTAATTAATCTTGCCATTCTCAAAAACCAAATATCTACATACCGATAGATATTGGTTCATCGTTCTTTGCTGCTTTTGCGAGTAAGTCGCGGACTTCTTCATCAGTAGTTTGGGGAAAGTTTTCGTACCAAAGACCAACACTTTGGAAAGGGTTAGGTGTCGATACAGAAACTATTTTGTCTACCTCAGCTTCTAACTGATGGCAAGTTTCGGGTGCGGCCACAGGCACAGCAATCACAATCTGAGTGGGTTGCTGTTTTCGCACAGCAACAACAGCAGCCCACATAGTTGCACCCGTGGCTAAACCATCATCTACTAAGATGACTGTGCGCCCTTGTAAATCTCTTAATGGGCGATTTCCGCGATAAAGTCGTTCTCGCCGCTCTAACTCTCGTTCTTCTTGCAGCGCCACCCTGGCAATTACTTCGTCGGATATCTTCACCAGACTGATAATATATTTATTGACTATTCGCACACCACCAGAAGCGATCGCTCCCATAGCTAATTCTTCTTGCTCAGGCACACCCAATTTACGTGCCACCAAAACATCTAACGGAGCATTTAATGCTTTGGCAACCTCAAAGGCAACGGGTACGCCACCCCTTGGTAGCCCTAATACCAGGACATCTGGACGGTTAGCATAAGCGCCTAACTCCTTAGCCAAAAGTTGACCCGCAAACCTGCGGTCTTTAAATAGCATGGTATGACACTCCTGATTAATTCCAAACTTACACGTGTTCGCCTTTGGCTACCCACCTCAAACAATTGCAGATATTCTGATCTTAGAAAGCTAAAAATTCGATGTCCTCTGACTAACGAGGCGATATCTTCGCTCTACAGTTCTATCAAACGGATGAGTTATATCATGTCCGCTTAAAGACTTATCATGAAAACCACAGAAGGCAGGGAAATGACCCCATCAATAAGGGACTTCCAAATAAAAAAAGAATCAATCGCTTTGGTGAGCAGGGGGAGCAGGGGGAGCAGGGCAGGGCTGTTTCATTCCCGAAAGAGCTTTAAAAATCAAGGGTTCTAGCGATTAAAAATTAGTTATTTTGTTACCAGCGTGCCGATGAAACCAACTATTTTACTGATATTTCAGTGCTTAAATGTTCATCTCTTCGTCACGCTTACTTACAATTTTCTCGCTAACCATCTTGACAAATCTTGTTTGAAATGGGATGAATCAGCCCTGGGGGGAGCAGGGGGAGCAGGAGGAGAAGAAATGGGACAGTCGTATTGGACACAGAAATTGAGAAATTTAATTTTTGGATGTCCTTAACTACTGTGGTTGGATGTCCCTAGCTGCTGTGGAATGAAGGGAGGACATAGGTTTGAGTTCCCCGCTCCACTTCGGCCACACTCAGTGACCATCTGCTCCCTTGGCTCTTTTTCAATACTCTACACCCGCTCCGAAATGGTTTGGCAAGAAAAAATGATTTTTAGCTAGCTTCCCGTAGACGACAGTAAACTACTGGCCAGGTAGGGTTTTTCCCATTTCTGAATGTTTATTGTTAAACTTAATACTGAGCATTTTTTTAACATTATATTAAGAAACAACTACTTAACCAATGGTAGATGCCAAAATCTATGAAGATAGCGTTTAATTAAATTGCAAATTTCTTACTTGCTTCCTTATGCTTGCATTATCTTTTGTTTACATGATTTTGATACTACCTTTACATTATCCCTTAATTGTAAGTGTGGCATAATACACGGTAGATATACTCCTTAGTAAAATATGCGTAGTATTATGCTTGGTATTTAGAGAAAAACTTCATCAAAATTACCTATTTAACACTTTTAAGTCAAAACTTGTAGAGTAGAATAACTGAGATATTACTCAGATATTTTTAAAATTCAAACTAGGATTTTTTAATGATCAGCTTAAGTAATTCGGAAAACGGCACAGCTAGGAGCACAACAGCCACTAACAGGCTGGCAAGAGCTATGATGGTTTCTGCTGGGGAGTTCTCACTGATATTAGCTTGTTGTAACTGTATTGAAAGGCAGCAGCACGTGCTGAATGTGTTAACAGAATTTTCATCAGCAGACATCCACGAAATTCTACTCTCACCTGCGGCAGACACTTTATATACAGCTATTACAAATGGAATTGGTGCTACTCAACCCGAAGCTTTGATGGTGCGAGGTTTAGAATCTGTAGCCGACATCAACCAACTAATTATTAGTACCAATATCATGCGAGATGAGTTTCGGAAACAGTTTCGGTTTCCGTTGGTATTGTGGGTAAATGATGAAATCCTGTGCAAGCTAGTCTGGTTAGCACCCGATTTTAAAGACTGGGCAGCTACTACCATTAGATTTGATGTACCTAACAATCAGTTAGTTGAAGCTGAACAGCAAGCCATCAGCGCTTAATATTGGCTGAAATTACTTGCAAAATCTTGTATATACTAGGTTGAGTCAAACAAAATTTAAGCTACGTTCTGTCACATTATTTTATAAAATTACTTTTATTAAACCCTCACTTACCAGAGTTACGCAAAAGCATTGTAAGCTTTTCTGGCAAGCTATTTTTCTAAACAGCGGTGTGGATTCTCTTCTCCAACAAACTGTTCATAATAATGAAGTCTGATGAGCTTCTGAGTTCTTGCTTGATTGCCGTTGGGCTATAGGGCGTTTTGATTGAGTGCATTTTCATCCAAAATTTCTATATAACTGTTCTCGCATAGGTAAAGTAAAGAAAAATCCCTATAAGGAACAAAAAATCAGTACCTTAGCGTCTTGTGCTTATATCTATGTCAGAAGACAGGTACTAAGTTAATTCCAACTGGCGAATCTCTGGAATTATATACTTTATTGTCTATTAGTGACTAGATAATATTTATGAGTTATATAACTCTTAGCAAAGATTCCTATCTTACTATGAAATTCATGCTGAAAAACTACTTTAACGTTAATCAAACGCGAATTTTCGCTGCTTTGATTCTGACTGGAATTTTGTCTGTTGCTAGCGGCTTAACACTTATCAAAGGTGCTACCGGCGCTTCTGCAAAATTATCGCTAGAAACAAGCAATGAAGTTCTCAAAGAGAGAATTAAACCAAACGGCTTGCCACGTCCAGTAGCTAATGCGGTGTCAGATACATTACCCGCATCTGTAAAAAATGCTGTTTTACAAGCCGCCTCTAAACGTTTGCAACAGCCAATTTCTCAGCTAATAATTATTAAGGCTCAACAGCAGACTTGGAGAGATGGCTGTTTAGAATTAGCTAATGCTGATGAATTCTGTACCCAAGCTTTGGTACCAGGTTGGCGGGTGGTTGTTGGCAAAGGTGACCAAACCTTGGTTTATCATACCAATCAAACAGGTTCCGCACTTAGGCTGAATGAAAAGGCTAGCTCAAGTCCACTGGCCCCTGTGCAAATTCCAGTCAGCGAGTTACCACCACCATTACCTGGATATGTAGTATTTCGAGAAATTTCCAGTGGTGGTTTTATTGGCAGAACTTACGAGACTGTTTTACTCAAAGATGGACAATTAATTCGGGTACGGATTGGTGATGCCAATGATTCTGAACGTAGCGTTCGCCGCGTTCCTGTACAACAAGTGCAACAATTTGTGCGATCGCTAAAACGTTCTCAATTTAGTAAATTCAAAAATCTGAGTTACCCAGCCCCCAGTGGTTCTGCTGATTTTATTACCTACACTCTTACCAGCCAAGAAGGTACGGTTCAGTACAACGATATTTCTCAAAATAACCTGCCAAAGAATTTACAAGCAGCAGTCAAAGCCTGGAATCAACTCATAGCCAGCGCCAAATAATAAGGGACTGACAAATAAAAAATATCCCATCCCTTTTAGAGCAGGGGAGTAGGGAGCAGGGAGCAGGGAGCAGGGAGCAGGGGGAGGAAAAATCGTTTTGATTCCAAAAATTCGATAATTTATTTTTTGGAGTTCCCATAAATCTCAGTGATAGTTTCGATTGTAAGCGCTTACAATCGAAACTATCGCTATTCATGCTGATTGCTCATAATTTGATCATGTTTGTAACTAAATGATGAAAAGGTTTGTAAAGTGGTGTGTTGAGTTTCCTTTTTGGTGGAATATTCCCCAAAGCAGAAAGTCTCTTTTTTTTACCGTTATAGCTACCTTGAGCGTAGTTACTACGGTGATGCTATCGTTCCCCTTAAACGCTCAGATTAACCTGCCGCAAACGCCAGCATCTGAGTTAAGAGGAGTATGGTTAACAAATATTGATAGTGATGTGCTATTTGAGCGCGATCGCCTCAAGGGATCTTTGCAACGCCTTGATGAACTTAATTTTAACACCATATATCCGGCGGTTTGGAATTGGGGGTATACATTATATCCCAGTAAAGTTGCACAAAAAGTTATTGGGCGATCGCTCGATCCCACACCTGGTTTAAAAGGTCGGGATATCCTTAAAGAAATTGTTGATGTGGGACATCAAAAAGGGTTAACAGTGATTCCCTGGTTTGAATTTGGCTTCATGGCACCAGCAGATTCTCTATTAGCTAAAAATCGTCCCCAATGGCTCACCAGTCGCAGCGACGGGACTCGGATTGTTAAAGAAGGGACACATAATCGTGTTTGGCTAAATCCTTTTCGCCCAGAAGTACAACAGTTTATTCAAGATTTAATTGTTGAAATTGTCAGAAACTACAATATTGATGGTATTCAATTTGATGACCATTTCGGCTTACCATCAGAATTAGGGTACGATGCCTATACAGTCGCACTTTACAAAAAAGAACACCGTGGTAAAGCTCCTTCCAAAAACTCTAAAGATCCAGAATGGGTGCGCTGGAGAGCTAATAAAATCACCGAGTTTATGAAGCGGGTATTCACAGCCATCAAAGCTACTAAAAAAAATTGCCTGGTTTCCGTTGCTCCTAATCCTCAACGTTTTTCTTATGAGTACTTTTTAGCAGACTGGCAGAAGTGGGAAAGGATGGGAATCATTGAAGACTTAGTTTTGCAGATATACCGGGATGATTTGAATGTTTTTGTTAGCGAATTAGAATATCCAGAAGTGAAAGCGGCAAAGAGCCATATTCCAGTGAGTGTGGGTATTCTGGCTGGGTTGAAAAATCGATCTGTACCGATGCAACAGATTCAGACACAAGTGCAAAAAGTACGCGATCGCAATTTTGCCGGAGTCTCTTTCTTCTTTTATGAAACCCTCTGGAACATGAGCAAAGAAAAGCCACAAGAGCGTCAAGCTGCCTTCCAGAAAATTTTCCCCACACCAAAAGCTTACCCGAATTTGCTAGTAGGCTGGAAACCGTTCAGTTAATTTTCCTCACAAGCCGTCGGTGAAAACCTCGCTGAAATTAAGTGAAGGTTCACCGACAATTACTTAAAAATCTGTTTTGGAAGAGACTAATATTTTTTAGCAAAAAAGCAACTGCTTGGAGAGTACCTGTGTTTTTTCACTTGGAGAGTTAGTTAAATTGGTAATACTTGCGTTGTTTTAGATGGGCATTTTACCATACTATTTATATATTCTGGTCGAGAGGGTACGCGTCCATAACTTTCATTGTTTCGACACACAATACTTACCATTTGTAGTTGTTTGTCTCCATTAATGCGAACAGCAAAGACCGCTCCAATATACCACCTAAGTTCAAAGCCGAACATACCACCACAATCGGCTTGAACGGCATAGCTATAAATAGCATCAGTAATTGTTTTAGAGATAAATTTAGTATTTTTCTCAGTATAGTAACGATAACATATTTGTGACCCAAAAATTGGTGCAAAAGAACCATACTTAGTTGCTGGTTCGTCAAGAGGTTTAAAAAATGTTTTATGCTTTGAGAAGTAGTTCCTTTGAGCCTGAATCTTAGATATGATATGCTTTTCTGCTTCTTCCTCAAGTCTTGATATTTTTTTATTCATCGTCTGAACTTCGTCTTCATTCTTACACCCAGAAAGAAGGAAGCTCAGGGAAATAATACTAAAAACTAAGAATTTCAGAGAAAGGTAAATAAATTGATTACTAAAATTACAAGTCAATTTTACTTTTCCAAGTATCGCACGTGTTTGGCTCCTAACTTCTGTACAGACGCGATTAATCGCGTCTGTACTCCTAACTCAGTACTATCCTATTCCCAAACGCCCAGCCAAGCCGGGAGTAAGGGGTAGAAGCGTGGTGATCATCAAGAATAGAGCCAAAAGACCCAAAGCGGCTCTAGCATCATCAGGTTCAGTAACTTCATTCAAGCTGGGGCGTTCTTGATCCCGTTGCAAAAAGAAAATCACGATCGCCCAGTACATGGCAAGAGTATTACCAAGAGACACTAACGCCAGTAAAATTAAAGTTGCGATTGTTGCCCGTCCTGCGGTTTTGCGTCCATAAATCGCCTGGATTATGCGCCCGCCATCTAGTTGTCCTGCGGGCATTAAGTTTAAAGCTGTGATAACTAACCCCAACCAACCAATCACCACTAAAGGATGAACACTTACTAGGGACGACTGCAACGCCGAACCAAGGACAACTCGCGCCAAACTTCCCACCAAAATCGACCCTTGGAAAAACTGATTGGGCAATTGAAATAAACTACCTGGGTGGGAAAGCAGCAAGCCCGTTACCAGCATTAACAAAG
This sequence comes from Nostoc desertorum CM1-VF14, assembly GCA_019359245.1. Classification (GTDB taxonomy): domain Bacteria; phylum Cyanobacteriota; class Cyanobacteriia; order Cyanobacteriales; family Nostocaceae; genus Nostoc; species Nostoc desertorum. The sequence goes on along the minus strand of JAHHHR010000005.1, from coordinate 156,366 downwards.
AGACAATACCACCTGCGGCTGGCCCTGCCAGGGCGATATCGAATAATACCTTGCGGTTGGGTAACAAAGATTCAAAGCGGGTAATTGCACCAAAGGAACCAATTTGCACAGCTGGTAAAAAGAAGGGCCAGCTAAGGCGAATTTTGTGACGCTGGGCAAGTAACCAATGACCGATTTCGTGAACTACTAAAATCGCAAATATCCCAGCGCCTATGGGCAAAGCTTCTTGAAACCGCCCTGGATTGGCAAAGAAATCAAAATTCAGTAGTAATCCCGCAGCTTCTAAACTTGTGGCAATGGTCGCTATCAACAGAATACCTGCAAAAGCTTTTTGCGATAACAACATTGGCCGGGGATCATTGCGGCTGGGTAAGACGATTACCACTGGTTTGTCGTCTGTATTTTCGACTAAAAACAGGCGATATTGATCGCCAAGGCGTTGCTGCAAACTTGCAGTTAGACGATTGTGAGTCTCTTCTGGTTCTCCCCGCAAATTGCCTTTGAAAATGGCTCCATCTTGGTAAGCGATCGTTTCTGTAGCAAAAAACGTATCGATACCGAAAATACCTTTAACTACATTTAAGTCTTCTTCTGGTATCGGCGGGATCTCCGGTTTCAATTCTGCTGTTGGTTGTGAGGATTTTGCTTCAAGTAAAGAATCAGCGGCGATTCTTTCTGTTGCGCGTTGCTTAAGGATGGCATCTTGCCCAGCTGCGCGTAACTGGCTGCCTAAGTAGATGTACAATCCTGCGGAAGTCACTACTAAGAACAATATACCCGCTATATTGATGTAAATCCCTGCGGCAAACAATCCAAAAAACAGGAGCCAGGGAGTCATCAACACCACAGACTGTAACCAGGCTAAGATTCCCAGTTTACCAAAAGGTCTGGCGCGATAAAAGCCCCAGCCCAAAATGCCTAAAGCTAACAGTAGGATTGCCGCCAGGATAGAAGTTTCTGATAAAGTAAACATCTCCAAACCTTTGCTATTGAGACTAAGCCAGAACAAGTCCGGTATTGCAGATACACTTATTAATGTATAACGCCGCCTGTAGTCTGCCCAAATTATCCCCCTTTGAGTGGACGTACCCCAACCCAGGCATCGCGCAAGTCGAACTTGCAATAGCTCTTACAGTAGATTTTGGCTTGATGCATTAGTAGGTTTCAAAGGTGAGAGAGCATTTATAAAGTAAATCAAAAGTTAGGGTTTGTTACGGATTTAGCCTAACGCAGCAGCTTTTGAGCAAGTGGAAAAAGAGCGATCGCATAATATATCAATCGCTCTCTTGCCCAATAATTAATTTGGGCTTTGTTGCATGAAACAGAAAAAAGTCACACCAACTCTTAGCAGAGTTAATGATTATTTTCCACTTTGTAGCTATCTGGTTTGCCTAATTGAATCATGCGATTAAGTGCAGCACATTGCAGGAATAATTCAACAGCAAGATTTTCAAAAAAGCACCTCACAATCTGCTATATCATTAGTAGTCACTACCGCAGCCAAAATTTCTCCAGTCCCCACATCTTCTCCCAGATGCAATTTGCGCCATGTACGCCGTTTACCTACTCCATGTGTGCGAACTTTCTATTCTCCTTCCCCGTAAACTTTCACCCCGGTTGAATCCACCGCCACATGAACAGCTTTCTCTTTTGGCACTACTGGCAGTTCTACCGACAACTTATTCACGCAACAACGCCGAATTGCCCTAGAATTTTAACTACAAAGCTCGCAGATGTCGATTTCGCACCCGTTCAGCACTACCAGTAGGAATCGCAGCAATTAATTTTTGCGTGTATTCTTCTTTAGGTTCTTGGTAAATGCTTTCGGCTGTGCCTTCTTCAACAATTTGACCGCGATTCATCACTAAAATGCGATCGCTCATAAATTTCACTACACTTAAATCGTGAGAAATAAAGATATAAGTAAGCTGAAAGTCTGACTGTAATTCTTTGAGGAGATTTAATACCTGCGCCTGTACTGAAACATCTAGCGCTGAAACTGATTCATCGCAGATGATAAACTTAGGATTTAACGCCAAAGAACGGGCTATGCAAATCCGTTGGCGTTGACCGCCAGAAAACTGATGAGGATAGCGGTTAATCGCATCTGCACTCAATCCCACCCGTTCTAAGAGTTCGGTTACTCGCTGCCGTCGTTGTTGCTTTGTCTTACCCACGGCGTGAATTAACAATGGTTCCATCACCGCATCCCCAACTTTCATCCGTGGATCGAGAGAGCTAAAAGGATTTTGGAAGACTATTTGCATTTCCCGCCGCAGTTTTTGCAACGGTTCACCTTTGAGGCTAGTAATATCTTGTTTCTCAAAGATAATCTGACCACTCATCGGTTCAATTAATCGCAGCAAGGTTCTGCCAAGGGTAGTTTTACCGCAACCAGATTCTCCCACTAAACCTAGTGTTTCTCCTGGTTTGACATCAAAGGAAACACCATTAACTGCCATATTGTAGCGTTTTGTAGCACCAAACACCCCGCGCACTGGAAAACCAACTTTCAGGTTGCGGATTTGCAACAGGGGTTCCTTTTTATTGAAGTTTGCCAATCTTGCAGCAATCTCTTCAGTGGTGACTTCTGTGGGTTGTGCGGGTTCTTTCGCCTGAATTACTACTTGTCCCGTTGCTGTCTCTTCTGCACTCATGTAGTCAGAAACGGTAAGTAGTTTTTGGGGACGGCGGTTGAGTGTGGGGCGACAAGCTATCAAACCTTTAGTATATGGATGCTGGGGACTGCTGAAAATTTGCCGAGAAGTACCAGATTCGACAACTTTACCTTTATACATCACCGCTACTTGGTCAGCAATTTCTGAAATTAGCCCCAAGTCGTGGGTGATGAAAATTATTGCCATGTCACGGCTTTGCTGCAATTCTCGCAACAAGTCCAAAATTGTCGCTTGCACCGTCACATCCAAAGCTGTGGTTGGTTCATCAGCAATTAAGATTAATGGGTTGCAAGAAATTGCCATTGCAATCATTACCCGTTGCAACTGACCCCCAGAAAGTTCATGAGGGTAGCGTTCCAGCATGGCTTCTTTGTGTTGTTTAACCAACTGTGCCAACTTTGGTGCATCTGGTTTAGATGAATTGGTGTTGGTTTGATGCCAAGTTTCGATATACTGCTGCTGGATCTCTTCATCGCTAGCTAGAAGTTTTACCTCTTGCAGACCTGCGATCGCAATTTGTCGTGCTTGGGCTGCTGACACCTTTTGATGCCGCATAATCGCTTCTGTTAGCTGAAACCCAATGTTATAAACCGGATTAAGCGAACTCATCGGTTCTTGAAAAATCATCGCGATGTCGCCACCCCGGTGTAACTGCATTTGTTCAGGAGGCAGTTTTACCAAATCGATGGGGTTGGCATTTTCCTGTGGACGAAACCAGATTTCACCGCCAGTAACTATACCCGGAGTTTGCAACAAACCCATCACAGCTAGAGCTGTCACAGATTTACCACTCCCCGATTCTCCTACTATTCCTAGAGTTTCACCTCGATGCAGTCCAAAAGAAATACCATCCAAAGCTCTGACAGTGTTGCCATCACTGGGAAATTCAACTTGTAGATTGCGAACCTCTAGGACAGTTTCTCTCATAGGAGTTGGGTATCAATATTAACTTAAAATTATTTGGATTTTAACAATTGTTTTTGATGTGTATGTAAGTAAATTTGGTTTTTACACTTTTTGGTAGTTTCTCACATACTTCCACAATATACACGCATTTACGATGTAGAACTGGCTGCGATCTCTGCAAATTGCGATCGCCTCAAACACTAACTCATAGGAAGTTTCTATCTTGCGAACGATCACCTCAAACTCTCCAGGCAAAAAGTTCCGCTCTACAGGATAACGTTGGGTACGCTCACCATCTTCAAATTCACGGTAGATATATTCACAAATTACCCCCTGAAAACAAGTTTGGCGATTAAATTGCAAGACCGCTTTTTGTAGATAGGCTCCCCGCAGGTTAGTACGAAAAAAGTTTTGGGTTATGGGTTCTCCTTTCAGCAAGGCTTGCACTTTGGGCTGATGTAAATCTAAGTAGGAATCATCTACTGTTGCGGCGTCCCAACCAGTTGTACCAGTAAAACGAGTCCTGTAGAGTTTCTTGGCCCGTAGGTCAATGTTTGCTAAGGATATTTCGCAAAAGTTGAGATGGCTCAAGTCTAGCTTGTAAAAAGAAGTGCCTCCCAAGTTAGCGATCGCTTTTCCCAGACTAAAAATTGCATCAATTTGCCCCTGCGAACGACGGTTGTCTTGGAAAAATTGTAGTATTACTAAGGCGATCGCTACAGCCAAAACACTACTATCTAACCATCCCACTAACTCAGTTAACATGGGAGCCATCAACGGTTGAGTTAGCCGTATTTTTTCTAAATACGGATTGGTAGTTGGTATTCATCAAGCTGCACTCTTAGATGAAAAAAGCACTCCCAGGAAGGTCAAAGGCTATCTAGGCATTCGGATCGATAGCATTTTGGCAGACCTGAAAAAACAAAGCTCTGATCATCCAGAGTTGCAAAATTTTTTGAAAGGCCTTTGGGTTAATCCCACTACCCCACGGCCAAAGCCTCGAGCATTTATCCTTGCTGGACGACCAAGACGTTCAGTTTTAGGAGATGACTACGCAAAGCTAGAAAAAAAAGCAATGGAGAACCTGCGAGATTCAATTATTGCACAAATGAATGATCTTGATTCAGATGTGAGCGTTGTCCCCATATCAGTAGATCCTACTAATGAATCATCGGAAAAAGCAGCCATCAAGCAGACGATACAGGATATTAACCAGCAACGCAATCTTCAACAGCAAGATGAACTAGCAATTGAACTGCTGGTCAATAATTCAGATCCTTCTGAATCCAAATCCAAAGATTCTTGGATCAAACTCTACTACGACGCTGGCAATGGTCGCGCTCAAAAATTAGCACTATCCTTGCAAACAGTTCTTAAACAAGATAACTTGCCATTTTCCATCAGTGCCCTTCCTGATTCTTATACGAATACTCGTGGTTTGAGGTTTTGCCGAGATGTGAATTTACCAGCAGTTGTAATTTTTGTAGGTATTTAGCTAATGCGAGCGATCGCGCTTACCTTGAAAAGATACAACAAGATCCTGGTAATGCGTCATTGCTTGCTACCAGTCTTACCAAAGGTATTCTTAATGCCTTAAAAGGGCTGGAAAACTGATAGCATTAGTTCCGTCTATGTTTAGAAGGGAATATCATCTGGGTCTGGTTCTTGCTCTTTCACTGCTGGATAAGTGGTTCGCTCATAATTTGTGGATTGGGGTACAGGTTCGTAACTTGGGGCTTGGGGAGCAACGCCAACAGGATTTGTCGCCGGGGTAGGCGCTGGACGTGGTGAATCGTAACTGGAAACCTCTTTCTGTGCCGGACGAGATGCTGATGGTTGTCGGGGAGCAGTTTCAGTGAATGATGGAGTTACGGTTGCAGAAGGTAAAGGATCAGTATTAAAACTACCTCCAACAGGTTGAATTTGTTGCACCGTCAATTCAGCACGTTTTTCTTTAAAACCTTCTTGACGCTCAACAGTATTCATGCCTAAACGTCCTACCAGGATGACGCGATCGCCTTGGTGGTAGTTTTGCTGAATTTCTGTCGCTAAATTCCCCCAGCCGACAACTTTCAGGGTGGCTGGTGGATCTTCGGGTTTCTGGGAATTAGGAAACTGCACCAACATTTCCGTGACTCCCAGATTATCTGCTGTATAACGGAGTTGCGGCTCGTTAATAATTTCCGCCATCAAAACGCAACTGTTCATTAAAATTACTCCTGACTGCAAAAAGTACTGATTGAAAAAGAGAGGGTTTTTCTATGTAGTGCCAATTAATATCTAGATATGTTTAATTGTTTGCATTTTTTAATAATGGCTGAGTTTTTAGTTATTTCTAGCATAAAAGCCAAGCGATCGCTTTGAACAACATTGAATATGCCGCCCGCCACCCTCGCTTGACTAAATGAGCATTGAATTCTGTCTGGAGTAGTATAATTGTACCACTATTTAAGGAATAGAAAAAGTTCTTGGCAAAAATTAAGTCTTGACGTGAACTGGAAAAACACCCAAGGCAATCAACCTACCTGGTAGGTCGCGCAAGATGGGTAAGCGCAAAAACGCAGGTGGTACAAAGGTGCGATTTGAAGTGAGAACTGGGGCAAATACCCGCTTTTGGATAAAAGTTTGAAACGCCTGAATGATGCGTGTGGGCAATTCGCGTTGACGTTGTACTTTTGCTAAGTCGTTAAGTTGTACTTGTCGGTTTTTGAGCGGTTTGCTGAGTACATTCGCTGCGACGACAGCATCTTGAATCGCGTAGTTAATGCCAACTCCACCGACGGGGGACATTATATGGGCAGCATCACCGATGAGTAACAAACCGGGGTGATACCAGCGCTTGACGCGGCTGGACTCGACAGAGAGAAAAGCTATTTGTGACCAATCATGTAAATTTTGGATACGTTGCTGGAATTCTGGCACTACTTCCACAACAGATTTTTTTAATTCCTCCAAACCCGCAACCCGCAGTTGTTGATAGCCTCCCTTGGGGATGACATAGGCAACTTGCCACTCATCACCACGGTCTAGCATGGCAATGATTTTACCTTTACCAAAGCGCCCCATGCCCCCCTCTGGGTCTTCTGGCTGACGTGGTAGGCGAAACCAAAGGATATCCATTGGCGGCGAGGTTTCGATGGATTCAAACTCACCCAGATGGCGTAAACGTGAGTGGCGACCGTCTGCACCAACTGTCAGTATTGCCCGGATTTCATGCCAGCCACCGCCTCCCCGATAGCGGACACCTTGAACTTCGCCATTTTCGGTAATTAATTCTTGCACATTCGCACCCATTACCAGATGGAAACTAGGATATTTTTGTGCTTCTTGGGTGATGAACTCCAGAAATTTCACCTGAGGAAGCATTGTAATGTATGGGTAGCGGGTTTTTAGGTGACTAAAATCTGCCAAAGTGACAGTATCTTGAGGAGTTTTAAACCTAATTTGACGCATTTTTGCATGGGGGAGTTTTAGCAAGCGATCGCTAAGTCCCAATTCTTCCATAATTTCCATCACCGACGGATGAATCGTATCACCGCGAAAATCGCGATCAAAGTCTTTGTGTGCTTCCAGCAGCATCACAGAAATGCCTTGACGCGCTAACAACAGCGCCAATACTGCTCCTGCCGGCCCCCCACCCACAATGCAACAATCTGTGGTTTGTACGTCTACAATGTCATGGATAGGGTTAATGCTTGGGTCTTGGGAAAGATTTTTAGGTATATCGGTAGTCATAACAACACCTCCTGACAGCCCTAAAATCCAGGGTAGTTTGTTTTTGATGGTGCTAGCTGTTTTTTTAACTTTTCGTATTTACAGGGAAGATGTATTATGGGCGCTAAACTGTCATTAGTCATTAGTTATTAATCATTAGTCATTAGTCATTAGTTATTGTGTCCCAAGTTGTTTTAGAAAACGTTTATAAAAGTTTTTCCCCACGTAAAGGGGAAGGTGTTACCTCACAAACCCAATCTTCCCTTACGTCTGGGGAGAAAAATGATGCAGCGCAAGAACGTGCCGGAAGTGTTAACGTCTTACGGCGGATTAATCTAACGATCGCAGATGGCGAGTTTATGGTGCTGGTAGGCCCTTCTGGTTGTGGTAAAAGTACCTTGCTACGATTAATCGCTGGTTTGGAAGTGATGACCGGCGGTAATATCTGGGTAGGCGATCGCTTGATCAATGACCTACCACCCAAAGAACGCGACATCGCAATGGTATTTCAAAATTACGCCCTCTATCCCCACATGACGGTGTATGACAATATCGCCTTTGGGTTACGCCGCCGTTCTGGGAGAGCAGGGGAAGCAGGAGGAGAAATTACTCCTTCATCTCCTTATCTGCGGGCGTGGGCGGAAAATCTTTTTGTGGGTGCGACAAGAAAGTTACCTAAAGGACTGCGCTACATTTCTGACAAAGAACGGGCAGTGAATGAGCAGGTGCGTAGTGTTGCTCAACTGTTGCAAATCGAAACATTGCTGAATCGCTTACCAAAACAACTATCTGGGGGACAAAGACAACGGGTTGCATTGGGAAGAGCGATCGCGCGTGACCCCCAAGTATTTTTAATGGATGAACCACTTTCTAACTTAGATGCCAAACTGCGGGCGGAAACCCGCGCCCAAATTGTCAAGTTGCAGCGCCAACTGGGGACAACAACAATTTACGTTACCCACGATCAAACAGAAGCGATGACAATGGGCGATCGCATTGCAATTATGTCTGAGGGCAAAATTCAGCAAGTCGCTTCTCCCCTAGAACTTTACAACCGCCCTGCCAACCTTTTTGTAGCAGAGTTCATTGGTTCACCACCGATGAATTTTATTCCTGTAGAATTTCATGCCCCGCAGTTGATTACTCATTCCCAGTTGCGTTTCACCCTCCCAGAAGTTTGGGGAAAAGCTTTACAAAAATATGATGGGAAAACTCTAATTTTAGGCATTCGCCCAGAACACTTGAACTTGAGTATGCCTGCTACCAAAAATCTACCAGTGCAAGTAGATTTGGTAGAAAATCTCGGCAACGATTCTTTTCTCGCCGTTAAGATTGCTGAACCGGGATCTAAACCTGCTACTACAGCCAATTCCCTACAAGTGCGAATCCCACCAGACCGATTTGTACAAGCTGGCGAGCAACTATGGTTATCTCTAACTCCAGAGAAGATTCACTTTTTTGACCCGGAAACTGAGTTAGCGATATTTCCCTAAAACTATCCGCATCTAATTGGTAGAATACGCACTCTGGATTGGGCTTGGTCAACAGTGACCAATGCGCCTGTCTCTAGTGAAGACTCAAACTGATTCAGGGCTGAAATAACTAAATTTTCGATACTTTTTGGCAAAACATCCTGGGTACGAACCTGAATGACACTGGGAGTATCAGCACCTGTAGCAGCGAGCAGGGAACCAAAGTCTAAATCGTGAGTAAAGACGATATATCCATTAGTTCTTGCCCACTCCATAATTATTGAATCTTTCTCACGGGGATCGCCAACCGTAGACCAGTGGACAGCAAAAATATTGTACCTCCCAAAAACCGCAACCCAATCAGGGGAAAGGTTCATATCAATCAAAATTTTCATGCACTTCTAAGAGGGACTTCAATTTCTTCAGCTCGCCATGCAGCGTAGGCAAGTGCCTCATAGATGTCGGATTCTTCGAGGTAGGGATATGCCTTGAGGATGTCACTATTACTGTGTCCAGATGCCATTAACCCGACGATAGTACCAACAGTAATACGCATTCCCCGAATACAGGGTTTGCCACCCATCACTTCAGGATTGCGAGTAATTCTGGTGAGATTTTGCATAGTTTTTGTAGAGTAGGAGTGGGGTTATTGGGTTGATCATTTTAACTTTCACAAGTGCGATCAAGTTTAATGGAAAATCAATCTTCTTGAGAAAGAATTAAATTTAGAATATTCATTTCTTTAGACTGAAATATTTGATTTTCATTAAATAGGTTTTTCCCTAATTTATCCATTGCACCACTATTGAAAACTACGTAAGGAATATTTTGATAATTAGAGTCAATGGGCAAAATATTATATGCTAAAGCAAGTGTAGAAACATACCGAGCTAAAATATCCCGTAAAGACACATTATCAATTCTTCTCTCATTTTCAAAATAGTCTTCAAAAGCCTCAAAAGATAAAAATGTCTGTATAGGTAAAGCATAATAACGTTCTGACGAAAGAGAAGTTTGAGTTAATTTTTGTGAGCGTTCTAACTCACTAAAAATTGTTCTAGTCAAGTCTATTAAAGAATAAGCAGCACTAATAATTTGTTTTGGATATTTTCCTGACTTTACTAAAAGCTGAAGTTGTTTAATAAAAGCTTCATTTCGCTCTCGGTCGAGAATTTTTTCTAAGTCAATATAATTAGTTTCTTTAACTAGTTTCTCTGATAACGGTACAATGAGTAAACTACCTCTAACATAGTTTTTTTCAATTGGTGGCAGACTCAGCAAATTATCAAGACTAGTCTCGATTTTTGATAACAAATTAAATCCTATTGAAACATAGGATACTTCTTGAGTTTCAGAAAGTGATTTTTTTTGAGAATAAGGGCTTATTTCAGTTTTTTGAACAGAAAGTAATTCATATAAACTTTGCTTTATATTTTTCAATGTATTATCTCCGGGTTGTTTTTTAACCTCCTTTTGAATTTGCCGTAATAAAGTAGCCAATGTACCAATAAATGTCTCCCCTGCTTGGCTAATTGCTTTACCACCAATAGGAATAATGACATATCGTTTTCTCCCAATTTCTCCTGACCCCATAATCCGGGTCATAATAGATGCTTTCAAGATAATCAGAATATTTAATACATTCAGACAAGCTTCTTTTAATGAAAGATTTGTAAGTTTTTCTGATTCAACAGCACTTAAACTTTTTCCATTATCATCTACCTTTTTTGGGTAGTATATAGCTTTATCAGATAAGTAAAAATTTAAATATTTACTACCGTGGTCTAGTTCACCACCTCGCCCACGGTAAATTACTTGGATAATTTCCATCAAATTTTGCTCAATTTGAAAGCTAGGTATCTGCACAAGAATATACTTAGTTCTGGTAAAAGATAGACCGCGAGATGCGGAAGCAGTCATAAAAACTACTTTGACTGTATTTTGGTATTTCTGAATTTCAGCTTCTTCCTTATCTGATAAACTGGCATGTATTTCTAAATATTCTTGATGCAGAGTAAAGCTAGGCCTTACCTGATAAATTTTAGTAATTAATTGCTTGAGAGTATCTTTATTTTGGATATAGACTATAATCTGACCATCATTTTCATCTAGCAACTTTAAAATATCTTCTTCAATTTTTTTAGCTACCTCAGTATCTAAAATAAAAGTTTTATCTGTAATGTCGTCTGAACTTAGTGACTGGACAAATATGTGATAATTAAATATCAGCTTGTCAGCAGGATAAGAATTTGCATTTATCAGACTTGCTGGGTTACCCAAAAATTCAAATTCATTAAAAGATAAACATTGACCAATGGAATCTGAAACTTGTCTGACAAATATTTTATCTCCCTGAATTTGATTTAAAGAAAGATGATTTTCAACTACGTCTTGTATTGTCAGTGATGCGTCGGCAGTAATAACTTTCAGATTAAAGCCATATTCAGGATTTAACAAATCATATTCTTCAACAAAATCTAAAACTCCATGTAGAAAAGCAACTCCCTCTTGCGAACCTGTAATTTCGTCAATCATAATGAAAATATTTTTCATGCGACTGGCGATTTCTTTCATTTTCTTTGGAATAATTCCAGGAGGCTTTTTGGAAGAATTATAAGCACTACTAAATATTCTGCCGAAATGCTTTAAAGTATTACCGTAGCGAGTTTCCTTTAAAGACTGCATTGAGGCTGTAGCAATAATATTATTAGGTAAATCAGGATTAATGATACAGGTGTGAATTGCTTCACATAAACTTGCTAAGACTCCAACCTCATGGGGTTTTTCTACTTGTACCAAGTTATCTGTACGTCTAACCAAGCGACTAGGAAAGTCAGATACTTTATCTTTTAAAGTTTTAGCATCTAAAAATTTTACTTGGCCTATTTGATGTTCGTTGGTCAGGTTATTATTATAGTACTCAACAACGTAACCTCCATTGGCATCATCAACTATTCTTTTATTGGTATTAATACAAATTAAATTATCCGAAACTAATTTTAAGCTATTTTCCTTTGTAAATTTATCAATAATATCTCGGTTAACCTGAATTCGAGGACTGACATATATTAGTAGTGACCCCTCATGTAAGCGGTCAATAATGTGCTTTGCGACTGCTGTTGTTTTACCAATTCCAGGATTCCCCGTCAAAAATAGCAATGGTATTCTAGAATCTGCAAGCGCTCGATGTATCAACTCTGCATGAGCATTTCTAAATTCTGTTTCTTTGAGGTCTAGCGATCGCTTAATAAATTCAGGTACAATACCTGCTGTATTAAAAAAATGTTGTCCCGCTTCAAATACTTCAGTATTTTGGATATAATTTATTGTATCTTTTTTGATTTCAACTATATCTTTGACAAACCTGTTACCATCCTGAAAGTTTCTAGCTGCATTACTTTTAATGACTTCAAGTAACGTGTTGCGGCTGTCATTAATATCTTTGTCACTCTTATTTTTATATATTTCATAACAATTTTTTAAGATTTCCAAACTATTTTCAGCATTGTCTTTTTCTTTAGTTAAAGCAATGCCGTTAATCATTCTGTCACTATATCCAAAGCAATTAAACTTCACTGCATCAGTTCGTGATATTTTACCTGATGACAGCAGAAATTTATAAAAACTCCAAGCATAGCTAGAAGCTTGGATAACCTTCACTGCTTCCTTGTCTTTAGTCTTGAAAGCACAGAAGAAGCGAGTCAGTTCTTTAGAATATATCTCGTTAAGTTTATTGTTATTGTCGCTGCTATTTCCAGTATCGATACCGAGTCCACAAAAACTAGACTTGGAACGCACATAATTTAACTCAGTATTTAATGATTCTACCAAACTTTGAATGTTATTTAAGTCAGTTATAGAATGAATAGCGGAAGTTGTAAAAGTGGATAAGTCTACAACTAAAATTCGATACTTACCCATATACCGCAGCAATAAGAGAGTATCTGCTTTCAAAAACTCCCCTCCATCCATATAACGGCTGATATCTACGTTTTCAAAGCCCTGAATTTCTAAAATTTCCTTGTAGCAGTCAGGAGAATATCTTTCTAAATTTTTGATGCCAAAGGCATTTTCATTGTGGAAATCACACTGAAAATAGATAATTTCTATTTTGCTTTTAATTAGCCAGCCAGATGCTTCTATATATTCTCGCACAAAGCTGTAGCCCGAAGTCCATCCTTTTTGAATAAATAATTTTACCCAGTCTCCAATAATTTCTTGATGAGATTTATCTATAAAATTATTAGCTATAGCCTTTTGGATCTTATGCAAAGATAACTTATTTAAAGGCTGAAGATAAACATCGCCATAGTAATGTTTTAACTTGGAATGCTGAAAGTAAGTTAAAATGCCGATATTAAAACTTATTTCAAATACTCGACCTAAATTAATGCCTAAATCATTTCCCATAAAGCACACTCCTAATTTCGGTCAAAAAGGCTAAGTTATTAAACTTAACATTCTTCACCGAGTAAGTATAAGTAGATATTTTACCGATACCTTCGTCACCAATTAGCTTACTGTAAGGGTTCAGCTTGAGGGCAATATTCATATTTACTTCGTATCGAGAAAAATGAAATAACGCAATGTATTGTAAAATCGTCTTTTGTAAAGGCGAATCTTTATCTAATAACCCTTCTATAATATCTTTTGTATCACCTACGTCATAAATATTTAATAAAGTGCTGTAGCAAACTACACTATTAAATATAGTGCGCTTTTTATCTACAGAACGACCTGTAAACAGGTTGAGAAAAACTCTGGTTTTTTGGCTTTTATCCACAGATAACTTCTCCAATTCTTCAATGTCAGGAATATAAAAAGAATCAGCTTTCCCTTCAACCAAGTTGATAGCAGGATAGTTATCCATAAATATTGGATATAGCTTGATATCTGGCTTACCTGCTTTGAGATACTTAACTACATCCTGAGACATGAAAAATAATGAATCTGGGTCTGATTCCAATTTAGTTATACCCAAACTCCTAGTATAGGGAGCTTTTGCTATGTATAAAAAATGTCGATAACCTTGTTGGTAAAGTTTACTAATTTCATCTCTCACAACCTCTGATTCTGTAGATATTTTAGAATGAGGTTGATTGTCTGCAAATGTTTTGATAGGTTCAACCTTGACTGCTGTATCGGATACCTGATTAATAACAATAATTTCGCCATATATATTTGAAATTCTGACAGGTTTATCTTTTTCATCCCAAACTGCATCACTCAACCAGCTTGAAACAACAATAATTGCTAATTTATCCAGTTGAGCCTGATAACCTTCTTGCAACTCGAAAGTTTTAGGAATCAAAGCGTACAACGATGACAAGGCATTTTGTACTTTATACTTATCTATTGTTTTTACATTTAGTCCTTGAGCATCAGCCATGCAATCTCGACGAAGAATATGTGCTAATGCCTTTGATAAAGAATTGAGAAAAACTTCATCTTCTGTTGTTTCCTGAGTATCTTGGAAATGAAATCTAAAAATTGGAATAAAGAATTTTTCTTGCTTTTCGCTATCTAGACTAATTTGCTCTCGACAAATGCTAATGCACAAGTAACTTAATAAAGTGAAGACTTGCTGATATATAGTTGCTTCTGGTGATTGAGTATTTTTAAATATTTCTCCTCTTACTTCTTTGGATTTATAATAAATAACTATGATTTTTTCCTTCGCAAAGTAGTTATCATATATTCCGTGAGATATAGGTTTACCATTTTTCTCTCCAATTGGAGAAAATATCACAGGTAATGCTTTAATACCTGTGATATCATACTTCATAGAAAAATTTTGCTTGTCGCTATCTGTAAAATAGCGAACATCATCAAAAGTAAAAGTGACAGATAATGAACTAAGAGATTGTTCATTTACAGTAGGTGGTAAAACCTCCACATAAGCCAGAGCTTCTCTAGCTTGGGCTTTAAAATTTGCTTGGTTTTCTTGATTTAAATCAAGTTTCAAAAAACTATGAGTATTAAGGATTTTTGAGGCATTTTTATGCAGAACTGCTTTATTAATACATAATTGTACTCTTTTAGAAAAAGATGGCAATATTTCTTTTTTCTTAAGAAAGGTCTGTAGCAGATTTCTTAAGGCTGCTAATTTTAGTTCGACTTGCCAACCATCTTTATTTAATATCAAACTTTTAATTTTGATTAATAAATTGTTAACTTCCTCATCAGAAGCCTCACCTATTTTCAATTTATTTAAAACATCCTCCTTAAATTTAGGAGTAGGATCGTAATCTTTATCAGGTATCTTGCCTTCTTCATCGACGGTGAAAACGAAATAATAAAGAGAAGCAATTTTCAAAACTTTTTCTTTAAAATTCTTGGCTTTTGCAGGATCTTTTAGTTGGTCTTTATGACGCGGACTGGTAGGGTCAAGTTCAGTCATATAGTAATTCACGACTGAATTTTCATGATAAGAATTTACAGAACCATTGAGCTTTAATCTCACACCCAAGTTGAATTCTTGGATACCTCTGTCTTGATCTATGCTTTCTCCTATCATTCCTTCATACTCAGGAATAATAGGCAAGATATCAAAGGCATTTGCTTGAGAAAAAGCTGTCCTGAGATTAACAGGCTTATCAAGTAAATAACTTACTTCATAATCGGGATCATCTAAATCTGGATCGTTTATATAATTTATTAATAACTTCAGCCGATTAATTAATGTTTCTAAACATTCAAAACCCTGTACATTTGAATTAGGTAGACTAGTTTTTGCACATTCTATTCTCAAATAATCCAAATAACCTATTTTGATATCTCGTAGTAGTCTCGGAAGAGATTCAGTATCTACTATTTTTTGAAATTTAGTAAGTTCAGATTCTTTTTGCTCTGATATATTATCTAAAATTTCTGTAAGTTTTTGCCAATCTTGTGAATCGGGTCTAGTTATAGTATCTATGTAGCTTTTAAGGCTCTCTAAAAACCTACTATTAAAATTAGATATGCCTTCAAATTTGACGTTCAAGTGATGAGCTTTTATGACTGACTCTGTACCTTTTCGCCTCTCTTGAGCCAAGCTATTCTCAATAACTAACCGCTGAGATGTAAAACTATAAGGCTTGTTAAAAGGATATTTAAATGGTAACTCAGCTTGAGCGCTAATAAAATCAGATAATGGTGTGCAAAGATTGTCTAAGGAAGATTGAGTTGGGTTTTCTCCACAAGCAGTAACAAGTTGTCTTGTCAATTCATCTCTAATGGCTTGGATTTTAGAATAAAATTCTGTTTCCAACTTAAAATTGACCGTTGCTGCTTTAATGCCTATATTCTGCGTTAAAGGACTTTGTGGACGTAGGTTGGGATTTGTAGCAATTTCATAGGCAATATCATAAGCTGAGATTCTGAGTTTATTTCCATCTGGAGAAAATTTAAATAGTGGTTTTTGTTTAATTAATTCTAAAACTGTGTCTAGTAATGGAATGTAATCTAATTTTGCTAATGGATTTGAGCTTTCCTCAATAGAATGTCTTGATGTTGATGTCATAATGCAACCACTGTTTGGAAATATTTCAATTTTGTGACTTACCCTAAAAGATTGATGCACTTAAACAGCACCCAACAGAGTAAGTTGGCAGAATGAATTCTGAGTTTGTAAGACTTATCTTATAACCCAAAAACTTTAATTCAGCCATATCGTTAGTTTTGAAGACTTACGCTTATCTGGTGAATAATATAGTATAAATGTACCAAAATATTACTTTTATAAAAAAGTTTAAAATTCTTAATTTTTAGTAAAAATAGTTTATTAATCAATTTGGTAAAAAAGTGCTTTCAACTATAAAGTAGCGATGCCTACGGCGGCAAGCTACGCACCCCATTACCCCCCAAATTTTATAAGTGCGTAGCCGTAAGGCTTGTCGCCAGATATCAATTTGTAGAACTGCTAAAAGATAGTGCAGATGCTTCCAACAGATGCGGATGGTGGCGTTGCCAAAAACTTAAAATTTCTTCACCAACCTGTTGAGGATAGAAGTAGTGAAAAAAATGATATCCTTCTGGGCATTCCCAGAGTTTATCTTCTGGCTTCAACCAATTCAACCAGTCATGCAATACAGTTGAGTTGACTACTGGATCGCTCTTACTACCACATACCATCATTGGCATAGAAACTCCACCCTTGGGTAAATAAACCAACTTAAATAAAGAGTGTGACGAGGGAGATTGTTCTAAATCTTTATCTAAGGCAGCTACTAACTTTTTAGTGGTATGAAGCGGTTGATTTCCAAATAGACTGCGAACGCTGCTTGCTAAAATTAACTCACGGCTGATGCTAAAAAGTTGTCGTTGAAAGTAATAGTGAGCTTGCCAATTGTTTGCAGGTTGAGCAGCTACAGCCAGCAAGGTGAGCGATCGCACTTTTTTAGGAAATCGCCGAGCAAAGGTTAAAGCGATCGCACCACTAATACCATGTCCTCCTAGATGTACGGGGCGATCGCGCCATTCTAAAAACTCATATAGCAACTCCACAGCTTGATCTATGGAACTAGCTTCATCTTTGGTTTGCTGGTATTCCCACTGGGCGATTTTCATATACCCAGATAAGTATTGAAGTAATGGTTTATCAAAACGCTTCAAAACAGGACTGGCATTTAACCACAGAACATCATATGAATCAGACATAAATACCTATAACTTCTAAATTATCAATTTCAGATGTGCTACCCTACTGCCGAACTTTTTCCGCATCAGATTCAGTGTTGCCAGTTTAAGTACCGTAGAACAGACCAATTTTTTTCGACATATTGTCACCTGATATACAGTTTTGCGTTAGCGAAGCTCACCGTTGGCGGAGCCTCTCGTAGAGAAGGTATCGCCAAGATCCTATTCGCCTTGTTGAAATATATATATTGCTAGCTTAATGAATATCTATCTCAATAAGTCTGAACATATCCTACCAGAATTATTGAAAGTTTTTATCATTTAGTCTAAGTTAAATTTTGTAAAGTATTTCAAGAAACAAACCAAAAAGGCAGGCGGCGCTTTATTCCACCCCAACTTTTTGTAAGTGGCTTACGATATGCTCACACAATATTCAGAATTATTACTGGTTTCAAAAAATACATGGACAGAAGAAGCTAGACAAAGTAAATTTTTTGTGCGTTTATGAAATTCATCCAAACATTAAAAGTAGCTGTAATTCCTGTTTTGACTGTGTTGAGCTTGTTGTCTGCATC
Source organism: Nostoc desertorum CM1-VF14 (assembly GCA_019359245.1). Lineage (GTDB taxonomy): Bacteria > Cyanobacteriota > Cyanobacteriia > Cyanobacteriales > Nostocaceae > Nostoc > Nostoc desertorum. Next base: position 138,402 of record JAHHHR010000005.1, on the reverse strand, counting down.
AAATAAAGTATTAGCTGACTATTTAAATAATCAGGGTTCAGGAGGTGATTATCGTTATGAATTATGGTCTGCTGATGATAATAGTCGTTACTATTTGAAAGTCTGGTTATATGAAGCAAGTCCAAATAGTGACCCACGCTACACAGATGGGAGTTTTAACTCTACTAGAGAAGCTTTAATTTATTTTGATTGCAATTACGCTAAGAGAAATTTACCAGAATGCCCTCGATAATAATTTTTAATCCCTCTCAAAGCATCCTGGGAGGGTTAGCAATAGTAATTATATTTAATTTTTGAAAATTCGCGGTGTCCAAATACCCGACTTTTTTAAGAAGTCGGGTATTTAACTTTTCACGAATAATTTAAAATTATTCTTTCTTATATTTTTTCTTTGGTAATATTTTAAATTAAATAATTTATATTTATAAATTACCTATATTATATGGTCAGTTTTTAATATTTTGAGTAAATTACAGACACAAAAGTGAAATCCTATTTTCCTTCCGATAATTGGGCTGATGGTCAAGATAATTCGTAGTTCGTAATTAAAAAATGCAATTACGAATTACGAATTACGTTAGCGTAGCGGTAGCGAGTCCGCGAGCGTCATTACGAATTACGCTTCGGCGGGTTGATATTCTTGTTGTCTTTCCACAAAAGTCTGGACACGAGTGCGGTAGTTTCTCACAGTCTCATCGACCCATTCGCGATCGTTGCTATTTGCATACAAATGCACCAATGGTTCGCTGGCATCTGGTAAAACTAATAGCCAACTATCATCGTAGGGTTGGCAAATTTTCACTCCATCAATGAGTTCTAGATTTTGGGCTGGGTGAGTTTCAACTAGGTAACGCATCAAAGCACCCTTGGCTGTCCACGGACAACGGACTGTATAAGTTTTGTGAATTACTCGGGGCAATTCTGACCGCGCAGCAGCAAGCGATCGCTCCTGTATAGTCAACATCTCAATTATCTTTGCAATGCAGAACATGGAATCAAATCCCGGATGCAGTTGCGGGAAAATAAAACCAGTATCTCCACTACCTCCTATCACCACGTTTGGGTTTTTCTGACAAGCTTCCATTAAAGCTGTGGGGTTAGCTTTAGTGCGAATCACTCTGCCATCGTGGCGGCGGGCGACTTGTTCAATAGCACTGGAAGCATGAACCGGTACTACTACCGTTCCTCTGGGGTTAGCCGTCAGAATCATGTCTACCATCAGTGCAGTTAAAGTTTCCCCACGAATTGGGTAGCCTGATTCATCAACTAAAATTAGTTGTTCTCCATTAGCGGATACTTGCACACCAAAGTTAGCTTTCAATGCCTCCACTACATGACCTAACTGAGTCAGCAGTCCTTCGCGGTCAGTGATTGACATCGCCGTTTTATTGACACTGGCATTCAGTACTACTGCATCAGCACCAAATTTATCTAGCATTTGGGGTAAAACTGCCCCTGATACGGCATAAACATAGTCAATCACCACTTTTGCTCGGCTGTTGCGGAGTGTATGAACGTGCAAAAGTTTCTCAAAAGCAGTGCAGTAGCGATCCATCACTTGGCTGGGATAAGATACATCACCAATTTCATGAATTAGCGCCCGCCGCATATCCTCCTTAAAATAAGCCCCTTCAATTTTCTTTTCTAAGGCTTTGGTGATATTAATGCCCTTGGCATCCATGAATTCAATCAAAATGTAATCAGGGCGATCGGGGTGTACCCGCACATGGATACCACCAACTACCGACATTGTGGGTATAACCGTGCGGGCAATGGGGATAGCTGTAGCATCAAGGTTTTGAATATCAATACCTACTGACATCAAACCAGCAATAAGCGATCGCGTCACCATCCGGGAGATATTACGCTGGTCACGGGAAACCGTTACCTTAGAACCTGGTTTCAAAGTAGAACCGTAAGCAGATCCCAATTTCACGGCGAATTCTGGGGTGATGTCAATATTAGCTAATCCTTGGACACCACGTTGACCGAATAAATTCCGTTGAGCGGTGTTCCCCCAAATCAAGTTAATGTTTAAAACTGCCCCTGACTCAATCTTTTTACTGGGCCAAACGCGCACGCCAGGGCTAATTTGGGCTTCTTCTCCCACCGTAGAAAGCGAACCCACAACAGCAGCTTCTAATACATGGGCACGGCGGTCTACACGAGTGCCACGGGAAATTACACAGGCAGAAAGATGTGCTTCATCGCCAATGAATGCTCCATTCCACACTATGGGACGTTTGAGATTTGCATCAGCGCCAATAGTGACATTATCGCCAATTACGGTTCCCGCCTCAATTTGTACTCTTGCCCCGATGCGGCAATTATCACCAATCACCACTGGGGTTTCAATCACAGCCGTCTGGTCGATGTGAGTATTTTGACCCACCCATAGCTCATGAGAAACTTCTTTATAGGCAAAATCGAGATTTACCTTCCGATCTAGTGCATCATACTGAGCCTCACGATAAGCATCTAAGTGACCAACATCGCACCAGTAACCTTGAGCGATGTAACCATACATCGGCTCATCCTTTGCTAGCAGTAAAGGGAATAAGTCTTTGGAAAAATCGCATTCAATGTTTGCTGGCAGATAATCCAAAACTTCTGGTTCGAGAATGTATGTGCCAGTGTTGACGGTATCAGAAAAAATTTCACTACTAGAGGGTTTTTCTAAAAATCGCCGAATTCGTGCTTCCTTATCAGTAATCACCACTCCAAATTCAATTGGATTGGGAACCCTCGTCAAAATCAAAGTAGCTTTTGATTTGTTTTGTTTGTGAAATGCGATCGCTGCTGTGAGGTCAAAATCTGTTATGCTATCGCCGCTAATGACTAAAAAGGTTTCATCAAGAAGTTCAGCAATGTTTTTCACACAGCCTGCTGTACCCAGAGGCTGATCTTCTTCGACGGCATAGGTCATCTGAACACCAAAATCGCTGCCATCTTGAAAATAGTCTCGCAAGACATCAGGTAAATAATGCAATGTCGCAATAACTTCTGTGATTTGATGTCGTTTGAGGAGATTGATAATATGTTCGGCAATTGGTCGATTTAGAATCGGCACCATCGGTTTGGGCAAATCGCAAGTTAACGGGCGAAGCCGCGTTCCCGAACCGCCTGCCATCAGCACTGCACGCATAAGTCCTCCTTAATTAGTTACAGCTTTAGCTGCTTCAATACCCATGAGATATATTCTGTTCTTCCTTCTTTAGTCTCCTATGGATATTGATATTTGAGGAACTTCCACAAGATGCATCTCGATTAACGTAGTCTCTAACGCAGTTAAAACACAGCAGGGGTAGCATAGTATTTTATACACAGCTAATATAAGGCTAATAAACGCTCACGCATTGCAATTGGAAAGTGCTTCAAGCTACCGTGGGCGCATCTCATTCTTGGCGATGCACGTGTTGTGGCCGCTTATAATCGACACCATCCGGGAGTTAGCTGTCATTCGATGTATGACCTTGGACTCAATAAACTTAAACGCCGCGGCTTCCTACAAGCCTTTGAAAAAGCCGGGTTTGAAATTGTTAGCGAAACCGTAAATGCTGTTGAAGAAGCTTCTAAGCTTATGCCATTGTTTCGCCTTCTGAATAAAATTCCTGGTCTGGAAGACTACACAACTGTCAATATGTAAGTTGTGCGGCGTGAGACTTAGTTGGATGCCTAAGCCATTTTCCGCTCCTTAGTTTATTGGCAATGATAAAGTTCATATTCGTAGCCGTCTACACTTGGCAAAGATTGAGTATTAGATTTAACGCACGTTTTGACGGCTTCTGCGACGGGGGCGCGGAAGTTTACCAGCCACAAGTCAAGAGGTCGTGGTAATTTATTTAGAGTATTTTCCAGAGCAATGGTGGAAGTATTGGGGTCTTGCTCTTGATGAGCAAGAAGAAACAGAGGTTTTTGGGGTGAATTTGCAAGTTTAAACTCTCTAGCTACCCCCATCATTTCTCCAGTGTGTATATAAGTTTTATGAGTAGTGGCAATCAGCACTGGTGCTGGGGAAGTTTGTTGAATTAGCTGCACAAACAGGTCAGGGCGATAATATTTTTGATAGCCGAGATTGCAGATGACTGTAACTGCACTGATAAATCCCATTAACCAAATTAACATCACGGCTTTTTTCGCGTTTATTCCCCATCTGCCTATGCTTTTTCTCCCATTTTTTCCTTGCTCTTTTCCCATCCATTCTTTGGGGGAATGCCAACAAACTGCAAGGCTTGCTCCTAGTAAAACCACGATCGCAGGAAAATAAACAAAGTTATATCTAGCACCCCTGGTCAGGTCAATACCCAAAAAGTACGTAAAGATAAAGAATAAAGCGATCGCACTGAGAACTACTCCAGCAAGCACCTGAATCATAATCCGGCTTTCTGGGTGCTGTAGTTGAATCTTGATGCCACGCAGCAAAATTGGTACTGCCCAAATAAAGAAAACCAACATTACCACTCCAGAAGGAATCACAACCAATAGCTGTGAAGATTCAACTGGCAGGAGAGAAATCATTGCAATCAATGTTCCTAAAGCTTGAAAAATTGGGCTTAACCAATCTAGTCCGACGCGTGAACTTTGAATCCACTCAGTCAAATTACTACGATTTTTATTCTCTAAAAATATTGGTAGCCAAATTAAACCCGCCACCAAAGTACCTATAGCAACGGCATAGATGCGCCGCCAGGGAGGAGCGAAGAAAAGAGAAAATTGTTTGTTAGTTTGCAATTGAAGCCAAGCAAGAAAAATCAAAACTACAGCTTCTGTGCATAGGGTAAGGCTGAAGAAGTAATGAGTAGCAAGACCTAAAGCATTAATTTCTACCCATAAAAGTGCTACCCATATAGGTAAAGGTGTGCGGTTTTGAATATGACGTGTGGCAATTACTAAACAGATCAGAGAAGCAGTTACCCATAAGGCTGCCAAACTGTAATGTCGTGCTTCTTGGGCTAAAAATACGCCGTAGGGTGATACTGCCATCATAGCAGCAGCCAAGTGTCCCACTAATGGCGAACGAAACGCTACCCTACCTAATATGTAAGTACATGGAATGGAGGCAGCACCGATTGTAGCTGGTAGCGATCGCGCCGCAAACAGCGATACTAATCCTCCGTCGCTGGGAAATAATTTCATCCACAGATAAGCCAGCACAAAATACAGTGGTGGATGCGTATCTTGTGTTACTAAATTGTGAACTACATCACCAATACTAGCTGCTGGGTTTGGTTGCAGTGGTTGCAATAGGATATCAGGTGTGATCGCTTGATCTAGGGGAACTGATAAAAAAGTATTCCCCAAGCTAAACACCAAGGTAGAAAACTCATCAGTCCAAGGAGGCTTTGCAGTCAAGTTCGCTAGGCGCAAACTGATGCCAATAAGCAACCACATCAAGATCAGCAAGGGGTGAAGCCAGGAAGGAGGGAGGCGAGTCTGCCAATTATGCCAATACTTGCGTTTTAAGGTAGAATTTGCATCTACTATAGGCAGCAAACGGGTGGCATAGACAGGTAGCAACGAGATAATTTTTCTGTAAAAATAAAATGCACCTTGGAAAAAAGCTCTCATTGCCGGGCCTCACAGGAATGGACTTGTAGATTTGACGTTTTAGATTTCAGTTCGTTCTAAAGTCTAAGAACAAAAATCAAAATCTCAAATCTCTCGTTGTGATTATTTCACATCAGTGACGCGCCAGCTAAGTTTCAAATTAATCCAGAAATTCCAGATAGTAGCAACTGCGATCGCTATCAACTTAGCTAAATACTCATTTATATCCAAGACATTATAGAGAAAGTTAATTATTAGAGCTTGTAATATAACTCCTGCCAAACAGACCGCACTGAACTTCAAGAATCGCTTGAAACGTTGACGTGGATCGGGTTGCCTCTGAGAAATATCACCAAAAGTCCATAAATCATTCCATAGAAAATTATTTACGATTGCCACTCCGGCCGAAAGAATCGTACTGCGAGTTAAACCTAAATGAATCACAGTAAGCAGCAAGTGAAACACCGTTAAATCCACAAACACACCACTCAAGCCAACAAACCCAAAACGGACAAATCGACCGATAGGGAAATTGACTTTTCTACTCAATCGTCCTACTCGCCCAGTGGAAAGCCGCAACCTTACCAAGTGGTGAATGTAATCTATATATTGCTTCCATGTGACTTTACTCTCACCCTCTTTGCGTTCGCAGAACACATAGCCAACTTCGGCAACTTGGTCTACTTTTCCCCGCCCAATTACTTCTAAGAGAATTTTGTATCCTACAGGATTGAGTGTTGCATTGGCGATCGCACTCCGCCGCACCATAAAATAACCACTCATGGGGTCAGAAACTCTGCCTAGTACCCCCGGTAAAATCACCAAGCCTAACAACTGAGCGCCACGAGACAAGAAACGCCTAACAACACTCCAGCTACTAACACCGCCTCCGTCCACATGACGGCTAGCTAATGCCAAATCTGCTCCCTGCTTAACACTACCCAACAATTGCATCAGCACTTCTGGTGGATGCTGCAAATCTCCGTCAATCACACCCAACACATTCCCTGTGGCTGCTTGCCACCCACGAATCACCGCTGAGGATAGCCCTCGTTCCTGTTGGCGTCGCATCACCCGCAACTGGGGGTATTCTGTCGTCAAAGATTCTGCTATTTCCCAAGTTCGGTCTGGGCTATCATCGTCTACCACAATCAATTCATAGCTTCCTGGAATAGATTCATCCAGTAACTGACTCAATATGCTGACTACATTCTTGATATTGTCACGCTCTTTATAAGTAGGAATGACTAGGGAAAGATAAATAGATTCACTACTTGTAGCCACACTGTTAGGGGGTAACTCTGAAATCTTTAGCGGGCCAGTTGGTACTGTTAACAGTGAGTTCGATGAGTTTGTTTTCATAGTTTCACATTACAGAACGAGGATGTGTAACGACCGAGGGAAATAGAGCCAAACATCTGCTGGCTTTATTGACTGAATTTGGTTTAGGACTTACGCAAAATATCTCTCAAACTCTGATTTCTCCGTGCTCTCTGTGCCTCTGCGGTAGCCTGCGGTAAACCGCTTTGCGTCTACGTTATTCCGTAACTCATGCGTAAGTCCTATGGTTGTCAAAATTTGATGAATACTTTTGTTACAGTTGGTTATTCTGAAAAGTTTAGTAATTCCCGCAGATCAATTCAAAAGTTTTTCATAAACTTCATCTAAGCTTTACATTTTACTGCTTATATATATGGTATTTTTTTGAATTTTCATACATTTTTTATACAATCAATACTGTACCACAGAAGTCAGCTAAGTCAGCAAATATACAATTTGTCAGGACTATGCAAAGGCTTTTTCGTATTAATAGAGCTAATGTACTAATTGGAAATCATTCGTGACAAAATAGTAAACTGATGCGCGCCTAAATTGTATAAACACTCTTTACGGTCGTTAACTGTTGACGGTTAACGGTTATTAGTCATTAGTCATTAGTCATGGGTCATCAACCTTCATGTAAATGTTCAAGTTAAATGCGTAACAGTTTAGCTGTAGGGTGTGTTAGGAAGACTGTAGTAAAGCGCCATTTTAGGTTTTCGGTGCGTTACGCTAACTACATTATCTTCTAGTGATTTACACTTACTAAGTAAGTAGTGGTTGACAAAATCTTAAAACTGGTAGGAAACAAGAAAATGGTGAATCAAAAACAAGAGCTAATTACATTCTGAATCCTGAACTCTGACTTCGGAATTCTTCTTGAATCCAGATAATATCAAGATTATTTAGTAAATAAACTTCCGCTTTTAGACACCGCAATGTTATGCCCCTACAACAGATGTGACTTCAATAAATCAAAACTGCTGTAAATAGAGATAACTATATCTTAAACGTAAGAGCAGCAAGGCAATTCAAAATTTTTGTGTAACATCTGGTAGAGAAGAAACGCAATTTTAGCCAGCATTTTGCCCCTTGATAGCATTCTAAATTAAATGCATATTAATTTAATAAAGTCAAGTTTTTTCTACTTTGCCAAGAGTTTATCAATATTTGGCAACAGATATAAAAATAAAGTTAATAAAATTTAATATATTAGTAAATAAGTATACTATTTAGCAGCCATTGGATTGTAAATATCTCGGAAGTGACAGCATAAAATCCCCCAAGAGGGCATTGCAAAAAAGGTGAAAATTTTGTTTGTTATTAATTTAATGTCTTTGTTTTATTGCTTGTATTGAGTAAATAAACATCTAAAATACAGGGTAGATCATGCATATTCCTGATGGATTCGTTTCTGTTCCCGTGGCAGGGGCTACTGGTTTAGCGAGTGTAGCAGCACTCTTTATTGCCTTCGGGCGATCGCAAGAGGCTTTTGGTATCCGCCGTGCGCCGATACTGGGGCTAACCACCGCTTTCATTTTTGCCGCCCAAATGATCAATTTTCCAGTAGCAGGAGGTACAAGTGGTCACTTGTTAGGGGGAACCTTAGCTGCGATCGTTTTGGGTAGTCCGTGGGCAGGAACGCTGTGTATCGCCACAGTTTTAATTATTCAAGCTGTACTGTTTGCTGACGGTGGCATTACAGCCTTAGGAGCGAATATTTTGAACATGGCAGTAGTTGGTGTTTGGGTTGGCTGGATTTTAACCCAAACCTTACAACGGCTATTGGGTGGGTCTCAAGGGCGCTTACCCTTGGCTGCTGGTATAGCTGCTGGTGTAAGTGTAGTGGTAGCTGCTGTAGCTTGTGCCATTGAGTTAGCCCTTTCAGGAACTGCACCCGTAGCCATAGTTTTAGCAGCTATGGCTGGTGTCCATGTTCTGATTGGCATTGGCGAAGGCATAATTACTGGAGGTGTGCTGACTTACTTAGCGACCGCTCGACCAGATTTGTTACCAGGGGAACAGCATGAGTTTCGCGGTTGGTCTGTACCCATTGTCACGATTTTCTTAATTGCGGGAGTGCTGTCACTCTTTGCCTCAGCATGGCCTGATGGTCTGGAAAAAGTCGCCGAAAACGCAGGCTTCATCGACTTAGCCGAGAAAGTACGGGTAGTTGTGCCGACTCCCTTAGCTGACTATGGCATTGAGGGTTTAGGGCCAATAGGCACTAGTATCGCTGGGCTGGTGGGAGCTGCGGTTTGCTTTGCTGTGGCCTTTGGGATTGCCAAGGTGGTGAAACCGAATAATGCTTAAACTTTCCTTACCGTTACGTTTGCAACTGTCACTAGTGGTTGTGGTGGGAGCAGCTTTATTAAAGCATCATGCTTGGTATTGCTTAGGTGTATATGGCGCGATCGCACTTTTGTGGGTTTGGCTGTTGCGCGTACCAATTCCCCGCTTAGGGGGATTACTCGGTACAGAATTGATCTTTTTGTCATTGCTGGCATTGCCCTTGGGATGGGAACGAGCCAGTTTTTTGCTAGTTCGTTCTCTGGTTTGTTTGGTTACCATGAATAGTTTTTTGTTAACCTTACCACCCCACAGTTTTGGTATAGCCCTTAAAGGCTTACCTGTACCAGCACCTTTAAAGGAAAACTTGTTATTAGCTGGGCAATATATGGAAATTTTGCTCTCAGAAGTGACGCGGATGCAACGCAGCGCTCAATTACGCGGTTTGAATGGAACTGCGGGATGGTTGCGCTACGCCAGTGCTGCCATGATTGGAGCCTTGTATCTCCGTAGTCTAGAAAGGGCAGAGCGAGTCTACGCAGCAATGGTAACTCGTGGATACAACGGGCAATTGCCTATAGATTCTCCCCTCAGACCAAAAGAGCGTTTTGCCATACTAGTAGCGTGGGCGATCGCTGCTTGTGTAACTCTTACTTCTTACAGAATTTAGCGAAGTTGTAAATATTGAGTTTGTGAATCTTGAAATCTTTAACTTCTAATCCCCAATCATCAACCCATAACCCCAACGCAGCCGTGGTCGAGGTTGAGAACCTGGTGTATGCCTATTCTCGCCAGGAGCCAGTATTACAAGAAATTTCTTTTACCTTAAATCCGGGCGATCGCGTGGCGTTGATGGGAGCCACTGGTTCTGGAAAAAGCACCTTGTTGGAGAACCTGATCGGCTTAAAACAACCGCAAACTGGAAAAATTACGATTAATGGTATCCCAGTAGAACCTAAAACTCTACCCCAAATACGTCGCAAAATCGGCTTTAGCTTCCAAGATGCCAACGACCAACTATTTATGCCAACCATCTTGGAAGATGTCACCTTTGGTCCACGCAACTATGGAATGTCACCAGCAGAGGCAAGCGATCGCGCCCGGCAGTTATTAGCTGATTTTGGCCTCGAAGCCTACGCCAATCGTTCCGCCCACGAACTCTCTGGAGGACAAAGACGTTTAGCCGCCCTAGCCTCGATTTTAGCCCTAGACCCGACAATTCTAATTTTGGATGAGCCGACTAACGGTCTTGATCCAGCATGGCGGCGACATTTAGCGCAAGTGTTGTTAAATTTACCCGTGCAGGTGATTTTAATTGCTTCTCATGACCTACATTGGCTAGGCAGAGTTACTCAACGCGCTTTGGTACTGTCCGGTGGTCGCATTCAAATAGACAGCAATATTCAGCCACTTTTGCAAGATGGTGCTATTTTAGACCAGTTGGGTTTACCGATAGGTTGGTAATTCCAGCAGAGAGTGAGGAGTAGGGGAAGCAGGGGAGGCAGGGGAGGTAGGGGGAGAAAAATTAATACACCATGCCCAATGCCTCATGCCCCCTCTTAGTTATTTTATTTACTCCTAATATTGGGTACTATATTCTCGGTTTTATTGTTGTTGGGGTGTTAATGTCTGTTTCATATAAATATTCACATAAATATACTGTTCTTACTCCTGTTACCCTAAGCATTGCTTTATTGATTACTAGTTGCAGCGAAAACAAAGCCTCCCAGTGCCAGCAGATGATTCGAGTTGTGAATGCCGGAACTTCTCTGATTGATAAAAGTAAAGGAACGCAGGTGATTACCAGCATACAGCTATCTAAAGATTTAGAATTTGTGACTAAATCGATTAGGGAACTGAATTTAAAAGATCCTAAGCTGAAAGAATTTCAAAGCGGTTTTGTCAAAATTTTTCAAAATCTCAGTCAATCGGTAGCTATTGCAGGTAAGGCGCTTGGTGCGACCAAAATAGCAGATGCTTCGACATCTGGTAGAGAAAAAATCCAAAAGGCGAGAGCCGAAATTGATTCAGCATTAACAACAGCTACAAAGGTTGGCAAGCAGTCGGATACGTTAATCAATCAGATGAATAAATACTGTAGCGAGCCAGAATAATCTAATTTGGGGCATGGGCTAAACAGGTTACTACACATAGATAGGGGAAGCTTCACTTGGGGTCTGTTGTCAACCCTAACTTGCAGTTGGATGGTTGTTTTACCAAAAGTTTTAATATGCTTCTGGAAGTCTGGCAGGGCAGAATGAAATCTATATAATAGCCATGACAGGAGCAATATTCCAGTTAGGAGATTCCACCGGAAGATATTCAGTAGCTTTTTTGCCATGATACCTTTCTTTCTACGGTAGATTTTACCCTAATGATTTTCTGGCTATACTAGTGGCTTAAGCCGATTGATTGATAAATCTCATCCCTTTGTATAAAATATATCAAAAAAATCAGACATATATTCAGTGAGCATTTATTTTTAAATGAGACAAAAATTTTGTCTGATATTGGAGGACATTAGTTTTCTTGGGGATTACAAAAAATTTATCTGTCAGGCTAACACTACAGAGTGAATCTAGATCAATAAAACGCCTTCTGAGTTAGCACCTATGAAAGAAGAATTGATAGCCAGAGTTTTACAGGTCTTGCGAATTAATATGAGTTGGATGACTTGGAATTTATTTCTGGCTTTTATACCTTTAGCTTTGAGTGTGTGGCTATTTCGATTTAGGCGTGGTGGCTCTTGGCTTTGGTGGTTAGGATTCTTAGTTTTCTATGCTTTCTTACCGAATGCACCATATTTGTTGACTGATGTAATTCACCTGATAGACGATATCCGCACGATTCAATCGGTTTGGATGATTACTTTAGTACTCATTCCTGTGTATTTGCTAGTAATTATCGGTGGATTTGAAGCTTATGTAATATCGTTAATTAATTGGGGTTACTACTTACATCGCATCGGTAAGAGCCAATGGATTTGGCGCGTTGAGTTGATTACCCATTTTCTGTGCGCTATTGGTGTCTATTGGGGACGATTTTTGCGTTTCAACAGTTGGGATTTGATTACTCAACCCGATGCCTTGCTTACCAAAGGGGTAGAAGAAATTCTAGGGAAACAACCCCTAGTAATTATTGCTATCACCTTTGTGGTACTTGCAGGTTTGTACTGGATTATGAAACGAGTAACTTTAGGTCTTAGCCAACGGGATAGTAAAACAGGGGTAAACTCAGGACGCGCAAACTCTAACACACCAAATATTTGATGCTTATAGCGATTTTGGCTTTTAAAGTTGGGGTTTTAATTAGTAACATCCTTGATGAATATTGCCTATCAAAAGAAAAATGCAACGAAACCCTCCTTGAGGTGAAATAAATTCGAAAGCAAACGGTTGGAATTCAACCGCCACCATCTGAGAATAACGTCCTATCAGATCATCGAATATCGATGGTCTGCTCTGATGTATTTGGTCACGTTGATAGGAGGAATATAAATTGAATTTACTACAAATTGAGGTGGGATAGGCTGCCGTTGGCAGCCTATCCCACCTCATAATAATTATTATCATTCTTAGGAACTGTATATTTTATTTTCTGGAAGTCCCCAACCGTAATTCCTTCTAACTCGGAATTTATCGGTGTGTTTGACAAGCACCAAGTCATTGAGGAGCCGTGTGAATCTAACGATTCATGCAGGGTTTTGTAGCCGAGTCAGGAGGGTGACTTCCTGGCTTAGGCACCCACCTAACATTGGGCCAATTAGTAGCGAAAGACTGCTGCAACAGGTGCCTCATCAGGCACTGCTCCTGGTTCAACGGCGTACACCGTTCCCCCATGAAAGATCGTTTGAATTGCTGCTGCATTCAGCAAATCTTCATCGCCCGGTTGAGCCTCATTGTGTCTTTCAATCTCCATTGAGTCCGGATCAAAATGTCCCCATTTTTGCACACCGACCGGAACAAAAAGCTGTTCTACACGACCATAAAACGCGCCTTGAATGACTTCATCCAAGTCGTTTGATCCTTTGCCAGCAGCGATCGACTCATGATAGTAATCAATTGCTTTTTGCTGGTCTGCTTGAAATAGCGGCTCCACGATCGCCCAGGCTTCTGCATGAAGTTCTTGTGCTGTTTGCTCCTTTGTGTTGTGTTGAATTCCTTCTTCCACAATGAAATTGTAGGTATTCGCCTCTTGGTAAATCGGCAGTAAATAGTTAACCCCAGCTAGCACAAGTGGCGATCGACGATTGCGAAAGAAGTCATGCAAGCTTTTATCCACTAGATAAAAATATCGCAGCAACTCTTCTTTAACGTTTTCACGCCCGCCGCCATGTCCGTGATAGGAACCACCCGCTTGCAAAGCTGAACGACCTGCGCCCGCGCCCTGGCGTCGCTGTTCATCTTTCGACGTTTCTTCGTCATACTGCAAGGCCTCATCCATACTCTTCGGCAAGCCTTCGATTTCAACTTCACGCGTCATGCCATAGCGATTGCCTTCCAAAAGACGCACATCGCGCTGACCGAGCATGAGAATATAGAAGCGGTTATCTCCGCTCAACAGAGGAATTAACGGCTTGAGATGAAAGCTAGTGTTCACGACCACCAATTCAATCATGTCGATCGGCACACGATAGAAGCGGAAGAATCCTTCTGAAATGAATAAAGCTAAACCTGCGTCCTGATGCTGCCAAAAGTCATCTTCATCCAACTCGATCGCGGGTTGAAGAAATTGCTCTGGATTAGCCGGAGGTGATTCGTATTTTCCTATCTCTGCTTCTGCCTGCCGAATGAGATTCTTAAAGCGGACAGAGTTTTGCTGAATTTCTGACCCAAGCTGCACGGTCGGCATGTAGATCGATACACATAGCCCTTGCGGCTGTTCGACGAGTTCTTTCAGTTCTTCGATCGAAAGGAAGCTCATATTATTTATTAAGGTGAAATTAAAGAGAGATAAAGGCAGGTTTTGCACATAACAATCGTAAAAAATTTTTCAAGCTGAAGCCCCTGCCGAATGGTAGAAAAAGCTTGACCGTTTAGAAGGGGTAGATATAGCGAAGACACGCCCATTAGTATTGGACTTTGGACAAAAAAGAAGTGTTCGCGTAAATTACGACTCTGTTGGCGAATTCAAAAAAACCATACTTTCGGGTTAGCAAGTTGAGGGTTAGTAGCTTTGCTAACTCTTGCCAACTCCGTAATGAAATTCACACGAATTGTTTGGTGGTGATACTGGTAAAGGATCTAACAACCTCCAAGAAGTTGTCTCAGCGGCTTATTACCAACGAGTCGATTCATTACTAGTTGCAGTTGGTCAGCAACAGTGGGGTTTATTCGATCCAACCTCAGAAACAGTTTATTTGCACCCAGAAAAAGAAGCTGGTGATGAGGATTTATTGGATTTTGTCGCTGCTCATACCTTATTAAACGGTGGCACGGTTTACGCTGTTCCCTTTGACGAAATTCCATATAGTACAGCCGTTGCGGCGATTTACCGATATTGACATTTTGATGGTGTTGTATAAAGTTGAATGTGCTATATACAACACCAACGATGATTACTATTCATTCCTTTATCAGTCAATCTCTAATCGGTTTAACTCTTTTGAGTGCAACGGCTGTATTTACCCAGACTGCGACAGCAGAAACGATAACTGGGCAATTGGGGAATGTGCGAGCAGAAATATCCTACGAGAAGCCAGAGGAATATAAGTATAAAAATGTGCGACTGAAAATTATCCGAGCAGGTAAAATTGTTTTGGATCAAAAACAGCTGCAAGAAAATGAATATGACAGACCTGTGGGGAATATATCTGGACAAGAAAATAACTTACCAGTGCGAGACTTGGACGGTAACAAAGAACCAGAAATAATTGCCGATTTCTTTACAGGTGGAGCGCACTGTTGTACTTATTCATTGATTTATCGCTATGACAAGAAATCCCAAAAGTATATTAAGATTCGCCATGAATGGGGCAATGGTGGCTATCGGCTCAGAGATTTAGACAAAGATGGACTGCCAGAATTTGATAGCCAAGACGATCGCTTTGCCTATGCTTTTACAGCTTATGCTGCTTCTGGCTACCCCCTGCAAATTTGGCATTATCGCCAAGGTAAAATGGTTAATGTAACTCGCCGCTATCCCAAATTAATCTCCAATCACGCCTCAGAGCTATGGCAAACTTATACCCAGGCACGGCAACAAGGCGATGATGGCAAGGGCTTTTTAGCAGCTTATTTGGCAGATAAATATCTGCTGGGTCAAGGGCAGGATGGATGGGGGCGAGTGCAGCAAGCTTACAAAAACAGCGACCGCACCAAATTTTTCGCCGATTTACGTAAGTTTTTACGCGAAACTGGCTACATTAGATAAAATTAGTCTTTTCCCTCTTTTAATTCACGTCGTGCGGCTGCTAAAATTAAGCGTTGTTCAGCACGAGCGATCGCCTGATAGGTTCGCTCAACTGCTTCCGGTTCAACAGAAATGGAAGTAATACCCCATTCCACTAACTTATCGATGATTTCTGGATAGAGGGCTGGTGCTTGACCGCAGATTGAACAAGGTATACCAGCACTTTTAGCCATTTGGATCAGTTGAGCGATCGCACCCATAACTGCCGGATGACGTTCATTAAACACTTTTCCTAATTGTCCTTGCTCTCGATCCACTCCCAGCAATAATTGGGTCAAATCATTTGTACCAATAGAAATTCCGGCTGCACCTGCTTTAACATATTCTGGCAGTAAAAATAGGACGCTTGGCACTTCTGCCATCATCCATAATTGAAACTGTGACACCTCAGTTAAAAGAGCTTGCTCAACTTTGCGACGGCAAAAGACAAATTCTTCCACAGTCCGCACAAAAGGCAACAGTAGATTTACATTGGTGTAACCAGCTTGCTGGACACTCGCTAAAGCTTGCAGTTCTAATTCAAAGACTGCGGGATTTTGTAAATAGCTGAAAGTGCCGCGTTCACCCAACATCGACTGTGACGAAGATTGTAAACTATTACTCAATGATGTTAAATCTTGCGGCCAATCTAAAGAACGATAAAAAACTGGTCTTGGTGCAAAGGCATGGGCAAACTGCATAATCTGCTTAGACCATCGCTCTAACAATTCTGCTTGCCGCCCGCCTAAAATCCAACTATTAGGATGTTGCCCGTCCAATATATTTAGTACCATCAATTCTGAGCGCAACAATCCCACTCCATCCACAGGGAAGTTTTGTACTTGTTCTATTAAACTGGACTGACTTAAATTAACCAGCAATTGCGTAGCAATCATAGGTGAATGAGAAGTAAAGGGAGGACGGGATGGAGAGGTAGGGAGAACGAGAGGATTTTCTACGACTTTCCTCCTCTCCATCTCTCCCCCTCTCCCAATTTCCCCTTCTCCTCTAAGCCGATAAACTTCCCCTCTATCGCCATCAAGCAGGAGCCGTTCGCCAGTTTTGATTAAGGTTGTAGCAGATGTTGCGTTGACTACTGCTGCGATACCTAATTCTCTAGCAAGAATTGCAGCGTGGCTAGTTAATCCGCCTTGTTCGGTAATAATACCACCAACTTGTTGCAGTAATGGTAACCAATCAGGCGCGATCGCTGGGATGACTAAAATCACTCCCTTGGGCAATTCTTCGGGTTTCTGTAGCGGATTAATAATTACTAAGGCAGTCGCCACAACACGTCCTCCTGCCGCCCCTAGCCCCCTAATGAAGTGTGCGTGGGTGATTACATGGGGAGAACTAACTTGTGTTATGTAGAGCTTGCCAGATGCAGTTTGCCGGGCGATAGTCCATTTAATGGTGAAGGTTTTACCTAGTTCACTTACCAGTTGAGTTCCTAGAGCAATTATTTGTTGTAAGTATTCTTCTTGTAAAGCGTACTGTTTTTGTTGGGCTTCGGGAAGTAGATAGGTACTTAGGCAAGTGTGATCTGGTGTTAGCGCTGACTTGGATATGGGTTCGGAAAAAGCTCCAACTGCTGCATCACTCACACCATAAGCCAGCATTTTATTGCCCAACTGTTGCTCCACAACACCGGTTGACTGTTGAATGTAATAAACATCTGGCTGGACTTCGCCAAGAGCGATCGCAATTCCTAGTCCCCAAGTAGCTTCAATTTCCCATCCAGAGGAGTTGGCTGTGAGCAAGCCACTAGCGATCGCATTCTCAACAGGTTGAACCAAAACCGCTAAACTGATTTGTTGCAGGTTAATTCCTGCCCGTTGCCAATATAGTAGACTTCTCGCACGAAATATTTGGCTCCAGGTACGCTTTAGGGCAGAAGCGATCGCTTCGGGTTCGCACTGGCAAAATACCGACTCCAGCAAACCAGATATATTCTTCATCCCTAGAGTGGTAGTTGATACTGCCAAGGTAGGTCGAAGAATCAAACAGCTAGTTGGCCATTCTCTAGCTGCTTGGAAAATTGTACTCACCCACTGCTGTGGCACAGTTGCAGTCAAAATTTCTTGGCGCAGGCGACTAGCCACCTGCTGAAGTTGACGCCAATTAGTGACATCCAAGTGTAATGAAGAATGGGGTAAGTCAGCCACTAATGATTCTGAACTGTTAAGATTTTCGAGAAATTGCCGTAAATTTTCCGCCGGAACGACAAAACCAGGCACCACCGGATAGCCACGCTGAATAATTTTGCTCAAGTAAAACGCTTTGTCACCTACTTTGGCGCGGTCTTGTAGTTTAATTTGGTCTAGCCAGTAGAGTTTATCCACTCAATTTCTTAGTTGTCAGTTGTCTATTTGTAGCCACAGCCATTTCCTCTTGGTACGTTATCAACCGTAAATTTACTAGCTGCTCCCTACTAGGGGAGGAGTTTCCAGCATTTACGTTTAATTTGCCGACCTTATTAGGTTTAATTGCTAGTGACATGATGTATTGCTGTAATTTGACTCCTTTATAAATCAAATATTTTCCTTCAATTAGCCTCTCTTCCCTGAAATCGGGGGTTTAGGGACTTGCGCGAGTTGTAGATGGCGGTATTATATTTGATTATTGAGTGTATGGGTTAAATCTAGCAATTTGAGGTAGAATTTTATAGTTCAATAATTTTAAATAGTTCAAAATCTATTTAATAAACTTAAAATTTATGTGGTTTGCCCAGACTACGATCATTGTGATCATTTAACGATGCAAATATCCATTTCTTTTTGAACAAGATAATATCTTATTGATAAATAATCCTAACAAGCAAGATATTAATTTTTATCTAAAAAAGCATTATTGAATTGATAGAATTTAAATATAATATAGGCTATTAGATAGTAAGTGTTGAATTAGACTCCATCAATAAAAGATTAAAACATTTTTGCACTATTTTTGTAAAAATATTAATTAATCTAATAGCTATAGCGAAAGTTTGCCTACCTTTAGCAATGGGATTTTGTCCCAATTCTTGTTAATTTATATGGTAGCTGGATTTCTACCATGCTGTACTAGTATATAAAATTCTCTACCCCAGACTAAGCATTGCCAAACACTTACTACCTTGCAACGAATGATTGGCTAAATATCAGCTTCAGGCTGTGCCTTGCATTGCTTATTGGAGCAATTATCGGCTTAGAACGCCAAATTAAGCACAAACCAGCCGGTTTAAGAACTCATATGCTGGTGAGTTTCGGTTCAGCCATGTTTACTCTCATAATTATGCTAACAGATGGGTCACAGTCCAGTGATGATGCACTTAGCCGTGTGATCCAGGGGATTGCAGCCGGTGTAGGATTTCTCGGTGCTGGAGAAATTGTGCGCCAATCTTCTCGAGAATCACAGCAACTTGAAGTTCACGGACTTACATCAGCAGCAGCTATTTGGGTTTCGGCTGCTTTGGGAATTGCTGCTGGCTGTGGTTTATGGCAGTTAGCATTAATCGCTGCTTTGTTAACTTTTTTAGTTCTTACCCTTTTTAAAAGGCTAGAAAAACATCAGCGTAATTCATAACTACTGTTGGATTATCTCTCCTGCTTTTACAAAAAGAATTTGAGAGGATTTCAACCATTGGGAATCAAAAGAACCCAAATGAGTAGTAGTAATTAGGGTCTGAAAGCGGTCTTGAATGGCATCGAGCAATTGATTTTGGCGCGATAAATCGAGTTCGGCAAGAACATCATCAAGTAATAGCAATGGTGACTCTTTGACGACTTCTTCAATTAATTGTAATTCGGCTAATTTTAAGGCTAACACTAGGGTTCGTTGTTGACCTTGAGAACCGTATTGACGAGCGGGTGTCTGGTTAATAGTTAATTCTATTTCGTCACGATGGGGACCGACAAGAGTAGTGCCTTGGTGCATTTCAGCAACGGCTCGCTGCTGAATTTTTGCTAAAAAAGCTTGCTGCACTTCTTCTGGATGGTTATCCTCTGAAATAATATTAGGCAGGTAATTGATATGCAGAACTTCTGTACTGCCGCTAATACTGGCGTGCCAAGCACTAGCAATGGGAGCTAATCTTTGGATGGCGCGATCGCGTCGTCTAATTACCCTGGTTCCTGTGGTAGCTAACTGTGCATCCCACACAGCCAATTCTGAGTGTAGAGACGTTGCATCCAATGTTTCTATATGGCGTTTTAAAAAAGCATTGCGCTGGCGTAACACATGGTTATACTGCTGCAAAATGTGAGCATAAACTGGTTCAAGTTGAATTAATAGTGTATCTAACCAGTTGCGGCGACCTTCAGGGCCGCCGCGTACTAAGTCTAAATCTAGGCTGGAAAATTGGACTGCATTGAGAACGCCGAGAAAATCCATTTGACGGCGGATAAATTCACCATTGAGAGCAACGCTACGGCGACCATTGCGGCGCAACGTTAAGCTAAGGTCACTAATGCCTGTTTGCCGTTCAAGGGTGGCATTAATTTGGGCTATGGCTTCCCCTTCTTGAA
Organism: Nostoc desertorum CM1-VF14; assembly: GCA_019359245.1. Lineage (GTDB taxonomy): Bacteria > Cyanobacteriota > Cyanobacteriia > Cyanobacteriales > Nostocaceae > Nostoc > Nostoc desertorum. The sequence goes on along the minus strand of JAHHHR010000005.1, from coordinate 118,351 downwards.
CTAAATCGCGATCGCGGGTCATTCGGTGCGATCGCAATGTCGCCAGTAACTCCACCGCCTCCAATAAATTCGACTTTCCCTGAGCGTTATTACCTACCAAAATTGTTTTGGCAGCATTAAACTCAACCTGTTGGTCTTGGTAATTGCGAAATTGTCGGAGGTTTAGAGTTTTCAGGTACATAGTGAGGATTGGGCATGGGGCATTGGGGATTGGGCATTGGAGAGGAGGGAGATAAGGGATTTCCAATTAAAAAAATGTCCAATCGCTATGCAAGCAGGGGGAGTAGGGGGAGCAGGAGAGGAAGAATCCGATCATCGTCTTCACTCTAAAAATTGGATAATTTAATTTCTGGAAATCCCTAAAGAAGAGGCAGGAGAGCGTAGGGGTACAGGAGAATAATTAATAACCAATGCCCCATGCCCCATGCCCTATGCCCCATACCCAATTTACACAGCCTTCTTGCCCATAATCCGCAGAAATATTTTCTCCGCTTCAATCCACACAAACATTAAGGCACTGAAGCCAATACAAACCCCCAACTCTTGCAGATTCAGGTAGTGAGTACCAAAAAAAGCTCTCAGGGGTGGGACGTAAACTAGCATCAACTGCAAAATTGTAGTCACGACAACGGCCGCTAGTACAAATATATTGGAGAAGGGATTCATCTCGATGGCCAGCCGGTTGTTAGAACGAATGGCGATCGCATGACCCATTTGGGCGAGACACAAGGTAGTGAATACCATTGTCTTCCAAGTATCCCGATTGCCCTGATACTCAGGGGCATGGGTATGTTGATAAGCCCACCACATCAAGGCAATGCTGATAATGGCAAAAATGATCCCAATGCGAATCATGTAAGAACCCAATCCCCTGGCGAAAATACTTTCGCGGGGGCTAAAAGGCGGACGCTGCATCACATCCGGTTCTGGAGGTTCCACAGCTAATGCCAAGGCTGGTAAACCGTCTGTCACCAAGTTCATCCACAGAATTTGTAAGGGAGTAAGGGGAACGCCTCCCAAACCAATTAGGGGTGCGGCTGCAATTGTCAGAACTTCACCAATGTTACTGCCCAAGATGTATTTAATAAAGCGGCGGATGTTGGTGTAAACAACTCTGCCTTCCTTGGTGGCGCTGACAATGGTGGCGAAGTTGTCATCAAGTAACACCATGTCACTGGCTTCTTTACTGACATCAGTGCCAGTAATGCCCATTGCAATACCGATGTCCGCTTGTTTGAGGGCTGGGGCATCGTTAACGCCATCGCCTGTCATCGCGACAAATCTACCCCGGCGTTGCAGTGCTTGGACAATTCGCAGTTTGTGTTCTGGGGAAACCCTGGCATAGATGCTCACCAAGTCAACGTTTTGCTCTAATTCCTCGTCACTCATCCGTTGCAATTCTTGACCTGTGAGGACGCGTGCCCCTTCTTCGGCAATTCCTAAATCGGTAGCGATCGCTCTTGCTGTTAACTGGTGATCGCCAGTAATCATTACTGGGCGAATGCCTGCATCCCGACACTCTTGCACAGCTGCCCTTACCTCTGGGCGTGGTGCATCTAACATTCCCACCAATCCCAGCCATACCAAATCTTTCTCAGATGTTTCATCTGAACCTTCCGGTGGAATCTGTGCCAGGGGTTTGTAGGCAAAACCTAACACCCGCAGACCTTTACTCGCCATCAGGTCATTTTCTGCCAAAATTTTCTGGCGTTGTTCTTCGGTTAATCCGCCTGTGTCATTACCCAAATGAATCTGAGCAGAACGTGCCAAGATTAACTCTGGAGAACCTTTGGTAAACATTAAGTAAGGTTGAGATTGGATAAGATCGGCGATCGCTGGGTCAATGCCTCTGGAAGATGCGTCACCTGTGGCAACTCCCTCCGCTTGAGAAATCACGCTCATCCGCTTACGTTCCGAGGAAAAGGGGAACTCGGCAACGCGAGGTAATTTACTGTTCCACTGGTCTTTTTCGATTCCAGCTTTTCCCGCCAAGGTGACTAATGCTCCCTCTGTAGGATCGCCCAAGATTGCCCATTCACCTTGTTCTTTTTGTAAGACTGAATCATTACAAACAGCACAGGCTACTGACAAAGCTGAGATTTCTGGAGACTCCTCTAAAGAAATTTTTTCACCATTTAACTGGAAGTCCCCCGTGGGAGCATAACCTTCGCCGGTGACGCGAAAAGTTTTGTTATTGGTGAAAACCGATTGCACCACCATTTTGTTTTGAGTCAGCGTACCGGTTTTATCAGAACAAATGGTAGTTACAGAACCCAATGTTTCCACTGCTGGCAGTTTGCGAATTAAGGCATTCTGACGCACCATTCGCTGGGTTCCCAGTGCCAGGGTGACGGTAATTACGGCTGGTAAACCTTCTGGTACCACAGCAACTGCCATACTCAAGGAAACTTCCAAGAGTTCTTGGATGTTGCTAAAGCCTCTTGCCTGGATAACGCCACCGACGACAACAATAGCAACGAGAATCAAAGAACCCGTAACTAGAACGTTGCCTAATTGAGTCATCCGCTGCTGTAACGGCGTCGGTTCACTTTCCACCGACTGCAACATAGTGGCAATTTTGCCTAATTCTGTTGTCATGCCGGTGTTAGTTACCAGAACCTTGCCCCGTCCTTGGATTACTTCGGTTCCTTGAAATACTAAATTGATGCGATCGCCTAAATCTGCTTCTTCTGGCAATTTTAACGTTGCTTGTTTATTCACAGAATGGGCTTCACCTGTCAGTGCCGACTCTCGCACTTGTAAATTCGACTGTTCAATCAAGCGTCCATCTGCCGCTATCTGCATCCCAGCTTCCAGCAGCATTACATCCCCTGGAACTAGTTCCTTGGCTGCTATCTCCACCAATCTGGTGTTGCGAATGACTCGCACTAAGGGAGAGGTGAGCTTTTTCAAGGCTGCCAAGGCTTTTTCGGCGCGGCTTTCTTGGACGTAGCCAAGTATGCCATTAAGGATGACAATTGCTAAGATAGCGATCGTATCTTTAAATGGCACTTCACCAGGCTTCAAATCGCCCGCCCGCAAAGCCACCAGGTCTAAAATCCCAGAAACTAGAGCTACGCCAATCAGCATCAACAACATAATGTTCTTGAACTGATCTAGCAGAATTTCCCAAGTACTACGGCCAGCAGTTTCTTCAAGTTCGTTGGGGCCGTATTTTTCCAACCTCTGTTGAATTTCTTGGGGTGTTAAACCACTATCTGCGTTACTATCGAGCAGGTCTAACGCTTTATCAATTTCTAAACTATGCCAAACGGCGGCACCTTCAGGCAGAGAATTAGCAGACATCGTGTAGGTCACAGGAATGGTTATAGAATTCGATCATAATTTAGTGATGGCAAGAATTCCATCTTCTAAAGTTACATTAAGCCGATCGCTCAGTTGTATGAAGGAGGCAGGAGGAGCTTTTCAGTTGGGAATTCAACACCGCATAAATTGAAGTTAATTGAAGTCACTGAACTATCGTTAAGTGGGGGTGTTAAACCCAAGCTCGCTCTAGTCACAGCAGTTCAAGAGTGGGGGCATTTTTCCTCCTGAATTTCTTAATGAGTATATATGTAATTCTTAACATTTGTAAATTCTTCCTATTTTGACATAGTATTATTTCTCACGAAAGATTTTATCGGAACACATTTTACTGATAATTATGAGTAATAGAGCTTTGAAGCTTTGTTACAGAGGATATGCCAGAATTAATTTTAGGCTGCCATTGCTTTCATTTATATTCCGTAATCAATAGCTAGGATGCATGGCCCGATTGCTCTTCTTCTCTTTGAGACGCTACGCAAACATTTTTAATTTTGCGGAAAGTTGACCCAGTCGCTTCGCTTATGTATTTACCCGCTCAAGCGAACTGGCGTGTCAGGAGGTTTCCCGATTTAGCAAAATTCTCAAGAAGAATTTTAAATTTTGAATTGCCCAGGTGCGCTAAACCATTCAATAAATATGCTTAATATGAGTTTTGCACTCTCCACGACCGCAAGCCAGATGTTTGGGCAAAAAACAATTCGACCGCTTACTGCTGCTACCCTGTGTGGCATTAGTTTCATTAACGATAGGCTAATTGCTATTGATAGTATTAAAGGGCATCTACTAGAGATTGATCCTAACTCTGACAACAGCAAAATTCTCAATCCCCATCAAGTTCAAGAATTTATCGATGTCACTGGTCTAGCGGTGTGGGAAGATACCCTGTGGGTGAGCCGAGAAAATAGTGTTTACTTGTGCAATTTCAATGCTTTTGGTCTAGAACCTTTTGTGACATTGCCTTATGCTGCTGATGGCGTTGCTGTTTGGGAAACAACAGTTTATATCACCTGCCAACGGCTGGGCTACATTCTGGTTTATGACCGCGAAACGCGAAAAGAGATTACCAGATTTTATGCCCCTGGAGTTGGGATAGAGAATTTAGCAGTCACTCAGGAAATGCTGTGGATTTGCGATCGCACCGAACAATCAGTTTACGCGATGGACAGGGCCACAGGAGAACTTCAATTTAGTGTTCTGACCCCCTTTGAATGTCCTACAGGCATAGCAATTCATAAAAATGGCGAAACAGGCGAAGAAAGTATCTATGTAGCCTACGCTTCAGAGGAACCTTATATCAGGGACAACCCCAATGCTGATCCAAGTCATGAGCTAACATTCCGCGATCGCACTTTTATTCATCCCCTGTATTATCATTACGAACCAGATAAGCGCTACGCCCTCTCTAACGGCTATCTGATTGAAATGTCTTATGCTGAGGAAATTGCTCCCTTAGACGAAGTTTATTTACCTGATGTAGAATGGCGCATTGCCCTCCCATCAGAAACTGAGCGTCAAAAGGTAAAACACGTTGAACCCATTGGTATACCCTTTACCGAGGAAGTGATAGAAGGGCAACGTGTAGCAGTCTTCAAATTTGATTCTCTTGCTCCAGGAGAACGGCATATATTTGGCTGGAAAGCACTTTTGGAAGTTCGAGGCATTAAGTATCGCATCACACCCAGAGATGTGGAAGACGTTCCCGATCTCTCCCCAGAATTACAAACGCGCTATCTAGTGGATGACGACGATTTAGCAATGGATACTACCATTGTTCGCCGTAGCGCCAGAGAAGCAATTGGTTCTGAAACTAATGTGCTGCGGAAAATGTACAGCATCCGTAACTACGTCTATGATGAGTTGTCCTATGGCATTAAACCTTATATTGACACGCCAGATGTAGTTTTAGAACGGGGTGTTGGTTCCTGTGGCGAATATGTCGGTGTTTTACTTGCCCTATCCCGTATAAATGGCATTCCCTGCCGCACTGTCGGTAGGTACAAATGTCCTGCCCATAGTGATTTACTAGGAGTGCCGCTACAACCCGACTTTAACCATGTTTGGCTAGAGTTCTACGTCCCGAATTTTGGCTGGTTACCAATGGAATCAAATCCTGACGATGTGGGTGAAGGTGGGCCTTATCCAACGCGGTTTTTTATGGGCTTATGCTGGTATCACATTGAAATTGGCAAAGGCATCACCTTTGAAACTGTGACAAGTCAAGGTGCGCGGCTAACCAAAGAAGATATCCCCATTGGCGATTTGGCGATAAATCATATCCGGTTTACAATTCTTAAAGAATTACCGCCTTTTTAAATTAGGGAATTGGGCATGGGGCATTGGCAAGAGGACTTGGGGACAAGGAGAATTGGGGACAAGGGGAAAGACTTGTTTCAAGTTCTCACCCCTTGTCCCCTTGTCCCCCTCATCTCCCCCTGCCTCCCTCTGCCTCCCCTGCCTCCCCTGCCTCCCCTGCTCCCTCATCTACCCCCACTCCCCACTCCCCACTCCCTACTCCCCCACTAGCTATTAACTCTTAAACTGGGCATTGGATACGATTGATGCTGCTTAAAATCAGCAAACTCACAGATTGAGTTAAATGGACAAAAGCGGCAGTGAGAGCCAGGATTGGGAGGGAAAATTTTACTAAAATTACTAGTTTCTTCCTGATATTTTTGCAAATCGTGCTGGTGCTTGTGGGCAATATTAGCTAACTCAAATTTTAAGGATTCTAACTCACTATTATTGATGCTAATTAACTCAGACTTTTTACATATTTCTAAATTATAAAATGATGCAACGGCTTCCCGTCCAGGGTAAAGATAACGAGCAGCTACTAAATAAACTAATGCCTGTCGTTTGTCAAAAGCTGACTTACCAGTTTTGAAATCTAAAATATGTAAAGTGTTATCAGACTCGATGAAAACGCAGTCCATAGCCGCATATAAGCGAAAGCAATAATCTTCTTGTTCAACTACTATCGGTTTAGGAAAGCCTTCATCACCCGGAGTTAATTGGATAATATCTTTATCCAAAAGCAACGGCGCATCATGATATTTTTTCAGAATTTGCAGCACGCGTTGCTGGACTTGATCGCTTGAGTTGCCTAATTTAAGTAGCTGTGCAACTCTCTCTACACCATCGGCTTGCTTCAACAGATACCTGTGATGATGAAACTCATAAATGCCTTTTTGGGCAAGTATGCCAATCTTCTGGGGTGCGGTGGCTTTCGCTAACAGCACTTTAACTTGTGGTTCGTGTTGCCGTGCTTTGATAAACCCCCGCCTCATCTGGCAATGCCAGCGTTCTTGCCCGGTCGCTGGGGCAACTAGAGACCAAAGGTGATAACTGGCAAAAGGTCGATCGGGAGTTGACATTGCTCAGAAACAGTGAGAGAAAATACGGGGGGAGAAGTTTAAGCTAAGGCTTGCTTAGAAAAGAACTTCGGAGGATACTTGCTGCTACACACTTTGATAGTACCGATAATGTACGGGGGCAAGTGGCAAAAATGTCCAGCAAGATAAAATTTGGTACCGATGGATGGCGAGGGATTATTGCCGATGACTTTACTTTTCCCAATGTGCGGAAAGTAACAAGGGCAATCGCCGCTTATTTGGAAACAGCCTACACAAAAGACAGACCGGTACTTATCGCCTACGATACTCGCTTTTTAGCTGACCAGTTTGCTCAAACAGCGGCCCAAGTTTTAGCAGATTTAGGTTGGACTGTAAAAATTACTAATCGGGATTGCCCTACACCAGTAATTGCCTACAACGCTCGTCACCTAAATTCCGCTGGGGCGTTAATGTTTACTGCTAGTCATAATCCAGCACCCTACTGTGGAATTAAATATATACCCGATTATGCTGGGCCTGCCACTCCAGAGATTACTGATACTATTGTGGCAAATATAGAAAGTGCATCGGATAAGTTGCCTGGAAGCAACCCATCAGGTTCAATTTCAATTTTCGATCCGAAACCAGATTACCTACAATTTATCTACACCCTACTTGATGTAGAAAAGATCAAAAGCGCTAATTTAAGGGTAAAGTACGATGCTTTGTATTCTACCTCTCGCGGCTATTTAGATAAAGTTTTACAATATAGTGGCGTTCAATTAGAAACTTTCCACGATTGGAGGGATGTTTTATTTGGGGGTGGGATGCCAGAACCCAAAGGAGAACAATTAGTTGAATTAATGGAAGCAGTACTTCACGATCAAGCTGATTTGGGCTTGGCAACGGATGGAGATAGCGATCGCTTTGGTATCGTTGATGAACAAGGAACCGTTCTTACTCCTAATACTGTGCTGTTAGTTCTAGCGCGTCATTTAATCAAAAATAGAGGTAAAACAGGGGCTATTGTTCGCACTGTAGCGACAACCCACCTGCTAGATAATTTCGCTGCTAAAAATGGACTGCAAATTTATGAGACAGCAGTTGGTTTTAAATACATCGGCGAAAAAATGCGAGAAACTGCCGTATTAATTGGTGGAGAAGAATCAGGCGGTTTGAGTATTATTGGGCATATTCCCGAAAAAGACGGGATTTTAGCCGATATGCTGGTGGCAGAAGCGATCGCTTATGAAGGTAAACCCCTGAGTCAACTTGTCGAAGAAGCGATCATAGAAGCCGATGGTCCCCTTTACAACAACCGCCTTGACTTGCACCTCACAGAGGCTCACAAAACCGCTGTCATCGACTCCTTTACTAAAAACCCACCTACAGAGGTAGCAGGAATTAAAGTCAAGGAAGTGGGGCGTAAAGACGGTATTAAGCTGTATTTAGAGGAAGGCAGCTGGGTGCTGCTGCGTCCTTCTGGTACAGAACCGCTGATGCGCGTCTACCTAGAAACCAACACTCCCGAAAAACTCACCAAAATCGCGCGAGAGTTAGAGAGTGCCATTGCTAAATTAGAGGCATAAGAAAGAGGAGTTAAGAGTTGTAAATTAATAATTCTTAACTTATATTTATTAACATTTATTTATGGTTCTAAATTAATAGCTCCTAGCTTCTCGCTTCTCCTTAAATCAAAGTATGAAAACTTTTGCTCCTTTTTTGACAACCCTAATAATAGCTATTTGGGTAATAGCGATCGCAATTATTTCAGTCCAAAACGCCACACCCATATCTTTAAAATTCTTAACATTTCAATCGATTCAGATACCAATGGGTTTACTGCTAGCTTTTAGTGCTGGTGTAGGGTTAATTGGTATGGCACTGCTGCAACCTCTCTGGGGACTTACTGGTTTTGGGCAGCGTAATTCTCGATTGGAAGACGATGCCGAATTTTTTGTTGATGATGAAGATTTTTGAGGGCTGATATAGCATTATTTGTCAACACCAAGATTCCCCGATTTATGAGAGAAATCGGGGAATCTGAGTCGTGGAAATATGACAACGTGTCTTTTGACATGATTTTACTATTACAGCAACAATACTACGTGGTGACTGTTTTTAGTTGGTGTGAAAGAGAACGTGAAAAAGGATTTTTTGTTGCTAACAGTTGCTTTACCAAGTTTACTGATAGCGTTTCCTGGTTTTGCTGCTGAGAATGAAATTAAACAGAGAAATACTGATAAATCAACCGAAGTCATTTCAAATATTCGGAGTTTGAGTGAAATTGAGCTACCCGCTACTAATGCCGAATTATTAACTCAACAATCTGTACCGAGTGAAGTTAATCCAGAAACTCAGCCAGAAACAGAGCAAACTCCGAGTGATGATGCAGATATTTCTATAGAAGTGATTGCAGAACCAGACAACCTACCTCAATCTACTCCAACTTATGTAATTGATAAAGAAGAAATTCAAAAACAGGGCGCTACAAGTTTAGCGGATATTTTAAAAAGAATGCCTGGCTTTGCTATCAATGATGTAGGTCATGGTGCAGATATTCATACAGGTACATATTACCGGGGAGCCTCAATTAATCAGTCTGTATTTCTGATTAATGGTAGACCAATTAACAATAATGTTAACAATTATCATGGTGGAACTGACTTAAATAGCATCCCTGTAGAGGCTATTGAACGAGTAGAATTATATAGCGGCACAGCTTCTGCATTGTATGGTTCTTCAGCCTTTGGGGGAGTTGTGAATATCATTACCAAACAAGGCTATGGCAAACCTGAATTGAGCGCTATTGCAGAATTTGGCTCATTAAATTTAAATAATCAACAAGTAACTTATGGTGGTTCATCTAATAATGTCAATTACAACTTTAGCTTTGAAAGATTCTTTATAGATAACCGTTACCGCGTCCCTGTAGGCGCAGCAAATCGTGATGAGCAGGGATTTTTATCAAATGCAGACACAGCTACAAGTACCTATTTTGGTAGCATTGGTCTAGATTTAGATCAGAAAAATTCATTGAATTTAGATGTTACTGCACTCAGCAGTCGTCGCGGCTTAATTTATTTCGGTTTCCCTCTTCAAAGAGATAGATTAGACCACGATGGTTTAAATGTTGGCTTATCCTGGAAAACTCGGCTAGGTAATGGGGAAAGCTCCAATCTTACAACCTCAATTGGTTATAACCAAAATTATTTCAGCACTTATGGCCCGACAGGAGAATTTTACCGTACAGCATCTTTAGATACACAACAACTTACAGCCAGGGTAGATCATGAGTGGAAAATTACTTCTAATAATAAATTGCGTTGGGGATTAGATTTGAAAAACACCGACTTAATCGGTGATGTTTTAAGTACAAATCCTGATAGAATTGCCAATAATGAAACTGAAGATAGGAGTTTGTTCAATACAGCTTTATTTGCTGTCAATACTTGGAATATCAGCGATAATTTTCTGATAGATTTAGGGCTAAGACAAAGCTTTGACAGCCAGTTTGGAAATTATCTCAACCCTAGTGTTGGGTTACGTTATGCGGTCACACCATTAGTAGCAGTGCGTGGAAGTTGGGCAGGGGCGCAACGCAATCCTGGGTTAGATCAGTTGTATGTTTATGATACAGTTCATGGTTGGGAACCTAACCCTAATTTAAGACCGGAAACTGGCTCTACTTGGAGTGCGGGAGTAGATGTAAATTTTTCGGAAAATCTGATTGGACAGTTTACTTACTTTGGTAGTAGTATAGGTGATCGCTTGGGAGTCATCGCCGGAAGATGGGAAAACATTGGATTAGTAGATACCAATGGTTTAGAAGTTGCATTGCAATTAAGAATTGCGGCTGGCTGGTCAACTTTCCTCAACTATACTTATACAGATGCTCAAATAAAAACAGGCTCAGAGAGAGGTTTACAGTTAGGTTTAATTCCCTACTCTGTACTTCAAACTGGCGTAGGTTATCAAAATTTAGGTTGGCAGGCTAACTTGTATGTTACTTACAACAGTGGCACTCGTAGAGCCTTCTTTACTAACCCTGGTGACACTATTACAGATTTTGCACCATCTTTTGTGAACTTAGATTTGAGCGGTCGTGTACCTTTAACTAAGAATCTAGGATTGACAGTTTACTTAGAAAATTTACTCGGTGAGCAATATGAGCGAGTTAATCGCATCTATAGCCCTGGATTCACTTTTCGTATAGGTTTAAACGCCAATTTTTAGGTTATATCATGTTTGCTTGATTACTTATTAAACCCGAAGAACCCCACCCCGCCAAAGCTACGCTTCGTCTCCCCTCCCCGCAAGCGAGGAGGGGATTAAGGGGAGCCAGCGCGGTCTTGGGGGTTTCCCCCATGAGCGACTGGCGTGTGGGGTGCAATGACTGTGGAAATCATAACTAATTATGCGAACATGATATTAGCGTAGAGTTATAAGCCCTACATCCGTGCAAAAATCGGAAAAGCCTTTTGCCGCTGCCTTGATCGAATGTCCACAATCTGGGTTTTATGCTTACCTTTGGTATAAATAATTTGCATCAGTCATTGATTGAATACCAACGCTGTAGAGCCAAACGTTGAATTTCGCGCCAGGGGATATTATGTTTTCGAGCTAACTCTGCACAATCTTCATATTCTGGCTGCACATTTGCAATAACTTTTTCTGGCGATTGTCCCTTCCATGCTACTTTGACACGTACTTTGCCATATTCAATTTCCACTTGTTGAATTTCCCGTTGTAAAATGGCACGTTGCTGAGTTGTTCGCCGAATACCCAAAGTTGTAGTTTCGCGGAATATAACCGCTTCACAACTGAGTAAATTTTCTGGATGACAAATCACAGTTAGCAAAACCCCTGGACGGGACTTTTTCATGGCGATCGCTTGGGTAAAAACATCCACTGCACCAGCCGCAAACAACGCCTCAAACACATACCCGATCGCTTGGGGATTTAAATCATCAATTTGGGTTTCTAGTACTGATATCGTTTCTAAATTTGAACTAGTATCTTCCGAATCGCTGAAATTAGACTGTAAACTTGCGCTTTCGCCCAGCCAGAGGCGTAGAATATTGGGAATGGGTAAATTTATGGTTCCTGCTCCTAGTCCTATCTGCTTGATAGCGATCGCAGGTGGTGAACCAAAATCTCTTGCCAAAGTAGTAGCGATCGCAGCTCCTGTTGGTGTCACCAGTTCTTTATCAATCCCATTGCTATAAACTGGACAACCCCGCATTTCCCACAGCTTTAATACGGCTGGTACTGGTACTGCCATCTGACCATGTGCAGCCCGAACAGTGCCGCCACCAGTCGGGAACGCCGAGCAGTAAAGTAAGGGCCATCCTTCGTCATTACTCTCAATCCCTAACCAATCTAACCCCAGGCAAGTACCCACAATATCTACGATTGCATCTATAGCACCTACTTCATGAAAATGAACTTTTTCAGGAGAAATGCCATGCACTGCCCCTTCTGCCACTGCTAGCTGTCGGAATACCGCTAAACTCCAAGCTTCTGCCCGTGATGGCAACCCCGCTTTGAGAATCATCCGCTCTATTTCTGGCAGGTGGCGTGTGTGATGGTGATTGTGTTCGTGGTTGTGGTGGTGATGATGATCGTGTACTAAATCCACATGAACTTTAGTCGCCTGCTGACCATTACGTTGGACAAACTCCGCCCTTAACTGATATTCCTGTTCAATACCCAACCCATTGAGCTTTTCAATTAAATACTCCACAGGAACACCCGAACTTACCAAAGCACCCAGGCACATATCACCAGAAATTCCTGTCGGGCATTGAAGATAAGCAATTTTATTCATAATAAATTAGTCATTAGTCATTAGTCGTTAGTCATTAATTATTCTCTTTTTCCCCTTGTCCCCTTGTCCCCTTGTCCCCTTGTCCCCTTGTCCCCTTGTCCCCTTGTCCCCTTGTCCCCTTGTTCCCTTGTCCCCTTGTCCCCCTTGCCTCCCCTGCTCCCCCTGCTCCCACTCCCCACTCCCCACTCCCCACTCCCCCTGTTATGGCAAAAATTTTCTCAGTTCATCCGGATAATCCTCAAATTCGCCGAATAGAGGAAATAAAGTCGGCGCTTTCTAGTGGCGCAGTCATGCTTTACCCTACTGATACAGTCTATGCGATCGGTTGTGATTTGAATGCCAAGTCGGCGGTAGAACGAGTGCGGCAAATTAAACAGCTAGCAAATGATAAACCACTGACATTTTTATGTCCCTCGCTTTCAAATGTGGCAACTTATGCCTTCGTAAGTGACACAGCTTATCGGATTATGAAACGCCTGATTCCAGGGCCATACACGTTTTTGCTCCCAGCAACTAAATTAGTACCGCGATTGGTGCAAAGCCCCAAGCGGAAAACTACTGGAATTAGAGTACCAAACCATACTGTGTGTTTGGAGTTGCTGGCAGCCTTGGGCAATCCGATTATTTCAACTTCAGCACATCTGCCACCAGATGAAGCAGATAATGGCATGATTCGGATAGATCCAGAAACTGTTCAGTCACGGGTAGAGCTATTTGACCTTTTAGACAAGTTGGTAGACATAATTGTAGACACTGGCGAAGAACCTACATACGAAGTATCTACCATCTTGGATATGACGGAAGACGAACCAGTAATTATACGGAGGGGTTTAGGTTGGGAAGCAGCAGCAGCATGGGTATAAGAATTAAACTTCACAGGCGCACCTCTCCGTTTCGGAAATTGTGATAAAAGCGACTCCAGTTTTGAAATTGTCATACTTAAAAGCGATGTCTACGATGGGCTGTTTGGTGACACAGTGGATATAACAGGATGGTGGCAACAGTTGGTACAACAGGAAATTTGACAACTTGGAGAAAATGGACGGTGCTTATGTCCCAGCGTCGATGTGGTGGCTTGTGAAAAAACCGACACATTGCCATAACTGTAACTCTCTCGTATTTCCTACAGTAGTTTTATATATGAGCTTTAGATGTGAGCATTATATGCGGCAAGTTTTGATGGATGAATGCCTAAAGATTCACAAGCCAAGGCCTGCCTTGATTACTGTGTCTGCGTTGTAATTACGGTGCAATACTACTCCCTGGAAAAGTCATGAAAACTAACGTCGTTAATCTACCAAACTCTACACCCATTTTTGATAACCACCTTTCGACTGAAGAATTTTCAGACAGCAGCAGCGAGACTTTGATTGAATTGCTGTGTCAAGAAATGCAAGCGCAAGTGAAAGCAGCGCCCAGGTGTGTAGAAGCTTTAGCAAACCGAATAGCCATAGAAGTAGAACGTATTTGCGATAAAAGCTCGCGTATCCAAACATCTGGGGAAATCAAATCCTGGCAGATTACGTTGGGAAGGCATCGGATGCACAAGTGCTTACGTTACTACCAACTAGGTTCAAAACAAGGGCGTGTGGAACTACATAGCAATTTAGGTGCTATGGTTTACCGTCATGTAACTATATCCGGCTCTGAGTTGGGTTTTGAGGCTCGTTACAGCCTAATTGAAGATTTTCTACAAGCATTTTATATCGAAGCTATCAAAGCTTTCCGCAGAGAAAACGAACTACCTAATGATCACACACCGCGTACTCAGCTGCAACTAGCTGAATATATGGCATTTACAGAACAGTATGCCAAACGCCGGATCAATTTACCTGGTGGTGCAAATCAGCAATTAATTATTTTGCGGGCCCAAGGTTTTGCTCGTCGTCAGCCCCAAGAAACTACCGTGGATATTGAAATGGCGGTAGAGTCTGCTAAGGGTGAAGAAGCAGAATCTTACCAACGTAACTCGGCGGTGCAACAGTTGCGATCGCAAATGGTTGCCCAAACTAATTTCGATCCATCCGAAGAGTCAGAACGCGATCGCGTCATCACTGAATTGATGAAATATCTGGAGTCTCAAGGCCAATCTGACTGTATGAATTACCTCAGTTTGAAACTCCAAGACCTCTCAGCCCCAGAAATTGACCAAATTCTTGGTTTAACCAGCCGTCAGCGCGATTATCTCCAACAACGCTTTAAATACCATGTGGAAAAATTTGCCAAACAACACCATTGGCAATTGGTACATCAATGGTTAGGCGCAGGTTTAGAGCAAAAGTTAGGTTTATCTTCCCAACAGTGGGAAATCTTTGTGAATCAACTCACAGAACAGCAACAGCAAATATTAGAGTTGAAAACTGCAAGGCAAAACGACCAAGCGATTGCCAAAACCATCAAATGCACCCCCAAGCAGTTACAAAAGCGCTGGACTCAACTTTTAGAAATAGCATGGGCTATCCGCAACGGTCATATTGAAGCCCAGACGGGTTGAAGCTAAGGTGAAATAACTTAAATTTCTCCAAGCTCAATTCTAGCTATTAGAGAGGTTAAGGAATACTTGTATGCTTAATCCACGAGGTTTTATTTTTGCATAAGTAAATTAGGAACGAGCAGGACAAACTAAACAATCATGTTTTCCTGTTAAGTAATATTTTGCCAACAGTATGGATATCTCGGCTTAATGCGTACTTTGATATATATATAATGAAAAGAAAAATATTAAAGATCCCAAAGCAGGAACTCGCAGCCTTAAAAGGAATGCGATCGCTCAAGTATGATGGTAAATTTAGAGCGATCGTCTACTAGATTTTTTGCTATAAGATTTTCCCCATGTGTAATATCCTCCTCCAGCAAACTTGGGTCAGCGTGTTTCAGCAAAATCTCCCTGAGTTTACCCAAGGCTACCGTCATATACGTATATAGCAGAAATCCATCGACAACAAGCAGATTTTGCGTTAGCCCTTACTCATCATACAGAAGCAATCGAACTTTTGGATACAATAGATACTAAGTGCGATCTAGCTGAAGCTTATTTTCAATTAGGTTTGACTTATCAAAAGATGGCAAAGCCTGATGAAAGTCAAATGAATTTTAATCGAGCAATTCAGCTATTTACTGAAATTAAAGCTCCGAAGCAAGTTGAAAAAATTTCCAACTGCACGACTCAAAGCTATGTTAACCATTCCTGCCATTATTGAGTAGATATGCCTGCTTTGTGGTGCTGAAGTATGCATAGACGGCCAAAAGCTTGTAGTCTATCATTGCTCATGTCACCTTTTCTTCATTTCTAGCTAAACCAAGGCATATCTATAATACACATCATACAATTTGCCGACTTGCGTTTGTTACACGAACGCTATCGACTTAAGTGGAAGTTATTTTGTGAAGTGATGATCGCACATCCTCGACAAAGAGCAATATCTGACGACAAACTGAGGAAAAGTCTACAGTTTTGAAATTTTTGAAACAAATGCGATCGCCTACGGTGGGCGCTTGCGCCATTGCTCATTTCAACTTCTTATATCAACTAGTTATGGGGTTATCTGATTGCCAAAGTTATTAATACATAAAAACTAAAATTTGTCAATAAATACGTGTATAACTTAAAGTCTATTTTTAGAATCAAGTCCTCAGCTAAACTAGAGACTATACAAACCATTGTTAATTACTAGTACACTGCGGCAAAAGTTTGCCTACCTTTAACAAGGAGATTTTGCCCCTTGTTAGTCTGGTTAATTGAGATGGTAGCTGGATTAACGCTGTGCTTTACTAATTGCTATGTCTTTCGCTCTCAAAGGAAATCTGGTCAAATGGTAGAGATAATTCGTCAGTTAGTGCGTCTGTCAAGTCAACTAATACTATAAAAATGGCTTAAAAGTTTCGGGATTGTGACACTAAATTCGTCTCATTGCCCATAATAATAAAAATGACCCTTCAGCAATTTCCTGTTGTACTCTAATAGTAATTCGTAACTATATTTTTAACTATGACTACGCAAACCCTACCTCCACCAGAAATTTATCAAGGTCAGTTTGGAGAATTTACAATTACTCAGAGCGATCGCACTGGCGTAATTATCTACCGCGCGGGGTTAATGGTAGCAGCACTGAGCTTTGCCATAGGCAGTGCATTGGTTTTGCTCAACAATAACCCGACTATTTTTACCACACTTACACCTCTATATACTTGTTTTAGTCTCGCTCTGGGTGTGAGTTTATTTACCATTCATATTTATATGGCATCACTGCACCGAATATTGCAAATTTTTTGGGCAATCGGTAGTATATCATCAGTGATTCTGGCAATCTCTAGCAGTGAACCTCTAGCTCTCACTGTTTACAATCAGCCCGTTACCTTATTTGGAGTTGGTTTTATCTTTGTTGCTTTGACAGGTATTTATTTTAAAGAAGCTTTTTGCTTCAATCGCCTGGAAACCAAAATATTAACCCTAATAGTACCGCTACTATTGTTAGGACATTTGGTGGGAATTTTACCAACTCAAGGGGAAAGTGTTTTATTAGGGATTTGGGCAACGTTGTTTTTGGTGTTTGCCCTGCGAAAAACAGTGCAAGCAATTCCTGCCGATATCGGAGATAAGTCTGTATTTACTTACTTGAAAGAACAACGTTTAGCTAAAGTTTAATGCAGGTAAAAAATCGTCGGTGTCAAAAATTTCCAAAAATCAAACTAATAAAACGCCAAGAAATGTGGACACTTACGGCTCAGGGGTGGGCGATTGCAATCGCTTCGATTGCTTATTTAATTTTTTTCACTATTACTCATGTACACTCATTTCTCGCCGTGACTTCCCCTATCAAATCAGCAGAAGTATTGGTTGTTGAAGGATGGCTACCAGATTATGCTATACAACAAGCTTTGACTGAATTTAAAAACGGTTCTTATCGTTTAGTAATTACCACAGGAGGCTCAATAGAAAAAGGAAATTATCTTAGCGAATATAAGAACTTTGCAGAAGTGTCAGCCGCCACCTTCAAAAAACTCGGTTTAGAATCAGAGAAGGTGGTAGCTGTTCCGACACCTGTAGTAATTAAGGATCGTAGTTATGCATCTGCTGCCGAATTTAATCGCTGGCTATCCAATTCAAATTTAAATCTACAATCAGTTAATGTTTTTTCCTTGGATGTTCACACCCGTAGAAGTTGGTTGCTATTCAAGAAACTACTTACCCCTAACATCAAAGTTGGTGCGATTGCTGCCAAAACACAAGATTATGATCCAAACAAATGGTGGGATTATAGCCAAGGTGTACGGACAATTATTGATGAAGGCATTGCTTATATTTATGCACGGTTTTTGAATTGGAAAGCATAAAAATGAAAATTCGTAATTTTGAGTTACAAACTGCGGATTATGTAAGATAAAACATAGCTTTGGTGGGGTGCTTTTACTATAGCAATCCTAAATGAGTCGTAAAAATTCTCAATTTCTCTCTCTGCGTTCTCTGCACCTCTGTGGTTAATTTATTTTTACAAATGATTTAGGACTGCTATATAAGAAATTAGGCAGACATCATATTACTTACCCAGGATTTGTAATAGTACTTGCCGATAAATTTTAAGACCTTCTGCGTTTAGATGCTCTCCATCGCTCGTAAAACTCCCTTTAAGAGCATTATTCTCATACAATGGCGCTAGTCCTGCTGCTGCAACTGGCACTTTTTCTATTTCAGCAACTTGATTAATCAAAGCATTAATTTGTTCAACTCTAGAAAGTGGGGCTGCTACAGTTGGATCTGAGCTTGCTGCAACTGTTGAATAAAAAGCCGGAATGAGAAAAATTTCTTTATTTTCCATTGTGCGGACAAGTGCGATCGCCTCTTGTAAATTTTTACTAAACAACTCATCACTAATTCCATACCAAGCATCATTTCCACCTACGGCAATAATAGCTTTTTCACATTTCACCTTGGTAGGAATTAAACTTTTAAGTTGTTCCAGTAATGAGATTGTACTCAGACCATTTAAGCCAAAATTAAAAGTCCCGCTCCCAAGGGTATTTCCAAGTGCAGCTGAAGTAGAATCGCCAAATAAGCAACCTGAAAACTGTTTATTTTGGGCAGCAAGTGTCTGATATTGCAATGCAATTTTCCCTAAAGGTGAAGAACTTACATTATCCTTTGGAGGTGCATCAGCAGAATTAGAAGAGGAATTTGCCATGCCAACTAGCTTAGAAATTTTTGACACATCAACAACTAGCTGATTGCTGGGATAGGCTTCTAAAAAGCTGACTAATCCTAGACCTTCTGGTGATCTTGCTCCTATGATCATGGCAGATCGTAAAGCTTGTATACTGGCTTGATCGCGACGGGCGATCGCTTGGGATGCAAAAGATAAAATTTGCTTACCCATTCCTGTATTTACCAGCTTATCTAAAGCCACAATATCAAGAGACATTTTTACTTGAAGTGCATCTTGGAACTTCTGTTTCTCCTCAGCACTGAGATAATCTAGGAAAGATTGCAAATCGCTAGAAGCCTTTTGTGTCTCGGCATAGTTACGTATATCTGCCACCGGGATCGATTGCTCAAACAATCCGTATCTGACAGTAACTTTCTCAGCCGCCAAACTAGGCAACAAACCAATGCCACTGTGCAACAGTAAAAATATTAAGCACCCAGATAGGCATATTAAAAAACGATAGAAATATTTCATCACAGAAGATAGTGAAATAAATAGTCAATAGTTAATAGTCAATGGTTAAGGGTCAAGAGTCAAGGGGCTGGGCATGGGGAAGAGGAATTGGGGCAGGGTGCGGGGGGCAGGGGAGAAAGTTTCCCCTTTTTCCCCTGCTCCTCTGCTTCTTCCCCAGTCTCCATCAACAGCCAACGCTAATTTGGGAATACTCAATCCAGTAGGCGTGAGGATGAAACCGTGGTAGAAGAAGGCGCATATTGGATAGCTTGGGCGCAAATATCTGGGGTTGGCCCGGTATTACTGCGGCGACTGCAACAGCATTTTGGCACGTTGGCAACAGCTTGGAATGCTACCAAGGTAGAGTTAGGAGAAGTGGAAGGTTTTGGTTTTCAGACACTAGAAAAAGTAGTACAACAGCGATCGCGTTTGCACCCAGAACAACTATTCACCAAACACCAGCAAGAAAATTCCCATTTCTGGACACCAGCAGATGCAGATTATCCCCGCTTACTGCTGGAAACTCCAAGTCCACCGCCGATGTTGTACTATCGCGGTGAAGTTGAACTCCAAGAAAATCTCGGGCAAAAACCGATGGTTGGGATTGTCGGAACCCGTCAACCTTCAGAATATGGTATCCGTTGGACTCGCCAAATTAGTACAGCTTTGGCTAAAAATGGCTTTACAGTTGTTTCTGGGATGGCAGAGGGAATTGACACAGAAAGCCACATCGCCGCCATGAAAGCAGGTGGACGGACGATCGCAGTTTTAGGAACTGGTGTAGATGTAATCTATCCCCATAAAAATCGAGATTTGTACAAGCAGATTTTGACAGCTGGGTTAGTCGTGAGTGAGTACCCCACAAAAACGCCACCCGATCGCACGCACTTTCCCAAACGCAACCGGATTATTGCAGGTTTAAGCCGCGCCATTCTCGTAATGGAAGCGCCTTTAAAATCTGGTGCCTTAATTACTGCTACCTACGCAAATGAATTTGGTAGAGATGTCTATGCACTGCCTGGTAGAGTGGACGATCACCCATCTCAAGGATGCTTGAAATTATTGAACCAAGGAGCTTCTTTCATCCTCAAAGAATTAGATGAACTGTTAACAATGCTAGGAGCAATACCACAAATTGATGGAGTCGAGGCTTCCACAGCCCCAGAACAGTTGAGTTTACCAACTTTAACGTCAGAATTAAAAACGGTAATGGATGCGTTCGCAAGTGAAGTTTTACCCTTCGATTTGATTGTCCAACAAACCGGCATGACTGCTGGTGCAGTTTCCGGCACGTTGTTACAGTTAGAACTTATGGGTTTAGTTTCGCAATTACCAGGAATGCGGTATCAAAAAAGTTAAGAATTAAGAGATAACACTATAGTTGAGCTTTTAAAAACAAAAAGCTGGTGGCGATCGCACTTGGATTTTTTTAGCTGCTTGATGAGGTAGAAGATTCTTGAGATTTTACTACTCTTCTACCCCAAGGTTTGATCACTGAAATGCCGATGATGGCAAGTATACAGAGAGTTTGGGTTGCACCACCTATGAGGACTCCATTCAAGTCGAATATATATAGTGGATTGCTCAATGCTTGCTCCCGTGCCACATCTGAAATACCTGTCACCGCATTAACCCACGGACCTAGCCATATAGTTCCTACCACAATCAGAGTAACTGTGGCAATCCATTTGACAATTACCCAGTAGTGTTTGAAGAATCCCCAAACGGTGAGCCAGCAAAGAAGTCCTCCTGTTAACAAAGAGAGGTTTGCAGAGGGAATAACCACGAAATCATCAAGTAATTTCAACGTTGTGTTAATCGCATACAGTTCGTCGCCATTGGTAATATTGGCATTCTTCAACGCGATGGCAACCATGCATAGAGCAGAGCCAAACCAAATGCTACCAGAAGCGACATGAGCAGAGAGCAACCAGTTTTTCTGTTTAACGTTGAGTTTGGGCATAAAGTCTCCAAATTTGATGCACGAACAACGGCAGATCAGCTAAATTTAATTAGCTTACATATAATATGGTTCCTTATTATAATAGGATAAAATTTCCTGAATTCAAAGATATTTACTTGTTTAAGTTAAAAATCTCGCATCGCTGGTACTCCTGCCTGTAGCTTAGACAAGAGTTGTATCAGTGTCTTCTGCTCAGTAAGGCTCAAATGAGCTATCAGTCCAGTAGTTCGACAAAAATGATCTGGCAGCATCTTTATCAAATTCTGTTGTCCTTGTTCGGTCATTTGCACGACTAAACGGCGTCTATCTTCTGGGTGTGGTTGTCGCTTCACCCATCCATCTCGTTCCAAACCGTCTAATAATCCAGTGATAGTTCCACGAGTTACGCCAGAACGTTCAGCACATTCTGAAGGTGTTAAGTGCTGACCATTTGCTCGGAATAATTGCATGAGAACTGTAAATTTACCCATAGACAGTTGATGGCGAGCCAAATGGGCATCCAATGCGCCATAAACAAGGGCTGTAGTTTTCAAAAAGGCTAAACAAGTCTCCACTGCGGGAACATTTAGCTCCGGAAACTGCGTGGCAAGTTCCTCTAATTCGTGTTTTGGTGGGACTTCAGGAGAAACAAACATGGATTTCCGAGCATTTGTTGACTAGCTTACTATATGCTGCCTTAGTAAATCCTGCTGTGGCAACTCTACATTCAGAAATCCTAAATTATCTTGGAGGATAATACTGTGGATTCATAACTGGAGATTGATAACCGTTTGCGGGTACTGTACTTCCCATACTGTTGGGTACAGGACTGACAACAGGAGGCTGATAAACGTTCATAGGTAAGATGCCTGTTGTATTATTGGGTACTGGACTCGCAACCTGGGGCTGATAACCGTTTGCGGGTATAATGCTTGTGGTACTGTTGGGTGTGACAGCATTCTGGCTAAACTCTTGGTAGGCAGCACGAGAAATTGAACTGATCAATTTTTCGGCGCGAGGGTCGTTATTGGGGCGTTGTACCATAACAGCAGCTACATAGCGCTTACCAGTTGGCAGAGCAATTAAACCTGTATCTGCCAACATTGTGCCAATATCGCCCGTTTTGTGGTATGCTCTTGCTCCTGCTCCCAAACCGGATGGTAGCAGAGTGTCTCTCTGAGTACGACGCAATATATCGAGCATGAGATCGCGTGATGGCATACTCACTAAATTTCCTTGACTTACAATCGCCATTAAATTCCCCAATTCTTTGGGACTAGTGGTGTTTGTGCCTTGCAAATCTGGAAGTTGATTCCGAATTGTTGTGGTTGTCAATCCCCAGTCCCGAAAACGCTGGTTTAACACCTCCATCCCTCCCAACCGCGCAATCAGCATATTTGTCGCCGTGTTGTCGCTGATTGTAATCATTTTAGTGACGACTTCCAGAGCAGCGTACTGAGTTCCGGCAGGTTTGTATTGCAGATTTCCCGAACCGCCAGCTACCATATCTTGTTGCATGGTCAGCATTTCATCAAGGCGAATTTTCCCCGCGTCCACATCCTGGAAAAAAGCGATTAAAATCGGCACTTTAATGGTGCTAGCTGCTGGAAAACTGGTAGAGCCATTGACATCTACATAATTACCAGTATCTAAATCTACCAAGAAAACACCGGGTGTAAGATTTGGGTTGGTCGTCGCCAAATTTTGCACGACATTTTTTAAAGAGGTAATTTCCTGAGATAGATATAGACTCGAAGCTGTGGTTGGGGGAGTTTGGGTAGGTTGTGGCTGCGATCGCCCCATATTACTATTATTAGATGGCGGCGCATAAGTTGTGCTGATGCGATTAGCCGGGTCTAATACTGACAATGCTGTGCCAACAATTGCACCCATGCCAACACCCACAATCAACAACCGCACAACATACAACAAGGTTTTGGCCATTGGCTTTAACCGCGTCTTTCGTGATGAACGCAGGTTTCTTTTTGGCTTTTCCATCCGTACTGTTTTCACCATCACAGCACCTGGCCGAAAGGGAGGAATTTTTCCCTTTACACTAGGCACTGGTTTTACTGCCGTTGGCATGACTAACCCCGATTTTAACCTACGTGTAGCACCAGGGGTTGAAGGGGGACTGATTTGATTTTTTGGGCGTGTTAGTGCCTCTTCTCGTCCATTTGCAGCTTGCTGCTGGCTATTAACTTTAACTTTCTTCTTTACCACTTTTTGAACTTTCTGTGGCCGTTGGCGGCGATTTAAGGGTTGTCGCCGCGAGAAAGCTGTTAGTTCGTCACTTGACTCTGACACAATTACTCCTTGTGACCCACTTGACTGTTTTCTTGCAGACTCCTAACCCAAAACTTAATCTTTAAGCAATATTAATACTCAAATTCCACTTTGCCACTAAGTAGCATTTTTGTGTTCAGTTTAAGCCATATTAAATATTTTGGGGGGATGCTTGCGTATATACTAAACAAATAATTACAAGTTTTCACCATCCCTTTGGTTTTTAAGGGCCCATTCGACCTGCTGCAAAATTCCTCTGAGCATGGCTACTTCCCCAGATTTCAGGTGAGCGCGATTATATAGTTGGCGAAATTTTCCCATGCGACTAGCTGCCGTATGGGGATATATATAACCAATTTTCAGTAATAGTGATTCTAGTTGCTGGTAGTATCCTTCCACAACATCTAGGGGTGCGAGTTCAGTTTGGGTTATATTCTGAGTGTCAGGCTGGACACATTGTGACAATTCATAACAGCAGATTGCTACGGCGGTAGCTAAATTGAGGGCTACATAATCTGGACTTGTGGGAATGCCAACAAACCTCTGGGCATAATTTAATTCTTCATTGCTTAATCCCCGGTCTTCTCTGCCAAAAATAAGTGCTGCGGGTTTTTCTGGTTCCTCCAGTAACCAGGGTAATGCAGTGCGGGGATTTTCTAAAGGTGTTTCTAAACTGCGAACGCGACCAGTAGTAGCGATCGCTCGTACACATCCATGCAATGCTTCTGGTAAGGTCGGCACTAATACCGCAGATTCTATAATTTCCTGACCATGAACAGCCATCATCAAAGCTTCCGTCGATAGCGGATCGCATTGGGGGTTCACTAATACTAAATTATATAGCCCGAAATTTTTCATTACCCTGGCGATCGCTCCGATATTTATCGGCCCAGCTGGTTCTACCAACACAATTCTTAATCCAGCCAAGCTCATTTTTTGCCTCCTGCGATCGCACCATAAGATACTTTTAGGCTAATTCTCAGCGTTGTGGTTCTGCTAAAAATTTTCCTTGAAATCATTGTAGCTGTGTAAGTGAATGCCTGCGTCAACGAAGAGGAAAGGGAGCAGGGAGCAGCAACCTTGCATCTCGGGAGTAGATTTAAATTCAGCAATTTGTTCATGAGTGGGATTGCTGTCCAAAAAATCTAGGATATATCGGTAAATTTGTGCTGGTACAGCAGGTTGTTAGAGGCTTAAAGCAAGCGATTCAGGTAAGCGTAGACACAAAGTGGCTTGTCACATATAGAATTTAAAATTCTGTTATTTAAGTGTAATTACATACACATCGTCTAGAAAAGCAAGTATAAAGTAACAGGACAGCATAAATCAAGATTCTTTTAAGAAAAAAGTATTTTCGCTGAATATTTATTTATGCTGGCTAACTTTTCCGAAACATAACTAGAGATAAGAGAATTTATGCAACGTGTATTTAAGCAAAGTTTTATAGTTTCAATAAGTACTGCGATCGCATTATTATTTGTAGGTTGTGAAGAAAGTAAAGTTGCCCAATGTAGCAAAGTTATAAAGGTTGCTAATCAGGCATCAACTCTAGGTCAGGAATTCGGTAAAAATCCTAATTCGGCAAATTCTAAAGCTTTAACTGAACTTGCTAGTAAGATAAATCCACTTGCCAAGGAGATGAAAGCGCTAGAAATTAAAGATGGAAACTTGCAAGGTTTCCAAATGCGCTTTCTTACATTTTATCAAAACATCAGCAACGAGTTGAATAATGCAGCAATAGCTATAGAAAAAAATAATCTGCCAGCAACACAGAGATTTTTGGTATCTTTGACAAGAAGTAGTACGGAAGAAAATTCGATAGTCAACGAGATTAATAGCTACTGCTCAGACAAAGAATTAACTATGCAGCAAAACTTTTTAATCCAAAAATTTTCTAAACTTGCACCAAATAATTCTTAATTTATCTCTTACTTTGCGGTTGTTTTAGTAAACATTATGTTCATATTCACTTTTCAAGAATATAGGTGTATTTACTATAGACTATGAATCAGCCTACAACAAAATCTTGGCAAGAAGTTCGCGCAACTTTTCAAAAAATCTGGGGTTATGAAGATTTCCGCCCACCACAAGGCGAAATTGTCAGTAGTTTATTGGCACAAAAAGATGCGCTGATTATTATGCCTACAGGTGGAGGAAAGTCTATTTGTTTTCAACTTCCTGCACTCCTACAAACAGGGTTAACATTGGTAGTTTCACCCTTAGTGGCGTTGATGGAAAATCAAGTACAGGAACTACGAGAAAGTAATCAAAAAGCTGCACTTTTGCATAGTGAATTACCTTCATCCCAACGCCGTGCAACTCTACAAGCTTTAGAACATCAACAACTAAGATTACTTTATTTATCGCCAGAAACTTTGCTAAGTACGCCAGTGTGGGAGAGATTATGTCACCCGCAATTGCAAATTAATGGCTTAATTTTGGATGAAGCCCATTGTCTAGTGCAGTGGGGAGACACATTTCGCCCAGCTTATCGCAGATTAGGGGCTGTGCGTCCTGCATTGCTAAAATCAAAACCACCGGGAACAAAAATCAGCATCGCCGCTTTTACCGCGACTGCTGACCCTTCAGCTCAAAAAACTATTCAAACAGTTTTACAATTACAGCAACCAGAGATTTTCCGCTTGAATCCCTACCGTCCTAATTTGCATCCCAGCGTTCGCATTGCTTGGACACCACGAGGTAGAAAACAACAATTATTAAAGTTTATTCAAAATAGACCGCAACAATCGGGGTTAGTTTATGTTCGCACGAGACGAGATAGCGAAGATTTAGCCCAATGGTTAGCAGAGATGGGTTATGCGACAGCTAGTTATCATGCGGGACTGGGTGCGACAGAACGCCGTGAAGTAGAAGCAAACTGGTTAGGTGGCAAAATTCCCTTTGTTGTGTGTACCTGTGCGTTTGGCATGGGGATTAACAAAAGCAATGTCAGGTGGGTTGCCCATTTTCACGCACCACATCTGTTATCTGAATATGTGCAAGAAATTGGCCGCGCTGGAAGGGATGGGAAACCAGCAGAAGCATTGACATTAGTGAGTGAACCTACGGGATGGTTAGATCCAGAGGATAAGCAAAGACAGCAGTTTTTTCAAGAACAAATGCGATCGCAACAGCAAATAGCGCAGCAACTTGTGAAAAAATTACCAAAACAGGGAGAAGTGAATGCAGTAACCCGACAATTTCCTGAAGGTGCTACGGCGCTAGCTTTACTCCACAGCAACGGCCAGCTAAACTGGCTTGATCCTTTTCATTACACCATTGCTCAAAAAGCGGGAAATCAGCCAGCGACGCAATTACACGCTGCTAAACAGATGCATCAATATCTAACAACTAAGCAGTGCCGTTGGCAGTTTTTGTTAAATGCCTTTGGTTTTGTCAAAGAAGCTGCTAACTTGCGTTGCGGACATTGCGATAATTGCCGTCAATGAGTATCAAAGACTCATTCACGAGCATAAAAGACTCATCGCCGAGTATCAAAGACTCATTCACGAGTATAAAAGACTCATTCACGAGTATCAAAGACTCATCGCCGAGTATCAAAGACTCATTCAAGAGTATAAAAGACTCATCGCCGAGTATCAAAGACTCATTCACGAGTATCAAAGACTCATCGCCGAGTATTAAAGACTCATCAGCGAGTATAAAAGACTCATTCACGAGTATCAAAGACTCATTTACATATTCTCCAATTAGGTTCACCCAATAGGATGAATTGTCATTTTCATAACCAAGTGACAATAGGGTAGTCAAGTAGAGGATGAAAATATGTCATCTGCTCAAGCGCCCTCCCTACCACCGTTGATTCCGCGCGAAATTCTCTTTGGGAATCCCGAAAAAACCAGCCCACAACTCTCGCCTGATGGCAAGTACTTAGCATATATCGCCCCCGATGAAAAAAATGTCTTGCAGGTATGGTTGCGAACTGTAGGGCAAGAAGACGACCAGATACTAACTGCCGACAAAAAGCGCGGTATCCGCATTTTCTTCTGGACTTATAACGCCGACCAGTTGATTTATATGCAGGACTCGGATGGCGACGAGAACTTTCACCTCCATTTGGTTAATATTCACTCCAAGATTGTGCGTGACTTAACGCCATTCCAGGGTGTAAAAGCCGAACTCGTGGAACTGGAACCGAAATTTCCAGATCAAATGCTGGTAGCTTTGAACTTGAACAATCCCCAAAAGTTTGACGTTTACCGCATCAACTTAAAAAATGGTGCTGTGGAGTTCGACACTGACAACCCCGGTAACATTATCAGTTGGACATCTGACGCTAATTTCCAAATACGTGCAGCGACAGCTAGTACACGCGATGGCGGTTACGACCTCTTATTGCAGAAACCCGATAAACAGTGGGAAACTCTCCGCCACTGGGGGTCAGAGGAAGAAGGGAATTCTGTTAGCTTCTCAGATGATGGTAAAACCCTTTATATTCAAGGGAATCACGATGCTAACGCCAAACGTTTGCTAGCTGTTGACTTAGACACCCGGCAAGAAACTGTCATTGCTGAAGACCAGCAGTATGATGTCGTGGGGATAATCATTCAACCACTGACGCGAGTTATCCAAGCAGTTTCTTTCTACAAAGATAAACAGGAATGGCAAGTAATTGACCAGAGTATCGCCGCAGATTTTGAGGAAATCGCTAAGGTGCGTCCTGGAGAATTCTCTATAATTAGCCGCGACTTGGAAGATAAAACCTGGCTAGTAGCTTATAGAACTGACAATGGCCCAGTTTATTACTATGCCTACAACCGAGAGTCAAAAACTAGCACCTTCCTTTTTAGCAACCAACCCAAACTCGAAACGTTGCAGTTAGCTTCAATGCAACCGATTTCTTACGAAGCGCGGGATGGCTTAACTATCCACAGTTACCTGACAACCCCTGTGGGAATACCTACTCAAAATCTACCAACAGTATTACTAGTTCACGGCGGTCCTTGGGCGCGGGATACTTGGGGTTTCTCTCCCACAGCGCAATGGCTAGCTAACCGGGGCTATGCTGTTCTGCAAGTGAATTTTCGCGGTTCCACTGGTTATGGTAAAGCATTTTTGAATGCCGGAAATCGTGAATGGGCTGGTAAAATGCACGATGACTTGATTGACAGCGTGAACTGGCTGGTAGAAAAAGGTATTTCCGACCCGCAAAAGATTGCGATTATGGGCGGTTCTTATGGTGGTTACGCGACTCTAGTAGGGTTAACTTTTACACCAGAAATCTTTGCGGCTGGTGTGGATATTGTGGGGCCAAGTAACCTGATTACTTTAATAGAAACTATACCGCCTTATTGGGAACCATTGAAGGCAATGCTTTCTCATCGTGTCGGTAACTTAGAGACAGAAGAGGAATTTTTGAAATCGCGATCGCCTTTATTTTTCGCTGACCGAATTCAAAAACCTTTACTCATCGGTCAAGGTGCAAATGATCCGCGAGTGAAACAATCAGAAAGCGATCAAATTGTCAATGCAATGCAGCAGGCTGGTTTACCAGTGAAATATGCGCTTTATACAGATGAAGGACATGGTTTTGCCAGACCAGAAAATCGGTTGCACTTTTTTGCGATCGTAGAGGAGTTTCTCGCCAAATATTTAGGTGGCAGATTTGAACCTTTGGCAGATATCCCCGGTCATTCAGGAATAGTGAAATAAAGTTTCAAAAAGGTGGTCAGTGAATGACACTAACCACCTGAATATTTTTAATTTGGAAGGATTTATCCATACAACAACTGATTCCTAATTTCATCGGCTGATGGCTTTGCTAAACCAGAAAATCGCTAAATGTCAAATGGATCTATAATGTTAGGATTTTTTATAAATTCATTTTCATATTCTGTTAATGCTTGTTTAAAATTCTCAGAAGTTATACCGTTAGGACACCTGATAAATTTATAAAATAAATCATCTAAACTGATTAATCTATCTTTTTCAAAATCAAACTGTTTATTTGTTGTTAAATTTTCATACTTTGATCTATACTTTGCATCCTTCATATCATTATTAATGATATCAGGAGGATTAGCCTGATACTTTTGCATTGCATCTACTATGACTAAATAATGTTGATTGCTAGGATCTAATTTATATTTTGATAAAGTAAAATTTATTAGTTCAATGGCGTTCATGAGTATATAGCAAATTTAATGACTACATTTGTAGCATAAATAAAATTTGGCTAATGAAATATCGTAAATAGACTTAAATTGAGAACTAGAAAAGATACCAAGTAAGCAGGCGAGAAAATTTATAAGTATGTAAATTTAGCACCCACCTTACAAATACGTTCTTTCACCGTTTTTACAAAACTAAATATATATTCGTTTGCTCATGTTTACTTACTTTTAGTGCAAAATTCTAAGTATCTTGAGGCGTATATATCAAGGCTTTTACCAGAAGCAATAGCAGCGACAGCACAAGAAACGTGCGCCCTTGCACCTCTTAGATAGCTTCATCTGGTTTACCAATATTATTTATTTTTAATCGAAGTTTATACGTGTGATTTAGCACCCGCTAATGGGAAAACTGAATAAGAGGCACAAGTCAAGCATCTACAATGTGTGTTTGGGGAGTTTAAAAATGATACACATCTTTGATAAGAATCAATTAATTACAGATTTTTCACTAAACTCACTCGAAGCTTTTGCAAAAGCTATTTTATTGGAGATCGCTCGTTGTAGGCTAATAAAAGTAGATAATGAGACTCAAATAGTCTATAAAATTGCTAATTTACTTCAATCAGATGAAGTGCGAGAAAATTTGGCGCTTTTGATAGGTGTAGAATTAGTAAATAGTGAATGGACTGATATAATCAACCTTATAAAAAAAGATTTGCAAACTATCTTGAATACTTTTAGTTTTGATGAGTGGTCTATTTGGTGGTTGCGCTATGAGCTATATGACAATCTTGTAAAAACTTTAGAAGAAATTGATGATAATGAGGTAAAGCTGTTAAACAATACTTGCAAATCCAACTCTCATTTGTACATTCGATCACCAAATTTGGATACTGCTCAGAGAGTGGTATCTTTGATTAGTTCATATAGTTTACTTGAAAAGACTAATCTAGCATACGTTGACTTACAAAATGCTAATCTCCAAGGAGCAAACTTAAGTGGTATCAATTTTCATGGAGCTAATCTCGAAGGAGCAAACCTACAAAATACTAATCTGAGAGATGCCAACTTGAGTAGAGCTAACCTTCAAAGGGCAAATCTTCAAGGAGCTAGACTGTGGGATACAAACTTAACATATTCTAATTTACAGGGAGCAAATCTGAGTAAAGCTAGTTTGTGGGGTGCAAATTTAGGTGGAGCCAATTTGAAAGGAGCCAATTTAAAGAAAACTAAATTTAAAGAAGTTAACTTCAAAGGAGCCAATTTAGAAGGATGTTTTGAAAGATATGTTCATTCGGTCATCAGACCAGAGCGGAAAGTAAATTCGCGTAAAGAAAGAAAATAAAATTTTATCTATGAAAAGCTAAAATCATTTCTTCTTGCTGCCACTGGGCAATGGGGATAATTTGAGATGCTGGTACTTCGATCGTCACATGGGGCAGATCAAACCCTTCCAGACTATACCCATCCTCTTCCCCTTCAGGCATGGGGTAATATTCCACAATTGTTGCAACATTTCCTCGCTTTAGATTGTATTCTGGTAAGTCTTGCGCTAAGGCAACTTGAGAGAATAGGGGGTGCTGTACCTTCATGAGTTGGCTCCTTAATTTGGCACTAAGGTGACAAATTTGGTTGTATCGTTTGCAACCATCCAAATGGTTAAGATATTGAGTTCAACGCCATTAATTCCTCGCAGACAACTCACTAATTGCTTTCTCCAGCATTAAGTACTTGCTCTACAGTTAGCTGAAATTCTGGGAAAATAGTAGAAGAGATCGCACTATTGACTGCAAATCGGCTTTCTGCAACAGCACCTACAATTCAGTACACTTCATCATGAGTGCCGATATCAATTAGCAAAATTTCTTCTTCCCCAGATTCTATATTTTGCACGAAGTTAAAGACAATGCGACAATCATAGTCCACTGAACACGCCCAAGCTCCAGACAGTTTGCCTTTAAGTTTATGAGTCTGCAACAATGGATCAAATAGATCGGCGGTTAGTAGTGCTAACCGCTCTCCAATCCGCTCTTGTAATTCTGGCTGTCGTCGTACCAATCGCTTAAATGCTCGTTTAAACGATGATGCCAAAACTACAGTTATCACTTGCGTAACTCATCCATTATTTGAGTAACAGTTCCACGGAAAACTTTTCCCGACTGGTATTCTACTTGTGCTTGAGCGATGTTAGCAGCAATTTCAGAACGCCGCCGTTCTGCCAACCGATGGGTTATCAGATCAATTAATGTTTCTTGTTCATCTACTGATAAGTTTTCGATACTTTCTAGAACTTGATCTAACCTGGAAATTGAGGTCATTGTTTATTGTTACCTTGCTTGCAGTACATAAACATTACATATGCTTAAAATTGCTGCAAAAACCGCAAATCACTAGCATACAAGCGACGAATATCATCGATTTGATGTAACACCATTGCAAAGCGTTCTACACCAAAACCGGCAGCAAACCCTGTATAAACTTCTGGATCATAACCCACAGACTTAAGTACATTTGGATCGACCATACCGCAGCCCATTACCTCTAGCCAGCGCCCATTCCACTGCAAATCCACCTCAGCCGATGGTTCGGTAAACGGGAAATAACTAGCGCGGAACCGAATTGGTAAATCGCCAAATATTGCTTGTAAAAATACCTTAATTGTACCTTTGAGGTCTGTAAAAGTTAGCCCCTCATCAATGGCTAAAAGTTCTATTTGATGGAAAACAGCCGAGTGAGTCGCATCTACATTATCTCGCCGATAAACCCGCCCTGGAGCCACAACCCGAATTGGTGGATCTTCTCTTTCCATGTAACGGATTTGCACTGACGAGGTATGAGTGCGTAAAAGATTGCCATCTGGCAGGTAGAAGGTATCCTGCATATCACGGGCAGGGTGGTCTGGCGGGGTATTAAGAGCCTCGAAATTATAGTAATCTGTTTCCATCTCTGGTCCTTGAGCCACGGTGTAGCCCATACCAACAAAGATATCCAGTGCCCGGTCGATAATACCATTGAGGGGATGAATGCGACCTTGGGGGCTGTAAATTCCCGGCATAGTTACATCCAGCGTTTCCGCCTCTAGCTGTACCTGAATTTGCGCGGCTTCCAGAGCGTCGCGTTGCTGGTCTAGACTAGTTTGCAGAGATTCTTTTACTGTATTGGCGATCGCTCCAATTTTCGGTCGTTCCTCTGCACTCATCTGCCCCATACTTCGCAACAGTGCCCCCAGTTCACCTTTTTTACCCAGATAGTTAACTCTGAGTTCTTCCAGACGTTCTAGGGTTTCGGCGGCTGCGATCGCTTTTTCTCCTTCCTGCCGCAGTGCTAAAAGTTGAGCTTCTAAATTGCTAGTCATTAGTTATTAGTCATTAGCCATTAGTCATTAGTTTATAGTCAAAAGCTGTGAACTGCTCGATAAATCAACTTACAGGCAAGGTGCAAAACCCCCTTGTTAGAGGTAGGCAAACTTGCGTCACAGTGTACTAGTCAGTATAAATAAATGTTTTTTTGCTGCTTGTGACCTCAGACATTGACAAATAGCTAATAACAAATAACAAATAACTAATGAGCAATACTTCTCTACGTTCGCGTAGCGTGTCGCAGACAGAGGCTGCGCTCTAAGCGTTCGCGTAGCTGGCTTCTCCGTAGGAGTACCCTCAGTACAAGTGACCAATGACTAATGACTATGAAATTACTAATTAGCAACGATGACGGCATTTCTGCTTTGGGGATTCGTACCTTAGCGAACTGCTTGGCAGAGGCAGGTCATGATGTCAGTGTAGTTTGCCCAGATCGAGAGCGATCGGCAACTGGACACGGATTAACTCTACACCAACCCATTCGCGCCGAAATTGTTGAATCAATTTTTCATCCTGCTGTCAAAGCTTGGGCTTGCGATGGTACGCCTTCAGATTGCGTCAAATTAGCGCTGTGGGCTTTGCTAGATACTCCCCCTGATTTGGTTCTCTCTGGCATTAATCAAGGTGCGAATTTGGGAACTGAAATCTTGTATTCTGGCACTGTTTCGGCGGCAATGGAAGGTTTAATTGAAGGCATTCCGAGTGTAGCCCTAAGTCTTATTAGTCACACATCTAAAGACTTTCAACCTGCTGCTAAGTTTGCCAAAATTCTCGTAGACCAGTTAGCCCAAAAACCTCTGCCAGATTTAATGTTGCTCAACGTCAATATTCCTGCGGTCAAATGGGAAGAAATTGCCGGAGTTACTCTTACCCGTCAAGGCCTACGGCATTACATTGATGTATTTGATAAACGAGTTGATCCTCGTGGAAAAACGTACTACTGGTTAACCGGAGAGGTAATTGAGGATGTAGAACCCCTAACCGGATTAAATCTGCCTCAAAATGTACCGTTAGATGTGCATGTTGTACGTAAAAACTACATCAGTATAACTCCGTTACAATACAATCTTACTTACGCAGATGGGTTAGATAAATTATCTGATTGGGAATTCAATTTTTCATGAATCATTTGATTTATCAGAATAAAACTAGAGTTATTTAAATGCATCAGAGAAAAATGTAGGCTATAACGTAGGGGCACTCTTGAAATAACCGATACACATCCACCCCAAAAACGCGAAAATCCCACTTGAGGGTATTTGATCTACATTTACACAATCAGCCAGAAACGGTGTATGCTGTTTTACCAAGAAATCCTCCCTCTAACAAAATCGGTGAGGCAGCATAAACTTAGACAAAATAAGTAACAATTTTTCCACTTATCGCCCGCTCAGTCCAGCAAGCAACACCCATGTCTAGGATAGAGAACCAATTTAGCGTACAATTTTGGGGCGTTCGCGGCAGCATCCCCAGTCCAGGGCCACACACCGTTCGTTATGGCGGTAATACCCCTTGCATATCAATGCAAGCGGGCGATAAACGCTTAATTTTCGATGCAGGCACGGGACTACATGTTTTGGGGCAATCGTTATTGCGCCAAATGCCGTTAGAAGCTCATATATTTTTTACACACTCTCACTGGGATCATATGCAGGGTTTTCCCTTCTTTACCCCAGGGTTTGTGAAGGGGAATGACTTTCATATCTACGGCGCGATCGCACCTGATGGTTCTACCATAGAACAGCGCCTCAATGACCAAATGTTGCACCCGAACTTTCCCGTACCCTTGCAGATTATGCAAGCTAATTTAAATTTCTACGACATTCGACCGGGGCAACCAATACAAATTGATGACGTTTCCGTAGAAACAGCACCTTTAAACCATCCAGGTGAAGCTATAGGATACCGTGTCAGTTGGCGTGGTGGTGCTGCTGCTTATATTACCGATACCGAACATTTCCCCGACCGACTCGATGACAATGTGCTGTGGCTAGCTCGTAATGCCGACATCCTGATTTACGATTCCACTTACACAGACGAAGAATACCATTCCTCAAAAACCCCAAAAATTGGCTGGGGACATTCAACCTGGCAAGAAGCAGTGAAAGTGGCACAAGCTGCTAACGTCAAAACTCTGGTGATTTACCACCACGACCCCGCCCACAATGATGACTTTTTGGACAATGTAGGGAAACAAGTAGCGGCGCAATTTCCTGGAGCCATCATGGCACGGGAAGGGATGGAACTTCAGATTTCCACCTCAGTTGCCTTATCAGAATCTTTTCCTGTTAGTAAGTTTTCTACCTAAAGATTGCGATCGGAGGAATTGGAGATTTTAGATTAGATTGGTGATCAGAAGCTTTCAGCAGTCATTGGTCATTGGTGATTGGTCATTAGTCATTGGACAAAGCGCAAAATCTGTAGCAAGATCCCGCAGGGTGCGCCGACTTCCGGCGATAGAGTAGCGATTCGTCGAGTCCGCATCCCCTAGCAAGCTAGCTACGCACATCGTCTTGTAGAGAGCGTCTGGCTTCTCTACGAGACGCTCTTGCTAGCTTGCTTAAGAGTAGAAATTTTGTAAGAGAGAACAAAGGACAAATGACAAATGACAAATGACAAATGACAAATTACAAGTTGCTACTAGAAAACCTGTACTCCTCAAGGCGGTTTACTATAAGGTAGCTTCCTGCTGATAGCTAAAATAAACCTAAAATCTCAGAATCCACGTGCTAAATTTGTCTAAAAATGGGTGTTCTGTGTGGGTTGCTTCTTCGAGCGAAGGGCTGCTAACGCCGACTGCTGTTGCCCTTGGCAAGTTTGATGGTGTTCATCTTGGTCATCAAAGGGTAATTCAACCAGTCTTGCACGCTGATGGTCAGTTGTCAGTAGCTAGTAGTCCGCAGTCAAAGGAAAATCAACAACTAACGAATAAAGAATATACCTACTCAACAGTTGTCACCTTTGACCCCCATCCACAGGAATTTTTTACGGGGCAACCCCGGACTTTGTTAACGCCACTGGATGAAAAAGTCCAACAATTGCGATCGCTTGGGGTAGAACAGCTGGTACTACTACCCTTTGACAAAGAATTATCTGCTTTAACTCCCGAAAAATTCGTCGAAAAAATTCTTGTGCAACAACTGCGATGCCAGCGAATTAGCATTGGGCAGGATTTTTGTTTTGGCGAAAAGCGCAGTGGTACTGCTAAAGATTTGCAATTAATCGCCGCCAAGCACAATATCCCCGTTACCATCGTTCCCTTACAAACTTATACAGGTAACTCGCCCACCGAAAGCAGTTGCGTCAGTACTACTCCAACTCAAGACGCCCGCATTAGCACTTCATTAATCCGTCAAACCCTTGAGCAAGGCGATATCGAAAACGCAAATCTACTACTCGGACGCCCCTACACTCTCCTTGGTGTTGTCGTTCAAGGTCAACAATTAGGCAGAACAATTGGCTTTCCTACTGCTAACCTCCAACTACCAAAAGAAAAGTTTGTGCCCCGCCAAGGAGTTTATGCTGTCCGCGTTTTTATTCTCACTGAAACATCAGATACTGCTCCTAGTGAGAGCTTGGGTGTAATGAATATTGGTAATCGCCCAACTGTAAATGGTACTTATTCATCTGCGGAAGTACATTTATTCGATTGGTCTGGTGATTTGTATGGCAAAAAACTGGCTGTGGAACTAGTGAAATTTTTGCGCCCTGAACAAAAATTTGCTTCCTTAGAAGCCCTGAAAACACAAATTCAACTTGACTGCGTTGTTGCTAAAGAAATTTTGAATGCTGAGTGGGAACAATAGATAGGGCATGAGACATGGGTTATTAACTCATGTTTTCAATGCCCAATTCCCAATTCCCCACTCCCCACACTGCATGAGAGAAAAAATTGACGTTTTAACACAAAACTTGGCTCTTACCATCGTTGGCAAAGCTGAGGCAATACGCCTAGTGCTAGTAGCCTTACTAGGTGGTGGTCATGCCCTCTTAGAAGATGTCCCAGGTGTTGGTAAAACTCTTCTTGCTAAATCCTTAGCTCGTTCGCTGGATGGCAAATTTCAACGGCTACAATGTACTCCCGATTTACTGCCAACTGACATTACTGGCACCAACATCTGGAACCCAAAAAGCGGCGAATTTACTTTTCTTTCTGGGCCAGTCTTTACCAATATTCTCCTAGCTGATGAAATTAACCGCGCTACACCCCGCACTCAGTCAGCTTTACTGGAAGTTATGGAAGAGCATCAAGTAACAGTCGATGGTGTCTCTCGTGCAGTTCCCCAGCCCTTCTTTGTCATTGCCACCCAAAACCCTATTGAGTATCAAGGTACTTTTCCCCTGCCGGAAGCGCAAATGGATCGGTTTATGCTGTCGCTGAGTTTGGGCTATCCTTCCGAGCCAGAAGAACTCCAAATGCTGCAAAATCTCCAAAATGGTGTGAAGGTTGGTAATTTGCAGCCTTGCATTACCTTGGCAGAAGTACAGGAATTGCGTCACCTCTGCTCTCAAGTAAAAGTGGCAACTTCCTTGCAACAGTACATCCTCGAATTGGTGCGGGCAACACGGCAAGATGAAGAAATCGCCCTCGGTGTCAGTCCACGTGGCACATTAGCATTACAACGGGCTGCCCAAGCGCTAGCTTTTCTATTAGGGCGTGATTATGTCATTCCCGATGATGTGAAATTTCTCGTCCCTCACGTTCTTTGCCATCGCCTTATCCCAAGAGGAGGGCGGAATGCAAGAACCGTTGTTGAGCGATTATTGCGATCGGTTTCTATTCCTTAAAGTAAAAAAGGTAGATAATAGTTGTTTCTCAATTTTGATCTAATTGCTTTTTCTTGAAATACTACTAACAAAATCTGAAATTCAATGCCACCTGTATTAAAGTAAGGCACTTCTAAGTATTTGGGAATGTGAGGAATGTCAATTTTTGTGAAGCGCAAAATCCGCGATGCCTACGGCGGGCTACGCCAACGCCAAGCGCTACAGCAAAGCGCCGAACGCCAATTCAAACGCCAATTTTTCGGTTTACTTCTGGTAATTGTAACGTGGAGCCTAGCTATGGGTTGGCTTCTAGCCTTGGCAACTAATGCCCAAAGTGCTACTCCTACCGCCGAAATTGGCACTGTTGACGTAGTGCCTGCACAGTACCAACTAGGGCAAGAACTGTATTTGGAAAACTGCTCCACGTGCCACATCGCCTTACCACCAGCCGTTTTACCCACCCAAACTTGGAAAAATCTTCTGCAAGACTCGCAGCACTACGGCGCACAGCTAAAGCCTTTAGTCGATCCGCCGCGCATCTTGGTGTGGAAATATCTTTCGACTTTCTCCCGTGTCCAGCTAGACGACGAAGAAACACCCTATCGCCTTAATAATTCGCGTTATTTCAAAGCTTTGCATCCAGAAGTTAAGTTACCACGTCCCGTCCAGCTTGGTAGCTGTGTTAGCTGTCATCCCAGTGCTAATGATTACAATTTCCGCCGCCTGACAGCAGAATGGAAGTGAAAAGTTAAGAGATGAAAAAGAGGCAAGGGAGCAGGGAGCAGGGGGAAAGAATTCTCCCCTTTTCTCCCCCACTCCTTCTCTGGCCCCATCTGGGGGCAAAATGATACTATGAAGAAAGACTAAATATAAGATAAGAGTTAAAACCAATCATTTAGTAAACTGATTGCCTAGTTTTTCTCCTGTTTTTGAGTTAATTCTGATTTGACACCCATCCACAACCAAGACGGTTGGGTTGGGTTAAATGTTTATAATCAATGCCGACCCTTTAATCCCCATCCCCCTTGATTCAGTTCTATAATCTGCCATGCTAAAACTTTTGTTGGGCGACCCCAACGCTCGTAAGCTTAAAAAATATCAACCTTCTGTTACTGAAATTAACCTTCTAGAGGAAGAAATTAAGGCTCTTTCCGATGATGAGTTAAAAGGTAAAACCGTTGAATTTAAACAACGGTTTGCCAAAGGCGAAACTCTGGATGACCTATTGCCTGAAGCTTACGCCGTTGTCCGGGAAGCAGGACGGCGAGTCTTAGGCTTGCGGCACTTTGATGTTCAACTCCTTGGCGGTATCATTTTGCATGTAGGGCAAATTGCCGAAATGAAAACCGGCGAGGGTAAAACGCTTGTAGCAACTTTACCAAGTTATTTAAATGGCCTGACTGGTAAAGGTGTACACGTCGTCACTGTGAACGATTACCTGGCTCGTCGGGATGCTGAATGGATGGGACAGGTGCATCGATTCTTGGGGCTGAGTGTGGGGCTAATCCAGTCAACCATGACTCCCAGTGAACGCCAAAAAAACTACGACTGTGATATTACTTATGTCACCAACAGCGAAGTAGGGTTTGACTACCTGCGGGATAACATGGCGACATCAATGGCAGATGTGGTGCAACGCCCGTTCAATTATTGCGTGATTGACGAGGTAGACTCGATTTTAGTTGATGAAGCACGGACACCGCTAATTATTTCTGGGCAGGTAGAAAGACCTACAGAAAAGTATCTGCAAGCTGCTGAAATCGCATTTACACTCAAAAAAGACGAGCATTATGATGTAGATGAAAAAGCTCGTAACGTGCTATTGACAGATGAAGGTTTTGCAGAATCCGAAAATCTTTTGGGAGTCACAGATTTATTTGACCCAGAAGATCCTTGGGCGCACTTCGTTTTCAATGCAATTAAAGCCAAAGAACTTTTCCTTAAAGACGTAAATTACATCGTCCGCAATGACGAAGTGGTAATTGTGGATGAATTTACCGGTCGGGTGCTACCTGGACGGCGTTGGAGTGATGGACTACACCAGGCGATTGAAGCCAAAGAACACGTAGAAATTCAGCCAGAAACTCAAACTCTAGCGACAATTACTTATCAAAATCTGTTCTTGCTGTATCCAAAGCTTGGTGGAATGACCGGAACAGCAAAAACAGAAGAACCGGAATTTGAAAAAATTTACAAATTGGAAGTTGCGGTAATTCCTACCAACCGTGACAGAAGACGCGAAGACTTGTCTGATATGGTCTTTAAGACAGAACCGGGCAAGTGGGGTGCGATCGCTAGAGAATGTGCCGAAATGCACGAACTCGGCAGACCCGTATTAGTAGGAACCACTAGTGTAGAAAAATCTGAACTTCTCAGCCGACTGCTGAAGGAATTGGCGATTCCCCACGAATTACTCAACGCCCGTCCGGAGAACGTCGAGCGTGAGGCGGAAATCGTCGCCCAAGCTGGACGAAAAGGTGCTGTAACCATTGCTACTAACATGGCTGGTAGAGGTACAGACATTATTTTGGGTGGTAACTCCGAGTACATGGCACGTCTGAAGCTGCGGGAATACTTCATGCCCCGAATCGTCATGCCAGAAGATGAAGATAGCTTTGGCGTTCAAAGACCAGCCGGATTGCCTACAGGACATGGAGGTGGTCAAGGCTTTGTCCCTGGCAAAAAAGTCAAAACTTGGCGGGCTTCACCAGAAATTTTCCCCACCCAGTTAACAAAAGAAACAGAAAAACTACTTAAAGATGCAGTAGAAATTGCGGTGCGTGAATATGGCGATCGCAGCTTACCAGAATTGGAAGCTGAAGAAAAGGTAGCTGTAGCCGCAGAAAAAGCTCCCATTGATGACCCTGTAATTCAGAAATTGCGGGAAGCTTACAACCGTGTTAAGCAGGAATATGAACAATTTACTACCCGCGAACATGATGAGGTAGTGCAAATCGGCGGTTTGCACGTAATTGGTACAGAACGCCACGAATCGCGGCGGATTGATAACCAATTGCGCGGACGTGCAGGAAGACAAGGTGACCCTGGAACCACGAGATTCTTCCTCAGTTTAGAGGATAACCTACTACGGATTTTTGGAGGCGATCGCGTCGCTGGGTTAATGAATGCTTTCCAAGTGGAAGAAGATATGCCCATCGAATCTGGGATGCTCACCCGCAGTTTGGAAGGCGCACAGAAAAAAGTTGAAACCTACTACTACGACATTCGTAAGCAGGTATTTGAGTATGACGAGGTGATGAATAATCAACGTCGTGCTATTTATGCTGAACGTCGGCGGGTGTTAGAAGGTCAAGACTTGAAAGAACAGGTAATCAAGTACGCCGAAAAAACGATGGATGACATCGTTGATTACTATATCAACGTAGACTTACCCTCAGAAGAGTGGGAGTTAGAAAAGCTGGTTGAGAAAGTTAAAGAATTTGTCTATCTGCTAGCGGATTTGCAGCCAAATCAATTAGAGGATATGTCTGTTGGCGAGATTAAAGCCTTCCTCCATGAACAGGTGCGGATTGCTTACGACCTCAAAGAAGCGCAGATTGACCAAGTTCAACCCGGACTTATGCGTCAAGCAGAACGCTTCTTTATTTTGCAACGCATTGATACTCTGTGGCGGGAACACCTGCAACAAATGGATGCTTTGCGCGAATCGGTAGGATTACGTGGCTATGGGCAAAAAGACCCATTAATTGAGTATAAGAGCGAGGGTTACGAACTCTTCTTGGATATGATGGTCAACATCCGCCGAGATGTGGTGTACTCGTTGTTTATGTTCCAGCCACAGCCTCAGCAGATGGTGCAGGCTTCGTCTGAAATGGTGTAAGTAGAGAATATCTGATGCAGAGACGCAGAGGCGCAGAGAGTGCTTTTGCGTCTTTGTTTTATGCTAGTAGTGCATTCGTTACATTTTGACTTTTGCGCCCCCACAAGTTGATTATTTACAAGCCTTTATTTAAGTTGCCAACTAAACTTTTGCTTCCAAAGACTTGAGTAACTCGGTATTCACACCCGATTCACGAGTCAGGGCAATTTTGCCAGTGCGGGCGATTTCTCTTAAACCAAATTTTTGCAACACTTGCACGATCGCTACCATTTTACCTGGATCTCCCACAACTTCTAAGGTGAGAGAATCTTCGGCTACGTCCACAACTCGCGCCCGGAAAATCTGAGATAGTTCGATCACTTCTGAGCGATTGCTGCTACTAGCATTCACCTTCACAAGCATCAATTCCCGCTCTACGCAAGGAGTTTCGGTAATATCCTGTACCTTAAGGACATTGACTAACTTGTATAGTTGTTTTGTGAGTTGCTCAATAACGCGATCATCACCAGGTACAACCATCGTGATTCGGGAAACTCCTCCCTGTTCAGCAGGGCCAACAGCAAGGCTTTCAATATTAAAGCCGCGACGGGCGAATAAACCAGAAATGCGGGAAAGAACACCCGCCTCATCTTCTACGAGAACTGAAAGGGTATGTTTCATCTTCGCCAACAGAGGCTAGCACAGGATTGGAGGAACGCAGACACTAGTACTGCTTTGCAGAATTCACTCATTCAAAATTCAAAATTCCTTGAGTTATAAACTCTTGACATTTTGTCAAATGTATGTTGATTTCTGTTGTGGCGTACTACTGCACTAATTGTCAGTGCGACCTATTATTGTAAACTCAATAGCTGCACTCATTGCATTCTCTAGAGATAAAAATTGAGCAAAAATCATCCTGGAAGGAGTAATTTCATTGAATGCATCTCTTTTCTTTGGCAGATGTGGGATTTGTGTAAAGCTTTTATACTCAGATTTAATGAGTCTCTAAAGGAGAAAAGTTTTTATGGGTTGGTTAAAAAGACTATTTGGAATGGAAAAACCTCAAAATGCACAGGTAAATCCTACTCCGCAGTCAGTAGCACAAGCTCCTAATACTAATATCGCGTCTACTGCTACTCAATCAATACCCCCAGAACGTCTAGGCTTAAGTGGTGAATACGACCAAAGTGGGTTGGCAAAGCGGGTAGCCTTGGCATTTGATCAAGATCCCCAACTCGATGATATTAATACTCTTTGGGTTGCTCAAACGGGTAGTACTGTGGTGTTGAAAGGTAAAGTTCCCAGTCAAGACATTCTCAACAAGATGGTTTCTGTAGCTCGTTCTGTGCATGGCGCTACAGATGTTGACACTAACCAAGCCACGATCGGCTAGGTGTTAAACAATTCAAAATTTAATAGTGGGAAAGGTATTGATTGGCGCGATGCCTACGGCGGGCTACGCCTACGCTCCCATTGCATAATTATTTAAGGAGTAAGTGATGCTTGGTGATGCCTGCGGCTGGCTGCGCCTACGCTAACCCACCTTTCAATCCGATCTAAAATAGCTTGGTTGACTTGTTCCGGGCATTCATCATGGGGACAATGACCCACGTCTTCTAAATTCAGCACTTCCAACTTGTCGTTATATTGGGCGAATTGGCTAGCCAGCGCTGGGGGAACAAACCGATCCTTTTGTCCCCAAATTAACAACATGGGAATTGTTAAGGTTGGTAACACCGTTTTGACACTGGGACTAAAGTTAATTCCGATCGCAGCTTTGAATAAAGCACTAAAAGCCCTCGCTGAACCTTTATCTTGGGGAGGGCCAGCTAAAATTTCTATAAGTTCATCAGTAATCGCCTCTGGGTTAGCGTAGGCAAGACTAGCCCAGCGGCGTAGCACGCCAGGACGGCGCACGAAGTTAAACACGGGTTTCAGAATCAACGGCGAAGCGACAATATTTTTAATTGCTCTGACAATCGGTTGCAGCACAAGCGGGATTGCTTCTTGCTCTAGAGAAGGGTCGGGTAAACTCATCATCACCATACCCAGCACCATATCGGGGTGAGTGGCGGCGGCGGTCATAGAAATCAGTGAACCGTTGGAATTGCCTATTAATATCGCTGGTTGACGGATAAATGTTTTCCAAAAGTCGTAAACCTGCTCAACCCAGAGTTCGATGCTGTAATTAGCTGCGGCTTTTTCTGAAGCGCCAAAACCCAGCATATCGATGGCGTAAACTGTGTGATGTTCAGCCAAAACCTCTAAATTATGTCGCCAATGACCAATGGAAGCGCCAAAGCCATGTAGCAATATCAAGGGTGTTGTCTTGTGATTATTTTGGGCAGCGCGAATGTAAGTATAGCGAGTTTGCCAACCGCGCCAAACCCAATCCCTTTGATTACCAACCCGTTCTTGCCAGTGTAGTGTAGTGGTCACAATCTCCTTTAATTTATCAGCGTGGAAATACTATTTTGACCTTTTTTGAATTCAAAATGCAAAATTCAAAATTCTGTTAAGAAGAATAAAAATAATTTTGAATTAATTAATTCTAGGTACAGCCCCCGCGACAATCTTTGATTGTGGCGGTCTTCCCTACGGGACGCTACGCGAACAATTAGTGGTGAGTTCAGAGCTAACACTAAAATTTTTAATTTTTAATTGGAGCGTTCGCGCAGCGTCTCGTAGAGAAGCGACTTGACACTCCCCGTGCCTATTAGTGAGGGGATTCCACATTCATAGACTCGCCGTTAGACGACAGGCTTGCACCAATCGCCCAAGAGGGCAAATCTCCTGTAGCGTAAATTCCAGTATGCTCTTTGAGTTCGGCACTTTGCTTACCACCAATGTCCTACACCCGCACGGTGTTGTCTAAACTGGCGGTGAGAATGCGTTTGCCATCCGGGCTAAAACTAGCGCTTTATTCTGCGTTCACAAATTCCAAATACCCACTGCTAAGTTCTTTCACCGCCAAATCATAAAATTGCTTACCGTGT
This sequence comes from Nostoc desertorum CM1-VF14, assembly GCA_019359245.1. GTDB lineage: Bacteria > Cyanobacteriota > Cyanobacteriia > Cyanobacteriales > Nostocaceae > Nostoc > Nostoc desertorum. The sequence goes on along the minus strand of JAHHHR010000005.1, from coordinate 73,902 downwards.
TCAGGGGTTGCTAAACCCGGATTTGATCCCATGCGTCCATCTGGATAACGCGCTCGAAAGTCTGCTGCGCTATAAATCCTGTATCCGCTTGCAACTTCTGGTGAAAGAGGTGCTTGCTTAATCGCCTCTGGATAAACGTACTGGGTGAGGGCTACTTCACTTGGCGTTGCATGAGAACCTTCTTGATCCCCATATAATTCTTTAGCTAGCTTATATACAGAACCGCACATAAACCAGTTTGCCACTTGACATTGCACCTGTTGAGCATTGGGAATCTGCAAATCTTCTAAATGCGCGTAAGTTTCTGAAAAAGCTGCTTTGAGGGTGGCGATATTACCGCCGTGTCCGTTAATAAAGTAGAACTTGCTAAAACCAGCTTTAGCTAAACAAGTTACATAATCTCGCACTACTTGAATTAAAGTGCTAGGACGCAGACTGATTGAACCAGGAAAAGCAGTATGGTGCAATGCCATCCCCACATTGATTGTAGGGCCAACGATCGCTTGAGTTGCATCACCTACACCAGATGCGATCGCTTCTGCACAAATGGCATCAGTACCAATTAACCCGGTTGGCCCATGTTGTTCTGTGGAACCAATAGGGAAAATAATCCCCTTGGACTGCTGTAAATAAGCTTCGACTTCTGGCCAAGTACTTAAATGCAGTAACATTTTTGATGATTTTCCTCAATAAAATGGCGGTGGGACAAAATCTTTTTCTGCTAAACAGCATCTTCTGTAATTAAACTCCCACTAACACGATTATGAACTCCTAAGATTAACAGTGGTGGCGATCGCTATAATAAATTTCAATAATAAGATCCCCGGCTTCTCAAAGAAGTCGGGGATCTTATAGATGGCTTTCATATTTTTAGTTATCGGTCACCAACTAGGCAAGAACTTCCTGCAAAATTTGCAGAAAATGAGACTATTTATTTCTACAAATATTGTTTAGGAGATGTAGTTGCAACAAGTTTTGACAGATATGGATATAAGCAATTTACCAATTCTGTCACTTTATCTTACAACACTTACTGCAAATCGCCCTGTAGTTGAAATCTCAGCTAAGTTATGAGATTTTCATCTTCTAGATCATCAACTAAACAAAGGGGATCACGCTTTTCTGTTGATTAATCAAAGTAATAATGCTTTTTCACGTCCTTTGTAATTTCCCATGTGCAAGACATACCAGCAGGAAAAGTCACCAAATCGCCTTTACCCATTTGCACTGGTTGTCCACCATCAGGAGTAACAAGTACGTCACCTTCTAAAAAGTAGCAAGTTTCTTGAGAATCATAAGTCCAAGGGAATTTTGAGACTTCCTTTTCCCAAATTTCCCATTTAAAGACACCCAATTCATTGAGGCGTTCTTGTTGGGGTTGATGCTCAATTTTAATGCCCATATTGTGTTTTCTCTAGTTATCTTCAGCAGTAGGATTGAATATCCTCTCCACACTGATCTACTAGATAACACAAAGCGCGAAAACGCAAATAGACAAGTTCGTTATAAAGCGGATTAAGCTTGCACATTGGCGGAATGTGAGCTATTTTGCGACCAAAAAGCGTGATATCGCGCTCGAATGGACACTGGGCGGGGATCACTTTAGCAATCAATTTGGCTAATTTCCGATTCTGAATTTCAATTTTGTCTAGCCATTGGCGTAATGGTTGCAGTAAATCTAATTTCGGTCTAGTAAATTGCTTTTTACTACCTTTTTGATTCTTTTCTTCTAAAGGGCTAATAAAAGCAGGCAGAAAAATACGCTGATTAATTGTTTTAAGCATAGTCGTAGGCAAGGTTTTCCTTGTGTAGATGAACTATTTGCCGATTTGGAATATTACCATGTAATCTATCTGGTCAATTTGCATTGTGCTTGTAAGTTAGGAAGGAAAATAAGCACAAAGCAAAGAATTTACATGGATCTTTGGGGGGAAATGGTTTAACTAATTGTTATTTAAGCCCACCAAATGAGGAAGAACTGTCCCGTTAAATACAAAATAACAAAGAAAATATAAAAATGGCATTTCTTTAACTTATGGATTGCTAATCTTCGAGATAGCAATTTTATATATCATATATAAATGCCTGGTTTTCAAACTGCCTAGTATCTAGAGATGGACTTTGGGTAACAAAAAAACAGTTTCGCTCTAACTGCATATAGATTTTGCTAGAATTAGCCTCTAATATCCAGCGATTTTAGGCTATTAAATATCTAGTAATCTGTCCGGTATGTTACACTAGCTAACTTAGATATTATCTAATAAGTAGCAATAAATCGTTTGATAAGTCCAAGTTAATATACTTAAAAAAGTATAGCACTTATAAGAATATTTGCAATAAATATATCGTGTGTGATACCCCTACCAATACAGAGGTTCTCACTTTAGTGCAATACAGCCTGAACCTCATCTTGTGTTTTAGGTACGCAAATACTCCCTTCTTCTTGCTAAAGAGAGGGGTTAGGGGTGAGATTTAAAAATGTATTTTATGCAAACGAGAACCGCTGTATAGATCAGATATTCTGTGAAATGCTATAATTATGAAAATATTATCTTTTAAAATATCTCAAGCCGTAACAATCTTGATATTTGCTGATATGCTCTACATTCTGCTGCTCTAATTTTGACAGCAATTTACACTGATGAGGGTTAACCGTCATCAGTCATCAGCCTTCATGTAAATGTTCAAGTTAAATGCGTAACAGCTTAACTGGTAAATTTTGGGATTGTCGTGAATCGGTCTTAGTATTTAACCACACAACGGTGCTTCGGATGTATGTAGGTACGTATCTTCTGCTAGATAGGTTTCACCAAATCCACCAGCGCCCAGTGTGTGGATAATAACTTGATAGCGATCGTTCAGCAGCTATATTGTCATGGGAGATTACAAGCAATATTCCTAAGATAATTTTCCCCAAAACTATCTTCATTTCAAATCTAGTAAACCTTCTTCTTTCAATTTAGGATTGAAGCGAATTTGCATTTGCAAACCACGCACTTTTAATAATTGCGTTGAAATTTCTGCTTCTACTCTCCGCGCCACATTTTTAATAATTTTTATTTGTGCTAATTCATCATTAGCTGGATTTTGATAATTTGCCTGTTCTTCAGGTGTCATTAAAACTTTGACATCAATAGGATGAGTCCATTTTTCTTTTTGATCCCCATTTCCCCAGGGCACACTACCATTTTCAGTAATCCAAGCATTTTCAGTATTTTCTAAAATTGTGCGACTAGGGCGTTCAATAGTTTGAACTTTTACCCAATAGCATTGCTGTGGCTGACGGACTAAATGCTGCTTGAGGCTGAGGTAAACATCACGAGAATATCCTACGAATTGGAGTACTTTTTCTTGGTTAAAGATGGCATATACCCCGATTTTACTTTGAAATTGTTCAGGTAATTGACCGCGATCGTCAATGTAAGGAATGTATTCCAGGGCTGCCAAAGAAGAAAGATTCGTTTCAAGAGCCATACATCAAATATTAAACTTACTATCTGCCTACAAAATTAAGAATTGCTAATTAGGGAAAACCTATCTTGAAAATTACCCATTATCAACTTTTTGGTAAATTGCACAAAGGCGACTGGGTTTAAAAATCTTAGCACTAAACATAAAATTTGGTGGAACGTTGATGATGGCATATTCATCAGATTCATGATACTTTTCAAATTCTGCTGGCATTCCTTTAGTGGTAGTTAAGCTGTAAGGAACTGGTTGAAAAAGTAATTCTATAAATTTAACTTGCTCACACTGTAATTGTTGACGAATTTGGTTTAAGAAAGCTTCGCTGGTCAATAAATTGAATAAAGTTTCTTGAGCTTGTGCTTCAAGAGTGAAACTGCTATCAAAGTTCTGGACGATTTTAAGGATCATTTTCTGTATAGGTAGCTATTAAGGGCCAAGTGATAAGAGAAGATAGGCAAGAATCCAAAAGTGCTGGACAACGAAGCCTGCCTTTTAGTGCAGATGAGCTTTATGAAAAATTACCACTTTAAGATCAGCCTATTGGATTGTGTGACTTCTGTCAGCCACAAGAGTAAGCTGACATGATTAAGAATCGTGAAGTTTAGCAGATTTCTAAGGATAGATGATTTCTTCTTAATGCTGTACTGACGAACTTCAGGTATTGTACTAAAGCAATAGCCTATGGTGGGCTGCGCCTACGCACTTAATCACACCAGCCCCTATCCTCCATAAAAACGATTCTCACACAACAAAAATGAGTGGATAATCGTGATATAAACCACAACTATTCACTCAAAGTTTAGTAAATCAGAGTTACTAGAAAAACCCAAGTAGATTATTGAAACTTGGCAAACTTCAAACCAATTAACGTGACTCAGTTCCCTGATTGGGGCTACCTGCTACAGAATCATTTTCTGGTGCTTCTGGTGTAGCAGTGGGTTTAGCATCGCTCTTTTCATCATCGCCAGTTTTGCGCTTACTTTCGTCAACAGTGGTTTCGTAATTACCAGAACTGGGTGTATTTTCTTGGCTACCAGCTTTTTGTGGTTCAGACATTATTACATTCCTAATAATTTTATTGTTGCTATTATCATAAGAAGATTAACAGTATGAGTGCATCTATCCAGATATAGTTATGGCTGATTTCTACCTCTATCGAAAGTATTGTTTAGTACTACCCATGTATACTGAAAAAAAACCAGAAATATAGAGTTTTTAAAGCTGGCAAGGCTTTCTATGGTTAAAGGAGAACTTGGAATGGGTTTTATGTCTAAGATGCTTTTGAAATTACTGTATTGATAGTTGCCAGTAAATGGCAAGTGATCTGAGTCTGCTTAGGTGAATAATATGATGTGATGATTATGAGACAAATTATCAAAGTGTAATTAATGAACCAGAGCAATCTATCGTTACCATCTGGGTGTATGCTTCGCAAGGCAACCTCTGCGGATAAGTGGCCGATTCGATTGCTGGTGTTTTCAGCGAAACTCGACCCAACCCAATTAAATTGGCAGCAATTTTGGGTAGTTGAATGCGATGCCTCCGGCAGGCAAAGCCTACGCAATCTGGTAGCTTGTGGACAGCTACGTAATTTCTCAGGGGCACAAGAACTTGGTAGTTTGGTCGTTGCATCAGCTTGGAGAGGGCGCGGTTTGGGTACTTTGCTAACGCAGCATTTGATTAATACAGCAACGCAACCACTTTATCTTGAATGTTTAGGTGAACGATTGGCGCAGTTTTACAGTCGCTTTGGTTTTGTGCCAATATCTTTTGAAGACTTGCCACAATTTCCTACGACAAGAAGCAAGTCTTCGCTCAAGGGGAAATTTAGATTCTCGCAGTTAGCTAAAAGACTGCTCAGAGTTCCTGTGGTGTTTATGGAATATCAAGGCTTGACTCTCCCTAACCCACCTTAAAAAGGAGGGAATTAGAGCAAGCCTTTTTAAGCAGAGAAAGTTATCCATCAACCCAAGGGAGGTTTAGCAAAAATTGTTAGCAAGACTGGCCCTAGTAAATAGTGGTGATTCAAACACAATAGCCCAGCAGAAGAGCCAATAAGTTGACGTTGATTAGGGCTGTAGAGCCTAATGCCACGGGGAAAGACTGGTAGTATTTGCGGTTCTGCTTCTTTTTTAGAAGTAATGTCAACCAAGTAGAAGCGTCCACCAGGAGAAAGTACCCGCGCTATCTCACTAACTACCTGTTTAGGTTCTAAATAGTGCAAGAAGCTGATAGTGCTGAAAACAGCATCAAATTGACCATCAGCAAAGGGAAGAGACTCAGCTTTGCCCTCAACATAAATTAAGCGTGGACGGTGGCGGTTGCTCTGTCTTGCTACCCGCAACATATTAGTAGATAAATCCAATCCGGTGGCTTGCAGGTTGGGAAACTGAGTAGCAAGGCGCTCAAGTAAGCGTCCAGTACCACACCCGATATCAAGTACATTTGCTAGCTCTGGTAAATCAACGTACTCAAGCAACCGTTTGTGAACGGCTCGATAAAACACCGAAGGAAAGAGCCAGTCGTAACTTGGTGCCCATCGGTCAAAAAGGAACTTTTTATTACTAAAAAAGTCATTAGTCATTAGTTTTAGCAGCTTCCTGAAGCTTATCGCTTTTGTAGGGTAAGTTTAGCTGCGCCTCCAAGAAGTTAGTTATGGCTTTGCAGCTTGGCAATATCTAGCCTAGCGTTTGGCACAATCCCATTTCACGAAATTCTTGTTAAAAATACGTTGCTAGAGGCTACAGCGATAAGCCCCTACATCTGATTCATTTGTTGCAAGGATTTTTGGGAATGGTATAAATTATCCGGAACCTTGGCAATTGAATCTGTAGTTAACAGTGTGCCTAGAGACTCATTCTATCTCTGTAGAGAAATAAAGAATGATTAATCAGTGCATAAAACTATAGAATCTAACCGTATTTATCTATAGAGGTTCAAATAAAACAAACTCAATCTAGTTTGAAATGATTAAGGTGAAAAATTATGACAAGCTTTATTCAACAACAATTACACTTACACAATGATCTACTGCACCCAGTCCGCGAGTGGTTGGAAACGATAGAAATTCATAACTCCAAATTGGCTCATTTCTTGTGCAAAGCTATTCCTGCTCAGTGTCCCTTCGAGCGAGACATCACGCTCTTTAGCCGGAAGCTGTTTCACATTCCTCCGATGTGTAAATTAAATCCCCTATACGAGGAAGTTGTTGGTTTGCGTTTTAAAGCGCTCTGTTATCTTGCCGATGAATGCGGTGAAGATGTCACAGTTTATTGCTAATAGCCAGTTGGATCGTTCTTTGATCAAGCAGCCATCAGTAATTGCAGATTTACGGTTGTTACTTACCCAGGTTTATACTAAGCTAACGTACACTTAATTTAGATGTTTGGCTATTTAAGTAGCTTGCACCTCGCTAAAGTGTTTCCAGACCGTATTTCTGCTTACCGTATCCTGCTGAAATTATTAACATCATCATGACGCACATCTTACTGGTTGAAGATGAAGTCAAACTGGCACAATTTGTCGAGTTGGAATTGAATTATGAAGGCTATCAAGTCAGTATTGCCTACGATGGATTAACTGCACTTACCGCAGCGCGTAAGTTACATCTAGATTTAGTAATTTTAGACTGGATGTTGCCTGGTTTGTCGGCGTTAGAAATTTGCCGCAGCCTGCGAAGTATTGGTGATAAAGTGCCGATAATCTTATTAACCGTCAAAGATGAAGTGAGCGATCGCATTGTAGGCTTAGACGCTGGTGCTGATGATTACCTTGTTAAACCCTTCAGCGTTGATGAATTATTAGCTAGAGTTGACACTCACCTGCGAAGAAGCCAGCAAGTAGGCACCGCAGATGTTTTAGAGTTTAAAGGCCTAACTTTAAATCGTCGCACACGCCAAGTGTACCGAGAGCAGAGGTTAATTGAGTTAACTGCTAAGGAATTTGATTTACTGGAATATTTACTGACCCATCCGCGACAGATAATTACGTGCGATCGCATTTTAGGAGAAGTCTGGGGTTATGACTTCATAGGCGATGCTAACATCATCGAACTTCATATGCGCTACCTGCGTCTGAAACTTGAAGCCAATAACGAAAAGTGCCTCATTCAAACTGTGAGTGGTGTTGGCTACACGTTGCATGATTGAATTTGGGCATGGGGCATTCGGAAAAGACAAGGAAGAAACTTGTTCAATAATTTTTCCTCATCCCCCTTGTCCCCCTCATCTCCCCCTGCTTCCCCTGCTCCCCCTGCTCCCTGCTCCCTGCTCCCTGCTCCCCTAATGATTAGTGTTAAATTTCGATTAACGCAGATGCCCCAAAAACTTTTATCGGATGAAGATTTGCGGTTTTTGGCAATTTAAGCAAAAACTCATCCAAACTCTGGGTTAATTGTATTAGGATGCACAAAGCTGTGATCATCTGAAATTTAAAATTGCATGACTTATCTAGAAACAGCAGCGCAATTCTACCGTGAAGTTGCCCAAACCCCGCAAGTTGGACTTTGTTGTGTGCAAAGTACACCCCTGCAACTACCAGGGTTGAAAATTCCTTTGCCAATGCAGGAAATGAACTATGGTTGTGGCACTACCGTTCACCCCACTGAATTAGGAAACCAGCCTACTGTGCTGTATGTCGGTGTTGGCGGCGGCTTAGAAGCGTTGCAATTCGCTTATTTTTCCCGCTATGCAGGTGCTGTAATTGCCGTTGAACCGGTTGAAGCCATGCGAGAAGCAGCTGCACGCAATCTGGAAATTGCTGCTCAAGAAAACCCTTGGTTTGACACCAGTTTTGTAGAAATCCGCGAAGGTGATGCTTTTAACTTACCTGTTACTGATGCTAGTGTCGATATCGTAGCGCAAAATTGCCTTTTCAACATCTTTGAACCAGAAGATTTAACCCGTGCTTTAAAAGAAGCCTATCGGATATTAAAACCGGGTGGACGCTTGCAAATGAGCGATCCAATTGCCACTAGTCCAATCCCAACACATCTTCAACAAGATGAACGGCTGAGAGCCATGTGTTTATCAGGCGCACTCACTTATGAAGAGTATACTGAACGAATTACAAATGCTGGCTTTGGTCAAGTTGAAATTCGCGCCCGTCGTCCTTACCGTTTACTAGATTCGCAGACTTATAATTTAGAAGAACACCTACTTTTAGAAAGCCTAGATTCTGTCTCCTTTAAAGTTGCTATTCCAGAAGATGGTGCTTGTATCTTTACGGGAAAAACAGCAGTTTATGCTGGCTTAGAACCCTTCTTCGACGACTCAGCAGGACATCTACTCCAGCTAGGTATTCCCGCAGCAGTGTGTGATAAAACTGCTGCTAAACTTGCGGCTATCAAGCCAGCAGAAATAATTATTACCGATTCAACCTGGCACTATAGCGGTGGTGGTTGCTGTTGATTTTTTAAGAAAGAATTCAGAGGATATTTTAAAAGTCCCTTTGTCGGTATCAAAAATTCTAGATCCCTCTAAATCCACGCCAGTTGCTCATGGGAGAAACCCCCTTCTCTACGAGACGCTCCGCGTTGGCGGAAGCCTCTCCCTTTGGGAGAAGACCGCACTGGCTCCACGATAGATTGGGGGACTTTGACTCTGGTTTCCCCTTTAAAAGGCGGGTTAGGGGGGATCTAAAGTGCCTAAAGTTACAGCGAAAAGCTTTTCAAACAACCTCTTCAGAGGTCAGTAATCAGAATTAAGAATAATTCTGTGCAACTGGCAAATGAACAATTTCAAGATTTAACCAATTGGATTCTGAATTTTGGATTTTGACTTCTTCTTTATAACCCCGAAATGTTGTTAATTAGTTTATTTCTCGCCACGCTTTTTTTAGCATATTCCAATGGGGCAAATGACAACTTTAAAGGGGTAGCGACGTTGTTTGGTAGCCGAACCAGCAGCTATCAAACAGCTATTTTATGGGCAACTTTTACAACTTTGGCTGGTGCGGTTGCTGCGACTTTTTTGGCAAGTATACTTATTGCAAATTTTTCTGGAAAAGGACTGGTGCCTGATACGATCGCTAATTCACCAGAGTTTCATCTGGCAGTTGCGATCGCTGCTGGTTTAACTGTACTGATAGCCACCTTCATGGGATTTCCCATTTCCACAACTCACAGTTTAACAGGTGCGCTGGTTGGGGCTGGATTAGTTGCGATCGGACTCAAAGTTAATTTTGCAGCTTTGGGAACTTCCTTTATTTTGCCTTTATTACTCAGTCCGATCATTGCTATTCCCTTGGGAGCAGGAATTTATAGCTTATCTAACTGTATTATTTCAAAATGGAATCTACCAGTCAATCAGAGAATTATTGATACTTGCCATTTTATCAGTGCGGGAATTGTTAGTTTTGCTAGAGGATTAAATGATACTCCCAAGATTTTCTCACTTATTCTAGTTATTGAGTATTTTTCGATTCAGGGGGGAATGATCACGATTGCGATCGCAATGGCACTTGGCGGTTTACTAAACTCCCAAAAAGTTGCAGTAACCATGAGTGAAAAGATTACCTCATTGAATCATACTCAAGGCTTATCAGCAAATATTGTAACTGGAGTTCTAGTTATTGCAGCTAGTAGTTTTGGACTTCCGGTTTCCACCACTCACGTTTCAGTTGGTTCTATTTTTGGAGTGGGATTAGCTGGTAAAAAAGCCAATACGCGTGTTTTTTATCAGATATTATTATCGTGGGTTTTAACTTTACCTACTGCTGCAATTATTAGTGCAATAACTTATAGATTATTGCAAGGTTAGAGAAATTGATTGAATATATTTTGCCATGTTTAAGGAGTATTAACTAATGCAAACTCAATCAATAGCCATACCATTTAAAAATAAACTCAACTCCCCTTTGACAAAAAAGGGAATTACTGTTTTACAAATTAATCTCGGTAAGCGTTGTAACCTTGCCTGTACTCACTGTCATGTCGAAGCTGGCCCGAAACGTACAGAAGAACTTTCTCCTGAAGTTTGTGAGCAATTGATTTCGCTAATCCATAAATTTCCCGAAATTCAAATTGTGGATTTGACTGGTGGCGCACCAGAAATGAATTATGGATTTAAGCCACTGGTAGAAGCAGCAAGAGCAAGCGGAAAGCAAGTGATTGTCCGGTCTAATTTGACCATTTATTTTGAAAATGGATTTGCTGATTTACCAGAATATTTTGCTCAAAACGAAATAAGAGTTGTGGCTTCTCTACCCTGCTATTTAGCAGATAATGTTGATAAAATGCGTGGTGCTGGTGTTTTTGATAGTTCAGTCAAAGCTTTGCAGTGGCTTAACCAAGTTGGCTATGGTAAAAAGCCAAATTTAATTTTGGACTTGATATTTAATCCCCAGTTACCCACTGATGAAAATTTTTCTTTAGCTCCTGAACAGTCCAATCTAGAACAAGATTACAAAATGTTCTTACAAGAACATTTTAATATTGTGTTTAACAACCTCTTCAGCATTACCAATCTACCAGTTGGTAGAACCAAAATGCATTTAGAACGGAGAAAACTGTACACCAGCTATTTGCAGTTTTTAGAGTCGCATTTTAATCCTAGTACAGTTGAACATTTAATGTGTCGCGATGAACTTTCAATTGACTATCTAGGCAATGTATATGATTGCGACTTTAACCAAATGATGAATTTGCCTGCTAAAAATCGCAATGGTGAAACCTTGACAGTTAGCAAACTGTTAGAAGCTGGCAGTTTAGACCTGATTAGTGAGATCCAGACTGCTGCTTATTGCTATGGTTGTACTGCTGGATGTGGTTCTAGTTGTGGTGGTGCTTTGCTTTAAAGTTAGCTAAAAGATGAAGTTAGAAATGATCAAATTTTGAACTTACCCTTCATATCATGTCCGCTTACATTACTTATTAAACCCGAGGAACCCCAACCCCTCCCCGCTTGCGGGGAGGGGTTCTGACTTTTCCCGTTAAGTCCCGAATAAATAACTCCTAACTTTTTACACCGCACAACTCAACTCGCCGGCTTTTTGACTAAAGCGGTGATTTTCACGATAGTCTACGGGGCAATCTATCACGGCGGGTACATCTTGAGCGAGGGCTTCTTTGAGAGTGGGAATTAAATCTAAAGCCGATTCAACTCGATAGCCTTTTAAACCCATGCTTTCGGCATATTTGACAAAATCAGGATTGCTAAAATGTACAAAAGATGAGTTTCCTTTGCCAAAGTGATTTTCTTGCTTCCATTCAATTAATCCATAACCACCATCATTGAAAATTATGGTGACAAAGGGCGTACCGACACGCAAGGCTGTTTCTAATTCCTGAGAATTCATCATAAAGCCGCCATCGCCTGTTACAGCAACGACTTTGCGGTTGGGATGAACGAGTTTTGCTGCTAAAGCGCCAGGAATAGCAATACCCATAGCTGCGAAGCCGTTGGAAATTATGCAAGTATTCGGACTATGGCAATGGTAATGACGGGCCATCCACATCTTATGTGCGCCAACATCTGAGATGACGATGTCATCAGGGCCCATCACTTGGCGTAAGTCATAAATTAACTTTTGCGGCTTAATGGGAAATCCATCATCATGGGCATACTGTTCGTAGTCAGCTCGAATATCTGACTTTAAGCTAATGGCAAAAGGATCGGGTTTACCTTGTCGGTCTGCTAATTTTAATATTTCATAAAGGGAATCTGAAATATCTCCCACAACTTCGGCGTTAGGAATATAACTACTATCAATTTCCGCCGGGCTTACCCCAATATGCACAATGGGAATTTCACCGTTACGATTCCATTTTTTCGGGGAAAACTCAATCAAATCATAGCCGATCGCAATTACTAAATCTGTGTTATCAAAGCCACAAGTAATGTAATCTCTTTGCTGCAATCCCACTGACCACAAAGCTAATTGATGTGTGTAGGGAATAATGCCTTTACCCATGAAGGTATTGGCAACGGGTATATTCAACAAGGTAGCAAATTGCGTTACAGCATCACTAGCTTTAGCACGAATTGCCCCATTTCCTACTAATATTAATGGGTTAACTGCTTGGCAAATTGCGGCCGCTGCTGCCCGAATGCTAGCAAAAGATGCATAAGTTTTTTCGCTATTATCCTTACGCAAAGGTTTGCCTTCGACGGGCATAGCAGCAATATTTTCTGGTAAATCGATGTGAACTGCACCAGGCTTCTCTGATTGCGATCGCTTGAATGCTTTCCGCACTACTTCTGGTGTAATACTCGGTCGTACAATTTGCTTGTTCCACTTGGTAACAGGTGCAAACATTGCCACCAAATCTAAATATTGATGGGATTCAATGTGCATTCTATCTGTCCCGACTTGACCAGTAATTGCCACTAAAGGCGCACCATCGAGGTTAGCATCTGCTACCCCAGTCATCAAGTTAGTTGCCCCAGGTCCAAGAGTAGAAAGACACACTCCGGCTTTTCCTGTTAAGCGTCCGTAGACATCGGCCATGAATGCTGCACCCTGTTCATGACGAGTCGTAATAAATTTAATGGAAGAATGTTTTAGTGCTTCCAAAACGTGCAGATTTTCTTCGCCAGGGAGTCCAAAAATATATTGCACTCCTTCATTTTCTAGGCACTGCACCAATAACTCTGCTGTATTCATTTTATTTCCTAACTATTTATTTTGTCATTTGTCCTACCCTGCGGGTTCGCCTTTGGCGTTCTCATTCGCGTTAGCGTCTCCGAAGGAGAAGAGTAGCCGCAGAAGCGTCTATGTCATTAGTCATTTGTCATTTTTTTTGCTAATGACCAATGACTAATGACTAATCATTTAACCCACACGGTTTTAAGATTGACAAACTCATGTATACCCTGGATACTCAATTCTCTGCCATATCCAGAACGCTTAATACCACCAAAGGGTAACCGAGGATCAGATTTGACCATACTGTTGATAAATACGGCACCTGCTTCGATTTCCTCAACCAAGCGATCGCATTCTTGGTCGTTGGTTGTCCAAGCACTTGCACCTAATCCAAAGGGGATGTCATTAGCAAGTTTAATGGCAGTATCGATATCAGTAACCCGAAATAACAAGGCTACCGGGCCAAAGAATTCTTCTTTGGCAATTGGTGCTTCAGGCGGGATATCGATGATAATCGTTGGCGGATAAAAGTTACCTGGACGATCTGATAAAGGATGTCCGCCGGTGAGGACTTTACCACCGCTTTTAGTAGCAGCTTGCACTTGTTGATCTAAATCCTGGAGAATACCAGGTGTTGCCAAGGGGCCTAAATCGGTATCCGGTTGCATAGGATCGCCTACTTTCAGAGCCTCAAATTTTTCTAAAAGCAATTTTTCAAATTTATCTGCGATCGCTTCTGCGACAATAAAACGTTTCGCTGCAATACATGATTGCCCGTTATTCAACATCCGTGCTGTAGTAGCTGTGACAACTGCTGTCTCTAAGTCAGCACTTTCTAACACAATAAACGGGTCACTTCCTCCCAATTCCAAGACGGTTTTTTTAATTTGTTTGCCAGCGGCGACGGCGAGGGATGCACCTGCTGGTTCGCTTCCTGTCAAGGTGGCAGCTTTTACACGGTCATCAGCCATCAAATCAGCAACTTTGGCAGCGCCTATTAATAGAGTTTGAAACGCACCTTCAGGAAAACCTGCGCGTCGGATAATATCTTCAATTGCCAAGGCACACTGCGGCACATTAGAAGCGTGTTTGAGTAAGCCGACATTTCCTGCCATTAGCGCTGGTGCAGCAAAGCGGAACACTTGCCAAAAGGGGAAATTCCACGGCATCACCGCGAGAATTGCACCCATTGGTTGGTAGCGAACAAAACTTTGGCTAGCATCAGTTTTTACAGAAACATCAGCTAGAAAAGCAGGGGCGTGTTCAGCATAGTAGCGACAGACGACAGCGCATTTTTCGACTTCCGCGATCGCAGCTTTAAATGGCTTACCCATTTCTAGAGTCATCAATTTAGCAAATTCTGCTTTGTCTTGCTCTAAAATATCAGCAGCTTTTTGTAGCCAGAGTGATCGTTGAGAGAAACTACTCTGGCGATACTTTTCAAAAGCCTGATTAGCCAAATCGAGTTTAGCAGCAATCTCTGCATCGTTGAGCGCCTCAAAAGTTTTGAGCGTCTCCCCAGTGGCGGGATTAATGGTGGCGATAGCCATTACCTAACCTCCCGTTAAAAAATAGCTTGACTGTTGGCTTCCTAGTGTTACACAGATCAATTGTGGAAGCTACCACCCAAATTTTAGTCTTTTAACCAAGAATTAGTTGCTCAATATTACAATTTTGCAATTATTGTTGAAACAAAATATACAAATTAACTATGTATTTATCTTGATAAATTAATCATTTGTCATTCCAACACCTAATGACCAATGACTAATGACTAATAATTGTTGACGCTTGCTGCAAATTTGTCTGATAAACCTTTACCAATCGCTCAATACCTTTGAAACGATAATCTCCCATTTCCTCAAAGTCTGAGGGTTGTGAAAGCATTTTATGAGTAGCTTGACTAATCACACATTCACTAGGGGGGCAAACTGCTTCCATGCGAGCAGCAAGATTAATCGTCCCGCCTAATGCCGTATAATCTACCCTTTGGGAACTACCGACATCTCCCACAACAGCCTTACCACTATTAATAGCAATACGTAATTGAAGCGGTTCGTGCCAAAAACCATTGGCATTCAGATGTTCCAGACGAGTGAGCATTCCCTTGGCAGCAGTAACAGCGCGATCGGCATGATCCACTTGCGGTTCGGGAGCGCCAAAAAATGCCATAATACAATCGCCAATATATTTATCTAAAGTGCCGCCGCAAGTAAACACTTCTTTTAGCATTTCTTCAAATAAATTATTTAATAGTTGAGCGATCGCAGTTGGCGTTAACCGTTCAGAGATTGCCGTAAAGCCAACCAAATCTGCAAACAAAATACTGATTTCGCTCTCGGTGGGAGCTAAACGACCACCCGGTAATCCGCCTATAGAGATTAACTGCTGCACAACTGCTGGAGAATGATAGCGTTCTAGTCGGTGACGAATCATCTCTTCAGTTTTTAGTTTCTCTACCAATAGCCAACGCTGCACGCTAGAAGCCACAAGGTTTGCTAAAGCCGAAAAAAAGCTGAGTTCTTCTTCGCCTTCATTTGCCCAATGGTAAGAAGAAAGATTAGCATCGGCATACAGTACGCCTACAACTTTATTTTCATCCCATAAAGGCACTGCCATCGCGCTGCGAATGCCTTTTACCAAAATACTCTGTTCACTAGCAAACCGTTCATCTTGATGGGTATCGGCGGTTTGAATGACGACTTTTTCCTCAAATACCTTTTGACAAATACTACGACTAATCCAACTTCCATCAGAAGCAAGATGTTTCTGTTGGGAAACGTTTCTAGTGGCAGCGTTCACTAACTCTAATTGACCGCAACCATTAACATCAATTAATAATGCCAAGCGTTCGATACTATCAAGGTAACGAAAAACTACTTGCTGCACCTGAGAAAAAATCTCTTCTATAGATGCTGCGGCACAAAGATTTTTAGCTATATCTACTAAGTCTTTGAGACGAGCAATGGTTTTGTCCTTATTGCTGATGTCACCATCTTTGCTATCAGCTGCAATCCATTGCTGTTGTAACTGTTCGACATTGTGAAGGATTGTTCTTTGCTCATTACTTTCCGAAGTTGGGAAATACTCAGGTGTAGATTCGGAAGCGGGGCTTGTGAGCAATACTACCAAGTTAACGTTGCCTAACCAAATAACATCGCCGTGATGTAACTCTTGGGGAAACTTAACAAAATATTTATTTAGTTGCGTCCCGTTTTTGCTACCTAGATCCTCAATAGTCCACACACCGTCAGCCTTTTTCACCAAGCGAGCATGGTTGCGGGATACTCCAGCAAAAGGTAAATATAAGTTACATTCCGGCAAACGACCAATTGTGAATATATCTTGATCAACTGCGATCGCTGTCTCGGTATCTCCCTCTTGTAGGCGTAGTGTGAGTTCAGTCATGAGTGTGATAGATCCATCGAAGCTAGAGGTGCAAGCAACTCTAAGGTTAAGTTATAACCTACAGGTTAACCTTCACCTTTTCTTTATGGCACTGTTAACTGAATTCCGACAACTATATCTGACGGAGATTACATTGAATAAGCCAAGTTTGCTATAGGTTCAGTTTAGAGGTAGTTTGAATCCCTTTGTCAAGGGGAGCCACTAAATTTTCAATTTGCGCCAGATGTGAAGCGCGATTGCCTAATGCTGCATTGGATTGTCTTTGCCCAATACCAAGCGATCGCAAGATTATACCGTATTACGGTAGCAATGATACGCAGAAGCAGAGGGCGTTTTGACCTATTACTACCACCCAGATATCACCAAAGCCGAGTATCCAGATTTTTGATTGCTACTTAAAAACGATCCAAAAGTGCTTGTAATCTAGTTAGGGGGTAATTCCAAACTGAGTTCACCCAACAACCCCTTGCGAAAATCTGTTAAAAGTTGCCTTGCAGCTCGCTCTACATCACCTTTGTAACGATGCTCTGCTAAGGCGTGTAAATAGGTATCTCCAGTGTCGGATGTCGAATCGAGTTGGTAACGGGACTGCAATGGCTTCTTGGGTAATAAATCTGTGGCTACAGCATCCAAATAGTTTAGTAAATCCACTAGGGCTGCTGCTACAAGTTGGTTATCATAAGATGCTTCACCAATATCATCACAAATGGCTAATTTCAATGCTGCGTCTTGGTCTTCCAATCTTAAAGGGATGACACCAGGAGCATCTAGCAATTCCAAATATTCAGAAATTCGCACCCAGCGCAGTTGGCGAGTCACCCCAGGACGGGCTGCACTTTCCACGACTCGCTTTCCCAACAGGCGGTTAATCAAAGCTGATTTACCGACATTAGGAAAACCAATCACCACAGCCCGGACTGGACGAGGTAACATCCCGCGATCGCTTCTTCTTTGATTGAGTTCTACCCCGGCGGCTTGCGCTGCCCGCGCCACTTCTGCTATACCTTTACCATGTTGAGCGTTGGTAAAATAAGGGACTTCCTCTTGACGTTTAAACCAATCCATCCACAACGATCGCATTTGCGGCGTAATCATATCTACTCGGTTAAGTATCAACACCCGTTTCTTACCCTCCACCCACTCACCTATTTGGGGATGATGAGTCGCTAAGGGAATCCGGGCGTCTCGTACCTCAAACACCACATCTACGCGCTTCAGCTGTTCTTTGAGCTTCCTTTCAGCTTTAGCAATGTGACCTGGATACCATTGAATCAGGTTTAATCTATAGTTTTGAGTTATAGCCATAATTAATTACCAAATAAATTATTATCACTTATCAATTATCATTCACTGGGGATTGATGTAGAATCAGACGATTGCCATCAGGGTCATAAGCATAAATTTCTCTGCCGTGGGAAGCAATAGAAATATTTCCTGGTGGGGGATAGCCCAATGCTGTTAGGTGAGCGATCGCATCTTCTAAGTTACTCACCTCTAAACACAAACTTATCTTACTTTTGGCAATGGCTTCAAATTCCGATTCGTTTGTGTTCTTTGGTTTAAAAATACCTAAACGCATACTCAGCAAATTAAACTCAGCATAAACATTCGGAATTACAATAACTGGCTTTTGCTCCAGCAATTTGGTATAGAAATTCGCTAAATTCTCACAATTAACCGATGCTATGGTGACAAATGCGTTAGTGTACTGGAAAACCATATTTGCCTATTGCCCTTTCAACTTTTAACTTAAATAGCATAGGTGGGTAACAAGAAGTCTAATATCTTGACTAATTTATGAATTACCACGACATTATTACAATTGAACCTGGAAAACACAGTGGTAAACCTTGTATCCGAGGAATGCGAATCACTGTTTATGATATTTTGGAGTATCTTGCGGGCGGAATGACTGAAGCAGAAATCTTAGAGGATTTTTCTGAATTAACTTCTGAAGATATCAAAGCGTGTCTAGCTTTTGCTGCCGATCGTGAGAAGAAGTTATTTGTGGTATCCCTGTGAAACTGCTTCTAGATGAAAATCTGTCTGATCGGATTATTGATTGTAGATTTGTATTTTGATTCAGTACACGTTAAAACTTTAGGGTTAATTAATATAGATGATGTAGTTATCTGCGAGTATGCTGAAATACACGATTCTGTAATTGCTTCCACTTGGGAGTATTATTTTTCGGCATGATTTCCGAATTGGGCAGTTATACCGATGGAGAATAAATAGAGGTACTTTACACTCTTCTCAACAACTTCTTAGGGTCACATGGCAGAGGACGCAGTTAGAGTTTTTATTTCCTACTCCCACAAAGACGAACACTTGCGAGATAGCCTTGCAACTCATTTGAGTAACCTGCAATGGCAAGGCATTATCTCTAGCTGGTACGATCGCCAACTTACTGCCGGAACGGAATGGAATGACAAGATTAAAACTGAGCTTGAGTCTGCTGATATTATCTTATTACTGATTAGCCCAGACTTTATCGCCTCCAAATACTGCCGTGACATTGAAATTCCAATGGCGTTACAGCGGCATGAGTCAAAACAGGCTTATGTCGTTCCAGTCATTCTACGACCTTTTGACTGGTTTGACGCACCTTTTGCCAAGCTACAAGCGTTTCCTAAAGATGCCAAAGCCGTAACCACCTGGGTAAACCAGGATGAAGCCTTTGTTAGTGTGACACAAGGCATCCGAATAGCAGCCAAACAAATGCTGGACTACCGTAAGCAGCTAGCAGAGCAGAAACAGGTAATTCAAGCACAATATCTGCAAAAGGTTGAAGAGGTTCTTTCTGACGGCGTGATCTCTATTGTGGAACGAGATACGTTAGACGAACTTCGAGAATCGCTGGGTTTAACGCCAGAAGAAGCAAAGGAAATTGAAACTCGTGCGTATGAGCCTTACAGCAGAGTTGAGGAGAACCTGAATAGATATAAGCAAACGCTCAACAGGTTAATTGAGAAGGGTTATTATCCTTTCAGTGAAGAGATTGAGAAGGATCTGGAAAATCGTCAGAGAGATTTGGGGCTAAAGCCTGGAGATGTTGCTCGAATTTCAAAGCCAATTCTTGACCAAGCTGAGTTCGATTATCAAGCTAAAAGACAACAGCAGGATGAAGTCGAGCAACTACAATCACTAGAGCAGCAACAGCGTCGGCAGCAAGAGGAGTATGAAGCTAAGTTACAGCGTTATAGAGAAGAATTTTCTAGAGCCGTTCAAGTAGAATATCCACTCAGTCAGGCTGTTTTAGAGGGGTTGAGAAACTTTCAGCAGCAATTGGGACTTAAGAATGAAAATTCTGCCCAAATTGAGCGGTCGATTCGTGAACCAGCAGAGGCAAGATATCAGGAAAAACTCAAGCAGCAAGAAGAAGAGGAGCGGCAACGACAAATAGAACTTGAACAGCAACGTAAGCAAGCACAAGCAAAACATAAAGCTCAAGGACAAGCAGGAACTAGTCAAGCCTCCAGCCCTCAAAACAGCGCAGGTAGTAAATTGCGGCGGTTTGAATTTGATGTCATTACTGTTGACAAACAAGGAGAAGAAAAAAGTCGCACTAGGAAGGCAGCAGAGTTTTTCTTTGAGGATTTGGGTAATGGGGTGTTGCTAGAGATGGTTAAGATTCCATCGGGAACCTTCCAGATGGGTTCACCAGAAGGTCAGGGAAGCGATAACGAAAAGCCTCAACATAGTGTTACTGTGCCAGCTTTTTTGATGGGAAAATATCCTGTTACTCAGGCACAATGGCGGAGGGTTGCGGCTCTGCCCCAAGTAGAGATCGCACTCAATGCCGAACCTTCAGATTTCAAGGGAGATAGCCGCCCCGTGGAACAAGTCTCTTGGGATGAGGCTGTGGAATTTTGTCAGCGCTTGTCTCGCGTGACGGGGCATTCATACCACTTGCCTAGCGAAGCCGAATGGGAATATGCCTGTCGAGCCGGAACAACGACTGAATTCTATTTTGGGGAGACTCTGACACCAAAACTGGCTCGGTGTAAAGCCAATTTTGGCATGATGTTGCTCACTATATTTGGTGGTGGAGAAACGGCTTCTGTGGGCAGCTACTTGCCCAATGCTTTCGGTTTATACGATATGCACGGCAATGTTTGGGAGTGGTGTGCCGATCACTGGCATGACAACTATGTAAGTGCGCCCACTGATGGCACAGCTTGGATAGTGAATGGAAATAGTGAAAAACGGATATTTCGGGGCGGTTCCTGGTTCAATGATCGGTCGTACTGTCGCGCTGTCTACCGCGCCTATGGCTCTCCCGCCAACCGCAACAGCACTGTCGGTTTTCGGGTGGTATGTTCGGTTTTTCCAGGACTCTTGTAGCCCTTTACTCTTTCTTTTTTTACCCTTCTTTGGCGTTTAGCGCGTTCAAAAATTTTTATATATTTTCCATTCGCCATCAATAAATATTGCGCGATTCCTTCCAAGGGTAACTAACTCCTACAATAGTTTTTTGGGATAGGCATCGGTAAACGGGGCACAAAGTCCGCCTACGCGGACTAAAAGAAATAAATGTTTTTAACCCGCGCAGGCGGGTTTTGTCTGTGTAGACGCGGTTTCTAACCGCCCTTTTTACTGTGATAGGGCGATCGCCCAGTTTGATAAGATGGTTGGCATAGATTGGATAAGTTCATAAGTCATTCACCCTATGACAACCAAAAAATATGTTTACTGGCAAGATGAGGAGATGTGGCTTGGCTATTTGGAGGAGTTTCCAAACTACTGGACTCAGGCAGAAACCGAAAACGAATTGAAGGAGAGCTTAACTGATATTTACAAAGAATTAACAAGTGGGACAATTCCCAATGTCCGAAGAGTGGCTGAACTTGAGGTATCGTGAAACGACGGGACTTGATCAAACGCCTCGAAGAAATGGGTTGTGTATTTATTCGTCATAGTGGCAAACATGACTGGTATCAAAACCCAAGAGCTAAGGTATCTCAACCTGTTCCAAGGCATCGAGAAATTAAGGAACAGCTTGCCAAACACATCATCAAAATGCTTGGCGACGAAGGCTAACACGGCGTTGGAGCCGAACGCTGAGAGGTTATTTGGGGAGAATATGAGGGTATCTGCATCGGCTCAACTTTACCGTTCCCCTAAAGGAAGTAAGCTACAGATTGGTCTAAATTGCTGCCTGAAACTGTTTTCTCTACAAAACGCTGCACGTAGCAAGATCCCTGTAAGTGTAAAATTTTGAAGAATTATTTTGACTTTTAAATTTAAAAAATGTCCCGTTCTGGATACACACTTCCCGTCTTTGCCTGTGCTGCTGCTGTTGCAGCTTTACACTGGTTACATGATCGCCAATCCCTAACTTTAGCATCTATAGATTTGATTGAACCCGCTCAAATCGCAGAAATCCCCATTGAACAGGTAGCAGGATTATCTGAGAATACAGCTTTAGCAATCACCTGTAGCGATCCTGGCGATAATCTTGACCTGACTAAAGATACACCGATTTGGGCATTGGTGGAGTGGAGGGAAGAGGGTGAGACTGTAATTATTAAAGGTGGGGAAGGAATTGGCAGGCAGATGAATGCTGATGATAAGCCTGCTATTTATGCCTACGCTCAAAGGCTCTTAAAAGAAAACTTGCAACGGATACTAGCGCCAGAGGAAAAAATCACGGTGACGATTATTCTACCTGAAGGGCGATCGCTTGCTGTTAGAACTTCAAATTCTGCTTTTGGTGTAGTTGAAGGGCTTTCCCTTTTAGGCACGACCGGAATTTCTCAACCCTTAAGTACACCAGATCAGCTTGCAGTTTTTCGGGCGGAATTACAAGATAAAGCCAGTCGTTTTGAAAGTTTAGTATTCTGTATCGGGGAGAATGGCCTAGATTTGGCGCGTAAACTAGGGATTAATCCTGAGCAATTGGTCAAAACTGCTAACTGGCTTGGTCCAATGTTAGTAGAAGCTGATGTGTTGGGCGTGAAAGAAATTTTATTATTTGGCTATCACGGAAAGCTAATGAAACTGGCTGGAGGGATTTTTCACACCCATCACTACTTGGCTGATGGGCGGCGGGAAATTTTGGCGGCGCACTGTGCGATCGCAGGTTTAAAATCACCAGATATCCAAGCTGTGTTTAACAGTGCAACCGCTGAAGCAGCATTAACATACCTAAAATCGCTAGATGCTGCAACTGGTAGTGACTGGGTAAATCAAGTTTACAGTGCGATCGCCGAAGCCATCGATGTCCGTTCTAAAGAATACATCCAAAGTCATAGCGAAAAGGGCACAGGAGTAACAATTTGTGGCTCTATCCTCTTTGATCGCGATCGCAAAATTATCGTGAAGAGTAAAACTGCTAGTCTGTTGATGGGAAAATTATGTTAATTTATTATGAATAATCGTAAACAATCCAAATAAATAATTTCTTAAGTAACCACTCTAGGGTAAGTTTATCGTTTTAATACCATCTCCGACTCCGGGACTAAACAAACGCACATAACCCGGCGTTTGTAAAGGCTCTCTATATCATTATTAGCCTACCCAGGCTGAATAATAGCATCATCATAGACCACAAAGCATCTACCCTTAACAGACATAACACTCCCGTCATGAATACAGCGGTGATACCAACAGAACAAGCGCCCCAAACATTGGAAAATGTTGGGCGGCTTGATCGTCAATTGATTATAATTCTGGACTTCGGCTCTCAATATTCTGAGTTGATTGCCCGTCGCATCCGCGAGACTCAAGTATACTCTGAAGTTTTATCCTATCGCACTACTTCTGAACAATTGCGCCAACTCAATCCCAAGGGAATCATTCTCTCTGGTGGACCCAGTTCGGTTTATGGTGATAACGCTCCCCATTGTGACCCAGAAATCTGGAATTTGGGAATACCCGTTTTGGGTGTTTGCTATGGGATGCAGCTGATGGTAAACCAACTCGGTGGCGAAGTGGCAAAGGCCGATCGAGGTGAGTACGGCAAAGCCTCATTATATATTGATGATCCCACAGATTTGCTCACTAATGTCGAAGATGGCACTACGATGTGGATGAGTCATGGAGACTCAGTTACCAAAATGCCATCAGGGTTTGAATTGCTGGCACATACAGAAAATACTCCCTGTGCTGCGATCGCTGACCACGAAAAGAAACTTTACGGCGTTCAGTTCCATCCAGAGGTGGTGCATTCTATTGGCGGTTTAGCATTAATCCGTAATTTTGTCTATCACATCTGCGATTGCGAACCCACTTGGACAACAGCGGCTTTTGTCGAAGAAGCAATTCGGGAAATTCGCGCCAGAGTTGGTGAAAAGCGAGTGCTGTTGGCGTTGTCTGGTGGGGTGGATTCTTCCACCTTAGCCTTCTTGTTGTATAAAGCCATTGGCGATCAACTGACTTGCGTATTTATCGATCAAGGCTTTATGCGAAAGTATGAGCCAGAACGATTAGTAAAGCTGTTCCAAGAGCAGTTTCACATTCCTGTAGAGTATGTTAATGCTCGCGATCGCTTTTTAGCTAAAGTTGCTGATGTCACCGATCCTGAAGAAAAACGCCGCCGTATCGGACACGAATTCATCAGTGTATTTGAGGAAACATCTAAACGTCTTGGTCACTTTGACTATCTGGCTCAAGGGACTCTTTATCCAGATGTGATTGAATCTGCTGATACCAACGTTGATCCCCAAACTGGGGAGCGGGTAGCGGTGAAAATTAAGAGTCATCACAATGTTGGCGGTTTGCCCAAAGACCTAAGGTTTAAATTGGTAGAACCACTGCGGAAACTATTTAAAGATGAAGTCCGCAAAGTTGGGCGTTCTATTGGTTTACCAGAAGAAATTGTCCAACGGCAACCTTTTCCTGGGCCTGGTTTGGCAATTCGGATTCTGGGGGAAGTCACATCTGAGCGGTTAAATATTTTGCGCGATGCAGATTTGATTGTCCGGCAAGAAATTAACCAACGCGGTATGTATCATGATTTTTGGCAGGCGTTTGCTGTATTGCTGCCAATTCGTAGTGTCGGCGTTATGGGTGATCAACGTACTTACGCTTACCCCATCGTTTTGCGGATTGTTACCAGTGAAGATGGCATGACTGCTGATTGGGCAAGAGTGCCTTACGATGTCCTAGAAGTGATTTCCACGCGGATTGTGAATGAGGTTAAAGGGGTGAATCGGGTGGTTTATGACATCACCTCTAAGCCGCCTGGAACTATTGAGTGGGAATAATCAAGTTTTGAGTTGACTTAACTAAAAGCTCATTACTTCTTCTAATAATTCAGATTCTTTACGGTAGTTTAGATTTACATATTTCAAAATGGCAATGCCGACCTGACTTGTTCTGAGTTTTGGCATTGTCTATTTTTTTGACTCTTGGTTTAATAAGCTATTCCATAGACTTTTGACTTTTGCATAAATCAAAAATAAAGAACCCCACACCGCATTTGAGTAAAGCAAACGCTCCCTTTCTCCCTTACGGGGGGGGTGGGGGTTGGGTGTTATACCATTTCACGAAAATAATGAAACAGATATAAACCCTGAAACCCAGACTAAGTAGGACTTTCTTAATTATGAATTACGTAGCTTGCTTCTCGCTGGAGGCGAGTACTACGAATTACGAATTGGTATTAAGGACTTATGCAAGAGACGTCATGTTTAACTTATATATTTAGGATACTCATATTGCCCACCCCACAAGAGTTTCATTTAATTTTATTATGCAACTTATATATTTTCGCTTCATAGCAAAATGTCATAGTTACTAGATTTAAAAGCCTCATCAGCATCGCAAGTTTTTAGTAATAAAGCAGGCAGCGATTAGCAAAAATAATTTGCAAATGAAACTATTTATTAAAGTAAGTTTTTAAATCTGAGTAATTTAAATATCTACATAATTTTCTTCAGTCAATAATTATAAATGCCAGCGAACAATTAACCATCAATTAAATGGTAGTTGGCAAAATTGAATTATTATCTAGGAAAATAGGCGCGATCGCAGTAAAATTACCAATGGTGTGGTCACTGAGAAAAAACCAGCAGCTCATTAGAAATAACTTCATTTGATAAACATTAATGGAGATGTTATGGAACCTCCTCTTTCCCTTGCTGGCTTAAACATCCTCGTAGTTGATGATGATGACGATAGCCGCTTTTACATTACTACCGTGTTAGAAGCTGATGGAGCCACCGTCACGGCAGTTCCATCGGCGGGGGTAGCATTGAAAGTACTACCTGAGTTGCAGCCAGATGTCTTAATTTGTGATATTGCTATGCCTGGTGAAGATGGCTACACCCTCATTCGCAAAATCCGCGCACTGAAGCCTGATATTTGGGAAAAACTCCCCGCGATCGCCTTAACTGCATACGGCGATAGTGAGTATCGTAGCCGTGCATTAGAAGCGGGCTTTCAATCTCATGTGGCTAAACCTGTTGATCCAGGACAACTAGTTGCAATCGTCGCTAATTTGGTTGCTTCTTATCAAAGTTAATGCAAATATGCAGTTATTTGTATGTTATTAAAATGCACTGCTTTACATCTTAACAGGGCATAATTTTGAATTGATAAGACTACTTCGCTCCAGTTTCAAAGCTAATTTCCTCAGACTTATATGCTGGTGGTTCAACATGAATTAAAATCCTCACTGGACGGAACCGTTCTTCTAATCGGCTTTCTACTTCTTCGGTGATGTGGTGAGCGGTTTCTACGTCTGGTGCATCTACTATTAAATGCATTTCAATGAACACTTGACGACCAATAACACCACGAGAAGCGATCGCATGACAGTTAACTACACCTGGAACAGAAGTTGCGATCGCATGAATTGCTTCTGGTGCGATCGCCATTTGATCCACAAGCCAAGGCAAATTCTCTTTTAAAACTGACCAGCCACTCCAAAATACCAACAAAGCCACAGGAAAAGCTAGCACCAAATCCATCCATTGATAACCTAGCCAAACTCCTATCAAGCCACTAATTACAGAAATTGTCACCCAAATATCGCTCATGGTATGTGTCGCGTCAGCTATGAGAATTGAGCTACCTACGCGCCTACCCACACTACGTTCGTAAAACGCCACAAAGATATTCACGCCCAGCACAATTAGTAATAACCACAACTCTGGTGGCGATATTCTCACAGGTTCACCACCACCTTTGAGAATTCGCTCAATTGCTCCTTGCAGAATCTCAAAACAGGCTATTCCTAAAAATGAGGCAATTCCTAAGGCTCCCACAGCTTCAAACTTACTGTGTCCATAGGGATGCTCGCGATCGGGTTGTGGAGAAGAAAATTTACTTGCAATTAATCCTAAAACGTTGTTGGCGCTATCTGTCACACTATGCAAGGCATCAGCTATCAAACTCAACGAACCTGTCCAGTAACCCACAACTGCTTTCAATCCCATTACAAATAGGTTAAGCAGTAGGGTAATAATTAAAACCTTCCGCACTTCGGCGCGGTTATCGTAAATCATAGATAATTTATTACATCAAGTTCTATGTCTTCTAATGTAGAACTCAAAATACAAATAAACACAAATAAAATGTATCAAAGTCTTACGCAGTAAGAATTAAGTCTCTCTATAGTCCCTATGTTTTATACCAATTTGTTGAGATTATTTATAACTAACAGCAGCTACAAGCTTTATAGGTATTAGTAATGTCTTTACAGATAACAGCAGATGTTTAGCATTAATTACAGAAATATTTTAACTAATTTTGTTATTCATATATCCACTTAATCCAGACCGAATTGTATTCAAAGAGATGATGACGACCATTAGTAATCTGTACTTGATCAGGATAACTGACAAACTTAATGGGCGTTATTTACTACCTTATAATGAGTAAACCTAGAAGTAAGTTTTTACATTCCTCTCACTAAAAATAAATTAATAAGCCAGAGAGATGAGTGAAAATTTGATACTCTTACAAGTTTGAGTAAGAACTTGAGCCATATAATTCCAAAGGTCAATTTTCCTCAGACGGCGAGTTTGAATCAGGAATACTATGAGTACCAAAAAACTTACAGGTAAAGTGGCATTGGTAACAGGCGGCTCACGCGGTCTGGGAGCGGCGATCGCCAAACGTCTCGCGGACGATGGTGCAACTGTCGCCCTCACCTACACTAGCTCACCGCAAAAAGCCGACGAGGTCGTGGTCGCCATTGAAGCGGCAGGTGGATAAGCCTTGGCTCTTCGCGCTGATAGTGCCAATGTCGAAGCGGTCAAAAACGCTGTTGCCGAGACGGTGAAAGTCTTCGGTCGCCTCGACATCCTTGTAAACAACGCGGGGGTCACCGCGATGGGCACAATCGACGAAGTTCTCAATGGATGATTTTGATCGGCTGATCGCGGTTAACGTCAAGGGCGTCTTTGTGGCAACTCAGGAGGCTGTTCGCCATATGGGCGAGGGCGGACGGATCATCATGATCGGCAGCGTCAACAGCGACATCATGCCTTTCGCTGGTGGCTCCATCTATGCTTTGACTAAGGGTGCGATGCCTACGGCGGGCTTTGCCAACGCTAGTTTCACACGTGGTCTTGCCCGTGATCTCGGGCCTCGTGGCATTACGGTGAACAATATCCAACCCGGCCCAGTAGACACAGACATGAACCCAGCGGACGGTACCTTTGCCGACAGCATGAGAAGCATGACTGCCCTACAGCGTTACGGACGAAGCGAAGAAGTCGCCGGCATGGTTTCCTATCTCGCCAGTGCGGAAGCCGATTTCGTCACTGGTGCGAACCTGAAGATTGATGGGGGCTTTACCGCCTGATTTGGCGGCACCAATGCAAAGCTGGGGCGCATCCTCGAAAAAGTTGGGCTTCGCCGCCGTCGATCTCGGCGGCTTCGTCTCTTCTTCCGGTAATATTAGTACTTATCAAGAAGTTTTAATAAAAAAGATATGTCTTCAACTCCTCTAACATTGAACCTAATTGAAGGTTCTGTCTCCTTTAGTTTTTCACCCCAAGCAGCACGAGAATTAAAGACAGCGACGGATCAACTGATGGAGCGCCTGAAAGCTGTCGCCGCTAAACCCACCCCTGGCGGTGGTAAAGTCACTCACCAACCTCCCCTCGAATATCGTTATACGGGTGAAGTATTTTTAGAAATTTTCTGTAATCCTAATATCTGGCCGACGCCCTTCGCAGCCAAAGTTTTGTTGACTGTCCGCAACGTCAACATCCGCTTGACTACTGAAGCTGAACTTACCCAGATCATTGAAGACATTAATCAGTATTTAGAGCAAGTAGGATAATAATTCAGGTAATTTTTCTGTGCTTTGTGAGATTTCTTCAGAAAAAATACTATACAAATTTTAGATTTTGCGAAAATTGAGTCAGTTACTTGCAGAGGTTCTCTTCATTGTCGAACTTAGCAAGCTTTTCAAGACGGGTTTTGGCTTTGAACAGCAAACAGATTATTGCTTACTTAAAGTAAGCGATGCAATGAATTGCAAGTCATAAGTGAAGTTCCTACAATTACCTATCAGATAAATGTAGGAACGTCACAGAATCTACATACTAGACTCAAGTTGTAGCACCACATATTACAGAAAAAATGCTTCTGATGCCTTTCTTAACTTGAAAAGTTGTATAAATTCAGACTCAAATGCTTCTGGTTTAATGAAAAACGCAAGGTTCTATGTAGGGCAATGCTGATCAAAAAACAGAGATGATCCCCCAAGTTGGGCGTAGGATCGTTGATTGTGACATCCACACATCGAAAATGAACCCCTAATCCCAAACCTGAAATCAAACATTGATTAATCGTTGTCCCACTGTTCACGACCAATGAGATCGCCAATGCGATCGCGTAACAAATAGTCACATTTTTCTAATTCACATTCAACGCAAACCCACTCTCTCGCTGGAATATATTGGCAGAGAGTATATATTGGCTGTTGTCTGCTAACCATTCCTTTTTGCACCAGTCGGCGTGCTTCGTCTTGAATCAGATCGAGAGAGTAGTAATTGATAGAAGGCACCGTATTCACACTCATGGTTTTTACTCACAAATTAACACTTACGATAGTGTTCCCCTTAATAATTAGGAACAAACATGACAGAATTTAGACTTGTGGCTAGAATTTTGTAGTTTGCTATACGGAACTATTTTTATTTTGACGCTACATATCCTGAAATTATCTCAAGAAATGTTAAGAAAGTCAACGAATCCTGACATTTATCGAAAATCCGCTTTACAAAAAAAATTCCGAGTAGTTAACTTAACCTGCTATGGCCGCTGTATTATCTTCATTTAACAAGTCTAAAAGTCTTGCTATTACAGTCTTTAGGCAAGATTTAGTCTGTGGGAAGAATTTATATTGCGTAGGCTTAGACCACACTTCGACTAACTCTTGGAGAGGCTACACTCAGTACAAGTCAGGGCAACGCAAGCTCTATGACCACCGCAGGCATTGCTTATATGTCAAATAATCACCTTAAAGCCGGATCTAGAACTGCTGGTATTTCTCTAAGGTTAAACAACATAAGAATATTTGTCAGATACTAGGGTATAAAGTGTTCCAAACATAACGCCCAAACTACACTATGAAGGCTTTTATCCCGGTATCTGTTAATAATTTCTTAAGTAAAGCCGTAATTTGCTGGTTAATTTAAGCACTGATGTCACACGGTTTTCGTTGGATAAACATCTGTAGAAGGGTGGAGTACTAATTCGTTATTTGAAATAGTCAGGAGGAGCAAATCATTAAGAGTCAAATCCCCGATTTGAAGCCATTGTTACGTTAGCTTCCCGCTTTCTTACGAGAGTTCAGTGGGATATTTAAACCCTTACTCCCTAGCATTGACCAAAGTAAACAGAAAGAAAGTGTATAGATGCAACTACCGATCCCTGAACTAGGTTATGGTCATATTAAAACAGACGCGATTTAGTCACGTCTGTAAACTGTTTGGCGGATTTGCTGAGATTAATTGTTCTGAAGTTACATTGTTATTTCAGTTACTTATTCATCAAATAATTCATCATCTTGATCAGTGCTGCCATCTACTGATATTAGATTTTCTGGCGGACGCTCATGGTTAAGTTGGTTTAGTAGTGCCAGTACTTTATTACCGCGTTCTATAGAACGATCTTCGAGAAATAGCACTTCTGGTGTACGACGCAGCCGTACCCGCGCCCCAAGTTCGCTACGGACGTAACCTGTAGCCGACTTTAAGCCTGCCATTGTTTCTGCTTTAGCTTCATCTGTACCATAAATACTGACGTAGATTTTGGCGTGTTGGAGATCGCCGGAAACATCAACATCAGTAACACTTACCATTCCTGTACCCACACGGTCATCCTTGATGCCATTGAGCAGCATTTGGCTAACTTCCCGTTTGATCAATTCAGCAACGCGGGAAACCCGGCGATTTGTAGCCATAAAAATTTCGCCTCCTCACAGAGGTTGTACAACAAAAATATATGCAAGTTGGATAGACAGTATTTAGCGGGAGTAACGCCAATAATAACCGTCTGTGGGGCACAGCCCCAATATAGCGCTAGTCTAGATTGTACTCAAGCCCAGCATTGCCCGTAAGGTGAGAGTAAGAAAGACTAGGCTGCTCACAAACAAACCCAAGATAGCGATTAAGGTAACTGGGCGCTTCAACAATGGCACTAACGGCGCAAAGGTGTTCAGAAACAGTCCTAAGACGATACTAATTAAGTACCGGGGGTAGCGAAAGACGTTATCCCAAAATCCGTCAAACATCTGAATGTAAACTGCCTTGTTATATACTTACGTTTGTTTTGATATGCTTTATCTACTCAATTGTAATCTATGCAGCTGGAAAATTAGCCAGTTAATATAAAATATACTCCGTCGGTTATATTGGCTTTATTTAGTCATGATTATTTTAAATTAAATCGTAAATAAATGGTAATTAAAATCCTCAAGGAAACTAGCCCGCGTCCATTTTTGAAGTGGGCAGGGGGTAAAAGTAGGTTGATACAGCAATATATTCCTTATTTTCCCGACAGTTATAAAAATTACTATGAGCCATTCTTAGGTGGTGGTGCTGTTTTTTTCTATCTCCAATCAACCGCAGCAGTTTTAACTGATATAAATGCCGACTTAATTAATACTTATTGTTGTGTTAGGGATCATGTTGAGGAATTAATTTTTATATTGAAAGAGCATAAAAACCGACATGATCAAGATTATTACTATAGTGTCAGAAATAACTCCAGCGGTACTGATATAGACAAAGCTGCTCGTTTAATTTATCTTAATAAGACTTGTTTTAATGGTCTTTATCGAGTCAACTCACAGGGAAAGTTTAATGTACCTTTAGGTAGATATGAAAATCCCAATATTTGTTCTGAGGATTTACTGCGAACAGCCTCAGAAGCGCTTTCTACATCTAAAATCAAACAAGCAAATTTTGTTGATGTACTAAATTATGCAACAAGCAGTGATGATTTTGTTTATTTTGACCCACCATACTATCCGGTAAGTGAAACTAGCTATTTTACAGGTTACAGTAGCGATCGCTTTGCTGAGGATCAGCAAGTTCAACTCAAAGATGTGTTTGAAAAGTTAGCTCAACGTGGGGTTAAAGTCATGCTATCTAATTCAGATTGTGAATTTATTCGCAATCTGTACAACAGTTTCAACATCCACACTATATCAGCATCTAGGGCAATTAATTCTAACGCCAACAAGCGCGGAAAAATTACAGAAGTACTAGTAACTTCCTATTAAAGATTATTATTAGGCTAGGCAATAAATGAATTTAAATTATGAACAGAGAGTAAATTTTGATTGAAAACCATCTAAGATAATGTCTTTTTTAGCGACTGCATCTAGGGCATTGTGATGGCTTGATCTAATTCCTCGTAGGTTCTGGCAGCTTGGGATAGCATACCCGCCCGCCGTAGGCGATCGCAATACGTCTCTGGTAATATCCAGCGTCAAGTTTTGTATTGGTTATGACCAACAAGGAAAGCGTTATCAAACACCAGAAGAACAGTTGGAGTTAGCCCAAAAACAACTTGAGCGTTATCGTTAGTAATTTTGGGAATTGACAGAATAAGTAAAGCATTAATATTAAGATACTTACAAACATCATTTACATAGAGAGTTGAACGTCTTAGAAGGGCGAGGTTTGAAACCCAAATTTTCTATAACCAACTTTTTCCCCGACTTTTGCAACCCTATCACATAAAATTGCCGACTTCAGCCGACTGACAAAACGAAGTGCGATCGCTTAGGCTATTGGGCATAGAGATAAAATTTAAGTATAAAAAGATGCTTAAACCCTCAGCCCACTCGCAGAAGACTTAGCAGGTCAAAGCTATCCCAGTCCTCATTACTTGCAAACACAGCGCCGCATTCGTTCCCTCATAGACAAATATATTGCAGTCGAAAAACTACATGAACGTCTGCAAGATTTACCGATACAGTTTGTTAATCCCCAACGGCGTCCCTGGAAACCCATCGACTGGCAAGCGATTAACCGCAATCAAATTATCGGCTTAGACGCAGAGGTATTTTTATCTATATTGATAGGTGCGATGAACACAGAAGCCCCCATTCGCGGCTATACCCAAACAAGTCGGCAGTATTTGGAAAAATTGCATCCTCAGATGGCTCGGTTTGTTGGTGGAACTGATTTATTTGGAGTAAGAACGAATGACAAATAACAAATCAAAATTACCCACCGATTTAAACCCTCAAAAAATCCCCCAACATATCGCCGTCATAATGGATGGTAACGGACGATGGGCAACCAGTCGAGGATTACCGCGCATTGCTTCGCCAAGGAGCAAAGACGCTCAAAGAACCGCCGTTTTGGTCAAATTAAAGCTTCAGTGTCAGCTTAGAGTACCAAACACCAGACATCGTCTCAAAATTAAACCGGATTTTTGCCATGAAGGATAAAGTAAAAGCACCCACATAACCCGGATGGTATATGAGCGCTAACAAATAAAAACATTATTGAGGATAATCTATCTGCTATGACAGACCGAAGTAACTATAAGAATAGCAGGCGGTGGGTAAATAAACTGCAAGGGTAGTTACAAATGTTTTGTTAAAAATACTACTTACTGTCAGATATTGTTTATTTTGCTAAAATGTGATATACAAAACTGATGCGATGTCTAGGTTAGGCTACGCCTAAGCTAAAGCTGACACTTGGACTATGTTCAATTAATTCGCGATCAAATATTGTAAACATCGTAGAGTAGGTTTCTATATCTAGCTTCCTACCCTTTTTCTACCAATAGTTACTGCAATTTTTTGTAATCAACACCAGAAGTATGAGATACAAGAGTTAATGCTGCTGCTAATTGAGACAAATGTAACTGGACATCTGATAAATATTTAATAATTGATATTTGCAAATCTGTTCTCAAAACTTGCTCTACACATAACCTAATTGTTTCTTTTGCCTGGGTTATCGGTTTGATTTGAAGGTTGGTACTTCTTTATAACCTGCTCAATCTGGCAAGTTACTGCATTTATTCTATGTTGAACTTTATCAAAATCAATATTCACCCAAATATAGGCTTTGTCAAATCTTTTCTGCTTGTTATTCATAGATTTTTTGGCTTGTCAAGATATTTTCTTATATCTATACAATATAGCCATCTCAATTTCTAAACTACATTCTCTAGACATATAAGCAGATATGCTTAATATTTACTTAAGATTTTACACGGTGATTCGTAGGGCTACAGCTATGCACCCCCACTAAAAAAGACGCGATATTTCGCGCCTCTGGCGGCTAAAATCCAAATGTTAAGTGTTAGCTTAAACCTTTGTTTGTAGATATTGCACCAACTGCGGTGCTTGCATGACTCCCTCTATCCGATCCACAGGCTGACCCTGTTTAAATAGTACTAAGGTTGGTAGAGCGGAAATTTTATATTGACTGGCTAAATCTGTGTATTTTTCCGTGTCGATTTTGACAATCCGCAGGCGATCCTTAAGTTGGGCATTGACTTGCTCTAAAATTGGCACCATCATTTGACATGGGCCACACCAGTCAGCGTAAAAATCTACTAATACAGGTACATCAGAAGCAGACAGCATCTCTTCAAAGCTGTTAAATTGCTTTTTAGTTGCCATGTGATACAGACCGATTTTCAATTGTTTGTTTCAATAATAATTCTTAGAAAATAAAAGCGGTATAGGTTCATAGGTTTTTGTTGGGAAAGGATTAAATTAATCAATATAGACTGATTTACAAGCCAAAAATATTAAATAATTATAATAAAAGACATATGTTGTTTATATTTGTGTATATGCATTAGACATATATTTAAACTTATTTTAGTTAACCAAATAACAACTATACAAGCATTCACGAAAGTGATATCTACAACGGTTGTGGCTCCAACACTTTCTAGTTTATCCAATCAAGCGATGTCTACGGCGGGCTATGACGCTTTTTAAGAGACGCTGTGCGTGCTTCTGGGTAAGAGTACGGTATCGGCGTCGCAGCTATAAATTAAATCAACAATATATATATTGCTTCAATCTTTTCATCTCTTAACAGAGAAATAACTATAGATATTTACTTATCCAGACAATATTCATTCAGATGCTCCCTAAATCACCATAAGATAATTAGCGCGGTATTTTTAAGATTGAGGAACATCAAATGACACTATTACAAGATAAAGTCGCAATTGTCACAGGTGCATCACGAGGAATTGGGCGAGCGATCGCAATTGAATTAGCTACACAAGGAGCGATTGCGGTTGTAAATTATGCCAGTTCAAGTACAGCTGCTGAGGCAGTTGTTACAGAAATTACAGGTGCAGGAGGCCAGGCGATCGCTATCCAAGCTGATGTTTCTAAAGGTGATCAAGTAGACGCACTAGTTAACGCCGTTATGGAAAAGTTCAGCCGTGTGGATATCTTAGTCAACAACGCAGGTATTACCCGCGACACGCTGCTTTTGCGTTTAAAGCCAGAAGATTGGCAAGCTGTGATAGACCTTAATTTAACTGGTGTTTTCTTATGTACACGCGCCGTCAGTAAAATCATGCTCAAACAGCGATCGGGGCGAATTATCAACATTACCTCCGTTGCTGGGCAAATGGGCAACCCAGGCCAGTCAAACTACAGCGCCGCCAAAGCAGGTGTAATCGGCTTCACTAAAAGCGTTGCCAAAGAACTAGCTACTCGTGGCATCACCGTTAACGCCGTCGCCCCTGGATTCATTACCACCGACATGACCAGTGGTCTTAACAACCCCGAAGATATTCTGAAATATATTCCCCTCGGTCGTTTCGGTCAGCCCGAAGAAGTCGCTGGGATGGTGCGTTTCCTCGCTGCCGATCCCGCCGCCACCTACATCACCGGACAAGTTTTTAATGTCGATGGCGGTATGGTAATGGCCTAAATAGTTCTGAGTTAGTAATTTTTGTAGGTGCGTTAGCCTACAGCGTAACGCACCGATTTTATCTGGCGATCGCCGATTTATAGTTTCTAAATATTAAATATTAAGTATTAATATTAATAATTACATCAAGCTAATAAGCTCTATCAAGCGGGCAATGTAGTGCTAATAGATACTTCATACATCAGTAATTTCTTAAAAAATCTATATCATATTTTGCCACAGTAGAAAATAAACAATAGTAGGGTTAGCACTGCAATGCCCACCCTACAAGCGATTAAGGTTGTTGGCGTATCCTTTGCCAGATAGTAAAACCCAAAAGAATAATAATGCTACTGGCGGTAGTCAGCATCACAGCCACACTCATACCTTGTATTCTCATCGCCAGCAAGTTGAAAACTAAGGTAATTGACCAAAGTGTGAACGCAGCATGGCGCTGGGAGAGTCCCCAAGCAAGTAAGCGGTGGTGCAGGTGGTCTTTGCCTGGAGTACTAAGGGGGTTATTTCCTGCTAGTAGGCGTCGCACAAATACTTGAGTGGTGTCTAGTACTGGCAACAACAGAAATAAAATTGTGGGAATTAACGCATAAACTGTGTTTTGTTGGAGTTTGCCTAAAATACTAGTTGCTGCCAGTACATAGCCGAAAAAGTATGCTCCGGCATCACCCATAATAATCCGCGAGGGGTGAAAGTTGTGACGTAAAAATCCTAGTGCAGCACCTGCTAAGGCTGCTAATACCAAGATTGCCGCTGCACGATTGTTAAATTGGGCTGCAACCCCCAACAAACTCATGGCGGTAATAAAGCTGATTCCTCCCGCCAAACCATCCATACCATCCATCAAGTTGATGGCGTTGGTAATCCCTACTACCCATAGTACTGTTAGCGACATGGACAGGAGCGAGTCAATGGGGGTGCCAAACATAACACTGACACTGATGCCATTAGCTACCAGCAACAGGGCCGTAATAATTTGCGCCCACAATCGAACAGAGGGTGGTAAGCCGAACTGATCATCGATAAAGCCCACAAGAACTAATATCGAACCCCCCAACAGAATAGTCAGTACCTGAGCCAGTACGTTTTGGAGTTCGATAGGTCGTAAAAGGCTAGCTAATACCAGTGCGGCAATTACACCTGCGTAGATAGCTAGCCCCCCTGCATTAGGCAAAGGTTCTCGGTTGAGTCGCCGTGCGTTGGGTTGGTCAGCCCAACCTACCCGCAAGGCGAATTTGCGTACTGTCGGAATTAAACGCCACGTTACAAGCCAAGCCAAGAGAAACGTAAATACTACCGCCAACCAGCCGGTGCCGCTAGGGTCGGCAATACCGAGGGACTTAAGGGAGTTGTCTAGATTCATCTCCCAATTCAAGCATTACTGCCTGTATCTAATTTGAGCATCACCTGTATATTAATCAATTTTTTTTATTTCCATTTGTAACTTGAGCCGCTTGGGAGATTAGCACTCTTGCCCTGTGAGTGCTAAATTGTCTAATGGAAGCGCTAGAGAAATAAAACATGGCGAAAATTATTGCATTTGACGAGGAATCGCGGCGAGCTCTAGAAAGGGGTGTTAACGCCCTTGCCGATGCCGTAAAAATCACCTTGGGGCCCAAAGGTCGCAATGTCCTTTTAGAGAAAAAATTTGGCGCACCTCAAATTGTCAATGATGGTATCACTGTTGCCAAGGAAATTGAATTAGAAGATCCTTTGGAAAATACTGGTGCAAGACTCATCCAGGAAGTGGCCTCAAAAACAAAAGATGTCGCTGGGGATGGTACAACCACCGCAACAGTTTTAGCACAAGCCTTGATTCGGGAAGGTTTGAAGAACGTCGCGGCGGGTAGTAACCCAGTTAGCTTGAGACGGGGGATCGACAAAACTATTGAGGCATTGGTACTAGAAATTGCCAAGATAGCCAAACCAGTAGAAGGAAGTGCGATCGCTCAAGTTGCCACTGTCTCTGCTGGTAACGATGAAGAAGTTGGCCAAATGTTAGCCCAAGCAATGGAAAAAGTCACCAAAGATGGTGTAATTACCGTTGAAGAATCTAAATCTCTCACAACTGAACTAGAAGTAGTTGAGGGGATGCAGGTTGACAGGGGTTATATTTCACCCTACTTCGTCACCAACAACGAGCGGCAAATCGTCGAATTTGAAAACGCCCGGATCTTGATTACTGACAAAAAAATCAGCAGTATCCAAGATTTAGTGCCGATTTTGGAAAAAGTCGCCCGTTCTGGTCAGCCCTTGCTGATCATCGCTGAAGATGTCGAAGGTGATGCTTTGGCAACTTTGGTAGTGAACAAAGCGCGGGGTGTACTTGCTGTAGCTGCAATCAAAGCGCCTGGGTTTGGCGATCGCCGCAAAGCTTTGTTAGAAGATATTGCTATTCTCACCGATGGACAGTTGATTTCTGAAGAAATCGGCTTAAGTCTAGATACTGCTTCTCTAGAAGCTTTGGGAACTGCTCGCAAAATCACGATTGACAAAGAAAGCACCACCATTGTAGCTGGCAGTGTCACCAAGCCAGAAGTACAAAAGCGGATTGGTCAAATTCGCAGACAGTTGGAAGAAACCGATTCTGAGTACGATCAAGAAAAACTGCAAGAACGCATCGCCAAGCTCGCTGGCGGTGTGGCAGTAATCAAAGTGGGTGCGGCAACCGAAACCGAACTCAAAGACCGGAAACTGCGGATTGAAGACGCGCTGAACGCTACTAAAGCTGCTGTGGAAGAAGGTATTGTTCCTGGTGGTGGGACAACTCTAATTCACTTAGCTAAAAAGGTACAAGAGATTAAAAACACCCTGGAGAATGAAGAAGAAAAGATTGGGGCTGATATAGTCGGACGAGCGCTAGAAGCTCCCTTGCGTCA
Organism: Nostoc desertorum CM1-VF14; assembly: GCA_019359245.1. Lineage (GTDB taxonomy): Bacteria > Cyanobacteriota > Cyanobacteriia > Cyanobacteriales > Nostocaceae > Nostoc > Nostoc desertorum. The sequence continues at coordinate 35,222 of JAHHHR010000005.1, read as the reverse complement.
AATAGCAGATAACGCTGGTGCTGAAGGTTCTGTTATCGTCTCTATAGTCCGAGATAGCGACTTTAACATTGGCTACAACGCTGCTACCGGGGAATTTGAAGACTTAATCGCTGCTGGCATTATCGATCCTGCCAAAGTCGTGCGTTCAGCTTTGCAAAACGCTGGTTCCATTGCTGGTTTGGTCTTAACCACCGAAGCGATCGTTGTTGAAAAGCCGGAGAAGAAATCCGCTGCTGCTGCCCCTGACATGGGCGGTATGGGCGGTATGGGTGGCATGGGTGGCATGGGCGGTATGGGCGGCATGGGCGGCATGGGTATGTTCTAACTTCTCCTCACCCAAATAAATATTTTTTTTAGCAGTTTGTCTTGTCAAGGCAAACTGTTTTTTTATAAAATTGCTGATTCAGATACGATATGTTATACCAATTCGTAATTCGTAATTGAGATTCTTCAGATTAAATCTGACTAATAACCAAACTACCCACCTAAATAATTGTGTAATTTAGAAACTAGCATCTTTATATTAAATTTTGTAAGGTTAAGTGTGAATGGTTATTAATCAATAGTCAATTATTTTTACGAATGGCTAATGATTAATGAAAAATGACTAATAACTATTAGGTAATATTGCATGTCACGAAAACGGTATCGCCTTTCCAAAATATTAAATAAGCCATATGGAGAAGACTTTTATCACCAACCAGGGACTGTACCTGGAACCATTTTTATTGATGCAGATGCTCCACCACCAATAATTCTCTTGATTGACTATAACCAAACCAATTTCATTCGTGAGCAAATAGCAACGCCAGAAGAATGTGTTCCATATCTGGAGATGGAATCAACTTCTTGGGTAGATGTACAAGGTTTAGGCAGCCAAGATATATTACAACGATTGGGTAACATTTTTGAGTTACATCCTTTAGTTTTAGAAGATATAGTTAATGTACCGGAACGTCCTAAAACAGAAGATTATGAAGACCAATTGCTATTCATTTCCCGCATGGTAGTACCAAAAGAAATAATATGTGGTTTTTACAGCGAGCAAGTGAGTTTGGTATTAGGAAAAAATTATTTGCTGACAGTCCAAGAAGAACCAGAACATGATTGTTTTGAAGGAGTGCGATCGCGAATTGCAAAAAACAAAGGGATTATTCGCAAACAGGGAGCTGATTATCTAGCTTATGCCGTGTTAGATGCGATTATTGATGGCTTTTTCCCAGTGCTAGAGCTTTATGGGGAGCGAATCGAAGAGTTAGAAGAGGAGGTAATAGTCAGACCTACACCGCAAACACTACAAAGTATTTATAAAATTAGGCGAGAATTACTGCAACTGCGTCGTGCTATTTGGCCACAGCGAGATGCAATTAATTCCTTGATTCGAGATGGCAGTGAGCTGATTAGCGAGGAAGTACGAATCTACTTGCGAGATTGTTATGACCATACAGTGCAAGTGATGGATATGGTAGAAACTTATCGAGAGCTAGCATCTGGATTAATGGATGTGTACCTTTCGGCAGTGAGCAATAAAATGAATGAAATTATGAAAGTGCTAACGGTAGTTTCATCAATTTTTATTCCACTGACTTTTGTTGCAGGAATATATGGTATGAATTTCAATACTGAAAAATCGCCATATAATATGCCGGAATTGAATTGGTATTGGGGTTACCCAATTTGCTTGGCAGGGATGGGAGCGATCGCACTTAGTTTGCTATTCTTTTTCTGGCGACGAGGGTGGCTGCAAAATTCTGTAACAATTAAGCGTAATTAACAATTGTAGATAAGCGATAAGTCAAATATATATTCATTAGTACCGGAAGTTAAAATTCTGATTTATGAAGAGTAGCGACCAGAATTTAGTAGTTTTAACAGTTTATATTATCGGTGTTTCCTATGTTTTTAACCGCATGGTTGAATCCATAGATGACCAAGTTAAATTTGAGTTTAAAAAGGGAATCGTTGACGAACAATTGAAAGAACAAAATCTCGACGATAAAATTGGAATTTCTTTTAAACTCAAATCCTCATACCCAATTGATGACTTGAAAGATTTAGGAATTAGCATTGAAAATAAATCTGAGAATGTTGCTGTATACGTTGACTGGGACAACAGTTCTTTAGTCGTTGAACATAGCAAGCAATCGCGCCGCGTAATTCGGAAATCACCAGACTTAACCCGCGACTTAGCAGTACCCCAAAGCCCTAGCCTGATTGCCCCCAAGAAAACACTTTCTGAGACGGTGACAGCGGAAGATGTTTTTGAGCGCGATCAAGTAGCTGGAACCTATTCAGCGAAAAAACCATTAATTGACATCAACGGGCTGCAAAAAGGGCAAAAAAAATTGTACAACGACTTTATTAACAGAAGAAAACAATTGGACTTTTCCCTGCAACTGGTGCTCAGGATATCTGAGGTGCGTTTAGGTCTAGCCCCAGGCCGTGATTTTCCTCCCATTAGCATTATCAATTGTCCTTTCACAGTCAGGAAACTACCTTGGACTTACGCTCTACCTTGGAATAAAAAAAAGTAATGCCATGTCAACATGCTACGTCAACAGTAAACTGGATCTAAGGAGAGAGTAGGCGCAGGCGGTTGCAGATCAGTCATAGCTACTGGTTTGAGGAAAGTCCGGACTCCCGAAAGACCAGACTTGCTGGATAACGTCCAGTGCGAGCGATCGTGAGGATAGTGCCACAGAAAGATACCGCCAGATCAATTAAAAATTTAAAATTTAAAATTTAAAATGAGCAATCAATTTTTAATTCTTAGTTTTACATTTTTAATTGATCTGGTAAGGGTGCAAAGGTGCGGTAAGAGCGCACCAGCAGTATCGAGAGGTGCTGGCTCGGTAAACCCCGGTTGGGAGCAAGGCGATAGGAACTACGGTTGGTCTTTTACCAGTTCCGCTCAATGAGAGCCGCTTGAGGCGTTTGGTAACAAGCGTCCCAGATAGATAACTGCCCTCGCAAGAGAACAGAACCCGGCTTATGTCCTGCTCTCTCCCCCTTTTTTAGTGCTGAGTCCTGAGTTAGGAGTTAGGAGTTAAGAGTTAGGAGTTAGAAGTAAGTATTTTTCCCCTGCCCCCTGCTCCCTGCCCCCTGCTCCCTACCCCCTACCCCCTGCCCCCTTCCTCCTGTCCCCAATGCCCCTTGCCTATCCACGCCGTCAACGGCAACTCGAAAGTTTAGTCCAAAAATTAGGTTTGTCGCTAGAAGCACCTATAAAATGGGAACTGCTGGATTTAGCGCTAACTCATCCGACTGTCTCTGATTCGGCAAATTATGAACAACTGGAGTTTGTTGGCGATGCAGTGGTGCGGCTGGTGTCGGCTGTTGTGTTATGGGAAAATTATCCCGATTGTCCAGTAGGGGATTTTGCGGCAATTCGTTCGGTATTGGTGAGCGATCGCATCCTCGCCCAATTGGCAAGAGTTTATGGTTTGGAGTTATACTTACTAGTCGCTGGTAGTGCTACCGCCGATAAAGTTGGTCAAGAGTCACGACTGGCAGATGCCTTTGAAGCAGTTCTGGGTGCGCTTTACTTAAGTACTCAAAATCTAGAACTGATCCGCTCTTGGCTAGATCCCCACTTCCAAGAACTAACGACAGAAATTCGCCTCGATCCTGCCAGACTCAATTACAAAGCTGCTCTCCAAGAATGGACTCAGGCACAATTTAAAGTTTTACCAGAGTATCGGGTTGTGGAAGTCACTCAACCGCACCGCAATCAAGAACGTTTCGTGGCTGAAGTTTGGCTACACGGAAACAAGCTAGGAGAAGGTAAGGGGCGCTCGATCAAAACTGCTGAACAAGCCGCAGCTAAAGTAGCCTTTTTAGCAATTCCTCCACCGGAAATACCCTAAACCGAAAATAGTGCTGATAAACTGATAACTCAGTTGGTTGTCAATGGTCATTTATCCTAGTCCCTTGCATACTAATGACTAATGACTAATGACTAATGACTAATGACAAACCAAATTAAAATTGCTGTCATCGGAGTTGGGCGTTGGGGAGTGCATCTATTGCGGAATTTCTTAGCACATCCCCAAGTAAATGTAGTTGCTGTAGTAGACCCCCATCCAGAACGATTAGCGGCGATAAAACAGCAGTTTAACTTAGATGATAATGTAGTCTTAACAACTCAATGGGAAGATTTAAAGAAAGTTCCAGGGTTGACAGGGGTGGCGATCGCAACTCCAGCTACCACCCACTATGCTTTAATTAAAGACGCTCTCCAACAGGGATACCATGTTTTAGCTGAAAAACCCCTAACTCTCAACCCAGGAGAATGTCGAGAGCTTTGCTACTTAGCAGAGCAAAATCATTTAATACTAATGGTTGACCATACTTATTTATTTCACCCAGCAGTTGAGCAAGGAAAAACTGTAATACAAGCGGGTAAATTAGGAGATTTACGCTATGGCTACGCGACGCGCACCCATCTAGGGCCTGTTCGGCAAGATGTTGATGCACTGTGGGACTTAGCTATTCACGATATTGCTATCTTTAACGCTTGGCTGGGGCAGATTCCTATGAAAGTACAAGCTACGGGTACAGTGTGGCTACAGGAAGCAGGGGAGCAAGGGAGCAGAGGAGCAGAGGGCAAGAAAGATACAAATTCTCCTCTGCCTCAAGGTTTGGCTGACTTAGTATGGGTAACACTGACATACCCAGATGGCTTTCAAGCTTATATTCACTTGTGCTGGCTGAATCCTGATAAGCAGCGACGATTGGGGATTGTGGGTAGCCTTGGTAGTTTAATTTTTGATGAAATGTCGCAATTATCACCTCTTACCCTACTACATGGGGAGTTTGAACAGCAGGGCAATCAATTTATTCCGGTAAATCAAAGGCAGGAGGTGCTGGAATTAGAGCCAGGGGAACCATTGGGGCGAGTTTGCTCATGCTTTGTTGTCTCTGTTCTCAACAATATTCCCTCAGAGGTTTCATCTGGTTGGGTAGGCACTGAGTTAGTAGAAATTCTTGCTGCTTTAACAGCATCTCTTCAGCAAGGCGGCCAACCTGTTTTTGTGAATGATAGTCAAGGAGCAAAAGTAACAAATGACAGATGATCTGACCATTGCTCACGATTCATTCAAACAGTTTGAGCGTGACAAATTCTCTCTTGTGGCCCAAAAATACGATCAAGCGATCGCTACTGTAACTTCTCAGGTGAATGAAGCCATATTGGATGCTGTAGGAGCAAAGTCTGGTCTGAGATTGCTGGATGTCGCTTGCGGGACTGGCTGGCTCAGTGCCGCAGCACTAAAGCGAGAGGCCATAGTAACAGGATTGGACTATGTAGAGAATATGGTGGCTATTGCCATGCGATGCCCTCAAGCATCATTCCATAACGGGGATGCTGAAAACCTTCCTTTTGAATCGGGTCAGTTTGAGGCGGTTGTTTGTAGCTTGGGCATCCTCCATTTCCCCAACCCAGAAAGAGCGATCGCCGAATCCTTTCGCGTACTCAAACCGGGAGGGCGCTATGCCTTCACCTGTTGGACACCGCCAACGTGCAATCCGTTTATGGCTCTAATACTCGGTTCGGTGCAGACTTATGGCAGCATGGATCTGGATCTACCTCCGGGACCGCCCTTGTTCCGCTTCGGCGAAAGAGGCGAATGTGAAAGGGCCTTGATTGCCGAGGGATTCACTGAGGTGTCTGTCACTGAATTGCCTATGAACTGGACTTTCTCTACACCTGACGATGTGATGGCAAAGGTTGTTGTGAGTACGGCGCGTCTTGGCACGATATTGGCAATGCAAACCCCTGAGCAAGAGCGCAATATCAAGAATGCTATCATCGACGGAGCATCAAAGTATGCCACGGACAGTGGTGTGGAAATTCCTGCTTCTGTGATGCTAGCTGTCGGTTACAAACCATGAGCTAGAACAACTCTGGTTAAATTACTTGAATGAGTTGACAAAATTACCTCTTTAAAGTGAGGTTTGCTGCACAAGCTCCCCCTTTTGGAAGGCTTACCAAGAGAGTTTGCTGCGGCGAAAGACTAATCTCATAAGTCTCGTTCCCAAGTAACACCTGGAACTTCGGGGAGTTGTCTTTTTCTACATCTGCTTTTACAGATTTGTTGATCCCCAAAGAATGACTTCTCCCAGACTCCTGTAGGCTAGGGTAGTGGCTTGGTTTTACGCCCTCATTCCCAGAGGAAAATCCTAGATCCCCTACATTTCCTTCTTTCTTGGGAACAGGTAACAGCGAGATATCAATCAAGGGTAAGGTAATCTTCAGTGTCGTACCTTGATGAAGCCCCGCACTCTCAAGAGTAATAGTGCCTCCCATGAGTTCGATTAAGTTTCGTGAAATTGCTAGTCCCAGTCCAGTACCTTCAAACTGGCGCGTGGTTGTGCCATTCACCATTACAAAGGGGCGAAATAGCTTGTGCTGTTGAGTGGGATCAATGCCTATACCTGTATCCTTGACAGCAACCACCACCTGAGATTTACCATTGCTAGATTGAATTTCTGTAGCAAGGGTAATGCTTCCTGTATCAGTGAACTTAGTAGCATTACCAATAACATTAATCAGCACTTGCCTCAGTTTTGGTGCATCCGCCTTAATTGGTATCACTTGGGGATCTAACTCGCATTTCAATTGCAAGCCTTTTTGTTGAACATTAACTGATTGTAAATTAATCACCTCTAACAATATTTGTCGGAGGTCAAGAGGTGCCATGACTACAGAAAGCTTACCTGCTTCAATTTTAGAAATGTCGAGTAAATCATTAATAATACTTAGCAAGTGAATTGTTGTTTCATCGGCACGTTTGAGAAACTCCATTTCTTCTTCTCGGCTATCGCATAAGCCATCTTCAACCAGGCGAATACAGTTAATAATAGTATGTAATGGGTTTCTCAATTCATGAGAAGTCGTAGCCAAAAACTGGCTTTTAATCTGGTTAGCGGTTTTTGCTTCTTTCCAAGCTATTTCTAGTTCTTCTGCCCCAGCTTTGAGCCGTTCTACCATTTGGTCTAATGCTTGGGCGAGTTGATTAAATTCCCGGATTTGAAAATTGTGCGGAACTGGTTGTGCGGCGTGGTGAGAGTGAATATTCAGAGCATAGTCTCGCAATTCTTCTACAGGGCGTGCCAAGTAAGGAGCTAGGTATAGGGATGCTAACAAACTTGCACCAATCAAACCAACTGTTAAAACAATAAGGATTAGTTTGATTTCCTCTAAACCAAAAAGTGCATTATCGACACTAGTAACAGCTAAGACTATCCATTTTTGCTGCTGTTGGGTAAGTGGATTTGCAATAGCCGTATAGCCAGCTACTAATTCATTACCTTGTGTAAAAGAGAAATTTATCGAACTCTTTTGTCCTGCAATGGCATTTTTTATTATGCTCTTGAGTTGCGAAGCATTTGGGTGCTGATTAATATTAGTTCCCACCCAATTTGTGAATGGGTGAGCCAAAAACGTTCCATCTTCAGCAATCACTACCATAGCGCCTGTAAGCGATCCCGGCGGATTTCTGATTTGTTGATACAATGCAGACTGAATACTTAAACTGTAAACTAGATTTTTTTGGCTATCAAAGACTGGTGCAGATAATACTACTTGCAGTTGATTTTGTGCATTTCTTTTTCCAGTCATTCCTGTCTTTGGCGGGAAGATTGCTTTGATATCAATTCCGTCGCTAGGTAAAGGTAATGCCAATTCTGCAATTGCTTGATCCCCACAGCTACTAGCAATTATTCTTTGGCTTAATAGATTCGTTAATTGGATGCACTCAATATTAGCTGGAAGTTGTTGCTTTAACTGCGTGAGAATTTCTTGCTCTTGTATAGGCAATTCCGATGGAATGGCCGTTGTTTTACTTACACTTAGCAAAGTAGCTTTTAAGAGAGCGATCGCATCTCTAATTCTCTCTCCTTTACTAATGGCGCTTTCTGTTAAATTTTGACGTGCAGTTCCCAATATGCTAGAGCGTGCCTTATTTAAGGCAACAATCTCGCCTATAAGTAAAACTGGGACGAACAGAAGCAGTATTCTCGTTACTAAAATTCGACGAAAGGAAGATTGGCGGGAATTAGTCATCGAGTGTCTCACTTTGCATCTGCAAACCACAACAGCAAAGATATGTAATTAAACGAGCTAGATGAGACATTTTATTAAATTACCAAAATTTTATTTTCAATGTTTAAAAATAACAAATTGCTATAATTCAAAAAGAAACGTGGTATACCAAAATTCATATATGCTTGATGTAGAAACAATTTGTCTTGCATATAAATACAGGGGTGAAATTGTAAAATAGTAGCTTATAGGCATAGATTTTTTTATAATCTACACACTAACAAAAAAATATTCAAACTATCAAATCAATTAAATTAATGTTGCAACATCGTCCTCATACTACAGTTGTTCTAGCAATGAGTGCAGATGGCAAAATTGCAGATTTTAGGCGATCGCCTGCTCGGTTTGGCTCAAGGGTTGATAAAGCACACTTAGAAAAGCAAATTGCGGCCTCTGATGCGGTTTTATTCGGTGCTGGTACTCTTCGGGCCTATGGAACAACACTTACTGTATCAGATCCAATCCTAGTGGAACTTCGGGCACAAGCAGGGAAGCCTCGGCAGCCAGTTCATATAGTGACTACACACTCTGCAAACCTCAATCCGGAAATTAACTTTTTCAGGCAACCAGTTAGACGCTGGCTACTCACGACAACAGCAGGAGCGCTTTCATGGAAAGAACGCTTACAAAGGCTTACCTCAACTCTGGGAACCGAAGCACAGGAGTGCCCTCCAGAATTTGAGCAGATTTTGGTTTTTGAAACACCAAAGCGAGAAATTGACATTCCCGCAACTTTAAAGCATCTAGCCACTCTACATATAACACGCTTGGTGATCTTAGGTGGAGGTGAATTAGTCGCTTCCTTGTTGGAATTAGATTTAATTGATGAATTATGGCTAACTGTCTGTCCACTGATTTTAGGTGGTAATACCGCACCCACACCCGTAGAGGGGAAAGGGTTTTTACCCGATTTAGCTCCCAAGTTGCAACTTCTAGAAGTTAAAACAGTTGAGCAAGAAGTGTTTTTGCACTATCGCCTGCAACGACCAGCAGATTAGATTACCCTATTTATTGGGCATTAGTTATTCTCCTTGCCTCCCTTGCCCCCTGCCCCCTACTCCCTAAGATGGTGGAACAACTTAAGCCTCGCTATTCTGTCGTTTGGACAAACAAAATTGCTGAAGTACCCCAAAATGCCTGGAATGCTTTGGCAATACCATTAAAAACGCCATTTTTAGAATGGGAGTGGCTAAACAATATCGAAACCTCACATAGTGCTACGGCTAAAACTGGTTGGTTGCCAAATCACTTGACATTGTGGCGAGATAGAACACTGATTGCCGCTGCGCCACTTTATCTCAAAGGACATAGTTCTGGTGAATTTGTTTTTGATCACCAGTGGGCAGAGTTAGCCGATCGCATCGGAGTCCAATATTACCCAAAATTGCTGGGAATGACACCATTTACTCCTGCCGAAGGCTATCGCTTCTTAATTGCCCCAGGAGAAGATGAGGATGAAATCACAGGAATGATGGTGCATGAAATTGATACCTTTTGCTCCAAAAATCGAATTTCTGGGTGTCATTTTCTCTATGTCGATCCCCAATGGCGTCCAATGCTGGAACGGCATGGTTTTACAACATGGCTACACCACAGCTACGTCTGGGAAAATGCTGGTTTTAAAACTTTTGATGACTACTTGAAAGTGTTTAACGCCAATCAGCGTCGCAATATCAAGCGGGAACGCAAAGCTGTGGAGAAAGCAGGGTTACGATTGCAACCTCTGAGTGGTGATGAAATTCCCTACTCTTCATTCCCTTTGATGCACCAGTTCTATGCTGACACCTGTGATAAGTTTGGCTGGTGGGGTAGCAAGTATCTCACTCGGCGGTTTTTTGAGCAGCTACACGCCGATTATCGCCATCGAGTTTTGTTTTTTGCGGCATATAGCGAACAAGATAACTCTCATCCTTTAGGAATGTCCTTTTGTTTGTTTAAAGGTGACAAACTCTATGGACGCTATTGGGGAAGTTTTCAAGAAATAGATTGCTTACATTTTGATGCTTGCTATTATGCACCGATTGAGTGGGCGATCGCTAACAATATCCAAATTTTTGACCCTGGCGCGGGTGGACGCCACAAAAAACGGCGCGGGTTCCCTGCTGTGCCCAATCATAGTTTGCACCGCTTTTACAATAATCGTTTAGGACAAATTTTACGTCCCTATATTAAGGAAGTGAATCAACTCGAACAGCAGGAAATTGAGGCAATTAATGCAGACTTGCCATTTAGCAACCGAGATTCTTGAAAAATGCCAAGGCAGAGGATGAACGACGAATTACACTGGATATATAGTGTAAAAACCCTCAAGAAAGAAAATTTCTTTTTATAATGCTTATGGATTTAGTAGTTGAAGATTTAGCTGCAATTGATGATAAACTTTCCCAGCGTCATATTGACCTTGATCCCGGTGGATATTTCATTATTTACTTGGATCGAGACGCAGGTTTAATTTATGCCAAGCATTTCACAAATGTGATTGATGAGCGTGGTTTAGCAGTTGATCCAGAAACGGGGAAGGTAATTCCTGCACGCGAGAAGGTAGAACGAACTCACGCGACGGTTTTTAGTGGAAGGACGGCGAAAGAACTTTGCGTGAAGATTTTTGAGGGAACTCAGCCCCCTCCTGTAACTCAATTAAATCATGCAGCTTATTTGGGCCGAGAATTTGTTCGGGCTGAAGTGGCTTTAGTAACAGGACAAGAGTATGTTCAGGATTAAAGTTAGGAGTGAAAAGTTAGGAGTTAGGAGTTAAAATTCATAACTCCTAACTCCTAGCTCCCTCTTAAATTATCCCATTACCCATCAGATGATGGCTGATTTATCTGATAGATATAGTAAGTCGCCATTGGGATAACGGTGGCGGCAATTAACAATCCTACTACCCAAGCTGTAGCGTTACCTTGGTTGGTTTCTTCTGCTTTCTTGAACGTGCCTTCTACCTGCACATTGTCAGCGATTTGGGGTGGTCCTGGATCAGCTTTGCCAGAGAGGACGGCGACAAGGCGATCGCTTGCATTTAGAAATGCTTGGTTGTATTTGTTACCATTGCGTAACGGCACACTTACTGTTTCAGTGGCTACACTTTCAGCAATAGAGTCAGTGAGTAAAGGTTTTACTTGATCACCACTAATAATTGCAGTACCGTTGGTAACGGTATCAATAACCAATAAGGTTTGATTAGCTTGGGCTTCTTTTGTGGGAAACCATTTTTCAAATAGTTCTTTGCTAAAGCTTTCCGGTGTTTCACCGTAGTCAAGGCGGCGAACAGTAACAATTCTTACTTGCTTATCTGTTTGCTTTGCTAAATCCTCGAAAGCGGTACTAATCTTACCTTCATTCAAGCGACTGATGACCTCACCTTGATCCAAAACCCAAGTGTTATTCTCTACGCTGGGTATTTGATCCACACCTGTGGCAAAAGCAGGTGCGACAAACAGCGAGGCTGCTAAAATAACCATCACCAAAGGGAGAATTAGCCGGATGAGGTGTTTTTGACTGTTAAATACTTGTTTGAGGAGCTGTTTCATCGTATGAACCCTAAGACAGACTTGCACCAAAAATACTACAGAACCACTATCAAAATCACCTCGTTTCCAGTTTTCTCCACTTTTAAGTTTCTGCTACTACCAACAGATATATCTTCTCAGGTATTTTTTGATTGTACAAACTTGTTCTGAAGCCAGATGCAAGCATTAACCTGACACTAAGAGCCTTACCGAGTGACAAGAAATATCGCCCATCTTCATCTTGAGGACTAACCCAAAAACTTAGGGCGTAATTTGCAAAATCATGTAGGAATTATATCGTAATTTTTGGCAGAATCAAGTATATTTTGTAATATCTGCAAGTAGCCATTGATGGGTTAATATCTGCATTTTTGTTTTTTGGATACTTTAGCTAAATTTATATCAATTTTTTCTTGAGCTTTGTAATCAGTTGAAAACCACGCTCATAAAGTCCCTCAAACAATTTGTGTGAAATATAGTCGCGAGCGATCGCCAGATAATTTAACAACCCTAGTACCCTGAGCGCTATAGCGATTGTTACATTTTAATTTTTATCTGGTTTAAATAAGAAACCTTAATAGGTTTACTATCAAGGTTTCTTATTTACTAAACATTACTCGTACTGCTAACAAGTTTTTCCCCTTTCAACATCCGCGCCGCAGCTTCGAGGAGAGCTTCTTCGAGATAGGGCTTAGTGAAGTAGCCACTAGCACCGAGTTGAGCTGCTATTTGTCTGTGCTTGTCTGCACCCCGTGAGGTAAGCATTGCTATGGGTAAGTGGTTGAGGTTAGAGTCTTTCTGAATGCGAGAGAGTAATTCCAGACCATCGCAACGAGGCATTTCGATGTCGCAAAATACGATATCGCAAGGCAGACCAGAGCGCAATTTATCCCAAGCTTCCTGTCCGTCACGCGCCTGTTCTACACGATAACCTGCCTTATTAAAGGTTAGAGAAAGCAACTCTCGGACTGTAATCGAGTCATCGACAATCAGCACTGTCGGGTCAATTTTTGTAGGAGAGGTGTCTACAGGAATCCCTTTCTGTTGCCAAGAATTGCCACCAGTTCGCGTAGAAATCCGTCCTTGGAAGATGTCAATTATTTCTAGTACGTCAGCAATAGGCATAATCCGACCATCGCCCAGGACTGTAGCACCAGCTACACCAATGGGTTTAGGTGCTGGCCCTTCAAATTGCTTAATTACAATTTCTTGTTCACTCAACACTAGGTCAATCTGTAGAGCAATCAAAGTATTTGCCGATCGCACCACAACAACAGAAACCATATCATCATCTCTAGTGCCGCCATAGACATTACCGCGACTGATTTGGCGATTGAAGGTTAAAAGTTCCTTCAGGGGTCGGAATGGCAACACTGTATCGCGCCAAGAAATAAATGATTCCCCATTGGCATCGTGCTGAATATTTTTGACTGGTATATCCAGCGTATCTTCTACACCGTCCATCGGGAAAGCAATCCTAGCTCGATCAGAGACGCAGCAGAGAGCTTTACAAATACTCAGAGTCAGTGGCAGACGGATGGTGAAGGTGGTTCCCTTGCCGATCGCAGAATCGGTGTTCACTGTCCCCCGAATTTCGCTAATCTCGGAGCGTACTACGTCCATACCCACACCACGACCAGAAATTTCATCTGCTTGGTCTTTGATTGTAAAACCAGACTGGAACAGCAGATCGTAAACTTCCAGGCGAGACATGGCTTTTGCCTGCGCTTCTGTAATCATGCCAATCTTCACCGCCTTAGCCTTAACCTTTGCTGAGTCGATGCCTGCGCCATCATCGCCTACAGAAATGATCGTTTGGTTGCCTTGATGGAAGGCACGGATAGTAATGATTCCTACAGGTGGTTTACCAGCAGCTTGTCGTTCTTCTGGCGTTTCAATACCGTGAGCGATCGCATTATTTAGCATATGAGTTAACGGATCGGTCAGATGATCTAAAATCATCTTGTCAATTAAGGTATCGCCACCTTCGATCACCAACTCCACTTGTTTGCCACACTTGATGGCGTTGTCGCGCACTCCTCGCCGCCAGCGATCAATCGTTTGAGCAAAAGGCACCATTCGCGCTCTTGTTAATCCCTCTTGTAGCTGGGTTGTTACTTGGCGGAACTGCCTTGCCACTCGCTCGGTTTCTTCGGTAACAAAATCAATGTCACTTGCCGACTCACGCACTCGCACAATGCGTTCAATCATCTGCTGTGAGAGTGTATGGAAGGGAGTAAAACGATCCATTTCTAACTCGCTAAAACCTCGATCGGTATTGGAATCAGAGGCTTGGAAGCCGGAGTCTTTCTTTTTGCGTCCAGCTAACAGAGAGGCTTCTAGGAGCGATCGCTCGTACAACTCCTGCATTCTTGCGCCTACATCAGAGAGTTGTTGTACCTGAATCAGCAAGTTATCTAACGACTGCCGCAGCCGTTCATGATCCTGCTCTAAGGTATTGCGATTTACCACCAACTCCCCAACTAAATTACTCATATCGTCCAGTTGCTTAACTGGAACCTTCATCGTTTCTTCAAATCTCGCAGTTCTACGAGTAGAAGAACGGGGAGCTTTGCTGGTATTCGATTTTGCTACTGGTGAATGAGATATTGTTTGATCCGCTTCTGCCAGCAGCTTCTCTAAGTCCCCAAATTCATCTATAGCTGGTGATAGAACGGTATTTGTCGCTAAGACTGGTTGAGTGTTGAAGGGCTGGTGTTGGCGTAGCCCATCGCTTTCGTTATCATTTGTACCTAGCAATTCCTCCAGGGCAGCAAAATCTACTTCTGGTATTGAGGTAGCTTTGGGGCTAAGTGCTACTTCCTCTCCTAGTAATGCTTCCAAGTCTGCAAAGTCATCTTCTGGAGCAACTACTTCAACGGTTTCTCTCGTTACCAATTCTTCAGTTGAGGTAACAATAGCGTTTTCGTTCTCTGACACTAATACAAGTTCAGATGTCTCTGTCTCTGCTAGATCCCACAATTCGGTTTCTACACCTTCCTGAATAACCGTTTGTGTGAAGTCATTGACATCTTGCAAATCAATTGTTGTTGCGCTTTCTCTTAATTCTTTCTGGTTTTCTGATTCTAATGGAGCAGTTTCTGTAAACAATAAATTATCTGCCAAACCAAGCTCTGTATCTTCAACATCCGTCTTTTCTGAGAAATCAAAGGCAGTGTCTAAGTTATTGTTCGGCTCAATATCTAAAACTTCTGTGCTTGTCTGGGCTGAATCTAAAGTTTCCCCAGAACTGATATCTAGAGAAGTTTCTATAGCCGATAGTTCATCCACAGTATTATCTGTGGTTTCCATCTGAATATAAGTGGAGTTTGTAGTGATCTCAAACAGCAGTTGCTGATTTTCATTGAAAGAGCCGAGCAAATCGTCTGGCTGTGCTTGAGGTGTCGGTGAATCTAAAGTTTCCCCAGAACTAATATCTAGAGAAGTTTCTATAGCCAATGGTTCATCCACAGTATTATCTGTGGTTTCCATCTGAATATAGGTGAAGTCTGTAGCTACATCCTCAAATAGCAGTTGTGGATTTTCATCGAAAGAGCCAAACAAATCATCTGGCTGCGCTTGAGGCGATGCTGAATCTGAGGTTTCCCCAGAACTGATATCTAGAGAAGTTTCTATAGCCGATGGTTCACCCACAGTATTATCTGTCGTTTCCATCTGAATATAGGTGGATGTAGCTACATCCTCAAACAGCAGTTGTGGATTTTCATCGAAAGAGCCAAACAAATCATCTGGCTGCGCTTGAGGCGATGCTAAATCTGAGGTTTCCCCAGAACTAATATCTAGAGAAGTTTCTATAGCCGATGGTTCATCCACAGTATTATCTGTAGTTTCCATCTGAATATAAGTGGAGTCTGTAGTAATCTCAAACAGCAGTTGCGGATTTTCATTGAAAGAGCCAAGCAAATCATCTGGCTGTGCTTGAGGCGATGCTGAATCTGAGGTTTCCCCAGAACTAATATCTAGAGAATTTTCTATAGCCGATGGTTCATCCACAGTATTATCTGTGGTTTCCATCTGAATATAAGTGGAGTCTGTAGTAATCTCAAACAGCAGTTGCGGATTTTCATTGAAAGAGCCAAGCAAATCATCTGGCTGTGCTTGAGGCGATGCTGAATCTGAGGTTTCCCCAGAACTACTAATATCTAGAGAAGTTTCTATAGCCGATACATCCACAGCATTATCTGTGGTTTCCATCTGAATATAGGTGGATGTAGCTACATCCTCAAATAGCAGTTGTGGATTTTCATCGAAAGAGCCGAGCAAATCAAGTTCCAGATCAACAGCAGATATTTCTGGGGGCTGATTAGTAAATTCTGGAATAAAATCTAAAGCTTCTGGTTGTTGTGATCGCTTAAGAATTTCTTCCCCTAGATGCTGCGCGAACAAAGGCGTTTCAGGCGTGGAGGGCTGTATGCGATCGCTGATTTCAGGGGAAATAGTTGAGTTCGTATCTAACTCATCAAATAAATCATCTCCCGAATCTGATGAGAATATTAAATCTAGTTGCTCCTGCTGCTGAAAATTAATATCAAAATCATCTTCTATGTCAAAACTGGCTACAGGAGAAGGTATTGGCTGCTGACTGTCGGCAAAAATGTCATCAGTCGCAGCAAACAAACTCTCCTCTAAGGCTTTTTCCACATTTTGCTCAATTAAGGAATCGAATTCGTCCTGTTCCTCTGTGGCTTCCTGGTTCCAGAAGTTGCTCAGATCATTTTCTGATTCAGAAAACTCAGGTGTTGTTACTGGAGATGTACCAAATAAATCACCAAGTTCTGGTTCACTTGTAGGCACTAGTGTCTGTTCTTCCATTTCAGCAAACAGGCTATCCAAAGACAAGCTTGTTTGCTGGGGTAATTCCATGTAGTCACTAGGGGTAATTTCTTCTACCCAATTTGCATTTCTAGTTTCTAAGAATAAGTTATCAAAACTATTTTGTTGGTTAGTAGATAGCTCCACACCGACGAACGCCTCAGTTTCTGGTTGAGTTATTTCGCCTGTAGGTAATAGTTCTTCAATATCATCATCTAGTTCCAGTGTCAATAAATCTTCAACTACATCGTTTTTGTTGACACTATTTTGGACAGTTTCCCCAGGAGGCTGGTTTATATTACTAGGAATATCAATAAATTCTGGTAAATTTTCGGCAGAAGAAGAGTCTAAATTTATATCAAGTACGCTAAAGTCGCTCAACTCTAAAGTCGTCGCAAATGTTTGTTGATTTTGCGGTTCTGAATTCTCTTTTTCTAGGAAATTGTCGCCAAATAACAGGGATAAATCTTCTGTCATGGCTGTATTTGTTAGATGCTGCTCATTGCTTGTGTCTTCATCAAAGGATAGAAAATCGGATAAATCGCTATGAGCATCTTCAGCATCAGTGCTACTGAAATCAATCCCAAAGTTATCGGTGGCAACACTATCTAAGGTTTCTTCTTGATGCCAGCTTTCATCTAGTTCGGGAGTATCACCTTCAAATAAATCGGCAAGGGTATTTAACTCAGCTATTCCTACCTCTGGCCCATTAGGGTCAAGATTACTACTGATTGGATGTACTTCGTCATGTGTGGTGATAAGACTAGTGTGAGTACCAGCGTTTAATGGTGTCCCTTGTTGAAGATAAGGGCGAAGGCTAGTATCTTCGTCTAGATTAAGTTCTTCAGTTGTCTGGGCTAGGTTAGTTATCAATAAAGGCTCAGTGTTACCGAATATAATTGGCTCTAACGCAGTTGATGATTCTGTCAAAGCCGCAGACTGTTCATTAAACAAATCAGGGATAACTTCTAATAGCTCAATTTCTGCAAAGCTCAAAAGTGCTTCTAGTTGCTGACTAATTGCAATTTCGGCTTCCCTACCTTGCAGAACTAATTCTTGAGCTTGCTTGATTTCGGTAATGACAATTTTAGCTAACGTGAGATAGGTATTTTCAGGATTGCCGATCGCACTGGCTGCTGCTTGACACAAACCACACCACTTGGACAAATTCCAAGTCTCACCAAGTTTGACTAACTGGTAACAGCATTGTTGAAGATTTTGCCGAGTTGAGGGTGTTGTGGTTTGCTTAAACAGTTGCAACATTTCCCGCAGTCTTTGCAGCACCTGGGCTTGAAACTCGCCCCAATTATGATTTTCTTTAACGGTGGCTACCGCTCGTACCTCTTGGGGTGCTACTAACAAGGATGTTTCCGGAGATTGCTGATGGGTATCTTCTAGCGAATTAGGAACATCTCGGCGTAGGAAAAGTTCTGTAAATGCGGAGACATTCTCTACAGAGGTTGTGTGTAGTTCTGTTGTCCTAGCTACTCCACCTTTACCTTGTTCTACAAGCAGTTCTAGATGCTGATACAACCATTGAAAGACTGGCTCAGTTTCTGACATCAAAGTATTAGCCGCATCTTCGGAAAGACCATAAGGCCCACTCAAATGCTCTAACAGCGCTTTTAGGGTATCAGATACACCAAGAAATAAAGACTCTAACTTTTGGTCAATCTGAACCGGATGATCTTTGAGAACTTTAAAACAATCTTCCAGACGGTGGGAAGTATGCTGGATGCTAGTCAATCCAAGCATCGCCGCTCCTCCTTTGATGGAGTGAGCCGCCCGGAAGACCTCACTGATCATTTCCGGGTCGTTCAGGGTACCCTCTAAATTCAGCAACCCCTGCTCAATGGTATTCAGGTGATCCCTGGCTTCTTCGATAAAGTAACCCAAAATCCGCTGTTGTTGTTCCGGCAGCATAGCAAAAGTTATGAGTTATAAATTATGAGTTGTGAATTATGAGTTATGAATTATGAGTTATGAGTTGTGATTTTTATTTCTAACTCCTCACTCCTAACTCCTAACTTTTTTACCTGGTTTCCATAGTTTCCACTCGGAAACGTTCAACGGAGGCAATCAAGTCACGGGATACACCTGCTAAGTGTTGTAGGGCACCTGAAACTCGCTGTGCTTCCTGGGAAGTTTCTTGTGCAGTGAGTTCTACTGATTGCATTACGTGAGCGACGGCGCGGGAGGTTTCAGTTTGTTCCACAGTGTCGGTAGTAATCGAGCGCACAAGAATATCGATACGATTCGCCACTTGAATAATGTTTTCGAGCGATCGCTTGGCTTCTTCTGCCAATTTTGTCCCTTTAATTACTTGTTGTGTGCCTTCTTCCATCGCGGTCATTACAGAGCCTGTTTCGCTTTGGATTTGCATCACAATTTGTTCAATTTCCTTCAAGGATTTAGCAGATTTGTCTGCTAACTGGCGCACTTCGTCTGCAACAATCGCAAACCCGCGTCCAGCTTCTCCTGCCCTTGCCGCCTCAATACTAGCATTGAGGGCCAGCAAGTTTGTTCTGGAAGCAATTTGTGAAATCAACGCCACAATTTTAGAAATTTCTTGGGAAGATTCCGCTAGCCGTTTCACTTTGCGAGTGGTTTCGGCAACAGTTTCTCGAATTTCCAAAATCCCTGCCACAGTATTTTCTACTGCTTCGCCACCTTTGAGAGCGATCGTACTCGCATCACGCGCAACCGTTTCAGCTTCCCGCGCCGCCTCTGCTACCCGTTGAATCGAGTCAGTCATTACCTGTACAGAATTTAGCGTCACCGCCAACTCTTCTGCTTGGCGCAAAGCATCACTAGATAAGGCTCTAGCAAAGGTTTCGGAATTGGTTGCACCTTTTGTCACATCCTTCGCCGCCACTTTTACCTGTTGCACAATATCCCGCAGGTTTTGAATTGTCAGGTTAAAAGCATCAGCTACCGCTCCCAATACGTCGGCTGTAACTTCAGCTTGGACTGTTAAATCACCTCTAGCAGCTCCTTCCACATCATCCAAGAGGCGAATCACTTGGCGTTGCAGGTTTTCTTTGGCTTCCTCTTGCTCATCAGCTTTCCTTTGAGCTTCACTTGTGGTTGTGAAAATTACCCGCGCCATTTCATTAAAGCCAGTGGATAAATGACCCAATTCATCTTCGGAAAACACTGTGGCTTGAGCATTCAAATTTCCTTGACGTACAGCCTCAAACTGAGCTTGGAGATCATCAGTTGTGCGCCGAATTTGTTTGAGTGCAAGATTCCCCATGAAGCCTGCGGTAGTAAAACCTGCAATCCCCGCTGCGAGGGACATTGCCCAACCTGTGTTTCGTACTGATTCTCGTTGTTGGGGTGGCGAAAATGTGGTGGCCACAAAGCTAACTGTAGCTACAACCAGCGCCGAGACAATGCCTACACTTCCAGCAATTAACCATTGTTTTCTTTCTATGGAGGCATTCTCTAATGGTGCTAACCATCCTTGCTCAACGCTGACGTTGGGTTCTAGTTTCGAAACATCTGTTTGGCTAAAAACTGGAACTTCTTCATGGGAACCAGTCATCGAGAATAGTTCTTCTTCGCGATCGGCTGCATTACTTGCAGAAGCCTCCACGACTTGAGAGCGTCCACTACCACTGGTTTCTGATGGAGCAGAATGCATTGCTAGATCACCGAAGTTAGAATCTCCTTCGAGTAGGTCAAACCCTGGAATGCTGCCTAAATCATCAAATTCCTCAAAGTCATCTAAAAATTCTATATTGCTCTTAGAATTTTCTCCATTCAGTATATTGTTTGAGTCTTCATAAGAGCTTAAACTCTCTGAGCCAAAGGCAGACTCAAATGCTTCCATATCAAAATTATCATCGTCATCAAAGCTATTTTTACCAATGATTTCACCTGATTTAAACTGCTTTTCTTTTAAAGGTAAGTTGCTGCTAAAAGATGAAGAATCATCAGATAAATCTGGAACAAAAGCTTCTTCTACTTCAAAAGTTTTTGACTTTAACCAATCATGGGCTTCGGTTTCAGGCAAATCATATTGACTGTGGTTACTTATTGACGAACTATTTCTAAGCTCTTCGTCAACAATAAGTAGAGTTTCGTCTCCCAAACTAGATTTTGTATATTCTAATTTGTCAATACTAAGTTCTGGAAATTTTGTCTCACTCGACAAATTAGGGAAATTATTCTCTTCGTTACCAGATTTTGAATTAGAAGATGAAAAGTTATTATTGTCAATATCTGAATTCTCATGATCAGAATTTATCCCATTATCTGAAAAATGACTATCTACTAGTGATTTTTCATGATTCTCTTCCGATACATCTTCCTGCCAGAAAGCGGGCAACTCTAACTCTGTTTTCGCCTCCCAACTGTTGCTACTAGACTCTTGTTCCTGTGATTCTTCATTGAAGGCAAAAGGATCGTCACCAAAAGCTGTAGAAAAATCTGATATTTCTCCCGTTCCAATACTATCTTCTGTAGGTATATCAAATGGACTATTTGAAGATAGCTCTTCAATGCGATTCTCAGTTTCTTGATGCTCTCCGAAAAAGTTTAAATCAAGATTCTTGCTGTCAAACTCCTCACTAGCCTTCAAATCTTCTAATTCTTGTTCACTATACGCCAGCGCATCAGATATCTCTGGGGAATTTATTTGCTCTTGACTACCGGATGTATCAATCTCTCCACTGAATGACTGTAAATATTGATTGATATTCTCAATTCCATTATTGGCAAAACCAATAATTTCTTGATCGTTAGTCAAGCCTAATACCTGTTGATATTCTTCTTTTGCTACATCGTACTGCTGCAAAACATAGTAAATGTGACCCCTTAACAAATGGGTATTGGGGTCTTTTGGTAAATTTTGCACCACTTGATCAACTAAAGTGGCGGCAACCTCATAATTCCTTTGAACATAGGCGGTCATCGCCTGTTGATATGTTGGCTCGAAATTATCAATACTTATTGCCATTTCCTCCTCCAATTTCATCCTGCCCACCTAGCACTTCGTAAAATTGCCATTTGATCGAGCAGCCGTAGACACTGGTTCTTTTTAGCACCTAATAACCACTCTCCACGTAAAAAGGGAGCCATAGTATCTGGAACACTAGTTGGTGGCATGAGATTCTGGACATCTAACCAGTGCATACCACCGATTTCCTCTACTGCTAAACCTACTATTGTGTCTTGCTCTTCAATGGCAATCACCGGAATTTCAGCTTTATCCGTGTTTAATGCACTTGCTTCTCCCAGAAATTGACCCAAATCAGCCACCCAAATAACTCGACCTCGTAAATTTAGAGTACCCAAAAGTAAAGGAGAAGCATTAGGAATCGGGGTGATTCTATCAGGACTTAGTTCAATTACCTCCCGAATGCCAGTTGCTTGTAGTGCAAACTCCTGATGCGAGGGAATGTAAAACCTCAAATGTAACTCACCTTCAGGACTTTCTACTTGTAATTCTGGTCGGAAATGGTCTTGACCACTGCCACTTAAAAAGTCCGGTTTGCTGACCATATTGCTTTTATCCTTATCCTCGCAGCAGTTGTTTGACTGTTCCCACCAACTCGGTTGGTTGAAATGGTTTAGCTATGTAGGCGTCTGCACCTTGTTTCATGCCCCAATAGCGATCAAATTCTTCGCCTTTGGAAGAACACATAACTACAGGGACATTTTGGGTTTTTGGATCGGATTTTAACCGCCGACAAACTTCGTAGCCGTTCATCCGAGGCATGACAATATCCAACACCACTAAATCGGGAGGTGCTACTTGAATTGCCTCCAATGCTTCTAATCCGTCACTGGCATGGGTTACCGTTAAGCCAGTTGCTTTCAGGAGGTCTGTAATCATCTCCCTTTGCGCGATACTGTCTTCCACAATCAGAACTGTACTCATAAATGTCTATTTACCTCCTGATGTAGACGTTCCTATTTGGAACATTCCCTGATTCCTCCGCAAGTATTAACTGTATAAATTAATTCTAGTTTTTGACTTTTTTCTTGGGTATTGAGATTTCACTGAGTTAGCTGACTCTGTGATAACATCTTTTACCTAATCTTTTAGTAGATCAACAAATCTTGGATCTCTTTATCTGCTCCATGCCCAATACTCCATGCCCAATGCCCAATTTTCATTAGTTGTTGATATATTTTTCTACGAGCATAAGTAACTCAGTGTCTGTAAATGGTTTTGTTAAATAATCTGTTGCCCCGACCATACTAGCTTTGACTCGATCAATAAATCCATCTTTACCAGTGAGCATGATAATCGGTATGAGCCGAAATGCTGTTGAATGCCGCAGCATGGCGCAAATCTCGTACCCCTCCAATTCCGACATGGCAATGTCGCATAAAATTAAATCTGGTTTGAGTTGAAAAACCAGACTCAGTGCCTCTAAAGGATTGGTGAGAGCGATCGCTTCATAACCTTGTGGTTGTAAGATCGAATTTATAGTCTCACCGATGGCGATCGCATCGTCAATACATACTATCCGCCCCTTGTGTTTTCCCTTCAATTCACAGTTATCAGTCTGGGTATCTGGTTTAGTTGTGACTGAATATACTAGTTGTAACCAACTCTGCTGCACATATGGATATATTGCCTTAGCCACTGTCAAAATGTCTCGGTTGAGATAACGAGCCAGTTGACGCAAGGATGTTTTACCATCAGCCCAATGTTGTAGCTTACTTACGGTTGCTTCTGGTAGCGAGGATTGTAGCTGAACTTTGTCAGATAGCACTGGCAATTGTTCGGGTGACTGAATGTGGGGATACAGCTGCTTCCACTCTTGCACCTGCTTCGTAATTTTTGTAACAAACGGAGCAATCTCGAAAGTGTTTAATTGCGGAGCAAGTGCTGCACCTTGGTGGAAAATGAAGTTTCCTTGGTGTAAACTCAGCAGGTCAAAAAGGGTTTCATGCACCAAGCCGTGAATGATACTACCAGCTATCTTGGGGTTGATGATATTCCGCTCCAAAAGTGCCCACAGATAGGCATACTCTGGTGTGTCGGTTGATGGAAGGGAGACAATTTGTTTGTCAGTGAGTCGCGTCTCAACTCGGTAATGACGTAAATAATCGTTAATTCTAGACAAACTACTCTCGCCTTCTTGACAATAAATAATTTGACCATTGAGGAAAAAGACGAACCAAGACTGTTGTTTAGGGCGATAAATGCTTGCTCCGTCTCCACCCAGTTTATTGTTATGGTGACCAGTAGCTCTTACCCATAGTTGCCCAGTTCGCTGCCCTAAATCAATCAATTGCAAAATACTACAAATATCAATTTCATTTAAATTTCCCTGCATTGATCTAAAAAGTACTCCTTCAGTATTGCTGAATTCAGAATTCTGAATTCTGGCTTCTTCTTTAAGTATTGATTATGGAGTATTGGCAAGATTTTTACCCTGTTTCTTGTTGCCATTAGGAAATAGATTCAGCTATAAACCTTAATCTCTCGTAATACACTTGGACAAAGCTAGTGTTAACACGGAAGTCATCATCACTGCCATCAGTACAAAATATAAGGGCGCGACTAACTCGCTTTTATAAGTATCAAGACGTAATATCTGACGTCTATAGTTTTGTCTGTCTTGTTCTCCTAAACTTCGGTTCAGTGAGGCAAGTTAACAGAATTATTTAAGGTATATCCCAAAACATGAACTTTAAGTACATCAATAAAGGACTAACGGTGTGCTGTATTTAGCAGAAGTACAAAAACAGAAAGGTGGTTTACTCAGTGGCGGTGCCAAAACTGAACTGAAACTGCTAGCTTGTCAGCGAACTGACCAGAATTGGAATACTGTGTCGGAAGAAGTGATTGCCGCTGAGGACGCAAGCAAATTAAATGATGGTGCTTTGGTACTGGTTGAACTGAATCCGAATCGTCAAGTACAGCGGATTCAAGAAGCAGGGCGACCACTAGTTAACATTTTGCAGAATTTTTCCCGCCAATTGGAGAAATTTAAGCTTAAGGAAGATGAGATTGATCAGTGGAAGCAATCGCTGACGTTTCAGGCACAAGAGTTAAATCGCCGTGAAATGGACATGGAAGTACGCTCAGAACAGTTGCAACAATTGGAGGATGAGTTGCAACAACTAGAGGAGCAAAAACAAGAAGTTGACACATCTCGCCAAGAAATTGAACGGTTACAAACAGAAGTTGAGCGCAACCGCCTAGAATTGGAAGGCGCTTGGGAGCATTTGCGAGGTGAACAGCGCCGCCTGGAGGAACGTCTTGCGGATTTTCAACAGGGGACGGTTTTGGATGAGGAGCAAAGTCGGGTAATGAGTGAGTTACTCGATCGCTTGTCTAGTCGTGTTGCTCCCACGGAGATAGTCAGAGAACAGTTACATCTGGCCTTTGAATTGGTCGAAAAGCAGCAGGCGACTCTTACCCCACACTGGCAAAAACTCCAGGAGCAAAAAACTGCGATCGCACAACAGCAGGAAGAAGTTGAGCTATTGTCACAAACATTTAGCGATCGCCAAAATGCATTGCAACAAGCACAAAATTTCCTAGTTCAGCAAACAGCACAATTACAGATCAATACAGCAGACCTTACTAGCAAGCAAGAGTATGCTCAGTCAATTAAAGAGAAGTTGCGAAATGCCGAAGAGTTATATCAACAGATTCACTCTTTGGCTGCAACGTCTGGTGGTGTAGTTTTAGGACAGCAAGCTGATGTGAAAGCTTTGGATAAAATGCCTTTAGAAGAACTACAAAAGATAGTCCAAGAATTGCAATATAAGTTGGAAATAGACGCCACCTTTGTTCACGATCAAGAACAAGAACTGAAATACAAACAAGAAGCTATAGAAGAACTGCAAAATAAATTAAGCCAAGCATCTGACCATGACCACATCAATTTGGAACTGGAATTAACGGATGAAAAAGACCTTTATCAGATGCTAAACTCCAGTTTGGTGGGACAACGCCGCAATATGCTACAGCATCAGAAGTTTCTCAAGCAACACCAAGCTGTACTGCTACGGCGACAAGGACATACTGTTGCTGAGGAAGAAGAGGGTAATAAAGTTAATTTAGAACCGATTCTGTTACAAATTGAAACCCAGCGACAACAATATTCGCAGGAAATCCAGAAGCTGGAACGTGAAATTGATCAGATCCGTGCTGGTATTGAGCTAAATCAGGGAATGATTGACAATCAAACCCATGATTTGGATGAAAAGCGCCAAGAACTGAAAGCGGTCGAGGAAAATTTGCTATCTTTACGAAGAACAACTGCTGAATGCTGTGGTCGGGTGAATCTTTATCAAGAAGCACTCCAACCAATTCAGGATTCTCTCGATGGCTTAAGGCAAAAGCTGCAAGGAATTGGAGAATCTTTGGATCAATTCCAGGAAACTGGTAATTCTCAAGCCCAAGCGATCGCCCAGTTGCGTCATACTCTCCAGAGTTTAATGCCTCAACCAGAATTACTAGCGTCTTAATAAGTTAGGAGTTTGGAGTTTGGAATTATAGAGCTTCCCAGGTGCATGAAGTACATCATATCAAAACCTAACCTTTCTCCTTACTAACTATCCACCGCATTAACTTCTAACTATTTCAACCAGATCCAATCACCTTCTACTTGAGCGATCGCACCACCAGGAAATGGATCAGTTTGCGATCGGTTTGGCGCTGTAATTAAACCCGTTAATTTCTCGATGTGTTCAAAACTGGGCGCATCAGTAAGTATTTGCTGCAACACCTGACGCATCACCCGACGTTGCAATGCCAATGGTGCGTTCTGCAATACTCGACGATTGAACCTCAAGGGAAGAAGAGTAAGGGAATCTTCTTCATCCCCAATGCCCTTTTCCATAGCTTTTTCTCGCAACTGCTGGGTAGCTTTTTCTAAATATTCCACTTCCGCTTGGAGAAGTTCTGCTGTTTGGGCTAAGGCTGATTCTACTTGGGGATTAAAATTTTCTCGCAAATATGGTATTAATTCTTGGCGAATGCGGTTGCGGGCATATTGCAAATCTTGATTGGTGGAATCTTCCCAAATTGGCAATTTAAATTCTTGACAAAATTGCTCTGTTTGTATTCGAGTGATTTCTAAAAGTGGGCGCACTAGCATAATGCCTGTAGTTAGAGGGCGTTGCCAAGTTAGGGCTTGTAAGCCATCAGCGCCAGTACCGCGAATTAAGTTGTAGAGGAGAGTTTCGGCGCGATCGCTTGCGGTATGTCCTGTAACAATATACTGATAATTATTTGCCTGAGCGATCGCACTTAAAGCTTGATACCGCCAATCGCGTGCAGCAGCTTCACTATTTATAGGTTCGTTTGCTGTTTCTAAATAAAAGGATATACCCCAAGTTTTAGCTAAGTTTTCTACGTGATCAGCATTAGCTTGGGAGTCAGAACGCCAGCGATGATCGCAGTGGGCAATACCTAAATCCCATCTCCATTTGGATTGTAAATCTAAAAATAATTTTATTAAACACAGAGAATCTTGTCCGCCAGAGACAGCGATTAATAGACGCTGGTTAGGCTCAAACAAGTGGCGCGATCGGATGGTGCGATGTATTTTTGCATGTAACGAAGTCCATACCATTTTGGTTTTTTTACCGCAGACGGACACAAATAATTGTCTCTTACATCGGTGTATATCAACGAGTATTGGCAGTTACGATTTGAATATTAATTTTCACCTTCTTTGAGTTGCTGTCGAAGATCGTCGAGTGGAGAGCTTTCTTGATTGATATCTAAGCGATTCTTTTCTTGGTTTTCTTCAATTTCAGCTTCATCGGGGCAAAATTCTAGACGTACTCTAATTTTGCCTGTTCGCCATTGTTGACCAGGTATTAAAACATAACATTCAAATCCTTCGTCAAATACTTTTGACCCTGATGATGTACAGTGTTTTGACCAAAAAACTTTTACTTCTCTTAAAAGTTGGAAGACTATTTGAGTGCGGGGCAAATTTTCTAATGCTTCCTGGTGAAAATGCACAACATCTTTCTCAGGATTGAGAGGTTCCCATTTATTATTCATAATCAAGCTCCTGTAACTAAATTTAGTTTTCAAGAGAGACAAATTAAAAAATAAATTGTAATTGATAATCTAATTATCAATTACAATTTATTTTAGTTTTCTACTTGTTTGAGTTTGTTAAAAATTTCATCAAGTGGTGATTCTGATTCATCAGGACAAAATTCTAAAGCAAGCCTAACTTTTCCTTTTTTCCATCCCTGAGTACTAAATTGTAAAACTTCACAATTTAATCCTTGGGTATACAAATTTACTTCATCTGTCTCATCTGCTCCAATATATTCCTTAATTGCTGTAATCAAATCACAAACTTTAAAAGTTTTAGCAATATTTAACTTATTAAAAGTGTTTGGTTCTATAGACACAACTTCATTGTGATTTAGTCTCTCGAATCCATCTTCCATAAAATTCTCCTGTCGCTAAATCTATACTTTCCAGTGATATAACAGTTCATCCGAAATAAAATGATGATTTTGTAGATTTACTACTGCTCAGTATAAAAATTTACGACCGTTTGTTTTGATGAGGATGGAATAAATACATTAATCTATCCCCTAGTATGTCAGTACCGGAGTAATGGTACGTTTACCTGTTGTTAAAATTGCTCCCACTAACAAGATTTGGGCGTTTCTCCAAACTGGTTTTGTAAACAGCCAGCAAATTGCATTACAATACTGGCTATTTCAACAGGTATTGTTGTGTTCACATTTTAACTCACCTATTAATAGTCATATTCACCGATTATTGCAGATGTTTTCCGTTGATTCATAGCGAAAATCTTACGCAAATACGCAAATCTTTTTCTTAGCCAGTTGGCATATTTGCATGAGATAATCAATCATATTATCCTAAACTTCTACATCCAAAGTACGCACCAAAAAAGCCCATTTATCTGCGGCTTCCTCGATAATTTTAGCTGTAGGTTTACCCGCACCATGCCCTGCTTTAGTCTCAATTCTAATTAAGACTGGCGTATCACCTATGTGAGCCTCTTGCAAAGCGGCGGCAAATTTGAAACTATGAGCAGGGACAACGCGATCGTCATGATCGGCTGTGGTAATTAAGGTTGCTGGGTAAGCTGTATCTGGTTTGATGTTGTGCAGTGGCGAATAAGCATACAGCGTTGGAAACTCTTCTGGACTATCTGCTGAACCATATTCGGAAGTCCAAGCCCAGCCGATGGTAAATTTGTGAAAGCGCAACATATCCATGACGCCGACTGCTGGTAACGCTGCACCAAATAAATCGGGACGTTGCGTTATACAAGCACCTACTAATAAACCTCCGTTACTACCGCCTGCGATCGCTAGCTTCTCAGTCTTTGTATACTTATTAGCAATCAACCACTCAGCAGCGCCAATAAAATCATCGAAGACATTCTGCTTTTTATCCTTTATTCCTGCTTGATGCCATTCTTCGCCGTATTCTCCACCGCCGCGTATATTAGGCATAGCATAGACACCACCCATTTCCATCCACACCAACAGGCTCACAGAAAAACCAGGTGTCATAGAGGCATTAAAACCACCATAGGCATAGAGATAAGTTGGGTTGTTTCCATCTAATTTAATGCCCTTTTTGTGGGTGATAAACATGGGTACCCTAGTACCATCTTTACTCTGATAAAAAACCTGTTTTGTCTCGTAATCATCAGGATTAAAATCTACTTGTGGCTGGCGAAAAACAGTACTTTTACCAGTTATCATATCGTAGCGATAGATAGTTCCTGGTGTGGTGAAACTGGTGAAACTATAAAAAGTTTCGGTATCATGACGCTTTCCTCCAAAACCTCCGGCTGAACCGAGTCCAGGTAATTCTACCTCACGAATAAACTCACCTTTGGGGCCAAATATTTTAATTTGGCTATGAGCATCTTTGAGGTAATCAGCAACAAATTGGTTATTGAGTATCCCGACACTTTCTAACGTTTCTGCTGATTGGGGAATGATTTCTCGCCAATTTTCTGGTGCAGGGCTTTTAGTGTCAATTGCAATAACTCTTCCTCGTGGTGCATTTAAATCTGTGCGGAAATAAAACACGCTATCATCATTATCGATAAAGCTGTAATCTGCCTCAAATTGGTTAATTAGTTCTACGACTTCAGCATTAGGGTTAGTCAAATCTTTAAAGAAAACCAAATTTTTGGAGTCAGTACCTAGCCAAATTGAAATTATTAAATAGCGTCCATCTTCAGTAACACCGCCACTAAAACCCCATTCCTTTTGGTCAGGACGATGGTAAATTAGTACATCTTCTGATTGGGGTTTACCTAGTTGATGATAATAGAGCTTTTGATAATAGTTAACATCTTCTAATTGAGTTTTTTCATTCGGCTCATCGTAGCGACTGTAGAAGAAACCTTGATTATCATGTGTCCACGATGCACCAGAAAATTTAATCCACTTCAGATGGTCTTGCAAGTCTTCACCAGTTTCGACATCGCGTACTTTCCACTCTTGCCAATCAGAACCAGAGGCAGATAGACTGTATGCTAAAAGTTTCCCATCCTCGCTAATAGACAATCCCGAAAGAGCAACAGTCCCATCTTCTGAAAGTTTATTAGGGTCGAGTAAAACTTTGGGTTGGTCGTCTAGGGTTTTCAGAGTGTAGAGGACACTTTGATTTTGCAGTCCGTCATTTTTGAAATAAAAGTAGCGTTCGGTGGAACCGTCTTGCAGAGATTCGCCTTCTTTAAAAGGGATACCATATTTTTCATAATCCCAAAGTTTGGTGAGGCGCTGTTTAATTTTTTCCCTGGTAGGGATTTCGCTCAAGTAGCCAAAAGTAACTTGATTTTGTGCTTCAATCCAAGCCCTTGTTTCTTCAGAATCAGGATCTTCTAGCCAACGGTAAGGATCTGCAACTAAAGTACCGTGGTAGTTATCGGCTTGATTGCTCTTGTGACTGGATGGGTAGGTGAGGGGTTTTTTAGAGGAGGGCATAATCTCAGGTCAAAAGTGCTTCTTTACATACTACAAAGATAGACCTAAGACGTAGAGCATGTACTGACTAAACCTGCGGGAAAATTCCAATTTAGAATTTACGCATTGACAGGAAATACCAAATATGGGTATTGTGAAAAATCACATCTGTCGTAGGGGTAAAGCGCATTGCTAAATCCCTACGACGTAGATCTACAGCAGCATTTAGTAGACTACTTGCCACCAACCGAAGGCTGGGCCGATGAAACGGATGGTTGCCCATGCTACAACCATAAGTCCAATGCCTATCCAAGCACCACGACTTGTCCAACTGACAAATAATTCGGCTTGCTTTTTTGTGATGGGAAGCCAAGGCAAGATGCGAGTCTCTTGACCGTATGTTTCCCCTTGTGTGGTTTTACGACGCTTTGCTTCACCCATAATCAGCAACTCAAATTTTTACTTAGGTTCTATCTAAATTTATCTTGCCAGGAATCATAGCTACAGAGAGGCAATAAACTGATAATAGTGCTTGCTTTTAGACGAGCGCGCTTTAATTGACAAAATGTAAATTGGGCATTGGGCATTAATAACTGAACTTTAAGCGGAATTTTCTTCATCGGTGTTAGAAAACAGACTGGGGTCGAGATAGTTAATGCGGGCTAGAGGGCTTAAGGCAGCAAGAATTTGAGCGCCGTAGCTGCGATTAACTACACGACTATCAAGTAAAGCAACAATACCTTGACTTTCTCGGACTGGAGCGATCGCTCTTTGTAATTCACTCAAGGCTGCTGGCAACAAATATAAACGGAACCAATCTTGATGCGATCGCTTATAACGAGCTACCCTACCAGCTACTAGCGGATTTTCTAAAGATGGTAAAGGTAAAGTAGCAATAATTAACAGATGGGGTGCTGGCAAGACTCGTTGATGTTCTCGCCAAAAATCCCAACCGCTAATCAAAATACCATTTTCATCTAAACAAGTTTTTTCTACTTGCACCCGCGAACCAAATTCTGAAGCCAGAATTGTCGCAACTTGAGACTTGAGTGGTACATCTCCCACCAAGACAACCGTTAATCCTGTTGCTGTAGCGCTTAGACAAACCAGTGTGCGGACTTTGTGAATAAATGCCGCTTGAAATTCTGGCGTGTTAGGTAAGGGTAATTTATAAGGTACATACAGTTGAATTGCTTCTGCTTGATCCGCAGAGAACTTCAGACAAGTTAAATCGTCCAAACCAAGGCGCTGTCGGAAAAGAGGAGCTTCAGTTTCTGGTTCGATAGCGCTGCCAATTAAAACTACTGGTTGTCGCTGCCAAATAGGTGAGAGGATTTCACCTAACTCCATTGGCGCGTAGTGTAAAGAAAATAAACCTTGTCGATGGGCAATAGTTGCCCAGAAGAGGGCAGGGGGAGCAGAGGGAGCAGGGGAGGCAGAGGGAGAAAGATTTTCATCAAGGGTTTGAAATTGTTGCCAGAAATTTTTCCAATTATCTGGGAGGTTGGCTGGATCTAAAGCCAAATACAGACGGCTTAAAATTTCTATTTCTGGCTGGGAAATTAGGTAGCACTGATATGGATTGACAGGATGCTGAAAAAGTTGGTGTGTAAGTTGTATCCTTGCTTCACGAATTACCTCAGCTTGATTTGGGCAAGCCAGCATGAGTTGCTCCCAATCATCGGGTTGAATATCTTGGGTAAGTTGATGACGCACCCAATCTTCTAGATCATCTACCCCATCAATAATTGTGGGGATGCCTTGGGGAAAACGATCGCCACCTGCAAATTGTCCTTTTAACCAAGCTTCTGGGGAGGTCAACAGTAGCCCTTGGAACTCAGCACTAGGCCAAGCGTCACCTGTCCTAATCGCTTTGTTGGCTGGTAACCACTGCTGTAAACGGGGAATTTCCACCCGCAGTAGAAGTTGCTGCACCGCTTCTTGAGCAACAATAATTACAGGGCCATGCCACATTAGGGCTGATGCTATGAAACTAGTACGATATCGCCCTTGATAGCCACAAACCGCCCCTACTTGAATTAGGGCACTACGTCCCAGGCGCAAGGCGCGTGCTACCAACCGTGCCATCGTCAAATGATGGGGCCAGGAAGGGAACCCCGCCTGCGATCGCAAAAAGTTATGTAGTGAAAAATGAACTTCTGCTTCAATCACACGCTTTTAATTCCATACAAAATGACTTTTACTTCCAATTGCCCCACTTCTATTATTCAGTTTTCAGTTCTCAGTTACCAGTTACTAAACTGTTTACTGATAATTGTTTACTGATAACTGTTCACTGACCCAACACCCTGAATTATGCCAACTTACACAGGAATTTCCAGCGAAGCCTTCAGGCATCCACTAGATCGCCAAGCCGAGCAAGCTTTACGGAATTTACCAGGATTTGATTTAATTGCTCGTAAATTTGTGGAATTTATCTACGAACGCCCTCAGTTAGTCTATCTAATGGGTAACGCCATCCAAGTCGGGCCGCGTCAATATTCCACTATTTACCAGATGTTCCGGGAATGCGTCCGAGATTTGGACATTTACCCAGAACCGACACTGTTTGTCTCGCAAAATCCCCAAGCAAATAGCTATGCGCTGGGGCAAGAGAATCCTTACATAGTCATAAATACAGGGATACTAGACTTACTAGACGAAGCCGAGATTCGGGCGGTGCTAGCCCATGAACTGGGGCATATTAAATGTGGTCATACTATTTTAATTCAAATGGCGATGTGGGCGATGAGTGCTGCTTCCGCCTTGGGAGAATTGACCTTCGGCATCGGTAATATTGTCACACAAGGTTTGATTTACGCCTTCTTTGAGTGGCGGCGTAAAGCCGAGTTATCATCAGATCGCGCCGCACTACTAGTCATGGATGACTTGAACCCTGTGATGTCAACGATGATGAAGCTCTCTGGCGGTAGTAACAAATATGCCAATGAATGCAGTTTACAAGAGTTTATCAAGCAGTCAGAAAATTATCAGGCACTGGATGAAGATGGATTGAATCAGGTGTATAAATTCTTAATGTACAATGGCGCTCAGGGTACGATGTTGAGCCATCCTTTCCCAGTGGAACGCTTGCATTACTTGCGGACGTGGGCAATATCTGAAGAATACCAAGAAATTCGCCGAGGAAATTATCAGCGATCGCCTGCTTCAGGATCAGTAAATGTTGCAGCAGAATCTTCTGCGAATGAAACAGAAACTTTACGCCGTCAAATTGAAGAATTACAACGCGAAATCGACAGAATGAAAAGGTCTGAGTAGTTTTGAGCGCTAAATGAAGTTATATATAATAGTGCGTTAGATTTGCCTAATGCACTATTTATATCTCTTTTAGCACATACTTTGTGTTAGGGATTTCCAGAAATTAAATTTAGAACTTACACGTTGACAGATAATTGATATTATGCAATCAAGCCCAACTTCTGTGATAGGTGTTCTAAAATAAAATCACAAGCTAGTTGCAGGACTTACGCATTGACAGATTTACAGAAATGAGCAATCAAGTGATGATTTTGTAAAAACTTGAATTTGAGTTTGGATTTTAGCAAAAATAATTAAGTTAAGTTTGCCATTCTAGTTTTTTTGGATTCCCTTAAAGCGGATAATATTTTTTAGCTGAACTACCATCCTCTTGAGGGTGGATAAATTCAAGATTCAAAATTAAAGACTTGAAGATTGCTTAACTATATCTCAGCATTAAATTAGATGTAGGCATTTCTGAATATGGCAATTCACTTGACAAAACGGCTTTCTGTGTTCGCTGCTATTCTAGCTCTTGTCCTTTCCATGCCGGGAATTGCCTTAGCTGCACCCGTTCAACTCCATACTACTTCTGGTGTTATTTCCGCCCAAACTACCAAAACTGCTAGCTACTCCACCTCGTCGGAGATTAACCTGACTCCCTTACAGCGCCAAGAACTCCAGGCTGTGCGTCAGCGAAGAAACAGAGAAATTGAGGCAGTCTTAAATACACCGCAACGTGCCCAACTTAATCGCAATCTTCGGGCTGGTAATAATATGAATCAAGCCCTAGAAAAAATGCATTTGCAACCAGAACAGCAAGATTTTGTAAAGGCGACCGTGCAATTTACTAACTTGAAAATGAAAGCAATTTCATCTAGGCATTCGCTAATAGTAGACCATAAATAAAGGTTTGACTTGTACATTAGATTATTGAATCGTTGTCATAGAAGATATCAATCATATTTTCTATGAGAGTCTTTTGGATAAAATGCGATCAAGCGATGTCTACGACGGGCTACGCCTACGCACTTTTTATTTAAAAAATTTCATACTCAATTTCTGTTACCTAACTTATGGAAACAGTTGATTAATCTGGACTTCAATTTCTGGAAATGCAATCAAGGATAACGTTGCATCCTCCTGCAAAATCAATTGTTGATTGTAGCCTTCCAAAAGTGGTTCGCGGAAAACAAAAACTTGACGCTGATTTACATCCAAAATCCAGTAGTCAGCAATTCCTGCATTAGCATATAAAGGTGCTTTTTGTTTGCGATCCGTGTCTAGCGTTGTATCTGCTACCTCAATCAATAAAAAGATTTCATTGGGTGCAGGATGATGATTAATGTACTTTCGCGCATCAATGCGGACAACGGCAATATCTGGTTCAGGTTCTGAGTATTGGCTTAACTGAATCGGATCTTGCACCCTAACTAAGGCAACTTCTGCTAGCGAACGCTTTAGATAATCAGACGCACACACGCAAATTTCTCACAAACAATAAAAAATCAATTCACATCGCTTGATATAAGACATTTTTTGATACATCATCAATTGAAATGTATGATGGTAAACAAAGTAAGTACAAAATAGCCATTATCAAGCTA
>JAHHHR010000122.1 GCA_019359245.1 Nostoc desertorum CM1-VF14 | reverse complement strand
GAAATAGGTTGAAGAAATGTTAAATTCCAACCAAATTTTACTACAACCTCAAATAAGCTAGCACTCTCGATATATTGAATTACTTTTTCAATATCTTGTCCGGGCATATCAACAATCATCACATCTAGCTCAGGATGATTTAAGTCATCTGTTATTGCATCAGCATCGTCATTTGATAAATCAAACTTTTTGATGGTTGCTAATTGCTCATAAGCTTTAAATACAGGGAATAATTCTTGGTTATAAACCTTGATCCGTTTTCCTTGTTGGGCTAACATTTCTAGTAATAGCTTGATAACTGTAGATTTACCTACCCGCGCATCTCCTACAGTTATAATTATTCTCTTTGACATTCTTATTCCTATTCAGATAAAATCTTCTCTATGCCAAATAAATCTTTGATTGGCTTTATTTGCCCTTGGAAGTTGTTCAACCAGCTTAGGATTCTCCCAAATACAGACGGATATTCATCTTGTTCAATCCCTTGTCTAAATGTCATGTTTTTAACATCCAAATAATCGTAAGACTTTTTCGCTAACTTTGGCATAGTTATACTTGTGAAAGTATGACTTTTTGCTTTTACTTGCTGCTCTATTTCTTTTATTTTTTGCGAGTTATCATAAAAATTAAATTGTTCTACCTCTCCGTAAAACAAATTTTTTACTATTACATAATCAACATTATCACCACAGTAACTATAAAGTTCTAATAATTGATTTATACAATCAACTATTGTACTTATAACTACTACTATAGTTACCCGCATTTGACATTTATCATTTACCACGCCTAAAAACCCCATCTCTTTTATTAAAATTTTTAGAGTTGGTAGAAATTGTGATGGCGTTTCTAGTAGTATCAAAGATTGTTCCTCTTGATTCTCCCCCGATTCTTTTGGTTTGGGATACACTAATTCTTTTAAATTATCTACAAATTCGTCTAATTTATCTGAGTTAGATATATCTAAACGTTGAATGTTTGCAGATGTTTCATAAAATCTGATCAAGTGTGGATTAGAATTATCCGCGTCTAACCCGACAAATTTTACTGTGTTATCTATGTAAATTTGCGCTAAACCTCTGGCAAAGGTTGACTTACCAACACCTCCTTTATCTCCTGTCACCATTACTAATCTTCTTAGTTGTTGTGGATTATTTTTATTGTTGTTATTCCCATTGTTGTTTGTGTTTGCCGAATTTTTAGGCTTTGTATTAATAGGGGGTTTTCCCGTTGTATCGCTAGATAATGGCTTATTTAGCTCTGTGTTACTAGTGCTTATCTCTGGCAAACTGCTATTCATATTTTGGTTGTTTTGTTCAATGTGTAAAGTTGTCATTTTCTTTGATTCTTTTTAATATTGACTAATTGTTTTACAGATACTGTCTTTGAAATATCGGTCGGATTTTAATTCGTACCCAATGCACAAATTTATTAATCAAGTCCGCTTTGACAATCGTCTTTAAGGTATTGATGGCTGTAAAATTTAAAGTTTTTACTTTTACTACCTCTTCTTCAATAACTACATAACGTTGTTGACTGTGAATATTCATCAGTACTACCTTTTTGTTATTCAGTTCTGTTGCAACGATGTTGAACACATCTTCGGCAAATATCTCTAGCCCTAATGGGGTAGAGATTACCCGCACCGTGCTACCTAAAGGGTGATCAAATTCCCAATATGTCCATACTCTTCCCATAAATAGATTGCCATATTTAATTCAACACATGAAGCTATTTAGGTACTGTTTTTTTCAGTACTATAGTTTCTTGATTTTTAAAAAATACGTTATACAATTACTAGCGATTATTTTTGGTTTTCAAATAATTGCCGCTATAAATACCAATATTATTCTTAGGCAAAACTGATAACGCTTGAATGTTAAGCCGATCGCCAACCTTGATATTGGCAGCGCCTTTTACTAGCTCTAGCACTTGGGAGGCAACTTTCCCCTTGTAGATGGGACAAGGGGTTTTGTAACACGGTTGGGCATTGTAAACCGCAGTTGTCACCACATTGTCCTTAAGATAAAAGATGTCTAATGGAAAATTTACCTTGTACATCCAGAAAGGCACGTCGTAAATTTCTCTGCCAAGGTTGAATAACATCCCGTGGTCGCCGTTTAAGGATGAGCGAAATTTCAGCCCTTTCTCTAATTGCTCTGGTGTAGAGGCGACTGAGAGCTTAAATGTGCGATTGCCTTTCGTGAGAAGGTGCGTAACTGGTAAATCCTGGGGACGAGTTTGTCCGTAACCCAGCGCCACAGTGCCAATGATAATTAATACTCCAGCAACAGGGCCTAGTATGTTCAGTAACTTGAAAGCAGCAACATATAAATCCTTTTCAGAATTAATTTTTAAAGTTTTCATGTTTCACCAAAAATATCAACATTGCCGAGACTATATATAGATGAATCAATCGGGCTAGATGGAAGGCCATGTAAAGCCGCAATGTTACGCATACTTTCAACTCGGTCAGCTTCGCGGATGGCCAGAGGATTCATACTCTGCCTTGCAGCCAGCAATGCCGATAATGTAATTCCTAGTGGTGGTAGTTATTGAAGGGGAGAAATATCGTCGCCAAACATTTGACAGAAAGTAGAGACGGCGGCACGTTCAACAATGGCTTGAATCTCCGCCCCGACACATCGCTGCGTGGCTTTGAGTAACCTTTTCCATTCTTCTTCGCTGTACCCATCGCCCCCGTTACGAAAACGAGCATCGAATTTAGCGAGATGGATCTTGAAAATTGAGTGGCGTTCGCCGTAATTTGGGAGATCCACCTTGAAAATCTCGTCGAAGCGTCCACTTCTGGTAAGCTCTGGTGGTAGCCATTGAATATTGTTAGCCGAAGCGATAATTAAAACCTCACTAGTACGTTCTTGCATCCAGGTCAAAAGCATACCAGCTAGGCGTTTGGATAAATCATCTTCCCCAGCGAATCCCTTATCAAAGTCATCAAGATATAAAATAATACGACTGATTCGGTCTACCAGTGCGAGTAAGTTCTTTAACTTGTACTCAGCCAAATTACCGTAACTGCGGAAACTCCCCCACTCCAAAATAATCAGAGGTAGCCCCAATTGTGCAGAACTTGCTTTAGCGGAGTACGATTTTCCTGTTCCCGGTGGGCCGATTAGTAAAATCCCCTTGGGTAAACGAAGATTATACGCTTTCGCCAGTGTTGTAAATAAGCGCTTGTAAGTTTTAAATGCCGACTGCATCAGTTCTAAACCACCGATAGGGGTAGTTGGGGGCTGAAGGAATTGAATATTATAAATTCGCTTAAACAGTTCGATTTTGTAAGCGGACAGTCTTTCTACTAACTCATCCGGTGTAATTTCATCAACAATCGCCTGTCGAATGCCATAATCGATATCTGCTAAGTACATCCCTAAGCCAGCGATCGCCGTCGCATGAATATCGCTATGACTGTAATCCGGTAATACTTGAGCTAAGTAACTGCTTATTTCCTCTATAGCTGGCAGTTGTTGAATGACTGTTGGAACTTCGGGGGCAATGTCAGACGACACGGTGGCGTTTGACCCTAAGAGAATCGCTGCTTTGTTAGCATTGCAATTGTACAGCTTCAGGTTAATGAGGGCTGACTTAATCCACTCGGAAGTCAGAAAGAAATCGGGGTCAGTGGTAGCTTCGCCCAGCCAAGGGAATATGCCTTCTAATATCAGGATTCCTTGTAAATCGGTAGTTTTCCAGAATCGCAGAATTTCAAAGTAATGTTCGCGTCGATTCTTGGCGATCGCCTGATACTGCTCAACTCTTTGTAAAGTTAATCCCTCCTCATTAGTAGATAACTGGTGTAGCGCATCATCTTCGAGCGTCCACAGGTAACAGTTAATATTGTATTGCTGGCATTCACTGGCTAGATTGATGAGCAGCCTGACCCTTTCTTGCAATGGAGACTCGACAGCAATCAGCTTATTGTTAAGCTTAATTAATCGAAATATTTGTTTAATTAACTCATTATTCATTAAGGCTTTAGTTAAATTTCACCCCAATATTATTGATAGCTAAAACTCTTTACTAGCTACTTTGGTACTGAAAAAATCGGTACTAAAGGAGCTTGACTTTTTTGCAACTATAGCTCTAATTCCTCGTGTTTTTGTTGTGAATAACGTTGTTGTAATTGATGGGAGAAATTGATTAACTGCGTATTCCAATCCCGACTTTCGCACTTGAGTTGAGTCGAGTGTGGCAGTAGTTCTTTAACAGCCCGTGCCACTGTTGATTGACTAAAAGCTACCTGTACACAAGGAACATTACGTAATCTTTCAACAGGTAAATTTGAAGTGTCATCTACTGCCATGTAAACTGTTCTGTTTTCTGGTATTCCTTTAACCTGATATTTCAGCATGGCTACTGAAATGGTGTCAATGGGAGAGTCAGACAGTACGACAGTACTAGTTTGTTCGCTAGGCTTTTTCCCCAAAGTAAAGTAAAACCAGCTATCACGGCGAACTGTACCTAACTCATAACCAGAGAAATTATTAGCTGTCCCTTCTAAAAATGCTCCTTTGGTTTTTCCGTTGAGATCCCGCATCACAAACACTACATTTGCTTTTGAGTCGGCATAAATTAGTCCCTGGTTATGTAACATTTGTACACAATCAGAGGATATGCCTCGTTTCTGAGTTAGGTAATGTTCAACGCCTGACCAATTAGCTTTATCCTCAATGGGTGGGGTGAATTGGGGTGCTGGTTGAGTTTGGATAATAAGAGCCGTAACTTTTTGAGCATGAGCGATCGCTGCACGTTTTGCGCCGACTTCACCAAATATTTCCCCTAGCCATGCGATCGCAGTTGTTTGGTTGCATTGATTAACGTGTTTCACCAAATCAATTGCATCATTACCTTCAAAATGAGAACCGGGAGCAAGGTCGCTAAATTTAGAGCCATCTATATTAATGATGTGGTTTCCTCCAACCCATTCATTCCCTTTACGCCACAGTCCCAATTCCCAAGCAACATCATCCAAAGCTAAATCAGTTGACCATTCGGTAAGTTTTTTTATTGATTGATTATCTTGCTCCAATTGCTCTATCCGCCGCCGTAACTGTTCATTCTCAAGTGAGAGAGCTTTGGCTGTAGCTTCCATTTCCTGTTTACGTTGATTCGCCCTGTCTCGATCAGCAGCTTTGGCCTTCAATTGCGCGGCACTTAGCTCATCAACTTCTAAGTCACGCCCTTCCTCCACAATGCGGTAAAAGTCCTTGATGTCCTGGTGCTGGGCTTTGCTTCCTCTAATCCCACGCTCCAACCCAATTAGCCGCATTGTCTGGTAGTACGAATCCTGAAATTCATGAATTTTCTGCCGTCCATCAAAGAAATGATTGCACCGTAACTGCCCATCATCATCCAAAGGCACAAAGTAAGCGTGAATATGGGGCGTGGCTTCATCTAAATGCAATTCGGCGCGGACAATGCAGGAGCCATATTCATCCGCTAACCACTGATGAGTCGCTTCTAGCCAGTCATCCAGCTTTTGGGGTTCATAGTAACCGGCATTAGTTGGGCAGTTGGGACGGAAATAACTGGGTGATGCACTCAACAGTAACTCCACGCAGTACACCCCATCAGTGCGAATCTTCCGCTTCTGCTCATGTTCCCCTATCTTGGCTAAGACTAAATCCTCTAGTCGTTCCTCTGGGTCGAGGCTACCGATGAACCGAATATTTTTTTGAGTGGGATCTGCATTAGGGGTTTCTCTTTCTCGTGCAGTGTGAGATGCACTCCCTGATATGTTACCCCGCTTTAATTTTTTTAATCGCGCGATCGCGTATGCCATTTTTTATCTACACTAAAATTTGGAAATACAAGTTTTTGGGCTGACTGATCGAGAAACAAATATCACTCAAATTCTTGCTGTTTTTTCCCGATTTCACGCCTATTTTAAAGCCAAATCGCTCAGATGCGAAAATGGGGAAATAACCGTAGTAAGTACGACTATTCTAAGCCGCCCTACAGCATTTCACAGGCAATTCTCCCGCCATCCCAATATTCCGCTAGTATCGCAGTCACTTCCGGCACAGTTTAAGCCTAAGTAGGAAGCACCAGACTTTCTAGGGCTTGGACTAAAAAACCACGCAATAGCAAGGCTTTTGGGCTATTTGCCTGTCAATAACCCTTAATTAATGAGAATTAATGGGCTGCTCACAGAATTTTTCGAGATTACTCAAGAGTAAACTAACTGCTCACGGATTTTTTCAGGGATAACTCAAGAATAAAATGGTTGATAACGGAATTTTTCAGTAGCCGCTCAAAGTTAATCAGCGCTAAATTGTAATTTTTAGTAGTGTTTCGTAGCACAAACAGAAAAAAACTGCTTTTTTGAAGTGGAATTGCAACAAGGTTGTAGTACGCATTCTCAATAATTTTGAAGTTATTGAGAATAAAAATGGAGTGAAAAAGTAGCTATAAAGCAGTAATGGTAAGGCTTAAACCCTATTTTATTTCTCAAAATCTGATGCCAGACTGGTAGCTGTAGAGCTACCCAACAGCTACCAGTTGGAAAGTCATGAAACTATAACAAACTGATTTTTTTGCGTCATAACAGGTAGCTGTTTATCACCTGTAGAGCTACCCAACAGCTACCAGTTGAGTAAAGTATTCAGGGATACTTTTTTAGCACTGAGAAAGTCTACTAAATTGTGTGCCTTAGTAAATTTAAAAGAGAAGATAAATTCACCTGACTTTTCAGATTATGTTGAAAGGGTAGACAGTGTAAAACGTGAGGTTTAGGGTGTGGGGTGAGCGGGGTAGTAAGGT
Source organism: Nostoc desertorum CM1-VF14 (assembly GCA_019359245.1). Classification (GTDB taxonomy): domain Bacteria; phylum Cyanobacteriota; class Cyanobacteriia; order Cyanobacteriales; family Nostocaceae; genus Nostoc; species Nostoc desertorum. Next base: position 4,929 of record JAHHHR010000122.1, on the reverse strand, counting down.
TTTCTTGAGGAACTTAAACTCAAAGAGCGTTTCACCATTCCCAATCTTGATGTTCGTGTAGCGTTTCTTAGGCAAGGTTTGAGGACTTAGGGTGAAAAGCCAGAGAATTTCGCCAAGAATTTAGATATTTAGATATTTAGATATGAAGATATGTAAAGATTCAACGATCGCAAAATTAATTTTAATCAGCAGCAAATGAAAAATAAAAAATATTTGTTTTAAAATGAGACGAGAAAGGTTTAACCTTTTAAATGTGCTTAAGTGAAAAAGGGAACTGCTTTACCTAAAAATGTTTGACTCCAGTAATTGGAATTTTTGGGAATAAGCATGAATGAAATAAAACAGGAAATAATTTCCATTAGAAGGGTCGCCGAGACTATAGATGGAAAGATAATCAGCTATCTAAAATCTACGCCACTAGCGTTAGAGGAAGATTTCTCAGAATTGGTCATGGCTACGCTCAAGAAGCACTGGCTACCTTTAGCATTATTGTCATCAGGGGTCAGGGATGAAAGGCTAAGGCAGAATGGTATTTGGGCAATTGGAGAGTTAGAAGCACAAATAAGCTGTATACGGCGGATTTGTGGAATAGAGAATGACCCAGTAGCAATTAATTCATTAATTAAGCCTCAAATAACAGTGACAACATCATCCGAGAACGCATCCATCTTAGGAAAAATGTCACAAACAGAACAGTTAAACGCGGATGAAGATGAAGAATGGATGCAAATGGAAATTCCAGAAGAGGTAAAACAGGCTAATCAGATGTTGGGCTGGAACGGTTAGAGCGTAGTCGCAAGCCAAGTCGTAGACATCGCCTGATTTGCAATCATGTTTTCAAGCTGGGCTAGATCCAGACACAAATTTTGTTGCCTTTTGAGATAGAGAAAGTAATAACGGGACGAAAACAAGGAATAAAACATGAATAGAAAGAGCATTTCGGACTCTGCCGAGTCCACAAAAGTTGTCCTCACGTTGGATTTAGGGGCGAGTACAACCAAGGCGATAGCACAGGTATACCCAGACGGAGTACCAATGGTAATAACGATGGAACCAGAGATAGCAGATGTGGGCTATGGTTCAATAGAGTTTTTATCAAGTCAATCCTCGGTACAAGACAATACAGTATGGATAGGTATTGGTGAAGAATATTATGTTTTAGGCGCATTATCGAAAAGTATGTTTGCTGGGACATCAGCAATCAGAGACTTGAAATACAGTTATGCCCTACCGAAGATAGCAGCATTGATGTGGTTGGCAATTCGGCGGTTGGGATTGGGGGTAAAAGTTGATTTGGGGATTTATTTACAAATATTGTTGCCACCAGGAGAAATAGCTCATGCCAATCATTTGGGTAAACAATTAACACAGAGATTAAAAACAGGTGTCATAACACCAACAGGGAAGTTCAAATGTAAAATCAGAAGTTTTAATGCGGCACTAGAAGGGGCTGGACTATTGACGTATCGCAGCCGTAATGTCAATGTCAACTATTTCCAAAAAAATATAGGAATGTTGATGTTGGGGTATAGGAATGCTAGTTTTACCCTCTCAATGAAAGGCAATTCATCAAAAGCGGAATCAACGGATTTAGGGATGAATTGGCTTGTGAGTCAGTTTGTTGAAAGAACTGCGGTAGGTTTGTCCAAAGAAGATTCACGCTTAGTTAAAGCAATAGTAGAAGCCAGAGATGGGGATTTTGACTCATTACGTCGATTATCACGGAAAAATAAACCAGAGCAAATACAATTGGATGTAGACTTATTTGAAAAGATATTACCCCTAGTTCGTGAAGAATACACCCGTGCCTTATTACGATGGGTAAAAGGTATAGCTGTTATGGATGAGGTGCTAATTTGTGGGGGAACAGCAACTTTTGTACGTCACGAGCTAACCCAACATTTTGACAATGAAGGCATTCCCATTTGCTGGAATGGTGGGATGGAGCTTCCTAAATATCTAGACACAATGGGATTAGGAGATAGAGTATGTGATGTTTGGGGATCTCACATTAGCCATATCAAAATGCTGGATTTGAATTTAAAATATGACCGCCAAGATAAACCTTTAGTCCCTGATTATTATGTTCAGCCACCTTCTCCTTTGTCGGTAGCCGAGATGAGGGCTAAAAATGGATATTTAACTAGCAAGTTCTTCTAACCCCAAGGCTTGAATTGAAAAAATAGCTACCCCATACTCGCCTCGACAACGTTACTCAATGAAATCTAGCTGTTGTTCTTACCTCAATACTCCGGACAATTTTGAGTTGAGGGAATAGACAAGAAAGCTATCGAACCATTAAGGTGCTGATTAGAAAAAACTTGCACCGACTCGATAGCCATATGGAAATTGTACAAAGCTTACTGACCAAAATGGGGATTTTCCACAAACCGCAGATAAAAGCATTGACAACGCTGTTTGCTACGATTCTAATTGCCTGTGGCAAGGTAAACTTTACCAACTTGAGTCGCTACAGCGAACGAACAGAAAGAACTTATCGCCGACAGTTTAAAAAACAGTTTGATTTCGCTGGGTTCAACGCGGAAGTAATCAAAGCAGCAACGTCTGAAAATCACTTGATGATAGCGGTGATGGATTGCTCGTTCATTGCCAAAAGTGGGAAAAAGACCTTTGGACTCGACCAGTTTTATAATGGCAGTCATAGTCGAGTAGAGAAAGGATTAGAAGTATCCTTAGTGGCGGTAGTAGATGTAGAAACGGAAGTAGGCTATAGTCTGCTTGCGGAACAAACCTTTGACCAAGGTTTCTGTCCAGACCTGACACGGATGGACTACTATCTCCACCATCTGGAAATTACTCGACCTCAATTACCTCCCCAAGTTAGCTACCTTGCTGTGGATGGAGCATATGCCAAGGAGCCATTTGTCAACGGAGTGAGGACGCTCAAGCTGGATGTGATTAGTAAACTGCGCCGAGACGCGAATCTGCGATATGTGTTCGAGGGTGAACAGAAAGCGCGGGGAGCTAAACGCAAATATGATGGCAAAGTTGATCTAGCCAACCCTACTCGCTTGACTATGGTACGCGAACTGCAATCAGGGGTCGAACTCTATACAGCAATTGTATGGCACGTTTCACTCAAGCGCAAAATCCGCCTGGCTTATGTACTTGACCACCGTAAGCCTAACAAACCGAGTTATGCTGTCTTATTCTCGACAGATATCAACCAATCGGCAGACGAGATTTATCGTTTCTACAAACTGCGCTTTCAAATCGAATTTATTTTCCGCGATGCTAAACAATTTACCGGACTAAGCGATTGTCAAGCCCGTGATGTCAAAAAGCTTGACTTTCATTTCAATGCCAGTTTCGCCGCCTTAAATCTTGCCAAGCTCGATGCTCATCGACAGCAGTTGGGTCAAAAACCTTTTGTCTTTTCAATGGCTAGTGTCAAGCGACGGGCACTCAATGACCATTTGCTCGACACCTTTATTTCAACGTTAGGACTCTCGCCGACTGTAATTAAATCCCATCCTAACTACCAAAACCTACGTTCCTACGGCGTTATTGCTGCCTAATTTTGTCCGGAGCATTGTTACCTAACGAGTTTATTGTGATTGCTGGGGTGAGTGGTGGCGGTAAATCAACCTTGATGGATGCACTTAACGGACAACGGCCCGCCAAAGGGAAGTGTTTGTTAACCATGTTGACCTATACAAGAACAGGAATATGCCCAAGAATTGGACTTTGAAAATAGACCAGTACATAAATGCTTTTCCCAACTGCATTATTGCTACCGCCCATGTAGATAGTTTTCCCTCCGACCTACCCCTAGAACCAAATATCCGCGAACCAAATCCTAAAAGCTCAACGTACAAACAACTATTTGATTCACTCACCACCCAGCCGGAAAAATTCTTTCAAAGAAGTAACGGAATTGTACTGTGTGTTAACAAGGTTTTGCCCAAAAATAAAACTGAACTGGAGTTAGAGGTACTACAGGCTAATGAAGGCGGCAACGATGGCATTATCAACGGTGGGCATACAGTATTAGCATTTAAGCAAGCTAGAGCAAACAAGCATGACCTCTCTCTAGCCAGGGTCAAAGTCACAATCCATATTGGGCTAAGTGAAGACGAAGCGAAAGACATCGCCCTAGCATCCAACACATCTGCCCCAGTAGATGCACGTTCTAAAGTTAATGCCAGAGGTGACTACAAATTCATCAAACAGTTTTTAGCAAAATTAGAGATGGAGGAAGAAACGAAATTCCGCATTGCTTACTATCAACATCAAAGTGGTGCGCCGAAAAGTCCACAGTGCAATGTTAACCATTTAATTAAGTTGATGAACTGCTTGGACAGGAACAAGTACAACCCTAATAAATCTAAAGGTAAGCATCCACCTGTCAGCAATAATCCCTCTTTAAGTGATGCGGAAAGAGAAAGGTTGTCGAAATTGTTACCACTACTATCCAAAGCATTGTGGATTGAGCAAAGGCTATTTAAAACTATAGAAGCTTATATCACCAACCCGAAGAAAAAGGGGGTAGACCTAGCATCAATCGATGCCCGTAAGAATACCCTCTTACCCGACAGTCGCTACTCATTTGGCTTTGGCGCACCTGCTGATATAGCTATGCCTATCGTTGCTGCCTATCGCGTGTTCCTGGACGAGAACTACAACTGGTTAATTCCTTTTGATGATTTCGCGGAGGACTTTTTACAGAATCTGTGGACGAACTACTACCGCAAGTATTTGATATCGGAGAAGTTGGCAGGAAATACAGTTGGCAGCAAAATCTGTCGTAACCCGGCGATTTGGGATAATCTCTACGTTTCGGCTCAAAATTATCTTAATCAACAATTGCTCAAGATGGTTGGCTCAACCAATAACAAGCGTGAACAATTAACATTAGCAAATTGATATGGCTGAAACGACACATTTGCAGGTACAAGAATTATCACG
>JAHHHR010000004.1 GCA_019359245.1 Nostoc desertorum CM1-VF14 | reverse complement strand
TATCCAGGCTTTGTTTGATAAAATCTTCTAATGATTGCATCCACATCGCTACCGCCCAAACTCTTGTTGAAAATATTACTTTAATGCCGTCTCAGTATTTTCTCACAAATGATTCCGGATTGCTATATAATTCTCTTATGACTTTGAGGGTTTATCGTAAAATTCGTAGCAGTTGCAAATATATATCGTCAAAAATGCGGGGCATTATTTAAAAGTCTATAAATATTTCGTACATCTGTTATATACAGCAGTTTTCTTTTGCATGAGATATAAAGTCGCTGGTTTTGAGGCAGGAGGAAGAAGAATAATTTGATTTGTGAATCCTTGGTTCTGTACCTCATTTAGTTACAAAGTGCTGTAAGTAAAAAATTTTTATAGCTAGATTAGTGAAGCAATACGGTTCGGATAAGATCCCCCCGCCTGTGGCGACCCCCTTTTTAAGGGGGTAATAAGAATGAAAAGCCGCACTTTTTAAGGGGGTTGAGGGGATATTCGATGAATAAACACGTTAACCGAACTGTATTGATTAGTGAAGGGTGCGATACTCTACAAATTCTTAGCGTTCTTCTCTAACAAGACGCTGCGCGTTGGCGGAAGCCTCTTGCAGAGAAGGCGACTTGGTGCGTTCGATTAGTCAATTTTTTTACGAACCGCTAAGGACGCCAAGAACGCTAAGGAGAGAAAAGAGAAATGTTTAACTGAAGTGTAAAAAAAAGAGCAGTTGCACTGAAATACAACTGCTCTAAAAAAGCATTTACATTTAGATAGATATTTTCTACCTATCCACAGACCCCATAATTACGTCAACACTGCCGAGGATGACCACAATATCTGCAACCTTCATTCCGCGCAGTAAATGCGGAACAATCTGGAGGTTATTGAAATCTGCGGCGCGAATCTTCCACCGTGCGGGGAAAACATTATCATCGCCTACCAAGTAAATTCCTAATTCACCTTTGCCACTTTCTACACGAGCGTAGATTTCACCCTTAGGCATCTTGAAAGTGGGGGAAACTTTTTTGCCAATGAATTGGTAATCAAATGCGTCCCACTCGGATTTTTTACCTGCGGCTAAACGCTTGGCTTCCAGATTTTCGTAAGGACCGCCAGGAAGTCCTTTAATTGCTTGGCGAATAATCTTCACAGATTCGCGCATCTCCCGCATCCGCACTACGTAACGGGCAAAGCAATCACCGGCGGTTTCCCACTGCACATCCCAGTCGAAATCGTCGTAGCATTCGTAATGGTCAACTTTCCGTAAATCCCATTGCACGCCGGATGCACGTAACATTGGGCCAGAAAGCCCCCAGTTAATTGCTTCTTCACGGGTGATAGTACCAATACCTTCAACACGTCGCCGGAAGATAGGGTTATCGGTTACTAAGCGTTCGTACTCATCAACTTTGGGTAATAAATAGTCGCAGAATTCTAAACACTTATCTACCCAACCGTAAGGTAAATCAGCTGCGACACCACCAACACGGAAGTAATTGTTATTTACCATCCGATAACCTGTAGCTGCTTCCCACAAATCATAAATCATCTCCCGTTCCCGGAATTGGTAGAAGAAGGGAGTTTGTGCGCCTACGTCAGCGAGGAAGGGACCAAACCACAGCAAGTGGTTAGCGATACGGTTCAACTCCAGCATGATGACGCGGATGTAGCTAGCACGTTTGGGGACAGCAACACCTGCAAGCTTTTCTGGGGCGTTAACAGTGACGGCTTCGTTGAACATTCCCGCAGCGTAGTCCCAGCGACTGACGTAAGGGACGTACATTACATTAGTACGGTTCTCAGCGATTTTTTCCATTCCCCGGTGCAAATAGCCAATAACCGGTTCACAGTCAACAACATCCTCGCCATCCAGAGTCATGATTAGCCGCAGAACCCCGTGCATTGAGGGGTGGTGTGGCCCCATGTTTAGCACCATTGGTTCAGTGCGAGTTTCTAGTCTGGTCATAGATTTCGTGTTCTCCGTTCGTGAAAATTTTGAATTGAATCGCCCAGATGCCAACCAGACCTGATTTATCTAGTTTGCCAAAATGAGGTTTGTAGGGGCAATCTATATAATTAGGACTCTACAGGGTTATGTTGGAGAGAGGATAGCAGCCGAGGAGTTGTAATTGATGTTTCATTTCGTTGCACCTCTTCAATTATTATAGGGAAGCTTGATATGCAAGGGATTGAGGCACAGGTTTTTTTCATGTATTAAAGGGGATTGGGATTGGGGATTGGGAATGTTGTATAACTTAGTGTCTAAGCAGAATGGTACTTATACAGCCAACAGCTATTTAGAATTCAGGACTTACGCAAAATTATGAAAAAACGAATCGCATACTCCTAGGTCGAAGCAAGCCACGCGTAGCGTCTCGTTAGAGAAGGACGAAAAGGACACAAAGTAATAAGAGTTTGAGAGAGCTTTCGCGTAAGTCCTATATTTATCAAAAATAAAATTAAAGATGAAATCAGATTCACAAACACCGCTAGATTTAGAAGAACTGGCTTTTTCCCATATTTCTGTTTTGGGTCGGGAGGTAATTGAGGGTTTGGCAGTGCGGCCAGGCGGACATTATTTAGATGTGACGGTAGGCGGTGGTGGTCACAGTCGCCTGATCTTAGAAGCTGCGGCGGATGTACGGGTAACAGCAGTTGACCAAGATAAGGATGCTTTAGCCGCCGCGCAAAAGAATTTAGCTGAATATAGCGTTAGCGAAGCTCCTCCGAAGGAGGCTCGCATACAATTTATTTATAGCAATTTTGCTGACTACGAGTTTCCCCCTAACACTTTCGATGGTATTTTAGCTGATTTAGGGGTAAGTTCTTACCATTTAGATCAAGCAGAACGAGGTTTTAGCTTTCGCCAAGCTGCAAGTTTAGATATGCGAATGGATCGAGGGCGATCGCTAACTGCTGCTGATGTGATTAATAACTGGGATGAAGCAGAATTAGCAGATATTTTCTTTAAGTACGGTGAGGAGAGATTATCGCGGCGCATTGCTCGTCGCATTGTCGAACGACGACCATTGCACACGACTACAGAATTGGCTGATGCGATCGCTTCTTCAGTTCCCCCAAAATACCGTTATGGGAGAATTCACCCGGCTACCCGTGTTTTTCAAGCTCTGCGAATTGTCGTCAACGATGAGTTAAAATCCCTAGAAACCTTTTTGGATAAAGCACCAAATGCCCTTGTCCCTGGTGGCAGAATTGCGATTATCAGTTTTCACAGTCTGGAAGACCGCCCGGTAAAACATGGTTTAAGAAATTCACCTTTATTAAAGGTATTGACAAAAAAACCAATTATTGCACAAGAAGAGGAAATTAGTCAGAATCCGCGATCGCGATCGGCCAAACTGAGAATAGCTGAAAAGTTGCGTAAAGCTTAGTAAACCAACAGCACAATATGTAGCACTGTGTTTTTTGTTCGGGTGTAGGAATAATCTGAACTCTTTACTGTTTAACATTTGTTAAATTTACTGCTAAAAAGAAATTCTTAATAACTAGCGATCGCGATCAGCAAAGTTGAGGACAGCCCAAAAGCTGGTGTAACTACAATGCAGCGTTAAACTTCTCCATCTCAACGATCTGTTAACCTAGCGTTGTCAATGAGTTAAAAAATAGTAGATGGAAATTAGTAATCTGTTTACAGCAGGTGGCGTGGTTATGTGGCCTCTGCTGGCGTTCTCTTTGTTAGGGGTGGCGCTGATTATCGAACGGATCATCTTTTGGGTAAGAATAAATCGGCAAAACAAGGTAGTGCGAGAGGTGCTACAGCTTTATCGCCTTGATAATGTAGTTAGTGCTTTAGATAAGTTGCAGAAAAATGCTGATTTACCCATTGCTCGAATTTTTTTAGCAGCTTTAGAACTGGAGGAGGCGACACCAGAAGACTTTCGTTTGGCATTAGAAAGTGAAGCCCAAGCCGAAATCCCCTTACTTAAGCGCTCCCAAAATATTTTTGAGACAATTATTGGTCTTGCGCCCCTGTTGGGACTTCTCGGCACTGTTTTAGGATTAATTAACTCTTTTGCTTCTCTAAATATTGGAGATGTGGGAGGTACTAAAACAGCAGGTGTCACATCTGGAATTAGTGAAGCTTTAGTATCCACAGCATCAGGGTTGGTAGTGGCAATTTTTACACTATTATTTGCCAATACCTTCCGAGGACTCTACCAGCGCCAAATTGCCTGGATTCAAGAATATGGTGGACAGTTAGAATTACTCTACCGCCGTCGCTACGAAAGAGGAGATAAATCCTATGTGCCTACCAGATGAAGCTGAATTGATTAATCGGTAATATTAATTCACTACTTATTACCAATTTTGCTCTAGAATTTTTGGCTTTAATAGTGTTCTAAAATAACGAATAGCTTTTTTCGCTACAGTTTTTGAGGAAATATTTTATGACTATTTGGGTAAATGAGCAAATTGATCCGTCTGGGATGATTCATGCCTGTATTGCTACTTGTAATGAATCTCAAGCTAAAGATTGTCATGATTCCTTTGAGAATAATTTGACCGAAACGCAAAAGGCAGCAGGTTGGGTAGCGCAATTGCGGACAGTCGATTCTTGGGACGAAGTGCCGGTGAATTCTTTAAAACTCAGTTAATTGAGTGCTATGGAAACTAGGCTAAGAGCTTAATTTTTCTAAGCAGACAAGATTACCTGTGTCTTTTTTGCTCACCTTTGGGCGAAATTGCGACGCGCATTGCCTTACCAGATAGCTGTTTAATCTAGCTTCGCTGAGAGTTAGACCATTTTGCTTTTGACTGCAAATCGTCTGATATCATTTCGCTATGAGGCTGCACTTAATAATTTATTAAACGAACCGCCAAGTACGCCAAGTGAAAAGGAGCAATTATTAAGTGCAAGTTTACAGAGAATTGGTAGAGACAGAGGTAATTTTTTGGGATTTTGATCGAACAGATTGCAGGAGTGTAGGCGTATCTTGCCATAGGTATCGCTTGTCTAACACACGCTGCATTTATGCCAATACCTACAGCGATCGCAGCAAATTCCATGAGGACAGGTTAATAAAGGATAAAATTCGGATTAAAATTATCAAATTATTAGCAACTACTTCTAAAAAAAGTAACTTATTATAGGAAAATGATGATTTTTCTGAACTTTTAAGATGTATCATCTATACCGTAGATTAAATTAAAAAACTTGTATAAGCCGAATCAATTTAGTGAACTATCCCAAAGTTTACACTTCGGAGCAAGCCTGTCCCATTAATTTAGTTGGCGAAACGGGACAAGCGGTTCAAATTTCAATTCATGCTCCCAGTCAATATATCTGTGCCAACTGCGAACGGATATTACCAGATTGGAAACGGCAGCCATTTTTACGAGTAGTGATTGTCTTGCAGCAATCGCGTTATCAATTAGTCGAAAAGACAGCAAAAGTAGAGTCAGAGAAAGAACGCTTGCGAGAAAAGTTTATGAGATTTGGCTGTGATTTAGCATTTAATCTGCGCGATCGCGGTTATTTAACAGACTTAATTGACCCTCGTACAGGCTATCCTTTACTGTCTCATCCTGGTGCAATTCCCCACGATGACACAGCAGTTGTCAAAGCTTTACTTAACTATCCAGTGATTAAAAATCAATGCTGTGTGTTAATTCATCCCGATTGGGGTACAGCAGTTTATCCTAGCATCTTGATATCAGAAGCTCCCCCAATTGTGATCGAATGGGTTACAAAAGGCATAGCATCCATGCATGGGTGGAAAGAAATTGATTATTAGTTATTTGTCATTGGTCATTGGTCATTGGTTATTACTTTCTCACCCCTTCATGTATATTAAAAATTGATATGTAAAGACGCATAGCAGCACCTGTGTCTCCAAACAAATTCTTTCAGGAAGCTAGGACAGTCGAAGCCTCTAATAGTGCGGCTTGCTACTTCCCTCTCATGAGTGGACGCTACGAAGTCAAGCCGGGGATGATGGCTTTTGGTTCATGTTTTGGTAACGCTCAGGCTGATCAGCAGGTATTTCAAATTGATGATAATTTCGCCCACTATCGCCAAGCTAAACTTTTAGCCCGTGGGGAACGGTTGGACAAGTACTACCAAACCTGTAATTATTCTAAAACTGTGGCAGGTGCGATTGCTCGTTTAATAATTAATCGCCTCATCCAAGAACACCCACAGCATTTTCACTACCAAAAGTCAATAGATAACACTCTAAAATTCCACAGCCAACTTACCAAAGAAACTCTCTATTTAGATGCAGAGTTGCAGTTACAGCAAGTTGAGGGTAGTTCTGTTGTTCCAGCTTACGCCTCTACCCTTGATGCACTTGCAGCACAGGTACAAGAAGACTTGACAATTATCTGTCGTTCTGATGATGGTAGCAACTGGCTGGGTGCAGTTCATCTCTGCTATCCTAACCACTGGTCAGCTGAAGAGAAAATTGGTAAGGATTTCGCCACAATTCATGCACCTGTGGCTGGGATGGAAAAAATTAATCGGCGTGCAGGTGCGATCGCTAATACAATGATTACTCAGAAACCGATGGTGCGCTTTGCTTGGGGTTTGAGTACCGATACCCGCCTTAACCACCATCCCGAACCGCCGCTTGGTGTTTCAGTTAGCCAATGGCAAGGTAGAAGCTTTGATTCACAACATCCCCAGCTTTATCTGCGAATTGAGCGACAAGTTATTTGGGGACTACCAGAGTGTGAAGCGGCGCTTTTTAGTATTCGTACTTATTTTAGAGATTGTGGTGTAGTTAAAAAAGATCCAGTGTTACGGTCTAAGCTGTATGCTGCGATTCAGTCTATGACACCAGAAGCTTTAGTATATAAAGGTTTAGTAGAGAGTAAATTTAGTATTTTGGAGTGGCTAGAGGAGGTTTGAGTTCAATAGACTATAAGCCGCAATCACTGATATTGATGGACAGTTATTGAACAAAATACGAGTTATGCTTAGGGGGTATAGCTAGCTGTGCAGCCACATCCGAACGAGAACCCCTAATCTCCCCTTATGGTATCAGCTATTATTCTTAGGTTTACGCAATTGCTGAGAACCAATTGGGCCGAGAATTTGGTTAAGGCTACGTAATTGCTCTGCTGTACCCATACCAATTAGCCGATCGCCCGGCATTAAGACTGTATCACCAGTGGGACCACCGATTAAAGTTCCATCAAGGCGGCGAATTGCCAAAACTAATGCCCCAGATTGCGATCGCAATCTCGCTTTTTGCAAACTTTGACCCACAAAGGGACAAAAAGCCGGGTCGAGTAAAAATTCTTCCATATACAATTGGCGGTCTGCACCTGTCAAAATCCCGTCTACAAAGTCCAATACTTGGGGTCTGAGCGCCGCAGCAGCCATGCGCTTCCCACCAGTAATATAGGGGGATATGACTTCATCTGCACCACCGCGTCGTAACTTCTGCAAAGCCTCTTCTGTACTTGCGCGTGCAATCACCCTAATTCCCGAATTCAGTGTTTTAGCTGATAAAACAATGTATAAATTTTCGGCATCAGAAGGGAGTGCTGCAACGATACACATCGCCCGTTCAATACCAACTTTCAAAAGTGTGTCATCTAGGGTAGCGTCACCTTGGAATGCTGTGTAACCTTCTGTTTGTGCCCTTTGTACAGATTCTATCTCCGAATCAATCACTACAAAAGGTACGGCTTCTGCCCGAAATTCTTTGGCAATTTGACGACCAGTCCGGCTAAATCCACAAATGATATAGTGTTCCGTTAGGGATTCCATTAACCGCCTCTGTTGCTGTAGCCGAATTCCTTCTTGAAAGTAGCCTTGAATGATCGCTTCTGTAAATCTGTTGACAATGTAACCGATATTGACTACACCTAACAAAATCAGGGCAATGGTAAACAGTCGTCCTCGGCTATTTAGTGGGTGTGTCTCTCCATATCCCACAGTCGCTAAAGTGATCACTGTCATGTAAGCTGCATCTTCCCATGACCAGCCCTCCACTAACGAGTACCACAAAGTGCCAATGAAGAAAACACCGCCAAGAGCGATCGCCCCAACCATTAACTCCTTTTGGATACGTTGATATTTTTGCTCAAGTGTTGAGAATGACGTAAAAATAGTACTTTTAGCCTACTTTTTTTAGTTTTGTACTAACTTTATCGCATTTGTGTTTTTTAGTACATTCAAACTACAAGTTATCCAAACTAATAATATGAACTCTATACTCCTAAAATTTAACGTAGTATTGCAAAAGCTACTCTCTCGTCGAGATTGGGATTGTTATGTAGGTGCATTTGGTGTTCCCGGTGCAGATGTTGAACCTAATCTTCTATCTTTATTTTGGACTAGCCAAGGCTCATTTCATCAGTTCAACCAAGGTACTCCGCCAGGAAAACCCCCACTTCAAGGATGGGTAGTTTCTGAATGGGAGAGAGAAATTGACAGTCTTTTTGGCGCAGGATTTAAAGAACTAGATGAGAGTAAGCGCAAGGCGATTTATGGCAAATTTCAGCAAATCGTTGCTGAACAGTTACCGATATTCTGCCTTGTAAATCCAATCTCGTTCAAGCGGTGCGTGAACGTGTCAATCCCATCAAATTTTCTGCCTTGGGATCAACTTTTTGGAATATTGATGAGCTGAAAATCACAGAAAAATAATTCCAAGCAGAGATTTCAGGCTTCTTGACACTCCCAAAATTTCCTCCCTGCTTCCCGATCACTGAGCGTAGTCGTATCCCTTTGGGGAAGCAAGCGACGCGTGCGACACGCAGTTCGCGTTCGTAGAGAAGTGCAGCCTCGCCTGCTTGCCCTAATTTATCCCACTGTTTTGCAACGTCGGCTGCACCTACGCAAATTGCCTGTCGCTCATACTCTTGCTCAAGCGTTGAATACAAAATTTTTTTCACAACTGCCATGTCTTTGAGGTGATATAAGCGTTAGCTTAGGAAGAAGTACGAGTTGTGCTAAATAAAAAGTATTTTTTAGGGATTTCTAGGAAACTAGTAAATAACTATATAATGAAAAACTTTCAGGAGGAGCGGTAGTGAGCCTACAAACTCTCGTGGACCAAGCCCCCATCCCCCCAGATTCAGGGTCTGTAGCATCTAATCCCTTTGATGTAGATAGCTTTAATGAAGCTGTCATGTCTACCTACGGTCGGTTTCCCTTAGCCCTAGAACGGGGTGCAGGATGCCGGGTTTGGGATACACAGGGGCGCGAATATCTGGACTTTGTAGCAGGAATTGCCACTTGTACTTTGGGACACGCCCACCCAGTTATGGTAGAAGCGGTGACACGCCAAATCCAGAAGCTGCACCATGTCTCTAATTTGTACTACATTCCTGAACAAGGTGAATTGGCAAAATGGCTTGTTGATCATTCTTGTGCCGATCGCGTATTTTTCTGCAACTCTGGAGCTGAAGCTAACGAAGCTGCAATCAAACTGGCGCGGAAATATGCTCACACAGTATTAGACATTGAAAAACCAATTATTTTAACCGCCAATGCCAGTTTTCACGGGCGGACTTTGGCAACGATTACCGCCACTGCACAACCAAAGTATCAAAAGTATTTTGATCCCTTGGTTCCTGGTTTCCACTACGTAAATTACAACGATATTAACGCTGTAGAAGTGGCGATTAGCGAGTTGGATGAAGGTGATTACCGTGTAGCAGCAATTCTAATTGAGCCATTGCAAGGAGAAGGCGGCGTGCGTCCGGGAGATGTTGCGTATTTCAAAAAGCTCCGGCAGATTTGCGATGAAACTGGCATTTTATTGATTTTCGATGAAGTGCAAGTTGGCATGGGGCGTAGCGGCAAATTATGGGCTTACGAACATCTCGGCGTTGAACCGGATATTTTCACTAGTGCCAAAGGCTTAGGTGGCGGTATCCCCATCGGTGCAATGATGAGCAAGAAATTCTGTGATGTTTTTCAAGCAGGGGAACACGCCAGCACCTTTGGCGGAAATCCTTTTGTGTGTGGTGTAGCACTCAGTGTTTGCCAGACATTAGAACGGGAAAATATTTTGCAGAATGTGCAAGACAGGGGTGAACAGTTGCGAACTGGATTAAAAGCGATCGCAGCTAAATATCCTCAGCACATTGGTGAAGTTCGAGGTTGGGGTTTAATCAACGGTTTGGAGTTGCGAGCCAATATTCAACTAACCGCAGCAGATATTGTCAATGCTGCTATTCAGGAGGGCGTATTACTGGTACCCGCCGGGCCAAAAGTTGTCCGGTTTGTGCCACCGCTAATTGTCACAGAAGCGGAAGTAAACACTGCCTTGGAATCTGTGGAAAAGGCGATCGCAACTCTCACAGCTTAGGTAATCAAAAAGCGAGGATAAGTCTTTGTGCCTATCTCTCGCTTTTTCTGACTATGGGAAGTTTCACGGTAGTTAACTTGACGGTAAAACTATTGCGATCGCTTGACTAATGACTTTTGACTACTGGCTCCTTTTTTATTATCATCCAGCCGATAACAATAAGTAGCGCACCCAATGCAAGAAATCCTAGATCCCAAGCTAATTCATTTGGGCCTGATTTTACATGATGGATACCGAGAATTTGGTGGTCAATTAAACCTTCAACGAAGTCAAACAACCCAGTACCAATCAATATTGAACCAATAAAGGTCTGTGATGACCAAAGAACATCATCACGTCTTCCAGCACGCCATAGCAAGACAACTCCGATCACGGTAAATACCCAATCCAAGGCATGAAATAACCCATCCCATACCATGTTTAAATCTATATTCGCCGTGTTGTTCAGAGGCCGAACATTACTAAGCATATGATGCCACTGGAGGAGCTGATGCAGTAAAATTCCATCAATAAACCCTCCAAGACCTACACCAAGAAAAATTCCAGCAGTAATTAACGGTGCGCGTCGGCTGGGGGTTACACTTTTCGCCTCCATTGTCAACCTCATAGATAGGCTTTTCCATAAAATACAACTCTTTTAGGAAAAATATCTTCTATCTTGAGGCAAGTACGAGCAGTGAAAAAGGCAGGAGGCAGATGGTAGTATTTCTCTCTCATCAATCTTCAGATTTAATCTGCATACCTGCTTTCACTGGGTCAAAATTTTGGGGAAAATGGGTGCTGCGATCGTAGTCTGCTTTTTCCAGATTCGCTCCTTTGAGATCGGCTTGGCGGAAATTCGCTGACATCAACAATGCTCCCCTAAGATCGGCATCCCTCAGATTAGCTTGACCAAGATCGGCAAAACTCAGATCAGTTCCCCTCAAATTTGCGTCACTCAGGTTAGCTTCACTCAAGTCAGCATAACTGAGGTCAGAACCTTTCAAGTTAATCCCTTGCAAATCAGCATTACTCAGTTCTGCTTTACTAAAGTCCCGTTTTCCTGCTGCATAACTCTCCACAAGAGTAGCGGCACTATTTATGGGCTGTTGAGAATTGACTTCAGGCATATAACAGCCTCACAGGTTATTACTTTCATATTCATATTAAAAATGAAAATTTTCCTACTTCATGCTTTCTAAATGTAATACATGAGTTCCTTCTGCTTTCGCATTGATCTTCGTTCACAAAGGTCTTGGAGTGTATATTTTTCTAAAACTGAGTTAGCAGCCTGACGTGCTTCCTGCCAGACTTCCTGAATTAGCTCACCTTCCACCGTGTTGGGAGTTGGCTCACAATTGGAGACAACAATATCTGAGCCTTCCATGCAGCTAAAAGCATCTAACACTGTAATCTTTCCGGGATCTCGTGCCAGAACATAGCCACCTTTGGCTCCGCGTATACTCTTAATTAAACCTCCACGTCTTAATGTGGCCAGAAGTTGTTCCAAATAGCGGTTTGGTATGTCTTGTAAGACCGCTATCTCCCGAATTTGCAGGGCTTCACCGTTAGGGTAGCAGGTTGCTAACTCTAACAGGGCTAGAAGTGCGTATTCTGATTTGTTAGAGATTACCACAGGTGTAATATTTTAAACTCACACTTAAATATACAAAGTATTTGAGTTGGTTTTTCTAAGCTACTGTTAAGAAAAACTTTACAAACAACTTATTGTCGACCGGCTAACTCCAGTTTAAAGATCTTTTAGGATAGAAGCAATTATATTTTATTTTTAATTCAATAAATAAAAGTGATTGATTATTGTACAGTCTTCAACAACATTCATTCAAAAGCAAACCCGTGAGAAATAAAAGCAGGATTATTGCAAACCGCTATATATGTAAATTTGTCGAAAATGGCAGAATAACTGTAAAGGTAGTTCCTGCACCGATCGCACTTTCGACAAAAATTTCGCCGCCATGTAAATCTACAGCCTGCTTGACGATGGACATTCCCAACCCCATTCCTGGGATATTAACTGCATTACTGGCACGATGAAAGGGTTCAAAGATGTGTTCAATGTCAGAAGGAGGAATGCCAATACCAGAATCTTGAGTCTGGAATATGGCTTGCTCGTTGGCAGTGGTGACAGAAAACTTAACTGTGCTACCAATGGGAGAGTATTTTAGACAATTCGAGAATAAATTACTCAAGATTTGCCGCAGTAGTTTTGCGTCTAAGTTAGCTGGGGTACATTGGCACTTACTGCTAAAAGCGATCGCATGTTGTGAGCGATCGCTCTGTTCTACTTCTTCTAACAAATCGCGGCAAAACTCAACTAAATTCAGGGGTTTTGGATTAAACTCTAACTTACTTGTTTCATCCTGACTCAGTACCAATACATCATTCAACAACTGGGTCATGTGCATAACTGATTTTTGAATGCGACGCAGGTGGGTATTTTGTCGCTCGTCGCTCCATAGATGGCGATAATATTCTAGTAATTCCGCAGAAGAGTGGATAGTAGCCAAAGGGGTGCGAAACTCATGGGAGGTGATGGTGAGCAAGCGGGATTTAAGCTCACTAAACTCCCTTTCTCTGGCAAGCGCTTGTCGCATAGCCTGTTCTGCCCATTGCAGCTTGCCTTGGGTTCGCTTGCTTTCGCTAATGTCCCGTAATATCCAGCGCAAACCAACTAACTTACCTTGTTGATTACGGATAGCAACCACTTTAACCGCAGCAATAATTGGCGTTCTGTTATGTGGTCTTAGGTTTACTTCCCACTCTTGCATTTTCCAGTCTGGAATTTCGGCATGATCGCGCAGATGATTTAGTTTCAGATGAAAAGCAATTATTTCTTTCTCAAGCACATAAATCCCTAGGAGTTTACCCAACAAAGCACTTTTAGAAATGTTGAGCAGAGTTGTGGCGGCTGAGTTAGCTTCTTGAATTAACCCTTTTGTATCAGTCACAAAATAAGCGTCTGGTACTTCCTCAAATAATTCCTGGTAGCGTTGACGTTGTGCTACCAAAGATTGTTGAGTGTTGGATAATTCTTCATTCTGCTGCTGTAGGTCTTCATTAGCTCTTTGCAGTTCTTCCAAAGCTAAGTGAACTTCTTTTAATACTGCGGTGACAACTTCAATATCTTCCTGTGTTTTTTCCTGTTCACTCTGGCGTTGCAAAAGGGCGACGCGCTTACGCATATTCTGTATCTGTAAGGCTAATTCGTCCAAATTCACGCTCTGACTCCTAATTTGGATATCTAAACTTGCGTTTTGTTTTAGATTCCGTACTTAGACGATCTTAGCTTTTGAAGTTAACAGTTATTAGTTATTAAAACAGAATAAAGGTGTTATTCCTCACAATTCTGTTGGATATTCTGACCTAAAAAGCATATATTGTAGCACGCAATAGGTTGGGATAAGATCCCCCCGCCTACGGCGACCCCCTTAAAAAAGGGGTAAAGATTCAGAAAGAGCAAGCTTTTTGTCTGGCAATATTGCTTAATTTAGCTTTTAAGTCTGCCCATGTGACTCCTTCTAAGCTGGGTAAAACAATATGAGCAGCTCCAACTCGTTCGGCGGGGCCGAGTCCTATTGCCCACATACCACCGGCTAGAGCCGCCTCAATGCCTGCTGCGGCATCTTCTACAACTACAGATTGCGCTGGTTCGAGTCCTAGTTGCTTGGCTGCGTATAGAAATAGGTCGGGTGCTGGCTTAGGTTGCTGTACACTATAACCGTCAGCGATCGCATCTACTTTATCGGCAATGCCCAATCGCTCGATTACTGTCCGGGCATTTTTGCTAGCTGAACCAATACCGATTTTAATCCCAGCTTGTCGCAGGTCATCCAAGAGAGCGATCGCACCTGGTAATAAATCCTTGGATGTCATGTTTTGGATCAATTCCACATAGTAGCTATTTTTACGCTCCATCATCTCCTCTATTTGTGCTTCCGAATATGGTCTATCTCCAATAATATGCATCAGAGAAGCACGACGGGATACACCCCGCAGCGCTTCGTTAGCTTGCCGATTAAAGGGTATACCTTCTTCATCTGCTAGCTTTTGCCAAGCCTGATAATGGAGTTCTGCTGTATCTGTTAGCACACCATCTAGGTCGAAGATGAATCCTTGGATGTTGGATGTTAGGGGAGTGGGGAGTGGGGAGTGGGGAGTGGGGAGTGGGGGAGATGGGGGAGCAGGGGAGGCAGGGGGAGAAGTTTGGTGTTGAGAAGCTTTTGAGGGGAAATTTGGGGGATTTGGGGAGAGGGAAAGTTGGAGATATTCTAGTTGACGAGTTATATCTTGGGTGACTTGTTCTTTGCGTAGATCGAAGTCGTGCCATTTTCCGCGCCAATGCAGTTTAAATTTTAGGCGCGTCCAACCATCAGGCAGATGGAAGTTGGCTACGGGGCCATTTTCGGTTAGTTGAATGCCGCCGAATCCAAAAATTACAGCTTGCCAAACGCCACCAGCAGTAGCACCATGAATTCCATCGCTGGTGTTACCTCGGTTATCTTCAAGATCCACCATTAACGCCTGCATAAACACTTCGTAAGCTTCTGCTGATTTGCCCAAATCGGAAGCTAAAATGGCGTGAACTGCTGGGCCAAGGGACGAACCATAAGTAATGTCTGTGCGGGGTGCATAGTAGTCCCAGCTGGTCTGTACTGCTTTTTCGTTGTAGGGGAAATCTGCTGATTCCCGCATTAAATAAAGCAGCATCAAGATATCTGGCTGCTTGATTACTTGACATTTATTGGTTTTCTCAATACTCAAGATGACTTGCATGGAGCGATCGCGCCCTTGGTAATCTGCTAAGTTGATATCTTCTAATTGGAAAAATCCCTCGAACTGCTCGATTAGTTCTGTTGATGGGTCATGGAGAAACAAGATTTTGGCGATGATATCTTGCCAGTGCGATCGCTCTTGTGGAGTGAGTTTTAGTTTCTGTTCTAGTTCATTAGCTCGTTCGGGGAAGTTGTGAGCCAACCAATCATAAACTGCGATCGCTTTCTCTAGATGCCATTGCGCCATGCGATTTGTAAAGGCGTTATTGTGGACGAATTCATGGTATTCATCCACACCGATCACTCCCCGAATTTCATACCGTTGTAGCTCAGGATTGAATTCTACCCGGCTACCCCAAAAAATAGCGGCATCCAAAATAATCTCTGCGCCGCGCTGTTGCATCCACTCATCATCACCAGTGGTTTGCCAGTAGTTCCAAGCGGCGTAGGGGATATCTGCATTAATATGAATTTCGCGATCGCGGCACCAAATCCGCACATCTTCACCATAAAAATCATCTCCCAGTGCCCAACGTGGTGTCACTTCATCTCCGGTATCAGCACTTTCCCAGGCAAACATTGCCCCTTTATATCCGTAGTGGGAAGCCTTACGTCTAGCTCCTGGTAAGGTGTGCCAACGGTAACTGAGTAAATTTCGGGCGATCGCTGGTTGGGTAAACAGAAAAAAGGGCAGCATAAAAATTTCTGTATCCCAAAAGATATGACCGCGATAGCCAAACCCAGAAAGAGTTTTAGCAGGAATGCTCACCTTGTCATCATGGCGTGACCCAGCAATCAGTAGCTGGAATAAATTGTAGCGAACAGCAAAAGCAGCTGTGCTATCCCCTTCAATGAGGATGTCACTTTGCTGCCACACCTCATCCCATGCCTGCTCATTAGCTCTTAGTAGTGTTGCGTAGTCTGGCAGGTGCGCGAGTTTTTCTGTAGCTGCTGAAACTGGTGTCTCAGTCTCCCGCGAGGTAAAAACTGTCACTATTTTTTCTACCGTTACGGTCTGTTTTGATTTAGCCAGGTAGTTCATGCTCAAGGTTGGATAACCAGGTGCGGTACTGACTTGCAAAGATGCTTCAGTGCCTAATATTTTCATGGTTGCGCCCATACCGATTTCAATCCGGGAGTGGCGGGTGCGGCGTTGTAACCAGATTCCTTGGTCAGTCTTGCCCTGATCTAGCCCTTCCCAGTGATTAAAACCCTGGTTTTCTGGATAGCCGTTGATACTTCCCTGAACTTCGATTACCCCATCAAAATCTACTGGCGT
Source organism: Nostoc desertorum CM1-VF14 (assembly GCA_019359245.1). Classification (GTDB taxonomy): domain Bacteria; phylum Cyanobacteriota; class Cyanobacteriia; order Cyanobacteriales; family Nostocaceae; genus Nostoc; species Nostoc desertorum. Next base: position 258,373 of record JAHHHR010000004.1, on the reverse strand, counting down.
TAAATGACAGCGTTGCGCCAACACATGCTGATCTGCAAAACTAGCAAAGCGTTCAAAGTTAATATCTATAGTGTTTCCACTGGGAGAGCGCCAACGCAAGTAACGGCTGAGAAGTCCGTAGCGTAAATCAAGCTGCCGATCATAGCGCAATATCTCACCTTGATCGAGACGGAAGCGATCGCCATTTACAATCACTACCAGAGGTAGCCAGTCAGGGCAATTTGCCAGTTCAGTGTACACCACCGGCACATCGTCGTAGACACCGTGGATAAAAGTAGCTGGCAATGCATGAGGATAACCTTCTTCAAAACTACCTTTTGTTCCCAGGTATCCATTGCCGATTGTAAAGACGGTTTCTTTAGAGTGTAATTGATCGGGGTCAAACTGGGTTTCGATTAAGATCCAGTCTGTGTAGATAAAATTACGAGAATGACCTTTTGTTTGCATAAGTAGGGAGTAGGGAGTAGGGAATGGGGAATTGGGAAATTTGGTGGATTCATCCAGTTCAGAGGTGGATGAACGGAGTTCAGAGGTGGATGAACGGAGTTCAGAGATGGATTCATCCGGTTCAGAGGTGGATTCATCTAGTTCAGAGGTGGATTCATCCGGTTCAGAGATGGATTCATCTAGTTCAAAGGTGGATTCATCCGGTTCAGAGATAGATTCATCTGTCTTTAAGGGAGATGAATGGAGTTCTGAAGTGGATTCATCCAGTTCAGAGGTGGATGAACGAGGTTCTGAGGTGGATGAACGGAGTTCTAAGGTTATAAATTAGTCTCTAATTACCCTTGTCCCCTTGTCCCCTTGTCCCCTCATCCCCTCATCCCCTCATCCCCTCATCCCCCCTTATGTTTTTCCAACATCTTTTCGGCTCTAGGTTTATAAATGAGATGAAATAAGGTTTCCATATAGCGATCTCTGGCTTCGTTATTTTCTGGAGCAACAAAGTTCCAAAAACTAAATATCTTAGCAAGCTGTAGTAATTGCTTACTATGTAAATGCCAATTGTATCTATTATGAATTCGCAGACTCATCCATTCTGAAACTTCCTGCCAATAGTCAGGATGAGTTTTACATTGGTCAACAAATCCTAAGATTTTCTTTGCTGCTCCTTCTAAGTCTGTAGGATTAAGATTAAATTCATTCTCTTGGTTTTCGATAATTTCTAAAGAGCCGCCAAATTGAGTAGCGAAAGTTGGTAAGCCGGAAATCATCGCTTCCAAAATAGACCGACCGAAGGATTCAAAGAGGGCAAAGTGGACATAAATTCCCTGAGAATCTGCAATTACTCGGTAGGCTTCGCCGAGGTGACTGCTAGGGAGACGCATCCCCACCCAGCGAATCTTGCCTTTGAGATGATATTGCTCAATAATATCGTGGAGTTTTTGGATTTCTTCTGCTTCTTCTGGGTTTGTAGCTTCACCGGGATGCAGTTTACTACTGAAAAGGATCAGGTTACAATGCTCTTGCAACGCCTGACTTTGACCAAAGCATTCAGCTAATCCCGCCAAATTTTTGATTGAACTGATGGAAGTAACGGAAAAGATTGGTCGCTTATCAGGGTGATCTAAATGACCAAAGATTTGGGAGTCTTCGCGGGTAAAGAGGAGGTCGTGAATTTGTGTGCGAAGGTTAGAATCTCGGTTTTCTTTTTGGCTATAGGGAAAGAAAATATTTTCATTTACTCCCGGTGGTACTAAGTTGAATTTAGGACTAAACAAATCAATCCCATCAACCACATGATAAAGCTGCGGCATCGTAAAGCATTTGTACGACTCGTATTGGCCTATGGTGTCAGGTGTGCCGACAATTTCTTGATAGGATGATGTGATAATAAATTCGGCTGCATTCATGCTAATTAAATCAGCAGTAAATTGTACCGAGAAGTGATATTGATCTTCTAAATCTTGCCAATATAAATTACTAAATAGATATTTAGGTTTTTCCAAGGAATGGGCAATATTGCACTGGGTAACTTTCATCCGCCGAGATAAAAGAAAGGCTACTAAGTTACCGTCGCTGTAGTTGCCAATAAGAAGATCAGGTTTGCCTTGGAATTGAGCTAGTAATTCTTTTTCTGCATCTAGAGCAAAGTTTTCTAAATAAGGCCAAATCTCAAATTTAGAAATCCAATTGTTGGTAATTTCAGGATTGAATTCACTAAAAGGAACGCGCAATATCCAAGCATTTTGAGTATCTTGGACTTTTTCTAAGCGCAGGTTGCAAAATGTTCCTTCGCAGTTAGGGATTAGCCGGGTGAGAATAATCACATGTGGCTCCATACCCAGCACGTCGAGACCAGCGAGGTGGATTTGTTCACGCAGTTCGTTTTCTAAGCTGCGGGCTTGTTCAAGGACGTAGATAACTTGGCCGAGTGTTTCATCTCTTCCTAAAACATCTTCCTGTCCAACCCAGCCGTGGATGGAAATGAGGACGACGCGAAAGACGGCGGGGACGCGAGCCACAAATGTTTCTAAGATGCCAGGTTCTGGGGAGTAAATCAGTCGGTCGAGGAGTTCTAGGGTTTCGGAAACTCGCGCCGCAGTGTTACCCCAACCCGGCTCGAAGCCGAGTTCTTGAAGATCGAAGCGAAATTTTTCATAAGGTTCATCAGGCTCAAGCTCAGTCAGCAATTTCAGCGCTAGCTTAATTTGTTTAGCTAGGTGAATACCAGAAGGAATGCGATCGCTCAACAGCAGCCGAATCCCATTATTTTGCAACCCCTGTAATGCTTGAAATAACATTTCTACCCAATATTGGGGGTCAGTCAACAATTGATTGCACAGGTAACGGTTGAGGAAGGCTAAACCTTGACCAATATTTCTGGGGTCGTCGATTCTTGGAGAACTTTCGTAGAAAGGGTGGAGGTCGATTTCGAGAATGTGAGGTTCGTAGCGGTTGACTAGGCGATCTCTAACATCTAGCAGCGTTTGAGGCGTCATCTGCTTGAAACTCTTAAAATCGGCTGTCAGTTTCCAAGCTTCCTGACTAGCAATCCTGGGGCGAACCACGAACCAAATACTTTCTTCTTCAAGAATTATTTCGTGGGTGTACTGTATCAGTTTGCCAACAGAAGAAGAGTAGTAAAAATAGGCTGGCTTTTGGGATTGATGACAGTAATCGGTAAAAGCTTGTAAAATTTCATTTCTCAGGAAGTAATGCTTACCTGAAGCACTCAACGTATAAATCAACTGATGTAGAGCAGTTTTTTCATCACCGTTGAAGACAGCTTGAACTAGTTCATACATGATGACGAATACCAGAACTTTAGTTAGGTCACGACCTCATTTTTTTTCAGTCTCCAGTTCTGTGAGGCAGATTCCTACTTAAATGGTATATGACCATGAAGACCAGCCGCGTCTAGCTCTAGGATGAAAAGTTACAATAGCTTCAAATCTATGGAATGAGCGATCAATCAAGAGATGAGGCTGAACAGCATTGGCTTTCACAGAGATAGAACTGAAATTAAATTAAGAGTTGATAGCTATAAGCTGTTACGCATTTAACTTGAACATTTACATGAAGGTTGATGATCGATGACTGATAACCGTCAACAGTTAACAGTTAAGACCGTAAAGAGTGTTTATACAATTTAGGCGCGCATCAGCTTATCAACCCTAATTTAATAACTTTTTGCAGGGCTTTTTCAAATGTTATTCCCTGCTTGATGCAGATATACAACAATACTATTGCGGCTGAACGAATTGAGTTATCGCAATGTATCAGAATCGGTTTGCGTAGTTCAGTGATCATCTGATATATCTGGAACGTAACTTGATGATTAATGTCTTCAGGTTTTGTTGGGAAGTTAACGTAGTACAATCCCAAATGCTCTATTTTCTCCTGTTCATTAGCCAGCAAGCCTGGTTCGTCGGGCAAACGTAGGTTCAGTACAGACTGATAACCCTCATCAGCGATTTGTTTCAGCTGATCTAGTGTAATTTGTCCAGCGATCGCTAACTCATCATTAATTTTCCTAATAATGTTCATCAGCCGGATTAACCCCATTTTGCCGACGTTGCTCAGGCTCTAAATTTAGCAAAGCAATTTGAGGAACTTGTGAGGAAATCATCAAAGTATAAGGGATTGGGCAGGGGGTAGAGGGCAGGGAGCAGGGGGCGAGGAATGCCTCCCCTGGCCCAGAGTAACAACCTATTACTCCTGGCTATCTCCTTCCTGATTGAAATTTGCTATCGCTTTTAACGGCAGGCAAATCGTAAAAGTTGCGCCCTGATTGGCGACGCTGTTGGCTGTGATGCTGCCTTGATGAGCTTCTACAATGCGCTTGGCGATCGCTAACCCCAGACCGTTGCCACTGCCTTTACGGCAGGGATATGTTCTATAAAACTGTTCAAAAATTCGGGGCAAATCACCCTCACTAATACTTGTTCCCTAGTCTCAAATTTTCACAACTGCTTGTTTACTCTCGCTGTACCCAGAAATAAACACCAGAGAATCGGTTACTGAATGTTTGATAGTGTTGTCTAGCACATTTAAGATCGCCTGTATATAGTCGTTCTGGATCGCCTTCTAGTTGCAAATCAACCACATTTACGCGCACAGATATACCAATAGCTTGCATTCGAGGTTCCATTGCATTGACAGCACTGACTTTTGACTTTTGACTTCCGCCTTGCGGTACTAGCCTCTGAATAGGTGGTGTAAACTTCTTAATAATTCTTTGGCAGTATAGGGTTTTAATAAAACTGCTTGCACATTAGCATCAGCAGCTTGATCAAAAACTTGCATTAAGTTCAGTCCGCTACAGGCAATAATTTGAACCTGGTTGTTTATTTTTTGCAAGGTGCGAATAGCGGTGATTCCGTCCATGTCCGGCATCATTATATCCATCAATACGGCATTGATTTGATGCTTGTGTTGGGCATAAAGTGCGATCGCCTCTATGCCATTACTGGCAGTTAGTATCTTATAGTTGTGGTTTTCCAGGATGATTGTGGCAATCTCTCGAATTTGGGTTTCATCATCTACAACCAAAATCAATTCTCTCTGTCCTGGTAGCAAATCCATCTCTTCTATGCTGAAGCCTTGGGTTGCTGCTACTGCTGGTAAAAACAAGTCAAATTGGCTGCCACTAATAACATTGTTAGACACTTTGATAAAACCATCATGGCTTCTAATAATGCCAAGCGCTGTTGAAAGGCCAAGTCCCGTACCTGTATTGACATCTTTTGTAGTAAAAAATGGCTCAAAAATTCTATTTAATATGTCTGGTGGTATGCCAATTCCGTTATCTGCAACGGTAATCACAATATAAGGCCCAACTTTAGCATCGAGATTCATTCTGGTATAAGCTTCATCAATAAACTTGTTTTCCACAGAAATCTTGATATTGCCACCATCCGGTAAAGCATCGCGGGCATTTACTACCAGATTCATCAACACTTGATGCAGTTGTGTGGTGTCTCCAGTGATAGCCCAAATGTCTTCTGGAATAACCGTGGAAAATTTAATAGATTTGGGAAATGTCTGTTTAGCAATTTGGATAATTTCTGAAATCAGGCATTCAATTTGGATAAGTGTCCGCTCTCCTTTAAATCCTCGCGCAAAGGACAAGATTTGCTTCACTAAAGCTGCTCCACGTTTGGCGTTGGTTTCTACAAGTGCCAACATTTGCCCAGAACGCTCTTGGTCGTCTTGGAAAAATGTTCCCTGTAGCAATTGAGCTGCAGCCAAAATTGGTGTCAATATATTGTTCAAGTCGTGGGCAATACCACCTGCAAGAGTACCAAGGCTTTCTAATCGCTGGGTGCGAAAAAACTGTTCTTCAAGTTGTTTCTTTTCGGTGATGTCAGTGTCAACAGTAAGGATAGATTTAGGTTCTCCCTTAGCATCACGCATCAATGTCCAGCGACTTTCTACAACAATTTCCTTACCGGATTTGGTAACTTTACATAACTCGCCTTGCCACGAGCCATTCTCAATTACCCTTTTTAAGGGTATTTCTAGTTGCTGCTGAGTTTCTGCTGAGTACAAAATCTCCTGGAGGTCTTTTCCTATAACTTCTGTAGAAAGCCAACCGTACATCCGCTCTGCACCTTTATTCCAGAATAAGAGTTGAGACTGGAAATCTCGAACTAATATAGCGTCGGTGGCGATATCAAGTAAGGCGGCTTGTTCGGAAATTTTTTGTTTTGCCAGTTTGCTCTCAGTGACATCCCTATTTGTGCCAATTATCCGAATCGGCTGACCGATTTCGTTATAGTAGACCTGACCTTTGCAGTTTAACCAGTGTAGGCTGCCGTCGGGCCAGACAATCCGATATTCTATAAATCCTTTTCCTTCCTTAATCATCCAATCTATACTCGCAGCTACAGATTCACGGTCTTCTGGATGGACTAAATTAAGATAGTCTTCAAAGGTTGGACACAAGGTGTTGGCAGGCAGACCATAAAGTGGCCCCATATTGGCAGACCAAACAGCAGTATTGGCGATCAGGTTCCGATCCCATATCCCTATTTGAACAGCTTCAGTAGCTAAACTCAATCGCGCTTCACTTTCTTGGAGTGACTCTTCGGCCAGTTTGCGTTCGGTAATATCTTCGGCGATGCCACCATAGTACTGAACTTTTCCTTGGTCATCATAGACAGTAAAGCTCCGATCCCAGATCCAGCGCATCGATCCATCAGGTCGCAAAATTCGATATTCTATTGAAGCGGATTCACCATTAAGCTGTTGTTTTGCTGCTTTGGTTGTTCGCTCGCGATCGTCTGGATGAATGGTTTCTATCCAGGACTCAGGATGCTCCAATAGATATTGGCAAGAGCGACCCCAAATTTTCTCATAAGCCGGACTAACATACAAGGTTCGGAATGAATCTGCACTAGCAATCCAAATGACTGCGTGGATATTTTCGGCAATAGTGCGAAATTTCTCTTCAGTCTGGCGCAGTGATTCTTCGGACAATTTGCGCTCGGTGATATCTTCGACAAAGCCACCATAATAGTTAAGTTTTCCTTGGTCATCATAGACAGCAAAGCCTTGATTCCAAATCCAGCGCACCGATCCATCAGGTCGCAAAATCCGATATTCTACTGAAATAGATTGACTACCACTAAGTAGTTGCTCGATTGATTGCGTGGCCTGATCGCGATCGTCTGGATGAACCATGTCTACCCAAGATTTTGGCTGCTCAAACAGATCCTGGATAGATCGACCCCAAATCTTCTCATAAGCAGGACTAATGTACAAGGGGTCAAATGAATCTAGGCTACCAATCCAGATCATTGCGTGGGTGTTTTCGGAAAAAGTCCGAAATTTCTTCTCGCTTTGGTGCAGTGCTGCTTCTGCAAGTTGGCGTTCATGTAGCGCCGCTTGCTGTTCGGTAATATCTCTGCCTACCCCTTGGATTTCAACAACCTCTCCTTTGTCATTATGAATTGCGATCGCATTCCATTGAAACCAACGGATACCGTTGACTGTGAATGCACGTCGCTCACGATTAGTCAAAGGATAGGATGAAGATTCTAAATTTGTTATATCTTCCATCGCTTCAGGCAAGTCATCTGGATGAAGAAACTGGAAAAATGACTGGCCACGAAACTCATCTTCTTTCCGGCCAAAAGTTTGACAAGCAGCCGCATTCGCAAAGGTAATTTGCCCTTGCAAATCAATGCGAATAATTATGTCAATTTGGCTTTCCACGAGATGGCGATAGAGGTTTTCGCTTTGGTGTAATGCAACTTGTGCGCGTTGGCGTTCAGTAATTTCTTGTTGCAATAGGATATTGGACATAACAAGTTCTGCCGTCCGTTCTGCCACTCGTTGTTCCAACTCTTCGTAAGCTTTACACAGCCTTTCTTTTGCCTGCTGGCGGTCACTAATATCGCACAGTAACCAGCGCCAGCCAACTTGCTTACCCTCTGAATCGTACATGGCAGCGGCTCTAATACTAGCCGGAAAAGCTGTACCTCCCCGTGGTTTTAGGTAAGCTTCCCACTGCTGTTCATTATTTAGCTGAATGCTAAAAGTCTTGCGGTCTTGGTGAGCAATAAATAAAATTAATGGTTTGTTCACCAAATATTTTTGGTGTACACCCAGCAAAATGGCTGCTGCTCGGTTAGCTTCTTGAATAATACCTGCTGTATCAGTGACCAAATAACCATCTGGAGCGAATTCAAACAAATCCTGGTAACGCTGGCGCTCCAATTCTACTAGCTCACGGGCAACGGCCAACTCTTCGTTTTGTTCACGCAGTTCTTCTTCCACAACCTGGAGTTCTTCGAGGGCTTGCTGAAGTTCCTGATTAACTTGCATGATTTCAGCCGATTGTGTCTCAACCCATAATCTTAAGTTATTTTGAGTTTGATAGCGGACTTGCTCTATCTCAATTGACTGATTAACCTGCCTGAATTCATCTCTAGGTTTTTGTAAATATTGCTGCAACCCTTCAACGACCCCAACCATTTTTACCATGTCGAAGGCTTGTAGCAAGCTAGTCTGGGTAATGATTCCTACTAATTGTCCGCGATCGTCCAAAATGGGTAAATAATTAGTCTGATGCTGACGCAATAACGATAAAGCAATGAAAATATCCGCAGGTTCTGATTGTCTGAGGGTAACAACTGGCTGCGTCATCACTTCAGCAACTGTCACTTTGGATAAGTCCATTCCAGAAGCTATAAGTCTCAGTACATCTTTTTCAGTAAAAATCCCTAATAAATCTGCTCCTTCCAAAACCAAAACACAACTAGATGGTTCACTTGTGGAGCCTAAATCTAATGACGAGTTTAAACTAGTAGGTGCATAATTACTAGATCTTTCCTGGCTCATCAAGACAATAGCTTCAACTACAAAACTATTAGGATTAATCGTTAAGGGAGAACGATTAATAACATGATTTAAGCTAGGTAAATTAATCAGTTGATCGTTGATCTGCATGGTTAATTAGTCGATTTGAATGATCTTTTTTGATATCAAAACAAACTAGCAAAAGCTAGTGAGAACCAGAAAAAGTAAACTGTTAAAAATCAGAAATTATTTTGGTGCAATCAACTACCGATCAACTGTTGATTAACTATATTGATAAATACGCTCTTTAAACATTAGAATCACTAATACAAGCGGACAAAATGTAAGTTAGTAACTAAACCAGTAAGTAGATAGAATTTTAAAGCCGCTAAACTTATTCTATTGTCAAATTAGAGATAGCAGACGATCCATCCCAATAGATTAACTTAATTGATGGTTTTGGTAGTTTTGTTAATCTGAAATTAATTGGTGAGTGTAAATATTGACAAAGAGGCAGGGGAGCAGGGAGCAAAGGGGATAGTTCAGGCGGGGATTCAACCCCACCTATTGCGCTAGCTTCTCGTAGGGTACGAGAACTGCTAAATAGAAGTGGGGGACTCAAACCCATGTTCCCCCCTTAGTCCCCCCGATGTATTGGGGGGAAAAAGGAATCTAGTTTCCTTCTCTTGTAAAGGAGAGGGTTAGGGTGGGGTAACGCGGTGAGTAACTATAAGTAAATATCACGTTTTGACAAGGGTTTCACGCTAGTTTGACACCAATGGGGAGCATTTCCCCCGCCTCTTCTTGAGAATATTACTTAAAGAAAAAATATAATTTATACGAGACTATTAAATGTTTTAACTTTCTTCACAAGTTCCTCATATTTAAACCTTATAGTCCAAATATAGACACCTAGTTTTAAATATCTATGGGCTTGTCAACTGGCTGCCCTGATTTGCAATAACACTTTTATTAACAGGATTTGAGAAAAATATGAATTACTGTCCTTGCTGTTCAAATCTACTTTTAGAGCATATCCGCGGTGCAGAGAGCTACTGGTTTTGCCGTCACTGCTGGCAAGAAATGCCTGTTTATAATCTGAACCAATCCAGTTCATTCACCGAAGCTGTCATAAGTAAAATATCTAGCAAACCTCAAAAAGAAAAACGTATAAATACTACTGTTTACGCAAGCCAATGGCAATCTATCACCGAATGGATAGGGTTAGAAGAGATGTCTGCCTAATACTAAGTCGCTGATAGGAAGTGTTATGTTTATTTACACTGGACTGTACTAGTTATGGTTCTCTCTTCTTTTCAAACACCTAACCTACTCTGGGGATGGAATAACACGGAAGACTATTGACTGTTAACCGTCAACCGTCAACGGCGTCGGGGTGTCTCTCATCCCATCCTTAAAAAGACTGAGTTGTCCTGACGCCCTTTTATAAATATTTGTTGCTAACTTTAATAATCTCTTGTTTATAACCCCCGAATTAATTCGAGGGTTTTTAATGCTGGAAAATGAATTTTTAATTTTAATTTTATCGGAATGCTGCTAATAAGGTTCAGCTTTTAGATGTAGCCTCAATCATCTTCCCACGATTCGTGATTCAGTAGATCGATAATTCTATCTCTAAGCAGAAATTCGTTTTTTTCTAACTCAAGTTCAAAATTAACCCAATCACGATAATGAATATATTTACAGAGGGTATAAATTGGCTGCTGACGGTTAACAAGTCTCTTTTTAACAAGTTGAAGTGCTTCTTTCTTGATAACATCAATGTCGTATTCAACCGTAATGTTCATAGCTCGTTCCTTTGTTTTCATTGAATCTCACACGACTCAAAATCGCGTGATTCTTGCTTCAACGATCTTCACCTGAATCAAAACAATAGTTGCTTTGACTCTACCTTAAATTTATCAAATAAAACTGGCGAGAATTGTGAAGAATCAAGACATTAATCCTTACAATAACTTAGATATAGTGATTCTCACTTGAATGAGGTACACGGCAATGCTTTGTCTTTATGAGTAACCGTGTTTATCCGTGGTTAATTATTTTTTTCTATACTTTACCTATTCTGGAACTACTATATTTTAGTAATATCTTCTTTGAGTCTCCAAATATACCCCCTATAGAGAGATTATTGCAGAGTCAGAAGACTGGCACAACAAGCTGTAAACATCAAGAGAGAATGTAGATGCTCTCTGGGCGGCTTGCCAAAAGGTAGGCTAGGGTAAAGATAAAGAACATTCTCTAAAAACTTATACTATGCTCCTGAATCTTGATAAAGTTCGGCAATATTTTCCCGCCCTAGCTGGTGAATGGACTTTTTTTGATAATGCTGGCGGATCACAAACCCTGAAAAAAGTAGTAGATAGAATTAGCGAGTTTCTTCTGACTTCTGATGTCCAGTTGGGAGCTTCTTATGCAGTTTCTCAACTTGCAGGAGAACGATTGGCTTTAGCAACTAGGGGGATGGCTACTTTCATTAATGCCAATTCTTATAAAGAAGTGGTTATGGGCCCATCTACCACAATGATGTTGAAAGTTCTTTCGATTTGTTTGGGTCAAACCTTTACCCCTGGTGATGAAATTATTGTTACTAATTGTGACCATGAGGCCAATATTGGTGCTTGGGTTGCTCTTGAAAAACAAGGAATGAAGGTTAAAGTGTGGCAAATTCGCCCAGATACCTTGGAACTTCATTTAGAAGATTTAGAACCATTGATGAGTCAGCGTACAAAACTAGTAGCCTTGACTCATGCTTCTAATGTTTTGGGAACAATCAATCCTATTAAAGAAATTGCTGCATTTGTACACGATCGCAAGGCGATGATTTGTGTCGATGGTGTAGCTTATGCACCCCATAGATTAATTGATGTCCAAGATTTGGATGTTGATTTTTATACTTTGAGTTGTTATAAAGTCTATGGGCCACATCATGCTTTACTTTATGGCAAAGAAGAGCATTTATTAAGATTACCTGGACTTAATCATTATTTTATTGAGCAAACAGATATACCTTATAAATTTCAGTTAGGGAATGTCAATTTTGAATTGAGTTATGGGATGTTGGGTTTATGTGATTATTTAAGTGAGTTAGCACAACTGCACTACGGCAATCAAACTGCACCTGATTTGAGAAATCAAATGGTACAGGCGTTTGATTTAATTAGCATGCATGAAGAACATATTAGCGATCGCCTGCTAAATTACCTCAACAGCAAATCTAATGTGCGAGTAATTGGTCAATCAAAAGCTGACCGTCAATTTCGTGTGCCAACTATCTCTTTTGTAGTAGATGGAGTGAATAGCTCAAGCATTCCGGCAAAAATTGACCAACATTATATTGCAATTCGCTACGGAGACTTTTATGCTAAACGGCTGATTGATTACCTGGGTTTAGCATCCCAAGGTGGAATAGTCCGGGTGAGTATGGTGCATTACAACACCCTTGAAGAAGTTAACAGCTTGATTGAAGCTTTTGAGCAGGTATTTTAAAAATTGGGCATGGGGCAAGGGGGAGAATTAAAATTATCTCTTTCCCCTCTGCTCCCTGCTCCCTGCTCCCCTGCCTCTTCTCCCCACTCCCCACTTCCTATTACTTGTTACTAAGCTGCAAAACTTGCACCTCTTCTTGCGGGTAAATTAATGTTTTACCCACCGGGAGAACAGCTAAAGCATTGGTTTGAGCTAAATTAATTAAATTGCCGGAACTTTGACTACCATCAGCTTGATGAAATTCGTATACTCCATCAATCAAATGCAATTTACCCCAAAGGTAAGTTTCGCGCTTGCCATTTGATCGCAACTCATGATGCGATCGCACTTTCAAAAAGACTGGTTCCCAACCTTCAGTAATTCCCGAAAGTTTCTTGATTGCTGGTAGCACAAACCGCCAAAATGTCACCAACACAGCAGCAGGGTTTCCTGGTAAACCAAAATAGAGCGGGGAGTTTTGAGTTGGGAAAGTGGCGACGGTAAGGGGTTTCCCCGGCCTCATTTCCACAGATCGAATGTGGATTTTTGCTCTTAGTGACTCTAAAATTTTATCAACATAGTCATAATCTCCCACTGAGACACCACCAGAAGACAGAACTATATCAGCGATCGCAACGGCGTGGGTAATGACTTTCTCTAAAGCAACTGGATCATCTTTGACAATGCCTAAAAGTAATGGTTCTGCGCCAATTTGCCTCACCAAAGCTGCTAGCGCATACTGATTAGAATCCACAATTTGCCCTGGTTGCAAGGGTTGATCAACTGTCATCAACTCATCACCAGTGGAAAAAATTGCCACACGCGGACGGCGGTAAACACTTACTTGTGGACATTGTGCTGCCGCCAATACGGCTATTTCTGGGGCATTTAACTTAATTCCTGCTGGTAGTAATTGTGTTCCAGATTGATAAAAAGATGCTTTGTGTCTGACAAATTCTTGCGGTTTTGGCGCATCCAGAATAAATACACGGTTTTCCTCGCGGCGTGTCTTTTCTTGCATGACTACAGTATCCGCACCGGCTGGGATCACTGCACCTGTAAAAATCCGCGCAGTTTGCCCCGGTTGAATCGTAGATTTGGGCTGATACCCAGCCGGAATATCTTCAACAATTTCTAAAACGGCTGGGTTTTCGCTGCTATGCTGTACATCTTCGTAGCGAACTGCGTAGCCATCCATTGCCGAATTATCCCAATGGGGAAAATCTAGCGAACTGGTGACAGGTTCTGCCAAAATCCGACTATCTGCTACTAATAAATTGACAACTTCTGTATCACGCTGGTGATCCAATGGTTGTACTAAATTTAAAATAATTGCTTGTGCATCGCTGACTGATACCATAGCGATCGCCTCCGACTTTTTTCTTTATCCTTGTAAAGTAACACTTAGCAATTTTAGATTTTGGATTTTAGAGTGAATTTCTGCTTGAGGGTAAATCCAAAACTACACACTGCTAGTAAACCTATAATTATGCTTCCTTCGGGGACTTTCGATACCTGAACCGAATTGTTGCTTAAATCTAGTATTTGCTTTGTGCCTGCTGCATCTCTATTGTTAAAACCAAATTCTTTAGCTAGAACTTCATTGCTAAAACCTTGGTCTATAAGTGCAAGATTATTATTAAGCCATGTGTCACCAGGAGAACTATCATCCTTGCCGATATCAAATGGGCCAAAGATTTGCTCTTTAGTGTTATCAAAGTTGAATCTCAAAAAGCTGTAGTTAGATACACTACTAAGCACTGGAGTGAAACTATTTATTAAAGTACTCAAGGGATCAAAGAAGGAAATTGAGAGAGACTGCAAATTATTCGTAGCTCCCAAACCTGCTTCAGAAATGACGCTTGGAGCATTTGTTGTATCGTAGTTAAATAAACCTTTAGCTGAATAACCAGTGTCTCCTTTCCAGTTAAATTGGAACTCAGCAGCATGAGCTAGGTCGTTAGTGGTTATGGCGATCGCTAACATTAAACCAGTAGTGGTCACCATACCAATAGCTGTTTTAGCAAATAGATGTGTCATAGATACAATTTCCAAATTTATTAAAATTAAGTTTCTACAACAATACAATATTCCCCAAAAATAAAATGAAAGCTCAAGCCGATCTTTAATTGCTTGAGCTTTCATTCTGAAACTGTACGAGCGCGACACCAATACAATATGATGGGAGGCTCACAACCCACAGCATATTGCATATCTCTTTTATCGCCACCCTAAAAAGCGCAATCCAGGAACAATTAGGTAGTAAGTCACTGCTAACCAAAAGCTGATAAAGAAGCCTACAGAACCAAAAAAAATCAGAGGTAGCTGTAACTCTGACCAGCCCGGTTGACTAGAGAATTGGAAGATCCGAGGCGCTAACCTAAAAAGAATTAAAACGGCATAGGCGCTGGCACTACCAAAGGCAGCAAACACGGCGTAGACTATGTGATGGCTGCGAAAACCTAAACTCAAGGTGAGTAGGCAAACTGCCACTAAAATTACTGCCACTAAGCCCTCACCGCTATCTTTTGGTGTGATTAATTGCAAAATCAACCAGCCGAAGCCATAGCTAATTATGCCCATCAGCGATGCCACTAAAAAGCGCCGCCGTTGACCAAAACACCCGGATACTGTCAGTCCCCAAGCAGTTCCCCAGCCTGCTGCGACGTACACCAAAATATCTGTCCCGAAAACGGGTTGAGTATTTGGCACTAATTGGTTTAGCTGACTCCCAATAAATTCCACAATCTGACGACCCAAGCTTGTGCGATATGCCAAAATAAAACCTGCGATCGCACCAAAACAAGCGCCAACATAAGCCAGGATCATCGCCCAAATCGTCGCCAAACAAGCTTGCAAAATTTTGATGATTGCCTGAGCGATGAAAGTAACGGTTTTAGTTACAGCTTGGCTAAAGTTAGCTAAACCTTGTTTAATAGCTTGTATTGACTGTGTATATCTCTGGGAAACTTGCGTTGAAGCTTGGTTACCCTTGTTTCGTAGTTGGGCAAATAATCCTGGCGGCGGTAATGGTTGAGAAATCTTCGCCAAACGTTTTTGAATCATAGCTGCATTTGCTGGACGCGATCGCACATCCTCTTGCACCATCTCATCCAGCAAATCTGCCAATTGGGGATTGACATTTACCGTATTTCGCCACCTCAATTTCCCCGTTTGCTGATCTTCTAACTCTAGCGGGTATTTACCTGTGAGTAGTTCAATCATTGTTCGACCAAGGGCATAAAAATCGGCACTCGGTCCGACAATACCTCCAGTCACTTGTTCTGGTGGACTGTAGCCAGAAGAGAATAATCGCGTGGAACTAGACTGAGAACGCAGCTTAGAGGGGCTAAATTGTTTTGCCCCACCAAAATCAATTAGTACCAAGCGATCGCCCTCTATTTGCCCTTGAGGGGGGGGTACAGTTGGCGAAGAGTTGCCCAGCATTAAATTAGAAGGTTTAATATCCCGGTGGATAATCTGACGTTTGTGTAATTCTTGTAAAATCTGTACAGCTTGGGCAAACCAGTTTAAAACCAAACTCTCTGGACACCCTTGGGGAAACTTTTTTAATATCTCCTCTAAAGTCCGCCCATTGATTTTTTCCATTACCAGACAAGGTAGCTGGTGCGGCTTGGGGTTAAACAGTTGTACCTGAAAATACCCTTCGGCATCGACTTTGGGGACACCTGGATGGTGCAAATTAGATAAAACCGCCGCCTCTTGGGTAAATAACTCCAGTGCCTTTGGTGAATCTTCTACCAATACTTTCAGCACCTTCTCTGTTTGAGTTTTTTGATCCCAAACCGTGTAAATTTGAGCAAATCCTCCCGATCCCAATGGCTGAAGTGGAACATAGCGGTCTAACAGCTCTAGCGGTGCGCCACAACTGTTGCAAAATTTGTTTCCCCAAGGCTGGGGATAAGGACGTTGACAATCAGGATTTATGCAGTGAACCGCACTCTGAGTGATGTGGGACACAACCGCTACAATACAAAGAATGACTTGATTTTAGCGTTTCTTGAGATTTCCTGATTTTAAAATAGGCAAAGGAAAACCCTCATAGGTTCTATGAGGGTTTTCGTTTATATCTGAATACGCTGCTTGGATTAAGGCTTTATCCTCCCTAACCCTCCTTAAAATGGAGGGGATTAAGCCCCCCTTTTTTAGGGGGGGTTGGGGGGATCTTCCGAGACGAAATATCACTAACCCAAGTCTATTGCTTTATATTTATGTCAGCCCTTAGTTACGAAAACTTCTCTTACTCTGTCTGTGCTTGGCAACTTCTTTGCGCTTGCGTTTTTCTAAGGGTGTTTCAAAATGACGATGCTTTCTCATGTCTGGAAAAATTCCAGCCTTGGAAACTTCTCGCTTAAATCGTCGTAAGGCTGATTCAATGTGTTCATTGTCACCGACAATTACTTGGGTCATTATTTCTCCTACTAAGTTGACTTAATCAATGGGTATGCAGGCGGTAACATTACAAAAAAAAGACAGACTGTTGTTTGTCTGACCTTAAGACTCTTGGTAATTTTTTTTGTTTCCAAGGTTAGTAGCGTCCGCCACGTCCGCCACCGCCACCGCCGTATCCTCCTCGGTTTCCACCACCAAAGGAACCTCTATCACCTCTATCTTCCTTGGGTTTAGCCTTATTCACTTTCAGGTCACGACCCATCCACTCTGCACCGTCGAGGGCTTCAATAGCAGCTGTTTCTTCCGCTTCAGTTCCCATTTCCACAAAAGCAAAGCCTCGCGGACGTCCTGTTTCACGGTCAGTAGGTACTTGAACTCGCTTTACAGTACCATATTCTGCAAAAATACCACTTAAATCTTCTTGTGTAACGTCATACGAGAGGTTACCTACATAAATTGACATCGATTCTCTCCAAAATCATCACTGTGTAGAGATTTTAATTTCTCTGATAAGTCTGTAAATACTAAAAGGAAAAAAGCCTTTCAATACTAAAACCAAAGACATCACTAAATTAACTCTCCTAATCTAGGATGACATATGAGCCAACTCTCTGCATCCAGTAGATAGTTAACAGATAATTAAGCAATGATGCTTTAATATCCGAATTGAACGTTTGACTGCATTAACCACAAAGTATTACTCCCAAATTTTAATATGAAAGGCAAAGTCAGGCAACAATAAAGTGAGCAGGGGAGGTAGGGGAGGCAGGGGAGGCAGGGGAAGTGGGGGATGTCAAGTAAAGAGGCTTAATACATTTTGGCTATGTCAAGTTCCTTATTATCACCTTTCCAAGCTGTTTCCAATTCGGCTTTGACAAGTTGAGCAGCTTCATCTTTACCCAGTGCTTGCAAACTTGCCTGTAAGCCAAATAGAGAGCGCCCATTATGGGGATACTTTTTTAGATCAGCACGAAAGACTTTCTCAGCCTGTACATAGTCACCCTTAGCTAAAAGCACACTGCCCAAAGATTCCCGTGTGGGTAAATACCAATCTGGTGGTTCCACGTAATCGAGGGCATCTTCTGCTGCCACCGCTTTTTCTAACAATTGAATAGCAGATTCATAATCATGCTTTTCTCTAGCAATTTTGGCGTTTAGAACTTCTGAAGCAATGTCTAAAATGCGACTGGCAGGACTAAATCCAATGGTTGCTTCGGTGGAAATTCCCTGTTTGGCGGCAAGTAATGCCCGACTTTCACTTGCTGCATCTTCAAGTTTGCCTGTGGCTGCTCTCGCCATGCCACGAGCAAAATGCCAAAGTGCTGTGGTAGTAGGCAATTTAGCATCGGGGGCAGGAGTTTTTAAGATGGCATCCCAGTCACTAAAGCGTGTCTGAATCAGCATTTTACTGCCCAAAAATCCCTCAAGCATGGGTGCATACGGGTCAATAGAAGTAGCATTTGCAACTAACTTCTCTGCCGATTTGAGAGCATCTTCATATCTTCCTGCCATACTGCTAGCCACCATAAGGAAATCTATGTTGTGGTTGTAGTACATCATGGGGTAAGTGCCCTGGACTTGATATTTATTGATGTAAATATCATCTTGTGCGATCGCCTGCTCGTTTGCCTGCATTGCCCCTTCATAATCTCCTACACGAAAATAAATATGACTTGGCATATGTACCAAGTGTCCGGCTGTTGGTGCTAGGGTTCCTAGTATTTTGGCACTCACAAGGGCCCGTTCTGGGGAAAGTGAGGCTTCCACTGCATGAATATAGTAATGATTAGCTCCGGTATGATTCGGGTTACGTTTGAGAACAGATTCTAAAATAGCTACAATTTCTTCTGTATCTGGCTGTGGCTTGCCATCTTTAGTCCAGTGCTGCCAAGGATGCAAATCCATTAAACTTTCAGCGTAAAGCGTCGCCGCATCCAAATCATCTGGATAGCGCTTGACTAGGGTTGCCATTGCTTTTGCGTAGTCTACCGCTAGTTGAAACAAATCTGCATCAGGATCTTGGGAGTAACGTTTTGCTAAAACGGTAATGTAGTCTCGTTCTTGGGCAGATGCTTGGGTGGAAAGTGCTAAAGCTTGCTGTACCGCTTGGTAAGCAGCTAATTCTCGGTTGGGGTCGATTGCTAAGTTAATATTAGGGCCTAGAGCTAGAGCGATACCCCAATATGCGATCGCCAAATGCGAATCGAGTTTGGCAGCGTATTGAAAAGAACGCACCGCCTCATCATGATTAAAAGCGTAAATTAAATTTAATCCCTGATCGAAAAACTCTTGCGCTTGGGGATTAGCAGTGGAAACTGGATGGTGGATTGTGCCAAGTCCAGATATTAAAGTATAGGGCTGTCTTGTTTGAGCTATCACCGCACTAGGAGCGATTAAAGAGAGTATAAGCACCCAAACTATCAATAAGTATTTCATTTCATTATTTATATTCTTTTTTTCAAGCTTTTCTTTTCTTAATATTCAAATGCCACAGTTTCTCTAATGAGGCAATTTGCTGGCAAAGAACAGCAGCGCGGTGTTTCTTATAGATATTAAACCCCGCATATATAACCATTAGAATCAAAATAGAAAATCCGATAAAAATGTTAACAGATTCATCAGTTTGCATCCTAGAATCTACATATTGAGAACTGGTCGTTAGTTGAGTAGTAGAATGCGATCGCATAAATCCCTTCATCAATAGCTGTAAGTAAGAAGCCAAAAATAAACGTAAATACTTGTTCCTGCTGTCTTTGCTCAGAAATTAGTCACAAGTTTTACTAGTGCAGCATTGCGAAAATAGCTATCCAGTTGAAAGAGGTAACAAAAGCTTAATTTACAAGCTTTGTTGCTGCCTCTTTTTTGGACTTCTCTCTGCCTTTTTGCACTAGCTAAACTACTCTTCAGTTAAAACTTGAAAAATTATGTTTATTTCCGCATAAGTTTTGTGACAACTTTTTGTGCCGCAAGCACCGAATCTTAGAAGATTTGCCGAGATTTAAGCTATTTTGTTGTGCAAGTTGTTTCTAACTATGACTTAAGTAATTGCCTTTCTAACGTATAAAAAACTACTTAAACTTATGCAAGTACTAATAACCACTGAATTGGTGTTTTAGCTGAGATAGTCAATGATTTTCTCTCAAGATAGAACAATAGAATGATTCTTTTCCATCTTTTGGATATTACTTGAATTCTCAAAGATGAATTTAAACTTTAAATAACTATGTACAACGGATACAAATATTCTTCATAAAAACATCGTCAGATAGAAGCATAAAAATTTGTCTAAAAGTAATCTATAGATATTGCAGCGCTCCTCGAGCAAAGCAATAAATAATCACTAATTAACATACTTTAGGAACAAAAAATATGAGTATCGAAGATAGAGCAAAAGCTTTTGCTAAAAACATAGAAGGTAAAGTACAAGAGGGAGTTGGCGAGGTAACTGGCAACCCTAATGATAAAGCTGAGGGTAAAGCTAAACAAGCTGAAGCCCAAGTTCGCCACACGGCTGAAAATCTCAAAGATGAAGTTAAAAAGACTTTAGACTAGGCTGAAGTTTATTTATGAAGAAGGTGTAGGTAGATTAATTATTTAATTTACTGAACCTTCTGCATTTATCAAATCTGCTTTTTCCCTTGCTTTAGGCATTTTTACAATACTGTTTCTAAAACATTTATTCAAATCACTGGTTTTTTCCAAAGGTGTCGATTCATGATTAATCTTCTATTTACCTATCTTTTAACAGACATATCTGTGGCATCACAAGGTAATTCTAGCTATTCTATTGTGTTGACAGCATTATTAGGATTGGGCTTTATCGCTGCTGTAACTATAGGTTCAATTGCCTGGTACAATTCCAAACGTCCTGTAGGCTGGGAAGATAAAGAACGTCCCAATATTGTTCCAGAAATTGATAACTAAAGATATTTTTGTTTGACTCCCATATATTAGTGTTAGTGTTCACAGATTTTGTCTGTGAACACTATTTTTGATAAGATCAACTTCAAAAAATAATCCGCTACATACACAGATACCGCTAAATTTACTTTAACAAAGGAGACTCTTAGCCCAGATTGGGTTTTCCGATGAATGCCTACTTTTAGTTTTCACCAGCTACAGGTAGATGGATAGTGAATGTACTACCCTGCCCTGGTTCAGATGTTACATCGATTGTGCCTTGATGTGCTTCAATAATGCAGCGAGATAGATATAGTCCCAAACCGCTACCAGAACGCTGGTGTTTACCCTGGCGAAATCGCTCGAATAATATTGCTTGGTCTTGTTTAGAAATTCCCGGACCTGTATCTTGGATATCAATAGTCACAGCTACCGGAGTAGAATAACAGTGAATATTTACAGAACCTTTATCTGTAAATTTGATAGCATTACCGATGATATTTGTCAAAACTCGCCGCAGTTCTAGGCGATCGCCCATGATGGTGCTTGCAGCTTCACCAATATTAATGTTTACAGTTAATCTTTTTTCTTCAGCTAAGGGAGTTAATTCTTGGGTAACTTCACTGGCTAATTCTTGAATATTGCAGGGAGAAATCTTTAAGGTTTTACAGCCCGCCTCATGACGATAAACTTCTAGTAAAGTATTCACCATTTCCAGCAGGTCTTGATTACTGCCGATCATGGTATCAATTATTTCTTGCAATTGTGGCGAAACATCGCAAAACCTGCCTTCCAGCAATAATTTTAATACGCGGTTGGAGGCTACCAGGGGTATGCGTAAATCGTGAGTAAAACGGGAGACAAAATCTGCCCGCAAGTTAGCCATCTGATCTCGTTCGTCGATGCTATGTTTGAGACGCAGGAGCGATCGCACTCGTGCATGTAGTTCATCAGGATCGAATGGTTTACGAATAAAGTCATCTGCACCAGCATCAAGTCCTTCCACAACGCTAGACTGATAGTGAGCCGTGAGCAGCAAAATGGGGATAAATGGCAACGCCGGATTCTGCCGGATGCGTCGAGTAAATTCATACCCATCTATCTCCGGCATCATCACATCTAAGAGAATTAAGTCTGGGGGTGATTCCTCAACCATAGCCAGAGCTATTTTGCTATCTTCCACCAAGCTAATTTCATAGTCCTCATCTTCTAGGACTGCTTCTAAGACCAGTAGATTGTCAAAAACATCATCAACAGCGAGAATTTTATCTTTTTTGACAGTTTTAGTTAAAGACATGGCTAAATAAAAAAAAGAAGTGCTTGGTTATCCCTCGCAAATCTAGTAATAGCTTACTTTACCAGCGCTGAGATTATTAAGGATTCACATTTTCCTTTAAAGTTTTTTAATTTTACACCTTGAAAATTTAAGTAATTATACTAATATATTGTGTAATATATGTATTAAATAAACTATTTTTGTAAATATCTTAGCCCTCTGATTATCCAAACAATATCTGTGTTTGGGTCTAAGGGTAAGATAGTTTAGTCCCTTTTATATACATCATCGTAGCCACTACAAGAGCAACTATTAATCGTTCCCGGCTCTTACTTGCTACCGGATTTTCAATGAAAAATTGTTTACCATGAAGCATTTATCATCAGGTTAATGTATAAAAATATTTTTTGATTGACTTATTATTGTCATATCGAAACTCTTGCTTTAAAAAAACTTACGAGATAAGGTTATTTATGTCCAATGGTAGATGAAGTTCGGGTAACAATACCAACTGCATTGCTTTTTGTATAAGATCCCGAATAAAAGAACGAGATTATTTTAATGTGTACTTTAGATAGATAACAGTAAAGTTAAGCAACTATGAATGAAATCAAGATCCTCGTGATTGAAGATCACAACCTTACAAGAATTGGCTTACGGGCTGCCCTACAAACCCAGCCAGAGTTTAACATTGTTGGTGAAGCAGCCAATGCAGCTGACGGCATCAACCTTCTGAAAACTCTCAAGCCTGATGTTGCCACGATTGACATTGGTTTGCCTGACATGGATGGTATTGAGCTAACACGCACATTTAGGCAATATCAAGCAGAGAATGAAGATTATACTACAAAGCTGCTAATTTTAACCATGCAGAATAGCGAACAGGCAGTTTTAGCGGCATTTGCAGCAGGTGCAGATTCCTATTGCATGAAGGATATTGAAACTGAGAGACTAGTTGAGGCTGTGCGAATGACTTTTGCAGGTAGCTCATGGATCGATCCTGCGATCGCAGACCTTGTACTACAGCAAATACGTCAAGATTTCCCCGATGGCAACAGAGGCGCATCTGGAAAACGAGTATTGATTGAAGGTATTGACCCAGATGTTGAGAAAAGTATAGTCAGCTATCCTTT
Source organism: Nostoc desertorum CM1-VF14 (assembly GCA_019359245.1). Taxonomy (GTDB): domain Bacteria; phylum Cyanobacteriota; class Cyanobacteriia; order Cyanobacteriales; family Nostocaceae; genus Nostoc; species Nostoc desertorum. The sequence goes on along the minus strand of JAHHHR010000004.1, from coordinate 235,417 downwards.
AACTCATAGAGAGATGGATGTTTTAGAGTTGATTGTCGCTGGGTGTGACAATGCAGAAATTGCTAAAAGGCTTTATCTAACAGTCGGTACTGTAAAAACTCATGTTCGAGGTATTCTCAACAAACTCTGTGTTGCTGACCGGACACAGGCTGCCGTCCGTGCCTTGCGAGCTGGATTAGTACCGTGAGCAACTGAAAATCTTTCTTCCCCAGTCCCCAGTCGCCATTTTCAAGTCAATTATCTTTGAGTCAAAGCGGTTAACTGGGACAAATATTTATGGTTACCTGGGACAAATACTTATGAAGAAATTGTTACAGAGTTTAGTACAATGACATCATCCCAAATAAGTATTTTTTCTCATATACATGATAGCAGATCAATTTCCCTGGCTTACCGCAATTGTCTTGCTGCCACTCATTGCTTCCCTGCTTATCCCTGTGCTGCCTGATAAAGATGGTAAGCGCGTTCGATGGTATGCATTGGGTGTAGGTATCGCAGACTTCGCCTTGATGTGCTACGCCTTTTGGAAGCATTACGATGCCAGCAATGCTAGTTTTCAAATGGTGGAAAGTTATGCTTGGATGCCTCAGTTGGGTCTTAACTGGGCAGTATCGGTTGATGGGCTTTCAGCGCCACTTGTGCTGCTAGCAGGATTTGTCACCACACTCTCGATTTTTTCGGCCTGGCAAGTTGATCACCGACCCCGCCTTTTCTATTTTTTAATGCTGGTGCTGTATTCCGCGCAGGTAGGGGTGTTCGTTGCTAAAGACTTGCTGCTATTTTTCATTATGTGGGAAGTAGAGCTAATCCCCGTCTACCTACTAGTCTGCATTTGGGGTGGGCAAAGGCGTCGTTATGCGGCTACAAAATTTTTATTATATACCGCAGCAGCTTCTATATTTATTTTGGTGGCAGCCTTGGCAATGGGGCTATACGGCGGCGGTGATATGACATTTGATATAACTGCCCTGGCTAAGAAGGAATATCCTCTTGGATTGCAGCTGCTACTTTATGCAGGGTTACTGGTTGCATTTGGTGTCAAGCTTGCTGTTTTCCCAATGCACACCTGGTTGCCTGATGCTCACGGCGAAGCATCCTCTCCTGTGTCGATGATTTTAGCTGGTGTATTGCTGAAGATGGGTGGATACGGACTGATTCGCCTGAATCTTGAACTGCTCCCCGATGCACACATTTACTTTGCGCCGATTCTAGCTATTCTCGGCGTTGTCAACATTATCTATGGTGCATTGAACTCCTTTGCTCAGACGAATATGAAGCGGCGTTTGGCTTATTCGTCGATTTCTCACATGGGGTTTGTGCTGCTTGGGATTGCATCGTTCACTGATTTGGGAATCAACGGTGCGATGTTGCAGATGATTTCGCATGGTTTAATCGCATCGGTGCTGTTCTTTTTAGCAGGTGTTACTTACGATCGCACCCACACAATGGTAATGAAAGATATGGGTGGTATCGGTCAAGCCATGCCCAAAGTCTTCGCCCTGTTTACAATTGGAGCAATGGCATCTCTAGCTCTTCCAGGTATGAGCGGTTTTGCTGGCGAACTCTCGGTATTCGTTGGTATGACAAGCAGCGACGTTTACAGTTCAACTTTTTGCACCGTCACCGTTTTTCTCGCCGCAGTTGGAGTCATCCTCACACCTATTTATTTACTTTCCATGCTGCGAGAGGTATTTTATGGTAAAGACGCAGCACTCCTATGCGACATTAATAATGCAGGTTTAGAAAATCAAGAAGATGAGGGAACAGTTTGTTTTGGTACAGACTGCCTCGTGCCAGAAGATGCAGTCTACGAGGATGCTAGACCCCGTGAGGTGTTTATTGCTGCCTGTTTCCTGCTGATGATTATTGGTATTGGTTTCTATCCCAAGATGGCGATGCAAATGTACGATGTGAAGACTGTTGCAGTCAATGCTAATCTTCGCCAGTCTTATGCCATAATCTCGCAAACAAATCCCCAGATTTATGCTAAAGGATTCTTGGTTCCACAAATTTCCGAGGTTGAGACAGCGCCTGTTTTAGGAACTTTGAAGTAAGCTTTTTAAAAGCTATTTCTTCTGTGGAAAAGAGCGATCGCTAACTTCAGGAACTTATGGCAATATGACTAGAGATAAACACTTATTCATACACGTGTTTATCTCTAAGCCATAAATTAATATTTTATGCATCAAGCTTTGGAAACTGGAAACTGCACCTCCGTTACATACGTATCATTATCTTGCTGGTTGCCACCAATTATATAAACTTCACGGTTAGGGCCGATAATTTTATAGCCGTTAGCTTCAATCCAAGAGACTAGGGCAGCATAAGCTTGGTTAATAGTGTTGTAACTGCCGTTGTGAACTAAGCAAGCAATTGTTTCCCAGCCTGGTAATTCATATACTTTTATTCGTTCATTGCCTTGTACTGAACTCTCAATTGAAAGCACAGCTTCACCATCGACATCAGATTCTTTGTATCCTGGATCGTGCCAAATCCCCGCATAATAACTTCCTTCTTTGGCTCCTTGCTGCTTGAGATATCCTAATAACTCATCGTAAAGACTGCCGACACTTGGGTAATCTGGTAATATCTCTCTAATCGATACTACTTTGATCGGCTCAACTTTTTTCAAAACAACTTCGTAGTTGGGCATACTATCATCCTGTTCAATTTGCTTGAGTCGCACTTCGACTCTTAATAGCCTTGCGTGTTCCTCTTCAACTAACCGTTGAAGTTCTGCTTGTTTTAGTCGCAGCATTCCCCGAATTTGATCTGATGGCAGGTTATCTTCTAGTAACTTGGCAATTTGCTCTAGAGAAAAACCCAAGTCTTTGAGTGCTAATATGCGATTTAGTCTTGGTAATTGGTTAGCCGAATAGTAGCGATAACCTGTAAAATGGTCTATGTGGGCTGGTTTAAGCAATCCTAGTTGGTCATAAAGGCGCAGTGCTTTCACAGTCACCAGGCTAAGTTTGGAAAAGTCGCCGATTTTTAGCATTCTTCTTGCTCGTTGCTGACTACAACTCAGGTGGCCAGTTAGGAGTGTGTGTTAGTTCGAGCTTAATGCCATCTGGATCTAAAAAGTAGAAAGCGTAGTAACCTGGCAAATAATCGTATTCAGCAGGAGGATCTAAAATCTCTACTCCACACTCCATAAGATTTTGGTAAAGCCGATCCACTTCTTCTCGACTATCTGCACTAAAAGCTAGATGATGCAATCCAGGAGAATAGCGATCGTGATTTTTATTGAGCGATTGGGGATTTGCTAGGGAAATGGTGATCACACCGTTAAAGCTTGCCCAGAGTATTAAATGCTCTGTTTTTTCTCCTTGTTCATAACCTAAGAATCCAAGTAGAGTATTGTAAAAAGCCTCAGAACGCTTCAAATTGGATACAGTTAGTGCTATGTGATTGATAGCTCCCAATTTCATAATTTTTTGCCTCATATCGTTAGCTTTTTAAACTAAACACTATCCCGTAAGGGTAGAGTCAAGAGCGATATTTAGAGCGATTGGAAAAGCAGTTGTAAAAACCACAGCATTGGTTGTCAGCAAATACAACTTTCTTAATTACGAATTACGAATTACGAATTACGAATTCCTATTACGTGAGATGCTGGTTGATGATTAGTGAGTTTTGCCAATGTCTGTTGTTTCTACCATCACCGTTACCGTTCCCGCCACAACTGCGAATTTGGGGCCTGGTTTTGATTGCATCGGTGCAGCTTTAAAGTTGTACAACGAGTTCAAGTTCACTCGCCTAGAAGAAGGTGGGTTAACTATTCATGTCACCGGTACAGAAGCTGAACGAGTCCAAACCGATGAAAGCAATCTCCTCTACCAAGCGTTTGTCAAGTTCTATCAATATATAGAGCAAACACCGCCGACTGTGAAAATAGAGATTAAGTTAGGTGTCCCACTGGCGAGGGGTTTGGGTAGTTCGGCGACAGCAATTGTTGGTGGCTTGGTGGCGGCTAATCAACTTGAGGGTGCTACTCTTTCTCAGTCGCAGGTGATGGAGTTAGCGATCGCAATGGAAGGACATCCTGATAATGTAGTTCCAGCTTTGTTAGGAGGATGTCGTCTTGCTGCTACCACCGGTACAGCTTGGGAAATTTGTGATGTTCCCTGGCATAAAGATGTTGTACCAGTTATAGCTATTCCTAATTTTGAACTTTCCACTTCCGAGGCGCGGCGCGTTCTCCCAACTGAAGTGAGTCGCGCCGATGCGATTTTTAATACAGCACACTTGGGGTTATTGTTGCGCGGCTTGGAAACTGGTAACGGACAATGGTTAAAGACAGCTTTGCAAGATAAATTGCATCAACCCTATCGTAAAGCTTTGATTCCTGGTTATGATGCTCTCAACATAGCAGCCGTTAGTGCTGGTGCTTATGGTATGGTAATTAGTGGTGCGGGGCCGACACTTTTAGCTTTGGCAGATAAGTTACACTCAGAGGCTGTGGAGGCGGCGATGTTAGCTGCTTGGCAAGAAGAAGGAATTACAGCCGAGGTGCGATCGCTTTCTCTCGATACCCAAGGCGCAAAAAGCTTTTAAAAAATCAGATAACTATTTTACTCAGCACTTAAGACTCGATTTATGGAGCAAATTCAGGCTGAAATGGCGGCGCTTAAATCTCAAATTCAGATTCTCCTAGAAGAACGCGCTGCACTCACCATTAATAATGTAATCTCTGGCGAGAATGATTCACCCCAAGCAATGGTGGAAGCGTATCGCCGTCAAGCCAGGGAAAATGCCCAATTATCAGTTGAACTCCAGGGCATCGATGCAGCGATCGCAGCCTTGGAAGGCCAGATAAAACAAAAACAAGGTAAGTTAGTGCGATCGCAAGTTGTATCAAAAGAACTTATTCAACAGCAAGAGCTAGAAGAAGCCAAAGAAGTGGCACAGGTTCATGCTCAACGTATTAATCAGCTAGCAAGTGAACTGGCGGTAGAAGTCCGCCTCCTTAAACGTTGTGCCAATGAATTGAGTCCAATGTATTGGCGAATTTATTACAAGCCCTTCATCACTGGGTTTAAGACAATCTCCGTCCCTTATGTCCGCTCTGATGGGGAAGTGTGGACAATTGTTAACCGGATTGTTTAATGCTTTAGCCTTTTCGTTTGTATGCAACACATTGACCTCTCTCCAAGAGAAGGGGCTGGGGGTTAGGTCTATGACTCAACTTAGAAGCGTAGACTAAATAGCCCTGACAATTGGGCTAGAAAATATGACGGTATTGTAACGGTGGCTTTAGCTGCCGTTTTTTGTTGACGTTGCAAAAGTTTACATTTAGAATGGAAGCGTCAAAATACGATAAGTATTTATTCCTATTTATCCTGATAATTTGACATTCGATGAGTATATATTCCTGTCTATGCCAAAAATTTAATATTCTATAGTTAAAGAATATTTACAAAAGTATAGATTCCTTAATATAATGAAAACCAAAGAGATAAGGCAAATCGATTGTCAGAAGTGATGAATGCTATTGAATTTCCCTGGCTAACAGCCATAATCCTCTTACCCTTGGTGGCTACCTTAGCCATTCCCCTAATCCCAGACAAAGAAGGTAGAACTGTCCGGTGGTATGGTCTGGGAGTTGCGATCGCCGACTTTGCACTGATGATTTATGCCTTTTGGTATAAATACGACTTTCAGAGTTCAACACTCCAATTTGTAGAAAACTATCCTTGGATACCGCAGTTGGGTTTGCATTGGGCTGTGGGGGTTGATGGTTTATCGATGCCCTTGCTGCTTCTGACAGGCTTAATAAATACCCTCGCAATATTCGCGGCTTGGAAAGTTACCACCAAGCCGCGATTATTTTATGGTTTGATGTTAGCGATGTACAGCGCCCAACTTGGCGTATTTGTCGCCCAAGATTTGCTGCTGTTCTTCCTAATGTGGGAAATCGAGTTAGTGCCGGTTTACCTGCTGATTTCCATTTGGGGAGGACAAAACCGCCGTTATGCCGCTACCAAGTTCATTCTCTACACCGCCGCCGCATCAATATTTATCTTGATTGCCGGTTTTGCAATGGCATTCTCTGGAGATACCGTCACCTTTGACATGGCGACTCTGGGAATGAAAGAATACCCCAAAACCTTGGAATTGTTGGTTTATGCAGGTTTCTTAATTGCCTTCGGTGTGAAGTTACCAATTTTCCCTTTACACACTTGGCTACCTGATGCTCACGGTGAAGCATCAGCACCCGGCTCAATGATTTTGGCTGGTGTGTTGTTAAAAATGGGTGGTTATGCTCTCATCCGCTTCAATGTAGAAATGTTGCCCAATGCCCATGTGACTTTTGCCCCAGTGCTGGCAATTTTGGGTGTGGTTAACATTGTCTATGGTGCTTGCTGTGCCTTTGCCCAAACCAATCTCAAACGCCGCTTGGCTTACTCTTCAATAGCCCACATGGGGTTTGTGCTGATTGGGATTGCCTCCTACACAGAACTGGGCATAAGTGGCGCAGTGTTACAGATGGTTTCCCACGGCTTGATTGCTGCTAGCTTGTTCTTTTTGTCTGGCGTGACTTACGATCGCACCCACACCTTGATGATGGATAAAATGGGCGGAATGGCTAAGGTAATGCCCAAAACCTTTGCTCTGTTTACCATTGGTTCAATGGCTTCTCTCGCCTTACCAGGAATGAGTGGTTTTGTGGGTGAGTTGATGGTATTTCTCGGTATCGCCACCAGTGATGTTTACAGTTCCAGCTTCAAGGTTGTAGTTGTGTTGCTGTCAGCCGTTGGCGTGATTTTGACACCTATTTATTTACTGTCGATGCTGCGTCAAGTGTTCTACGGTGAGCAAAGTAAAGAGTTGCACTTGGATGCTGTAATATCTGATGTCAAACCCCGCGAAATATTTATTACCGCTTGTTTGCTGCTGCCAATCATTGGTATCGGGTTTTATCCCAAATTGGCAACGCAGACTTATGATGTGAAGGCAGTAGAATTAGCCGCCCATGCTCGTGAAGTTCTACCAGTCGTTGCTCATCAGCAACCGTCAAGTTTGTACTCGCGAATTTTATCTGCACCAACATTGGCTAATTCTCAAGTTGAGAGTTCAATTAACATTTCTGAGTAAAATTAACTCCCTATTAAGGGGTCTGCAAGTAAATTCTAAATTATTAGGGCAATAAAGGGGTGGTTAGATAACTACCCCTAACATTTTGGCTTTTTGGAAGGGCGATCAGGTGCTAAACTTTTCGTAATTTAGGATATAGCCAAGAACTAAATAAACGGCTAACTCTAGGCATGACAACATAAGTTAATAACAAAACCATAGTAATGGTAATGATCAACGAAATAATTAAGGGAGGTAAGCCGCGAAGCAGGGGCGTTATAAATGTATTCAACAAATTAATCAACACAAATACAGTTCCCCAAGTTAGCAATGCTGTTTTATAGCGTGGTGGAGTTTTCAGTGGTTGACCGGGAAGAGAAAACCAAGCTTCTAATCCACAGATTTGTTGAACATCAGGATCGGATTCCACCAAATGCTTACCTTGATTGAGCCAATATTCGCGATCGCGCGATGTCATCCACACCTTTAAATTTTCATAACCATCAAACCGGAAGATGATCACATATTCATTTCGCACTCCAAGTTGGGGACGAATCACGTTTGTTCCCAGATGACCTATATAGGTTCTGGCAACTCTGGTAATATCTTTCAACCAAGCCTCGTAAGCGCTTTCGCATCCTGGCTTTACAACTTGTGTAATGACCACGGTTACAAATTGATCGTCCTGTTCCATCCCCATCAGTTATGTCACCATGAAGTTAATAGTTGGAAGTTTTTGTAACCGTAGCATGGTTGAGTCATTCTCAAGTTAAGGAATACCCAGTTTTTCCAACCTCAAGCCGAACAACATTAGCAGGAACAACACCAGTAGGTGGAGGTAAAAACATTCCACCATTAGTTACAACATAAATTGCAGTGCGTTCGCCCTCACTTTGACCAAAAGCCACAGATGTGCTACCAATTACACCTGACTCGGCTTGAGCAATGATAGTAGTACTGCGATCGCTTGCAATTCGTACCACACTGTTGTATATGTGCGTTGCTCCATAAAGGTTGCCTTCTACATCAAAGGCAAAGTCATCAATATTAGTCTGCTCAACAAAAATTTCCGGCTCACCTGGTTTATTAGCGGTATCAATGGGAATCCGCAACAACAACATTTTTTCCGTATTTGAAACGTAGAGGAAATCACCAAAACGCTTCAAGCCATTTGCAGCCGGAAACACGCTCTCTGAATTGCTACGAGCAAGCATTGGATGTTCTAACCAAATTGATCCACTGGGTTGAGCAATATCAATCAGCCAGATTGCACCACGATAGGAATCTGCTGTCAAATACTGAGTGCCAGAAAGTGGGGTGATGCCATTGAGAAATTTTGCGTCTGGCAGTGTCAGCAACGTTTCCACCGTGCCATCACTTTTAACTAGAGAAACCACGGGTATAGAATCACCATTCCAGCCTGTTGCCACCAGATCGCCGTTGGTAGTGAAAGCAAGACCACTTACTTTGCCTTCAACAGTGGCATGAATTTGCTGATTGCCATCTGGAGTAATGCTAACAATCTCGCCGACCTCATGATTACTTACAAAGATTGTGCCATCTGATGCGATTGCTAGATTTTCCAAAAAAGTATTGACCGGGAACGAGGCAATAATTTTAGCAGGTGCTAATTCAATCGGCTTATCTGCGTAAATAGACGGTAAACCTGCGGAATTTCCCATATTAACCTACCATTGTAATTGAATAGGGCCACCAAACTTTCGCATCTCTGCAAAAAACAGTCCTTGCGCTCCTCCATCGGGAAGTGATGCTAAATAGACAGCAGTTTCGGCTCCTTCTTCTGCCGTGAACGGGGCATCATCTCCCCCCATATCTGTCTTCATCCAACCTGGAGAATAGGCATTTACGAGAATATTAGTATCTTGGAGTTCCTTGGCGAGAAGTACGGTTAGTCCATTTACTCCTACCTTTGAGAGTCGATAAGAAGGCGCTAAAGGGTAGTAATCAGTGGGAACTGATACCAGAGAAGCCATTTCCGTAGAGATATTGACAATGCAACCGTAGTTTTGCGCCTTCATCAACGGAATTAATGCTTGAGAAATTTTGAGTACCGCTAGAACATTGGTTTCAAATGTCGATCGCATCGTTTCCAGTTGCACAGTTAGTAAGCTGGACTCCTCCGGCTTAGTTGTGGGATTTACGCCTGCATTATTGACCAGAATATCTACCTTACCGTAAGTTTCACGCAACCACTCTGTAAACTGTTGCACACTTCCATCATTGGTGACATCCAGCGTGCGATAGTCAACATCAAGCCCTTGATTGGTAAGCTGCTGTTTAGCAGCAAGACCATCTGTTTCATTACGACTCGTCAGAATTACGCGGTTGCCAATTTGGGATAATTGACGGGAAATAGCATAGCCTAGCCCTCGATTACTGCCTGTTACCACAGCAATCCTTTTTTGAGTCGTCATTTTTATGACCTTGAAACTGTTTTTGATTTTACTGTACTGAGATGCAACGAATTAAGCAAGTCGATTGCAGCAATGTATTCAATCGATGATGTCGCAATCCTGAATGAGTCGTGAAGAATACTCATCTTGTTAAACATAAGCATGGGGTTCAGTGAAGACAGCCAGTGTCTCGCCTACTCCAAAGACTTGCCATTGAGGATTTGGTTTATAGCGTTTCCTAGTCTAGGGACGTACAGAGTCTTGGGGTTACTTGTGATTGCGATCGCTAGTCTACAAACAATTCTGCTGATAATTCACCTTCAGCAACCTTTGTTACAGAACCCGTCATAGAAATCGTAAAATCATTGTTGATTTGGATCAAAATTTCTCCACCAGGCATTTGCACAGTAATAGAGGAATCGCACAAACCAAGTTTATGTGCAACAGCCGCGGCTGCACTGCTGCTACTACCTGAAGCTAAAGTGTAGCCAGCGCCCCTTTCCCAAATTTCAATTTGGATGGTATTTCGGTTCAAGACTTTCATGAATTGAACATTAGTACGATTTGGAAAAAGGGGATGAACCTCTAATATTGGCCCATACTGTTTGGCAATGGCGGGCTTGACTTCAGCTAAAGGAATTACACAGTGGGGATTGCCAATAGTCGCGGCACAAAAGGTAAAAGTTTCATCGCTAAGATTGATTTTTTCTTCAATTACTTCTCTGCCATCACCAACTACTGGGATATCATTACTCCAAAAGCTAACTTTTCCCATCTCTACCCGAACTGTTTTCCCTGCATCTTGGATGACTGATTGAACCAATCCGCCTACAGTTTCAATTGAGAATGACTCTTCGCTTACAAGACCTCTATCCCAGAGGTAGCGAGAAAAAATCCGCAGTCCATTACCACTCTTTTCTGCCTCACTTCCGTCTGGATTGAAGATGCGTAATGCAAATTGGGCTGTTTTAGATGTTAATGGCCCCAACAATATACCATCTGAGCCAATTCCAAAATTTCGATGGCAAATTGTTTTAATTTTTTCAGAGGTAAGTGGAAATAATAAATCCTGGGGGTTAATAACTAGATAGTCGTTGCCAAGAGCATGATATTTGTAGAACTTCATCAATTTAGGTTGATCACACACCACTACAAGGCAAAAAAATGCTGTACTTAAATTAAATCTAATTGCATTATATTCCCTTCAGAGAAACCGATGCTGGAGTAAACTGGTTTACCCAATGGTGAGGCATTAAGAAGCACTCGCGTACAACCAATCACTTTTAAATATTCAATTGCTCTATTAGTTAGGCATTTAGCAATGCCTTGTCTGCGGTAAGATTGTTCAACGTAAACGCCCCAAATATATCCAAATTTGCGGTATTCATCTTTGAAAACATTCGGGTACAAACCTGCAAAGAGTTGACAGCTTGCAGAACCCACAACTGTATTATCAACCTCTGCAATAAAAGCCTTGTAAAACAAATCCTGACGCGCCTCTTCTATGAATTGGAGGGTAATATTTTGCCAATTAAGTTGGATATTACTCTCATGAACACCAATATCTAGCCACATTTGGTAGGAGTGTTTTGCAATCAGTGAGTCTTCTTCGGTGGTGGCTTCTCTGATAGTGATATGTTTTTCACTCAGCATAATTTTCCAACAAATTTTCGGAACTCACACCTAACTCCTCCCCTAATTAGGGGAGGAGTTTTTTAGCTGATGCTAAAAACAAGGTGCGGTGCTTTTATTATGGGCAGTTTAACAGATAGATTCTCAGACTTTCTGTGTAGATACTTCTTGCTTTTCTTGAGTTCGCAAAGATGCATACAACCTATTCAACGCATTTACATAAGCTTGTGCGGATGCCACGATGATATCTGTGTTCGCTGCATGACCAGAAAATACTTTAGATTCATAACGTAAACGAATCGTTACTTCTCCAATAGCATCAATACCAGCTGTCACTGACTGCACAGAAAACTCAATCAATTCGTTAGGCACGTTCACTACACGGTTGATGGCTTTGTAAACTGCATCTACTGGCCCAGTACCGATCGCAGCATCGGTTAATTCTTCTCCTTCTGGGGTGCGGAGGGTGACTGTAGCAGTGGGGCGGGCGTTGCTACCACAGGAAACTTGCACCAACTCTACTCGGAACAAATCGGGCGCTTGTTGGATTTCATCGTTAACGATCGCTTCCAAATCCCAATCAGAAATATCTTTCTTTTTATCTGCTACCTCTTTGAATCTGACAAATGCTTTATTTAGCTCAGTATCTGACAGTTCAAAGCCCAATTCTTTCAAGCGGGTGCGAAAAGCATTTCTGCCTGAATGTTTGCCCAAAACTATTTGATTGTCTGTCAAGCCAATCAATTGAGCATCCATAATTTCGTAGGTGAGCTTATTTTTTAGCACACCATCTTGGTGAATCCCAGACTCATGAGCAAAGGCATTTGCCCCGACGATCGCTTTATTTGGTTGTACCAACATTCCCGTCAAATTGGAAACTAAGCGTGAGGTTTTGTAAATTTGCCGGGTGTCGATATTTGTCAGGGACTCTTGAGATTCTTCTGGTCTACCCAAATAAGGATTAAAATATTGCCGTCGCACATGCAGCGCCATCACCAATTCTTCTAGTGATGCATTTCCGGCGCGTTCACCAATGCCATTGATGGTACATTCTAGTTGCCGTGCGCCATTTTTGACAGCTTCTAAGAAGTTAGCAACTGCCAAGCCTAAATCATTATGACCGTGAACAGAAATAATCGCTTGGTCGATGTTGGGGACATTTTCGATAATCCCCTTAATTATTGCCCCAAACTCGCTAGGGGTTGTGTAACCAACTGTATCAGGAATGTTAACTGTTGTTGCACCAGCTGCGATCGTTCGCTCTAACACTTGGTAAAGAAATTCTGGATCGGAACGAGCCGCATCCATCGGCGAAAATTCTACATCTGTCACGAAGGACTTGGCATAAGCTACCATTTCTTCGGCGATCGCTAGCACTTCTGCCCGTGACTTCCGCAACTGATACTCTAAATGTATATCAGAAGTCGAAATAAATGTGTGAATTCTGGCGTTAACTGCTGGTTTTAATGCTTCTGCGGCTGCTTCAATATCTGCTTTAATCGCTCTTGCCAAACTGCAAATTACCGGGCCATTTTCTGTCCCCACAATTTTGGCAATCTTGCTGACTGCTTCAAAATCTCCGGGACTCGCAAAGGCAAAGCCTGCCTCAATTATATCCACACCCAGACGCGCCAGTTGCTTGGCAATAACTAGCTTTTCATCTATATTCAGAGTTGCTCCCGGACACTGCTCTCCATCTCGCAGTGTAGTATCAAAAATGATGATTCGATCTGTTTTGTTTGTCATTTGCGGTTTGTTCTTTAGTTTTTACTTATGGATCAAAATATCTTCAAACTTAGTTTTTCTTTATACTCTTACCTTTGTAAATAATTGCTAAGAATACTAACCTTCTGTTTTTTCTATTTGATCTCTGATATCATTTAAATCTATATATCTGTCAGTAGCATTGCGTAGCTCTCTAGCTATCATTCCTTCTGTCGATACTACTGTAATATGTGTATTTTTTGAGCGTAATAGTTCGATTGCTCTTTCAAAATCTCCATCACCACTGAATAATACTACTCGGTCATACTGGTCTACTGTATTAAACATATCTACAACAATTTCAATATCTAAATTCGCTTTTTGCGAGTAACGACCAGAAGTATCATCATAATATTCTTTAAGAATTTTAGTTCTGACTGTATATCCTAGACTAATTAGAGCATCTCTAAAACCTCGCTGATCTTGTGGGTCTTTTAAGCCAGTGTACCAGAATGCATTAATTAATGTTGTTTCTGATTGCTCATGTTTGAAGTATTCTAAAACTCGCCGTGGGTCAAAAAACCAACCATTTTTTTGTTGAGCATAGAACATATTGTTTCCGTCTACAAAAATAGACAGACGATTCATTGGAGAACCCATACAAATTTACACCTAATAATATATATGAATTTAGATGGAACAATAGATTATAGCAATTTTCAAATGCCTTGTTTGCTAATATCTATAAACTAACTCTTCATCTGTAGCTTTTATCCTACCCCTTTCAAGGCATAAAAACGCCTGCAACATTGGAGTTGAGATCCTGGGTGCTAAACCTTATTCACCTCCGGCACTGCAACAGCCACCCTGTGATCAAAATCTACCAATAAAATCGAACCAGTAACAGCATTCATCGCTGGATAACACTAAAGTTTACTCCTAAAGAGGTATGGCATAGGCTTAGGGTAGGATATAAGTTGATGCCTATCTATAGGTAAAGCTTTCAGTATAAGGATATGCTTTATGGAGAGTACCAATATTGCGCCAAAGACAGAAGACGGACTTGGGACAGCTTTTGGTAAAACACCTAGTCAAGAGAGTACTTGTTGGTTAAATTAAGCTAAAATATCGCCGCAACCAAGTACAGAGACGAAGCAGATCCAGCTATAATCTGTGAGACGATAACTAGTTGTAACTCACTCAACAGAAAAATAATAAGTTAGACAGTACCTGAGTAGGAATCTCTTGGAGGCTATCTTTGCCAATAAAAGTTTGTTGATGAATAGAAGATACTTTACAAATGTATAAGATTGCCATTTAAGTCTTATTTCAATGTGCTTGTACTAAAACGTGGTCTGAATAAATAAAAGTGTTGGACTTAAATCAATCAGTAACACGATATGGCAGAAAAACCTACATCTACCTTAACTAAAAACTATGTCTCTACTGCCAATAGAGTGTCAAGTAAACCGACAAAAGTAACGTCAACAACATCGGCTCGCCAGTCTAGGTGGATGCTTCGCTTAGGCCATATCCTCGCTGGTGCTTGGGCAATAGGTGCAGGAGTACTGAGTGCTTCTGGTGGGGAATTGGTTCAATTGATGGAAAATAAGGCGCTTTCTGGCTTTTTTCAAGTGCGTGGGCCGATTCTGCCTCCAGAAGACATCGTAATTTTAGCAATAGACGATCAGTCAATATCAGTTCCCGAACAGTACTATAGAACAAATCCGAAACAGTATGCATACTTAGAAACACTGAAATCTTATCCTTATAAACGGGCTGCATATGCTCAGATAATCACAAAGTTAATGAAAGCTGGTGTGCGTTCTGTAGGGGTAGATGTCGTTTTTGACACGCCAAGCAGTTATGGAGTGGCTGACGATCGCCAACTCCAGGCAGTATTGCAAAAATATGGCAGCAAAGTTACCTTAGCAGCCGTCTACGAAAATTCCCAGATACGCCAAGGGTCTTTTATGCAATTAATTGACCCACAACAGATGTTTCGTATAGAGCCAGTGTCCATTGGCTCAGTTAATTTCCCCCTGGAGGTAGATGGTAAAGTTCATCGATTGGCAAGCGAGTTTTCTAAGTTGTTAGCTGAAGATAATTTGATCGAAAATCTACCCACTTTTGATGAAGCAACGCTCAGGGCAGCACAAGTCAATTATCCCCAACCAAAGGGTAATCGCATTCATTTTTGGGGACCTGCTGGTACATTTGAGCAAATACCCCTTTGGCATGTACTCGACCCAGAAAACTGGAACACCTATTTGCAGCAGGGAAAGGTCTTCAAAGACAAGATAGTGCTGATTGGTGCAACAGATAAGTTACACAATGATTATTATCCAGTAGCTGTTAGCAACAGCACTAAACGTATGTCAGGCGTGGAAATTCACGCCCATGCGATCGCAACTTTGATGGAAGGTAAAGCGATCGCCCCAGGAATTGACAGTCCACCGTTGCGGGGTTTGTTTGTGCTAATTGTAGTTGGCAGTACAGCCTTGATGATTAGCAGACGCAAGCATACTATCAATAGATTTCTTTATAGCCTCGCCCTGTCTGGTACTTGGGCAGGAATTAGCTATGGGTTATTTATCTATGGTCAGTTAATTTTCCCCACTACTGTACCAATGATTGCGATCGCGATGATCGGACTTTGCTATCTGACAACCTCATTGGTGAGAGAAAGCATCAAAAAACGCCAAATACTAGACATTTTTCAGAAGTATAAAACTTCCCCCGTTGTCCAAGAGATTATTAGCCAACAAGATGACTTGCAAGACCTAATCCAGCAACGAGATTTAGCCTTATCAGGAAAAGTTCTGGCTCGACGCTACAAAATTGTCAAAGTTCTCGGTTCCGGTGGATTCAGCGAAACTTACATTGCCGAAGATACCCAACGTCCTGGAAATCCACGATGTGTTGTTAAACAACTAAAACCAGCCAACACCAAACCAGAAGCTTTGCAACTTGCCAGACGTTTATTTAGCTCAGAAGCGCAAACACTCGAAAAACTGGGAACACACCCTCAAATTCCGCAACTTTTGGCGTATTTTGAAGAAGATGAAGAATTTTATTTAGTACAAGAACAGATCATTGGTCATCCTTTAAATCAGGAATTGCCAACAGGCAGGGCAATTGAGGAAATTGCAGTGATCAAAATTGTCAGAGACTTATTGCAAACATTAACATTTGTCCATAAAAACAATGTGATTCACCGGGATATTAAGCCCAGCAATATCATCCGCCGACATTCAGACGGTAAACTAGTACTGATTGACTTTGGAGCCGTCAAAGAAGTCAGTACGAGACAGCTTGATCATCAAGAGCAAACTCCCTTCACTATTGGCATTGGTACTCAGGGTTACGCACCAAGCGAGCAATGTTTTGGGCGTCCACATTACAGTAGTGATATCTATGCAGTCGGCATGGTTGGGATCAAAGCCTTGACTGGTATAACACCCCGTGAGCTAGATAGAGATGCTGATGGAGAGGTAAAATGGAGCGATGCCTACGGCGGTAAACTACGCACCCAGGTAAGCCACTCCCTAGCTAAGATTCTCAGTAAAATGGTGCTTGAAGACTTTAAAGAGCGATATCAGTCGGCATCAGAGGCTCTTGAGGATCTTAAAGTTTTTAACGATATTGTAAGTTCCCAAACCATATACCCCGTGCCACAGGATGACTCATTAATGAATACTTTAGATGAATTAGGCGCTCCCACAAAATCTTGTTCAGAAGCATCCTCAGAAACTACTTAAGGAGGACGCGGGGACATTAAGAAACGTAAGTTCGACAAGTCTTATTTGACCTTTCCCCCAACCTTTCTCCGACACGGAGAGGGAAGCAAAAAGCTAAATTTTTCCTTGCTCCTCCCTTTCCGTTTCGGAGAGGTTCATCGAACTCACATTAATTTAACGACAGGAATTCTTCTCCTGCTGTGGGATGAATGCCTATTGTTTCATCCAAGTCTTCCTTGGTAATGCCTTTACGAATTGCCACACCCAAACTTTGAATGATATCTGCTGCATGTTCACCCACCATATGAGCGCCCAAAACTTTCCCAGAATCACCATTTATCACTAACTTTATAGTGGTTGATTGATTCTGTTCGATTAACTGATACAACAGTGGCTGGAATTGGGTGCAATAGCATTGTACAGATTCACCAAATTTTTCCCGTGCTTTCGCCTCCGTCATTCCCACACTAGCCACTTCTGGACGGCAAAAAACAGCAGTGGGCACATAATCATAATTTAGTTTTTGCGCCTTGTTGCCAAAAACTGTATCGGCAAAGGCAATACCTTCTGCCTTAGCCACTGGAGTCAATTGCACGCGGCTGGTGCAGTCACCTACAGCAAAAATGTTTTCTTCGCTAGTGCGGCTGTATTCATCTACTTTGATTGCACCATGTTCGCTAAGTTCAACATGGACATTTTCCAAACCAAGATTCTTAGTATTTGGAGCGTAGCCTGTGGCAACTAAGATGGTATCTGCTGTGATTATTTCTTGGCTCTCACCAGTAATAGTTAACAAAAACCCTTCTTCTGAGAATTTGATTTCATCAACGGTGCTGTTGGTGAAAAACTTAATTCCGCGTTTAGTCAAACCTTGTTGTACCGCAGAGCAAATGTCATCATCAAACCCCGATAAAATCATCTCGCCTTTTTCAATCACCACCACCTCACAACCAAAAGCGTGCATCATGCTGGAGAATTCTACGCCAATGTAGCCGCCGCCAATAATTGCCAAACGTTTCGGTAGATAGGGTAGATGAAACATCTCGCGGAATGTAATGGCATATTCTATACCTGGGATTTTAGGCTTGAGGGGTTGCCCTCCCACAGCAATTAAAATTTTGTCCGCTGTAACTTTGCGTCCATTGATATTGATAGTATGGGTATCGACAAAAGTGGCATATTCAGAAATTAGTTCAATTCCAGCTTTTTGCAATTGCTGAAAATAAGACTGGTTAATGGTGTCAATATGCTGATGTACTGACTTAATAAATAATGTCCAGTCAAAGTATGTTTGACAGTCACTCCACCCATAACTGTGTGCTATTTGATTTTGCAGGGCGAAATCAGCAGCGTAGACAATCAGTTTTTTAGGAACGCAACCGCGATTTACACAAGTCCCACCGACGGATTCTTGTTCGGCGATAGCGACACGTACACCGTAACTAGCTGCTTTTTTAGCTGCTGCCAATCCTCCAGGCCCAGCACCAATGACAAACAAATCGTAATCAAATGTCATAAAAATCTGTTCCTTTTTCACTTTTTGGAAAGCAGAGCTATTTCATCCCTTGTAGTTATTCAAACAAAACTTCATCTACTGCCTTTGGGTGGACAATTTGAGATTAAACCAGGCTGATATGTAACACATAGCGGTGTTAATCGTAAGTACATCCAAAAAGAACAGCGTAGGCGCAGCCCGCCGTAGGCATCGCTCGATTATTGCTAAGTTATATTACATTATGTTACCAAACAAGCATTTTGTCTATTCTACAAGAGATAGATGTTTGCGTAGGCGTAGCCCGTCGTAAACACCGCTTCGGGCGGGTATGCGATCGCACTTTTGATCCAAAGCATATAGCAGCCTAATCTTCAGTTACAATCTCACCTCAGACTAAAATAGTTATGGAAAAGCACCCTTGTAAATAAATCTATGAATGTGTTCTTGAATCCAGAGATAGAGCAATTCATCCAAACTCAGATTGAAAGTGGTAAGTATGCTTCGCCAGAGGAAGTAATTGTTGATGCTCTCAAGGTGTTTGCAGCAAAAAGTCACATTGAAGCACCAGTGCAGGTAAAAACACCTGAAGAATTGGGGTGGCCTCCTGGTTTTTTTGAACAGACGGCTGGTTGTCTGCAAGATGAGCCTTTGATGAGATATCCCGAAGGTGAATATGAAGTGCGGGAACCGTTAGAGTGATTTATTTATTAGATACGAATGCTTACATTGTTTATCTAAATCGTCCAATATCTGGAGTGCGACGACGCTTAGAGTCTTTATCACCACAAGATATTGCTGTTTGTTCAATTGTTAAGGCTGAACTGTTTTACGGGGCGATGAGAAGCAAGAATCCTCAACGCACCCTAGCTTTACAGTTAGCTTTTCTCAATAATTTTGTCTCTTTGAGTTTTGATGATGTAGCCGCCACAATTTTTGGTCGAATTCATGCTGAATTGGCAACTTTAGGTACGCCTATTGGCCCTTATGATTTACAAATTCCATCTATTGCTCAGGCACATAATTTAATTTTAGTTACCCACAATAAGAGTGAATTTAATCGCGTGAATGGGTTACAGATCGAGGATTGGGAGGAAGAGGGTTGATAATTGAGTCGAACAACTCTTCAATTCCTCACCAATTTGTTAAATATGTTATTCTGCACTCAATATTGGTGTTGTACTTCTCAAAAATTGCGATCGCACTTTTTTTACGCAGCAGCTGCACTGAAGAAGAAATTCAGCCGATTAAGCCATTGATGCCAGACATGAATTAGCCTTGCACGGTCAAATTCAAAAATCTCTGCTTCTTCACATGGCAAGGCTACAACAATAAGAGCATGGTTAATTTTGCAGTTAAAGAGGCGATCGCTATAATACCGATTTATTGCACCACCATAAGCAGCTAGTTGTAAAGGTTTGTCATAAAGCTTATCAAATCTCAGTTTTGGTTCCTCGGCTGTAGTCCATTCAATTAAATACAGAACACCTTGATAACGAGCAACTAAATCAACTTTCCCGGCGTAAAGTTCTTTATAGTTAGGCACGGCTTCTTCAACCAGTTGAACATCGCTAAGTTGGTTTAGCAAAGATTGAACGCTATCCCAGTAAGGCTGAATCAGGTTGTTATCAGGTTTGGGTGAGTAACCTTGCAGGTGTTCTTTAATTAACTGGTGCAAGGCATTTCCTCGGCGACGGCTGTTAGCAGCAATTCGATTTGCTTCTGCATCGCCAACTTTATTACGCCAATGGGAAAGGGCGGCTATAGACTTTGATGGCTGTGTCGCTTTTAAAACTGTGGTGACAGCAGGAAGAAGAACGCCACCATTGCCTTGATAGTAGCATCGTCCGTTGATGTAAGTAGATTTCATAAGTACTGTGAATGACTACATCAACTAGCTTCGAGGGCTGGTGTCTGAGATTGTGTTTGAGTCAGAAGTCCAGAATGTCTGACTTTGTGTATGAGTACGTATGACTTTTAATTAACTCAGTTAAAATTATTCAAAGTCGCATATTTAAAATATGACTGGGCGATCGCTTAAAGCATCTCTAAAAGGAATAGAACAAGCAAACAAAGCTTTAACTCGTAATGCTTTGGGTAAAAAGGCTTTAGCCTTAGAGTTAGGAATAGCTCGGTCAACAGTACATAACTTTTTTAGCGCTAAGGCAGTTGACCGACTTAATTTTGAAGAAATTTGTAAAAGGCTAGGTTTAGATTGGAAAAAGATAGTTGATATTCCAGCTAACGAATCTAGAACAGAGCAACTTCAAGATACGACAATCAACAATAATAATTTTGTGGGGCGTGAGGAAGCGATCACACACCTCAACAACCTTGTTAACGAAGGTGCAAAAGTTATTCTAATTCACGCAGAGGGCGGTATAGGTAAAACAACCTTAGCTACAAAATGGTTTGAGCTTCAAGGTTTAGAATATCTTGAACTGCGTGTAGGAATTACACCCAAGAATTTAAATTCAGTAGAAGATTGGTTAAGGCTCAAGCTCAGATATTATTTTAAGGAGAATCCAGAAGAAAATTTTATGATTATGCTGGAGCAATTGAAAAACCAGCTTCAGATTAGAAAAATTGGTGTATTAATTGATAACCTTGAACCTGCTTTGACAAATGGTAAGTTCATAGAATCCCAGCACAGTTATTATGTAGAATTATTAACTGTACTAGCGCATCATAGTGTACAGTCAGTTACTCTCATTACAAGCCGTGAGCAAATTGATGAACATACGTTGAAGCGTCTTCAAACTTTTCAAACTTATGCAATGGAAGGTTTAAAGCAAGAAGTATGGCAACAGTATTTTGAAATCTGTCACATTAATACAGATAGTGATGCTCTCAGCCAAATGCATCAAGCTTATGGAGGTAATGCGGAGGTAATGTATATCCTTCGTGGTGATATTGTAACGACATCAAGAGGAGATTTAAAGTGTTTTTGGAAAAAGAATTGTGATTATTTATTAAAAAATTCTACTTTAGAAAATCTTGTTCAATATCAGTTTGATAAACTTCAACAAGATAATCCCCAAGTCTATAACCTTTTATGTAGATTAGGATGTTACCGTTATCAATATGTTCCTATAATACCTGAAGAAGGGATTTTTTCCTTGCTTTGGGATGAGCAAAATGAGCGAGATAAACACCAACTTATCAGTCATTTAAAAAACAGAGCTTTAGTAAAGTTTAGTGAAAAAGGATGCTACTTGTATGAAGTTATTCGCGAAGAAGCAATAGAAAGACTTAAATTAACAAATGATTGGAAACAATGTCACGCTGAAGCCGGAATATTTTTATCTACATTAATATCTAATAGCTGCCAAACAATTATTCCAAAAATTCCTTGCATGAAAGTAAATGATACTCAAGAACAAACGTATCTAAATATAGAAAATGCAGAAATAGCAGTAAAACAAGGACTTAGTAAACAGGAAAATATTTCCTTAGAAGTTGTTTACCATGTGATGGAATTTTATGGAGTAGGTTGCTTTGAAGAATTAAGGCAAGAACCGAAGGTATTAGATAATCCTTTCTTTAAAGCTATCGAAAACATGGTTTTTGAATATGTTGATTGTTATTCTAATTTAGGTTTAGTACTTTATAAGCTTGCATTAAGTACACAAGTATTAGGAATAATTGATGAAAGTGAAGGAAATGTTATAGCAAGTAACAAGGAATTTGATTATTACCAAAGAAGTTTTAAAGTAAGCCAGTGTTTTTTTCAAACAGCTTTGCTGATGACTACGAAAGTTAAAGAGGATAAACTAATGATTAATTTAATTCGATATTTAGCTGAATGTCAGGATTTTACGGGAATATTTTTACATCAAATTACAAAAAATAATGAAAGTAAAGAAGCTTTTGATGAAATCAAAGTAAACTTAGAAAAATTAGTACAAATATTTGATAAGCTGTCATTCGAGCAAAAAATTGAGGAAGTAAAACAAGCAATTCATAGTCTAAGAATAAATGAACAATATTACAGTAGATTCATAGCAACATTTTTGGCTTAATCAACAGGATTTCAACTCACAAGTTTTACAGATGCGAGCGCACATTGAAGACACCCTACTCTTACCCATCGCTGAAATAGAAAAACGACCATTCAAAAATTAAATCGCCTTCTTCTTTGCGTAAGATAAAAATCAAACAAAGGCGGGTGCGGGGATTGAACCCGCTAATCCCCACAATGGTGGAGACGTAACCGATAACCTTAAATTCTTCGGCCCCGAAAGGCAAGTTGCGAACAAGGATAACCCGCCATGAAGTATGAAGGATAAAGTTTGTCATTTTTTACCCTTCAGCAATATCTACAATTCACCCGTAGCTAGCATCTGGATGATCCGAGGCGTAC
Organism: Nostoc desertorum CM1-VF14; assembly: GCA_019359245.1. Lineage (GTDB taxonomy): Bacteria > Cyanobacteriota > Cyanobacteriia > Cyanobacteriales > Nostocaceae > Nostoc > Nostoc desertorum. The sequence continues at coordinate 212,995 of JAHHHR010000004.1, read as the reverse complement.
CCGGGTCGAATCCTGCCAAATCCCAAGACAGCGAATCTTCAGGATCTACCAAAGTAATTTGGTAAGGTGTCAAGGTGGCATACACCGCCTTAACGTCAGGATTTACCTTTTTCCGGTACTTCTTCAGTGCTTGACTTGGATGCTTATATCCGGCCCAGCTTTCCGAGTCAGTCCAAAAGCAGACTACATCAGCTTTAAAGTTATTTTTAATCATCCAGTCGTAAGCTACACATGCATCGGTTCCACCAAAGTTTTGGTTGCTAGCTTTGCGAACCGCAGAACTAAAACTATCTTTGGCGGTAATATCTAATTCCCTGAATTCGGTAGCAAAACCGCGAATCATGTAATTTTTCTCTGCTTTTGCTGTCACCAGTGCCATTGTGGTGGCAATTTCACAACAAGTTAGCCCCATATCTGCAACCAAGCTACCCATAGAACCAGAAACGTCTACGGCGTGCATGAATACTTTACCTGTGGGTTGCACAACATCAAAAGACAGGTCAACCGCCTTTTCTAAAACGTCCACAATCCGAGGGACTGGGTTCCAAGTTTTCTTACTGCGTCCTAATGTTCCACCAGATTCATAAGTTTTGAGTGCTTTCAAAACATCAATCGGATGGATGCGACCTTTACGCAGATGTTCTCTGCGATTAAGAACTACTTCCACTTGCAGCAAGTTGGCACTTTCATCAGCTCGTAATACACCCAGTTCAGTTAAAGAACCCAAGTTACGCAGCATTGCCCCTATTGGCATTTCCTGAAATAGCAGCTGCCAAGCAAGCTTGTCCATTTTGCCTACAGGTGCAGCCATTTCATGGGTTAAACGTCCTTGGGAAATAGCTTCATGGGTTTGGGTGGGATTTCGCTTGAGCCACTCATACCACCAAATCTGCGCCAATGCCTCTGAGGGAATGTCTGCTGGCAATTCTTCCCAGCCTCTAACTACCCACTCAAATAGTTGACGGTGATTTTCTGTAGGCGGTTTGACATGGAACAACCGCAATGCATCTCGGTGGGAAAAGCCTTGACGCTGTTGATATTTCAATAGTTGATAAGCTAAACCCTTGACATCTTCCCTTGAGAGCCAAGTTTTACCAGCTTCCCGCACTACTTTGCCAAATCCCCGCAGAGATTTGGTGTAGTTCAACCATTCGTAGAAGTGGCTACCAATGCGGACAACTTTCGGGAAGATTTCACCAAACGCTTGTTTTGCTTCTGGTGTTTCACCCATCGACAGCAACACCAAAGCTAAGATAGGCGCACTGTTATTGATGGCGCGTCCATCGCTAGCATACAAAATTTCTTCCGCTACACGACCGGGATTTTCAGCAACAGCTTGTCTGACAACTGCCACAAAATCTTCAGTTAATTCCTGTTTACCAGCGTAGTAAGTGCTTTTTGCTGTGCCAACCAAAAGACAGCGACGCAGCATCTTCCAAATGCCAGCATCAAACATAAAGCCGCCGGAACGTCCCTGAATCATCTCTGCTTCCCGTCCGGGGATAGGCTGATTTTGTGGTGTTGTAGTTTTCTTGTTAATAAAGAAGTTGTAATTCATGGCTTCATCTCCCGGCCCTTGCAGGCAAAAATGAAAGGTGGCAGAGCAGGATTTGAACCTGCGACATCCGGCTTAACAGGCGATAACCTTAATTCGTCGGCCTTTTCAGGCAAGGTGTGAACAAGGATGTTTTTCGGCGCTCTACCAAACTGAGCTACCTGCCACATAAAAAGTTAGGAGTTAGGAGTTAAATATTTAAAACTTCTAACAGCATTGATTTTGGTGTAGTGGGGCGGGATTTGAACCCGCGAATGCTCGTTTTTTCTACGATAACCCTCAATTCGTCGGCCTTTGCAGGCAAGGGGTGAATAAGGATATTAAGCGCCTTACCACTTGGCTACCCACCACATGACAATTTAAAACTCAGCACTCAATTTGCTGTAGCGAAGTAGGATTTTTAGTTATATGCCATAACCCTCAATACGTTGGCCCTTCCGTGCAAGGTAGGCACTCTGCTATTTGAGCTATCCGCTACTGGTGAAAGCTAACTCCCTAATGAAAGTTGACTTGTATTATTAATGTAGTATATGTATTATCAGTTGTCAAGGGTCTGGCAAGCTAATTTAGAATTACTGCTTTGGAAAGAGAAGTCTGAGCGGCATAAGCAAGCCGTCGGCCAGAATTTCGGGGGGATATTATCTGAGATGTATTGCGATCGCTCTCATCAAAACCCTCTGGTTTTCTCTGGTAAAAAACTTTTGCGCGTAGTTTACCGCCGTAGGCATCGCAGCCCAATCTTAAATAAGTTGCAGATTCAAAAGGTTATAACACTCACTAAGGAAAGTTTTTGCCGGCAACTTTGCCGCAACTTTGCCAAAAGATACAAAAAAGTGTCCTAATTTTTGCCAATATAGATAGTATTATTTCCCAAAATTCACTTGGCAAAAATCGGCATGAGTGAGAAACCCATAGAAGATAACGGCAAGGCTTTTCTCGTTCTACTTTTGCCCATCTCGTTCTTGATTATTTTCCTAGTTACCACTTGGAGATTTTTACTGGCACTAATTGTTCTGGTAATTGGCTTCAAGCTTTGGCAGGAATATCAATGGCAACAGTGGACTCATCGAGTTAACCCAATTTTTCATCAGTTGGTTCGGGAAAATCAAGGCAGACTTACGCCAATGGACTTGGCAATGAGGGGCAATTTTCCTGGAACGACGGCAAAACGCTACTTGGATAGTAAAGCCTCAGAATTTGGCGCTAGTATAGTGAACTCCGAAGATGCGGGGCAGTCTTATTACTTTATAACTGCCAGCATTCTCGGTAATATTCTTGATAGTAGTGAGCCTGTTAAAGAACTTCCTACTCAACCAGTTACTAAAACTGCGCGATCGCTCCTAGCACCACCTGCACCACCTGCACCAACCCCACAGGAGGAAGAACCAGAAACCGAATCACCACCAGAGCCAACCCATGAGTCAGCTAAACGATCGCTGGAAAAACAGTTAATTTTTGGCTCTTTGATTCAATCTGAACTTGCCAAACGGCTAAATGTCTATTCCAGCACGGTTTATAAACGACGAAATGATCCAGAATTTCCTGAGTGGAGCCGCAGCAAAGACCCTGATGGTATTGCCTGGTCATACTCGGAAAAAACTAAGGAGTTTTTCCCAGTAGAGGAAGAAGGTTGAAGGAGGCAGGAGGCAGGAGGCAGGAGTAGAAATCATCCCTTTATTCGGCCCAGGATGATTTGCCAGCCCTGGACTCTTGTTCAGTGCTGTTGTCTTAAACCCTTGCTCCCTCTGGTTGCAGCATTCCTATAGAGTTTGACCAGTCTTACTCCTGCCTCCTGCCCTCTGCCTCCTGCCTTCGTTGATTTTTGAATTCTAAACCCACAGCTTCGTTGATGGAATTTAATCCGCTTTGTTCTAGTTTGGAAAGCAAACCTGCTAGAATCTGGCGTACCATCAGTGGGCCTTCATAAATCCAGCCTGTATAAACCTGGATCAAACTAGCACCAGCAGTAATTTTCTCCCAAGCATCTTCAGCAGAAAAGATGCCACCAACGCCAATAATCGGGATTTGTCCTTGGGTTTGCTGCCAAATAAAACGAATTACCTCAGTGGAGCGATCGCGCAATGGTTTACCGCTAATTCCGCCAGCTTCATCCTGGGGTGATTTGCCTGTTTGGTCAATCACCTGTGTTTTTAGCCCATCACGGCTGATGGTAGTATTAGTGGCGATAATTCCCGCCAGTTGGTAGGTTTTAGCCAAAGAAATAATGTCAGAGATCGCTTCCCATGATAAATCTGGGGCTATCTTGACAAAAATTGGCTTTTGTGAAGTGTTTTCTTGTTGTAATAAATTCAAGATGGCACTGAGCATAGAAGCATCTTGGAGCGATCGCAACCCCGGTGTATTTGGCGAAGATACATTAACAACAAAATAGTCTCCCAAATCCTTGAGTAAACGAAAACTATCGAGATAATCTTGTGCGGCTGCTTCTAGGGGAGTTACCTTCGATTTACCCAAATTTATCCCTATGGGTATTGACTGGGTTGACTTCTGCTTTTCCTGTGTCAAACGTGCCGCCATAGCTGCTGCACCGCGATTATTAAAGCCCATCCGATTGAGAGCAGCTTTGTCTAACGGCAAGCGAAACAAACGAGGAGGCGGATTTCCTGGTTGTGCGTGAAAAGTTACAGTTCCTAATTCTGCAAAGCCAAAACCCAGGTTAGACCAAATGTTAGCAGCTACTCCATCCTTATCGAAGCCAGCTGCCAACCCTACCGGATTTGGGAAGTTTAGCCCAAACAAATTTTGTTCTAGACGTGAATCATACAAACATAAGGATTTTTGTAAGCGTTGGTTTGCCCAACTAGTAGGGGTTTGCGATAGCCAGCTAAAACTGCGAATCGTCTGCTGGTGTAACCACTCTGAATCGGCTTTTACCACATTGAACAAAAGCGGACGAATGGCAAATTTATAAATATCCATTAGCTTTTCAAGAAAATTACCCACTTAGGCATAGTTGCATAAAAAATACCCTCACTTAGGGGTAAGGGTATTGGAATAAAGTTATAAATGTTTACAGTTCGGTGATTTAATATTCTCGTCTGGGCAAAATTCGCGATCGCTTATTACTTAGGGTGCTTTTCTGGGCATCTTATATATTACAAGTTATGTAAACCAATAAATCAGATGGGGCAGCCGCAAAAACCTATAGCCGCCGAACAGCAGATCCTCTCATTGGGGCGTGTCCTCCAGAGCCTCAGAGAAGAAGAAGATGTTGACGTTCTGATTGAAACCACTATTTCTTATCTTAAAGAACAGTTTGACTACAAACTGATTTGGATTGCTCTTTACGATCGCCTGAATCACATCTTATTCGGTAAAGGGGGCACCACACCTGATCATGACACGAGCTTTTTACGCCAAAGGGTTGTTCTCAGTCCTGGGGATTTGTTAGAGCAAGTGGTGATTGAACAGCATCCCTTGGGCGTAGCTGATTTGCAAACTGAAATCCGCGCCGCCGAATGGCGAAAAATGGCAGAAAAATTCCATATTAAAGGAACAATTATTTTACCAATCCGCTATAAAGACCGTTGCTTGGGTTTGTTGTTACTGGGTTCAGAACGTTGGGGCTACCTACTTCCAGGCGAAGCAAAAGCACGTTTGATGATGGTTTTAGGCGAATTGGGGGCAGTGCTTTATCAAAATGAGATGGATTTGCAGCATAAGCAAACCAAGCGAACCGACGAACCATTATTAGAGTTGCTAGAAAATTTACGTACCCTCACTAACCTGAATCAAAGACTAGAAGCGACCGTGCAAGCAACTCATAAATTTGTCTCTCCTAACCGGACAAATATTTACTGGTTTGAGCGGGAGGGGCGCTACTTTTGGTGTCGGATGAGCAATCAGCTTGTGAAAATAGATCGTAATTCTAGCAATCAGCAAGCGGCGGGAATGACGGTACAGGAGTTGAGCGATTTTTATTATGCTTTGACAGTTAACCAAATTGTCTCAATTGGTGATGCACGCAGTTCTTTAAAAAGCCATTTTACGGCAAAATTACTGCAACGGCTGAAGGTGCGATCGCTCTTGGCGGCTCCGATAATCTGGCAAAAGAACTTGCTTGGTTTTCTGGCGGTGGAAAGCAATGAACCTCGAATCTGGACGGAGGCAGACAAAAATTTTGTCCAAAGTGCTGCTGGCTTAATCTCGCTAGTTGCACCCAATGAAAGCATGGAAAGCACTATCAAACAGATTCAAGAGGATGCCCAACTGACTGGCCAAGTTGCTCAAGGTATCTATAGCGAGCATGACCTTCAGGAAACTTTACACAGCTGTGCTAAAAAAGTTTTAGCTCGGCTAGCTGCCACCCGCTTTCTGCTCTTGCAGTATGATTCTGAGCAGAATAATTATCAAATTATTTACCAAAGTCAGCCCCATAATCGCCGACCGTTGGCATTTACTCTTAATACTCTCAAAGAATTAGATGAACAGCTTTTGCAACGTTCAACTCAAGCGGTAGAAATTGAGAACTTAGATGAAGATTTACGCTTTTTTAGCTGGCGTCCCTTGTTGTTAGAAAGTGGGGTGCGATCGCTACTTGTTTGTAAATGCACTCATGGTCATATACCAGGAGCGCTTTTAGTCATCACTCACGAAACCCATCGTTCTTGGACAACTGTGGAAAAGGAATTGCTCTGGACCGTCAGTCAACAGATTGGTGTCATTGTTCGTCAGTGGCAATTACATAACCGCACTACTCAGCAGCAAAAATCTTCCCAGGCATTTGAGCAATGCCTACGCATCCTGACACAATCTCAGAACAGCAAAATCGAAGTTGAAAAAAAGCATTTAGAACGTACAGCACTCGAACAAATAGCATCAATTTTAGGCTGTCCCCTAGCAGTAATGCTATCTTGGCCACTTGGTGAAAGTTGGGCAGAAATTATCCCTGGAGTGGTCGAAAATAGTCAATTTGGGATTTTTTCTGATGCATCTATTCCTATCAAGACTGAAGCTTTAATTCAGTGGGCACTTGCTACGGAGAGTTACCTAACTTTGAAGGTCGATAATTTACCCCCGGAAACTCGAAAATGGTTGAGTGTTCCAGATAAAGGTCAAATTTTGGTAATGGCATTACGTACCAATGCTGATTATGAAACTACGGGTGTAGTGTTGTTAGCAGACTATCAAGAGCGCCGCTGGTCAGAACAAAGCCTCAATGCAACAACAACTCTAATTTCTCAATTAGCCTGGTGGCGTCGTGAAAAGCAAATTACCCGACTTTTAGAGTCTACAACAGAAGAATTACGACAACTTAATTGGTACAAACATCGTCGATTAGAGGAAATTCAAAGAATAACAGCGCTATCTCTTAAACAAATACATGATTTGGGTATTCCTGCTAATGAACTCACTCAGATGCGCTACCAACTATTGCTGCGGCAGCTAGACCATACAGCTGCCTCCATGAGTGGAATGCTCAAACTTGAGCATTGGCAGCTACATATGAGTTGGGAAACTATGCCCATAGCCAGTTTACTGAAGCGATCGCTCGAACGCATTGAAAATTTGCTTAAACAACAAAAGTTGTGGATTGGTGTACATGGTTTAGGACAACAGATTGATGAGCAATCGCCAAATAATTCTTCCCTCGCTAGAGGTGTTCCTAGCTCAAACGCTCAATCTTCAATGGCGATCGCAGGTGATATTGTCAAAATTGAGTTAGTTATCCATGAATTATTGATCAATGCCTGTAACTCTTCTCAAAGCGGCGGCAGGATTGATATTTGGTGCCGTCGTTTAGATCCGTCAAAACCCTCAGATGCAAAGCATTCTTCTGCAAAGTTAGGGGCTGCTCATCAGATATCGCTAGAACTGTCGATTACATACAACGGTGCGATCGAACCACAGCTATTAACAGAGCTACATGATAATACATCCAAAGATGTGCTTGCTTCCTCTAACCTCGACCAACCGCCAAGTTTACATCTGCTAATCTGCCAAAACCTCATGCAGGAACTAGGAGGAGAGTTGAATTTCTATCAATTACCAGATAATCGGGTAGTTAGCCGTCTACTTTTACCGTTAGTTGGTAATGATTCTTAGTCAGGATTTACGTAACTGTCACAAGCAATGAAGTTTGAGAGGTGCAAAAAACACGTCTAAAGATAGATTACGAAACTTTTATTTTCCGAAAATATCCTTCATTCTTAGCAAACTGGTTATAATTATTTTCCATCTCTCTCAGAAATAAAATTCTCATATACACAGCATTTATATGGGACGTGTTCATTCTAAATCTGACCTGCCTACAAAAATCTGTCCGGTATGTCAACGTCCTTTCACATGGCGTAAAAAGTGGCAAGATTGTTGGGACGATGTGAAATACTGCTCAGAACGTTGTCGTCGTCGCCGTTCTGAAGCGAAAACTTAAAGGGACTGAGGACTAGGTAATGAATTCTTTCCAATACCTAATCCCTAATGAAATTAACCGCAACACAGACGCAAATAGCGCAAGAGATTAATGGAGTCACACGTGCAACCTAAATTAATTATTCATGGGGGGGCTGGTAGTTCTCTCCACGGTAAAGGCGGATTGGAAGCGGTGCGCCGATCGCTCCATACAGTAATAGAAGAAGTCTATTCTCTACTATTATGCGGAGCAACTGCTTCAGAAGCGGTGGTGCATGGTTGCCACATGCTCGAAGATAATCCCCGCTTTAATGCTGGTACTGGTTCAGTACTACAATCTGATGGGCAAATCCGCATGAGCGCTTCTTTGATGGATGGTGCATTAGGACGGTTTAGTGGTGTAATTAATATTTCGCGGGTGAAAAATCCCATTGAGTTGGCACAATTTTTGCAAAACTCGCCAGACCGAGTGCTATCAGATTTTGGCTCGGCTGAATTGGCGCGGGAAATGCAAATTCCCAGCTATAACGCTTTAACTGATTTGCGGTTACAAGAGTGGATACAAGAGCGCCAGGATAATTTTAAAAGCGCAATGGCTGGTGTAGTAGCAGAACCCGAACTCGTAGAAACCAGCAATGCTGGACGCGGCACTATCGGTGTGGTAGCTTTAGATGCATTTGGTAGGCTAGCTGCTGGCACTTCTACTGGTGGTAAGGGCTTTGAGCGAATTGGCAGGGTAAGTGATTCTGCGATGCCAGCAGGTAATTATGCTACTAGTAATGCAGGTGTTAGCTGTACTGGCATTGGCGAAGATATCATCGATGAGTGTTTAGCTCCCCGAATTGTAGTACGTGTCACTGATGGAATGTCCCTGAAAGAGTCCATGCAGCGATCCTTTGGAGAAGCGCACCAGAACAAACGGGATTTGGGAGCGATCGCTTTAGATGTCAGTGGAGCGATCGCTTGGGGTAAAACTAGCGAAATCTTACTCGCCGCCTACCATGACGGCGAAAAAATTGGTGACACTTTGGAATGGAATGATAGTGAATTGATTGGCTATTGTTGAATAAATTCTAGCGCCTGAGTTAAGATTTTTTCCTAGTCAGTCAACCATTGCAGCCAATTCTTGGGCTTCATAACGCCCCTTCCTGCGGAACGCTGCGCGAACAAAAGCTTCTAGCGCCGCTATTTTCAGTGCCACTTGATATCCTTGTTGCAGAATATCGATTAATTCTGCCTGATTCAAGTAATAACCACCAGATTTGCGGCGCTTGTTTATTGGCTTTTCTTGCGCCAAGCTGGTTTCACCACTTGACGACTACGGGCAATTACCAGAGAATCATCAGGTACATCTTCGGTAACAGTAGAACCAGCGGCAATGTACACATCATCTCCCAAGGTGATTGGAGCCACTAAAACGCTATTGGCGCCGGTTTTTGTGCGATCGCCTATTTTTGTACGGTGTTTCTTCACGCCGTCATAATTGGCAGTAATTGTGCCAGCACCAATATTCACCTGATTGCCGACAACGGTATCGCCTATATACGACAAATGTGCAGCATTTGTGCGATCGCCTAATTGCGTATTTTTCAATTCCACAAAATTCCCTACACGGCAACCAGCACCCACTTGTACCTGACCGCGCAAATGAGTATAAGGACCAATTCGGCTTCCCGCCTGCACAGTACTATTTACTACCACTGAATATTGCACCGTGACATTTTTAGCCAACTGGCTATTTTCAATTAAACTTCCCGGCCCAATGTGACTTCCTGTTTGAATCACTGTATTTCCCCGCAGATGAGTTTGGGGTTCAATAATTACATCCGGCTGTAACTCTACAGTTTCATCAATGGTAATGCTGGTGGGGTCGATGAGGGTGACACCCGCCAGCATCCATTTTTCCTTAACTCGTTTTTGCAAAATTTCGTAAGCTGTGGCTAGTTGCAGGCGATCATTGATGCCGAGAATTTCTTGGTAATCTTCCACATCTACTGCCATAACTTTTCCCGCTTGAGTTACAGCATCAGTGAGATAGTATTCTTTTTGAGCATTGTTTGCTTGTATGTGAGGAAGCACCTTTGCTAAATCTGGCCAACGGAAGCAGTAAACTCCAGCGTTAATCCGGTGATTTTCTCTTTGAGCAGCAGTACAATCTTTGTGTTCGACCATTTGCTGCACAATATTTTCATCGTTACAAAAAACTCGCCCGTAGCCTGTGGGGTCGGGTAGGTGCGAGGTGAGAATAGTGGCAGCGTTTTTATTTCGGGTGTGAGTTTGTAACATCTGCTGAAGAGTTTCGCTGCGTATCAACGGTAAATCGCCGTTAAGTATCAGCAAATCACCTGTGTAGTCTTCCAAGTGAGGAAGTAATTGCTGGATGGCATGACCTGTCCCTAGTTGCACAGTCTGTTCGACAAACTCCAAGCTGGGAATTGAATGCATGGCGGCTCGCACTTCCTCGGACTGATACCCTACAATCACGATTCGCCGTGAGGGCGAAAGTGGTTCTACACTTTCGAGAACTCTCTCGACTAGCGATCGCCCGCCCAAAGAATGTAAAACCTTGGGTAAGCGTGATTTCATCCGTGTGCCGCGTCCCGCCGCTAAAATTGCTACAACTACCATAATTAGCTATCAGCTATCAATGAAATTATGATTAATGCTGTTGGTACTTTGAAAATGTAGGCTCAAATCTATACCAGCTAATCATAGAAGAGTGAAATATACAATAAACTCCGCAAACTGCTGCATTAATTTGGGATTACGCCAACCGGAATCAGCTTCTTCTTGCATTATTGAAAGTGCTTCTGCTGAAGTAAAAGCTCTTTTATAAGGTCGTTCGCTAGTCAAGGCATCGTAAATATCAATTAGCTGGAATACTTGCGCCAGGTAAGGAATCTCATCTTCCTTGAGTCCATCTGGGTAACCTGAGCCATCCCAGCGTTCGTGGTGATGGCGAATAATGGGAATTACACCCCGCATACTCCGTAGTGGTTGGCAAATTTTTTCTCCAATCAAAACATGCTGCTGCATGATTTTCCAATCTTCCGGGGTGAGTTTACCTTTTTTCAGCAGCACTGCATCGGGAATGCCCACCTTACCAATATCGTGGAGATAACCACCCCACCTCAAATCTCGAATTTGGTAGCGTGAGAGGTTGAGGTATTCACCAAAAACTTGTCCCAGTTTTACCAAGCGTTCACAATGGTTGCCTGTATTGGGATCGCGACTTTCAATCGACATGGCAATGGAAAATAGTACTTGTTCAGCATGGTCTAAATCTTCGTTCAGACGCTTCTGCCGCACTAAGGACTTTACACGCGCTGCCAGTTCCACACGATCAAAGGGTTTGGTGAGAAAATCATCTGCGCCAACTTCAATTCCTCGAATACGCGATCGCCTGTCATTTAAGGCCGTTATAAAAATCACTGGGATTAGCCTAGTCTGCTCATCCTGCTTGAGCAATTGGCACACTTGAAATCCATCCATCCCTGGCATCATCACATCCAGCAAAATCAAATCTGGCTGTTTTTGAGTTACCAATCCTATAACAGTAGAACCACTGTCCGCCTCAATCACTTCGTATCCTTCCACCCCCAACAGCGCAACAGCAGTCATCCGACTGGCGGCATGATCGTCAACTACTAAAACTTTTGGCGGATCTAAATCAAACCCATTCACTTTAGAACCTTCGGCTTGTAGTGTTCTAGAAACCAATGAATCATCACCACAATTAACATCAACTTTTATCCAAGAAGACACTGCTTGGTTATCTTTAACCATAAGGTCTTCTTGAGATAAGCTTAAAGAATAAGCCTCCGCATTATTTTGCGACCGTACAGCACGATTTGAACCGATACTCTTCACTGTGCTAATGGGGTTTGACCCACTAACAATTTGTTCTGTAAAGCCTGTATGGTTGGATTTCCATTGAATCACAAAGGCACTCCAAGTTTTTGCACAAGTTAACAGTGTCAGATTTCAAAAACAAATTTAATATTCAACTGTATCTGAGCCAGAGTTTCAATAGGGATTATGCATGATGTCAAGCTGCCGAACTAAGTTTTTCGCAGCGTGTATCTTTTATCTTACGAACAAGGGATATCTTGTTGTCAAATTTTTTGCTTCTAATTCAAGTATGATAAATTTGAACAAATATTAAATCAGAATTTTTACTGAGGTTTTTTCACACAATAGTGCCATAAATGGCTAAAATTGGTTGCTTTAGATCAAACTATAGGGTTTTTATTTAGAAGCATTTATGGTCATCATTAAGTCTATGTATTTTTACTTACTCAGTTATTGTAATATTCAAACACTGATAAATTGAATGTAAAATTATATACTATCGTAGTTCTTGTTCATTTACATCAGAAAAACTTGTTACTTGAGTATCTAAAAGGGAAATTAAAAACTACTTCCGATAAAATCCCTACCTTGTGTTCCCAACAGCCACCTTTTTCGCCAACGGGAGGTGGGTTCGAGTGAAGAGGCTTGTTGCTCTTGTTGTCGCCGCATCACTATAACTTCGGTTGAATCGCTTAATCCAGGATCACGATAAGGAATGGCAGCACGGGTTAACAAGTGTTCTGTTTCGACTTGCGAGAGGGGAGTGAGCGCTAGGTGCTGATTGCTGTTAGCGCGGTATTTAGCCCGTACTGAGTGGTCTTTTAACTCAGCACTCCCAGAATGTGCTGCTACAGTACCAGGCGATCGCCTTCCTACAGGTGGGGTAGAACCAATTACTAAACCAGCAGACAAAAGTGCTGTGCGTACAGCAGCAGCACAAGAATAGGTGGCTAATAAACCATCTTGATCTAAACAGAATGATAGTTGTTTAATAAATTCAACAGTCCATAATTGAGGACATTGAGGCGGTGAAAAGGGATCGAGGAAAATTGCATCTGCAAAGAAATCCAACTTATGTACTAGCGCAATCGTATTTCTAGCATCCCCAATTAGTAGCTTTGCTTTTAGACAAGGTGTTTGCACTTGATGTTCAAAAGCTAGCCGGGAGAAAATTTCAATATAGTTACAGTTCCAATTGTCAAACAAGTGATGAGCGATGGCAGCTTGTGGAACCCCTGGATTCAGTTCTAAACCAATTACTTCAACATAACAGTTGGGATTCACTCCCCAAATTTTCTGCAAAGCAGCAGCTGTGTTGTATCCTAGACCATAACAAATATCCAACAGTCGCACAACAGGTTTTTGCGCGGCTGTAGCCAATTGAGTAGGTTCCACAAACTTGAAAAAACTCTCTTGCCTAGCTCCATAATGGCTGTGAAAGGATTCACCAAACTCTTGAGAGACAAAGGTGAAGGAACCATCTGCTGTTTGCTTAGGTGTAAAATTCTCTAAGTCTGACATTTTATTAGTAAAACTAAATAATGGCTAATGCCTCATGTCCAATTCCCAATTTGTCGTTTCGCCAGCTTGGCTATTTGAACATCTAGAAGATCCGCAAGTCATGATTGTTGATTGTCGCTTTTCTTTAGCCGATCCAGAACTAGGACAACAACAGTATCAAACAAGCCATATTAAAGGGTCATATTACCTAGATTTAAATCAGGATCTTTCTAGTCCAGTAGGTAAGCATGGTGGGAGACATCCTTTACCTAACCCTAATGATATCGCTAACAAATTTGCAGCTATTGGGGTAAATTACCAAAAAACTTTAGTTGTAGCTTATGATGATTCGCGCTTTGCCTTTGCGGCTCGTTTATGGTGGCTTTTGCGCTATTTAGGACATGAGCAAGTCGCGGTACTGGATGGAGGCTTGGCTGGATGGGAAAAAGCTGGGTACCCTGTTACGGATGTCGTTCCTCAACCCCGAATGGGTACGTTTGTAGCTCAAGTGCAAACAGAAAAGGTGGTAGATATTACAGCAGTGAAAAGCCGAAAAGATAGCCACGAGGTAGTATTGGTAGATTCAAGGGAAAGTGAGCGGTACCGAGGTGAACGAGAGCCAATTGATAAAATTGCCGGACATATTCCTGGTGCAATCAACTATCCTTGGCAAGAAGTTACAGACTCTTCCGGCTACCTACTTTCTCAAGAGGAACAACGCTGTCGATGGGAACAACTAGAAACAGCTGAAGAAATCTTGGTTTATTGCGGTTCTGGCGTTACTGCTTGCGTAAATTTACTTTCTTTAGAATTAGCTGGCATTAGTAAGGGTAAACTTTATGCTGGCAGTTGGAGTGATTGGATTTCTTATTTATAGTGATTAGTCATGGGTTTTTAACAAATGACTAATGACAAATTCAAAACTGACCTAATTGCAAACTGTAATTAATACTGAAGAACCAGCCATCAAAATCAATGTTTTCAGCGGTTGAACTACCTAAACTTCCTCCAGCCTGTACATTCAAATTACTGGTATCAGATATTCGGTAATTTAAGTGTCCGAATAGCCGATGAAATTGGTCTTCTCGATCGCGCTGTGTAAAGTCCGAGAAGTTGCCCTGATAGTTAATACCAACCTGGAGAGGCTTTTGCAAATAGTAGTTCAGAGACACCCAAAAAGTATTGATTATCCGATTGCGATTTAGGGGGTCAGCAAAATTGACACTCAATTCGTAAAAGCTATCTAGCGTTAATTTCGGAGTTAAGGGATCTCGCCGTCCCAAAGACAGTTGCAGTGAATTCTCATTTAAAAAGCGATCGCCTGCTTTGAAGCTATCAGGGCGATCGCTATTGTTGGCATGAAATAACTGTTGATTGCTCAAACTCACTTCTGTGAACATTCGCTGGGATATATGCTGGTAAATACTGAGGTTAAATCTTACCTGATTATAATGGTATTGTGACTGATTTATATAACGAATCAGATTGCCATCAATTGAGCCGTTTAAAAAAGTTTTAGGCCCCAAAGGGAAATATGCAGAGGCTAGTGTTAGTCCAGAAATAATTAAACCATCTTCTATGGGACTATCATTTGATGAAAAAATATTAGTCGTCTGGAAGTAACCTACACGGCCTTGTAGATAGCCTATGGGTTTAAACTTAGGTATTATGGGTTGTTCTATCGGTGGTAGCTGCTGTTCTAGGGGTCGTAACCGCACCCGCAATCCCAATTCACGATCGCTATCAGACTCAGGGGGTAGTTTTGGCGATCGTAGCAGTTGTATTAGCCTCTCTAGCCTTTGGGAATAACTTATCTCAGGTGCCTCTAATAGTTGCTCTTTTGAGTCTGAAGGAGATATAGGCAAATTACTTGGCTGCAATTCTAACTGTGGAGAGTCATTTTGCTTTTGAGTATTTTCAGGTTCTTCAGTTTGACCTGGGGTTTGAGCCGTTTCTGGCGTTTGCTGTGTCAGATTCAACGGCATCTGAGAGTTTAAAGTATGCGACTCACCGGAATTCTTGCACAAAGAGTTAATTGCCTCTTGCTGCAAATTCTGACATAACTGCCGATAAGTTACCTGTGTGCTTGCTAAATTTTTAGGATGCCAGATATCTGTATTTGCAGATTCTGCTGCATCCACTCTAATGCAACACCAGCTTCCACCATTGGATGCTAACAAAATACAAAAAAACAAATTTTTCCAGTTTTTGAGTCGCATCTGGTTAGATCGCATTGATCGCATTTGGCAAATGTAGACCCACAAGTTACATCAGAAGTTCCGATTCAGAATATACAATTGAGTACATCTGTTTTAGCTTTGTAGGTATATACTGAAACTACAAATTCAAATTGCTGCTTTTCGGATTTTTTCTCAAATTGTTTTGCAAAGCTGAAATGCCCCGATAGCATTTATCCTCAAATTTAGTGAAATATAGCCATTGAGTAATTCCACAACGAATCTCTAGCAACATATGTCTTGCATAACTGATGACCCTGTGGCTAATATGATTGAAAGGATTATATGTCAAAGACTCCTTATTTAATTGTTTATATCAAATACTAAGTTTTAAATCTGCCACAGGCTTTATTGCACACGATGTCAATTTCAGTATAAAAACTTAAATAAACTAAATACTATAGAAATCAAATCGGATTCCTGAAGATAATTACGTACCGAAGGAGCAGGAAATAGGAAAAAAGGGAATATATATATGCTGAGTTGTTTCAAAAATCAAATATGAGCCATATAGTTGATTTCTTATCTATTTTATGTATTAAATATAAGCTGAAATTCCAACTAAATTTGCTTCAAAAAACCTCTGGAACAATCAACATTAGCTTAAATCTTCTATCTTTTTGATATTAGTGAAAGCTCAAAAATTATCAAAATATGCTTTATAAATCGTTTCCACTATTAGTTATTGGTTTATGGGGAGTTATAGTACTGCCTTGGCCAAATCGGGTAAGTGCCATAACTCCTCTAACGCGAGCAGAGATTCAGGATCTCCGCAACATGGTACAACTGATACCCAAAGATAAACTGAAGAAACGTCCTGCACGTAAATTAGATGCAATGACTCCTGGGGACGGGCTGTCAACTGGTCGAGCTTCTCTAGCAGATTTACGTTTCAATGATGGCTCTTTGGCACGAGTTGGAGAACAGGCGTTATTTCAATTTTTACCGAAGACTCGCGACTTTAAACTGTCAAATGGGACTGTGTTGCTGCTCATCCCACCAGGAAAAGGGCAAACACGCATACAAACACCAAGTGCAGCAGCAGCAATTCGTGGTTCAGCATTATTTGTACGCTACGACCAACAAACAGATACCACGATTGTGGGTGCGCTGACAGATAGCGGCATTGAAGTTTCTAACAAAGATGCTTCTGAAACTAAGGTGCTGGAAGCTGGGCAGATGATAATTATAATTAAAGGGAAATTTCAGAGGTTATATGATTTTGATCTGAGAAATTTTTATGAAGCCAGCGAACTGGTTCGAGAACTTGATTTGAACAGGCAAAGTCCTGTGCCTACACCTGATCCAGCAATCACTAGTGTTCAAGCCGAAACTACTGCGGCCTTAGAAGCACAGCCACCAATAAAAGGCGAGGGAGTAATTGAAAACCCCTCTTTTGTGAGGCTAACTCCTAGTCCTTCAAATTCGCCTAGTAGTAATGAAACCCTAACAACACCTCAAAACTCCTCAACAAAAAATCCGACAAACAAAAATTCACAAAATAACACATCACCAGCCACCCCAACTGACCCAGCACCCGTAACCCCAACTGACCCAGCACCCGTAACCCCAACTGACCCAGCACCCGTAACCCCAACTGACCCAGCACCCGTAACCCCAACTGACCCAGCACCCGTAACCCCGACTGAGCCAGCACCCGTAACCCCATCTGAGCCAGCACCCGTAACCCCAACTGAGCCAAAACCTGTAACCCCAACTGAGCCAAAACCTGTAACCCCAACTGAGCCAAAACCTGTAACCCCAACTGAGCCAAAACCCGTAACCCCGACTGAGCCAAAACCCGTAACCCCGACTGAGCCAAAACCCGTAACCCCGACTGAGCCAACACCCGTAACTCCAACTGAGCCAACACCCGTAACTCCAACTGAGCCAACACCCGTAACTCCAACTGAGCCAATACCCGTAACTCCAACTGAGCCAACACCTGTAACTCCAACTGAGCCAACACCCGTAACCCCGACTGAGCCAACACCCGTAACTCCAACTGAGCCAACACCCGTAACTCCAACTGAGCCAACACCCGTAACCCCCACTTCCTCTCCAAGCACATAAAACTGCTAATGGGGGTACAAGAAGCTCTGCGAACACCGAGTGTGGTTCATTTTGTCATAATTATTGTGTAAGGAATGTGGATTAAATAAAATCCAAAATTATGACATCTTTGGCTTGGCAGTATAATTCCATCGCGGCAATAATCATCAAAGATAATTTCCATTGTTTGCTTTAAATCCTCTGTGATTTTAAGACCCGTTTTATAGACCTTCTCTAAAACAGTAGCAAACACCGTAATATCATGTCCGCGTAAAAAGGCTTATCATGAAGGCCACAGAGAGCAGGGGGAAAAAGGACTTTCCGGTTTTTGCACAGATGTTGGAATCATAACTAATTAACCGGACATAATATAAGACCTGTTTGCGTCCTCGTTTTTGGCAATCTCGACCGAATCGAAAATCACGCCTTGATAAGCACGGGGAACATGGGGAAATAGACGATGCTCAATCGGGTTGTATTTGGTTGGAGGTGTAGGGGGGATAGTGGGCAATGCGAATTTCAATCCCCAACTCATTAACTAGAGTTTGCAAATCCTGTTTAAACAAATATTGTCGAGAGCTATCACTGCCTCTACAGCAACCACAGCAAAAAGTGATATTCCCTACGACTAGAGAACATCGGCTAACGCTAGATTAAATCAAGGATAGGACTTATACAGGCTTCACCGGATATCTTTGTATAGAGTTCAATGACATTCTGCGTGTAAGTTTCCAGGAACTAACTTATTGCTAGAGAGAACATAAATTTATGACTTTTGATTACGACCTGTTTGTAATTGGTGCGGGTTCTGGAGGTTTGGCGGCTTCCAAACGGGCGGCTAGCTATGGGGCAAAAGTGGCGATCGCAGAAAATGATTTAGTTGGCGGTACTTGTGTAATTCGCGGTTGTGTGCCTAAAAAATTCATGGTCTACGCCTCTCATTTCCCTGCACTCTTCAGTGATGCCCCAGGCTATGGCTGGAAAGTTGGTAATCCTGAGTTGGACTGGGAACATTTCATTACATCTATAGATAAGGAAGTTCGGCGACTGTCGCAACTACACATCAGCTTTTTAGAAAAAGCCGGAGTAGAACTAATTTCCGGTCGCGCTACATTGGTAGACCCCCATACAGTAGAAGTTGATGGACGCAAAGTTACAGCAGACAAAATTTTAATTGCTGTTGGCGGGCGTCCCATCAAACCAGATTTACCAGGGATGGAATATGGCATTACCTCTAACGAAATCTTTCATCTAAAAGAACAACCAAAACACATCGTCATTCTTGGCGCTGGTTATATTGGCATAGAATTTGCCTGTATCATGCGTGGCTTGGGTTCTGAAGTGACGCAAATTACCAGAGGTGAAAATATTTTGAAGGGGTTTGATGAGGACATTCCTACAGAAATTGAAGAGGGGATGACGAACCACGGAATTCGGCTGATTAAGAATAATGTGGTAAAAACAATTGAACGCGTGCCAGAAGGTTTTAAATTGACTTTATCAGGGGAAGACCAAGAACCACTAATTGCCGACGTATTTTTAGTCGCGACTGGTCGAACTCCTAATGTAGATGGACTAGGTTTGGAAAACGCTGGAGTTGATGTTGTCGATAGTTCTATAGAAGGGCCAGGCTACAGTACCACAAATGCGATCGCAGTCAATGAATATAGTCAAACTAGTCAATCGAATATCTTTGCCATTGGTGATGTCACAGACCGAATGAATTTAACTCCCGTAGCCATTGGCGAAGGTCGTGCCTTTGCAGATAGTGAATTCGGCAATAACCGCCGCGAATTTAGTCACGAAACTGTTCCCACAGCCATATTTTCTACCCCAGAAGCCGCTACAGTAGGCTGGACAGAAGCCGAAGCACGGGAAAAACTTGGTGATGCGGTCAAAATTTTTCGCACTCGTTTTCGCCCCATGTACCATAGTTTGACTGGTAAGCAAGAGAAGACAATGATGAAGTTGGTGGTTGATAGCGACACTGATAAAGTGCTGGGCGCTCACATGGTGGGTGAGAACGCAGCTGAGATCATTCAAGGTGTGGCGATCGCAGTGAAGATGGGCGCAACTAAAAAAGACTTTGACGCTACCGTTGGTATCCATCCCTCCGCAGCCGAAGAATTTGTCACAATGCGATAACTAGGTCATTTGTCATTTGTCTTTTGAAATCACAATTGACAAATGACTAAGGACAACCTTAATGGCAAAACTTTGATGCCCACCCAGTATATCTACTTACACGGCTTCGCTTCCAGTCCTAATTCTGTCAAAGCGCGGGATATTGGCGATCGCTTTGCTCAAATTCAAACAAAGCTAACAATTCCCGATCTAAATGCTGGCGATTTTTCCCAGTTGAAAATCACTCGTCAAATTACTCAAGTTACCGCAGAATTCGGTAATAATTCTACGCCAGTAACACTCATTGGCTCAAGTTTAGGCGGCTTAACGGCTGCCCACTTGGGACAGCAAGATTTACAAGTACAAAAGTTGGTGCTGCTAGCACCAGCTTTTGGGTTTTTATCCCATTGGTTACCCAAGCTAGGCGATGAAGAAGTACAACGGTGGCAGCAAGAAAAATATATTATGGTCTACCACTATGGGAAGGAGCAAAAGCTTCCCTTAAGTTATGATTTCGTTACAGATGCTGCCCAATACCAAGAGGAGTTTTTGAAACGTCCTATCCCCACCCTGATTTTGCATGGGAAAAAGGATGAAGTTATTCCTATCGAAGCCAGCCGTAACTTTGGGTATTCGCGTCCTTGGGTGGAGTTAGTCGAACTTGATAGTGATCACGGTTTACGTAATGTTATGGAAGAAATTTGGCAGGCAATTCGCCTCTTTTGCCAATTACCTTGAAGTTGTAAAATATTAAATCACATAACTAATATTTTTAGTCATTTCTTTAGTTAGTAATGACCAATTACCAATGACCAATGACTAATGACCAATGACTAATGACTAAAATTATGCTTCCATTTATCCGGTCAGATTTAGCCCAATTTACCGCATACAAACCTCACCCCAGCAGCGATACAGCCGAATCTGTCCCAGCGCAATTTGATCGGCTAGATACAAATGAAAGCCCCTATGATTTACCACCTGAGTTAAAAGAGAAGCTGGCCTGGACGTATCAGCAAGTAATTGAAACAAATCGTTATCCCGATGGTGGACATGAGACACTTAAAGATGCGATCGCCCAATACGTCAATGAATCATCTGCCATCTCGCTATCCAATACTGCTGCCAATATTTCTATTGGAAATGGTTCAGATGAACTAATACGTTCTTTATTAATCGCCACCTGTCTAGGAGGAGAAGGTTCAATTCTAATTGCCAATCCCACTTTCTCTATGTACGGAATTTTGGCACAAACTTTGGGCATTCCTGTAGTGGCGGTGGGTAGAAATGAAACAAATTTTGAAATTGACTTAAAAGCCGCCCAGTCTGCGATCGAACAAACTCAAAATCCCCCCATTCGCGTAGTTTTCGTAGTGCATCCCAATTCTCCTACTGCCAATAGCTTAACTGCGGCAGAGTTGGCATGGTTAAGAAGTTTGAACGAGCATATTTTGGTAGTAATTGATGAAGCTTACTTTGAATTCAGCCAAACTACCTTAGTAGGTGAATTGGCACAGCGCCCCAATTGGGTGATATTACGCACTTTTTCTAAAGCCTTCCGATTGGCATCTCTCCGCGTTGGCTATTGCGTAGCTCATCCCGAAGCGATCGCCATTTTAGAAAAAGTTCGCTTACCCTATAATCTCCCCAGTTTTTCCATAGCAGCAGCATTAGTTGCTTTACAAAACCGCACACTCTTGCTGGAGTCGATTCCCCAAACTCTGAGTGAAAGAGCCAAACTCATCGAAATTTTATCTCAGCAACCAGAACTACAAGTTACCGCAAGCGCTGCTAATTTTATTTACCTGCGCCTTAAACCAAATAGCTTTAATTCACAAGATGCTGCGTTAAAAACTTTCCACCAGAAACTTAGAACACTTGGCACCCTTGTGCGACACATTAGCGGAGGATTACGAATTACTGTAGGAACAATAGAGGAAAACGCCCGTACCATTAATCGAGTAAAAGCTGTTTTGGCAAATTTGGAATTTTAGTAATTTACTCAGTAATTAAATCGATTGTCCATCTCACTGCCCAAACGGCGTACTACTCCTACTGTTTGTGGCAGCACACCTACTAAAAGAGCAAAAGCAGCATCCGGCAAAAGAGCCACTATTTGTGGTGGAAAGTATTGTTCAAATTGATCGAGAATTTTCTGAACTCGCTGCCCAGCCACGGGATTCTCTGTAATTTGTTTGATCAATCGAATCCACTGTCGCCTAATTAAGTAAGCCTTCTGGCGTTCTTCATTAGATTCGGGAGTTAATAAAGACAGATTACCTATGGGCAGTGCCCTTTGGCAATCACAATCGTAATCTCCACCTACAGCAGCCCCAGGCCCAGCAAACTCTGCATGGTAGCGTTTAAAGAGGATTAATCCATTTCGTCTACGACTATTAACGATGAAAACTTCTCCACTGTGTAAACGTGTAAGGATATCCGAGCCTTGCGATTGCTCAGTTCCATCTGGCATGACAAGAGAGTCAAGGAAAGTAGTTTCAGGGTAATAGGTTGATACCATAGAGGTTTGATAGCGCCGATGCTGTTCGCTATCCATGTTTTTTAAACTTTCAACGATTTTGGTAGTAATATGCACTTCTAAACAGAACTAGCTGTTATGTCAAATCAGGTTTTTGAGTTCTTTATATTATCAAGAATCATTTGGCCAATTTTACTAAGATAGTAATAAATAGGCATTGTTTAGTAATTGAGTAATCATATTTTATGAGATATAGCTAGATTTGTCTTCAACTTTAGAGAGTGTTTTCTTAAAGTTTTTATAAAGATGAATATCTTAATTAAAAAGTTCTTATGAGCTATTGCTAATTTTTTAAAGACAATTGTACAGCTATTTTCATTATAATTTATTTATTTAGATATATAAAATACTCTGAAACTTTTTACTTAATTAAAAATATAAAAATACAGAATTTAATAATATTTAACCATTCAAGATAAGTTTTTGAGAGTTATAGTTTTATTAATATGTCGAATAAGAATATCCGTAAAAAGTCCAAAAAATATTATAAAAATGATTATCGAAAGTTAGATTTATATAACTATTTAGGTACATTTAGCTTATATTATAGCGTTTCCTAAGCAATTAAGGTACGCCTAATCTTTTCTAGCAAAATCAACAGCTAGAAAAAGTTACCTTACCAGGTAAGTAACCGCTATCGCTGAGTTTTTGTTAGGTTAGTTTGTGCTTTGGTTGTCGATATTAGTCATAGATTGTCTCTAAAGTAATTACAATATTAAATATAATTGCCAAAATACAACTCAAATAGTGGAATCAGCACTTAGATGCTTATGCAATAACATCTGGCTTGAGCGTCTTAGGAAAAATCTATTCCAATTAGATTCAACTTTATGCACCCGATATCCCAGCTTGAAGTAAAGTTGCCTTGCTTGATGGTTATTTTCTAAAACGTGGAGATATAAATCTTGAAATCCCCACTCACAAGCAACTTTTTCACAGCTAGTCAGTAAAGCTGAAGCTACACCATGTCTACGGTATTGTGGGTGAACAGCTAAATTGGATAAGTAAGGAAAAGCCATCCCAACCTGGCTCCACGAATCGCTGTAACGTACACCCAGTTCTATACTTCCCACTAAGTTATTAGCCGCACCATTAGTAGCTTCAAAGCCAACTAAACAAATATGACGTGACGGAGGTGATGCCATCCGATGCCTTAAGTCTTCGTAAATTCCCAAACGTAGTAAGGGAAAAGCCCATCCCCATATACCCTGTTGGGAGTGAAAACTTTCAGCAATAATTTGAGAAATACCAATCAAATCAGCAGGTGTAGCTGTACGAATTTGAAATTGGCAGCAAGCTGGATCGATTGGCTTTTGCTGGTATGAATGAAAAAACCGATATTTCAAGGCTAGTTTAGTATTGATTTTATTCAACGAAAGTTGTTTTAAATATTCTCAAACACCATTTAAACTGAAGAAAAAATTTACATTTGCCCCAGAGATTGAACTGACCTAAGATTGGTAATTCGCTTTTCCTTGTAGAGCATACAAAGTTTTACACTTTATTCTGGGGCTTTATAGTCCGCATTTTTGAAAGAAGTCTAAAAAGTTACAGCTTCATCAAGCTACAATCTTAAATTCAGTAGGTTCAGGTGTATCCCTTGGTTTAGGTAAGGAGGATATCAGTATCTTTATCAGAAAAACATCTGCAAAGTCTTACAGGTTTAGGTAAATGGGTAGATAAATAGCATAACCTGTCGTAGGCATTACTTACAAAATTGTTAAGTAAGTACATTACCAAGAAACTCTAGTTACAAACCACCTTTGATTGCAGTACTGAACTTTTTTATGCAATTACCGCTACACTAACAGGACTTAATACTAGGCCATAGTAACAGGCTATACAAGTGCTAGGGAAGAATCTGCAAGATTCCTAATCCCTAACTTCTTAACTCTACACTTGTCTTAATGATAGTTCTGATTGCTAAATTAGAAAGGGGTATTTGTCTAATAGTATACTTTGGCTTTAAATCTTATTGTTTTAATATTTTTGACTCTACCATGACTACCATAAATAAAATTTACCTGCAAGTGTTAGTACAACTGTTGCGGAGGGAAAACTTAATATGCAGCTTCATCTGGATTTTTCAGCTAGCTATGAGCGCTGTATGTACTATTAGACATTGCTTACAGGAGGTGAAGTTAAATTTGGCAAGCAAGCATCGGCTCTGTAACCCTAAAACTGACTATGAAAGCAATTACACTGCACCAAAGCAAACGGTAATAGGCATAAGCCATTGAGACGAATTACTGTGAGTAAACGCTTTTACACTCAGCAGTCATGTAGCCAAAGAGCCTTATTGGTCGAAATGCTCTGCTCTTACCTGACTCAGAAAAATTCTTACCTGATCAGATTATTCTTTATCCGACTGCTGTTGCAGCAGGAAAGCGGTGCATGAAACCCCAAGCAAACAGTAAGCCTAAAATTTTGGTTGTCGATGATGAACCAGACAACCTTGACTTGCTTTACCGCACTTTCTATCGCGACTATAAAGTGCTAAGGGCAAACTCTGGCCCTGCGGCACTCGATCTGCTGGCTCAAGAGGGAGAGGTCTCAGTGATCATCTCCGATCAGCGGATGCCGATGATGAGCGGTACAGAATTTTTGAGCCTGACAGCAACTCAATATCCAGATATTATCAGGATTATTTTAACTGGCTATACCGATGTCGAAGACTTGGTAGAAGCTATCAACGCTGGTAAGGTATTTAAATATGTCACTAAACCGTGGGAAGCTGAGGAACTCAAAGCAGTGGTACGCCAAGCTTTGGATACTCACAATGTTCTCAAAGCTCGCACCCGCGAGCTTACCCGCACACTTCGGCAAGAATCGCTGCTGAATACTGTCACAAATACGATTCGCAGTGCTTTAGACTATCGTCAAATTTTGCAGGCAATTGTAGATACAGTAGGTCATATGTTGGAGGTGGATGTTTGCCTATTGCGTCCCTTCCAAGATGAGCAGTTAGCTGATAAAGGATTTATTTATCAGAAGGCTCTTTCTGAAGAAGCAGGGGTGCAGGCAAATAATCCTTCTGCCGTACCCATCGCACCCTCTACCCCTCTGTCTGTTTTGGCTCAAACGGTGTGGGAAACCCGTGAAGTCCAGGTGATTCAAGATGTAACCGATGATGAGCGCATTCACGGTAATACTCCCGAACTGCACCAACGTGGGGCAGCTTTTACTGCCGCTAACATTTGCTCTAGTTTAGTAGTGCCATTGATCTGCCAACAAGAACTGATGGCAGTGTTGGCACTGCATCAGTGTTCTCTGCCTCGCTTGTGGGAGGAGGATGAGGTGCAGCTAGTGTTGATGGTGGCGGATCAGGCAGCTTTAGCTTTGTCTCAGGCTTATGCTTACGAGCAAGTACGTGCCCTTGCCAAGAGAGAAGCCCTAATTAATACAATTACTAGTGCGATTCGCTCTAGCTTAGACCCCCAAGATATTTTTGCGGCGATCACCCAGCAACTGGGACAAGCCTTACAAGTCGATGGCTGTGTCTTATCTTTGTGGACAGAGGAAGATGAGTTTGTCGAGTGTGTGGGCTTGTATGACAGTTTTCAACATTCGGAAAATTTGGGTAGGGACAGCCTAACCCAGGCATTGCCAGCCCCAGACAAAAATTTAAGTAGTAAGAATCACCTATCACCTCCGAGATTACCCTATTCTCAAGCATCTATACAGGAGAATCCAATCCTCCAACAAATGCTACAGACACATGAACCTGTAGTAATTAGTAATGTGAGTCATTCTCCCTCAAATTTGCAGGGTTTTGATTTGCCGTTAAAAATGCCAGCGCGATCGCTAATGGTTGTGCCATTATTGGCTGACGGTAAATGTATCGGTAGTATTACTTTACATGAAGGTAAAAAAGTACGCCAATGGTTGTCATCTGATATTGATTTGGCGAAAGCAGTAGCAGCTCAAGCAGCGATTGCAGTGCAGCAGTCACACCTGTATCAAAAAACTCGCCAACAAGCTGAACGCTTACTGGAGTTAGACAAACAAAAAACCGAATTTTTCCAAAATATTTCCCATGAGTTTCGCACACCGATCACCTTGATTCAAGGGCCTTTAGAGTCGGCTGTGGCGGCTGGTGAAGGATTATCTTACTCCCAAAGTGCGATCGCCTTGCGTAACTCCCGCCGTTTACTGCGATTGGTAAATCAACTCTTGGATCTACAACGTCTAGACGCGGGGAGAATGCAACCTAGTTTCCGCCCTTGCAATATAGTCGAATTTGTCAGCCAAATTGTTGAGTCTTTTCGCCCCTACTGTGAGAAAAAAGGACTGCACCTCGTCACTCAGTTAGATGAATGTTCTACGGTGTACTTGGATATGGAAAAATTTGACAAGGTGGTTTACAACCTCCTGTCAAATGCCATGAAGTTTACTCTCGAAGGTGGCACTATCAGTGTCAGGCTAAAATCTGAACATGATCGTTGCATATTGCAGGTAAAAGATACTGGAATTGGCATTGTTAAAGAACAAATTCCCCACCTATTTGAGCGTTTCCGCCAAGCTGAAGGTTCCGCAAACCGCTCCTATGAAGGCAGTGGTTTGGGTTTAGCTTTAGTTAAAGAACTAGTAGAATTACATGGTGGCCAAGTCACTGTGGAATCAGTTTATGGCGAAGGCACTACCTTTAGTTTATGGCTTGTTATTGGAAATAATCATTTACCCGCACAGCAAGTCCTAGAAACACCTACTGAACTGAATACGAGCCGCGCTAGCGTAGAATTGGCTGATTTAGAACTGGTAGACTCAACAATAGACAATATTGAAGATATTACAATAAATTTCTCCTCTAGTATTGATACTCAAAACTCAACGCTTAAAACTCAGCACTCAATTTTAGTTGTAGATGACAACCCGGATTTACGAACCTATGTATCTGAAATTTTCCGTCGTAACGGCTATCATGTACGCACAGCTCGTAATGGTCATGAAGGGCATAGTGTAGCTAAGGAAATTATGCCCAGTTTGATTGTGACTGACTTAATGATGCCCTTGGTGAGTGGACTTGAAATGATTCAGATGATCCGCCATGAGGATAAGTTGAAAGGAACACCAATCATTCTGCTGACTGCAAAAATTGATGAAGAAACCCGCATCGAAGGTACAGAACATGGGGCAGATGCTTATTTAGCAAAACCATTCAATGATCGGGAACTCTTGGCGGAAGTTCGGAATCTTTTAGCATTGAAAGAAAATGAACGGCGAATCGTGGAGTTAAATACTTATCTAACAGAATCGGTGTTAAAGCGGTTTTTGCCGGCTGTATTAGTTCAAAAAGCCGCAACCGGAGATTTAACGTTAGATTTGCGCCCAGAACCACGCTTAATTACAGTTTTGTTTAGTGACATCGTAGGTTTTACACAGTTAGCAAATACTCTAAGATCGCGGCGAGTAGCAGAATTGCTAAATGAATATTTAGAAGCCATGACCAAGGTTGTATTTGCCAATGGCGGCACTGTAGATAAATTTATGGGAGATGCTATCTTAGCTTTATACGGAGCGCCGGAAGAACTAACCCCTAATGAACAAGTACGTCGTGCCATCAATACAGCAAGAGCAATGCACCGCTCACTGGCTGACTTGAACCAGCGCTGGCGAAATCAAGGTGTATTTGATGGGGACAAACTTACTAGCGTCCAGTTCCGGTGCGGTATCCACCAAGGTACTGCTGTCGTGGGGATGTTTGGTAGCGCTGAACGTGCCGATTATACTGCCATTGGACCAAGTGTGAATATTGCTGCAAGGTTGCAAGCTGCTGCTGTTCCCGGTACTATCCTAGTTTCTGCTGCTGTGGCAGATTATTTGCAAGAAGGAGAAATTACTAAAGGTAGTCCGCTAGAACTTAAAGGAGTAGATGAAACAGTTTTGACTTTCGCTGTCACACCAGAGCTAATTGTTAATCGCTAAAATTTAGACTGGTATTTTAAAGCATTACCAATGAGTAAGAGTGCCTAATCATATCCAGTTTGTATAATATGACACCATCAATTGCAGACAAAACTCCAATTCCAGCCAAAGTCTGGAGGCGACACACTGATCCACCAGGTTTGTGGATTTCTGTTGTTATAGGTTCAGTCTGTCTGCACTTGCTGGCTTTCTGGCTGATGCGCTCATCTAATGCATTTAGTCTCTGGTTTCCCCAGCAAAGTCAATCTGCTGTTCCCATTGAATTGATAGATATTGCTCCTACAAAAAAATCAACAGCTAGAAAAGTTTCACCAAAGCCACTATCCTCAACTAAAAAGTCTGTACCAGCACGTTTACCACAAACAGCACAAACTACGCCCAAAAATCAGGATTTGGACGCAGACGCAATAAATTCTGCTGATAATCTCCAGCCAAAAAGCCGAATTTACGCCTCTAAACCTAATAGTCAACCCTTTAGGCAACAGAGAGTTTCTACGCCGACACCTACAACTACGACTACAGCCACACCGAAACCCACGCCGACGCCAACATCGACACCAACTCCTATACCGAAATCTACACCTACACCTACAGTCACACCGATACCGACCTCAACAGTTCCTGTTGGTAATCTACCTTGGAACCGCCGTCAAGAAATTAAACTGGGAAGGGGAACGGCTCTACCAACAGGTATTCCATCAAATCCACCAGTTTCGGAAGCTGAAAATAGAGAGGCTCCACGCACCCCCACTCAGGAAACTCCATCAACTGCGAGTAGAGAAACTCCACCAGCTCCAAGTAGAGAGACTCTATCAACTCCAAGTAGAGAAACTCCATCAACTCCAAGTAGAGAAGCTCCACCAACTTCAAGTAGGGAAACTCCATCAACTCCAAGTGGAGAAACTCCATCAACTCCAAGTAGAGAAACTCCGCCAACTCCTACTGGGGGAGCATCAGTAGCGATAGTAGCTCCTTTGCTTAGAGATGAAGTGAGTAACTTGATACAATCAGGAAGATTACGACAAGATGCTTTACCCGAAGTTATCGCTTTATACAGGGGAAGCAACGCTAAACAATTGGATTCAAGTTTTCTCCCCCGTGATTCGGAAGTTAAGCCTGCACAGATCCTTGCTAGCTTAATAATTGATCGCAATGGCAATTTTCAACAGGCTCAAGTTATAGAGATAGAACCCACAACACTACAAAGTGAAAAAAGCACATATGAGCAACTTCTCAACGACGTTTTCAAAACTGAAAACTTTCTTGCTGCTCACAACAACGATGGCACAAAACCAGATTTGAGTAATTTATTTGTACGAATAAAAATCCAGCCTGCTAATTCCAACTAAAATAATTGAATTTTTACGAAAACTATGTTATATTTATAGGGTTGGAGATTTGCGGGCGTAGTTTAGTGGTAAAACTATAGCCTTCCAAGCTATTAATGCGGGTTCGATTCCCGCCGCCCGCTTAGAAAAAGCTTTCAAATGCATTAGTGCAGCAAGATTTAAAACCATGCGCTATCTCAATTAATCAAATAAGGTGCTTGAGGAAATCATTAGAGGTAGGTAGACTTGCTCAACAGTGTACTACTAGTGCAATAAGTTAGTCTGGGTTTGATATAATAAACAGTTATTTTTAACTGTTTGTTTTATGGAATGCTTACTCTGTAGTTATCACAAAACTTACAGATAGATAACATAATAGCAAGCCAATACCATTACTGATCTATGTGTAAGCGATCGCCAACCTTTGACAAACAAATAAAAACTAGAGGAATATCGTAAAGCTTTGATTTTCGACTATTCCTCATTGCTCTAACATTAAGAATGTGTAATATTTATCTATTTATCCAAATCTGCCGCTAACATAATCTTTGGTATCTTGCTGCTGAGGATTGTTGAAAATTAGTTCTGTTGCGTCGTACTCTACCATGTAGCCGTTACGCTCTCCTTTCTCTGTAGTCCGAACATTGAAAAAGGCTGTTTTATCAGAAACCCGCGCTGCTTGCTGCATATTATGGGTAACGATAACAATGGTATATTGCTCTTTAAGTTGGTGAATTAGTTCTTCAACCCGCAAGGTGGAAATAGGGTCGAGGGCGGAGCAAGGTTCATCCATTAATATAATTTCAGGTTGTACTGCGATCGCACGAGCAATACATAACCTCTGTTGTTGTCCACCCGATAAAGACGAACCGCTTTGTCGCAGTTTATCCTTTACTTCATCCCACAAAGCTGCTTGTCGCAAACTCCGTTCCACCAATTCATCCATATTACCTTTGTAGCCGTTGATTTTGGCTCCAAAAGCAATATTGTCATAAATTGATTTTGGAAACGGGTTTGGTCTTTGAAATACCATCCCAATCCGACGACGCACCTCTACAGGATCAATATCGGATGCATACAAGTTTTTATCGTAAAAAAGTATTTTACCTTCTGCTCGAAATGACTCAATTAAGTCATTAAGGCGGTTATAGCATCGCAACAACGTGCTTTTACCACAACCAGAAGGGCCGATAAAGGCTGTTACCTTATTTTTCGGTATATCTAACCAAATATTCTGTAATGCTAAAAACTTACCGTAGTATACGTTAAGGTTTTCAGTATGTAAAACTGTTTCAGTATCATTCACTGTACTAATGTTACTAGTCATAAATTAAGTGTAGTATTAGTTTTAGCGATCTAAATCCGCTATGTAGATATTTGACTAAGCTTTTTTGCGAGTTACCCAGCGAGCGATAATACTTGTGATCAGAACCATCAATACTAAAATCAAAGACGCTGCCCAAGCTAGTGATTGCCAATTTTTAAACGGAGAAATGGCATATTTGTAAACCAAAACAGCGAGGGAAGCTGTTGGTTGGAATAAGCCATCGGGCCAAAAGTTGGAAAATAAAGCCGTAAACAGTAAGGGTGCAGTTTCTCCAGAGGCTCTGGCGATCGCTAGCGTTGCCCCAGTTACAATTGCTGGTAAGGCTGCTGGCAAAACTACTTGTGTTACTGTTTGAAAGTTAGTTGCTCCTAACCCTACAGATGCTTGTCGTAAATCTTGCGAAACTAACTGCAAGGCTTCGTCAGTGGTTCGGACAATAATTGGCAACATCAAAATTGCCAGCGCAAATCCTCCACCTAAAGCAGAATATGATCCTAAGTTTAACTTTACCAGTGTCAAAACTACAATCCCATAGGCAAATACCCCAGCAATAATTGAGGGGACTCCACTCAGGACGTTAGCCGCAAAGCGTACCCATCTCGCTACTTGAGCCGAGCTAAATTCTGTTATATAAATCGCGGCTAAAACACCAAATGGGATACTAATTAAGGCAGCAATTCCTACCATTAATAGTGTACCCAAGATTGCATTACCAAAGCCTCCTCCCTGTTGTAACGCTTTGGGTGGCAGCTCAAAAAAGATGCTGGGACTCAAACTGCTAAAGCCTTGAATAATGACATAAGAAAGCACTGCTAGCAAAGGCACAAGTGCCAATACCCCGCAGATAAATCCAACTACTGTCATTACAGTATTAAACAATGTTCTTTGAGACATGGCAGCGCGAGTTAGACTGCGCTCTGGAAAATTAGAAGTCATAATTTAATCCAAAAATAAGCTACAGTCGCTTGACTCTCAGAACGATAAATTCGGCCATGATATTGACTATCAAGGTCAAGAAGAATAGAACTAGTGCAGCGTACATTAAAGCCGAAACTTGCAAACCACTAGCTTCTGAAAATTGGTTTGCCAAGAGAGAAGAAATCGTATTACCTGGTGCTAACAGTGAGACACTAATTTTGTTGGAATTACCAATCAACATTGTTACAGCCATTGTTTCTCCCATTGCCCGACCGAGTGCTAACATCACAGCGCTAACTATACCCGAAAAGGCTGCTGGAATCAGAATTTGCAAAATCGTTTCCCAGCGAGTTGCTCCTAGTCCTACGGCTGCTTGGCGCAAACTGGAGGGTATAGAAATTAAGGCATCGCGTGATAAAGCTGTGATGATTGGCAAAGTCATAATTGCTAATATGACTCCCGCCGGTAACATTCCTGGGCCTGTAGGGGGGGTGCTAAAAAATGGTATCCAGCCAAAGTAAGTATTGAGCCATTTTCCTAAATTAGTTAATATAGGCACTAAAACAAAAATACCCCAAACCCCGTAAACAACACTGGGAATGGCTGCGAGCAGTTCTACCGCAAAAACCAGTACCAACTTCACTTTTGAGGGTAAAAAATCCTCGCTTAGTACAATAGCAGTACCAACTCCAATCGGTACAGCTATCAGTAAACCAATAAAAGAACTCAAGAGAGTTCCATAAATTTGAGGTAGCACCCCGTAGGTATCATTAACTGGGTTCCAAGTGGTGTTAGCTAAAAAGCTAGCACCAAACTGTTGGATGGCAGGCCAAGAAGCAATTGCCACCTGTAAGCCGATCCATAATAAAGTAGCAGCAACCCCAAAGGCGAAAATTTTAGTAAGCCAAATAAAACCCTGATCTAGGGACTTTTCTACATCAGAGCGATTTTTTGTCGCTGATGAAAGGTTTTGAGTATTTGTAGCCATGACTACCAATTTTAACAAGTAAATCAGAGAAAAATATGGATGGGAGGCAACCAGATTAGTAAAATTGCCGCCTCATCATTTTTTGAAATTGAAACATTGATAACTTAGAGTTCCAAGTTACGAATGTCGATAAAACAACAACTTTAAGGAGCAGCCGACAAATTGTTGTTTAGGAATGCTTCATGTTTTGACTGTAGCTACTTGCTAGCGCTAGTACCACTACCAACAGCGATTTTATACTCTGGACTGATTTGATCAGCAGCAGCAGCTACCTTTGTAATGACGTTTTGGGGTAAAGGAACATACCCTAGTGCCGCAGCATTCTTCTGACCCTCAGTTAAAGCGTATTCGATCGCAGCTTCAACTGCTTTAGCTTTTGCTGCATCGGGATATTTCTTGTAAGTCAACAGCCAAGTGTAAGTGACGATGGGATAGGAATCAGCTCCTTCTGGATCGGAAATGAAGACGCGGAGATCAGGCGGTAGAGTTGCTGATGCCAGAGTTTTAGAGGCTGACTCTTCAGTAGGTACAATAAACTGACCGCCTTTATTTTCTAAAGCAGCGAACTTGAGACTATTTTGTTTGGCATAGCCGTACTCGACATAACCAATAGAACCTTGTGTCTGTTGGACTTGGGCGGTAACACCCTCATTCCCTTTCGCACCAACTCCCACAGGCCAGTTGACAGTTTTGCCTTCACCAACTTTAGTCTTCCACTCCGGGCTAATAGCGTTAAGGTGTTTTGTAAACACACCTGTTGTTCCACTACCATCTGAACGATAAACAACTGTGATTGCTTGGTTAGGAAGCTTTACACCTGGGTTAGCCTTGGCAATTTGGGCATCATCCCAAGACTTGATTTTGCCTAGTAAAATATCAGCGTAAACGGCTCGTGGTAACTTTAGTTCTGCAACATCTGGCAAGTTGTAAGCCAGCACGATGCTACCAGCTGTTACAGGCAGTAAAATAACGCCCTTATCCGCTGGCACCTTCTGAATTTCTTCATCCTTCATGGCAACATCGCTGGCACCAAAGTCTACAGTTCCTTTGATAAATTGCTCAACTCCAGCACCGCTACCAACTGAGGCATAGTCAACTTGCAGGTTTGGATATTTTTTGTTTAGATCCGTAAACCATGTATCATATAGTGGTGCTGGGAAAGACGCACCAGCCCCGCTTAACTTGACATTTCCACCCAAATCTAATTTGGTTGAGCTGGAGGCAGTAGTATCTGTAGCAGTGCCAGGATTGGAGGTTGTATTATCCGAGTTTTGCTGTCCGCCACATGCAGCCAAGCTGATTGTCAGTGCTAACACTGAAACTGAAGCTGTAAAGTGATGAATTTTTGTTACATTAAAGGGTGAGCGCATTGCTATAAATATTTTAGTAACTTTTCAGGTGAGCGCTTCTAAGGATACCTCTAAAGCACAAAGCTTAAGGTAAAGGATTGGTTAATAGAGGTAAAAATGCTTGTTTTTTTTGATGAATAACAGATAATTGTTTCTAGTCTTGCTTGATAAAATTTATACTGCTGTCTTTTTTACACGTTACATAACAATACTAAAATATCGTTACAGATATTTACAAAAGCTCTATTAGTGGTGTAAATTCGTTGTTCAAGTCAGAAAAAATATGTAAAATACTAATAAAATAAAGTATTATTTTAGACTTAAGAAACTTGTAAGGTTATGAAAGTTATTTCTGTTTATCGAAAATAAGCAGACTTTAAGCCATAACTAAACGATTTAACTTTAGTCAGTGAAATTATTATTCAGAAAAAGAAACATAATAAATTTCATGTTTTATTGAGAGAAGGCGGGGCGATCGCTAAAAAATATAGGTCATCAAGGAACTATATTTAATACCTTGTAGCATAATTGGGCGCAGAATCTAAAAATTAATATTTCAAATATTAATTTTTGTTAAGTTTATTTTACCACAAGTTAAGTCAAATACCAGAATCACATAACACCTCGGTTAATAAAATTAGGACATAAACACCTAAACCATAATTCGCATAACTGAAAAGTTGCAGATCAAAAAGGCAAAAAAGAATATGCTAAGTCTTAAAAATGCCATTACAATTGCATTTTAATACTAAATGAATATACTTATTGCTGTTCGTTTTCCCTTTTGCCTTTCCTTGGTTGCCTGATAAATGTTTGCTGCTTCCAATCAATTACTATGGTCTATGATTGGCTTACTTCTGACAATGGGTGGCACCTTCCTAGAAGTTTATGGTATCACCTTACCTGGGAGTTGGAGTAAGCACGGAATTCAGACTTTTTCTTTAGGTGTCACTTTTCAAATTGGCGCAGTACTGTTGGTAGGTTGCTTAGGAGGCAAAAATGCCGGTGCACTCTCGCAAATTGCTTATTTAGTCATGGGTTTAACCTTATTACCTGTATTTGCTGATGGCGGCGGTATCGGTTATATCAAGTTATCTCAATTTGGCTATTTACTAGGCTTTATTCCTGGAGCTTGGATTTGTGGCTTGTTCGCTTTTAAAGCTAGACCTCGACTAGAAACTCTTGCTTTTAGTTGCATCTGTGGCTTGTTAACTCTCCACCTATGCGGTATTACTTATTTGATTATTAGCTATATTTTTCAGTGGAAAGGCACAGAAAATCTACCTTTAATGCAAGCAATCCTCAGATACTCCTGGTTTGCACTACCAGGGCAACTAACTGTGGTCTGTGCCGTTACTGTAATAGCATATGTATTGCGTCACTTAATGTTTTATTAGTTGATTGTTCTTCGTCCTTTGTCATTTGTTACAAGCTCATGACTAATGATCAATGACCCTTCAGGGTGACGCTCGTTCACCTTCTTTCTGTGTCTCTCCTTCTCCCAAGGGGAGAGGTTAGCGCCTACCATAGGATGCCCGTTTACGTAGCGTCTCCTTTGGGAGAAGGGCTTTAGGGAGAAGACTGTGCTAGCTCACTAATGACGAATACTTCTTTACGGCTGCGCCCGAAGCGTAGCTATGTCGCAAGCTTTACGGCTTCTCTACGTTCGCGAACAGCGTGTCGCAGACAGACGCTACGCGTAGCTTGCTTCTTTGCAGGAGTACCTCAGTACAAGTGACCGATGACCAATGACCAATGACTAATTTGCCATGCGTTTAAAAAATCGCCTTTTTTGGATCGTTGCCTTCATAGCTTTTTTCTTAGACCAAATAACAAAATATTGGGTGATGCAGACCTTTAGCTTGGGGCAGACACTACCACTTCTACCTGGGATATTTCACTTCACCTATGTCACTAACACTGGTGCCGCTTTTAGTCTGTTAAGTGGGAAAGTAGAGTGGTTGCGCTGGCTATCTTTAGGAGTGAGTTTAGTATTGATAGCATTGGCTTTGTTTGGCCCAACGTTAAATTTGTGGGATCAGTTGGGCTATGGCTTGATTTTAGGTGGAGCTATGGGCAACGGTATTGATCGCTTTGTTTTAGGCTATGTCGTTGATTTTCTTGATTTTCGCCTGATTAACTTTGCTGTATTTAATGTGGCTGATTCATTTATTAGTATCGGTATAGTTTGCCTGTTAATTGGTTCCTTGCAAAAAACACCGACTTCAACTGGCAGGTCGCATTAAACTATTAAGCCTGGGATGATTAATCCCAGGCTATTGGTTACTGAAACCTTTGCTCAGTAATATACGCGAATACTTGATTTGTTAATTCCAGCGATTTTTATTCGTTTGTTATTTTACACCAGCTTGCATAACTGGTGTAAGAGGTCAAAATGCACTGACGATCGCTGATGGCAAACTAGTATTCAGACTATGCCCCAGCTTTTAATTTAATTACCTGTAGCAGGAGTATTTGGTGAACTAGAGCCTGGAGCTGTGCTGGGAGAATTTATACTTGGTTCGGTGGTGCTGCCAGGAGTGCCAGACTCAGGTGAAGTTGAGCTTCCTGGTTCGGTAGTGCTGTCAGGAGTGCCAGGTTCAGAGGGGGTAACGCTTCCTGGTGCTGGAGCTAAATTGCTAGGAGTGCCAGGTTCAGAGGGGGTAACGCTTCCTGGTGCTGGAGCTAAATTGCTAGGAGTGCCAGGTTCAGAGGGGGTAACGCTTCCTGGTGCTGGAGCTAAATTGTTAGGAGCGCCAGGTTCAGAGGGGGTAACGCTTCCTGGTGCTGGAGTACCTTCAGGAGTACCAGATTCAGGTGCTGTTATTGTTCCTGGTGCAATTGTGCTATCAGGAGTGGTGCTGCTATCAGGAGTGGTAGTGCTATCAGGAGTGGTAGTGCTACCTGGTGCAGTTGTGGTGCTAGGCGTGGTTTCTGCTGGTGCTGTAGTGCTACCAGGAGCGCTAGAATTCACTGGTGTGCCGTTGGGACAGCGGGAGTTAAGCGGAAAATTTTTGCACAGAATTTCCATCCCTTCT
The DNA here is from genome assembly GCA_019359245.1 of Nostoc desertorum CM1-VF14. Classification (GTDB taxonomy): domain Bacteria; phylum Cyanobacteriota; class Cyanobacteriia; order Cyanobacteriales; family Nostocaceae; genus Nostoc; species Nostoc desertorum. Next base: position 175,891 of record JAHHHR010000004.1, on the reverse strand, counting down.
GGCGACATCTTGATTTCCGCTGGTGCAGTAGTGGAGTTGCTATTGGATTGAGCTATGGGGGATTTACTAGATTCGGCTACAGCAATGTTAGCGCTGAGTGCTAAAGATAGAGCTGTACCAAGCATGGTCAGAGATTTTCCGATCATTCTGAAATTAATCCTCAACGGAACACTCGGCCCATTAAAACAGACAATAGGATTTAGAAAATCTTCCTAAATGAATATATTTAGGTTTGTTTCAGAATATGTGGATATGTAAATTGGTAAAAATTAAATCTGTTATTTATGGAAAGCTAGTGTTTAAGAATACAAGATAAAAATCCTGACTGTAGTTATTAAATCGGTAATCGTAGACAATGCAACCTTTTGAGAATAAAGCTAAAATTTGTGTCTTTATTAAAGAAGTGACGAAAATAACAAATTAATTATAATTCCAAAATAAGTTTAAGTATAAAAGAGATCAAAAAGTTCCGTATAACTAATTTATGCTTTGGCTTATGAGTAAAATGATGAAAGACTAACATCTAAATTGTAATTTTGCCCGATTCTTCACTAAAAAGTGTGATGTGAATAGCCGATGAGTTTTCCCCAACCCCCTCAAAAGCCACAAACGTTACTTGGTCAACTGACTCAAGCAGTCCATACTATCCAAGCTAGGGTCGATTTTTCTAAATTGGCACTCAAGCCTAATGCCAAAGTACCGGAACTTTGGGTGCAGGATGCGGGGGCGGATAAGGCAGAGGTATATCCACTATTAGGCGATCGCTATATTCTAGGTCGTAGCTCCAAATCCAGCGATATCGTCATCCGTAACCCTGTTGTCAGCCAAATTCACCTGTCGCTATCGCGGAATTCTACTCAGCGCACACCAGTTTTCGTCATCAAAGACGAAAACTCCACTAATGGCATTTATCGTGGCAAGCGTCGTGTTAGTTCCCTGGAACTGCGTCACGGTGATATTCTCACCTTGGGTCCCCCAGAACTCGCCGCTTCTGTGCGGTTGCAATACGTCGATCCACCAGCCTGGTACGTTAAAGCTGCAAGTTGGACAGCTTGTGGTGTTGGTGGCGCTAGTGCCCTGTTAGCGTTAGTGATTGGTGTCGAATGGCTGAAATTTCAAGTTAAACCCCTACCGACAGCTACACGCGCCCCAGTAGTTGTTTACGCCCGTGATGGAGCCACTCCCCTGAGAGAACCTCGGACTACCTCTCATGTAGACATGAAGCGATTAGAGGAATTTGGCCTTTATTTGCCTGCTGCGGTAGTGGCTTCAGAGGATAGTCGTTATTACTGGCACTTTGGTGTTGACCCTCTGGGAATTTTACGGGCCATCTTGATCAATAGCCGCAGCGGAGATGTGCAGCAAGGAGCCAGCACTGTAACCCAGCAAGTTGCCCGCAGTTTGTTCCGTGAGTATGTAGGCAGACAAGATACCCTTGGACGCAAATTGCGGGAAGCAGTTGTCGCCCTGAAGCTCGAAACCTTTTACAGCAAAGATGAAATTTTGCTGATGTACTTAAATCGGGTTTTTTTGGGGGGAGATACTTCTGGCTTTGAGGATGCAGCCCAGTATTACTTTGAGAAGTCGGCTAAAGAATTAACTTTGGCAGAAGCAGCAACGTTGGTAGGAATTTTACCTGCTCCCAACGCTTTCGATTTCTGTGGGGATGGGCCAAATAAGCTAGAAGCAGCCGAATACCGGAATCGCGTCATTAAGCGGTTGCTGGAGATGGGCAAAATTAAACCTGAAGAGGCGAACCGAGCTAGACGCTCCACTGTGCAAGTTAGTCCTAAAGTTTGCGAACAGCAAGCTAAGACGATTGCTCCTTATTTTTACAGTTACGTCTTCTCTGAACTTGAATCGATTTTGGGGGAAGGAGCTGCAAGAGAAGGAAACTATATCATTGAAACGAAGCTTGATCCAGCTATACAGAGGCAAGCAGAAGCAGCGTTGAATAATTCAGTGAACAACGCCGGTAGAAATTTTAATTTTTCTCAAGGGGCGGTGGTGACTCTTGACTCTAGTACAGGCAGTATCCTCGCAATGGTGGGTGGGACTGACTACAGAAAAAGTCAGTTCAATCGTGCTGTTCAAGCCAAAAGACAACCAGGTTCTACCTTCAAAATCTTTGCTTACACGGCTGCTATTCAACAGGGAATTTCAGAATCAAAAAGTTATTCTTGCGCCCCTTTAAGTTGGCAAGGCTTTACTTATAAGCCCTGTCGTGCTGGTGCTGACGCTAGTTTAGATATTGCTACCGGGCTGGCGCTTTCAGAAAATCCCATCGCCCTGCGAGTTGCCAGAGAAGTCGGGCTGGATAAAGTTGTGGCAATGGCGCAGCGTTTAGGGGTAAAGTCAACACTTGATCCAGTTCCTGGCTTGGTACTAGGTCAAAGTGTGGTCAATGTTTTAGAAATGACTGGTGCTTTCGGCGCTATTGGTAATAGTGGTGTACGAAATCCTCCCCATGCGATTAACCGAATTTTAGACAGCGGTGATTGCCGCGATCGCAATGATATCAAAACCTGCCGTGTAATCTACTCTTTCGACCAAGATCCAGATGCCAATAAACGAGTGCTGCCAAATGGTGTAGCCGATGAAATGACTAGTTTGATGCGTGGCGTAGTTACAAGAGGTACTGGTCGTAGTGCTGCAATTGGGCTGGGCGAAGCTGGGAAAACAGGCACGACCGATAAAAACGTTGATTTATGGTTCATAGGTTTTATCCCCAGTCAGCGGCTTGTAACTGGTGTTTGGCTAGGAAACGACAATAATTCCCCTACATCTGGTAGCAGCGCTCAAGCAGCTCAGTTGTGGGGAAATTATATGCGAAGAATTACAAGGTAAAGGGTTTTCAGCGAGTTGGTAAGCTTCTAAGTCCTCAAAATCGGGTCTTTTCACAAAATTCCATTGATCATTATATTGATCAATAGTTCCCAATACCCCATGTCCCATGCCCAATTATTGATATCCCCGCCAAGGAATAACTTCCAGCGTACCGCTAGGCTTAAATATTACTTGGAAGTGGGCAAGAGGTTCTTTATCGTTGGGAGCCGCTACATTTGAGCCGTAGATGGCGTTGAACATCTTGGGAAGCGGTGTTTCCCGGAAATAATCAAAGGCGACTTGGTTCAGTGGTTCATAGTCAGCAATTACACCATCTTTGTTGACTGCTACCCGATATTTCAAATCTCGCGTAAAGGTTGGAGTACCACTCCAGGTTTGGCGAACTGTACTATAAAGCTTTTGGTTTAAATTTTTGACTATATTAGAGTCAGCAATTTTTGCACCCACTACCTCTGGCGTTCTAGCATATCCCCGCCAAGGGCTAACTTGCAGCACACCTTGTGTAGTAAATACTACTCGAAATTGAGCGATCGGTTCATTGGAAATGGAAGGGCGGCTAGCTGGGTTATAAAGTACGTTAGGCAGAGGAGTTTGACCGACTCCTAAATTCGCCTCTTTATTCACTGCTTTATAACCAACGATCGCTCCATCCGCAGCTACACCCAGACGATAGATTAAATCCTGTTGCAATCCTGAGCGATTAGCCCAAGCTGGATGAACTTGATTGTAAACTTGACGATTCAATGCACGTAACTGGGATGGATCAGTAATTTCTGGAACTGTATTTAAAAGTGCTTCTAAATCTTTAACTACGGGCTTTGCATTAGCTGTAGCCGTTGCTGTGGGCGTTGCAGCCGCGATGGGAGTTGTAGTAGCTGATGCTGGAGGAGTGATATTGTTTATTGTAGAGCTTGTTTGCTCATCTGGCGTAGGCTGCGGTGGACGCATTTGGGGAGGTGGAATCAAGTTAAAAGCGATCGCTGCTACTGCTAAACTTGACACACCCACAGCAGCAGGTACAGCCTGCCTAATTAAAGCTTGACTAGCACCGCCATAGCGTCTGGTAACTGGTTGCAGTTCTAGAGAAAGTTCAGGTAAAGTTTGGGTATCAGCAAAAAACTGATCCACTGCTTCCACTAAATCAAACAACTGCACCGTATTCAAATCTATTTCAATAGGCGGACGTTTGGAATTGTTAGAGTGATCGAACCCCTCTGGAGTGCTTTCTGAATGTATAATTAGCCTGTGTCGGTTGCTATCAACTTTCTGAAATTCTACTAGCTCCGATTCTTGGTTGTGTGCTTGCGGATTGGGTACACTACTTAAAAATTCTTGGGCATAGCCACTAACAGCCCTTACCAAACTTTCAAAAAATTCCCGCCCTCCCGTTATGGGTTGGTTGTAACCAGATAAATAGCATTCTGCATTTACCAATATTGATAATTCCGGGCGCATTTCCTGGAAGTGTGCAGCCCTAGTAACATCACTTAAGCCTTCTAAAAGCAGTGTACAATTAGGCAAACTGTACTTACGTTGAATATTCATTCCACTTCACCGTCAAAAAGACTAATCCAGAATCGCTGCATTCCAGCTGTACCAGTACAAAATAGTAATTGTCCTAACAAATTTATAGCTAGCTCATCTAATTTTTGATCAGAAGTTAATGCCAGTACACCAGAACGTCGAGCATTCATCCGGCTCTTAAAATGTGCTCTAAAGCGCTCTAGGTAATTAGATAGGCGCAAATTCTGTTCTAATGGAATCTGCTTTTCTTCCATTTGTTGACATATCATTAGTAACTGGCGAATGACAACAGTTAAACGCCGTGCTATGTAGCAAGCAATGACTACCAGAGCTTTTGCTTCCATGATAGTTAAGGGACGGCGCATATGCGCTCTCCGTAGCGGGTTAGAGCTACGCATCCGCCATAAATTCACCCTATCTTTAACAATTCCTTTTAGATCCAACTCTTGAGCAAAAGCCAGAATTGCTTCCGAACCACCAAGCTCTAAAGCTTCAATTGCCAGTAAAATCAGGTCAATTTGCAGCCTGGTTCTCCGAGGGCACGTTTTGGAAGCGATCGCAGGATCTGGTAAAGTGTCCAGAACCATCGGCAGTGAGTCTTGAGTTGGACTGTTGAACGGCGTTAAACTTGCTGAGACATTCATTCTATAAATACCTTGTGCGGTTCCAACAGACTAGATAAAACAAATTTAAGATCGGTAGCCAAGACTTGAGTATTAGACGTGTAGCACTAGCATGACTACCTGATTTATACATTACTTAACTCTTTATACTCAAAGTTTTCCCTATATTGAAATCAAAATTTTAAAACATCAGTTAATTCACCTCATTTACCTCATTTATTAGTGCAATACCTCTTCTAGCTTGATTTAAATTCTAATTATCGTCAATAAAGGGTGAAGCTTCAGCCTCGACCCCCAGCGTATGACATTATAGTGTACGATTTTTCAGGTATCGGAATATTGGGATTGAGGAGTGGGGACTGGGATAGCTATGAATTTAATTTAAATCAATAACTCCTCACTCTTCACTCCTAACTTTCTCTACTCCTTATCCTTACTCCCTCACTGCCTACTCCTCATTTTATGGATTTGAAGTCTCTCGTTCGTGACATCCCAGATTTCCCCAAACCCGGAATTTTATTTCGGGATATTACTACGCTACTGCGTGATCCTGAAGGATTGCGCTACACTATTGACTTTTTAACACAAAAATGCAACGAAGCTGGAATAAAGCCAGATTATGTTATTGGTATGGAGTCGAGGGGATTCATTTTTGGCTCACCTCTGGCTTATAAATTAGGAGCTGGTTTTATTCCTGTCCGCAAAAGAGGTAAGTTACCAGCAGCAGTTCACTCAATTGAATATCAACTAGAGTATGGTATGGACTGCCTGGAAGTGCATCAGGACGCTTTACAGCAAGGTAGCCAAGTTTTAATTGTGGACGATTTGATTGCTACGGGTGGAACTGCTAGTGCAACAGCAAAGTTAGTACAGAAGATTGGCTGCGAACTAGTAGGATTTGGGTTTATTATCGAGCTACGGGATTTAGAAGGGCGTAAATATCTGCCGGACGTGCCGATTATCTCTCTAATTGAATATTAGTTATTTGTCATTGGTCATTAGCAAAGGACAGATGACAAATGACAAATGACAAATGACAAAGGACAAAGGACAAAGGAAAAATGACATCTACGAGAATTTCATTGGAGACAGGTCGGGATTGGCTCATAACGCTAGTCACGAGTGAAACCTTTGTTTATGTGGGAAAGCGGGTATTGCAGGCACTACTTACTTTGTTCTTGGCGTCAGCGTTATCGTTTTTCATTATTCAACTTGCTCCAGGGGATTATGTAGATACGCTGCGGCAAAACCCGAAGATATCGCCAGAAAGAATTGAAGAAATCAAGCGGCAGTTTGGTTTGGATAAGTCTTGGCCAGAACAATTTGGGCTGTGGCTATGGCGAATCTTGACAAAAGGGGATTTTGGCACGAGTTTTATTTATCAACGTTCAGTAGCATCGCTGTTGTGGGAACGAGTACCAGCGACTTTGCTATTAGCGATCGCATCTTTAATTGTCACATGGGCGATCGCTATCCCTTTGGGAATCTTTGCTGCTGTTAACCAAAATAAGCTATCAGACCGGGTTTTACAGGTAATTAGCTATGCTGGACAAGGCTTTCCCAGTTTCATAACTGCCTTAGCGCTGCTGGTTTTCGCCCAAATCACCTCGCCCTTCTTCCCAGTGGGTAGCATGACTAGCATTAATCACTCGGAACTAACGTGGTTTGGCAGAATCTTAGATATCGGCTGGCACATGATTTTACCTACAATCGCCCTCTCAATTACTAGTTTTGCTGGTTTACAACGCATCACTCGCGGCGAATTATTGGATGTTTTGCGTCAAGATTACATCCAAACGGCTCGTGCTAAAGGACTGCCAGAAAACCGCGTCATTTACGTTCATGCACTCCGCAATGCGATAAATCCCTTGATTACCTTATTGGGTTTTGAATTGGCTGGTTTATTAAACGGTGCTTTCATTGCCGAGTTTTTCTTCAACTGGCCTGGTTTAGGAAGGTTAACGTTACAGGCTTTACAAGCTCAAGATTTATATTTGTTGATGGCAAGCTTGGTAATGGGTGCAGTCTTGCTCATTGCTGGTAATTTAATCGCCGATTTAATGTTAAAAGCCGCCGATCCACGCATTCGCTTAGAAAATCTCAATTAGTCATTAGTCATTTGTCATTTGTCATTGGTTTAACCCCACTCTCCCCATCCCCATCTCCATGCTGTCCGAAGTCTATTACTTGGTACGCTCAAAAACTGACGGGAATTATCTCATAGCTCGTCCTGACAGCGAAACATCAGGTTATTTATTGCTCTTCCAGGAAAACTTTGATGCCTTAAGCTATCTCAACACCCACGCAGCAGAAGTGGCAAATCGCTTTTCTGTGGAATCTATTCCGCGTACACAGTTAGGAAACTTGCTCAAACGTTGGGGTTTTAGCGGTGTGGGTATTGTGACTGACCCGTTATTGCCCAAGGTCGAGTTTTTACAGCATAGTTAAGCTCCACTACTTAGACATCGCTCTGCAATTAAAAGTAGTTTTGCCATCTTGAAAAAAGTAACCTACTCAACTAACAAAACCAATTCTCTAGTTGAAGTTCTTGAAAATCGGCATAGTCTGAAACATTATTTGTTACCAAAATCAGACTATTTACTTTTGCGATCGCTGCAATCTGTCCATCTGGATACGCGGGAGTTTTTCCTATAGTTACCAGTCGCGCTCTTTCTAAAGCAAACCATTCGGCTCCCACATTATCATAGGGCAGGATAGAAATATTTGGTTGGATTATATGCAAGAGATACTGCTCAATTCTCTCTCGCCTTTTAGAAGCGGACAGACGATAGCAACCAAATAGCAATTCATGCCAAGTAACAGAAGCAATAGCAAATTCCCCTTGATACTGTTGCAACCTTTGGATAACTGCTGGATTCGGTTGTGGTCTTAATGGCTCAGAGATGACGTTAGTATCCAGTAAAAAGCGGCTCACAAGATGATCTCTCGTCCAGGAGACTTGTCGCGTACATCTTTCCAAACTTCATCGGGATCAATCTCGGTTCCTTCTTCCATAATTTCTTGACGAAATCGCTCTACAGATTCCCAAAAACCCGGCTTTCCATGCAACAAACGCTGATATTCAGCCGCAGGTAGAATCACAGCAACTTGCTGCCCCTGTTGCGTAATTTGTACCGATTCGCCTTGTTCAATTCCCTGAAAAATTTTATCCAGATTCTTAGGAACTTGCTCAATTGAATACTCCTGAGACATTGCGCTTTCACCTGTGTGCGTCACTATTTATTAAAAATTGCTAATAGTAAAAAGTTACGGCAATTATGCAAACTTGGATTAAGTAAATAAGGATGCGTAGGCGTAGCCCGTCGTAGACATCGCACAATTAAAATCAGGCAATATGGGTGAGTTCAACTCATCACCATTGAACAACGTACCAACTAACTTTAAACTCGCTTGTTCACGTCGATAAACTTCCACCTGTTGCTTACGCCAATCTACAATCCAATATTCTCTGACACCTCTTGCTGAGTAAAGCTTTAGTTTAAGTTCCCTATCTCGCTTTTCATTTTCAATACCAGCAGATAGAACCTCTACTATCAGTTCTGGCGCACCAGTCAAATGCCCCGCCTCGTCCAAAAGCAGGGGCAATCTCTCATTACTAGCCCAGACAACATCAGGAATCACATTATCATTATCTCCAAAAATGATTCCTGGAGCAGGTACGACTTGTCCCAACGAGGTAGCTTGTGACCAAGTATCCAATGGAGCAATAATTCTGGCACAAACTTTTTGATGGTTCCAGTGAGGCGCTCTGGTCACAAACAATTCTCCGTCAATAATTTCATAGCGGTTCCCGTTATCTGGAAACAACTCTAAATCGGCGGTAGTCCAGCGCACTCTCTCAGATATTGGCTGGTTCATAAACCATCTTTGTTAGGGGATTTAGCTATTTTAACCTGAGTGAAAAAGGGGCATTAGTTGGGAGTTAGGAGTTAGCAGTTAAGAGTTATTACTCACCCCTTGCTCTTCCTACTCCCTCATCTCCCTAATGCCAGTAGCCTCTACACCACTACCTTTTCTAAACTCAATTTAGAACGCTTCACTTGCTCAGGAATCGCTACAGGATAATCTCCAGTAAAGCAGGCAGAACAAAAACTATTGGTGTCTTCTCGTGTCGCTTCTAGCATTCCTTCCCAACTAAGATAGGCGAGGCTGTCTACTTCCAGTTGCTTGGCAATTTCCGCTACTGACTTGGTAGCAGCAATTAACTGATCCTGAGAATCAGTATCGATGCCATAGAAGCAGGGATGAGTTACTGGCGGAGAAGAAATTCGCATGTGTACTTCTAGCGCACCCGCTTCACGCAAAGTTTTGACCAATTTACGGCTGGTAGTACCCCGTACAATCGAGTCATCAACAATAATTACTCGTTTACCCGCTAGCACATCTTTGAGGGGGTTGAGTTTCATCCGAATACCTGACTCGCGCATGGTTTGGGTTGGCTGAATAAAAGTTCGTCCAACATAGCGATTTTTAATCAGTCCTTCGGCGTAAGCTACACCAGAAGCTTGGGAAAATCCGATCGCAGCAGGGATACCTGAATCAGGAACACCAAAGACAATATCGGCATCTACAAAGGATTCTTTAGCTAGTTGATGTCCTAACCGCATCCGATAGCTGTACAAACTCTCGTTGTGCATGACACTATCAGGACGAGCAAAGTAAATCATTTCAAAGATACACAGTTTCCTTTGGGGCTTTTGGCTCCAATGATAGGAAGCTAAACCTTCTTCAGTAATCCAAACTAATTCACCTGGTTCTACGTCTCGCAGGTATTCGGCTCCAATGATGTCTAAACCACAAGTTTCGGAAGCCAAAACGTAACGGACTGGATTACCAGCCAAAGTGCCAATTACTAAGGGGCGAATGCCGTTAGTGTCCCGAACACCCATAACGCCGTCAGGAGTGCCAATAACTAAACTAAAGGCTCCTTGGCAACGATGGAATGCCTGAATTGAACCTTCTAGCCAATCTGCGCCAGCGTTAATGGCTTCTGCAATCGCAAAAGCGATCATTTCTGAGTCTGTTGTCGTGACTAAGTTGCATTTTTTCTCAAGCAACTCTTGACGCAATTGTACTGTATTGACTAAATTTCCATTGTGTGCAAGAGCTAATGAACCTAAGCGAGTTTCCAGTACTGCGGGTTGGGCATTAACTTTGCGGCTAGAACCTGTGGTTGAATAACGAGTGTGACCAACAGCAAGGCTACCAGGCAACTGATCCAAAACGGATTCATTAAAGACTTGAGACACCAAGCCCATATCTTTATGGAGGTGAACTTGTGTACCCTCAAAGGTGGCAATACCAGCTGATTCTTGACCCCGATGCTGGAGGGCATACAATCCAAAGTAGGTCAGTTTAGCAACGTTCTCTCCTGGTGCGTAGATGCCAAAAACACCACAAGCTTCTTCTGGCTTGTCAGGCTGATCTTCATGACTATTGATTGGGTTGTTGGTCTGGTCGGGGTATTCATCCGAAGTGACAGAATGAATCGAAATCATGCTAGCTTTGCTCCTGGTGGGGGGGTCAAGTCACTGGGATTATGTCTATAGATAGTTGCAGCTTTCTTAATAAATCTTTAACCATCTATTAAAACATTACCGTAATTATGATCGAGGACGCTACTAAAAAAGTTAGAAGTTTAGAAGTGAAGAGTTAGGGATTATGCTGTTTATTCCTAACCCCTGACTTGTTTAACTGGGGTTAGTGGTATGGATGGCGAGACGCCTAGCGATCGCATGGAAATAGCGATCGTTCATATCTTCGATCCTAACTTTGATTAAGGCTTGGTTATCAGTAGTGAAAACCCCCAAACCCGTCTCATAATTACGAACTGTGCCCAGTTTTTGCCACTCTTGACCCAGATGTTCCTGTAAATATGATTCCCAAATTTCTTGTTGTTCTGATGCTACAGAAACAAAAATCCGGGCACCACCTTCGGCAAACAACACCTCATCCAAGCGGTTTAACTGTGTTGGTGCTATTTCTAAATTGATTTCGGCACCAAGATTGCCAGAAATGCAACATTCTGCTATTGCGATCGCCACTCCCCCCTCAGCAGAATCGTGGGCTGAACGTACCCAACCATTACGAATTCCTTCACGACAAACTTTCTGGACACGGCGTTCTAAGTCAAAATCTACCCGTGGCGGTTTTCCGGCAACAGTATCGTGGATAGTGGCTAAATACTCCGATGCTCCTAAACTGATTTCGGATGCCAAAGGCAATCCGAGAAGATAAATCACATCGCCGACTGCTTGCCAACCTTGACCACAAATTTTGGTGATATCAGGAATCAAGCCCACCATCCCCACAACAGGAGTAGGATAAATGGGTTGTGGAATACCTTGAGAATCAAGAGTTTCATTGTACAAAGAGACATTACCGCCTGTGACAGGTGTTGCCAATTCTCGACAACCTTCTGCCAAACCGCGACAAGCTTCTGCTAATTGCCAGTAACCAATCGGTTTTTCTGGAGAGCCAAAATTTAGGTTATCCGTTACCGCCAGAGGTTCTGCACCCACGCAGCTAAGATTGCGTGCAGCTTCTGCTACCACTGCCTTAGCTCCCTCATAAGGGTCAAGATAAACATAACGAGGATTGCAATCTACTGTTGCTGCCACTCCTGATTTTAGATTTGGGATTTGGGATTTTAGATTCGGGATTTCTTCAAGGGGACGTAAACGGATAACAGCCGCATCTGCACCACCTGGTAGTATTACTGTATTATTTTGTACTTGATGGTCATATTGACGATATACCCAGTTTTTAGATGCGATCGTGGGTGTATCGAGCAAAGTTAACAGAATATCATTCCAACTTTGCACGCCTTCTTGGAGTTCTATTCCAGCAGTTGTGCAAGGAGGTAAAGAATCAGGTGTCCATCCCCAAGCTTTAATTGCATATTCTGGCGGTTCTGTCAATAATTCCCGGTTATATAGTGGGGTATTCTCCGCCAAAGCCTCGGCGGGAATTTCTGCTGCAACTTCACCCTCAAAGAGAATCCGCACAATGGGTTCAGCGATGACAGTACCAGCGACAACAGCTTGAAGTCCCCAACGGTGAAAAATGTCGATTAATTCCTGCTCACGCCCCTTGTGGGCAACGAACAGCATTCGTTCTTGAGATTCCGAAAGCAGATATTCATAGGGAACCATCCCCCTTTCTCTGACGGGAATCTTATCTAAATCCAGTTCAATTCCCACACCGCCTTTTGCTGCCATCTCTGAAGTAGAACAGGTGATACCGGCTGCTCCCATATCCTGGGCGGCGACAACTGCACCTGTCTTAAAAGCTTCCAGACAAGCTTCAATTAACGACTTTTCCAAAAATGGATCGCCCACTTGCACGGCAGGGCGATCGTCTATTGACTGATCGCTTAATTCTGCACTGGCAAAACTTGCGCCTCCCATGCCATCGCGCCCGGTAGTAGAACCAACATAAAGCACGGGGTTGCCTAAGCCAGATGCTCCAGATTTGACGATTTCTGATGTTTCCATCAACCCTAGTGCCATAACGTTCACCAGGGGATTACCAGAATAAGCAGGGTCAAAGTACACTTCGCCGCCAACGGTGGGTACTCCCACACAATTACCATAATGTGAAATTCCTGCCACTACGCCTTGGAACAGCCTTTGAGTTTTGGCATCTTCTAGGGAACCGAAGCGCAGGGAATTTAATAGAGCAATGGGACGCGCACCCATTGTAAAAATATCTCTGAGAATACCGCCTACTCCCGTTGCTGCACCTTGAAATGGTTCTACAGCTGATGGGTGGTTGTGGGATTCAATCTTAAAAGCCAGTTGGAGTCCGTCGCCCAAATCTACAACACCAGCATTTTCACCAGGCCCCACGAGGATGCGGGGCCCCTCAGTAGGAAATTGTTTGAGTAGAGGTCGAGAATTTTTGTAACAGCAATGTTCTGACCACATCACCCCAAACATTCCTAGTTCAGCTTTGTTGGGATGACGTCCTAACCGACGGACAATTTCTGCGTATTCTTCTGGTTTAAGACCTTCAGCAGCTATTTCTTGAGGAGAAAAGGAAGCAGGAGATGTGGCGGTCATGAAAATAATGCACCAATTGTATAGAGCATTATTCTATCGATTTACTTGCCCTGTAGGTGCAGTTCTACGATGGTTCATGGCTAAATGTTAAAGATTAACTAAATAAATAGATTTACTCAATAGAATATTCGTAATACGTCTAAAGACAAATTGTATTAAATTTTAAGATAGTAGTAATTGTACTGAGCAAAAAGTAATAAAATTTTATTTTTTGTAATAATGTAGAAGTAATTTTCAGGCTATAGAAATGGCTATCAGCCTGTCAGACGAGACATTATTCTGAACACAGAAACAATTTATAGGATGCGATGCCTGTAGCGAACTACGCCTACGCACCTACATAAATATAGCTATTTAAGCTTAATTCAGAGGATTTTGATTATGCCTAGACTAACAGTTCCACCAAATTTCATTGGCACCACTGGTTCTGACACTTTAATCGGAGAACAGTTAAATGTATCTGTGGCAATTGGCATTGACATTTTAACTGGAGGTTTTATTTGTACGCGCTCAGAAAAAGACACGATTACTGGTATCGGTACAGGCATAAACGACCTCGAAGGTAACGGTAACGGCGGTACTGGGACAGGCATTGCCAATGGTGGCAAACTGAATGCAGGCGATGGAGAAGACACGATCGCAGGTACAGGTCAGGGTGGCAACGGCGGCAAGGGCATTGAACTCGCTCCTGGAGGCAATGGTGGTAGTGCGATCGGTATCGCCAATAGTGGCAGTCTGAATACAGAGAACCGAAACGACGCGATCGCGGGTACAGGTAATGGCGGCAACGGCGGCATTGGTGGCAACGGCGGCATTGGTGGTAGTGCGATCGGCATCGCCAATACTGGCAGTTTGAATACGGGCGACGGGCAAGACAATATTACAGGCACTGGTCAGGGCGGTAACGGTGGCAGAACTAACGAAAGTATGCTGATTCCTGGTGACGGTGGAGCTGGAACTGGTATTGCTAACACTAGCACTCTCAACGTAGGGGACGGAGAAGACACGATCACTGGCATCGGTACTGGCGGCAATGGCGGTAGTAGCGGAGGTGGAAATCCTGACGACGGGGGCGCCATAATCGGGGTCAGTGGAGCTGGGACAGGCATCACCAACAGTGGCACTCTAAATGCAGGGGACGGAAAAGATAGGATCGTCGGTACAGGCAACGGCGGCAACGGCGGCTATATTTTTGGTAATAGGGGCTCCGGTGGAACTGGGACTGGCATCAGCAACAGTGGCAATTTTAATACAGGGGACGGAGAAGACACGATCGCCAGTACTGGTACGGGTGGCAACGGCAGCAATGGCCGCAACGGTGGCGGTGCCGGTGGAGATGGTATCGGCATCAGCAACAGTGGCAAACTGGATACAGCAGACAGAGAAGACACGATCACAGGTACTGGTATCGGTGGTAACGGCGGCACCACTGGCAATGCGGGAGGTGGTGACGGCGGAACTGGGACTGGCATCGCCAACAGTGGTAGTTTGAATACAGGGAATGCAAAAGACACGATCACTGGTACAGGGAAGGGCGGCAACGGCGGTAGTAGCGTTGGCAACGGTAGGGGTGGTACTGGCACAGGCATCAGCATCAATGGCAGTCTGAATGCAGGAGACGGAGAAGACACGATCACCGGCATTGGTACTGGAGGCAACGACATCAACGGCGGCGTCAGCAACGGCACAGGTAGTGGGATCGGCATTGCTAACAGTGGCACTCTAAATGCAGGAAACGGAGAAGACACAATCACCGGTATCGGTACTACTGGCATCCCCAACTTTATCTACTTCGACGTCATCAGCGTTACTGGCACAGGTATCGCTAACAGTGGCACTCTAAATGCAGGGGACGGAAAAGATACGATTGCCGGTACAGGAACTGGCAGCAATGGCGATAATAATGGCAACGGTGGAGCTGGAACAGCTGGGGCAGGCATCGCTAACAGTGGCAGTCTGAATGCAGGAGACGGAGAAGACACAATCACTGGTATCGGTACTGGCGGTAACGGCGGGATAGCTCGTAACGACGGCGGAACTGGGATCGGCATCACCAACAGTGGCAAATTGGATACAGGAGACGGAGAAGACACGATTATCGGAACTGGTACTGGTGGCATCGGCAACCTTACTTCTGATGGTATCGGCGACGTCGGTGCTGGAACCGGCATCCAGAACACTAAAGACGGCACTATCACTACAGGTTGGCGCAATGACACGATTACGGGTTATGGGAACAGTTCTGGAACAAACGCCACCGCCTATGGCATCGTCAACGATGGAGTGATTGATACCGACAATGGTTCTGACAAGCTTACCGGACAGGCTACAGCAACAATTGGTGGTACTGCATACGGCATTTATGGACAAGGAATCATCAAGACTGGCGATGGCAATGACGAAATTATCGCCACCAGTATCCTAGATGGAGTTCAACAGAAAGTTTCTATCGGTGGCGGCATCAAGATTGCTCTGGGCACTGGGGATGATTATTTCAGAGGTTTCGGTGCTGCTACTGTTGATGGCGAAGACGGTTTTGACACGCTCGATTTGAGAGCTTTCAATCGCTCTGAACTGATCGTATCTGGTGTTATTTCTAGCAATATCCTCAAAAGTGCCAACATCACTTTCAACAACAATGAAAACCCCATTAGCTTGTCTACAAGGGGCTTTGAGAAATTTATCTTTGCAGATAGCTCTTTCTGCTACAGCACTTTGGCAAATGGGGCATAGGTTTGTTAATTCCTCTATCTGGTGTTTTAGCTCCTGAGTCTCTAATTAGTGCCGTTTGCTTTTAAGCTGAAAATGCATCTACTAGCGTATATATTCTTAAGTCTAAAATCGTGCATATATACTGTAATAAATATAGCATCAGAGTATATGCAGTTTAGTTATAACGATCATGTGACGAGAATCACAAATATATATGATTAGGATCGTCTCCCCGCGATCGCTAACTAGGCATAATTAATGACAACTGAACTCTAGCCGAGTCATTAATAGGGAACACACTTAATTGCCGACAGCCTTAATCAAGGACTGTCGGTTTTTTGTGTCCGTATGTCTTTCATCCTTTGAGAAATGCCCCATAGTTATACTTAAATAAATTTCCCCACAACTGGTTAGTAACTTGACAGAGATTTAGCCATAGCCACTACCAAATGTGGGGAAGGTATGATCAAATTGGGTATCTTATGCCTATCGAGCGCTTATTGCACTCACTCTAGTAGACCGGAAGTATACTCCTAGAACCAGCACACACTTTGTATTAAGACATCGCTTGAATGATGTAATCAAAGTAGGGCCCTGCTTCGGCTGCGTCTTCTGCACTCAGTAAGCTAAGGGAGGCTGTTTTGAGGGAACTGATCGCTTCTACCATTCCAGGCACGGGAACGCCCAATGAATTGTACATTTCCCGCACACCAATCAAACCAATTTTTTCAATTGGCTCTTTATCGCCGGCAAGCACACCATAAGTAATTAGACGCAAGTACCAGCCAAAATCGCGGATACATAGAGAGCGTTGGCGTTCTCCATAAGCATTACCTCCAGGGGAGATAAAGTCAGGACGCTTCTGCCAAAGTTGTTTGGTTGCTTCTTGAACTATCTTTTTTTCGTTTTCGGCTAAGGTAGCCGCAATCCGCGTCCGTTGTACGCCGGTTTCCAAAAAGTCTTTGATGTTTTTAAGTTCGCCACTGCTGGGATAACGCAGTTCGTCGTCGGCTTTGAGAATAACTTGGCTAATTACAGTCATGATTATTGAAATCACCTGAAATATTATCTGTTAGTTTAGCGAGTTGGAGGTACACAAGTGAAGGGATACGAGCTAGTTATGTATTGAATTTATCTTTTTAGGGAGTGGGGAGTGGGAAGTGGGGAGCAGAGGGAGCAGGGGAAGAAGAATTAATAACTAATGTCAAATGCTCCATGCCCAATAACAAATGACTAATGGCTAATGACTAATGACTAAAATAGTTTGGCAACAGGGTGAATTGATTGAAGTAACGATCGCTAACCTGAGTGATACAGGTGATGGTGTGGGACGCGCTGATGAGCGTGTAGTGTTTGTCCCAGATACTGTACCAGGAGATCGCGCCATTGTCCGCTTGGTTCATGTTAAACCAAAATACGGCCACGGGAAGCTCCAGGAGCTATTGGAACCATCTCCCCACCGTATCCGGCCTAGTTGTATTGTGGCGGATAAGTGCGGTGGTTGCCAGTGGCAGCATATTGATTATGACTACCAGCTAGTAGCCAAGCAAAACCAAGTTATCCAAGCAATGGAGCGCATTGGCGGTTTTGTCCAACCACCGGTAGATCCGGTACTCGCCGCCGCTTCTGCTTTAGGTTACCGTAATAAATCTACATATCCTCTGGGTATATCGGCAACGGGACAGGTACAAGCTGGTTACTACCAAAAAGGTAGTCACCAATTAATTAATTTAAATCAATGTCCAGTCCAAGACGCGCGATTAAATCCCTTACTTGCCGAAGTTAAGCAGGATATCCAACAACGGGGTTGGCGAATCTATGACGAACAGCGCCATCTTGGACAAATTCGCCATCTCGGTTTACGCATTGGCCGACACACTGGAGAAATGTTACTGACTTTGGTGGTGAAAGACTGGAATTTATCAGGAATTGAAACCCAAGCGCAGGAATGGTTAAAACGTTATCCGCAGTTAGTAGGAGTGTCACTCAACCGCAATAGCGATCGCACAAATGCTATCTTTGGATCAGAAACCCGTTGCATCGCTGGAGTCCCACACCTGCGTGAAGTTTTTGCTGGACTGGAATTTCAAGTGCGCCCAGATACATTTTTTCAAGTGTATACAGAAACAGCAGAGGCACTATTGCAGGTAATCGAATCAGAACTCAATCTTCAAGGGCATGAGTTGCTAGTTGATGCCTACTGTGGTATTGGGACTTTAACTTTACCCCTTGCCAAAAAAGTACGAATTGCCACAGGATTAGAAGTGCAACCAGCAGCAGTGGAACAAGCTATTTTGAATGCCCACCGCAACGGAATTGATAATGTGACATTCCAAGTCGGGGCAGTAGAGAAATTGCTTCCAAAAATGGGCACAATACCAGAAGTAGTAATACTCGATCCGCCACGGAAGGGGTGCGATCAGGCTGTAATCGAAACTTTACGGCAATTGAAACCATCTCGGATAGTTTACGTCAGCTGTAAAGTAGCCACCCTCGCCCGTGACCTGAAATTGCTTTGTAAAGATGGGCAATATACAATCACACGGGTACAACCTGCTGATTTTTTTCCTCAAACTGCTCATGTTGAAGCTGCCGCCTTTCTTGCGCTATCAGATTTGCACAAGGATAGTAGTTCGTTTACAAAAACTGAAATTTGAAATTTTTAGTCTAGTGCATACTAAAGATGCTAAAATTGAATTAAGGCAAAAATAAAAATTCATTTTGTTTAAATAAATTCAAGTTGCATAGGTTCTTAGAAATATGAATTGGATTGTGTAAATTACAAATCGGCAATTAACTAGAGTATGCCAATACTCTGTCAAATTACTAGCATCTTTTTAAGTTGCTGAATTCATTATCAAAAGTATTCCAGCCGTTATCTATCTAAGCAATCCCAACTCATACTATAGAGCAAATGCTCCCTAGCATTTTCAAAATTTAGTTTTAAAGACGCAAGTTTGAAGGCAGCATGACCACCTCAATTTTATCAGGGTGCCTGTAATAGCAAACTGATGTCTAGCTAACTGAAAGCTATGGGGTTTCTCTTGTGATTACAATTTCACTCCGTCCAGTTGCACGTTATTGGGGCACTATTAGCTTTGCCTCAACCCTCTACCTTTGTCCAATATTAGATTTACTGTTGGCAGAAATCCCATCAAAATTACAAGCAGAACTGCGGCTAGGACTTCAAGAAGCCCTAGTAAACGCAGCTAAACATGGCAATAATCTTGACCCAAGTAAAACAGTTGTAGTCCGTTTTTCTCTAATAGATAATCAATATTGGTGGGTAATATCAGATCAGGGTAGCGGCTTTACTCCTTCATCTACTAGTGAAGAAGAGCCAACAGACTATTTACCACCAGATGAATCAGAAAGTGGCCGTGGTTTATGTCTTCTCCACCAAATTTTTGATCAGGTAGAGTGGAACCGCAAAGGCACAGAATTGAGGCTTTGTAAGCAAATGGAAAATCGCCGAGGACTATCTCTGCGACGGGAACGTAATTAGGAGTTAGGAGTTAGGAGTTAAAAATTAGGAGTTGAATAATAATTCATAACTCCTAACTTTTAGCTCCTAACTTTTGCCGTGAGTTGGACAGGGAGGGGCAGAAATGGAGCGATCTAACCAACCAATTGCCTGTTCTAATCTAGCTTGAGCTTCTTGTGGCTGATTCTTTAAAAGATACACAATCGCTGCTGCCACTTGTTCATTAGCGCGGGAATTGCGGTTAGACTTGAGGCGATGCCAATCGTTAGGGGAAATACTCAGTCTTTCCATAAGGGCTTGAGCAAGTTCTAGAGTACTAAGTTCATTCAGTTGACTGGTTTTCGGCAGCTGGGTAAATTGGGACATAACTATTGGCACATTTGCATTTACTTCTACTTTACTACTTGTAAATGAAGCCGCCTAAACAATCACAGCCGTCAGCAGAAAATCCAGAACCAGATTTTGAACAAGAACTAGAGGAAGTAGAGCGATCGCTCCTATCTTTAAAAGAACGTTATGATCAAGTGCAACGCGATCGCCAACAACAGGCACAATGGCAACAGCGCCGGGATCAACTAAAGCACAATAAATCTCAAACACCAGAAATCAAAGCAGAGTTACGGCAAATTCAACAGCAGTTGGAAATGCTAGAAGTGAACTTAGAAAGCCAGTTATTTTCTTGGCGTAGCCTCAAAAAACCTTTCTGGCAAGTCGTCCGCTTTGGTGGAATGGGCGTTATCATAGGCTGGATATTAAAGTCTTATGCTGGGTAAATATGGCGAATCGACGGATTGCAGAAATATTGCGAAGTGGTCAACCTGATGAGTCCCTCCAAGTTCAAGGCTGGGTGCGGACGAAACGCGAGTCCAAAGGGTTTGCTTTTATTGAAGTCAATGACGGCTCATCACTAGCTAATTTGCAAGCTGTCATTAATCAGGATTTGCCAGATTACGAAGCTATCTTGAAAAAACTGAATACAGGTGCTGCTGTCGAGGTGACAGGGGTACTAGTGGCTTCTCTTGGTAAAGGGCAACGAATTGAGTTGAAAGCCGAGTCCGTGAAAGTTTACGGAGAAGCTGATCCCGATACATATCCCCTGCAAAAGAAACGTCATTCCTTTGAGTTTCTACGAACCATCGGACATTTGCGATCGCGTACTAATTCCTTTGGTGCAGTTTTCCGCGTCAGAAATGCTTGTTCGACAGCAATTCACCAATTTTTCCAACAAAGAGGGTTTTTGTGGGTACACACACCGATCATCACCGCTAGCGACTGCGAAGGCGCGGGTGAACTGTTTAGCGTTACCAGTTTAGATTTAAAGAATATCCCCCGCACAGAAAACCAAGCAGTAGATTACAGCCAAGACTTTTTTGCTAAACCCACATATTTAACAGTTAGCGGCCAGTTGGAAGCGGAAGTGATGGCGATGGCGTTTAGTAACGTCTACACCTTTGGCCCTACCTTCCGTGCCGAAAATTCCAACACCTCCCGCCACTTAGCAGAATTTTGGATGGTTGAGCCAGAAATGGCTTTCTGTGATCTAGAAGGCGATATGGATTTAGCTGAGGCATTTCTCAAACACATTTTTAAATATGTATTGGAAACTTGCCCAGAAGATATGGAATTTTTCAATGAACGCATTGATAAATCTGTGTTGGCAACAGCCGAAAATATTATTAATAATCAGTTTGAACGCTTAACTTATACGGAAGCCATCAAACTTTTAGAAAAAGCTGATGTTAAATTTGAATATCCAGTAAGTTGGGGTTTAGATTTACAATCAGAACACGAACGCTACCTGGCTGAACAATTATTTAAAAAGCCTGCGATCGTTACAGACTATCCAGCGCAAATCAAAGCTTTTTACATGCGCTTGAACGACGATGAAAAAACCGTCCGTGCGATGGATATTCTTGCACCTAAAATTGGCGAAATTGTTGGCGGTTCCCAGCGCGAAGAACGTTTAGAAGTATTAGAACGCCGCGTGTTAGCGCAAGGATTAAACCCAGAAGACTTGTGGTGGTATCTTGATTTGCGTCGTTACGGTACTGTTCCTCACGCCGGTTTTGGGTTAGGTTTTGAACGACTTGTGCAATTTATGACTGGTATGGGAAATATTCGTGATGTGATTCCGTTCCCGCGTACACCACAAAGTGCTGAGTTTTAATTTAAATTTTAGACCTGTTATCGCGTCTACACAAACCAATTCCGTCTGCACGGACTTGATAAAACTTTGAAACCCGCATTCGCGGGTTTTGCTTGTATAGCTATGTATTTTCTAAAACAATTAATTAAAATTAAGATTTTTGAATCTCCTCTTGTAAAACTTGAGTTTGCTCAATAGATAATTCAGTAACTTGAGCAATTTTTCCTAAACTCATTCCAATTCACAACAAACTTAAAGCCAACTTTCTTGTTGTTTCGGCTTTAACTTTGGCTTCGCCTTCTTCTAGGATTTGTTGATAAATGACTGATTCGCGCATAATCTCAGTCCTTATCTCAGTCCTTAAAATCTTGCTAATTACATTTTTATTTAGCACCAGACCTGCTAAGATCACACTGGCAGTAGCTATATTTCTTTGTAGCTGGCGATCGCTAATTGCTTCAACAGCTTTGGCTATTTTGGTTAATACCATTGTAGGATCGTTTGTCTGACTTAGCACGGCAAATAAGGTTGTTTGCATTCACTGCATCAACAGGTTTTGGACAATGGGGATTTATACAATAGGTCATTACACAGAAGTAAATATCCTAAAGAATCGATTTTTATTAATATCTAAACAGAGGGTTAAGTAGGTCGGCGTAAATAATTATTGTCGCAATCAGGCAGGGGGCAGGGGGCAGGGAGCAGAGGGAGAAAGAGCTTGAGCCTTATTTACTTTTGTTTACATAGTTTGGTTTTATTGCACTGACTTAACTTAAACCTATAAGGTTCTATTAATAGAGTTCCCTAAAACTTTTGCAAAGTAACATATGTAGCAGTTGTTACTTCAGTATTAAATCTTATACACAATAAATTAGGGTTACAACAATTGTTGTAACCCTACAAATTGGCTATATTCGATTTGCTCGAAAACTGCCATAAAAGGACAATTAAGCTTCTAACTACCGAATTATGAGCAATTATTCATATTCATTACATCTAGATTAATGATTTGCCAATACAGACACTTCCTTGCTTGCCTGCGTGGGATAAGTGACGCTAGTGTTAAAAGAATTGTGCAAAATAAAACCCTTATCCCAGAAGTCGAGTAGGAAGCTAGAATGGCAATTCCAAATAAACAAGTAAAATCTAATGCTGATATTTTAGATAATAGACGCACCCAAACTCGTATCCAAGTTCGCATTCCTAAAGATTTGCATGAGGAACCAGTCATTTCACGGCTGGTTTCTCACTATAATGTTATAGTCATTATTGCTGATGCTCAGGTAAGTGCAAACGTGCCACAATATAGCTGCTTCGATCTGGAACTGCGAGGTACTGTTTCTCAGATTGAAAGCGCTTTAACTTACCTGGATGAACTGGATTTAGAAGTTTTGCACCAATCCAGCCCTGAAGAAGATGGTTGGTAATCAATTTTCGATTTCGGATTTTGGATTTCAGATTATTAATCTAAAATCCAAAATCTAAAATCTAAAATTCACTATGCCATTTGATTTTCAATCGCCCACCGTGCTAGTTCAGTGCGGTTGTGGAGATTGGTTTTGCCCAACATATTGGACACATGGCTTTCAACCGTGCGCTGACTAACATTTAGTTCTTCAGCAATTTCCCGGTTAGCTAAACCCCTAGCGACGAACTGGACTACTTTGAGTTCGGTTGGGGTTAATTGCACATCGAAGGGAACCTGGATGCGGGAACCGTTTTCGCCTCCTTTAGCTTGGTGTTCTTTCCAACGGATAGTTTGTTTCAGCGAGGATTCAACTTGCGCTACGAGTTCTTCTGGTTCAAAGGGTTTGACCATATAAACATCAGCACCTTTATTCAGACCCTTAACTCGGTCTGCACTTTGTCCCTTAGCTGAAAGGAAAAGAACCGGAATCCAGCTGGTGCGTTCGTTTTGCCGGACTTGTTCCACAAAAGTATATCCGTCCATTTCCGGCATCATCACGTCGCAGATGATCATGTCTGGAACATCTTGCTCTAAAATTTCCAGAGCTTCACGTCCATTTTCGGCGGTGATAACTTCATATCCCCGGAATTCTAAGTAATCCTTCACCAGCAAGATGAGGTTAGGGTCATCATCAATCAATAGAAGTCGTTTGTGATCTTTCATGCTGGGCTCTTTCATAGCAGTGGCACTTGTCGCGCTTCGGTCCATCAAAGTCTTGAATATTTATCCTCTATGGTGGGTTATTTGGAGATGTTGTCCTTTTCCCTACTTAACTTGCCTTTGCTGTCTCGAAGTCTCAAAAATGCCGAGCATTTTTAAAAGACTAGTCGCTCGATAGCAAAAGTCCAGCAAGGATACGTATAGCAGTAGTATCTATAATGCGATATATAATAGCGCATTGAAAGTGGCGGGCGAAAAAACACTGATTAAATAATAATCCTTCTGACTCACAAGCTAAGTATTGGCTTAAAGATGACCCTACCTCAAAACCAACCCGCACTTTCTTAAAGCTTACTGCAATACCATATCCTTCGGTTGTTAAGCCTCTATGAGGTGTTCACAAGAAACTAAGGAAGTTTCTGGTAAAGAATGGGTCAAAAACGCATATTCTTGTACCACCTCATTGCCTATTAAGTGTTCTTGGATGATCCGCTCAATAACTTCCGGGCTTGCTTGGCGATACCAGACACCATCAGGGTAAACCACCATTATGGGTCTAGAACAACAAACGCGCAAGCAATTGGCTTTAGTTCTATAGACGCAAATGGGATGACTCTGCTGTGGCTCATCAAATTTTAACTCTTTAAGCCGCTTTTTTAAGTATTCCCAGGATTCCAGACTAGCTCGTTTTGAGCAGCAGTTAGCAATTGTCTGGTCAGCGCCAATAAAAATGTGTTGCTGAATTTTTGCAAGTCCTAAAATTTCTACACAATTACTCAGGGATTTATGTTCTGGAGATTTAGTGGTTTTGGGGATTTGATGGCTAGACTGAATCACTGTATTGTTACTTATTGAGCGACTCCCTGATTACAGTTCTATAACAATTTCCAAGCTTTGCAAATAAAGTTGACTGAGTAGGGAATGGGGGATTGGGCATTGGACATTGTGAAAACTCTTCACTAGTCTTGACTCCCGACTTCCTATGACCATATAGAAATATACGTAACTTATTGAACAAAACCTGAAGAGTAAAAATAATTAAGCATTTATACTTAAGTACACTAATGAATTTCTAGTTCGGGAACCCGTACTCAAAGAATTCTTGCCATTGGATGCTACTTTTCGGTAAATTAGCACTCAGGAGTCGAGAGTGCTAAACTCTAAGGGAAAGAAATAATATGGCAGCTTTATCTTTAAGCGTTTCTACAGTTAAACCTTTGAGCGATCGCGTTTTCGTAAAAGTGAACGCCTCTGAGGAAAAGACCGCAGGTGGTCTGTATTTGCCCGATACCGCCAAGGAAAAGCCCCAAGTAGGGGAAGTAGTCGCCCTTGGCCCTGGCAAGCGTAACGATGACGGTAGCCGTCAAGAATTGGAAATTAAAGTCGGCGATAAGGTGCTGTACTCTAAGTACGCTGGCACAGACATTAAACTCGGTACCGAAGAATATGTACTGCTTTCTGAAAAAGATATTTTAGCAGTCGTTATTTAGTAGGGAATGGGGAATAGGGAATGTCAAAAATAAAGACAATGCCCAATGCCCAATGCCCAATTCAAGAAAAAATTGACTTAACTCCCGGAATTTAGACACCTATGGCAAAGCGCATTATCTATAACGAAAACGCCCGTCGCGCCTTAGAACGAGGCATGGACATTCTGGCTGAGGCTGTAGCTGTTACCCTTGGCCCTAAAGGTCGTAACGTAGTCCTAGAAAAGAAATTTGGTGCACCACAAATTGTTAATGATGGTGTAACGATCGCCAAAGAAATCGAATTAGAAGACCACATTGAAAACACTGGTGTAGCTTTGATTCGTCAAGCTGCTTCTAAGACCAACGATGCCGCGGGCGATGGCACCACAACTGCTACCGTTTTAGCTCATGCGATCGTCAAAGAAGGCTTGCGAAACGTTGCAGCTGGTGCTAACGCAATTTCGCTCAAACGCGGGATTGACAAAGCTACTAATTTCCTTGTAGACAGAATCAAGGAACACGCCCGTCCAGTGGAAGATTCCAAAGCCATTGCCCAAGTTGGTGCG
Source organism: Nostoc desertorum CM1-VF14 (assembly GCA_019359245.1). Lineage (GTDB taxonomy): Bacteria > Cyanobacteriota > Cyanobacteriia > Cyanobacteriales > Nostocaceae > Nostoc > Nostoc desertorum. The sequence goes on along the minus strand of JAHHHR010000004.1, from coordinate 150,308 downwards.
ATCTCGGCTGGTAATGACGAAGAAGTCGGCCAAATGATTGCCCAAGCAATGGACAAGGTGGGTAAGGAAGGCGTAATTTCCCTAGAAGAAGGGAAATCTATGTTCACCGAGTTGGAAATCACTGAAGGGATGCGCTTTGACAAAGGCTACATCTCTCCCTATTTCGCTACCGACGCTGAACGGATGGAGGCGGTTTTTGATGAGCCTTTCCTACTGCTGACCGACAAGAAAATTGCCTTAGTTCAAGACCTTGTACCAGTATTAGAGCAAGTAGCTCGTGCTGGTCGTCCTTTGGTAATTATCGCTGAAGATATCGAAAAAGAAGCTTTGGCAACCTTGGTAGTAAACCGTTTGCGCGGTGTACTCAACGTAGCTGCTGTTAAGGCTCCTGGCTTTGGCGATCGCCGCAAAGCACTACTAGAAGACATCGCCGTTTTAACTGGTGGTCAACTAATTACCGAAGATGCTGGTTTGAAGCTAGATAACACCAAGCTGGATAGCTTGGGTAAAGCTCGCCGGATCACCATTACCAAGGACAGCACCACAATTGTTGCCGAAGGTAACGAAGCTGCTGTTAAGGCTCGTGTAGAACAGATTCGTCGTCAAATCGATGAAACCGAATCTTCTTACGACAAAGAGAAATTACAAGAGCGTCTTGCTAAACTCTCTGGTGGTGTTGCTGTAGTGAAAGTTGGTGCAGCGACCGAAACCGAAATGAAAGACAAGAAGTTGCGTCTAGAAGACGCTATCAACGCTACCAAAGCTGCTGTGGAAGAAGGCATCGTTCCTGGCGGTGGTACAACTCTGGCTCACCTTGCTCCTGAATTGGAAGTTTGGGCAAAGAGCAATCTTAAGGATGAAGAGTTGATTGGTGCGTTGATTGTCGTTCGCGCCTTACCTGCACCTCTGAAGCGGATTGCTGAAAACGCCGGTCAGAATGGTGCTGTGATCGCTGAACGCGTGAAAGAGAAAGAATTCAACGTTGGCTACAACGCTGCAACAAACGAATTCGTCGATTTGTTAGAGGCTGGTATTGTTGACCCTGCGAAAGTGACTCGTTCTGCTCTGCAAAACGCTGCTTCCATCGCTGGTATGGTGTTGACAACCGAATGTATTATAGTTGACAAGCCTGAGCCTAAGGATAGCGCTCCTGCTGGCGCTGGTGCTGGTGGCGGCGACTTCGATTACTAATACTTTGTAGTTACATAATAAAACAGCTGCTTCCCTTGTGGAGGCGGCTGTTTTTTTGTGTCAGGAGAAGAGGGTGAGTTACGACAACGCTTGTAAATATTTAGCTGAACAGTACCCAGCCGAGTTTGTCCGTTGGTTGCTTGGGGTAGAGGTGCAACAAATTGAAGTATTAAAAACAGAACTCACGCTTGAACCAATTCGTGCAGATTCTGTGACATTTTTGCAAGCAGCTAACCAAATTTTGCACATTGAATTTCAAACTTTGGCAAAATCTAATCCGGCGCTTAATTTCCGAATGCTCGATTATTCTGTGAGGCTGAAGCGTCAATACCGTTGTCCTGTAGTGCAAGTGCTAATCTTTTTGCAGGAAACTACTAATGAAATGGCTTTTACTGAAGAATATCGGGACAACACGACGATTCACCAATATCAGGTTGTTCGTCTTTGGGAGCAAGATTCAACACTATTTTTAGCTAATCCGGCGCTGTTACCTTTAGCAAGTTTGACACGAACTGACTCGCCACAAACTTTACTGGCACAAGTGGCTGAACAAGTCGCTACAATTCCAGATAAGGAGGAGCAACAAAATATTGCGAGTTGTGTAGAAATTCTGGCGGGTTTGCGGTTTGGAAAGGATTTGGTTCGGCAATTTTTACGGGAGGATATTATGAAAGAGTCTGTAATTTATCAAGATATCGTTCAAAAAGAAGCATTTAAATTGATTAGTCGTCTACTTAAACGGCGTTTTGGTGATATTGATGGATCATTAGTTGAGCAGGTTCGGAATTTATCTGCTGAACAGTTAGAAAATTTGGGAGAGGCATTGTTAGATTTTTCCGAACTTGCTGATTTGGTAGTTTGGTTAGAACAGCAAAGAGGAGAAAGAGGAGAGAGAGCAGTTATCTAGTTGATGAGACTAAGTTTGTAATCTGCTGTAAAATTTCGTTTTGCTCCTGTTTAATTGCTTCGAGCCTTGTTAAAAGTTTTGCCAGCCGTTCGTTGTTGGGCTGCGAACCCAAATCAGAAGTGGAATTGTCTGTAAAAATCGATAGGGATTTAAAGCTAAATTTGAATAAGGACTGAACGAATTTAAAAGGAGCAGTTAATGTAACTAATAAGCCTTGCTCAATCAAACGACTAAAGGTTTTAATTAATTGCCACAGAATAAAAATAGTTAACAGTATTATGACTATGCAATAAATTGGGTGATCAACTCCCAAACTGACTGATTTAATTGTCCAAGAGATTGCTGGATGAGCCTCAATCCAAAGATTCAAGGCATCCAATCGATGATTTATAAAACCATTAACAGCATTTTCAATTGCTGTAGAAGCAGTAGCACTTAGTTGTTCGGCTTTTTGAATAGTATCTTCTACAGAGTTCTTACTTTTTTCAAACGTTTCTAGAAGAGAATCTTCCGCTTGTTTGGCAGTTTCTGCTATCGTATTGACTGCTTTACCACTGACTAGGCTAACATTATCAACTGCTTTTTCTGCTGTTTGAGTCAATGAATCTTTAGCATGTTCAGCTTTTTGTGTAAATGTATAAATAGCTTTGCCAGTTTTTTCAGCTACAATGTCGCTTGTCTTTGCAGCTGTTTGGCTTAAAGAGCCTTTCGCCTTGTCTGTAATTTCAGCAGCTGTATTAATAGCTTCACCAGTCTTATTAGTTATGGTAGTAACTGCTCCGCCAACAGTTTCATTTAAAGAACTGTTTACCTTTTCAGCTACTTCTGATACATTACTAAGAGATTTATTACTTAATTCAGTAAAACCGTTAGCAGCTTTACCTGTTGTTTCATTCAAAAAAGATTTAGCCTTTTGAAAGTCTATTGAAACTTCCTTATATAAAGCTGTTCCTAAAGATAAATGTTCGCTAGCCAATCGATTTAGCATGATACCTTTACCACATATTTTTTAACAAACACAGGTTATCGTTATCATCTAGGGCTAATAAACAGGCTCAGGGGACACACGGATATTTTCTTATTAAACTCATTAAGCTCAGTGGCTTTTTCGAGATTAAAGCGTGTAATTACATCTTCAAAATTTAATTTCATCCTTTTGGTGTCTTAGCAGTTATCAAATTCGAGACTGTGCTTTTAATAACTTACGCGCTACATCACGAGCAATTTCTAAAGTTTCAGAAACAGTCCGTCCTTGAGCTACCAAACCTTGAAGGTCATCAGATGTTGCTAAATAAACGCCTTCTGGTAATTTCTCAATGTGGATGTTTAGCAGTCTTTCCATTATTGTATGTAGATGTTACTGTTTGGAGCGGTTTAATTGTTATGATATCGCTTTTATGAAGTACAGCGATGTCTATGACGGACTACACCTACGCACTTCTACTTTTACATCAAAATACATGAGCCAAATTAATCCTGAAACAACCCCCTTACATACCTTAAACCCACTCAACCGATTTTCTGACAGAGTAGAGGATTATGTAAAATATCGACCAAGCTACCCCGCAGATGCAATTGATATTGTCTTGGAAGGATTAGGTGAAAATTCACAACTCGTAGCAGCAGATATTGGTGCAGGTACAGGAATTGCTTCAAGACTATTAGCTGAACGGCGAGTTAATGTCATAGCCATAGAACCAAACGCGGCAATGCGAGAAGCTGCTAAACCACATCCTTTGATTGAGTTCCGTGATGGAACAGCAGAATTTACCCAACTACCTGATAAATCAGTTGATTTAGTTACTTGTTTTCAAGCTTTCCACTGGTTTAATCCCGAAACAACTTTATTGGAATTTCACCGCATTTTAAAACCATCAGTACGCTTGGCTGTGGTGTGGAATAACCGCGATCAAGAGGATGCATTAACTACAGAATATAGCCGAATAGTCCGTGAAGCATCTAATAATCACCCAGCAGAATCTCGAATGCAGTCGGTTGAGCCACTGTTAGTAACTCCCCATTTTATTAACATCCATGAATATAATTTTACTTATAGACAACAGTTAGATTTAACTGGACTTATTGGACGAGCAATGAGTGTTTCTTACCTTCCGCGTGAAGGCTTGAGATATGAACGGCTTATTGATAGGTTTCAAGAATTATATCAGCGCTTTCGTGATGAGAGTGGTTTTGTCTATATGGTCTATCGCACTAGCGTACACCTTGGCGAAAAACAATGATAAATTGCAAGTAAAGTAGCAGAGAATGCATTAAATAAATATAAGATATCTGAACTTTAATCTTGAATTTATAAATGACCTGCAATCCGCAAGTAGCAGAAGGTTGGCATGGCAAACTTAATTTAGTCTATGCCGATCGCCAGGGTAAAACCCAATTAATTTACAATCACCAACAAGCGCCCCTGAAGGTACAACGCCCGTTCTATCCAGAAGGAAAAAAAGTTTGTCATAGCGTAATTTTACACACGGCTGGGGGAATGGTAGGAGGCGATCGCTTATCTTCTAACATCCACCTCCAACCCCAAACCCAAGCCTTAATTACTACAGCTGCTGCAAGCAAAATATACCGCAGCAATGGCTTACAAGCTAGACAGACCATCCAAATGCAAGTTGACGCTGGTGCTTGTTTGGAGTGGTTACCGCAAGAAACAATTTTATTTAACGACGCGATTTATCGGCAAGATTTACGGGTAGAATTAGCAACCGGGGCTAGTTGGTTAGGCTGGGAAATTACCCGATTTGGTCGCAGTGCTAGGGGAGAGAAATTTTTACAAGGAGAATTGCGATCGCACACTGAAATTTGGCAACAAGATGTTCCGTTGTGGATTGATCGGCAATGGTTACGGGGTAGCAAAGAAATTTTCCACAGTCCCCACGGTTTGGCTGGAAAACCAATAGTAGGTAGTCTAGTTTGGGTTGGTGGTGCAGTTTCAGCAGAAATTGTCGAAAAAACGCGAAATTTATGGAATGGGGAAGGAGAAGCGGGTGTTAGCCGATTACAACATGGATTATTGTGTCGATATCGCGGTGCTTCTACATCTGAGGTGAGGAACTGGTTTATTAATGTTTGGCAGTTGCTGCGAGTTTCTTTTTTAAATCGTGGTAATTGTATACCAAGAGTGTGGCAGCTTTGAACGAACCACGAAGGCGCGAAGGACGCGAAGGAAAGGATAAGAATGCAACTTACGCCGCAGGAAAAAGATAAGTTACTAATTTTTACAGCTGCTTTATTAGCAGAAAGACGTAAAGGAAGGGGTTTAAAACTTAATTATCCCGAAGCGATCGCTTATATTTCTGCTGCCATTTTAGAAGGTGCAAGAGATGGACAAACTGTAGCTGAATTAATGAGTTATGGTACAACTCTATTGACGCGGGATGATGTCATGGAAGGTATACCTGAAATGGTGCATGACGTACAGGTAGAAGCGACTTTTCCTGATGGCACAAAGTTAGTAACAGTACATAATCCAATTCGTTAAGTTTAAAAATTTGAATTTATTATGATTCCTGGGGAAATTATCACACCAGCAGGTGAAATTGAACTAAATGTTGGTCGTCCAACTATAAAATTGCTAGTGTCAAATACAGGCGATCGCCCTATACAAGTCGGTTCCCATTATCACTTTTATGAAGTCAACACCGCCTTAAACTTTGACAGAGAACAAGCGCGAGGAATGCGCCTCGATATCCCCGCCGGAACCGCAGTTCGCTTTGAACCAGGCGACGAAAAAGAAATAACTCTAATCCCCCTCGTTGGTACTCGCCAAGTCTACGGCTTCAACGCCAAAATTAACGGTTCTCTGTAGCTATGAAAATGGAATGGTACAATGAACCGCCTGTTTGGGAAGTTAAAGATGAAGCGATAGCAATCACTTCCGGCGCAAAAACAGATTTCTGGCGGGAAACTCACTACGGTTTTATTCGAGATAATGGTCACTTTTTTTATCAAAAGATTCAAGGTGACTTTATTGCTGAAGTGAAAATCACCGGACAATATCAGGATTTATACGATCAAGCGGGTCTGATGGTACGTTTAAATGAGTTGAATTGGTTGAAATGTGGCATTGAATTTGTCAATGGCGTGCAACAAGTTAGCGCAGTAGTAACACGCAATTACTCGGATTGGTCTGTTATTCCAATGCCGCAAAATCCATCTGCAATTTGGGTACGTGTAACTCGACGCGGCACAGCAATAGAGGTGGAATACTCTTTAAATGGAACTGAATATACAATGCTGCGGCTAACTTATTTGACTCCAGCAGAAATAGTAAGTGTAGGTGTAATGTGTGCCTCGCCTGAAGGAAATGGTTTCCAGATGAGGTTTGAAAAATTCCAAATTCGCAGTTTGTGAGGAATAGTTATGAGTTACAGAATGGATCGCCGCGCTTACGCCGAAACCTATGGGCCAACGGTAGGCGATCGCATCCGGCTTGCAGACACAGAATTATTTATTGAAGTTGAACAAGATTTCACCACCTACGGCGATGAAGTGAAATTTGGCGGCGGAAAAGTTATCAGAGATGGAATGGGACAATCCCCCATTTCTAACGCCGATGGTGCTGTTGATTTAGTAATTACTAATGCCTTAATTCTCGATTGGTGGGGTATTGTCAAAGCAGATATCGGCATTAAAGATGGCAAAATTTTCAAAATTGGTAAAGCCGGAAATCCTTATATTCAAGACAATGTAGATATTATTATTGGCCCCGGAACCGAAGCCTTAGCTGGTGAAGGAATGATTCTCACTGCTGGCGGTATCGATGCCCATATTCATTTTATTTGTCCCCAACAAATTGAAGTGGCGATCGCTTCCGGTATTACTACCATGATCGGCGGCGGTACTGGCCCTGCTACAGGTACAAATGCCACTACCTGCACCCCCGGCCCTTGGAATATTTACCGAATGCTGCAAGCTGCTGATGCTTTTCCCGTCAACTTAGGATTTTTGGGCAAAGGTAACGCTAGTCAACCCCAAGGACTTGTAGAACAAGTAGCCGCTGGTGCAATGGGATTAAAACTTCATGAAGACTGGGGAACCACACCCGCAGCAATTGATACTTGCCTCAGCGTTGCCGATGAGTATGATGTGCAAGTAGCGATTCATACTGATACCCTAAACGAAGCCGGATTTGTCGAAGATACGATCGCTGCTTTTAAAAATCGTACCATCCATACTTACCACACCGAAGGCGCAGGCGGCGGACACGCACCAGATATCATCAAAGTTTGCAGCCAATCTAATGTTCTGCCATCTTCCACTAATCCCACACGTCCTTACACCGTCAACACCTTAGACGAACACCTGGATATGTTGATGGTATGTCATCATCTTGATCCAGCGATCGCTGAAGATGTCGCTTTTGCCGAATCTCGCATCCGTCGGGAAACTATTGCTGCTGAAGACATTTTGCACGACTTAGGCGCATTTAGCATGATTTCTTCCGACTCCCAGGCGATGGGAAGGGTAGGCGAAGTGATAATTCGCACCTGGCAGACATCTCACAAAATGAAGGTGCAACGGGGAACTCTTAACCCACAAGGAAGTGAGCAACAAGCAGACAACTTTAGAGCAAAAAGATATGTTGCTAAGTATACTATTAATCCGGCGATCGCTCATGGAATTGCTGAATATGTGGGTTCAGTGGAAGAGGGAAAATTAGCAGATTTATGTTTGTGGCGTCCTGCATTTTTTGGCGTGAAGCCAGAGATAGTGATTAAAGGCGGAATGATTGCATGGTCGCAAATGGGCGATGCTAACGCCAGTATTCCCACACCGCAACCAGTGTATATGCGACCCATGTTTGGTAGTTTCGCAGGTGCGCGTCATGCCACATCATTAACTTTTGTTTCCCAAGCAGCTTTAGAGAAAGAAATTCCCAGCCAGTTAAGTTTACAAAAGGCAGCAGTAGCAGTTTCTGGGACACGCCAATTGAGTAAGCGGGATATGAAGCTGAATGATGCATTACCTCACATTGAAGTTGATCCAGAAACATATCAAGTCAGGGCAGATGAAGAGTTGCTGATTTGTGAACCTGCGACAGTTTTACCAATGGCACAGAGGTACTTTTTGTTTTAATTCATGAGCGGGCAACTTATCGCTTTTAAAAATGAGAGTATTATTGCCCTCATAAGTTTTTTATTTTAGAGTTACGATCAAATAGTTAAATATTGCATCTGATGTAGAAAATCATGCTACCTTTTAAGAAAAAAATTGTGACTGATGAAGCCATGCGTCCGGTAGCAGTATTGATAGATTATCAGGACTGGGAGCAAATTGAGAAGATATTAGAAGCTCATCAATCACAACAAAAACAAAAGTTTAATTTAAACCAGTATGCGGGTGTAATTCAACTAACTCAAGACCCTTTAGAATATCAGCAGCGAATTAGGGATGAGTGGTGTTGACACAACCTTTAGTTTTGTTAGATACAAATATAGTCTTATACTTTTTGGGTGGTCGCTTGGTAAATCCACTACCATCAGGACAATATTTTATTTCAGTGATTACTGAGATTGAATTGCTCTCTTATCCGAGTCTCGGTTTAGAAGAAGAAACACAAATTATTAATTTTTTAAATAAAATTACAATCATTGGTATTGATAGTAATATTAAAAATTTAACAATTGCATTTCGCAAACAATACAAACTCAGGCTTCCTGATGCAATAATTGCAGCAACTGCAAAATCTCTAAATACAACATTGTTTACAAATGATGTAAGATTGGTTAATTTAACAGAAATTAACACTCAATCAGTGCAAGTTTTGTAATGGATGCGCTCGCAATTCCTTCTACAGCAAAATTCCAGCAAGTTTTAGATAATCTCGCTTCTGAGGAATAAGCGAAATTGCCTACTTTGTGGTGAAAGTGCGATCGCAATTCTTTCCACAGTAGAACTTCAGCAAGTTTTGAATAGGATTACCTCAGAGCAATAAATGCGATCGCTCTCATGCATGAACATAACAGACCGATGTATTAGCATTGCAAGTCGATGCAATAACATTGCAGGAGCTTGTACTTATTGAAATTGACTATTTTTAAATTTACTTATCGGTAACACTAAAGTATTTTCAATTTCCTGCCTCACCTCACGACTGACATAACAATCACTATTGAGGCAATCTAGCAATAAATTGTTAGCTTCATAATAAGATGATAACAATTGATGTTGATAATCGTTTAATTCCAAACTGTAACAAATTTTTCTATATTTAATTGCTAAATTTCTTAATTTTATTTCGGATTCCGGAGGCAGATTATCTCTTCCATCTTCCCAATTTGTTTGAGTTTCTAATTGAATAACTTGCTCTTGTAAATCTTGAAGTGCTTTTCGTAATTCAGGTTGAATATAAATATTTAACTCTAAAATCCAAGTTAATGCTTCGTGGCGGTTTGAGTTAGAAGTTTCAATTATATCGGTAAGCCAATGATCCAAGAAAAGCTCTTCCTCAAGCTCCATGCTACTAAGATTGAAACCAAGAACAGAGGCAAGATTATAGTTTAAGGAATCGAGTACATAATCATAACCAAAGAAAAGAAGATGTTCAAAGTAAAAACATCTAATTATTGATAAATTCAATCTAGATTTTATGGATAAAGATTTTTCATATATTTTCACCAAAAAAGCCTGTAAATACTCATCATTAGAGATAATTACATCAATTTTATGCTTCATCAATAGTACTAAATCATCAGCTTTCCTCATCATGCCTACAGTGAGTAAAAATACCTCCCGCCAGCGTCTCTCTGTTATATGTTTTACCAAACTATTCCAAGCAGAGTTAGCAACAATTTCTCTAGCAGAGAAATACTCTTGAAACGTTAGGTGAGAAAAGGAATAAATGCCCTTTGCTCGTTCAACTACTAGACCATGCTGGGCTTCAATAGACTTCAAAATTGTTTCACTATCTAATTCTAATTTTTTGGGTTCAGTATGAGCATCGCGCAAGTTGTAAATGAAGTCAGCAATATAAGTCTCAACCGTTTTTTGTTTAAAAAAGTAGTCCTTCTGCTCAAAGGTAGTCAGGGCAATTTGGCTCAATAAATCCACCTTGCGGTGCAACGACAGATTTTTATAAACTTGATCACGCTCAATATTGCGTTTGGCATCCCATTTTTTTAGCAATATATCTAGACCTTCCTTATAAAGCTCAGAACGATTTGCTGGAAAATCTGCACTTTCCCCGAATACCAAACAAAGCAGAGTCAATAATAATGGACTGCTAGCCAGTTCTTTAATTGGTTCGTTATCCTCAAGTTTGTGCATAAATCTTTCAGCTTTTACTGGATCGCTTAACCGGAACCAGTTTTGAGCAAAAATGGCGATTTGCTCCTCGTCAAAATCTGCCACTTCTACCTCTGTGAACCTTTCAAAGGTGTATTCTTTAGCAGCTATCCGGCAGGTAATGACAAACTCATTGTTATAAAACTGATCGGCAATATCTCTAATTTGCCGTAAGACACGCTTTGTATCTTCCTCTCGGACTTCATCCAAGCCATCCAATAAAACCAATACTTTACCGTGTCTCAAAAGCTGGCCTGCTTTAACGCTGGCATCCTGTACTTCACAAAGTGCCAATTTTTGAGCAATATATTCCCACAAATCTGGCTGTTTGGGCGTTTCTGCAAAATCTTTAAGGGTAATAAATAAGGGAAATCGATTTGTCAAATACCGCCCTTCAATACATTGCATCGCCAGATACTTCAAAAATGTACTCTTTCCTGCGCCTGGTTTACCCAAGACCATCAGTTTGTTATGTCGCTGTACTGCTTCCAGTCCTGGTATTCGCTTCTCTTTAACCTTGTTAAGTCCAAACCGTTCAAAGTCATTTGGGTCAGAGTCTTGCAGCAGTTCAGAGATATCTAGCCGCCTGCGTCCGGTGATTTTTTCCAAAATGTTGACATTAGTATAAATACCCCGTTCACCCGTTAACTCTATTGGCTGGGGCATATCTAGTACCCGCATGGTTCCACACTTTTCTTTGATGCTGGGTTTAATCTTTTCCCGGATTTCTTGGACTAGAGCATCAATATCATCCTCTGCAATGTCAGCAGTTGGGCTACCAGAAGGTTTCTGCTGTGAATATCGCTTTTCAAGATACTCTCGCAAGCGGCTTTCTTTCACAGGCCCACTGCCGCAAATACTGAACTTTTTGTAAACCCCCGTTAGAAAACTGTTGAGATTGCTATTAGAGATGTTAAGCACTTGTGCAACTTGAACTCGACTCTTGCCATTACCAAAGATTTCCAAAAAGACTGCCTTTTCTCGGTTTGACAATTCGCTGTATTGCTTTAGTTGTGTCAGGAAGTCTTTTGGTAACGACATATACCTATTGTAAAATCAGCTTCAAGTTCAGTTTAGCGTGCGTTTCAAGCAGAATTACGGCAAGTCATCAGATGTCAAGATAAGTCACTACAAGTCAAATAAATAACTACAAAACAAAATTGCGACATTGAACTCAGTCAAGCAACTGAGGCGATCGCAATGTTAGAAATATTAATTACTCTGATTTTCAAGAAATCTGTTGAAGTTATCCTAGTGCTACTGCTGAAACAAATCTGGGCATGGCTGCTGAGGGATGAAAGCTTCCAACGCCTTAACCACTTTCTGAAAATGCAGATTCTTGCATTCTATCTGGATTGGATTTTACTCAAAACATCTCTAAAATTTCTGCCGGAGCCAGCAAAAGAGAACGATTCAGACACATCTGACTGGTTTCAGTGAAGGAGGCAAGAGTTTTCTCTATCCTCTCATTTGGAAAACAAATTGTGCAGAATCCTCAACAAGGGTTATCCTACATACGAGAAAGCTCTCCCTACCATAAAAAGTTGTTGCCGTGAGAAACTCAGAAGGCACTTTTACTCTTGGGCGATCGCCTACGCAATTATATTTCTAGTTTCCTACCAAAACCGATACATCAAAGTCTCCATAAGTCATTCAACCATTTACTGTATCCAAAACTAAAATTCTACCAGCCATAATTTAATAGGAAAAAATACTTCTTAGGTAGGGAAGCTTACTAAAGAACTTGCCAGATAAATTGTTACAAATACAGCTAGTCTTACAAAAATTCCCTTTTACCCCGTACCTTGTATCTATATGACTTCACAATCTTCTCGTTCTGACAAAATTTTGGTTGTTGATGACTCTCCTGATAACGTGTTTTTGATCAAAACTATTTTGGAGGAAGAAGGTTACACAATTAGCACCGCAGAAAATGGTATCTCAGCCTTAGCAGAATTGAAAGCTTCTCCTTGTGACTTGGTTCTGCTAGATCTGATGATGCCAGATATGGATGGATACGAAGTCACCAAGCACATTCGTGGCGAGATGAAATTGCCACAATACATCCCTATATTGTTGATAACTGCCCACGATGCGCCCAACGTCGCCCACGGATTAGACTTGGGTGCTGATGATTTTATCCGCAAACCTGTAACAGTAGATGAATTGCTGGCACGAGTGCGATCGCTGCTGCGTTTGAAACATAGTATGGATGAACGTGATGAAATTGCCCGCCAGCGAGAAGATTTTGTCTCCCGCCTCACCCACGATTTACGCACTCCCTTAGTGGCGGCCGATCGCATGTTGATGCTATTTCAACAAGGTGCGTTGGGAGAGTTATCATCGCAAATGCAGGAAGTAATCGCCATCATGGCCCGTAGCAATATAAACCTGCTTTCTATGGTCAACACCTTATTGGAAGTTTATCGTTTTGAAGCAGGTCGCAAAACTTTGGCATTTCAACCAGTTAATCTGGGCCAATTGCTAGAGGAGGTGACTGGAGAATTGGCACCTCTAGCTCAAGACAAAGCATTGTCCCTAAATTTGGACTTTACTGAGAATTCAAGCACAAACACAGTGATGGGCGATCGCTTAGAATTGCATCGTCTATTTACAAATCTTATCGGCAATGCAATCAAATTTACCGACTCTGGGTCTGTGACTATTCGTTTCACTTCTCAACGCCAGTTAGATAAAAGTAGTCAATCTCAGTTATCTGAAAAATCCAATTCCCTTGAATATATTAGCATTGAGATAGCGGATACTGGCCCAGGTATTCGTCCTGAAGAACAAGCAACTATATTTGAACGGTTCCGTCAAGGTAGCCACAAAAGTTCTGGTAGTGGCTTAGGACTCTATCTCGCTCGCCGAATTGTCGAGGCACATCAAGGCATTATTTTGTTGAATTCTGAGTTGGGCAAAGGTAGTGTATTTATTGTCCTTTTACCGACTACAAAATTAGAAAAATAGTAGTTATAAATTATGAATTACCGAATTTTTACCCTGATAATTCATAACTTATAATTTTATTATTCTATATTAGAAAATAATAAAAATTAACAAATTAAGTGTGCTGAGATAGCAACGATAACATTGAATAAATAGTTTTTTATGGAACGAAACAATGATTACCACTGAATTATCTAATATTGACAATATTATTCATAATCAGCGTGAGTTTTTTAAAAGTGGCAAAACTAAAGATGTCACTTTCCGTATTGAACAACTTAAAAATCTTAGGCAAGCAATCATTGAGCATGATGAGTCAATAGTCGAGGCATTAAAAGCAGATTTACATAAACCAACAGTGGAGAGTTACCTTACAGAAATCGGGGTCATCAAAGAAATCGATTATGCTATAAAACATCTCAAAACCTGGACTAAGCCCAAAAAAGCACCTGTTTCTTTTGATTTTTTTTCTTACTCAGCGAGAATTTATCCAGAACCGTTAGGGGTTGTTCTAATTATCGGGCCTTGGAACTATCCATTTCAGTTAATTATCTCACCGTTAGTAGGTGCGATCGCAGCCGGTAATTGTGCAATAATCAAACCTTCAGAAATTGCTCCTCATACGTCTGATGTTATTGCTAAGATTATTGCCAAACATTTTGACCCTGCTTATATTGCAGTGGTTGAAGGGGGTGTAGAAGCTAGTCAAAAACTACTTGCAGAAAAATTTGACCATATCTTTTTTACTGGTGGCACAGCCGTTGGCAAAATCGTTATGGCAGCAGCAGCAAAATATCTTACACCAGTTACTTTGGAATTGGGCGGCAAAAGTCCTTGTATCGTAGATAGTGATATTAATCTTGAACACACTGTCAGACGAATTACTTGGGGCAAATTTATTAATGCTGGACAAACTTGTATTGCTCCTGACTACCTTTTAGTTAATAAAACAATTAAAAAAGATTTAATGAATGGGCTGGAAAAATGCCTAAAAGAATTTTATGGTAATAATCCTGTAAACAGTCCTGATTATGCTAGGATCATCAGTCAAAAACACTTTGAAAGATTGGTTAACTTTCTCAAAGATGGTGAAGTTATCATCGGTGGAGAAAACCAACCTTCAGAGCGTTATCTCGCCCCCACAGTGATTGATAATGTCTCTTTAGAAGATCCTGTAATGCAGGAAGAAATTTTTGGCCCCATTCTACCCATTATTGAATATACTGACATTGCCGAAGCGATCGCTTTGATTAACTCTAGACCTAAACCCTTGGCGCTATACTTGTTTTCCCAAAACAAAAACCTACAAAAGCGAGTTTTGCAGGAAACTTCATCGGGTGGAGTTTGTATCAACGATACAGTGATGCAGGTTGGTGTTTCGTCTTTACCATTTGGTGGGGTGGGAGATAGCGGTATTGGCAACTATCATGGCAAAGCTAGTTTTGAAACCTTTTCCCATAACAAAAGCGTATTGCAAAACTCATTCTGGCTCGATTTAAAATGGCGATACGCTCCTTATGAAGGCAAATTGCCACTCATAAAGAAACTTCTGGGATAAAAAGGTTAAAGGTACAGGTGATAGGGTACAGCTTTTCTTGACTGTAATCTATAACCTGTAACCTATTCCCTCAAAACGCAAAAGCATTACTGTAACGCTCCTCAGCCCAGGGTTCACCACGGCGATGGTAGCCATTGCGTTCC
This sequence comes from Nostoc desertorum CM1-VF14, assembly GCA_019359245.1. Taxonomy (GTDB): domain Bacteria; phylum Cyanobacteriota; class Cyanobacteriia; order Cyanobacteriales; family Nostocaceae; genus Nostoc; species Nostoc desertorum. Next base: position 135,256 of record JAHHHR010000004.1, on the reverse strand, counting down.
CAAAAACCAAGTTCTTCGCCAGCTAAAAACTCTAAACCATTAATCCACTTAGCACTTTTCCAAGCGTAAAGATGGGGCACAACTAGCCGCATTGGGCCACCGTGTTCAGATGGAAGGTCTTCACCAAAGACTTTAAAGGCAAAGAAGTTTTCTTCGCGCATAAAATCTTCTACAGAAATATTGGTAGTGTAGCCGCCGTAGCAGTGTTCCATAATATGGGCTACTTTCGGTTCTAGCTCAATCAGACCCATGAAATCTATAACTTTAATGCCAGTCCATTTAACATCGAGTTTAGACCAGCGCGTTACGCAGTGGAAGTCTGCTGTGAATTCATGTTGAGGCAGCGCCATAAAGTCTGACCAACTAAAGGTAGCAGATTTTGCCAAACCCCAAACTCGAAACTCCCATTCCTCAGTGCTGACTTGGGGAGTTGCACCGTAAGTTAATACGGGGAAACCTTTAGCTAAGTGTTGACCAGGAGGAACGCGTTCCCCCTCTTCATTCTCTGGTTTCTGAAAAAATTTTCCTAGCATAGTTAGAGAAAACTTATTTTTCTCAAGATATTTACAAGCTTTTTGCTGAGTTGCCAACAGCACCAGATTTTTTACTTTCTATATGATTACTTGATCATTACTCATCGATAATAGGTAATGGGTAATGGATATTCCCAATTACTCACTACCAATTTTTCTCGATCTAATGAGCTTGCTTAGAGTATCTATCATTCAAAATGCAATCAGGAAAGCTAATAAAAAGCGTTTATCCAGTGGTAAGAATATTGGTGCTGTTTATGCTTTTCCTGACTGGAGAATTATGATTCTTCTTCCTCTTCTTCAGCAGTTGGATAGACAAATGTAGAACGTCCAGTCAAAATTGACTTACCCAAAGAGAGGGCTTTCTGAGCTTCGATGACGGCTTTGTGCCTCCAGGTAGCTCGACGTTTATCTCGTTTTGATTTGGAAGTTTTCTTCTTAGGAACAGCCATGTCAGCAGATATCGCGATTTTTGACAACCTTCTTATTCTAGGCCATCCAATGACGCGAAGAACAACAGGTAAATTTAATTGATCGGTTGACGCTGAAGTAGGACATGGGGACGTGGAGCAGAGGGAATTCCAAGAGTTACCTCTTTGCATCTCCTGAAGTCCGTGTCAAGCTAAACTCGTCATTTTTGGGTTGGCAGACTGCTAGCTGCTGGAACTGCATTAGAGCTATTTTCAAAGAAAAGTAGCGATCGCGCAGTTTTAAAATAAGTCGCCCAATTTTGAGCATCGGGACGCGATCGCCATTGGGGACGACTAACATCTAATGTCAGAACTGGTGCGATCGCTCCATAATTTTGTACGGATACAATGATTGAAACATCTGTCACCAAAATATCTTGGTCGAAGCTCCTCTGAGCGGCTGCCCTAGCGGCTGCTTCCGCCCTCCGGAGAACGGTTTCATAGTTTTCTTCCGGCAGGCGGTCAATAGCTAGATCAACTCTAGCGGTGTAAGCTCGCACAAGTTGGGGTGCGATCGCCTCCGTCAAAAACCACGTAGGAACGGTAGATATGAGCAAAATTACTAAAGGAACTATCCGGATTCTTCTGGCAATTTGGCTAATAACTGAAAAGGGAGTGATCGATGATGGTAGGTGAGCATAAGTCTTGCTCATGACCTTTTATCTCCTTAGTGATGATCTGTTATTGAAATTAGGTGGAAGTATTTCCCGAATATCTAACGTAATAAAAATTACATTCTAACTTAAGATTCGATCAGAATCACCTAGACTATAAGACATAGGTTAGCTTTGTTTTTTTGGCAAAGCCAACCGCAATTTTAAGACCAGCAAACAATAACTGACAAAGAGCGGGATGGCAAATTACTGGGCGATCACGATTGGCATCAATCAATATCAGTTATTTCAACCTTTAAGTTGTGCCCAAGCAGATGCTGAGGCAGTAGAGGATTTTTTGGTGACAGAGGCAGGTTTTCTCCCCAAACACTGTCTAATCATGACGGACACCTCGCCACCGATTGGCGACAGATCAACTTATCCGACTAAAGAGAATATTCTGCTGCTGCTTGAGGATTTGGCAGCGACAAGTTGGCAACCGGAAGATTATCTGTGGTTATTCTTTAGCGGTTATGGGGTCAACTACCAGGGCAAAGATTACTTAATGCCAGTAGAAGGTAACCCCGAACTCGTACAAGAGACTGGCATAGAATTGCGATCGCTAATGCAAAGCCTGCAACTTGCTGAGTTGAATGTATTGCTACTACTCGATATCAACCGCGCTTTTGGCACTCAAGCTGATGCTCCCGTTGGTGAAGAAACAATAGAATTAGCCCAAGAACTACAACTTGCGACAATTCTTTCTTGTCAACCAGAGCAATTTTCCCATGAAAGTAGCGAACTAGGTCACGGATTCTTTACAGCAGCCTTGTTAGAAGCTTTGCGTTCTGGTAATGGCAGTAATTTGGCAGATTTAGAAAGCTACCTAAGCCTGCTTATGCCAAAATTATGCCACCACCACTGGCGTCCTGTCCAAAACCCTGCCACGATCATCCCATCAAGGACGCAGGTAATCTTGCCAGAATTAGCAATCGAAAGTGATTTCCAATCAGAAGCAGTGATTTATCCCGAAGAATCTTTTGCTATTGCCCGTGCGGCTCCTCCCCTTGACGATTACCCTAGAACTTCAGCAGAACGAGGTAGATGGGGAGAAGCTATTGTGAATTCCTCCCAACACAAGGTCGAAAAGTCCAAAGCTCAACCATTAGTTCAAGAGTCAGCTACTAGCTTATCCCAGCCAATGGCGGAAACTTCTTTAGGAGCGAATCCAAGGGGAAGATTTATCCCCAATTCTTCCAAAGGTTACGTCTCTCGATTGCCATCGAATCAACCAAGCATCCCTTTTTGGAAACAGTTTATTTTATGGGGCGGAGGCAGCCTGCTGGTAGCAGGTTTAATCGCCGTAGTTTTTCTTCGTAATCAAGAAACTTTTAGAATTAAGCAAATATCAAGTACATCACCCAATGCTACTGCTAGCGATCGCCAGGTTATCGATAATTTACCAAGCGATCTCACTCCGGAAGTTAGATTTAAAAATCAATCTAGTGCCCAAATAACTTCTAGTTCAGAGTCGGAAAAGCGAAATCAAGCAGTCTTAGATTTGGCGAAAATGTCGCTCAAACAAACTCAAGCTAGTGATTTGAGCATGGCGATCGCTACAGCCCGGAAAATTAAACCCGGTGAACCACTGTACGAACAAGCTCAGGAGAATATTAAGATTTGGAGCCGGATGATTTTAGATTTAGCAGAGGGTCGTGCTAAACAAAGACAGTATGCTAGCGCTATCGCTGCCGCTCGATTAATCACCAAAGATGAAGCCCCCTACGCGAAAGCACAAGCAGCAATAAACCTGTGGCGGCTAGAGGGCAAGCAGTATGTGAGTAACAAAACTCTTTTAGATGCAGCTAATGCTTTAATTAAGTCTGGACAGGCATCTACCTACAATCGTGCGATCGAAGTTGCTAAAAAAGTATCACCAGGTCAGCCTGGCTTCGATACTGCCCAAAAATCGATCAATAAATGGAGTGAGAAAATTTTAGACTTGGCCAAGCGTCGCGCCGCCCAAGGAGAACGTAATACCGCGATCGCAACAGCTGCTTTAGTGCCAGAGGAGACAGCCGCTTACGAAGATGCTCAGGATGCCATCCAAAAATGGCAAAAAAAATAGTAAAAAAATAGTAAAAAATAGCAGGGAGTTAGGAGTTAGGAGTTATATTTTTTTTAATTCCTCACTCCTGACTCCTCAACTTTACTCTTAGCACTCAGCAGTACTGTGATACATCTTCGCCGCATTCATCAGCTAGATAGCACAGCGCTCGGAAACGTAAACCAACTACTTCTTCATATAAGGGGTTGAGCTTGCACATGGGTGGAATGTGAAGCAGGGTTTTCCCAAATAATTTGATATCTCGCTCAAAGGGGCACTGAGATGGAATCAATTTACACAAGCGGTGAGCTAGTTGGCGATCGCGGATTTGAATATTTTCTACACGCTGCCGTAGGGGTTGGAGAATATCCCAGTAAGGCTTGGAAATAGAAGGGTTTAGCTGGGTTGCTTTGTCATCACTAGTCTCTGCTTGATTGATCGATACCCAGCTTGCCAGAAAAATCTTTTTTGTGGTATTGTCGAATACCTTCATGGTTAATCCTCTGTGTTATTGAGGTTATTCATCTTTTTGATGAATATATACAACGTGGCAACGAACTTTCCCGGAAAAATCGCGTTCTGACTGCGATATAATGTAATACCTGATTAGCCACTTAAGTCAGAACCTAATTTATTACTACGTCAAGTTAATCGCAATTTTCTGGGGATCGGTAGTGTAATATTACGATCTTGTTCATAACTTGATATAGTTTAAATTTTAATAAAGACATCCGTCATTGGATAGGTATTAGTGTAACATTTACAGAACTTAATATCAGATATTCTTGAGAGTATTTTTGCTAAGTATAAATATCAGTAAAACCCTAGCAGGCGCTTTTCCTCCCCGTATTCTCACTTCTCTACGTTCTTGCATCCTTTTTATTGCTGGCTGAATGTCGTAGAAGCAGAGAGAAGTCTGTAGATGCAAAGCGGCTAGTCTTGACATTTTCTCGCGGCTAACGCAAGCGGTGTAGCGGGAGATTCCTAAACCAGGCTAACGCCTCGCTGCGCTAACACGATTTAAGTTTCTGTTTCCTTCCATTGCTGGATTTTCGCAACTGCCCTTTAGACTTATGCATATCAGCATGATCAGAAACTGTATGCCACACCAAAGCGCAAAGACGTTAGAAAAACTCTACGTCTCTGCGCTTTAGCGTGAGATTTTTATTTTAAATTCTCTACGATGCTACTTGAGCAGCAGTCCGAGTGCGCCGTCTTCTGCCATCAGCAACTTTCACAGGCGGCTCATCAGGGATTTGCATCAACAGAGTCACAGATGGCTGACATTGCAATTCCCGACGGATGGAACGTTGCAATTCTCGTTCTAAAGTTCCTTGCAATCCACCCCAGTCTATATCTGCTGCTTCGCCTTCACTAGGTGCAAATTCTGACCAGCGCACAGTGAGGATTTCTTCAATTCGTTGTTTTACCCAGGTTTGTAGGAGCGATCGCTCTACACTTGTAACTACACCCCGTAGGTGAACTTCTGGTTTTGCCAACAGTTTACCATTCCAATCAATGGCAGCTGCGATCGTGATAATACCTTCTGAAGCCATGCGTTGCCGTTCTTGCAGGACTTTGGCACTTACCATACCCGAACTAGTAGTATCCACCAATTCGATACCAGATGGCACCTTACCAGCGACACGAATAGCATCTTCAGTCAGTTCGACAATATCACCATTCTGAATAATGATCATGTTTTCTGAAGGAATGCCCATACTCTGAGCCGTTTCTGCGTGCTTCACTAGCATCCTATGTTCGCCGTGAAATGGCACAAAGAACTTGGGTCGAGTTAAGGCAATCATCAGCTTTTGTTCTTCCTGACAGCCGTGACCGGAGACGTGAATCCCTTTATCCCGCCCATAGACCACTTTTGCACCTTGAATCATCAATTTATCAATGGTGTTGACTACTGCGATCGTATTTCCGGGAATTGGGTTAGCAGAGAATACTACTGTATCTCCTTCGCGGATTTTGATGTGAGGATGTTCTTTGTTGGCAATGCGGGTCATTGCTGCCATCGTTTCGCCCTGAGAGCCTGTAGTTAAAATCAGTACTCTTTCATCAGGTAGATTGCGAACTGCGTGCAATGGTTGCAGCAGATTGTCTTCACACTTGATGTAACCTAAATTGCGGGCATGAGCAATCAAGTTCAGCATGGAACGCCCCACAATCGTCACTACACGGTTTTGCTTCTTGGCGATATCCAAAATCATGTTGATGCGATGCACGCTAGAAGCAAAGGTAGTGACAAATAATCGCCCAGTGGCTTGACTAAATACTCTTTCCAGGTTGGGATAAACTGAACGTTCCGAAGGTGTGAACCCGGGTATTTCAGCGTTAGTGGAATCACTTAGCAGGCAAAGAACACCTTTTTCACCATGTTCTGCTAACCGTTGCAAATCAAACTTTTCACCATCCACTGGGGTATGGTCAATTTTGAAATCGCCTGTGTGAATGACTACACCAAGGGGAGTGTGAATGGCAACAGTGAAACTATCAGCGATAGAGTGGGTATTACGGATATATTCCACTAAAAAGTTTTTGCCAATCCGCACCACATCGCGTGGTAGAACTGTTCTGATTTCTGTGCGATCGCGCACTCCTGCTTCTTCTAATTTACCCTCTAGCATTGCCATTGCCAGTCTGGGCCCATAAATCACGGGGATATCAAATTGCTTGAGATGGAAAGCAATCCCGCCAATATGATCTTCATGACCGTGAGTAACGATCATCCCTTTAATTTTGTGGCGATTCTCCCGCAGATAGGTCGTATCTGGTAGAACAATATTTACTCCATGCATCGCCTCTGTGGGAAAAGCCAATCCTGCATCTAACAGGATAATTTCATCGTCATACTCAAAAAGACAGGTATTTTTCCCAATTTCGTGTAAACCGCCCAAAGGAATAATTTTCAAGGCGGAATTATCAGCTTCGTTTTTAGCCATTTTCTCCTTAGATTGTTACTTGTGGTTAATTTAGTTGATAGTTAACGAACTTGTATTTAAGACAACATCATTTGTCTCTTAATTCAGTCCCAAAGCAATCAAGTTTTAATTGAAGATTTCAATTTTTTATTCAATAAAATCGACTGTACACTGAAGAATTTATAGTATGTCTATCAGTCCTAGCACAGATTTTTAAATTGCAACTTATGAACAATTATGAGCATTGTTTATATGTATCTTTAGAAAGCAGCAGATTAACAGCGCTCAACCAGATGATGGCTAGATTAAACTAAGTTCTTTCAGAACTGCTTCTAACTTTTGACTTACTTCTAAATCAGCTTCACATAGCGGCGGACGAGTTGAACCAACCTCCCAACCTTGAAGTTTCAGTGCTTTTTTCACTGGAATGGGATTTGAAGTGAGAAATAAAGCTTTGAACAACGGGAAGAGTTGGAGATGAATCTCGCTTGCTACCTCAATTTTCCCCGCACTAAAAGCTTGGATCATCTGCTGTAGTTGGTTTCCTACCAGATGAGAAGCCACACTTACCACGCCTTTTGCCCCGATCGCTAACAAGGGCAAAGTCATGTAATCATCACCAGAATAGATGTCAAATTCTTTTGGTGTCAAGCGACGAATTTCACTTGCCTGATCTATACTACCAGTGGATTCTTTAATTCCGACAATATTGCTAACCTCAGCTAACCGGGCAACTGTTTCTGGCTGAAGGTTTTGTCCGGTACGACCGGGGACATTGTATAACAACAAAGGTAAGTCGGGACAGGCTTGTGCTATGGCCTGAAAGTGCGCTTCCAATCCCGCTTGTGGCGGTTTGTTGTAATAAGGGACAACTTGTAAGGAACCATGTACTCCTATTTTAGACGCTTTTTGGGTAGCTGCGATCGCTTCTTTAGTGGAATTTGAACCACAACCTGCGATCACCTTGGCTTTTCCTGCCACGGAGTGCAATACCTCGACAAACAGCTGGTATTCCTCGTCCCAACTTAGGGTAGGGGATTCTCCGGTTGTGCCGCACACTACCAATGTATCTGTTCCGTTGTTAGCTAGATGTGCTGCCAGTTCTGCCGCTACATCATAATCTACACTACCGTCTGCTTTAAACGGCGTAATCATAGCGGTTAAAACATTGCCAAAATCTCCCACCCTGTTTTCACTCCTGATTACCCATGTTTTTATATCTTGGTGGTTTTCTATTGTAATAACCTATGTGCAAATTTCTTTCAACAGTAATTTGCACATTTGCTGTTTTTCATTAGTTGTTTGTTTTTACTAATGACTAGCTTGAGACATAAGCTTTAGCTGATGGTTTGAGTAGATTTTTTTCTACGAGCAATTCGGCGATTTGTACTGCATTTAATGCTGCGCCTTTGCGGATTTGGTCACCACATAACCATAATTCCAAGCCACAGGGATGAGAAATATCCTGGCGAATTCTTCCCACTAAAACTTCGTCTTTACCAGTTGCTTCAATTGGCATCGGAAAATAGTTAGTTTCCCAATTTTCTACCAACTTCACTCCAGGGGAGGAATTTAAAATCTCTCTAGCTTCCTTTACACTAAAGGGAGTCTCAAATTCTAAATTAATGGCTTCTGAATGGGCCCGGAGTACGGGAACCCGTATACAGGTCGCAGTGATTCTGATTTGCTGCGTACCAAATATTTTTCGGGTTTCGTTAACCATTTTCATTTCTTCCTCACAATAACCCAAATCGTTTAATGGTGAGTTATGCGGGAATAAATTAAATGCCAGCGGGTAAGGTAATACCTCAGCAACTGGCGGTTGTCCTTGTAGTATAGCGCTTGTTTGCCTTTTGACTTCTGCCATTGCCCTAGCACCAGCACCACTAGCAGATTGGTAGGTTGCGGCTACGATGCGCTGCACTGGTTTTATTTTATGCAATGGCCATACTGCCACTGCCATTAAAATTGTCGTGCAGTTGGGATTGGCAATAATGCCTTGGTGATTAGCTGCGGCTTCTGGATTCACCTCTGGCACTACTAAGGGAACTTCCGGGTTCATCCGAAAGGCACTGGAGTTGTCAATTACCACTGCGCCTTTTTCGACGGCAATTGCTGCCCAAGCTTTAGATGTGGAACCACCTGCACTAGCTAGTACTATATCCACATTTTCAAAAGCGCGATCGCTCACTGGCTCTACTGGTATATTCTCCCCTTTAAACCGCAGCGAGCGCCCGACACTGCGCTCTGATGCTAACAACTTTAAGTCAGCAATCGGGAAATCACGGATTTCTAATAATTCCAGCAACTCTGTGCCAACTGCACCAGTTGCTCCCAAAATAGCTAAACGATAGGATTTTGACAAATTTGCTTCCTCCTTTAAGATATTTATCTGAAATTTTTTTAAACAATTGACTATTTGCTTATTTTGCTTATATTTAAATAGCGATCGCAGCCTTAAAACAAAGTTTGAATAGATTTAGATTTTTTTTTTTTCTAATTTAATCTATATTTATAGAATAGATTTAATAAATTTATTTGCTTGGTTATTTAATTAAGTTAATTGATCTTGCATTTTACAAAACCGCCGTTCCATTTTTTAATGTATCTAAAACTAGATTATTGTAATATTATACAACAAACCGCCATTTAGCATAAAAATAGATATATCTGCACTTAGGCGTTTGATTTGTAAGGTGAATAAACATCTTGGCTGTAAATTGGGTTGCCAGGATGATGAATGTATTATGATGCAAATGTTGTAAAATCGGCAAACCATCAAATCGAGCTATGTGGCTAGGCAGCAGATTTACTTGCTTACCACAAGATAGCTAAACTCAATGCTATAACTTTAAAGTACTAAACTACTTGCTGAAAACCAGGATATCACGGTGGTAGCCCACTGAAGAATTAATTCCTGGGTTTTCAGTGCTAAATTCACAACAGTAGGATGGGGTCATTTCCCTAAGCTAATAGCCTCGTTCTACCTGCTTCTTTGTTAAACTCTTCCCAATCCGCAATAGATTCAGGAGTTATTACAAATATCAGGCAATAAGCCCAGACGCTCTTAGCCCTGGAAGTGTCAATAATTGTTATGAGAGTAAATTGTCAAGTCCTTGGCTATTGGCAGTAAACTGGATCTCTGTGGCAGGACACACTATCCATCCTTGGATGTCATGTCATGAAGCTTTGTGACAATTTCCCATCCTCCTTAAGAGACATAAAGCCATAAACGCGAACAATTATTATTGCGTCTTATGTGTACTCGGAGATTAAAATACCAGAAAACTAGAGACGAAGCATGAAAGTTACCCAGGAAAAACTTCCCGCCAGCCAAATTGGTCTGGAAATAGAGATTACGCCGGAAATTACCAAGCAAACTTACGAACAGGTCATTAAAAACTTAGCAAGTACTGCCAATATTCCTGGGTTTCGTAAAGGCAAGGTACCTCGGCCAATATTGCTACAACGGCTGGGTACAACTCGTATCAAGGCAGCAGCGCTGGAAGAACTAATTCAAGACGGCATTGAGCAAGCAGTTAAACAAGAAGCTATCCCGGCAATAGGTCAGCCGCAATTGCGTTCCTCTTTTGAGGATTTGATTACGAATTATGAACCTGGAAAACCCCTGACGATTTCGGCCGCTGTCGATGTTGAACCCGAAGTGAATTTAGTTCAGTACACCGATTTGCAAGCCAAGGCTGAAGAAGTCAAGTTCGATCCAGAACGAGTAGACGCGAACCTTGATAAGGAACGTCAAGAATTGGCGACATTGATTCCTGTGGAAGGACGTGCAGCCCAAATCGGTGATATTGCCGTAGTCGATTTTAAAGGTTCATTCGCCAGAGTTGAGGGCGAAGACGAAACAGCTGAACTAGAACCGATTCCTGGAGCCGAAGCAACTGATTTTCAAGTTGAGTTGCAGGAAGACAAGTTTATTCCAGGCTTTATTGCTGGAATAGTAGGGATGAATCCTGAAGAAACCAAAGAAATTGCAGCGCAGTTCCCAGATCCGTATGCTAATGAAGATTTAGCTGGAAAAGCGGCAACTTTCACAGTAACGCTCAAAGAACTCAAAGAAAAGGAACTACCAGAAGTAAATGACGATTTCGCCCAAGAAATCAGCGATTTTGAAACTTTAGAGGAGTTACGGGCTTCTTTGGTAGAGCAATATCAAAAAGAGGCAGACGACAAAACAAAAGCAAATAAACAGGAAGCCTTGTTAACGGAACTGCTCAACCACGTAGAAGTTGACTTACCAGCGACCTTGATTGAGCAAGAAGTGGATGCAATGCTAACGCAAACAGCAATGCGGCTGTCTCAGCAGGGATTGGATGTAAGGAAGTTGTTTACTCAAGATATTATTCCTCAATTGCGGGAGCGATCGCGTACTGAAGCAATTGAGCGGATCAAACGCTCTTTATCCTTGCGGGAAGTTGGGAAACGCGAATCTATTGAGGTAACACCAGAAGAAATCGCAGCCAGAGTTAAAGAACTTTTGGAACAGTACCCAGATGAGCAAGACGTTGATGAAGATAGACTGCGCTCAATCGTGGAAAACGAACTATTAACCGAAAAAACCATTGATTGGCTTTTAGAACACTCCTCAGTTGAACTTGTACCCGAAGGCTCCTTAAGTCCCGCAGAGGAAATAGAAGTCGCAGAATCAGGTGCTGATGCAGATCAGGCAGAGGAAGAAAGTAGCGAAGCTTCCACAGAGGTCACAGAAGGATAATTAAAATATCCCGCAGCCATAAGTTCACCAGTTCTAAGTTAAAAGTACTGGTGAAATAGGTAAGCTAAAGGAGATGAGGGAGCAAGGGGAGAAATAGCCAATGCCTCTTGACTCTTAACTCTTCAAAACTCAGGGATGAAGGCAGAATAATTAAAAAATTAATGAATTTTAAGCAAATTGTGACACATATTATCCCCTGAGCTTGATACTGTGTTACACGAGAGGAAATTATATGAGGCATAATGGTTAACACGTAGCTATAAAAATCCTATTCGTCGAAAAGGCAGCATCTGCTGCTGAAACATTTGTCCTAAATTATCGTCAAAGAAAGCTTGTATGCTTGTATCGCAGTCGGGAAACTACCCCATCAGCAACCAAAGTCGAATCAACATTAACTCCCAGTTGAACAGCCCTAGCAACATCGTGCCGATGGTGGTGGAACAGTCTGGCATGGGAGAAAGGGCTTTCGACATCTACTCCCGCCTGCTGCGAGAGCGGATTATCTTTTTGGGAACACCAATAGACGATACCGTAGCCAACTCAATTGTGGCTCAGTTGTTATTCCTAGACGCCGAAGACTCAGAAAAAGACATCCAACTGTATGTTAATTCTCCCGGTGGCTCGGTCTACGCAGGCATGGCAATCTATGATACAATACAGCAAATTCGCCCTGATGTTGTTACCATCTGTTTTGGATTAGCCGCGAGCATGGGGGCATTTTTGTTGACAGCAGGGGCTGCCGGTAAGCGAATGTCTCTGCCCGACTCCCGGATTATGATTCACCAACCACTTGGTGGCGCTCAAGGTCAAGCCATTGACATTGAAATTCAAGCCAGAGAAATTCTTTACATTAAGGGTAAGTTGAATGAGTTAATGGCTCATCATACTGGTCAACCCATAGAAAGAATTGAAGCAGATACTGAGCGCGACTTCTTTATGTCGGCAGAAGAGGCGAAAAACTACGGTTTGATTGATCAGGTCATTTCCAGGCAAAATCTTCCCACAGCAGGGGAAAACGTCACCATTCTGAAATAAGAGGCTGGTATGTCTAAGTACGACTCCCATTTAAAATGTTCGTTTTGCGGCAAGTCTCAAGAGCAGGTGCGTAAATTAATCGCGGGGCCGGGAGTCTACATCTGCGATGAATGCGTTGACTTGTGTAATGAAATACTAGACGAAGAGCTACTCGATACCAATGGTGCGGCAGCACAACCTGCACCAAGAGCAGAACCACCTCAAAAACGACGTACTCAATCTTCTAGTATTTCGTTTAATCAAATACCCAAGCCAAGAGAGATTAAAAATTATTTAGACGAACACGTCATTGGTCAAGACGAAGCAAAGAAAGTGCTGTCAGTAGCCGTTTACAATCACTACAAGCGGTTGGCGGTGATTCAGTCTAAAGCCAGTGGCAAAGGTGGGGCGGATGATGCTGTAGAACTGCAAAAGTCCAACATCTTGTTAATAGGCCCAACTGGTTGCGGTAAAACTCTCTTAGCGCAAACTTTAGCGAAAATTCTGGATGTACCCTTTGCCGTTGCTGATGCTACGACGCTGACAGAAGCGGGGTATGTCGGAGAAGATGTGGAAAATATCTTGCTGCGACTCTTGCAAGTGGCAGATTTAGATATAGAGGAAGCGCAACGAGGAATCATCTACATTGATGAAATTGACAAAATTGCTCGCAAGAGTGAGAACCCGTCAATTACCCGCGATGTTTCTGGCGAAGGCGTGCAGCAAGCCTTGCTAAAAATGTTAGAGGGAACGATCGCCAATGTACCACCCCAAGGAGGGCGCAAACATCCCTATCAAGACTGCATCCAGATTGATACAAGTAATATTTTGTTCGTCTGTGGTGGTGCTTTCGTAGGCTTAGAAAAGGTTGTGGATCAAAGAGTTGGCAAAAAAGCAATAGGCTTTGTGCAACCTGGAGAAGGCCAAACGAAGGAAAAACGAGCAGCAGATACTCTCCGCCATCTAGCACCGGATGATCTAGTAAAATTTGGCATGATTCCAGAATTTATTGGGCGCGTGCCAATGGTAGCAGTAGTTGATCCGCTAGATGAAGAAGCGCTAATGGCGATTCTCACCCAACCACGCAGCGCCTTAGTGAAGCAGTACCAAAAACTGCTGAAGATGGATAATGTCCAGTTAGATTTTAAACCAGAAGCTTTACGAGCGATCGCTCAAGAAGCATATCGTCGTAAAACTGGTGCTAGAGCGCTGCGGGGCATTGTGGAAGAACTTATGCTGGATGTTATGTATGAGTTACCATCTCGTAAGGATGTGACACGTTGTACAGTAACACGGGAGATGGTTGAGAAGCGATCGACTGCTGAACTGATAATCCATCCATCTTCACTACCAAAACCAGAGTCAGCTTAAATCACTTCTGTACATGGATAGCAAGGTGTTTAGTCCGTGTTGAGTGAAGTTAGGAGTGAAGAGTGTAAAATGAGTAATTAACTCAAAACTCCAAATTAAAACTCCTAACTCCTAACTCTCAAAAATGCCTTATATTAAAGTTCGTGGCGTTGACCATTACTACGAATGGGTGAAAAAGCCATCTGGTTCTTTGGTGAAGCCAGTGATGATTTTTATTCACGGTTGGGCTGGTTCGGCTAGATATTGGCAAAATACCGCGAATGCTTTATCGGGGCAATTTGATTGTTTACTCTACGATATGCGGGGATTTGGCCGTTCTGGTGGGAAGCCAACTATAGCCCAAGCAAGTGAAGCTGTTGTCGAATCTGAGTCCCTCAAGGAAGAATCACAGGCAATCAAAGACTTAACCTATGAATTAGAGGAATACGCTGATGATTTGGCGGCTTTCTTAGATGGGTTGCATCTTCAGCGTGTTTATATCAATGCTCACTCAATGGGCGCCTCTGTTGCTACTTTATTTTTTAACCGCTATCCCGAACGAGTAGAACGAGGAATTTTAACTTGTAGCGGCGTTTTTGAGTACGACGAAAAATCTTTTAGTGCCTTTCATAAATTTGGTGGCTATGTAGTTAAATTCCGTCCCAAGTGGTTAAGCAAAATTCCATTTGTTGACCGGATGTTTATGGCCAGATTTCTACATAGTTCCATTCCACATTCTGAGCGGCAAGCTTTTTTGGAAGATTTTCTCGAAGCAGATTACGATGCGGCTTTAGGAACAATTTTTACTTCAGTAAGTAAGGCTCAATCTGAAGTGATGCCGCAAGAGTTTGCCAAGCTGACAGTGCCGACTCTACTCGTGGCGGGGGAGTATGACAAAATTATTCCAGCCGAGATGGGGCGTCAAGCAGCTGCACTGAGTGACAAAGTGGAATTTGTGATGATTCGTAACACAGCACATTTCCCAATGTTAGAAGATGCGCCAACTTACTTGCAACGAGTACAAGAGTTTTTGCAAATTAACACCCCACAAACACAAGTCGGATAACTGATGACGGTTTTTTAAACGGTTAAGTGTACTTCTGTGATACCTTGACGCATTTTATATTGTCGCCTTAACCAAGACTTTTTAATTATTTTACGGAGTAAGGGAGCAAGTTGAATCAACAGCGATCGCAGCAGTGCATTTTTTCGCAGTAGTTCACCTTGTTTAGCTTCCTCTAACTGAAGTTGCTGGGCGCGGATAATTTCTGGCTGACGTTCCGCTTGGATGTGCGATAGTGCCATGTCAATATCTTGGTGTCCAGCTTCTCTGTGCAACAGTGGCACAAGATGATTAGCAGCGACAATCACATCACGGAATGCTAGATTAATTCCTTGGGCGCGGACGGGAGACATTGGGTGTGCAGCGTCACCCAGAAGCAGTACCCCTGGTGCGTGCCATTGTGGGCAATAACCAACCACAACAGAAAGCCGAATGGGGGATTCAATAGTGTCTGCATGATTACGGAAATGCTCTGCTAGCCATGAGGGTGATAGGGAGGCAAAAATCTCTCCCCAGTTGGCTTGCTTGGAGTCAGTGCTTTCCGTTGCCGACATCACCCAAGCCAGATGCAGTTTTCCTGACTCTGCTCCGTGAAAGATGCTAAATACGCGATCGCTATTTACAATAGTACGAAAGACATTATCATCTGCAAACTTGGGACTGGCGGCAAGCTTAAACCAGAGAATATCAATATTTTTGGGCTGGCGTACCAATTCCAATCCTATACGTTGTCGCACAAGAGAATTTCGACCATCTGCTCCAATCACTAAGTCAGCAGTTAGTTCTCTCCCATCGCTTAGTACTACACCTGCGACACGTTGATTACTCCAGCGTAAATCTTTGACTGGAACACCCTGGATAAATTCAAATCTATCATTGGTTTGAGCCTCAGAAATCAGTGCATTGAGTAGCGGTGGTTGTGAAACCAGTGTACAGGGTCGGGTTGCTCCCATTGGTTCATCAACTCGAAACAACTGTTTTTCACCCAGAATGAATTCCCATGCATCGAGTTGTCGATGGGGAATATTCTCTAACAATGGTGATAGACCCATTTGTTCTAATGCTTCTAACCCACTGGGCATTAATCCTTCGCCGCGAAAAACACGATGAAAGTCTTTTGCTGCCTCAATTAACGTTACAGCAATACCACGTTTTGCAAGGAGCAGGGCAAGTGTTACACCTGTTGGGCCTGCGCCCACAATCACAATTTGCACTACCTCATCCCTCCTTTTATAGATGTTGGTCGAATTATTTTTGGATTAACCCAAACCCAGTTCTCGTTTTAGCAAGTTAATTGAGTTAGTACCTATATAATTTTCAACCTTAATCAGCTTTGGTGGACGAATAATATCTTCATCACATGTTTGTACGGCTGCTTGTACTGCCGCAAAACTGGCTTGATCGCTTATGATTACCTCAGCCCGTTTAACCATAGCTTGAAGTTTATAAACATCTTTTGGTTGTGCAGTCATCACTAATAGTTCATCTCCTCGCAAACCGTGGAGGATGACTTCTGCTGCTCGTGCAATCCCGGAACTGAGGCTAACTATACCTACACAGTTTTCTTTTGGTAGGGTTTTCAATAAACTGAGTTCTTTGCTGTAGTCGTAGATATCCAGAGGAATTACCCGTGCAGCTTTAGGAGCTGCGATCGCTTCCACATTACTGATAAAATACCGACTTGTAACTACTGTCGCAGAGGTAGTTTTATCTAACACAGCAGTTAATTCTTCCATTGCTACCAGCTGAACTGGTATTTTTAGCGATCGCTCTAATTCATACACCATCAACTCACCAGCACCCATATCATAGGATGGAACTGCAACCAGTACCCGCGCACTACAACGCAAGCGCCAGTCAATTTCCGCTAAAAATAGCTCTCGTGCTTGATTGAGTGAACATCCCTGGGTAAGCAAATCATCGAGTGCTTTCTGGACAACTTGATATGCATCAGGATTTTGTTTGAGAATTGGTGATTGCAGCCTGCTACCACCCTCATGACCTTGGGGACGAACATAAATTCCCGAACCAGCCATACTTTCAACAAATCCGTCTTCCTCCAGTTGACGGTAAACTTTGCTAATGGTGTTGCGGTGTAACCCAGTTTGCATTGCTAGTGCCCGTGTGCTTGGCAACTTGTAAGCAGGGGGATATTGCCGAGAAGCGATCGCAAACCGGATTTGATTAAACAACTGGGTTGATGCTGGAATTTCGCTGTCTGGCTGAATACGGAATTGAATCATCAGCAAGCCTCCTGGATACTAAGTGCTGAGTTTTGGAGCGGGGGAGAGACGCGATTAATCGCGTACTAGGGAGTGAGGAGTATACAAGTGTTGCTTTACTACTCAGCACTCAGCACTTTTAACTCAGCCCTCCTTTGGTGTCTAGCTGCATTTGCTACATATTAAATATTTTATTTACACATAAAGTTTTTCTGGTACAAATTTCTAATGCGCTCATTATTGGTAATTGATAATTTAATTTCGGAAAAACCTAGGCATACTGGCATAGTTATATCAAATCAAGATACGGCTAATCACATAGCACTGGTAAAAATTATTATGACAGAGCAAGCAATAATTACCACAACGGTTAATCTTTTGCAAGATAATATTGAAGTGTCAGGTTATTTGGCAGAGCCAAAAGAACCTGGATCTTACCCAGGAGTCGTGGTATTACAAGAGATTTTTGGTGTTAACGTTCACATTCGGGATGTTACAGAACGGATTGCCAAACTTGGGTATGTTGCGATCGCACCTGCACTTTTTCAACGGACTGCTCCTGGTTTTGAAACTGGATACACACCCGAAGATATTGAAACGGGCAGAGGCTACGCGATGCAAACTCAAGCCTCAGAGTTATTGAGCGATATTCAACTAGCAATTAACTACCTCAAAAATCTGCCCCAAGTCAAAAAAGATAGCTTTGGCTGTATTGGCTTCTGCTTTGGTGGTCATGTGGCATATCTTGCAGCCACTTTACCAGATATTAAAGCTACAGCTTCCTTCTACGGTGCTGGAATTACCACCCGTACACCAGGAGGTGGCGCTCCCACTGTCACGCACACCAGAGACATTCCAGGTACTCTCTATGCCTTCTTTGGCACAAAAGATGCTAGCATCCCAGCCGAACAAGTAGATGAGATTGAAAAAGAGTTAGAAAAATATAAAATTCCTCATCGTGTGTTCCGCTACGATGGAGCTGATCACGGATTTTTCTGTGACCGTCGTGCCAGTTATAATCCTAAAGCTGCTGCTGATGCTTGGGAGCAAGTCAAAGAACTTTTTAGTCAACTGAACTAGTCATTAGTGAATAATCAAGGACAACTGACAAATGACAAATGACAAGTGACTAATGACAATCTAAACTCCAGTTGCACCATATCAAATAACAATTAATCTTCAAAAGTCATGAATTCCGAATCGAAACTATCTCAAACAGCCAATTCGTCGTTTACGATGGATGATTTTGCTAAAGCACTAGAAAAACACGACTACCAGTTTCAAAAAGGACAGATTGTACATGGCAAAGTGTTCCAACTTGACCATGATGGAGCCTATGTTGATATTGGTGGCAAGTCGTCAGCTTTTCTGCCGCGCGATGAGGCTTCTTTGAGAGCAGTTACCGATTTATCGGAGGTGCTGCCATTGCAAGAGGAAATGCAGTTTTTGATCATCCGAGATCAGGATGCAGAAGGTCAAGTCACTCTTTCTCGAAAGCAGTTGGAAATTCAGCACATCTGGGAACGATTAGCGGAAATGCAGGAAAATGCTCAGACTGTGCAAGTTCGGGTTATGGGTGTGAATAAAGGTGGTGTCACCGTCGATATTCTCTCCTTACGGGGATTTATTCCGCGATCGCACCTGGCCGAACGTGATAATTTAGAAGCACTTAAAGGTCAAAATCTGACTGTGGGCTTTTTGGAAATCAATAAAAACACCAACAAACTGATCCTTTCCCAGCGATTAGCAACTCGTTCTAGCAACTTCAGCTTATTAGAACTAGGTCAACTAGTGGAAGGTAAAGTTACTGGCATTAAGCCTTTTGGTGTGTTTGTTGATTTAAATGGTATGGGGGCTTTGCTTCATATCAAGCAGGTAAGCCAGAAATTCATCGACTCATTAGAAAAGGTATTTAAAGTTGGTCAGCAAATTAAGGCTGTAATTATTGACTTGGATGAGGGTAAAGGGCGGGTTGCTCTTTCTACCAGAGTTTTGGAAAACTTCCCTGGCGAAGTGCTAGAGAATATGGATGAGGTGATGGCTTCAGCTGAGGCGCGGGCTAATAGAGCTAATAACAAAGCTGCTGAATAGTTTTGAAGTGGGCTGTTTGCTCAAAGCGTTTAAATCCCCCTGCATTTACAAAGATGTGAGGGGATTTTAAATTGGGAAAACTTTTCCCAGACTCTTTTCTTGCCTCTGGCAGGAAATGCGGGTAAAACAATAATTTCAGTCAGCTTTAGGTGATTTTCGCTATGAGCCGCAGAATTTATTCTGAGGCGGACGTGTGGGCAATGCCAACATTTTGCAATAATACAAATACCTGAGTTTAGGATCTTACATTTGAATTCATCACCCGCTATAGGTTAGAAACCTACGGCTAATAGCGAAAGTCCTTTCAAGAGGACTAAACAAAAATTAATCGACCCCCACTGCCAGGTATCGGCTCTCGGAAATGTTGATTCACTCGTAGGAAACAACCCTGTTACAAATATTTATTAAGGTCTGAAGTGCTTAAATTTTACACTTCACAAGTCTCAATGCGAGAAAAGAGAATCTCCATATCTTCCCCCCCCATAGATAAATAGGTAGGTGACACCACCAAAACACAAAATAGGCAGGTGTCCCTCATACCCTGAAGTGTTAAAAGCTACATCTGAGTCAGAAATAGAGTTTCCTTTTACTGTCCATCCTACGCGATCGCCAAATTTCTCCCAGGCTTCTTTATAATGTTTACCGTCAGCTTTCCCACCAGCGCTCAGATAAATTTTCTTCTGAACGCTAAAGCCAAAGCGCCCATTGCTGTATTTTACCCAGAGTTGATCAATGGTGCGTAAGTCAGTACAGGGAAAATTATTGATGGATTCGGTATCAAACTGACGTTCCTTTTCCCTGCTAGATGCCTTGAGCATGACAGCTAAAGTTTCCTCATCCGCTTCTTTCCACTTGCTTGCTGCTAACAAATCTCGCAATCGCGTGTAGTTTACTCCCTTCCCAGAACTGAGTTCATCGGCTTGAATTACTGGCTGTGGCTTTAGTTTTCGCTCTGGCTGTTTTCCAGTAATACCCCAAATTAACTGCTCCATAGCTTCAGAATCTGTCCGAAAGTCAACCCACGTATGACCCTTAAGAAAAATTGGGAGTTGAGGCTGCTGTGGTGTATTCCCAAGCAAAACGGGAATCACGGGACATTTTCTCTCTACAAATTCGTTTAAAAAAGCTCTCATCTCTTGACTTTGCCAGGGGCCAAGTCCACTGCTACCTACAAACACTGCTGCTGATTTAATATTTTCTATTTGTTCTTCTAGTAAAACCTGCCATGCTAAACCAGGACGAAGTTCCCACTTATCTAGCCAAGGTTTAATTCCTTGTCTTTTTAATTCATGAGCAATTTCTATAACTTCAGGTTTATCTTTGCTATTGTGGCAAAGGAAGACATCAAACTGATCTTCGTCACTCATATATAAGTCTCCTCACATCTACTTATCTATATCGGCAATAATTGTCAACGCATTATACTCTGATCTCACTTCCATTCCTCGCTCCTAAAAAGCTACTGTGTACACACAAGTCTTCTAACATTTACCCATAGCTTTTGATCCCCCAACCCCCCTTAAAAAGGGGGGCTTTAGAGTTTCTTTTCCCCCCTTTTTAAGGGGGGTTAGGGGGGGATCTTCGAGTTTGAAAACAGTTACTATATGCCCACCCCACAAGAAGTAGCTGAGTATTTTTTTATTTGGGAGTCGCTAAAGTCGAATTTAATAAGCAAAATGGCATTTGACTTACTCAAAAGAAGCTTTTGCTTTCTCAAACCCCAGTTTGCTTTCTCATTTGAGTGTTTTCCGCAAGCAAAAGAAGCTTTTACTTTCTCAAACTCCAGTTTGCTTTCTCATTTTGGTGTTTTCCGCAAGCAAAAGGAGCTTTTACTTTCTCAAACCCCAGTTTGCTTTCTCATTTTGGTGTTTTCCGCAAGCAAAAGGAGCTTTTACTTACTAATTTCAGTGTTTTCAACAAGCAATCAAGCATATTGAGAAAACAATATGCTTAATTGCTGACTCATTCCAGTAATTCCCACATTCGTGACAACTATCCCTCTGAGATTACTTTTCTCTATCTTTATCTAACGCTACCTGGATTGCACGACAACAAAATTCTGGAGGATCATCTTTGGTAGATTTTTTTGAGATTAAGATAAATAAGGTGTGACTTATTGGCTAATAGAGACCTAACCCCTAACCCGTTCCCTAGTAGGGAAGGGGAGTAAGATTCAAAGCCTCTCTCCTTTTAGGAGACAGGAATGGAAGTAAGGTCAAAGTGCATTGCATACAAACGGGCGAACCGCTATATAAACTCTGTAACTATTCAATTTAGGTATTTATATGTTTCTAATAACTGGAGCAACGGGAGGAATTGGTCGCAGAGTTGTGCGACTCCTCCGACAACGAGAACAGTCTGTGCGGGCATTTGTCCGCCTGACTTCGCGCTATAGCGAGTTAGAACACCGGGGTGCAGAAATCTTTATCGGTGACTTGCTAGAAGAAAGAGATATCGAGAAAGCTAGTCGGGGTGTCAAGTATGTTATCAGCGCCCACGGTTCTGATAGCGATGCCCTATCTTTAGATTACCGCGCCAATATTGAACTAATAGACCAGGCGAAAGCCAATGGCGTAGAGCATTTTGTCTTCATTTCTGTACTGGGAGCTGATCGCGGATATGAAGATGCTCCTGTATTTAAAGCGAAACGAGCAGTAGAGCGATATTTGTCAGCTAGTGGCTTAAATTACACTATTTTACGCCCATCTGGATTAGCATCTAACTTGCTGCCACTAGTAGAACAATTTCGGCAAACGGGATTGTATTTGTTAATTGGCGATCGCAAAAATCGTACTTCAATTGTAAGTACCGATGATTTGGCAAGGATAATAGTGGATTCTGTGACAGTTGAAGGCGCTCGCAACCAAATTTTACCAGTGGGAGGCCCAGAGATTTTATTACGAGAAGATATTCCTCGGATTTTTGGTCGGATATTTACCAAAGAACCAGTAATAATTAACTCACCCTTATTGGTCATTGATGGGTTACAAGGCGCATTAGGTTTATTTAATCCCCAAGTCCAAAAAGCTTTGGGAACTTATCGCACATTGCTAGCAAATGAATTTTTCTGTACAAAAGATGAAATTACCAATTTAGAAGCGGTTTATAACTTTCAGTTAGAGACATTAGAAACTTTTTTGCGGCGTTATCTAGCAGTTTGAATGTCATCAGTCATTGGTCATTAGTGAATAACTATTGGACTTTGGACAAATGACGAATGACAAATGACAAATGATAAAGGACAAAAATATATGGTAAATGCTGCTCAAGCACGTCAGACAAAAGAGCGATTCGCCCAACCAGAGGAACAACTTACTTATGAGTTGGGGAAGGCGGTACAGGAATTGCCACCTCTATACACTAGATTATTAGCGGGAACGATAAGCTTCATCGTATTTGGGGCGATCGCCTGGGCGTACTTCTCACAAATCGATGAGGTAGCAACAGCACCAGGGGAATTAATTGCTTCTACCCAGGTAAGACCGGTGACATCCTTAAATGGGGGGTCAATTGTTGCTGTTAAAGTACGAGAAGGCGATCGCGTTACTAAAGGTCAAGTTCTGATTCAAAAAGATCCAGACTTGCAAATAACCGATGTTGCCCGGCTAACCAAGTCTACTAGATTGATTCAAGACGATTTGCAACGTTTGGATGCAGAACGTATTGGAAGCAAAACTACTGGAACGAAACTACAAGATGAACTTTTAACCTCCCGCCTGCAAGACTACCAAGCGCGTCAAGCAGGGGCGGAAGCAGAAGCAAATCGCCAACTATCACTCATAGATCAAGCCAAAGTCCGCTTGACTCGGTTGCAAGACAACTTAGTTAATGCCAAAAGCAGCTTTGCCAATGCAAAAACAAACCTTGTCAACGCAGATAGCATCCGGATCAAAATTGAAAGTAATTTGGCACTTGCACAAGAAAGGGAAAAAAGCCTACGCACCCTAATGACTCCTGGTGCTGTACCTCGTGTCGATTACTTGGATGCCCAAGAAAGATTAACTCGTACACAGACAGAAATCACTAAAGCACAAGATGAAGTGATTAATGTCCAGAATAGAATCACAGAGGCTCAAGATAAAGTCACATCATTAGAAAAAGATATTGCTGCTCAAGTCCAAGAAATTCGCCAAGCAGAACAAGCTTACAACGCTGCACGCAGCCAAGCCCAGCGTGTAGCATCAGAACGCCAAAGTGAAATTTTGACCCAGTTCAACAAGCGTAAAGAAGAACTAACAACTATTCAAGGTCAATTAGAGCAGGCGAGGAAGCAGCAAGCTTTAGAAACGATTGAGGCTCCTGTTGCCGGCACGATTTACAGAGTTAAAGCCACTAAGGGGCCAGTGCAATCAGGTGAAGAATTGCTATCAATTTTGCCAGAAGGGGAAGAAATGCTCCTAGAGGTGAAAGTTCTCAACCGCGATATTGGATTTATTCGTCAAGGAATGAAGGCAAAAGTGAAAATGGCAACTTTCCCCTTCCAGGAATTTGGCACTGTGAATGGCGAAGTTATGCAAGTCAGTCCGAATGCAATTGTTGATAAAGAATTAGGCTTAGTTTTTCCCACCAGAATTAAGCTAAATAAACACTCAGTTAATGTGCGAGGTCAAGAAGTACAATTTACACCAGGTATGGCTGCTTCAGGTGAGATTGTCACTCGTAAAAAGTCAGTTTTGACATTCATTACTGAGCCTGTGACACGCCGGTTCAGCGAGGCATTTTCAGTTAGGTAGGTCTAAGCCTCTCCTGATTTCATCACCACTTCAAAAGCTACGCCTAGCATCCACAAACCATGTTTAAGACGTAAGGGTTTAGAATTACTAAACCCCTATCTATATTCATTCACTACAAACGAGCAGGTGGTTGATTTTTTAACTGAGTAGTATCGAACTAAACTGCAAATTGTGATAATTTTCAAGCGATACCTAAGAACTTTCTATACTGATCCATTTGTTTTTGCATTCCCTCTAATAATTTCCAAAAATCAGGATTATTCTCATTTTTATTATCATCATTGCTATCCATATTGATGCTGCCTAAAATCTTGTCATAGTTTTGGAATTGCGACCATAACTCTAGATTACTTAATCTAATATTACCTTCGGCTGGTGCTAAATATTTTGTTGTTTCTGTAATTTCCTCACCGATTAGAGAACCGACACTAGTATTATTAAAACTAGCAATACTCTCTGGTGTTAGATATTTTGTTGTTTCTGTAATTCCCTCACCGATTAGAGAACTTACATTAGTATTATTAAAACTAGTGAGGGTTTCTGGTGCTAAATATTTCGCTGTTTCTGTAATTCCCTGACCTATCAGAGAACCGACATCATAACTATTAAAACTGGAAATTGTCTGTGATGTAAGATAATTTCCAGTTTGTGCGCCGATAGTTAGCAGGTTGTCGCCAGACATCACCTGCTTTGCCAGAGAACTGACATTGGAAATATTAAAACTAGAAATTGTAGCTTGTGTATCATCTATTGCTGTGTCTGCAATCACCTGCTTTGCCAGAGAACTGACATTAGAAAGATTTAAACTAGAGCTTGTAGTTTGTGTACTATTTCCTGCGGTTTCTGTGACAATCTGACGGACTTGGGCATCAGTCAGGCTGGAGTTAGCACTAAGCATCAGGGCAACTACACCAGCAACGTGGGGAGTAGCCATAGACGTGCCGTTATAAGTGGCATACTGATTATTCGGAACTGAGGAATAAACTTTGACTCCTGGGGCTGTAACGTAAGCGATTTCATCTGTTCCAGAGCGGTTAGAGAAGTCGGGCATATTATTATTTTTATCCACTGCTCCAACGGCAATTCCCGACTTGTATGCATAGCGGGCGGGATAGTCTGGTGATGATTCACCATCATTACCTGCTGCCATAACGACAATTACTCCTTTGCTGCTGGCATAGTCAATGGCTGACTCTAAACTACGATTGGAAGATGCGCCTCCTAAACTGAGGTTAATCACATTAGCCCCATTATCCACAGCGTAGCGAATACCTTTAGATATGGAACTATAGGAACCAGAGCCAGATTCATTTAAAACTTTGACAGCCATAATCTTGGCATCATAAGCAATACCAGTGACACCGTAGTTATTATTTTCTCCTGCGATCGTGCCGGAAACATGAGTGCCATGACCATTGTTATCTAGAGTGTTGTTGTTTTTGTCATTAAAGTTCCAGCCGTAATTATCATCAATATAGCCATTGCCATCATCATCTATACCATTACCTGCAAGTTCTTTAGCATTCGTCCAGATATTATTTCTTAAATCCTCGTGGTTATAGTCAACTCCAGTGTCCACAACAGCGACGACAACGCCCTTACCTGTGTATCCCTGTGCCCAAACTTCTGGTGCTTTAACAAGGTCTGCTCCCCAATTATTGCCACCAAGATTAGGGACATCAGCAAAGGTATTCTGACCAGTAGCTCTAGCCACTGCTGCTGCTCCATTAATTAAGCCATAGCCATTGGTGGAGTTATAATTTTGAGTGCTAAAAGCATTAGTAGTAGCGGTACTGCTATTTTCTGAGTCACCATTATTTAGCAACTGCACATCAGCATCGGCTGAGTTATAGCTACTACTTCTGCTGAAGTTGAGGCTGTAGTCATCCTTTGTATTAAAGCTATCTAATGAAGAGATTGAAGTGGCATTTAGCTGTTTATTTGACAACACATTTTTATTAACATCATCAATGAGCATAAGTATTTTCTCTCAAAGATAGCAATTATTTTTTGACACTTTGAAGCTTTAAAATCTTTATAAGAAAAAGATTTCAATGTATGAATGAATAAGCCCCATTCTCAATAATTACTATGAAATTTCATAAGAAAATGCTAATTTTATTACCAAAAAAGATTCTGATAAGTGCGGTTTTTATTAAGAGTAAATTAATTAATTGAATATTAAATGTTTTAGTTGTATTAATGGAGACTAACGTTAAAAATACTGCGATCGCTCGTTATAAAAGTATTTACACTACTCAGAATCATCAAAATTAAAATTGCGAATGGAGCATAACTCCATTCGCCAAAGGCTATCATTAAGCCGCTTTGTAAACGTTTATTTTTTTCACAAGCATTGAGCTAGTTAAATCTACTAAATGTTTGCTTGCTGCCGTTGATATAGTGACCAATACAAACCCTTTTGTTGCAACAATTGTGAGTGAGTACCACGTTCAGCAATCACACCTTGCTCCAACACCAAAATCAAATCAGCACGTTTGAGGGGAGCAAATCGGTGAGCAATTAAAAATACGGTACGATTAGCAGAAATTTTTTGCAGGTTTTGCAGTACTTGTTGTTCAGTTTCACTATCCAAAGCGCTGGTAGCTTCGTCCAAAACTAAAATTGGCGCTTGGGAAAGAAATAGCCTTGCTAGGGCAATACGTTGTCTCTGTCCACCAGATAAAGCAGTACCGCGTTCACCAACATTGGTTTCGTAACCGTAGGGTAATTGACTGATGAAGTCATGTGCTACTGCTAGTCTTGCCGCCTCTACTACTTGCTCTGCGGTAATATCGGGACTACCGAGAGTAATATTTTCCAAAATAGAACCGTTAAATAAAAAGTCTTCCTGGAGAACTACACTAATTTGTTGCCTTAATGATGCTAAATCAGCACTTTTAATATCAAAACCATCAATAAGGATGCGTCCTGATTCAATTTGATAGAGGCGTTGTAATAGCTTAGATAGAGTACTTTTACCAGAACCACTGCGTCCAACAATGCCAACAAATTGCCCTGGTTCGGCAGTGAAAGAGATTCCCCGCAAAATTGCTTCAAAGTTCGGCCGGTAGCGGAAAAATACTTGCTCGAAAGTAACTTGTCCTTTCAAAGGTGGTAAAACTAAACCAGTCCCAAGTTCAGCTTCTGGGGAGACGTTGAGAATATCACCAATGCGATCTACAGAAAGTAGCACTTGTTGGAGATTTTGCCACAACTGTACTAGGCGTAAAAGTGGGCCTGTGACTCTGCCAGACAGCATTTGAAAGGCAACAAGCTGTCCAACTGTAAGCTTTTGTTCGATGACTAACTTGGCTCCAAACCAGAGAATCAGCATGGTGGAAAAATTGGTGAGAAAGTCACCAATGTTGCTGCTGATATTGGAGGTAGTAGAGGCTTTAAAACCTGTGCGGATGAAGCGAGCAAATAAGCCTTCCCAGCGAGCGCGGGCTACTGGTTCTGCTGCATGGGCTTTAACGGAGTGAATTCCGGTGATTGTCTCTACTAGAAACGATTGACTATCGGCGCTCCGGTTAAAGGTTTCGTTGAGCCAGTTACGCAGAATTGGTGTTGCAACTATCGTTAAAGTCGCAAATAGCGGCAGTACTGCTAAGGCAACAAAGGTGAGTGGGATATTGTAGTAAAACATCAATGCCAGGTACACCACAGCAAAGATGCTATCCAGAATCACAGTTAATGCTGTACCTGTGAGAAACTGACGTATTTGTTCGAGTTCCTGGACTCGTGCTACTGTGTCTCCGACGCGCCGCGACTCAAAATAAGCTAATGGCAGACGCATCAGGTGGCGAAATAGCTGTGCTGATAAACTCAAATCGAGACGACGAGCCGTATGGGTAAAGATGAATAGGCGGAGAATACCAAGTATAGACTCAAATATAGCTACGCACAAAAGTGCGATCGCCATTACATCGAGAGTCGGCAAACTCTCCTGCACCATCACTTTATCAATGACGACTTGCGTAATTAGTGGTGTTGTTAACCCCAAAAGCTGCAAGGTAAAAGATGCTAACAATACTTCTGTTAACAATCCCTTATACTTCCAAACTGCTGGAGTGAACCAACTGAGGTTAAATTTTTCTTGCTGGGATATAAGTTCTACTTGCCACAATCGTCCATCCCAAGACGCTTCAACTATCGACTGCGGTAAGCTTTCACAAGTCCGTTCGGGATTTAGAGGGTTAGCGATAATGAGGCGATCGCCTTTAACTCCATAGGCTACTACCCAAGATGGACTCTGGGGTGAGTCAGAATTCCACAACAATAAAGCTGGAAATGACAACTGTCGCAACTCACCCCAACTCACTTGTAAGCGCCGCAACACTAACCCTAACTTTTCTCCTGCTTCCACAACCTGTTTTGGGCGTTGTCCTCTGAGTTGGCGCTGCACCCATTCTAGTTGCACAGAATTTTCTAACTGTTGCGCCACCATTGTTAAACAAGCAGCAGCAGTGTTCCAGCTGGCAACAAAGGGATAATTTGAGATGATCAGATTGGCAGATGGGAGTCCTCTTTGGGGTTGTAGACTATGGGGGCTGGAAGTTCTCTCTGAGGCTGGCGATAGTGAAGGTGTGGAAGAGAAGGAAAATGTCTCTCTTTCTCCCTCCATGTTCACCGGTAACACTTGCCAGAACTCCTGAATTTGTGGATTAGAAAGTTCTGCCCACAGTGCTGTATGCCAACACACTACTACTACTTCTTTGCTAGCAGCTACAGCTTTAAAATCCGCAGACAGCTTTTGCAAATCACCAAACCAATCGCCTACATCTAAGGCTGCCAAAGGTTTACCAACCCCCTCTTCTCGCAAGCGAACTTTTCCAGCCACAATTAAGAATTGGTAACCGCCGACATCGTTTGACCAGATTTTTTCTCCAAGACGATACTGACGAGTTTGGCACTCCTTTTCCAAAAGGGATTGTTGTTCGGGAGTCAGCCAGCATAGTGGTGGCTGATTCCAAGGCAAAGAAGCTAGCACTTTTAATCGTAAAGATTCATTATCCAGAATATTTAACTCACTTGTAATTTGACTGTCAGTTTTTGAATTTTCTCTGCTAGCCATTTCTCAAACAACTCATTTTGTAGTGCTTGTTTTAGTTGAGTATCTTCTAAAGACGCTGGCAGAAATTGTTCTACTCGAAACAAACCATAAGGTCCTTCTCCTGGGGGAGAGTCTTTGCCAACGATTTCTATTGGGCCTACCAATTGTCCAGGACTGGCCACATCAATAGCTGCCCGTAATATATCCGGCATGCTTCCTCGGCTGACTATTCCCATCATGCCGTTTACAATTCGGTCATCTGAAAGTGAATACTCTTTAGCTAGTTGCTCAAAACTACCTCCTTCTTCAATCTGGGTTTGTAGTTCGTCTGCCAATTCTCGATTATCAACAACGATCCGAGAAAGTACTACCCGATCCAAAAAAATTTTGCGTTCAATAAAATATTCTTGGAGTTTTGTTTGAGTTACTACGGCTTTTAACTTTTCTAACTTGTAACCAAAAGCCACTGATGTGTGAAAGGTAGCGTAATCTGTGTTGTTGGCTTTTAACCATTCTTGAAAACTTTGGGGGTCAGTCAATTGATTTTTCAGTCTAAAGTCAATAATTGCCTGTTCAGTTATTGATGTACCAATCTCAATATCGTCTCGGGTTCGGATTTCTTCCTCAATTACATACTGGCGGAGAATATCCCCAATGAATTGCCCCAATTTCCCAGAGGCTTGCAAGTACTTTACTGCTTCCTCAATAGAAATTATTTTGTCATTGATTGTTAAAAATGATAAAGATTCCATGAACTAACTATGTGAAAATGGTTAAACACTTATAGGACTTTTAAATTAAATCATATAAAAATCATCTGGTCATTGATGAATAAATATGATAAAGATTCTATGAACTAATTACATCTAAATGGTCAAAAAATTATATACCTAGTAAATAAAATAATTTTCCATAATTACTTTTACGGTCTACTGGAGACAGAACAGGATTGAAAATATCAGTTATAAGGCAAAACAAGTTGTGTAACCAAATCTTTATAGATTCAGATAAATAATTAGGTATATAGGCGAAAATAAAGCAAAATATATTAAGAATTGTTTCTTGCCAGTTGCTAAAAGTCAAGCCACTGCGTTGTTTATGTGACCAAAGTTGTAGCAACTGACATGAGAAACCCTTGCCATGCGGAACCTTAACGAGTAATTGTTTATTCTCACCTGTCTACTTAATTAGACTTATCCATGCCCATGCAAGTAGCACTGCTGCGATCGCACCGATTAATGTATTAAAAATATTTACTACTTCATTGGTCAGCCAATTATACTTAGACTGCAATGTTGCCCCAATCACACTTTCTAAGTTGGTGGCAATAAATGCTGCCAGTACACACCAACCTACTCCCAATAGATCAATTAAACCAACTGCCCAACCAACAAATGCGATCGCTACAGAAGCCACAATACCTGCTAAAGTCCCCTCCAAACTTACCGCTCCTTCTGTACCGCGAGGCACTGGTTGGAGTGTGGTAATTAGAAAGGTGCTTTTACCATAGGCTTTACCGACTTCACTAGCAGTAGTGTCAGCCAATTTGGTACTGAAACTCGCTACATAGCCTAACAATAATAGAGACTGGGGATTGGGGACTAGAGATTGGGGACTAGGTACAATAAATCCCGAATTTATGATCCCTACTCCCAAAGCACACAGCGCCCCAGTCAAAGCCGAACCCCAAACATTTTCTGGGCCTCTTGCCCCAGAACGCTTTTCGGCTATTCCTTCAGCCTCCTTCTGCGCCATACCGATACGAGTCACGCCAGAACCAACTAGAAAATAGAACATGACAACTGCATATCCTTGCCAGCCTAGAGTTACCCAAATTAAGATGGCCAGAAACCATGCGTGGAATGAGCCAGTAGGGGTAAGCAGTTTTTTCGGAGCAATCCAAGCTAAACCCAATAGAATTGTGTTTAATCCTATCGCCATCAACCAGGGATTAACAGAATTAATTAAAGATGACATCAGCAATTAATAAGTAATTTTGTCTGAATATCAACAGAATAACTAATTTGTTACCCCTAGTAACGCAAGGCGGAAATTAAAAGTAACCCAGGGTTACACCGACTGTTCGCGTAGCGTTCCGCAGACAAGCCGAGGTGTAAAAAGTCAAAACTCAAGACTATTATGGAATAAGCTTTTTAGGAATTTAAAATGGTTGCTTTATTTAGACCGTCTTGTATTAGTACTTAATTTCTGACACCTCCAAAACTAAAGTAATATGTTTGTATTATTAACTAAATTTCGTAGGCATCGCCTTGAAAGCTGAGTATAAAATTACAAACTATGTCTGAGATATACATTGCAATATGTCATAAAGATAAAGGATATAAGTTAATGTCAATTAAAACTGTGTTCAAGTTGACCACAATTAAGACTTAACAGCATAAATGCATAAACTGTAGATAATCCAACTACTAGTCTTTTCCACACAAGCTATGAGCCAAACTTTATTCCATCTTGCTTTCCCTGTAACTGACATTGCCAAAACAAAAGCATATTACGTAGATGGCTTGGGTTGCATTCCTGGGCGTGAAAACCATCACGCCTTGATTCTTAATCTCTATGGTCATCAACTAGTGGCTCACGTTACCAAAGAACCTTTGACACCGCAACATACTATATATCCTAGACACTTCGGGCTAATTTTTACCCAAGAACGTGACTGGAAAGACTTACTCGAAAGGGCACAACAACACCAACTATTTTTTCGTGAGGAAACCAAAAATCGCTTTGTTGGCTCTCCTCTTGAGCATCGCACTTTCTTTTTAGAAGATCCCTTTTATAACCTCATGGAGTTCAAATATTATTGTTACCCAGAGGCAATTTTTGGGAGTTACGAACATACACAAATTGGGGATAGGACTTAAAAAATTCAAAATACAAAATAAAAAATACAAGACAAGCGTAATAAGCACCCTGGCTACTGACTGGATACTTTTTTAAGGAAAGGCAGCTTAATACGCTCTGCTAAAGCTGCTGTTACTACTGTTAAACTCCTGGGGTCTGTTAGCATCCAAGGGTGTAAAGCAACTGGTACTATGACTTCGCTTCCTACAGACATTTGTGAACTATTTGCTGGGACAATCATCAAATCATAAGGTGTCCAGATAGATGTAAAATTTAGCTGCCCCAATATTACAGCATCAGAATTTAAATCTTTGAGAAAAATGCTGTCGGGGCGCATTTGTAAACAACCAGGACGCCGGGAACCATAAGCAACCACAGTTCCATTATGGGGCGAAGAGATTGTGATAAACCTCTGCACGCGGTTAATTCCTCCCAGTCGCTGGACATAGTAACGGCTCACAATTCCTCCCATACTGAAGCCTACTAAATCCAGGTGTTGTTCTGGCGCAAAGGTAGCTGTAACATAATCTGCTACTTGTTTTGCCAACTCATCAAGACCCACATCACCATTATTAGGCACGAGATTTAGGGAATGTACAGACCAACCCTGTAATGCTAAGTGAACCGCCATTTTCTGGAAAACTGCCCTCGTATCGTCAATACCGTGGATTAACAAAACGGGATTGCGTTGTTGATTTTCAATGTTCATTTACAAAATCTAGCTGAATTAAGGGGTGTATTTCAATTTTGTAGATACTACTGCTCTACAAACTGAAGCTGTTGCTGTTCGGATTCTTTAAAAGAGATTTTTGCAAAACTGAACTGCTCTCAAAGCTAGTTCGTATAAAATTTAACTTATAGCTATTACTATCTGCCAACTGGCTATGACACTCCTTCCACTGGTTGAAAGTAAACCACTTGCTTTTCTCCAATCTATAACTTCAAACAAAGAAATGTTAATTTTTGTTAAGCCCGCTTTCAGAATCTTGCTCTTAGTTACAGTAAAATTTAATAATTAGTTCTCGGTGTATACAGGTCGCAAGTGCTTGCAAAAAAACATTTGCCCTGTGATTTTACTAGAATGTTGATTAAGCACAAACCTATAACGGTTGTCACCTGGATGGGGTGGCGCAAAGTAGAAAATGTAACATCTTGTCGTAATTTTTAACAATTACGGTTGATTTTCAAATATAAAAGGTAAAAGGCAGGAGTAATTGTAATGGATTTTATCAAAAACTTAATTTCGGGTATTTTGAGTTTCGTTACCGGACTGTTACGAGGGAAGAAAAGCAACGGCTATTTCTTGGAATTGGATGAAGCTAAAGATGCTGCTAAAGATGCTGCTAAAGAGGTAGCATCGAACGCAAAGAAAGTAGCAGAGACAGTTTCATCGAATGCTAAAAAATTAACGGCAACAGCTGCACCAGAAGCACCAGAAGCATCCAAGCCAGCTTCATTGAACGGAACAAAAACCGCCGCAGCTAAAACTAAGGAAAAACCAGCGAAAAATCCTAAACCAGCCGATGTTACTTTAGTGCAGACTGCTGAGGGCCTTAAAGTTGAACCTGGCAAAAAGGCAAAAGCCGCAGCAGCCAAAGTCCTCAAAGAGGAGCCAAAGGAAACTACCTTTGCGCCTAAATATCTTGCTCCTTCAGCGACTAGCTCTAATGGTCGTCGGCGTCCAGGGGCGAATATGAGCGCTTACTTAGACATGGCGCGTCAGGTTAAAACCCCTGGTTAAATCACAGAGACGCGAAATTTCGCGTCTCTATACTACTGATAAGTTAAGTGTGAATAGGCAATTATTAAAACAAGTTTATCAGTTGTAGATGGGGGAGCTTTCCAAAGTAGGAAGATCGCTTAATATTCTCCACTACAACTGCATTTTTTAGGTTTGGGTTAGATAATTTCTTGTATAACTAATCTGCATTTTTAACCAACACCAATCCACTATATAAATGAAAAGCTGAGTCCCAATTAGTCTGTTCCCTGCGAAACAAATAAATGTGAGACTTGATATGACCCAGCAATTCTGTTTGATCTAATGTTGTATCTGCAAACGATGTGAAATCTGACCAAATTTTTACTTGAGGTAATTGCTGGTCAATCCAACTTGATAAACTATTCCAATTAATTCTGATTGTATTTTGGCTAGCTTCAGGAATGATTTCTAAACCTTGCTGAAATTCATAACCGTTATCATCAAATCGGAGAATGCAACGTCTACCAGGTAGGTGTAAATCACAAAACTGGGCATAGTCTTGTGTTTGAGTTTTCCTTTCTAGTTTACCGCGCACATCACGATCTACGACTTCCTCAAAAATCGGCAACAGTCCCACTACTCTTGCTGTGACTTCTGACCAGTCAAAGGTGAGAGAACCGAGTTGATTTTTCTCATTACGGCAAACAACAGTAGCTTGTAAGGTAGATTCTTGAAAATGTTTAACTTGATAAACTTGAATTTGCTGAATTTGAGCTATTGTTGCCCAAAAGCAAGGAATACCAGCCTGCTGTAACTGCTTGCCGTAAAATTGTAGTTCTCCTACTTGGCCAGTGCGGTACAACCTCCAGCCACGGCTTGGTAGTAACAGCCGTGCAGTGTAAGGGTCTAGCTGCATTATCTGGGCAAATTTTCGAGAAGCTTCTGTTTTTAGTTCGTTACTGAGTGGCTCTAAAACTAGTACGCCAGGTTCGGTGTTATTCTCTTGGGCTGTTGCTTGAGAAATAGCTCTTTGTCTTTCTTCTAGCTCCATTTCTTGTAGCCGTCGCAAACCTTGACGTGCAAGGGTCACGATTCTAGTATTTCTCGTATCTCGCAACAGTTGCCGATAAACTTTTTCCGCATCTTGGCGCTTTTCAGATACTTCATGCAACCGACCAAGATAATATTGTACCCAAGGATGTTCTGGCGATTCTACTAGCAGCTGTTTCAGTAATTTAGCAGCTGTTTGATAATCTTTATGCTCAAAGGCGATCGCAACTTGCTCAATCATCACTTACTTTAAATACACGCTGGAGTGATGTCTCATGCAAAATATCTTTTGCGTGAGCTATAAATCATTTATACTTCACAAGCTGCGGTAATCAAGGATAATGCTACGACTGGAGCTGTAACTGCTCTCAGGATGCGGCGACCAAGGGAAACAGGTTGAAATCCAGTTGCGATCGCATTCTCGATTTCTTGTGTTGTCCATCCTCCCTCTGGGCCTGTAGCAATGACAATCTCCTCAGAGATGCTATGCAGGACTTTGTTTAAATGGGGATACTCACCACGAGCTTCACAAATGTAACGGTGACTGGTCTGATTAGCCGTGACAGCAGTATTAAAAGTAACAGGCTCTAAAATTGTTGGTACAAACGAGCGCTCTGATTGCTCGGCGGCTTCCGCAGCGATGCGCCGCCAGCGTTCAAGCTTTTGAGGACTAGGATGAAGCAAGGTGCGATCGCTCAATACTGGTGCAATACAAGCTACTCCTAACTCTGTACAACACCGCACCACTTCATCAAATCCATTACCTTTGGGTAAAGCCACCATCAACGTAATTGATACAGGTAATTCAGTTTCTACCAAAAGTGCTTCTAAAACCCGTGCTTGTTCCCCTGCTAACTGCGCTAACCACCATTTTCCTTTACCATCCATTGCAATAAAGCGATCGCCTTCACGCAAGCGCAACACCCGCCCCAAATAATGTTGCTGTTCTTTGGTGAGTAAAATTTGCCCTTGTTGGAATTGGGAGGGTGCGATCGCAATTCTTTGCAGTTGAGACATTTTTATTAATAAATTATTGCCCTGCTGTAGATATCTGTTGTCTAACCCAGGTACGGAAAGCACGAGTTGCTGCTATTTGTCCAATTTTCTTGCTTTCTTGGATAAATCGGGGAATCTCTGTTACCAGCACAGGCGCAAACGTTGGACTGCGATCGCTCTGTGAGTATTGCCCAGCATTGAGGATGTAAACGCGCAACACATTTCCGTTATACCGCCAGAATTCTGGAACGCCCATTGAAGCATACAGGCTTAATTTGTCTATCTTGGGTCTGGAATATTCCACTTCCAGTACTATGTCTGGTGGTGGGTCTGTATTCAGGTCAATATTTTCTTTGTTGCGGACTAACAATTCATTTTGGATATAGTAACTACTGTCCGGCTCGCCTCCTTGCTCCAAATCATCCCGCGTTATAGTCAACGAGCCAGCGCTTTTAACTTCTAAACCAAATTCTTCACACAGCACAAGAACAAAACCTTCGATGAGACGGTTTGAATTCTCGTGTGGCATTAGCGGAGTGATAATTTCTACTATTCCGTTGTCATAAGCTAGCCTTTTATTTCGCTCAGATCCCATATCTGCCAGCATAGCTTTGAATGTCGGCCAGCTGATGTTTTGCAGCACATCCCTAGTTTCTGCGAATTTTGCTGTTGTTACCATAGTTCAGTTTTCCTGTGGATGTGTTACCTAACTGTATTAGGATTTACGCGAGAGAGACACAGATGCATTTATCTGTGTCTCTCTTTGATTTTATTATCTTCAATTTTTCGGCTTACGAAAGATTCTGAAAGTAAGCTTCTAGCGCTTCAGTCACTAACTGAGTCATGGGCTTACCTTGGCTTTCTGCTACTTCCTTCAACTTGCCATAAACTTCTTCTTTTAAATTTACCCGATGGCGCGATTTGTTTGCACCATTAGCGGTGTTAGGATCGTAGCTAGCAGCAAATTCGCGGATGGCGTCAAAACCAACGCGATCGCAAAAATCACCAAACTTTTCCTTCGATTTCCGAGATTTCTTAAAGTAAACAAAAATTGGCTCTAAGAAGATTTCTAAGTCATTGTGGTGCAATTTCTCTGTGTAAGGTTGTGCCAGTCGAGTCTGATTTGGCGAACCCCCTAACCATAATTGGTAAGATTCTGGAGCGCTACCCACAAAGCCCAATTCTGCCAAGTAGGGACGAGCGCAACCGTTGGGGCATCCTGTCATCCTTACTACAAAATGCTCATTTTGTAAACCTACTTTATTTAAAAGGGCGCGAACTCTTTCCAAAATACCCGGTATTGCCCGTTCTGATTCCGTGATTGCCAAGCCGCAAGTGGGCAAAGCCGGACAAGCCATTGCATACCGCACTAAAGGTTCGATTTTACTAGGGTCGTCTACGATACCGTGACGGCTGAGAATGTCTTGAATAGCTTGCTTGCTATCTGGTTCGATATCGTAAAAAATCAGGTTGTGGTTCGCTGTTAGACGGATGGACAAGTTGAACTGTTCAACAATTTCCCGCAAAGCGGTTTTCAGTTGAAACGAACCTTCATCCTTGATTCGACCATTGTCAATGGAAATTCCTAAGAATAGCTTGCCATCACCTTGTTCATTCCAGCCGAGGAAGTCATAATATTTAAACTCTGGCAGTGGTTTGAAGGCTTCAATTGATTTACCGAAATATTCTTCAACTTGGGCACGGAATTTATCTAGGCCCCAATCGTTGATTAGATATTTTAATCTGGCATGACGACGATCGGTGCGATCGCCATAATCTCTCTGAGTAGCAACAATCGCTTTTACTATGTCGTAAACATCATCCTTTGCCACATAACCGATGGGGTCTGCTAACCTAGCGAAAGTTTCTTCTTTACCGTGGGTTCTACCTAAACCACCACCAGCAAAAATATTAAATCCTTCTAATTGCTTCTTCTTATTGGTAATCACTACCAACGTTAGGTCTTGAGAATACAAATCAATCGAATTATCCCCTGGCACCGTCACGCAAATTTTAAACTTGCGGGGCATGTAGTAAGTGCCATAAATCGGTTCTTCGTTGTCATGGATAATTGTCCCATTTCCATTGCGCTGTCGGGCTGCCTTCACCTCTGGGGCTTCTTCAGCACTAATTGCTTTTTCCCCATCTAACCAAATTTCGTAATAAGCGCCTGTTTGCGCTGTCAGCAAGTCAGCAATATTCTGGGCATACTCCCAAGCATACTGATACTCTGGGCGATTCTTAAAGGGGGCTGGTGGTGCCATTACGTTGCGGTTAATGTCGCCACAAGCTCCCAAAGTCGAACCCAGGTTCTTGACAATAGTGGCAATCGCTGATTTAAGATTCTTCTTTAAAATTCCGTGCAGTTGGAAACCTTGACGGGTAGTTGCTCGTAAGGTTTGGTTGCCATACTCATCAGCTATTTTATCTAAAGCCAGATACAGCTGCGGCGGTACTAAACCACCGGGATTTTTTGTCCGCAGCATAAACTGGTAATCTTTTTCCTGCCCCTTGGTGCGGTTGTCGCGGTTATCCTGCTGATAAGAACCGTGATACTTCAAAAGCTGCACCGCATTTTCAGTAAAATGGGTAGTGTCTTGAAGGATTTCAGTTGCTACAGGTTCACGCAAAAAATTACTATTTTCCTTGATTCCTTCTACTTTGGAAGGCTTACGGGTTGCGATGGGGGAAGGAGCAGATTTAACCATTAGACTTGTATAGTATTCTCAATAAAGCATTAGTAGACGCCGAATCAGCACCCTTCGGCTATTTGATCCCCGGTAATCCGGCCGGAATAATGAGGAATGATTTAATTTTACCACGACAAAAGCAGGCTTTGTCAGTGATGTAATACTTAACAAAACCAGCTTTTTGAAGTAGTGAGTTTTAAGTGCTGAGTCCTGAGTACTTAAGTAAAGTATAAACTGACTGAGGACTCAATAATCATTTATTTGAAGCGATAGCCTAAACCACCATTGATAGTAACAGCAGGAGTATCGCTATTTTGGTAAGCACCAATTCCTACCTTGGCGTTAGTGTAGACGAGGAAATTGTTAGCAACTTCCGATTCAACACCAGCACCTACCACTACTGAATCTTTGTTACCTATCGGAGTTGATGAGCCATCTTTTTCTACAAAAGAATAACCACCAGTTAAATAGGCATTAGTTCTATTAGCGATAGGCACATCCACAGAAAGCTCTGGGATAATGGCACTTGTCTTATCACTCCAAAGGACATTACCGCGTGCAGAAAATGGCGTAGTTCCTAATTTCACGCGACCTGTGACATTACCACCAAATGTTGCATCATCGTTGATACCTTGTCCGCCACTGGTAACGCCACCTGCAACACCAGCACCAACATAGCTAGCATCAGTACCTTTTTTGGTTTCAGCAGAAGCTTGATTAGCTGATAGAACAAGAGGAGCAATTACTAAAGAAGACAATGCAAAAATTGTCATGAAAGACTTGTGTAAACGCTTCATATTTTTTACCAAATTTTGTATTTTTTACTTGTATATTTCAAGTCGAAAGTTATATGAGAATGTTCCAAATATTTTCCAGATTTTATTAGTCTAGCGTTGCTATTGATGCATGAGTTTTACAGGTTAACTATCCCGGAAAATCATAAATAAGCTGTTATAATTACATTCAATGTCTTCTCATCTAGGTTCTTTGTTCCAAAAATAGACGCTTTTAAAACTGGCACAATATTTGGAACTAAAACTAAGTCGGAAAATGGTAAATAAAATACCCGATTAACAATTTTTTGCCGAGCTTTTCACAGATGATGAGAAGTAGGCTGTAGCATCCATTGCAACAAGCTATAGAGGGAATCTATAAAGTTAATTTTGAGCAATTCTTATGGAGATTGAATAATGCTAACCGCTACAAAAACGTTGTCTGGTTTGATGGGTTTATGTGTCGGTGATGCGTTGGGTGTGCCGGTGGAGTTTACTAGCCGCGCTGAACGAGTAAAATCTCCAGTGACAACGATGCAGGGTTATGGCACATGGAATCAACCACCAGGAACTTGGTCAGATGATAGTTCCTTAAGCTTTTGCTTGGCGGAATGCCTTTGTAGAGGGTATTCCTTGGATGCTATAGCCAATTCCTTCTGGCGCTGGTACAAGGAGGCTTACTGGACTCCCCGTGGCGATGTTTTTGATATTGGTCAAACTACCCACACAGCAATTATGCGCCTGAAACAGGGAGTTGTTCCCCATCAGGCGGGTGGGAAGGTTGAAAATAGTAATGGCAACGGTTCGTTGATGAGAATCTTGCCGATGGCTTATTGTCATAGAAACTTCACTTTAGGTGAATTGCTGGCGCGGGTACATGATGTTTCGGCAATTACTCATGCTCACGCGCGATCGCAAATGGCCTGTGGCATTTATATTAGTATTGCAGTGGCGCTCTTGGAAGGGGCTGACCTTCAGACAGCTTATTTACAAGCACTGCAAGATATCCAAACAATTTATTCTGTCCGAGAATTTTTGTTAGAGAAGCCCCATTTTGGCAGAATTTTTAGTGGTGAGATTGCAAAGCTACCAGTGGAAGAGATTAATTCTGGTGGCTATGTGATTGATACCTTAGAATCATCCCTGTGGTGTTTACTAAATAGCTCGTCTTATTCTGAGGCGGTGTTGAAAGCTGTCAACTTAGGCGGAGATACAGATACTACCGCCGCCGTCACCGGTGGGTTAGCGGGAATTTACTACGGCGTGGAAAATATTCCCAAACAATGGATGAACCAAATTGCTCGTAAACAGGACATTATTTACTTGGCAGAACGTTTTGCAAGGGCTGTTTACGCTTAGAGTTATTAGTTAAAAGTAAAGAGTGAGGAATTATGAAAATCCTAAATCTTCACTCTTTAGCTTTAACTTGTTGAGAAATCCACTGCAAGTAGGCTTGAGAACCGGCAACAATTGGTAAAGCAATAATTTCTGGCACTTCATAAGAGTGCAGTTCCCTAATTTTGGCTTCCAAAGTAGGAAATTGCGCCAAATCAGTTTTAATGAGTAATTGCCATTCTTGCTCTTTATACAGTTCCCCTTGCCAGGTATAAATTGAATGAATTGGTAACAGACTCACACAAGCAGCGAGTTTAGCTGACACAAGGGCATTTGCAATTGCTTCTGCCTCCTGCATATTGCTAGCTGTCACCAATACCACACCATAGCCAGCAAGTGTCTCCATAACCTCTAAACCGTCGCAGACAAAGAATAGACCTGACCATCAATCAGCAGTCGGGTGATGCCCTTAGCTTGCAAATGAGTTCTAGCCTTATGGAGCATTTTACTATCAGGAACTTTAATCACGCGATCGCGTTTAGTAGAAAAGCGCTTTGCCACGCGATGGTTATCGAACACCGGCAGAGTTCTTTGCTGGGTTTCCAGATTAGGAATTTGCCCTAAATCACCAAAGTCCTTGAGAGGTCGGGTAATTAATTCCGAAGAACGGTCAATTACCAAATAACAAGTTTTTGGCAAATTGGCTATCGACAGAGGTAAAACTTGAACTGATGCTTCACCAGGTCTTCGTTTTGTGACTAACGGCCTTTGGTCATCCAGGTCATCGTCGTCATAGTCTTCTTCCTCAAAGTCATCATCTTCTAAATCATCATCTTCTAAATCATCCAAATCCTCTGATTCATCTAGCAAATCTTCGCCCAGCATCTGCGCGATGACGGCCGCCCCTGGATGCTCATTTTTTAGGGGTGGAATGGGAATGCTAACTATTTCCGGTTCCGGCGGCTTTGGCTCTGGAGTTTCTAATTTCTCTGTGACTCGGAGCTTCGGTTTTTCCGTCGCCGAGGGACGACGCCGCACCCGTCTAGCAGCGAGTGACTCTGGCGTTTCTTCTGAGTGAAGTTGCTCCTCTACATGAATTACCCGGCGTGGTAGTGGTTCCACCTTCGGTACTTCCACAGGTGGGGTTTCGATGGGTGGAACTTCTATCTCAGGCTCTGGTTGAGTCAGCAAAGGTAACTGCTCGTAGCTTACCTGCGCCCTACCCTCAGGAGTTCTCGCAGCCCGCTTTAAGGAGACTAAGTATTCATACTCATCTTCTGGCAAAGTGCTTTTGAGCAGGCGACTAATTGTCGAGTTGCTCACACCATAGCGGTCTGCCAAAGTTGAGGTTGTTTCGGCAGTCTCTCGATATAACTTAAGAATTTCTTGCTTGTCAGAATCTGTTAATTTTCTCACGGTAGATACCAAAAATCTTTACTAAGCTCGTTTTCGTCCGCTGGTACGCCGCGTTCGTCTTAGTGATGCGTCATATTCTAAGACAGCGCCCATGCCAAATAACACTCCACTAAACACCCAAAATACTTCTAATATTTCCCCACTTTGATAATTGGGGCCTTGGGCGTATTTAAACCACATATCTGCAATGTAAAGCGAAAAGGCCGCTGCTGCAATCATTCGCCAAGACTGGGAAACTCTTCCCCCCCAAAAGGCTAGCAACAGAGTGGTAGCAATAATTAACAAAACCACATCGCTAACTACGTAAAACCAATTCAAAATAGCGATTAGCAGTTCTGAGGGTGTTCCCTGTTGCATAGAAATCCACCATGCTAACAAACTACCAAACATTGCAATTGCTAACACAATTAGCCACTGCCATTTTTCCAGATTAATTCGCCTGGAAGCCACAGCTAAAATCATGCCTGCGCCAAGTAA
The DNA here is from genome assembly GCA_019359245.1 of Nostoc desertorum CM1-VF14. Taxonomy (GTDB): domain Bacteria; phylum Cyanobacteriota; class Cyanobacteriia; order Cyanobacteriales; family Nostocaceae; genus Nostoc; species Nostoc desertorum. The sequence goes on along the minus strand of JAHHHR010000004.1, from coordinate 93,058 downwards.
TAGATAACTAAGTACAAAAAATATATCGCCTATAGACACATCCGGTTCATCTTTTAAAATTATTTCCGTGTATCCAAAAATGATCCCTCCAACGAAATAGGAAAGCATGCCTAAGCCAATTAAGAGCCAAACATTTCGCCCACTGACGATTTGTGGACTCAGCCAGTTCCTCAAGCATAAGATACTGGCAGCCAAATAAGCTAAAGCTTCAAAAATATTTGTGCCAATCACATACCATTCGGCCCGGCTTTCTATGCCATCTGCTCCGGGAACTTTGGCACTAAACAACAAAAAGTATAGCAGTGCCAGTACGGCCCAGCCAATATTAGCTAAAACAATGTTCTGAGTAGTGAAAATGGATTTAGAAAGGAAAGAATTCTCGTAAGAGTTATTCATAGGACTTGACTATGTAGATGCACTCTGGCAGTATTTTGAGTTAAAGGACTGTATATCTGGTAGTGTGTCTGCTAAAAAATACACAATCAGACACCAAAAGTAAGTGCCAGTGGCAGGAACTTTGTTAAAGAATTTCCATACTACTGCCATAGTTTACCCAGTGGCGATTGATTTAGCCAAGTGAGAAATAGCGCTCGCTCGGCTTCTGGCATATCTTCTAGCTTATAAATCACTTGTTTGGTAAAATTAGCGTTGCCAAAATAGGATTTTCCTAATCTATGTAGTTCTTGTAACAATATAACTACATGATTTTCTTGCCAATCAGGTATTTTGGCTGTTGGTAACGGATTAGTAGATACCAAATATTTAACTGCTTCTAGGGAAGATGTTTGGGGAAATTGTTTCTGCTTGAATACCTCTGCAATATCTTTTTCAAATAATGCAGCTTGCCTAGTACCCAAAAACTCTTCAATGTCGATAGAAACACCTTGCAACAGCAAAATACTGGCTTGGATTAAAATTCCCGTTTTACCATGACTACCTGTGTCATTACCTAGCTGCTCTAAACGGATTTTACCCCAAACGCTAAAGCGTTCCGGTTCCTCCAGCAAAACACAGGCTTTACCTCGGTTATCCGTTAATTCTCTCCATAAGGCTCTAGCTTCTTCTTCTTGACTAGCTTTGAAGACACTAATCAAGCGAAAAGTCTGCCCTTGATAACTGAGGATCGGCACTTGCTGATCCTTTTTTGGGTGCTGAATGCTTGATATTTCAACATCCTGCCGTTTGAGAATAAACATGGCACTAGCAAATAACTCCTCACAGGGGCACTCTTAATATGGAATATATAATGGCATTTGGCAGTATCGCCAAGGCTGAAATTACCTAGCATACTGTGGAAATGAACCTAGCGATCGCCAGATCCTTCCCGAAGGTAGCCGCCCATAGGAGGGTGGCGTTAACAGGCAAATAACCCTTTGACAACTCAATATATCTAAACCAATACTCCATCTGTTTCGTTTTCGGTGTAGATTAACTAACTAGCGACTAGCATCTTAGCCTTGCTAGTAGTAAATCTGCAATTTTCGATTGCTTCTTGGTAGGTGAACACGATATAATAGTGCAGATGACTCCTTCGGGAGCCATTGTTTTGTTTTGGGCGCGTAGCTCAGTGGATAGAGCAATTGCCTTCTAAGCAATCGGTCGCAGGTTCGAACCCTGCCGCGCTCGTTTTAACTTAATATGAACCCTCAAGCACTGTGAAGTGGTATGATGATTTAATCGATTGAGGGTTCGTTCTTGCTGCACCATACTAAGAACAAAGGCGATATTGCTGCTACGAAAGCGATCGCGGATCTTACCCTTAAGGGATACTTAATTCTCACGCCACTTGTTTGTGAACATTTACCTTTTGATTTTGTTGTCTACAAAGACGATAGATTTTATAAAATACAAGTTAAATATGCCGGAGATAACAGAGTAGTCAATAAAACTATTTGGGTAGATAAAAATGGGACTCATCAAAAGAAGTACAAAGTAAATGACTTTGACTTTTATGCGGTTTATCTTCCTGACATAGATAAAGTTGTTTATCCATCAATTAACTTTGATGGTTGCTACATAACTACTCAGATACCTAATTCAGCTACACCGTTTTACTGGTGGGAGGATTTTACAGACTTTACTGAAGCAGCGTCTAAGCGAACCTACAAGGAGTTTGGCGTTGATTTAACAACTAGAAAGCTTAACCCAGACTCTAGAATTCATACTAGAAAAGTTGAAAGACCATCTAAAGAAGAACTAGAAAAACTAGTTTGGGAAAAGCCAACCGCACAAATTGGTAGAGGTTTTGGCGTGTCTGATAAGGCTGTAGAAAAGTGGTGTAAGGCTTATGGGATAGAAAAGCCACCTAGAGGGTATTGGGTTAAAAAAGCTTATGGTAAAATAGAAGGACAGTTAATAACCCATGACGAAGGTTGAACTCGTGACCACATCTTTAATAAAAATCTGAGTTGTACTAGGACAATACTCACTTGATACCCAAAATTTTGGATTCATAGCCAACTCATAGTCAAAATATCAAGCAAGGGAATCAGTTTTCTCAGCTTCAAATCCCTCTATAAACCTGAAACCCTTAACTTTATCTTGATTGTTCTGTAAATTTAAAAAGCCCGTGACGAGGATTGAACTCGTGACCTCACCCTTACCAAGGGTGTGCTCTACCACTGAGCCACACGGGCAAAACATAAACTTTGTTTTTTAGTTGTAAGTTACAATGCTGGGAGCTTTGCTCTTAACCCAGTCATTATAACTTATAACTTCGTAAGTGGTGGGCCGGGCTGGATTTGAACCAGCGTAGGCGCTAGCCAACGGATTTACAGTCCGTCTCCATTAACCACTCGGACACCGACCCGATTTGTCTCACGATTTAAAATCTTAGCACCACCTTTTATAAATAGCAAGTGGTTAGAAAAAATAACTTACAGGTAGAGATCGCAACAAAACTACGTCTCTACCATCGGAATAGAAAATACTGGTTACACGCTCATCTCCAGCATTCGTTGCATTGGTCGCAGTGCAGCAAGGCGAATATCCTCTGACATGGTAATTTCGGGAGTGCGATTTTTCATTGCCCAGTAAAGCTTTTCTAGCGTGTTTAACCGCATAAAGGGACATTCGTTACAAGCGCAGTTATTCATCGGCGGTGCAGGAATAAAATGCTTGTCAGGAGCTAATTTTTGCATTTGGTGAATGATTCCCGGCTCCGTAGCAACGATAAATTCTTTGGTAGGGCTGCTTTGACAATACTTGAGTAAAGCGGCTGTAGAGCCAATAAAGCTGGCGTGGCGCAATACACTACTTTCACATTCTGGGTGTGCGATCGCCTCTGCTTCGGGATGGGCAATTTTTAACTGGACAATTTTCTTTTCTGAAAAGGTTTCATGGACAACACAGCTACCTTGCCATAGCACCAAATCTCGTCCAGTCTGTTCCATGACATACCGCCCCAAATTCCGATCTGGGGCAAAAATAATTGGCTGTTCTTTCGGTATCTGCTGCACAATTTTCACAGCGTTGGAACTAGTACAAATAATATCGCTCATCGCCTTGATATCAGCAGAACAGTTGATGTAAGATACCACTAGATGATCTGGATGCGCTGCCTTGAAAGCGGCAAATTCGTCTGGTGGACAACTGTCTGCTAAAGAACAACCAGCATTCAAATCTGGTAAAAGTACTAATTTATCGGGATTAAGTATCTTTGCTGTTTCTGCCATGAAGTGAACACCAGCAAAAACGATCACATCCGCATTAGTCTTTTCTGCGGCTTTTGCCAGTTGTAATGAATCCCCAATAAAGTCTGCAATATCCTGAATATCTGGCTCTTGATAATAATGCGCCAGGATAACGGCGTTGAGTTCTTTTTTGAGACTCTGAATCGCGGCAAACAAATCTAGTGGTAGTTCACCCAGTTGGGTGTTTTCTCGTTGAGCTAGTGCAGTGGTAAACACAGTTTAGGGGTGCTTTATGTTGCAAATTTATGTCCTGTGGAATCAATTATAGTAGTTTTTACCAAAAATAGTGGACGGTTGATATTTTGGGGTTGTGTCCAAATCGGGCTGAGTTTCATATCCTGGAGATAGACGGCAAGGAAAGTGGCATGACCAGTCAGAAAACTCAATCGATAAACCTCAAAATTGCTGTAGTTGGAGATATTCACGACCAATGGGAAGTGGAAGATGGCGTTGCACTCAAGCATTTGGGTGTTGACTTAGTGCTGTTTGTCGGGGATTTTGGCAATGAATCGGTGGAAGTGGTCAGAGCGATCGCATCTCTCGATATTCCCAAAGCAGCCGTGATGGGCAACCACGATGCCTGGTACACCGCCACCGAATGGGGACGCAAAAAGGCTCCTTATGACCGCTCTAAGGAAGACTGGGTACAGGAACAACTCGATTTATTAGGTTCGTCCCATGTCGGTTACGGTAAGTTGGATTTTCCTGCTTGGAATTTAACTGTAGTGGGGGGTCGTCCCTTTACTTGGGGTGGCCCAGAGTGGAAATTCGCGGAAATCTGTAAAGAACGTTACGGTGTGACGAGTTTGGAAGAATCCGCCGATCGCATCTTCAAAGCTGTTAAAAGCGCCGCTTACGAGACAATTATATTTTTGGGTCACAATGGGCCTAGTGGGTTAGGCGATCGCCCCGAAGACCCCTGCGGCAAAGACTGGCACCCAATTGGCGGCGACTTTGGCGATCCAGATTTGGGCGAGGCGATTTCTCAAGCCTTGACTGCTGGTAAAACTATTCCTCTGGTGACATTTGGTCACATGCACCGAGATTTACGCCATACCAAGAAGGTGCAGCGTAAGCCCATCTTTAGAAGTCCAGAGGGGACAATTTACTTAAATGCGGCTAGTGTCCCCAGGATTGTGGAAAATGACGGCGAGAAGTTGCGTAATTTTTCCATCGTCACCCTAGAGGCGGGTGTGGTTTCGCAAGTTTCCCTAGTTTGGGTGGGGAATGACTTTCAGGTGGCTAAGGGGGAAATTTTGTACGAGCGATCGCGTATTGTGTCGTAGATATTCGCATCCAGTAGTGCAATCTGCGTAAATAATAGGGTATAGTATTATCTGTCAAGTTTAGTGCTAACCAACAAAAGCGCCTGAATAGCGTCTGAAAGTAGGGTATGCATAAGTTTGACAGATTTACTGGAGAGGTGGCAGAGTGGTCGATTGCGTCCGACTTGAAATCGGATGAGGCTAAAACCTCCGGGAGTTCGAATCTCCCCTTCTCCGTTGAAGAAAAATTAGATTTTACAAATGTTATTAACGACGTAAGCCATTGATTAGATTTAATCTGAGCAACGGCTTCACTGTGATTTATTCTTGATAAGCGCCTATTGAATTCTTAAAGCTAGCAAAAGCTTCAAAAAACTTAACTAAAAGAATGCCGGCATAGATTCATTGATGGACTCATCTGCTTTTTCATAAAGAGCATTAAGGTAATCACGTTGTCGCACGCCTTTAATGTTACTACCTCTCAATAATTGGTGAAATAAGAGTCGAGCAGAATCTTCATGTAAAAGTACATCATTTCCTTCTTGTAATTGTTTGTTTTGTGCAAAATTCCGGGCTTCCATTTTGGCCTGTTCCAAGTAGAATTTGAATAATTTTACGGCTTCCTCTTCATTTCTTATAGGTGAAAGTTGAACTTCATTAGCAAGACGACCTCTAATAGCTGGAAGCATTTCACGGTAACGTTCAAGGGCATCTGTAGTTAAAGCAACCATTAAGAAAAGATATTTAGGTAGTGCATCAATTAAAGCCCGCAGAGCAGATAAATATCTTAAAACTATTGTTTTTGATAAGCTACCATTCTGTTTTTCCAATTCATCAAGAAGAATAAAAATACCCTCTAAAGTCTTCATTTCTGAACCAAAATATACAATGTCTCGCAATGCTCTTGTTTTCGCTTCTACAGTATCTAAACGAAAGTTTACTCCCAGTTCAGTTTGATGAGTTTTTCTTACAGGTAATCCTAAAAGCCATTGATATGCTAAAGATAGGCGCTCATTTAGTTTTTCTTCGGAATTAATAACACTCAAAAGAGCCTTAAGCATTATTTTAATTTCGCTCATTCGCACAAATTCTAATAATTTATCAATATCATCTATCTCTTGCTTCCTCTTTGCAAGTGCATCAATTGAGCGACGTAAGTAGTCTTCTCCCAAATTTTCAAATATAGACCTAATAAGTGGATCAAAAAATGGTTCTGGATCTGGAACGTATCTAATAACGAAAAAACCATGTTGAGAAAGTTTTTCACGCAAAGCATTTTCATAAGCATTCAGAAGGTTAGTCTTTCCAATTCCCTGACTAGCAGTTATTGAAATTACATGAGACTTGCGATCTGAATAAAATGTCTTGACCGCAGCATCAACTTGCTTATCTGCTTCTGTTGACATATGCGGATGACCACTGGTTTGCCCAGCACTGGGAAAAGGGTTACTCAACACACCAAACTTTTTATAGAGTAATTTGGGTTGTTCTTCTGGTGCGTTAGCAGTCGCCTCATTTGTAAATAGATTTTCAAGAGGCATTTTTAACTCCTTCTAGCTTGATACGTACAGCAGATGTACCAGGTATAAGAAAATCTCCATGATACAGATAAACTTTTTCTAACTGTGGAAGTCTGTCACTTGTCTTAATTATCCACAAATCGTGCTGTTCAAAACGAGTATCTGGAGTAGATCCTTCAGCATAGACATTGACTAAGTTTTGTTCTTGTGCTTTTTTCACTAGTTTTCTAGCCAATATGGGATGAACAGCATATTTAATAGCTAATTCTTCTAACCAGCGACCAGTAAGTATCCACTCTGTGTCTTCCTGTGAACGAATTAATTTATAAACTTCTACTGCTAAATTAGCAAAATCTGGTAGATCAGGTATGTTATCAGTGGTAACAATTTTTTTGTTTTGTATATTCAACCAAGCACATGCCGCCTCACCGAGCTTGATATAAGTTGATTTGGCGTTATTGAAAATTGGTAATGTGCTATATTCAACAGTCCTACCTTGATTTACATGGTTATATAGTGCTTCAAATGATGGTATTTTCTTCAAATAAAATAAAATTTTAATATGATCTTCATCCAGTACACTTTGCCATAGAGATTTAAGTAATTCTGTACAGATGATTTTGCTATCATTAATTTCAACGAATGAACCACTCTTCAGGAAATTTTTATACAAATTATAACGTTCTTGATGTTTTAATCCTAATTTGTCTTGAGCTTCTTGATTAGTTAATTCTCCCTTATCTACTAACATTTTTATCAGCAAGAACATCTGATCTGGACTAAATGCATATGCCTTGGCTGTAGCTATTTTTTCTATATTTTCGCTAGAGACTGCATCAGTATGACCTGAGCTTTCTATGTCGGTTGATAGTGCAATAGAGGTATTATCTGTTGTTGTAGAGGATGTTCCAGAGTTAAAATTTCCCCAAAGAAGATCATCTTTAACGTGAAGTGGTTGCCAAGTATATTCCCCACTAGGTATGCCCCATAGCTCTAATGACTCGTTAGTGTTGTAATTTTGCAAGCGCAGGCAACCAAAAGATACAGCTAATTCCCAAAGGACATCTGTTAGTGGTACTGTATATATTTTTTGACTGAAAGGATGAAAAAGAGAGCCAGTGAGTTTTCTACCATCAAATTTAGGAAAAGAACGAGATTCAAAAAAGAACACATCCATTCCTTCAGCCATTGTCATTCTGGCTAGACCTTGATCACTAGTTAGAAGAGCTAGAGCATGATCCGGGCGAACTTGAGTTTGAAAGCGTCGTGCAGTTTCTAAAATCAGACGATCAGCAAAACTTCTAACAATCTCTTGTAGTTTAAGATTACCATCTTCAGGATCGCTACTCGGTGTCACAATACCCCGGAGGGGATCTGCACCTAAGTCACCACGTTCTATTTCTGCATCTGAAAATTCTAGACGAAGTAAAGTTCGTTGACCACCCTGGCTGAGAATATGTTCTCGAAGTGCCGCAGCAACAGGTTTGTTCTTTTTTTGACTGTCTCTGCGAGTTGCAAAGTACCTATCTACCTGATTAATTATTTCCATATGAACAATAGCTGGTACTTTTATTCTTGCCCAAGGACTAAGAAACCGACATATAAAATCAAGTCCTCCTTGGTGAATAGCTGATGTATCTGTAACGATCGTTATCGGTTTTTGCAAAGGTATTTTGCCAATAGTTTCAACATCAAAAATAGGTAAAAGTAATAATGTCCTCCGGAGTACATCCTGCAATCCTTCTCTGAAAGCTTTTTGAACTCTATCTTTACTATTTTTAACTCTATCTTTACTCTCTGAGTTCTCAAGAGCTTCAGTAATATTGTCATTGAGTTTCTCTAAGGATAGTATTTGCCATTCAAACCCACCAAACTTAGCCGCACAATACTCATCATATCTAGTTTCATTTTCAAGATATTGCCCTCCTGGTTGTAATGTAATAGTTCCAACATTCACCCATTTGTCACGTCCAAAACAAATATCTTCACCAAGAGATATTTCAAAGGGCTGCCCATTCTTACCTATTTGGGCGATACATTTTAGTGCATCTTCTTTACTGAACAATTTTAATTTCATAAAGTTATTATTTTAATGAAGGGATACATTGACATCTGGAACATTAACAAACGTATCACACACCCACTGAATATGCTGGCGTAATGCCAAAAGTTGATGTTGACGAAGATTCACACTATCACTATTAGATAAGCGTCCAAGCTCTTCTAAATCACTCCAAGATGATTCGTCATTAGACAATATCTCGTCTATTACTTGGATGACTTGCTTAAACTGTTCTATTCCACGCTTTTCAGGTTTTATTACTAGTGTAAAATTTTCAATTAACTCTTCTCTTAGTCGCTGAGTTTGCTCACTGCTAGTCACTGAGCCAAAGGGATCTCCAAACGGCTCCCAAGAATAAATTTCTTCTTGATAAAATGTCGGTTCAACTAAAGCATTTGTGTTGGTATCTAAGTATTTTTTACCCCAGCGACAAGGTTGCCAAAGAACAACCTTTAATGGACTTGAACTATTGCTGCTCACAAGAATTAATTCTCCAAAGTAATTATTTATGAATATCTAGATTAGATCTAATTGTCAAATTACTTTTTATTTATGAATCATAGGTTTTGAGGGTCAAGCCACAATTTGACTGATTTTTTTGGGTACTATAATCATAATTGGAACTTAATTAAAATTTATCAAAAGTGAGATACATCGCCCTAGCCGCTCCTTTTGCTTGCATTATGCTATCATTTTTGTAAATTTTACTTTGAGGTAAAGTGATGGCTACCCTTTATGTAAGAAATTTACCCGATGATTTGTATGCAAAACTGCAAGAGTTAGCGGCATCTGAACACCGTTCCATTAATGCCCAAGTTATAACTCTGTTAGAGCAAGCTTTAAAGACTGAAGCACAGCAAATAGAAGATCAGAAACGCCAGAGTGTACTTAAAGTCCTAGAAGAAAGTCGCCAGCGTCGCCGTGTGAATCCAGCAGACTTCGGATTACCTGATAGTACTCAACTGATTCGAGAAGACCGCGACAGATGACCACCCCTCTAAGATGCGTGTTAGATACCAGTGTGTGTATCAAGTATTTTATTGCTGATCCACTAACTGCTAAAGTTAATCAGCTTTTCGACCATTTTGCCAATCCACAGACAGAAATATTTGTTCCAGACCTCTTTTACATTGAGTGTGCTAACGCCTTATTGAAATACGTCCGTGCAAGGATGTACACTGCTGCTGAGGTTCAGACAGATTTAGCCACCCTCAAAGCTTTTCCGTTACGTGTTGTTTCAACATCTGACTTGATGGCGGATGCAGTTGCGATCGCATTAAATTATGGAATCTCCGCCTACGATGGCTCTTATGTCGCACTTTCACAGCAGGTAGGTGCTACTTTGCTGACTCTTGACGGCAAGCTGGTGAAGGCAATAGCCGCTTCGTCTTACAATGTTTGCTCGTTTAATGACTTTGAGGTTCCGCCGTTGGAGTCAATGTAGAAGCGATCGCCTTTCCTCACTATATATTTAACCCCAAAGTATTAGATAAGGCTAAACATCTCGATATAAACTCAGAATGGGGGAATTGAATTTTTCTCACCGATTTACTTAGTTGCAATAAAATTAGTTTGTACAGGGGATACCTGCTGTTTTTTTAATATTTAATTGTCAAAAATGTCTTTTACTTATAACCGCACGGTTCGTTTTCAAGATACTGATGCTGCTGGAGTAGTTTATTTTGCTAACGTTTTGAGTATTTGCCATGAAGCTTATGAAGAATCTTTAGAAGCATCAAGTATTAATCTCAAAAATTTTTTTACTAATTCCTCTGTGGGGTTTCCGATTGTTCATGCTAGTGTCGATTTTTTGCGCCCTATGTTTGTTGGGGACAAGTTGCTGATTAGCTTAATTCCCCAAAAAATAGGTGTTGATAAGTTTGAAATTACTTATGAAATTACTGTGGCTGAGGTGGTAGTTGCTAAAGCTATTACTAGGCACGCTTGTATTGATGCAAGTAGTCGAAGTAAGCAGGAATTACCTGATGAGATTATTCAGTGGTTGAAAACGAACCGCAGAGACGCAGAGGGCGCAGAGAGAAGAAGGTCGAGAGAGATTATGTGATAGGATTTTGCAGGAATTCTGTGGCTATTTGCTGTAGCTGTTGGCGGTTAATTTTACCTTGGGAGTTGCGAGGTAGGTTTTGCTGGGGAATCCAATATTTTGGGATTTTAAATTTGCTGAGTTTGTTTTTAAGTAGGGTTTGGATTTTTAAGGCAGAGGTATTTGATTTTTTGGGAATGTAAATCGCTGTTAAGGCTTGCCCCCAATGTTTATCTGGTATACCAATGACACAAATATCGGCAACCATTTGAGTTGCTTGTATAGCTGATTCAATCTCTGCTGGGTAAATATTTTCTCCACCTGTAATAATTTTGTCGCTGTTACGTCCGACAATATTTAAATGACCTTGAGTGTCTAAAAAACCTAAATCATCTACTTGGAAATAAGTTTTACTTTCTCTGGTTTTTGGATAGTAACCAAGGGCTAAAGATTGAGCCTGAATGGTGATATTTCCTATTTGATTGGAATTTAAAATCTCGCCTTGCTGATTGCGAATAATTACTTTGGCATGGGGAAGAATTTGACCACTGCTAATTTTACCGCCGAGAAAATCATTCGGTTTGAGGGTGGCGATTTGAGAGGCGGTTTCTGTCATGCCATAAGTAGGTGCTAACCGGATGCGATGAAATCTGGCTTTTTCTAGTAGTTCGTTCCATGCTGGCGCACCTCCTAAAAGTACGGTATCAAATTGAGATAACCATTCAGTTAATTCTGGATTTTGCAGGAGGCGTTGTAACTGTGTTGGTACTAAAGATATGAAAAATTCTGATTGTTTAATATTTAATATTTGACTAGATTCTATAGCTTTAAATGGTTGAATAGCTACTTTACCTTTGGTGGTGAAAGAACGCATAAATTGCATCAAACCACTAACATGATATAGCGGTAATATACAAAATGAATTAACTCGCTTTAGTTGAAAGTATTCAGTAAATCCTTTTACAGATGCTATGAGAGTTTCCCAAGTGTGAATGGCAAATTTAATTTCTCCTGATGAACCACCTGTAGGAATCATTATGCTATTGGGAATTGGGCATTGGATATTATTATTTCCATGCCCCATGCCCCATGCCCCATTCCCCATTCCCAAAATAATATCTGGTTGTACTAAATCAAAGACTTGTTGCCATTCTTGTGTTCCCCAGTCGGGGTTACAAAGAAAAACTGGACAACTAGCTGCACAAGCGGCAATAAAACTTGCTAAAAACCGCACTGGTTCGCGTTCGGCTAAGATGATTTTTGGTGGTGTTCCAGACGCTGATAGTTGTGTTAGTTCTAAATATAATTCTTGAGCTATTTGATTAAATTGACGGCTGTCATAACCAATAAGCCAATCATCCTGAACCAGATTGTTAAGGCAGTCTAAAGGTCGTTCCATAAAGTTTGAAGCCACGTTTCTTCTTGTTCAAAAAAATGGTCGATGCCAAAACCAATTGCCCTGTTGTTTCGGGATAATTCAGCTGCGAGTTGGAGTGCTGCTTGTCTTGCGATCGCAGTTTCAAATACTGATGAAAATACAGTATCAATTTTATGCTGTTGGCAAAACTTTCTCAGACGAGATGGCGATCCAACTATTCCAGGCTTTATGACAAAAATCCCTCGCCAACCTTGTTGATAACAGGCGGCGAGTTGCCCAAGTGTGGCGACAGATTCATCTAAAGCGATCGCAGTTTTATAACACCTACTTAATTCCAACATCTCCTGAAATTGCTCAACGGGTAGCGGTTGTTCGATAAACTCAATTTCTAGGGGTAGTTCTGGATTTGCCTTGAAATTGTCACAAGTCCCCAGCCATAACTTAGCTTCTTCATGGCTGAGTCCACCGTTGGCATCTAATCGCAGTTTGGTAAAGGCTGGTAAGGTTTGTATCAGTGACTCAAAAATTTCTAGTTCATGAGCGATCGCATCTACACCAATTTTCCACTTAAACGTGTGATATCCCTGCTGCCACAACGTTTCCCATTGATTTAAAGCCGCTTCCCCGGCTGGTAATAGGGCACTGTAGAAGAGTGAATTAGGAGTTAGGAGTGAGAAGTTAGGAGTTATGATATTTGCCTCACTCCCGACTCCGCACTTCCCACTCCCCCACTCTTGCGCTGACTCAAAGCCAAATTCACAAGCAGGTAACTTATCTGGGATCGAGAAAATTATCTCGTCTGTGATTTCTTCTGGGAGTTGGCGACAAAATTCTAAGGCTTGTTCTAGGGTTTCGGAACCAAACCAACTAATAGGGGCAATTTCTCCCCACCCGACTTTACCTGATTCATCGGTAAGGCGAAGAATAATACCTTCACGAATATCCCACTTACCATGATTGGTAGTCAGCGATCGCAAAAACTTCCGCTGATATGGACGAAATTTAAATTGATAACGCATCAATTAATAATTGCTAAAGCATAAATCCCAGTCCGAACAGCAAGCAAGCCCAGAAATGCACGGCTACGGCAATGAATTTACAGTTACTAACTTTATCCGGCTGGTTATGATTTTCTTGGACGTGGCGGCATAATTTGAAGGCAAAGGGTAAACTCACCCAACTCAGCAACGTCCAAGCTGGAGAAATTCCTAATAGTACAAATAGCAAGGTGAGGGGATAAATGCTACCAGTAAACCAAACTAGGAGTTGGGCCCCTTTTGCTGTTCCGAGACGGACGATAGGCGATCGCTTACCTGCGGCTATGTCATCTTTGACTTGGTGAAAGTGTGAGCAAAATAAGACTAAGGTTGTGGCAATCCCGACAATTACTGAGGCTGCTAAACTTGTGATTGACCAAGTTTGGGTTTGGCTGTAGTAGGCTGCTTCCACTGCTAAGGGACCAAAGGCAAAAAAGCAAAGAATCTCGCCTAAACCCTGATATCCTAAGCGAAAGGGAGGCCCTTGGTACATATAGCCCAAACCACAGCATAGTAGAATTATGGCGATAACAGTTAGGTCTTGTTGCCAAAAGGCGATCGCTAGTATGCCCAGCAATCCCAAACCTAAACACAAATTTCCTAACCAAAATACTAATAGCTTATCGCCTGTTAAATTAACCAGAGAATGGTGCTTGTTTTGATCAATACCTGTTTCTGAATCAAAGACATCATTACTGATATTTTCCCAGGCAAGAATTAAAATTGCAGCAGCTACAAAAGTAGAAAATACTGTACCATTGAACATTTTAGTTTCTGCAAATGCTACTGCTGTTCCTACCCAAATGGGCATAATGGCAACGCTGTACATTGGCGGTTTAATCGCTGCCATCCATAACTTAGTGTTGGGATATAAAATTTGCTTGGTAGTCATCAGTTGTGATTAATTAAATTGCCGGAATATTACTCACTCTTGAGATTTTATGATTTAAAGAGATGCTAGATATACATGAGCTAAAAACAATGACTACTTTGACTGTGGCTCGTTCACATCGCGTTGTTAACACTCCACCCTTACCTTAGTAGTCTAAGGCTGGAACTGTCTTGTCCGGGTCTAGGAACACCACAAACAAGGTAAACTCTACGCTGGTGAAATAGCAACTTAATATGTTACCTGTAGAAATACGACCACGATTTATTACACTTTAGGAAGTTAACTTAAAAAAAATTTACTATAGAGCCATGACAGTTTCACCATGTCGTAGCAACCTCTTTGTAGAGGACAAAGATTTATATCAATTTTTGGTAGCGGTGCAAGAAAAGTGCGTCAAAAATAATTGCAGGCAAATTGTCAGTATCTCTCAGGAGATCGATTTAGTTGACCCTTTACTTGTATTAGATAAACTTACACAAGCAAATGAAATAAATTTTTACTTTGAGGACAAAAGTAAAGGAGAAGCGATCGCAGCAATTGATGCTGTAGCAAAGTTACAAATTGATGGTGCAGATCGTTTTACTCAAGCTGAACATTTTATCAAATCTTGTCTAAAAAATATAATTAATTTTGGTAACACTAGTCAAGGTTTTTCTGGACCTCACTTTTTTTGTTATTTCAGCTTTTTTGATAAAAATGCTCAAGTAGATTATCCATTTCCATCTGCTACCATCTTTCTTCCACGCTGGCAAGTAGCTGTTAAAAATCAGCGTTGCATATTAGTAACAAATATAATTATCAATAAAAGTGTAAATATTCAAAGATTATTGGAGAATGTGCAAAATAAAATTGAATTTGTCCAATCTTTAGAATATTACTCTCCTAATATTAATTCTTTTTCAGCAAAGTTATACAAGAAATCCGTCACCAATGCTGCCCAATTTAAACGTTCAGTAACATCTGTTTTGGAAAAAATTCGGTCTAGTCATTTAAGTAAGATTGTTTTAGCAGATATATTAGACGTAAAATCAAGCAATCAGTTTGATTTAGTTCAATCCTTAAATAATCTTAGGCAAATACATCCTAATTGTTATATTTTTTCTACAAGTAATGGCAAAGGACAAAACTTTATTGGGGCAAGTCCAGAAAGATTAATTAGTATTAATAATCAACAGTTAATTACTGATGCTTTGGCTGGTTCTGCACCACGAGGTAAAACCCCTGCTGAAGATGCAGCTAATGCCAATCGCTTACTTAATAGTGAAAAAGAAAAGCACGAACATTCGCTGGTACTTGATTTTATTACACAACGCCTATGTCAGCTAGGTTTGTTACCACAAATATTAGCACCACGGTTGCGACAATTATCGAATATCCAGCATTTATGGACACCAATAAGTGCTATGGTTCCCGCTAACATCCATCCATTAAAGATTGTCGCTCAGTTGCATCCTACACCAGCTGTTGCCGGTGCAGCACGAGATGTTGCTTGTGCTGAAATTCGTCGTTATGAAAACTTTGAGAGGGGTTTGTATGCTGCGCCTCTGGGTTGGATAGATTCTCAAGGGAACTGCGAGTTTATTGTGGGAATTCGTTCAGCCTTGATTGATGGCGATCGCGCGAGATTGTATGCTGGTGCTGGTATCGTGGCTGGCTCCGATCCTGACAAAGAATTTGCAGAGGTGCAACTTAAACTTCAGGCGTTACTGAAAGCATTAGTTTAAAGTTAATTACTAATCTTGTATGCCAGCTAAAGATATTTACCACAATTCTGTTAGAAACGCCCTTGAAAAAGAGAGTTGGCATATTACCAACGATCCATTTATCTTAAGATGGGGTGCAAGAGATTTATATATTGATTTAGGTGCCCAAAAGTTAATAGCAGCAGAGAAAAGCGGACATAAAATAGCAGTAGAAGTTAAAAGCTTTATCGGTGCTTCTCCAGTAACCGATTTAGAAAAGGCTCTGGGACAATATATTTTATACTACGATATTCTCAGTCGCTTAGAACCAGACCGCCGCTTGTATCTTGCTATTCGTCAACAAACATACTCAGAATTGTTCCAAGAACCAATTGGTAAGATATTGATAGAAAATCAGCGTCTCTGTTTACTCGTCTTCGATTCAGAACTAGAGGTGATTCTAGAATGGATACCTTAGATAATTATCGCAAAATAATTGAAAAAATATTAGCCGAATATGCCCAACTTCCCTACGCTCATGGAGAACTAGAAAGACAGCTAATTATTGATGGAAATGCAAACCATTACTTACTACTCACACTTGGTTGGGAAAACAAACAACGGGTACATGGGTGCCTTGTCCACGTTGATATTATCAACGATAAAATTTGGATTCAAAGAGATGGTACCGAAGATGGTATTGCTAACGAATTTGTCAGTGTCGGCATTCCTAAAGATCGTATTGTTCTAGCCTTTCAACCGACCGAAGTCAGAAAGTATACTGATTTTGCTGTTAGATAAATTTTAAATCTGGCGATCACGCGAGATTGTATGCTGGTGCTGGTATCGTGGCTGGCTCCGATCCTGACAAAGAGTTTGCAGAGGTGCAACTGAAACTTCAGGCTTTGTTGAAAGCATTAGTTTAAAGAGACTTCCAAATTAAAAAACATCCAAAGATTTCTCTGCATGAAAGCATATCTTTTAGTTCCGGTATCGTAGATGCTTTATGAAAATTGAAGTGGTAAAAGCTACTCAACAACAGAAGCCAGTACTGTGTAATTTAATGGAACTATACCAGTATGACTTAAGCGAGATAGAAGCTAAAGATGTAGATATCTATGGCTTGTTTGGCTATCGATATCTTGATTACTATTGGACAGAACCTGAACGACACCCATTTCTAGTTAAAGTTGATGAGAAACTGGCAGGGTTTGTACTTGTTAATCAGCACACCTACCTTCATCAAGATAACGATGCTACGTCTATTGCTGAGTTCTTTATCCTCAAGAAGTATCGAAGTCAGGGCATTGGTGAACAGGTAGCTACTCACATTTTCGACCAGTTTCCTGGCAATTGGGAGGTACGGCAGACTGCTTTGAACTTAGGCGCACAAGCTTTTTGGAGCAAGGTAATTAGTCAATACACTAATGGAGCTTTTAAAGAGGTTTTCTTAAATGATGAGAGATGGCATGGACCAATTAAAACTTTTGACAATTCAGATAAACTATTAACATAAAAAATACACCTGAGAAATCGGTGTATTTCTAGCGTTACTAGAGCATATACTTTTGATGGTATCTTACACTAAATCTTGATGAGTAAAAGCTTTAGCATTGGCCCCAGCGTAAGTAGCTACAATATGACCATCGCCAGTCATTTGATATTTGTATGTGATTAATCCTTCTAAACCAACGGGGCCACGGGGAGGCATTTGTTGCGTACTAATCCCTACTTCTGCACCGAAACCATAGCGGAAACCATCAGCAAATCGGGTGGAACAATTGTGAAATATATTAGCTGAATTTACTAATCCAAAGAAAGTTTCAACAGATGCTAAATCTTCAGTAATAATCGCGTCAGTATGACGAGAACCATATTCGTTAATATGCGCGATCGCACCTTCTAAAGAATCTACAATCTTTATCGACAAAATAAAATCGCTGTATTCTGTTTCCCAGTCTATCTCTGTTGCAGGTACGATGTTAGGTAAAATTTCCAAGGTGCGTTTATCACCTCTTAATTCTACATGGCGTTCTTGCAAAGCCTCAGCAACTTTCGGTAAAAACTCTGTAGCAATTGATTGGTGAACTAGCAAAGTTTCAATTGCATTACAAACAGCAGGATATTGGGCTTTGGCATCAACGGTAATCGGAACTGCTTTAGGAATATCAGCCGCTTTATCTATATAAAGATGACAAATCCCGTCGGCGTGGCCTAATACAGGAATCCGTGTATTTTCTTGCACAAACCGGACAAAGGAATTAGAACCTCTAGGAATGATTAAATCTACATATTTATCTAATTTCAAAAGTTCTAAAGTTTCTTCTCTAGTTGTCAGCAACTGTACCGCATCAGGGTTAACAGCAGTTTGAGATAATCCTTGCTTAATTGCCTTAACTATCGCTTCGCAAGAACGCACCGCTTCCTTCCCACATTTGAGGATTACACCATTTCCGGATTTGATCGCCAAGGAGACAATTTGAATCGCCGCCTCTGGACGTGCTTCAAAAATAATCCCCAAAACGCCTAAAGGACAAGTAATCCGCTTGAGAATTAAGCCAGTATCAAGTTCGCGGTGAATCTGTACTTTACCAACTGGATCAGCTAACTTACCTACATCTCTTACTCCAGCGATCGCGTCTCTTAATTTATGTTCATCCAACTGTAAGCGTTTATAAAGTGGTTTAGGAATTCCTTCGGAACTAGCAGCTTCACAATCAGCAACATTTGCTTGTAAAATTTCATCTCTAGCTGATTCTAAAGCTTGAGCGATCGCTTCAATCGCTTGATTTTTTGCCTCAGTAGAGAGAATTGCCAACTTACTTGCAGCTTGGCGAGTTTGACCTGCGATCGCAATCAGGGGAGTAGCAATGTTAAAAATAGTCATAGCACAAATCTTTACCTTTTCTTCATCTTATCAATGTGAGTTCACCATTGCTTATCGTCTTCCCCCAATCGGGTGAACCATCTGGGTAATCAATAATTACTCTGATCGGGTGAAGCAAGACTTGGTTCAAAAAATTTATTCTGTGATTATCGAACACAGGGAAAGCGAAGGTAATAACTTCACCACTATCTAAATATTTTCAGTATTATTACAGGCTTTATTTGAAAACTTAAAAATGATTTATGCGTACCAGGGGCTAGAGAGACATTGTAATTTATGTTTTTCTAGCCTTTTTACTTAAGTAAATAATTTATACAGCCATTATTTGAATTTTTACGAAATTGCAGTGACGATCGCTGGATCTATTGAGTATTGATAGATCAAATACTACTCCTTTGCTAGGGAGATCCTATGTCATTGCAATCTGGATTAGACGCTTTAAAACAAAAACGTTATCAAGAAGCGGTTGAATTACTAGAACAATTCTGCCGCGATTGTGTTGAACACGATTCCTCAGATTATCTTTCAGCACAGATGTGGCTGATGAAAGCCTATCAAGCCATAGGCGAAATCGAAAAAGCCAAGATGCTGTGTCAAAAGTTAATGATGAGTGAAAACCCACAGGCTCGCAGTTGGGCAGAACAAGCTAGTCAATCCTTCCGCCAAACGTCAGCAACCCAATCTAACGCTAGACAAAAAGCTGGCCGCGCCACTACTACTGGAATGAAATTAGCGATGGGCGGTGTGGGTGGTAGTTTAGTGTTAGCTTCTGGTGTCACCATGACCTTACTATTTGGCATGGTTTTGGCTTTAGGTTTGAGTTTAGTATTTATTTTGGGTAGTAACGATCCACTCCAAGGGTTAGCGATCGCTATTGGTTTTACCTTAGTTTTTAATATTGCTGCCTTTTTCCTGTCTCCCTTTCTCATGGACTTAACCCAAAAATGGCTTTACCAAACTCGCTGGGTAGAGTTAGCCGAAGTTGAAGCCCTCAGTCCAGAGACAGCTAAAGTTATTCGCCAAGTCTGTCAGCAGAAAAACCTGAAAACCCCACGACTAGGAATCATTAACGACCAAAACCCTACGGCTTTTACTTATGGTTCGTTACCTAACAGCGCCCGTTTAGTCGTCAGTCAGGGACTTTTCACTTATCTGGATGACGATGAAATTGCTACCGTTTACGCCCACGAATTAGGGCATATCGTTCACTGGGATTTCGCAGTGATGACTGTAGCTTCTACCTTAGTGCAAATTTGCTACCTGATTTACAGCACAGCCAGAAGATTTGGGCGTGGTGGCGATAGCAAAATTAAAGATGCTATGCAAACTGCTGGTTTAGTTGCCTACGTATTTTATATCATTGGTACTTATCTACTGCTGTACCTCTCTCGGACACGGGAATACTTTGCTGACCACTTTGCAGCCGAAAGTACAGGTAATCCCAATGGATTATCTCGCGCTTTGGTGAAGATTGCCTATGGGATATTAGAAGAAGGTTCGCGGACACAAGAACCCAGTCGTTTAATTGAAGGGACTCGCGCCTTGGGTATCTATGACCATAAAGCCGCCGCTTCCACAGGAACCGCCTACCGCATTGCATCCGATACTCAAAAAATTGGTCGCGTCTTTCTGTGGGATATGTTTAACCCTTGGGGCTGGTGGATGGAATTAAATTCAACTCACCCATTGACAGGTAAACGAGTTCGTGCTTTAAGCACCTATGCCGAACAATTGGGTTTACCGACTGAGTTTGATATGGGGCGAGTTATTGGAGAAGGTAAAACTCTGAGTAAGAGTAGGCTTTACGGCAACTTCTTTTTAGACGTTGTGCTGTATGGTGCTGAAACTATAGGTTTCTTCGTTGGCTTGGTAATGGGTGTGATTCTGTGGTCAAGTTCCTCAAATACAGGTTTAGCAATTGGTGCGCCACTAATTGGCTTAGGGATGGGAATTTTGGTTAAAGCCTTGGTGATGTTCCCCGACTACAAGCAAGCGCCAGAAACTGACATTCTCACCCTGATGTCAGACCCTTACGCCAGTCCGCTGCGTGGACAACCAGCAAAACTTGAAGGTCTACTAATTGGTCGTGGCGACGCTGGTTATAAGTTTGGTTCCGATTTAAAAATTCAGGATCGTAGTGGGATGCTTTATCTCCACTACGCCTCACGCTTTGGCCCTATCGGCAATTTCCTGTTTGGGATGAAGAGAGTCCAAAGCTTGATTGGTGAACAAGTAGGGGCTGTGGGTTGGTTCCGTCGAGGTGTTGCACCTTGGATGGATCTGATTCAACTCCAAAGTAAAAATGGCACTATTGTCAACAGTTACCATCGCTTCTGGTCATTCATCCTTGGGGGTGGAGCGATTATCTTGGGAGTGGTCTTGATTATGTTCTTGAGCAACTAGTCTGCTGTCAAAGCATTTCTCAGTCCATCCAAGCTGTGCATTTCCTACACTTTCCTTCTCTGCGAGACACTACGCGAACGGGTAAGTGTAGGCTTTTGTGCGACTCCTCTATCAAGACATTAACTGAGCTTTAAGCCCGGGCGCTATTGTTTTCAACTTTCATGAATGAGCCTTTGGTGATGAATTTACCAACGAGATTATCAAGCTTGATAACCTTAGTTGAATCCTGTTGTAGGATCTCAAAGTTATCAACAATGCTGCTGTAGTCTAGTGTGGCATTACCAGGGCTAGAGTTGAAAATGCCGCCACCATGCCCAGGCTCGTAACTACCAGAGATGAGTTCAATCCCGAAGGCTTTATTGTGTTTGATAGTGCTATTGCCCACTGTAAGCGTGGCATCATTATAGATGCCACCGCCAAGATGTGCCTGATTGCCGCTAATAGTGCTATAACTCACGGCAAGGATGCCAAAATTGTAGTCGTCTCCCGGATCAGAATTAGAATTATAGATGCCGCCGCCTTCATCGTTGGCATAGTTATTACTGATGGCGCTTTTACTCACGGATAGGCTGCCTGCGTTATAGATGCCGCCTCCAGTAGATGCATTATTGTCACTGATGGTACTATTTTTCACCGTAACGCTGCCATATATTAGTACATCTGGGCCACGGTAACCAAAGATGATCTCGCCTGCGTTATAAATGCCGCCGCCGTTATTTGTTGCCGAGTTATCAGTAATAGTGCTGTTACTAACGGTTATAGTGCCTTCGCTGTAAACCCCGCCGCCGTTGTTTGTCGCTGAGTTGCCAGTGATGGTGCTGCTACTCACAGTTATAGTGCCACCGATTTTAATGCCACCGATTGTAGTGCCGCCAATATAGATACCGCCGCCGTATTCCGCAGTGTTGCCAGTAATGGTGCTGTTCCTTACGGTTATAATGCCATTACCCTCGTTAAGACTGATACCCTCATAGACACCACCGCCATCATAGATACCGCCGCCGTATTCCGCAGTGTTGCCAGTGATGCTGCTTTCATCTACTGTGAGAGTAACACTACTATAGATGCCGCCGCCGTTGCTGGCGTGATTGCCAGTAATGCTGCTGTTACTCACGGTTATAGCGCCTTCATAGATACCATAGATACCGCCGCCGTATTCCGCAGTGTTGCCAGTGATGCTGCTTTTATCCACTGACAGAATGCCAGAGCTGAAGATGCCGCCGCCACCGTAATAGCTGGATCGGAAGTTGACACTATTACCCTTGATGAGGCTGTTACTCACAGTTATAGTGCCAAATTCGGAACCATAAATGCCGCCACCATTGTATTCTGCAGTGTTGTCCCTGATGGTGCTGTTACTCACAGTAACAATACCGATATTGGGGCTGCCGTCTTCCTTAAAAATATAGTTGAAGATACCACCACCCTGGTTGGCGTTGTTGTCAGCGATGGTGCTTTTATCCACCGATAGGGTACCAGAATTGAATATGCCGCCCCCATTGTTTGTTGCCGAGTTGCCAGTAATGGTGCTGTTGCTCACCGATAGGGTGCCAGAATTGAAGATACCACTGCCGTTTTCCGCAGTGTTGCCAGTGATAGTACTGTTGCTCAAGTTAAAGATGCCTTCATTAGAGATGGCACCGCCTCCTCCAGCTTTTTTATAGCTATTGGTAATATTCAGCCCGCTGATTGCAGCTGTTACACCATTGCCAATGTCAAAAACACGAGAAGCACTATCACTACTAATAGTTAGTAAGCCTGGATTTGTGCCTTGAATACTCAGGTCATCTGTGATACTCAGACTACTACCACTCAAACTGATGGTATGAGCGAGTCCATCATTAAACAGCCCACCAAAATTGATGATGTCTTTTCCTGCTAAAGCATTAGCATCTAAAATTGCTTGCCGTAGTGAACCTGCATCACTGTTCTTGGCGTTAGTAACGGTAAATATAGACACTGAGGTTACTCCAATGTTTTTTTGCGGTGTAAAATATTACGATCCTGGGTCGTTTTATACCTGACTTTCACGAAATTTGGAAAATCTGTCTCATCGAAGCAGAAAAATTCAAAATTTTTCTGCTTCTCCTATCGGGAAGGGGGTTAGATTTTTCGTGGGCTTTTGCAGATGACCTAAATTGTTTGGTAGTCGCCTGTGCCTGAACTGCTAAAATCACCGCCGTTGGTGTTAGTACTCATTGGCATTCAAGTCTTTTGCTTTCAAATGCCAACACAAAAAACATCTGAGTATATGGCTGAAACCTAGATTTTTTCTTGCAGTTGTTTTAAATAAGAAGTGCAAAATTATACGCTTCGGGAATTTTAAAACATTCTTGTAAGAGTGTTAATAAAGAAAAATAATCTATTATTCGACACTGGAAAATAGGAAACACCCAAATAACCTGATAATAGTTAAATACCGAAAACTTGTTTGTATGTCTATATTTAAATAAATATTTTCGCAGAATCTTTATATTATGGCTAATAAATCTTAAGTAGATCGGCGTAAATAATTAAAGGTTTACAATGATAATTTTAGTACTAAAATCAGGGCTAAATTCTTACCTAAAAGCTAATTTCAAGATATTTTATATTACTTAATATAGTTCGATTTATTCTCGCTTACTCACTTACTATATAAACACTGAGCTTGATGTATTCTTTATATTTTGCTATATCTCGTTTGCGTAATAACCCGAACCTTGGCTGATTAGACAATGCTCCAATTGCTTAATTACAAGTAATATCTCTAAGCTGCTAAACGTAAGCAATAAGTAGTACATGGGGTTAATTTTGTCGAAATCTCTGCTTGGAAGAGGAGCCTAGTACCGCAAGGCAAAAGTCAAAAGTACTATAGAATAAGCTCTTTAAGGATTTTCAATGGTTGCTCTATTTACGCCGTAATGTACTAGACTGAGGTATCGTTCCTCTGTAAATTTCCATTTTTGGGTGGCTGATTATCTGGGAAATCAAATTGGTCAGGAAAATCGGTCAAACCTGCGATTACTTCCCAATCAGACTCAAGCGTTAGTGCTTTACAAATTTCTTTAAACTTGTCAACTTTAATTTCCTGTCCTTGAAAAAATTTTTGAATAGTACTGCGACCGACTACACCTGCTAAGTAATTAGCAAAACTTAATTGTGTTATGTGCAATCTTTTGAGAGCTTTCTCAGCTTGTTCTAAACCTTTGGGAGTGGCTTTGAGCGTTTGTCTCTTCTTGCTCATGCGTTGCAGTTGGAGTAGCAGCGAACAAAGTGAAGGTAACTTATCATGATTTTCGGAAAATGGTGTTAGGAGTTAGGAATTGTCAATCTCGCATACTTTTTTTACTCTTACTCCGGTATCGTTTGTCTAAAGTTTGCACCAGTCAAGTTTTGATTGGAGGAATCCTCGGGTATGGCTGGGCTGGTGAAAACGAGGCTTTATGTTAAATACAGCTTGATTATGAGATTTTACGGACTGTAGCACAATATTTTTCCAGAAGTGAGTAAATAACTGGCTGTAGCAGATATCATCAATGCTTCTCCTGGTAACCAGTTTCTCGAAAAAGTAGCACCTTAAGCGCTACTGATGTATTTACCTAACGTTGAATAAATGTTCTTAACCCAAACTGACGTTTGTGTATTAAAGTTGTTTGCTATCTTTAACCAGGTTCTCAACCACTGCCACCAACTTATCTGGCTCGATTGGCTTGGATAGATGAACATGGAATCCAGCTTCTAGAGCCAGCCTGCACTCTTCATCTCTAGCAAATGCCGTTAGTGCTACAGCTGGAATTTTTTTTCCTTGAGTTGCTTCGCTAATTCGCACTTTGCGAATCAGCGAATAACCATCTTCATCTGGCATTCCAATATCACTAACTAAAACATCTGGCTTTAATCTTGCCAGTGCTTCTAGGGCTTCACCTACTGAGCTAACCGATGTCACGTTTGCTCCTGACTGTTGAAGAATAAAGGAAACTAACTCACGAGTATCGGGACTATCATCTACAACTAGTACTTGCAAGCTGTCGAGCGCTGAGAGGTTATGAACTTTTAGTTCACTCTCGTTAATTAGCTGCTCTTGTTGCAATTCTATGATCGGCAATAATACTGTAAATGTTGCTCCTAGTCCTTCCCCTTCACTAGCTGCATGGACTGTGCCTGAGTGCATTTCTACTAAGTAGCGCACAATTGACAGTCCTAGCCCCAAACCACCCTCTGTTCTAGTAGTTGTGCTATCAGCTTGACGGAAACGCTCAAATATATAAGGTAGAAAGTCAGGACTAATTCCCTTACCAGTGTCAGACACAGTTATCTGGGCATTTGAGTTTACTTTCTTTAGATGTACTTCAACTCGCCCCCCACTGGGTGTAAACTTGACGGCGTTAGAGAGCAAATTCCAGACGACTTGTTGGAGGCGTTCTGCATCACCCATAACCTCGCATACAGAGGAATCAAGGTTAGACTCAACTTGAATATCTTTAATATCTGATGTGGGATATATAGCTTCAATCGCCGCGTTAATTACAAGTACAAGGTCAACTTTACGGAGATTAAGGCGGATTTTACCTTGTACAATGCGTGAAATATCTAGGATATCTTCAATCAGTTTCCTCTGAAGTTGAGCATTCCGCTCGATTGTCGCCAGAGCCTTAAAGGTAAGTGCCTCATCCAATTTTCGATTACGGATCATTTGAACCCAACCCAGCATAGAGTTGAGAGGTGTACGAAGTTCGTGAGAAACGATCGCTAAAAATTCTTCCTTAATTCGGTTTGCTTCTTGGGCTTGCTGATAAAGCTGTGCATTTTCAATGGCAAACGCTGCGCGTTGGGCAAGTTGTTCAGCCATTGCTAGGTCTACAATCGTGTAATGGCGTCCTGGTTGTGCAGACGCAAATACAATTGTCCCCAGATGGCGTTTACGCACCAGCAATGGCACGATTATCTGAGACTTAAGTTGGAGTTGGTGCAGCAGACTGAGGTGTTCCTCGCTGTACGCATTTCTCTCTAATGAGGATTCAACAATATTTGTAAGCAGTTCCGACTTACCAGTTTGTAAAACCTTCGGTGGTCCATAATCAGCATCAACAGGAATCGGATACCGTTGTCGGAGTTCTCGTACTAGTGCATCCTTTTGCGGTTCAGATGCAGCTATTACTGGGTTACTAAAGAGTGGCAAATTATTTTCAATCACATCTACAATACACCAATCGGCTAGGGCAGGCACTGCCAATTGCGCTACGCTAGTTAAGGTGGTGCGGTAGTCTAATGAAGATGCCAGTACACAGCTTGCTTCAGCCAAGAAATTAGAACGTTTTTGTGCTGCTTGAGCTGCCATCCGGGCCGCTTGCTCACTGGCAAATAAATGCTCCCGCTCTGACTCTAAACGCTTGCGCTTGGTAATATCGCGCATTAGCCAGCGCAGAGCAACTGGCTTACCTTCCTCATTACGGACGGTAACTACTGTCAAAGCAACATCAAAACAGAGTTTTCCCCGTGGTTGTAAACACACTTCCCATTCCTCGCCTCGGTCGAGATCCTGCAACTGAGTTAGGTAATTAAAAAAAGGTTTATGATCTGACCTAGCGATGAAAGTAAGTAACGGTTTGCCGATTAAAAATCGCTGTAAAACATTGATTTGTCTGCTTGCAGCACGGTTAGCTTCAAGGATAATGCCATTCGTATCAGTTATCAAGTAACCATCAGGCGCAAAATCAAATAATTCTTGGTAGCGCTGACCCTCCTTCTCAACTACCATTCGTGTTGCTTGTAGTTCTTCGGAAGCGATTTTTAGTTCTTCTAAAGTGATTTGAAGTTCTTCAAAAGCTTCTGTTGTTAGCTCTTGTTGCGCGTAAGGCTTACTTGCAGTACTTTGCAATAATCCCGTCACCCGTAAGCTAAATGTCTCTATTTTTTGGCTAAAATCGTCTACACTCATGTTGCTCACTTTACTAAGACTACAAAGCACACCTGAGAGGAAACATCAAGCAATTACAAGCCAAACTGTACGTTAAAAGCTGCTCTCAAAACTATTCCTCAAAAGATAGAGGTTTGTCTTGCCAACGCGAGTTTTACACGGTGAGTCATACACAATATACTTATCCAAACCTCTAATTTCTATCCTAAAGTAAAGAATTCATAAAGAAATCCACCTAGAGGGTTGTACAGCAACAAACATAATAAGTAGATTTAAGCAAATTTTTTTATAGCTTAAGGAGGGCCTGATGGTTACGGCAAGAGTACCAGGACAACAGGTCAAAATTGGCCCAACCCAGTTGCTGATAAATAATGAGTGGGTAAATAGTATCAGCGATGTCTACGACGGGCTTACGCCTACGCCGATTTGAAACAATCAACCCCACGACAGGCGAGGTGATCTGTGAAGTCTCAGAAGCAGACGCCGCAGATGTAGATAAAGCAGTAGAAGCAGCCCGTGCTGCTTTCACTAATGGAGAATGGAGAAAGATATCTGCCACCCGTCGCGGCGAATTGCTTTACAAGCTAGCTGACTTAATTGAGCAGAATATCGATGAGTTGGCGCGGCTAGAAACTCTCGACAACGGTAAGGCATTACAAGATTCATTAGGTGACTTGGGTTTAGTCATCGCTTGCTATCGTTACTATGCTGGCTGGGCTGACAAAGTCCAAGGTAAGACTATTCCGATTAACGGGCCATACTTCTGCTACACTCGCCATGAACCTGTGGGTGTAGTTGGTCAAATTATCCCGTGGAATTTCCCCCTGTTGATGCAGGCTTGGAAGTTAGCACCGGCTTTGGCAACTGGTAATACAGTAGTTATGAAAACAGCAGAACAAACACCATTATCTGCGCTCCGGGTGGGTGAGTTGATTGTTGAAGCTGGTTTTCCCCCTAGTGTGGTGAATATTTTATCAGGATATGGGCCAACCGCCGGGGCTGCAATCTCTCGTCACATGGATATTGACAAAGTAGCATTTACTGGTTCTACTCAAGTCGGTCATCTAATTATGGAAGCTGCTGCCAAAAGTAACCTGAAGCGCGTCACTTTGGAATTGGGTGGTAAAAGTCCCAACATCGTCTTTGCTGATGCTGACATGGATGCTGCGATCGCAGGTTCCCACGATGCCATATTCTTTAACCAAGGGCAGTGCTGCTGTGCTGGTTCGCGGCTGTTTGTCGAAGAAAAATGCTATGACGAGTTTGTTGCAAGAACTGTAGAAAGAGCTAAAGTGCGGGTTGTGGGTAATCCTTTCAATGCCAACACAGAACAAGGACCGCAAGTAGACAAAGATCAATTTGATCGGGTGATGAGCTATATCGAATCTGGGATGCGCGAAGGGACCCAGATGCTATGTGGTGGTAATCGAGTCGGCGACAAAGGTTATTTTATCGCCCCCACAGTCTTTGCCGATGTCCGCGATGACATGAAGATTGCCCAAGAGGAAATCTTTGGACCTGTAATGAGCATCATTAAGTTTAAAGATATTGATGAAGTAATTCAACGGGCGAATGCCACCATGTACGGACTCGCCGCCGCAGTATGGACTCAGGATATTACAAAAGCCCATGCGATCGCCAATAATCTCCGGGCTGGTACTGTGTGGGTAAACTGCTACGATGTATTTGATGCTGCTGCACCATTCGGTGGATTTAAGCAATCTGGTATTGGTCGAGAACTAGGGGAATATGGCTTGCAGCAGTATACCGAAGTTAAGACCGTTACCATCAAATTGTAGTTCGACTTGAAAAGAGGCAGGGGAGCAGGGAGCAGGGAGCAAGGGGGATGGAAAAAAAAGAGGGATTGACCTTACCTGTTGCGCTCAATCCCGTAGGGTACGAGAGCGACTGCTAAAGAAGTGGGAGACTCAGACCCATTGCCCCCTTCATTCCACGGCAGAAGAAAAGGGTCATTTCCCCCTGCCCCCTGCCCCCTGCCCTACTCCCCACTCCCCTCTTTAGCAATTTGAGCTTTTGCCTGTTGCCACAACTTTTCTAACTCATCTAAACTGTAATCAGAAAGGGGGCGGTCAACAACTGCCTCCATTTTTTCTAATCGCTGGACAAATCGCTGATTTGTGCCCTGCAAAGCAGCACTAGGATCAAGATTATGCCAACGGGCTAGCTGAATAACTGCAAACAGTAAATCGCCTAATTCTGCTTCTTGCCGTTCTGGTGTTTCCTCAGCTAAAGCCTGTTGAAACTCTCCCAACTCTTCATGAAACTTATCCCAAACGCCCTGAATATTTTCCCATTCAAATCCGATCGCCGCAGCCTTTTGGGAAATCTTCATAGCTGCCGTCAGTGGGGGGAGAGTGCGCCCATAACGAGCAAGTTTGGCACTAAGTTTTTGCGTCTCTGGAGATGTTTCGCCTTTTTCCGCAGCTTTGATTTGTTCCCAATTTTGCCGCACCTCATCCACACTTGTCACCGAAACATTACCAAAAACATGGGGATGACGGCGAATCAACTTTTGGGAAATCCCCTGAATTATTTCTTTCAAGGAAAATTGTCCAGATTCGCTAGCAATTTGGGCTTGCAATACCACCTGTAATAATAAATCGCCTAACTCTTCTGCGATCGCACTTTTATCCCCACTCTTAATTGCATCCACCACCTCATAAGCTTCCTCAATCACATAAGGCGTAAGAGTTTCAGCAGTTTGCGCCAAATCCCACGGACAACCACCATCAGGCGATCGCAATTTTGCCACCACCTCAATCAATTCCTGCAACGCCGCCAAAGTATCAACATTGTCATTTGTCATTTGTCATTTGTCCTTTGTCGTTCTTCCGTTGCTCTTTCTGCTAACTGTAGCTCGACGACTACCACGACTTGTAACTTTCCGCTTCTTAATTTTGCCACTAGGAAGCAACCCCCGAATGCCCTGTTTTTGAAAGCGCTTGTATGCCGAACCGCTCCAATCGCTGAGAGAATGACTCATTGCACCGAGTTCTAACCCCAAAAACAGGGCGATATATTCAGTATCGTATTGCACGAGCGATCGCCCCACAGTTTGTCCCAAATCTTGCCAAGTAAAGCTCAGATTCCATAACCTTTGGGCGATCGCCAAAACAAAAATTGCCACAATAGCAAGCAAACAGCCGAGATAAAGTATTCGCAGAATCGTGCCAATAATCGGCCCGTGGGATAAAAAAGAACGATGCCGCAGACTCTTTTGATAAGGTAGCCAAATCCAGCGCAAGAAACCCCAGCGTTGAAATTGCACAGAGTAGATATCTAAATCCGGGCCAAACATCAGCCCACCAAAGAGAAACCCGCCTGCGACCAACAAAGTTGCATTACTACTGCGAGTCTGCCACAAAGTAACGCCCGCCACGAACGGCAGAGCATACATAGTGATGCGATCGTGCGTCCGACCAGAGGGCATCCTAAATCCTGAGTTAACTCAATACTGAGTCAGTATAAGAGAAAAAAAGATTTTCTTGAAACTACTAGCGCAATGCGAAATCTTTTGCTATATTAGTTAAGGATTAGACAAACGGGCGGTTAGCTCAGTTGGTAGAGCGCCTGCCTTACAAGCAGGATGTCATCAGTTCGAGTCTGGTACTGCCCATCTTTAAAAAGCCGCCACTTGGCGGCTTTTTTGTGATTTTACCCATAACTTTGCGGCAACGGCAAGCTTATGGTTCCAGTCTTTTGGGCAATAGGTAGAAGGGAATAGGTAATGGGTAATGTTTTGATTCTATTCCTCATTCCCTGGTTCAAGGGTTAAACCGCGATAGACTTGTTCAATAAAGAAATTAAGGTTAATGCTTTTGAGTTCGATTATGTCGCCTGCTTTATAGTTGATAATCAACCAGTCGCTTGCGTCGTTTTTGTGATATAGGTCGATTTCGATGCTGGTGGAACTGACTAGTAGGTAATCGATTAAGGCTGGGTTTTGGCGGTACATTCGGAATTTGCTGCCGCGATCGCAGGCTTCGGTGCTGGCGGAGAGGACTTCGACAATGAGGCAGGGGTAGGTAATATATTGGGTTGTGGTTTTATCGCGATCGTCGCAGGTAACGCTTGCATCTGGGTAGGTATAGTTATTACTGCCAAAGATATTGACTTTGACATCAGAATTTCCGGTGATGCAACCTGTATTTTCTAAGTGGCTGTCGAACATGGCGGTGAAGCGGATGGCGATACGGCCGTGATTGACGATGCCGCCGCTCATGGCGTAAAGTTCGCCGTTGATATACTCGTGCTTTTCCAGTTGGGTTGCTTCCCAGGCAAAGTATTCTTCTGGGGTTAAGTTTGTGGGTTTGTCTTTGGCTGCGATCATTGTGGGGAAACTCCTGGATTGAATGACTCGCACACTTTCATACAGAAAAATCTCTGCTGCACTTTATTTTACACAGATAGATTTATCCGTAATGCCCTACTCTTCGTCTAACAATGCTTGTTCATCAAAAAAGGTTTGTAGCCGGATCTCATAATCTTCATAGTTATGAGCGATGCTTACGGTGGGTTGCGCCAACGCACCATTAAGATATTCCACTTGGGCAAAAGATTTTGGATTGCTCAAATAATTAATCACTAGTTAATATTGAGGCGAGAAGTTCAGGATGAGACAGGTGTGGGCAATGTCCAGAAGGTAGCTCAATGGCATCGACTCCTAAGCGTTTTTGTGCAGCGTAGCGTGACCATGTAGGAGACAATATTCGGTCATCGGTACAAACAATATATTTACGCTCTACATTTGGCAAAGCTTTTAGAGGATTCGTTTCAAATATATATGCCATAGATTGTTGCGAACGACTTTTCGAGATTGCCCACTGTGTTACATCCGGTTGACAATCATGATAGAAAAACTCCCTTAATACTGCTTCGTCCGAATAATCTTTGCCTACGGAAGCTGGTTCAAACATATCAGGCTCATCGTAGAACTGTTGGAGTTTACTTAGCTCTTTTGGCTGGTAATTGAATGATTTGAGCGTATCAGAATCAAGATGATGAGCAAATTGATCGAGTGTACTGATTCCGGGATAAGGTATCAGCGCAGCCACAAACACTAGTTGACGCACTTTTACCGCTTCAGCAACCAGGGGAATTATAGTACCAGCCATTGAGTGACCGACTAGGACAATATCATCATCAGTTTTTGGCAGCGCTTGAATTACTACATCTGCAAATTGAGACAAAGTAGCAGATGTATTTTCAATTGGCAAATCCATTGCTACAGTTTTGTGACCCTGTGCTTCTAAGTAGGGAATTAGCAAATCCCAACACCACGTGGCTTGGAAAGCACCGTGAACTAGACAATATAGGCTCATATCAATTGAATAGTGGTAATGGTAGACTAGTTTTTTAACTTCTCTTATTTTTTAGCAAATTTTAAAACTTGACCAAGTAAGTTACATCAGCACCTGCTATAGGACTAATGTTTGATTTCTGAAAAAGCTCGGTACATATCGAAAAGCCTAATTCCCTATTCCCTACTCCCCACTCCCCACTCACCGCCCACATAGATAATTTCAAAAATAAAATACGATTCCTATATATATTCAAACAGCAGTTAAAATAGATTGAAAAGGTTGCAATAAAATACCCAATATTTTATCAACTTCTTTAATATAGTACTCAGTCAAATCTATATAAACAGTTGCCCCTTCTAAAAATAAGAACTTCCAGTTAGTTCCACTAGTAACTGAGCCGTAAATTCGTCCAACTTCATTGCCTTGATTTTGATTGAATAGTTGCGCCGCAATCATTGCCGCTACACATTG
The DNA here is from genome assembly GCA_019359245.1 of Nostoc desertorum CM1-VF14. GTDB lineage: Bacteria > Cyanobacteriota > Cyanobacteriia > Cyanobacteriales > Nostocaceae > Nostoc > Nostoc desertorum. Next base: position 60,502 of record JAHHHR010000004.1, on the reverse strand, counting down.
AACCAGACCGCCGATAATATCTTCTTTTTTCGCTTCAAAAATAAACATTACCGGAGCAGAAATAAATAATTGTTCTTGGGAATTGCTGATGATGTAATCACAAAAGCCTTGTAAGCCTTGAGTCGCATCAACGTTAAATTCATTTCCAGAGAACAGAGAGATTTTATTATTTAATAATCGTCTTACGTCTGCCAGAATTGGTGCAATTAAAAACTCCGACCTAGCTTTTTCGGTTGAAATTGCAGTTGCTAAAGGGATGTAATCTATTAAAATCGTTCTGAGTGTTTCTGATGGTGTCACAGGTTTTGTATCAGCAAATAAATTCCGAGTTTCATCGAGTGTTAAGTCAAAACTCTTTTTCACCTTAGCCAGACTAAAATCGCTGTATGCCATTTACTTATGTCCTGCCAAGATTTGTTCAGCACTAAAATCCAAGTGTGGAAAAGTCGAAGAGATGATGCGTTCTTGCCCTCGGAATGTAACAGCATCATAGAACCCTTCTACTAAGGTGCATATTGTTACCACCTCTTGAATGGGGTCAACAATCCAGTATTCAGGAATTCCGAGAACAGCATACTCAGAACGTTTACTGCGGTAGTCTGTGGTTTGTGTAGATTCGCTGACTACTTCTACTACTAGTATGGGAGGTATTTCGTTGAGTTCAATTACAGCTTCTCGATTGGAAAGTGCTTCCCATTGCTGTGTTGGTAATACTACCACATCTGGAATTCGTGAGGTGTCCCAACGTCCAGAGCGTGGAGAACGCACTCCCACAGAAAACTTTTGTGCTGTCCAGTTCTTGTCCCTGAAGGCACTTTCGTCATCAAAGCTTCGTTCTAAAAACTTTGAGATACCGCCGTGCTTGCCAGTGCCAAGACTCATGGGGATTAATTCTCCATCTACCAATTCATATTGGGTATCCGTGCGATCGTTATATTTGAGATACTCAGCAAAAGTCAGTTTTTTGGTGGTTACAGTCATAGGGAATTGATGACTCAATACAACTATTCTATGCAATAAGGAAGATGAAAAGATGGGGAGAGAATTTTATCCCAATACGGTTCAGTTAAGAATATTTATCTGTTGAGACAGGCAGGGGGAGAAAGAATTGGATAGTGACGTTGGATGTAGGAATTGAGTAATTTAATTCTTGGATGTCCCTCATGCCCAATGCCCAATTCCCTAATTCTGTAACTTTTTAAGCTCTGCTTCTGTAAACGGATTCTTCCCCGCCCGTAAATCTTTCACCCAGCGCTGCCGTTGTGCTTTACTATCTTTATCTCCAGGCTGGGCGATGTATGCTTCAAAGTCTGTAATTGCCCCTTGATAGTTACCTGTCAGCGCCCTAGCCAAGCCACGACTATCACGAATGTTGCCATCTTCGGGTGCAAGTGCAACGGCTTTTTCACAGGCTGGTAACACATCAATGGCTTGTTTTTGCAGACTCCCGTACCTGCATAGTGTATTCCAAGAATTAGCAGAAATTAAGACTTTTGGATCGAGCTTGAGGGCTGCGGTATAAGCTGCTAGTGCTTCCTTAAACTTTTCCTCTTGTAAGCGACTGTTTCCTTCAGCAACTGAGCGTTCAGCTTTGCCTTTGTTGACAAACTCTTGTGCTTTTACCTGGGGTTCAAATCTTAAATTAGCATCCCACTGCTGTGCTTTGCGGAATTTGACAACAGCATTATCAACGTCTTCATTTCGCGCTAGCTTTTCACCTTGGATAACTAATACTGTCGCAGCTTGCACCAGCCGAGGCGGAGTTTGGCATTCTGTTAGTTCTTGCAGCACTTCTGGATGGACAACTAAATAATTGTTGAGCAAGCCACAACCATCTTTGACTAACTTATTTAAATCCAAATTCCATATAATTATAGTCTTGTCATAACTTGCAGAAGCCAGCCTTTGCCCATCGGGGCTGAACACCACGCTACTGACCGCACTGCTATACCCAGTCAGGGTTTGCACAGCTTTGCCTGTGGCCACATCCCAGAGTTTGATCGTGTTGTCATCACTTGCAGAAGCCAGCCTTTGCCCATCGGGGCTGAACACCACGCTACTGACCCCACTGCTATGCCCAGTCAGGGTTTGCACAGCTTTGCCTGTGGCGACATCCCAGAGTTTGATCGTCTTGTCATCACTTGCAGAAGCCAGCCTTTGCCCATCGGGGCTGAACACCACGCTAGAGACCGGACTGCTATGCCCAGTCAGGGTTTGCACAGCTTTGCCTGTGGCCACATCCCAGAGTTTGATCGTGTTGTCAGAACTTGCAGAAGCCAGCCTTTGCCCATCGGGGCTGAACACGACGCTAGAGACCGGACTGCTATGCCCAGTCAGGGTTTGCACAGCTTTGCCTGTGGCCACATCCCAGAGTTTGATCGTGTTGTCAGAACTTGCAGAAGCCAGCCTTTGCCCATCGGGGCTGAACACGACGCTATAGACCAGACTGCTATGCCCAGTCAGGGTTTGCACAGCTTTGCCTGTGGCGACATCCCAGAGTTTGATGGTGCTGTCAGAACTTGCAGAAGCCAGCCTTTGCCCATCGGGGCTGAACACCACGCTACTGACCCCACTGCTATGCCCAGTCAGGGTTTGCACAGCTTTGCCTGTGGACACATTCCAGAGTTTGATGGTGCTGTCAGAACTTGCAGAAGCCAGCCTTTGCCCATCGGGGCTGAACACCACGCTACTGACCCTAATGGTATGCCCAGTAAGGGTTTGCAGAGGTTTGCCTGTGGACACATTCCAGAGTTTGATCGTCTTGTCAAAACTTGCAGAAGCCAGCCTTTGCCCATCGGGGCTGAACACGACGCTATAAACCCAACTGCTATGCCCAGTCAGGGTTTGCAGAGGTTTGCCTGTGGACACATTCCAGAGTTTGATGGTGCTGTCAGAACTTGCAGAAGCCAGCCTTTGCCCATCGGGGCTGAACACGACGCTATAAACCCAACTGCTATGCCCAGTCAGGGTTTGCAGAGGTTTGCCTGTGGACACATTCCAGAGTTTGATGGTGCTGTCAGCACTGGCAGAAGCCAGCCTTTGCCCATCGGGGCTGAACACCACGCTATAAACCCAACCACTATGCCCAGTCAGGGTTTGCACAACTTTGCCTGTGGCGACATTCCAGAGTTTGATAGTGTTGTCAGCACTTGCAGAAGCCAGCCTTTGCCCATCGGGGCTGAACACCACGCTAATGACTCCACTGCTATGCCCTTCTAATGTATTCAGTTCTTGAAATTTGTTCTCTGGCTGTAAGAACACAGCTTTCCGCAATGTTCCCACAACCTGGATCTGGGTATCTACCGCCACCTTCCCGGCATTTTTCAGTTTTCTGCCCGCTTTTAAGCCTTCTGTCAGTGCATCCCAGATTTGCCCAGAGGCAGAAAAGGCGGCTGAAGAGTTAGCAAGGGCATTAATTTCACTGATTTCAGCTTCTTTTTTTTTCTCTTCTGCCTTTTGTGCTGCATCCCAAGCTGTAAATGTTAGTCCAGCTAACACTAATCCTGCTGCAACTGAACCAAAAAGGGCAAGTTTCAAAAAGCCATTGAGTTTTGCTTCACTCAGCTTTCTTTGTTCTCGTTCTTTTTCTAGTTCCACCATTACCTGCTTTAACTTCGGTTCCTGTTGCTGGCGGATAAAGGCGGCGATGTAGTCATGTACCAGTTGATAACGGTCGGCGGGGTTTTCTGGTAGCAAAACCACTAAGCCAGATTGGACAAAAATCTCTAACACTAAATCTAATTTGCTGATTTCAACAGCTTTATCTTCCCTAGCCTCTGATCCCCCCGCCTGTGGCGACCCCCTTAAAAAGGGGGTTAAAGAAATTAAGCCCCCCTTTTTAAGGGGGGTTGGGGGGATCTCCGATAAGTACGGCAACAAATCGCGTTCCAATTCAGCGCGAGTCTTGAGAGGGCGAGTTCCTTTTTCATCGGTCAGCAAATACAGTAGTATGTCTGCTGCTTGCTGATTTTCTTCACCGCAATCATTAACAACTTCATTCAAATAACTTTTAACCAATTCCTCCTTAGTTCCACGCTGTTGATATTCTGCCAGAGTTGTAATATTCTCAGTTTGCAGTTGTGCCCCCACAACCTGCAACTCAATGGGACGAACTTCACCCAATTCCCCGGCTAAATCTTCCACCAGTTGATCAATCAAAGCATCTTCCAAGCGAAAACTAGTATTTTTGGTTAAACGCTGGATAATTGACTTGGCATCAGCAGGTGAGAAGTTCCCCAACTTGTAAAGCACATTATTACTGAGAATGTCATTGCCAATAATCTTGAGACTGGACAAATCATTGCACTCTAGCAAGTAATGGATGTAATCTACCCGCAGCGATAAGATAACTTTCACCGATAAAACATTCAGACATTCTCCCAAAAACTCAAAGAATTGCTTTCTTTGTGCAGGTTCGGTGTAAACAAAGAAAAATTCCTCAAATTGATCGAAAATTATGACTGTGCGGAGGTTGTGCTGTTCGTTTTTGCGAAGTTGGGAGAGGAGGGAGTGGGGAGTGGGGAGAGACGCGATGAATCGCGTCTGTACAAAGTGGGGATTTTGGAGTTCAGAGGCTGAAGTTCCGAGTTCAGAGGTCGAAGTTCCTAGTTCAAAGGCTGAAGTTCCGAGTTCAGAGGTCGAAGTTCCTAGTTCAGAGGCTGAAGTTCCGAGTTCAAAGGTCGAAGTTCCGAGTTCAGAGGCTGAAGTTCCGAGTTTAGAGTCTGAACGTTGAGGTTTTAACTCTCCCCACTCCCCATTCCCCACTCCCGACTCCCCACTCCCTCCCAAAAGCCTCCCCAATTCTTCCACCCAGTTGGTGTAAACGCGCATTACCACGGGCAAATAATCTTGAATACCGATCGCTTTATTCTTTAAAGCCGGCACTAGTCCCGCATTTACCAGGGAACTTTTGCCTACACCCGATTGCCCATGAATTACTATCAACTTATAATCAGGGCGACCCATGCGTTCAATCAAACGTTCTATATCCAAGAGGCGACCAGATGCAGCAATTTCTGGGGCAATATTTCCTTGGGGAGAGTTTGAGCGCAATGTCTCTACAAATGCCTGTTTTGTAGCTTCTAATCTACCCGCACCAATAAAAGCCCGCAAGCCAAATTGCTGTTCAATAGAACGCTGTTGCTGTTTAATTTTGTATGCTTCGAGATATTCTTTCTGCTCAAAGTAAAGCTGCTGCAAAAACCTGAGAATATCCAAGTAAAGCCTGACATCTTCTAGGGGATTACCGACATCCCTAGCATTTTCTAAGCTGAAAGTTGCCTGTTTAATTTGACCTAAATGGTATTGAGAACGACCTAAAATAAACTGATATAAGCTCCAATCTTTTGATTCTAAAACCCTTTCGGGAATATCTGATAAAACCTCTGCTATATTTGCTGATTCCTGATTATGAATTGCTGCAAAAACTTCCAAGGCTTGTTTAACTAACTGATTTGCTTGAACCCAATTATTTTGAGCTAAAGCCACTTCAGCTAAAAAACCGTAATCTTTGGCTAATTCTCTTAGCTGGTTGTTATTTTGATGGATTACTAAAGCTTGTTGCGAAAGACTCCCCAAGATTTCCCACTGTTGCAAGTCTCGCATGATATCACCGAATTTAACTACTGCACTAGCAATTAAATCTGGACTATTGAACTGGTAAATAAAATTAATATATTCTTGAATATAATGCCAAGTTGCTTGCCAATTTGGATGAGTGATATCTTGATGTTTAAAGGCTTTGAGATAATAGCAAAAGCCAATGTCACCGAGGATTTTTAGCTGTAATTCTAAATTATTAGTTTGCTGCCAAAGCTTGTAAGCTTTATGATGATGCTCCAACGCCGAATCTTTTTGATTATTTATCTGTTTGATAAAACCTAACAAAGATTCTAACTTAGCTTGCATTTCCAAATTATAAACATCTGGGTTTTTAATTAAATATATTTGCGCCGCTTCTAACTCCTTTTCCAGTTTTATATATTCATCTACGCTAATTTTTAAGCTATTACTAAACCATTGATTAGCCGTTTGGATGATAAAATCTACTAATTCTTGTGTTGAGATGGCAAAATCTCTCGTAGTTGCCCAACTTTCTAAATCTGGCGCAAGCTGTATTAGTTGTTTGTAGATTTCATTGTCAATCCACAACACTAAGGGAAAAGCAAAATTCTTGCGAAAATCTTCTCGCACCTGATTGGCAGAAGTTAACATCACAGATAAATTCTGCACTGATTCCAAACCCACAACCATCACACAGGCTGGTATTTCTTCGCCAAATTCTTCCTGAATGGCAGTATAAAGAGTCCTGTGAGATTGCTGCACTGTCAAGACACGAATTTCAACTTGACAAATTTCTCGCAATCTTTGGATGAGGCGATCGCGCAAGCTAGCATAATTACACCGTGCCAATATCAGCTTAAACTGTCCCACGGAGGACTCGATCGCCCAAGCTAATTGTTTCAGAGAGCGCTCGCTGTTTACATGGTCATCTTTTGGTGATTGCGAGTTTGTCATAAGTTAAAAGGGCGGTTAGAAACCGCGTCTACACAGGCAAAACCCACCTCCGTGGGTTTCAAACCCTTGATTTTCTCTTAGTCCACGGAGGTGGACTTTGTTTGTATAGCCGCGAATTCCATTCGCCGTGGCTCTAAGTTGACTACAAAATTAAACTTCCTGGCATTTTAACTCCTGTATTAATACTTGAGCGTGTTTGCTAGCTTCCCTTGCTTGCTGTCTAAAATACTTGGCTTGCTGACGGTCACTTAAGCATACTTCAGATGCTTTTCTACTAAATTCAACAGCTTGTTGACTGAGTTCTTTAATCCGAGTCTTTAACTCTTGGATTGTTTTCATTGCAACTCTCTGGCCTCAGCCAAAATCGGATTAACATCAAACCAAGTCTCGCCACTATCCCGATATTCAAAGACAAACCGACTGCGAATCAGTTTTTGATATCCGTGGTCATCACTCACCTTTTTCCTGTCCTTGACATGGCGTAACAATTGCCACTCATCATCAGAAATTGGCAACATGATTTCATTCCGCCGAGAACGAATCACTTGCTCTAAGGTTTCACCGGTTAAGGGAAGACTCATTTCTTCCATAATCCAGGTATTTAGCAGCCTCAGCACATCCCGCACATGACCACCACTCATTTTACACAAGCGTTCTAAGCTAGCAGCACTATCAAAAATTTCGGTAACTTTATTTAAACGCTCCTCTGGTGTCATGTCAGGAAAAGCTCTAGCTAATACCATCTGCTGCATGAGTGCCATTCCCTCTGTATGAACACTGCCATCAGTCCTTTGTACAGGTACCATCGGTAACACCTTGGGGTCTTCTGGGAAACGCTGAGTTAGCATTCCGTAATCGTTGGAAAACTTCAAAGCCAAGGGCATAGTGTAGAGTAGATGACAATTCAGCCTTGTCAAAAACTCACCCTGGTCTACAAATAAATATTCCTGCTGCGGACGACCCCAAGGTTTGACACGATTATCTATGCGGTCAAGATTATCGACAATTACCACCAGACCATTTTTACCCTGCTGTTTGAGTTTAGCCACGGCAGGTTCCAATAATTCTTGATTAATCGCTTCTAGCAGCTTAGTTTTTTGCGGTGCTAAATACTGATTGAGTTTTTCTCGCAGGGTTGGGTCATTTTTCATCTTGCTAGTGATTTCACCAATACCCACAGACAGAGAAAGCTTATCTTTTTCAGAAGTGACACCAAAATCGCCGACATTCGGAACCTTAACTTTTACCCCTGTCACCTCGGAGTTTAAGATTTTCCAAGCACCTTGCAGCAACTCATTAAATTTGTTAGGTGACTCCAAAGTAATTTTATCCAGACTTTGACTCACACGACGAGCGATCGCTAGCAGCACATCAGCAATATCGACATCGGTCATCTCCAAGTCTTCACTAGACTCAAAATAGACGACGTGGAAGCCTAACTTTTCCAGTTCTGCCTGTAATCGTAATAGTTCTGTCGATTTTCCACAACCAATATGCCCAGTAAATAAAGTGCAAGTGGGTTCATTAGGTTTAAAAAAGGTAATTTTCTGCTTCAGCTTGCCAAGAATATCACCACCCCGGACTGAGGAAAAATCTATGTAATACTTGCTATCAGAGCTATTGTTGACAAACAGAGTTCTGCTGGGATCGCTAGCCTGATAAAATTCCCGTAAATCTATGGGCATAATGCTGGTAGTGCAATTATCTCGTATTTTCTTAACATATCCTTGTGTAAAAGGATAAAGTTATTTACATCTTTGCATCTAAATATTTCGGAGAATCTTCGCTTTTACCTCTCTTGCTCTGTGATCTCTGCGTCTGGGGAGCTTGTTAAGGAAGAAAAAAACCACAGAGGCGCAGAGAAATAAGAGTACAAAGCTGTAAGTAATATTAAGTGATCTGCAAAAACCGAGACTTTTTTTTGATACTATTTAAGACCGGACTCTTGAAATATTGATTGACGTATGAGCAAAGGTACCCTGTTTGATAAAGTTTGGAACTTACACACCGTTGGTACACTTCCCTCAGGACTGACGCAACTATTTATCGGGCTTCACCTAATTCATGAAGTCACCAGTCCCCAAGCCTTTGCTATGTTACGTGAGAGGGGTCTAAAAGTACTGTTTCCAGAGCGGACTGTCGCTACAGTGGATCATATTGTGCCGACAGAAAATCAGGCGCGTCCTTTTGTCGATAGCTTGGCAGAGGAAATGATTCAAGCGCTTGAAAATAACTGTCAAGAAAATAACATAACTTTTTACAATATCGGTTCTGGTAGTCAGGGAATAGTTCATGTCATCGCTCCAGAACTTGGGCTGACTCAGCCAGGAATGACGATCGCTTGTGGAGATAGCCACACTTCCAGTCATGGGGCATTTGGTGCGATCGCATTTGGTATTGGTACTAGCCAAGTCCGGGATGTTCTCGCTTCCCAAACGCTTGCTCTCTCCAAACTGAAAGTCCGCAGAATCGAAGTTAACGGCACTCTCAACCCTGGTGTTTACGCCAAAGATGTAATTTTACATATCATCCGCACCCTTGGTGTTAAAGGTGGCGTGGGCTATGCTTACGAATTTGCCGGTACGACATTCGAGCAAATGAACATGGAAGAGAGGATGACTGTCTGCAATATGGCGATCGAAGGCGGTGCTAGATGCGGCTATGTCAATCCAGATCAAGTCACCTACGACTACCTCAAAGGCAGAGATTTTGCACCCATTGATGCAGATTGGGATAAAGCAGTGGCTTGGTGGGATTCCATCAAGAGCGATGCTGATGCCCAGTACGATGATGTAGTCATATTTGACGCTGCGGAAATTCCTCCTACCGTCACCTGGGGGATTACTCCCGGTCAAGGTATCGGTGTCAACCAGTCAGTGCCTCAACCAGAAGAACTGCTAGAAGAAGACCGATTTATTGCTGAAGAAGCTTACCGCTACATGGATTTATATCCTGGTCAACCGATCAAGGGCACTAAAATAGATGTCTGCTTTATTGGTAGTTGCACCAACGGCAGAATTAGCGATTTGCGAGAAGCTGCGAAAATCGCCAAAGGTCGCCACGTCGCGGAGGGAATCAAAGCCTTCGTTGTTCCTGGTTCTGAAAGGGTGAAAGAAGAGGCGGAAGCTGAAGGACTGGATAAAATCTTTCAAGAAGCCGGATTTGAATGGCGTGAACCGGGATGTTCCATGTGCCTAGCCATGAATCCCGATAAGCTACAAGGAAGACAAATCAGCGCTTCTTCCTCCAACCGCAACTTTAAAGGAAGACAGGGTTCCTCTTCCGGTCGGACATTGTTAATGAGTCCGGCGATGGTCGCTACTGCTGCGATTAAAGGCGAAGTTTCTGATGTGCGTGAGTTGCTGTAATTTTTTTGTCATTTGTCATTGGTCATTTGTAGAAATTAACAGGCTGTCATTGAAATGATAGGTAAATAAAGTTTATGGTGAGTGAAGTTAAAACAGTTTCAGGGCGCGGTATACCCTTAGTAGGCAATGATATAGATACCGATCGCATCATTCCCGCGCGATATTTGAAAGCCGTTACCTTTGATGGGTTAGGTGAAGGTGCATTTATTGATGACCGGACAGCACTTAAAGGTGAACATCCCTTTGACCAACCCCAGTATCAAGGGGCAAATATTTTAATAGTCAACCGCAACTTTGGCTGTGGTTCATCACGGGAACATGCACCCCAAGCGATCGCAAAATGGGGAATCCAAGCTTTAATCGGTGAAAGCTTCGCAGAAATCTTTTTTGGTAACTGTGTGGCAATGGGCATACCTTGTGTGACTGCCGATGCTGTTACTGTTAAACAACTGCAAGAGTTAGTGGCTGCCAATCCCCAAGCCACTGTGACAGTAAATCTGGAAACCTTGCAAGTGCAAATTGGTGATTATACTGCCCCAGTTGCGATCGGTGAAGGGACAAGAAGCACATTTATTTCTGGGACTTGGGACGCTTGCGGTCAGTTAGTAGCGAATGCTGACCAAGTTCGGGTAACGGCTGCAAAATTACCCTACGTGGGTTGGGGCAATTTAGCCGCGATTTAGTTTCTCTCATTCTCTGGTTGTCAGCCAGGGAATGAGAAAATGCCAAAAATTTTATAACCGCTCCATAAAAACATCCAAAATTAATCATCAACCCAAGTTGCGGGTTATCAACCTCTAGGTACTTTGCAACGACAAAGTCGTGCATTCAGTGGCGCTTCATTTGAACCTCACACGACTCAAAGTCGCGTGATTCCTGCTTCAACGATCTCTGCCTGAAGTAATTCAGGTAATTCACGTTCCTTATTATATCGCTGCATATCTTAACACCCGACATCCGACCCCTCTCTGCGATCTGGGGAGGGATATAAAGCACAGCTTTGGTGGGGTTCTTCGAGAATGAAAAGTAATTTACCGAACATGATATCACTCCAGTCCACTGGAACTAACTTTATAAAAAAATATTTAATCAAATCAAAGTATTACATTTTACTCATTAAATAAATGCTCATTTGAGAGTAAATGCAAAAACGAATGCTTCAATCTTCAGTAAAAACCCTTCATTAGTAAAAGTATGAATTGGTATTCATACTTGCGTTTAGATCGCTGGAACTTTTATATACTATGGATAAAACCTCACTATATTTTACAGATAAATACTCGCTTATTAATACTGCTAATTAGTTAATTGTTTGTCACTAAAATCACAGCATAAACACGGGTTACTATTTAATTCTCATCTATTTTTTAAACTTTATTTAAGATCATTTAATTCGCTGAAAGCCTCTTCAGCAAAGGAATTTGCGAGCCATTTTTTCTTTTCTACATGACCTAAAAAGTCAGAATGTAGTAAAGTCTGTCTGCAAATTTCATAGTATAATATACTTGGTTTAAACATTTATTTCTTCTCTCTGCGCCTTCTCTGCAAGACGCTGCTCGTTGGCAGAAGCCTGTGGCGTCTACGTTAAAAAATTGACTTTGATAATAGATGTTTAGCCTTACCTTAACCATATGGTTTTATAGTAAGGAAGTTTTCCAAAAACCAATATTCTGCATAAAAAATAAATACACCCCTGAGTAATACTTAGCAGCTAAAAGCTATTAAGCTTTGTAGTTCATAAATAGAAACTAGTATTTTCATACTTTTCTTAAAACTGAACTACTAGTAGCTCATTGTTCACTTAGAAATCCAGAATTAGGAGAATCAATCATGGCAGTAATTTGGACCCCAGGACCAGGATCAACCAATAGAGCAGATACAGGTACTAGTGATGCCGCTTCTGATGACTTTAATGGTTTCGGTGGAAATGACACCCTCAATGGTGGCGCTGGTGATGATACCTTACGAGGTGGCACTGGCAATGATCTCTTACAAGGTGGCGATGGTCTCGACTTTCTATTCGGTGGGACCGGGAGCGATACCCTCATCGGAAATCGTGGCAACGATACTTTCAGTGGCGGAGTAGGTAATGACCGACTGATCTGGAACAACGGTGACGGTAGCGACAGAATCAGTGGTAATACTGGCGATGACGTGGTTGAGGTCAACGGTGCCGCAGCTGCGGGAGACACTTTCCGCCTGGAACAAGATGGTCAAGGAAGAGCAATCTTTGATCGACTCAACCTAGTTCCTTTCACCCTGACTGTAGACACCGCAGAGAGCTTTGAAGTCAATGGTGGCGGAGGCGATGACATCTTCGATGTTAACGACTTGGCGGAAACTAGCGTCAGTGCAGTCAGCTTTACAGGCGGTGCTGGCAATGACTCTCTTGATGGTAGTGGCACATCAACACCCTTAACTGCCTCTGGTGAAATTGGTAATGACACCCTAATTGGTGGAACTGGAAATGACACCCTTAATGGTGACGCTGGTAATGACTTGCTACGAGGTGGCGATGGTATCGACTTTCTATCCGGTGGGGGCGGGAACGATACCATAATCGGAGATCGTGGCAACGACACTTTCACTGGTGGAGCAGGCAACGACCGACTGATCTGGAACAACGGTGACGGTAGCGACAGAATCAGTGGTAATGCTGGCGATGACGTGGTTGAGGTCAACGGTGCCGCAGCTGCGGGAGACACCTTCCGCCTGGAACAAGATGCCCAAGGAAGAGCAATCTTTGATCGGCTCAACTTAGTTCCTTTCACCCTGACTGTAGACACCGCAGATAGCTTTGAAATCAATGGTGGCGGAGGCGATGACATCCTTGATGTTAATAACCTAGCGGGAACTAGCGTCAGTGCAGTACTGTTTACAGGCGGTGCTGGAAATGACTTTCTTGATGGTAGTGGCACATCTACACCATTAACCGGCTTTGGGGGTAACGGCAGTGACAGCCTAATTGGTGGGGCTGGCAATGACGTCCTTAATGGTGATGCTGGTAGTGATGTCTTAAGGGGTGGCGCTGGTAATGATATCCTAACAGGCGGTGGTGGTAGCGATCGCTTTGTGTTCAACTCAGGCGCTCAATATAGTGCTGCTAGTTTCGGCGTAGATGAAATTACTGACTTCAACCGCAATTCTGACAGAATTGTCCTGTCTGGGACAACTTTCGTCGGACTCAACAACCTGTCTGATATTAGGATAGTAGCTAATGATACAGCAGCTGCAACTAGCTCTGGAATCATTACTTACAGCCTTGGAACTGGCAATTTGTACTTCAACCAGAACTTGACATCACCAGGCTTTGGCACAGGTAGTCTGTTTGCCAACATTGATAACGATAACAATGCATCCACAGCATCACCCGTGTTGAGAGCTATAAACTTTGAGATCGTTGCTTAATCAAACAGAATCTAAGACATGTCTGCAAGTTTGCAGCTAGCTCCCCATAACCGCAATCATCAGCATTGCTAATTAGGGATGTTTAATCCTCCTTCTACTTCAAGTACGAGGAGGATTATAATTTAGACTCTTCTGGATTTTGAGAATTCTAAATCCAACTACTACAGAATCATAGAAATTTATTATCTTTTAAAAATTAACATTTTGATTAAGTTATTTTGATTTTGCACGAATAATTCTCAACTATTCTACGAATTTGTTATGTTTGAAGACTTGAGTAAAAATAGCTAATTTTGATATCTTCAAATAACTCAATAAGATTAGGACTTATTATAACTTTTTCAACTAATTGCCAAAGTTTTTTTTCCTATGTTCTTTCACAAAAGTAGCTTTGGCGATCGCATTTGCAAATATACCAGGCGATTAGAAATCGCTGCTACACAAACTAAGCCCGCCTACGTGGACTCAAAGAATTTGAAACCCAATAGATATCGTTATTTACGAACAAACTCCATCTCTGATAAAAATACCCTTATTTTCCTCCAAAGAACCGTGCTGAAGCTGTTGTGACTAAAAGGTTGGCTTTACAAGTTCGGCAATAACTTCTACTAACTGATCAGCGTCTACTGGCTTGGGTAAATGTGCTTGAAACCCTGCTGAGATTGCTTGTTGCTTGTCCACCTTGCCGGCATAAGCTGTCAATGCGATCGCTGGAATTTGCCCTCCTTGCTCTGGTGGCAAACTTCTAATTTCTTCCAGCAGCATATAGCCATCCATATCGGGCATTCCAATATCTAACACTAATACATCTGGCTGAAAATCCATCAAAGTTGAAATAACTTCAAACGGCGATCCTACACTTATTACTTCTGCCCCATACTCTTGAAGTATAAAATCAGCTAATTCCTTAGAATCAACTTCATCATCTACTAGTAAGACTCGGATACCACTTAAATTTAGGCGATTATCAAACTGTTTAATGTTTATATTTGTTTGAATCTGTTTTGTCATTAATGGTAGTCTGACGGTAAAGGTACTACCTTGTCCTTCACCAAGACTTTCTGCCCAGACTTGACCACCATGCAACTCTACGAGATGTTTGACAATTGCCAGCCCCATTCCCAATCCACCAACGCTTCTAGTAGTCTTGCTATCTGCTTGACGGAATTTATCAAACACGTAAGGTAAAAAGTCGTGGCTAATTCCTTGGCCTGTGTCGGTGACTTGTATCTGGGCTTGTGTATCAACTTGCTCTAAGCGAATTTCTACAGAACCACCAGCAGGTGTGAACTTGATAGCATTAAACAGCAAATTCCAAAATACTTGTTGTAAACGAGTGGGATCTCCCAAAACAAAACATACATTCGATGTTAAAATACTGTGCAGTTGAATGTTTTTGGCTTGGGCCGCTAACTGAACACTTTCTAGCGCTAGCGAAATTATAGATACTAAATCTACAGAGTAAATATTCAGGCTGAGTTTACCTTGCAGAATTTGAGAAATATTTAAAAGGTCTTCTATCATCTGAGCCAACAATTTTGCATTGCGCTCAATAATGGCTATAGCTTCAGTTTTCTTAGACTCGTTTAACTGGTGGTTAGTAAGTAGCCTACACCAACCGAGTATAGGATTAAGTGGCGATCGCAGTTCATGAGATAAAACGCTAAGAAATTCATCTTTAATTAGGTTACTTGCTTCTGCTTCTGCCCGTGCAGCTTGTTCCCGTTGCAGCAATTGTTCTCGCTCTTGCTCTGCCTGCTTACGTGCCGTAATGTCCTCAATGATGCCATCAATCACTGTAATCTCATTGTTAGCGCTCAAAGTCTGACTAATCCGCACCCAAATTTCATTGCCATCTGCTCGCCGTAAAAGTACTTCACGTTCGAGTGAATCATCAGTTTGTTTGAGTTCTTGCAAGAGTTTGACATAATCTCCTGGCTGAAAATAAGGTGCAAGGGTGTGGCTTTCTGGAATTTTAGCCAAGGAATTTATACCCAGCAGATGCAGAAATGCACCATTACTTTCTAATAAAGTATCATCTCCTGTCAGACGATAAACTCCTACATTTAGTTGATTCAGCAGGGTTTGAAAGCGTAATTCTAGACCTTGAACTTTACGTTTAATTGCAGCCCGTTCTACTGCAAAACGCACCGCTACAGGTAAACGCATATAATGACGCGCAGACTTAACTACATAATCGTCTAACCCTGACTTCATTGCCTCTACAGAAATTTCTTCTGAACCACTATTAGTGAACATCACTATCGGCAGTTCAGGATAACGGCTTTTAAATTTTTGCAGAACAGTTATACCATCACTCCATCGAAGTTGATAGTCAGTAATTACTACATCAAAATTTCCTGTTGACAACGCCTCCTCTAGCTCTTCTGGACGAATAACTTGCTTAATCTGAAGATCAGCAAATTCTTGTTCCAATGCATGAATTGCTAACAGGCGATCGTGAGGATTATCGTCTATTATAAGGATGTGTAATACCATTTCAACATGAGGTTGTTAAAGTTAATATGCAAGCTTATAAAGATAATTTACGAAATTTTAATTTGTGGCTTTTCATTAAAAACTATCCAATGTCGGTTAAGAATATCGATAATTTCAACTAAATTATCAAAAGCAACAGGTTTGACCATATAGGCGTTAACACCTAAGTCATAAAGATGATTAACATCGGCATATTCCCGCGAAGAAGTCAGAACCACGACTGGCATCCGCTTGAGTATAGGTTGCTGCCGTAACCACATCAAAACCTCAGCCCCAGAGCGGCGCGGAAGTTTGAGATCGAGTAATATTAGTGCTGGTAAAGGATAATGACTACGTTTGCTATAAGGTTCCTCTCCAGATAAGTAAAGCACAGCTGCATCTCCATCGTTCACTACTTGAATTGGGTTAACAATCCCAGCTTTGCGGAAAGCTCTTTGGATCAGGAGAATATCTCTTGAATTATCTTCGACTAGTAAAATTGTGTCCTGTGTCTGCATACAAAGAATTTATTTCCTGTCTGTAGTTAATAGCAATTTCATATCTCAGCAACTTCTCCTAAAATAATTGAGATTTTGCACCTAATTGACTGTTTATTGGTGTAGCTGATTGAAACAAAGTTATGTTATCTAACTTTGTTTAGGATTCACTTTAGATATATCTCAACTTCTAAAAACACTGAGGATTTACCTGTATTAAACCTAAACAATCCTCAAGTCTTTGTCTTCTCTCCCAAGTATTAAGAGCTAATGCAGTTGTTCTCCAAAACAGCTTTTGGCAAAGTAAAAAAGAAGCGACTACCTTGACCTAACTGTGATTCTACACCAGAAAAACCACCCATTTTTTCTAGAGCTTTACGTATAATGGCTAACCCAATACCTGTACCTGGATAAACTTCTATACCATGAAGTCGTTCAAATACTTGGAAAATACGTTCCTGATGTTCTGGCGCAATGCCGATACCATTGTCAACTATCCACAATTTGATCCAACTTTTACCCTCTTGAATATACTCCTGGGAGTAAATGTGTATTAAAGGTAATACGCCTGGTTGAACAAACTTGAGCGCGTTGCTAATCAAATTTATCACCGCTTGGATCAGTGTAGAATAGTGAGCCATTACTTGCACTAAAGGAATGTCAACTGTAACTTGAGCCTGTTGTTCTTGGATTTGTGCTTGTAATTTTTTGAGTGCTTCGTTAACTACAACAGCTAAGTCAACAGGTTGAATTTCGATTTGGCTTCGACTCAGACGACTATAAGACAGCAAGTCAGTAATTAAGCCGTCCATTTGCATCGCACCTTCATTAATATAGTTGAGGTAGCTTTGTCCAAAAGAATCTAGTTGACTGCTGTAGTCTTCTTGTAATGCCTGAGCAAAGCCTTGTATAGTGCGTAAAGGTGCGCGTAAGTCATGAGAAACGGAATAACTAAAAGCTTCCAAGTCTTGATTACTTTCTTGTAGTTGTGCAGTGCGTTCCAAAACACGATGCTCTAGTTCTTCGGCATATTCTTGCAGTTGTTGACGGAGTTGAGATTGTTGAATGGCGATCGCTAACTGTTCTGTGACTTCACAAGCCATCTGCCGATTTTCGTTGTTAAAAGCCTCAACTTCACTGCTGGCAAGATGAAGCTCACCTATCAAAGCTCCCTGAATCTGCATCGGAATTGTTAAGCAACTATGTAACCCTGCCGCCAGCATTTGCTCTAGAATTGGCGATCGCTGCTCTAATTGAGCAATGTCTTGAATCAAACGAATTTGCCGTTGCTGTAGAACTTCAGTACTAGCAAAGTCTTCCATTAGCAGTGCCATACCTTCAGCAGACTGAAATACGCCATCAGTACCACTCTCAATCACCTGAGCTGTTTTGGTTTTTAAATCGAATAATACCAAAAACGCTTGTTGGCAATTTACGAGTTGACGCAACCGTTCTAGAGCAAATTGTATAATTTGATTATTAGGTGTAGCGGATAAAATCGCCCGATCAATTTCATGCAAATCGGCAAGGCGTTGAGCAGAGTGTTGAACAATTTGAGTTTGCTCAATTGCGGTTTTCAAAGCATCTTCATAAGTTGTTGACACCTTCAAGATTTGTCGTCGAATGAATAAAGTTAGAATAGCGCCAATTAAGAGCGCCAAAAAAATACTGCTTACACTTAACTGTATTGTCGTCTCACGTACCGCTCCACTGCGCTTGGTTAGTAGCTGTTCTTCTATGGCAATAAAATTATTGATGTCACGGCGAATAGTGTCCATTCGCTGTTTACGAGCTTTGAGGTTTAACAAAGATACCTCGTCGCCTAACTGATAACGTTTCTGCGGCAAAGATACTAAAAGTTTCCAATTATTATATTGCCTAATCAGTTGATGGACACTTTGCACCTGGTTGGGATTATCCGACACTAAATCACTTAATTCTTTAAAAACGGTATCAATAATCGGACTAGCTTTTAAATAAGGCTCCAAGAATTGTTGATCACCTGTGAGCATATAGCCACGTAATCCTGTTTCCAAGTCTTCTAGCAGTTTCTGGGTTCGGTATGCCTGACCAATTACCTGATGTGTATGGTCTACCCATTGCAGTGCTGAAAACAAACGGCTAACTTGCCACTGCGATATCCCAGAAAACAGCAACAAAAAAACGCTGGGTAAAGCGATTACCCTAGTAACCTGACGTTGAAATATAGTTCTAGCAGTTTGGAGTCGCATACTATTGCCAATTTAACGTTAATTTGACACGTATGACAGTTGTCATTAGTGTGAACTTAACGCAAAAGCAACTCTAGAATCAGCTTTAAGTGATTATCTTGTTCCAAGTCAAGACTTAGAATGCCTAATGAAGGTGTCGCCTCAAGACTAGCGACGGTAACCTAATGACGAGCGTTTCCAGCCAGTGGCTGGAAACGAGGTTTTAAAAGGATTTGGGCTTAAGTTAGCATCAGCATTGCTGTGTCCTTACCAATAGTTTATTTACGTGACATACTCCTACACTGACTGCAAGCAATACAGTGTAGATATTAACTGAGAGGATATTTTAATTCCACGGGATGCCCCACCGCAGAATTGAACAAGTATAAAAATTGTTTATCCTTAGTACTGTCAGAGTTTTACCTACCCGCAGAAAGCGACTTCAGTAAAGTCTAGTTATTGGCTATAACCCTATACTTCGAGTTGTTAAGGTACAGTGTAGCTGTGTTGAATTAGTTAACCGATTCGACACCCTTAAGCGTCTTTTTTTAATTAATAAGAATATTGACTAAATTCGCTGTACTTAGATTATTATCCTATAAAAAACTAGTGTAATCTTCCGGTTACAAAACCTAGCGCATTTATAAGTGTATTTAGAGAAATTCCTGTAAATTATTAATTGCTTAAGTTAGTCGCTTTTTACTTTGAAGGAGTTTACTAATCTTAACCAATCTCATAGCTTCAACAGAAACAAAGAGCATTAAAATATTGCATTTGTTACTTCAAAAACCGCATCAGCAGTCTACTAGCCTTCTTAACCTTAGTCTGCCTCTGCGGAGTTTGCCTTTTTAACTGCACCTTCCACTCGCTTCGATTATTCTCTTTCCAGAGTCATTACATAGCATTAAGATGCTTGAAAAAACTTTGATAGTTTAGCATACTAATATTAGTTGAAGTAGTTTGAGGAAACTCATCATGCTAAAAACAACTTCTCAAACAGAAAAAGATTCTTTTTCTATTACCTTTGATGACCTTGATGAAAATTCATTATCTGAATTAAGCTCCGATCAAGCCTCTGAAATTATTGGAGGTGGTGAAGTTATCAATGATACAAATGCTACGAGAGTTTTTTATGATTTTGGACCGAACAAGGTGCCAGAACGCCAAGCTTTACAACCTGGAGAAACTCTTGATTTTGATGGACAATATATTTTATATAATTCTTCAAGAACCGGATTTGTACCACAATTATCAAGAAGACTTGGTCCAGATGACTTCGTAAGTTTTCGTCAGGAGGGAAATAGAATAGTTCTTAATACTGAATTTGCCGTTCTTTCTGTCACTGCGTGATGCGGGTTCCCCGTGAGCAACTAGCGTGCGAATTCCATTCGCTTTGGCTGTGCCTCTACTACGTGGTCTATTTACCGAAAATAGTTGCAAAACATGATCAAAACGCCTAACGCACCGCTATCGTGGTGAGTTAGGCTAAATTTTTAACACACTTTAATGGCTTAATTACGAATTACTTTAACGTGCATCGCCAATCAAGACAAATGGCGACCAATAAAAAGGATGGCGATGATCTGCAATTAGTTTCAACTTAGCTTGTTGCAAAGCCTCTCCTTTCGTCATACCTTGCTTGAGGTTTGATAAAATTTAACCATTAATTGCTGAGTTGCTTCATCTTCAACTGCCCACAAACTTGCCATCACAGCTTTAGCACCAGCACGCTCAAATATATAAGCAACACCTGCAATTCCTGCACCATTAAAATTAGTGTCTACAGCAGTTTGACAGGCACTAAGAGTAATCAATTGTGTGCCTTGTAGTCCTAAAAGAGCAGCATTGGCAATGTCTAAGGGTTTGTCAGCAAATAGTAATCTATTATTTAGTAAATTAACTTTTTTGCAGTCTTCAGCTTGGAAACAGCCGTGAGTTGCTAAATGCACAAATGAAAAGCGCAATGCTTGCGATCTAAACTTTTCTAGGGTTGCTTCATTGTGGATATAAACTTCGCTGTCTGGTAGTATTTCTTTAATATTTCTGCTTCTACCTCTGCACCTGGGAGATTTTGCGGGTCACTGGGTACAGGATTACCAAATGCTAAAACAGCTTGGAGTTTGTGGGGTACGGCATTTTGCACACCTGGAGATTTTAGGGAATTATTGGAAATGCGAGTGAGATAGTTTACAGGATATTTTTGGATGAAAAATTGATTGTTTTTACTGTCGTAAAGAGTCTCAAAAGGTAAATGGCGCAGTTTACCAGTAGCAATAATGCTCACTTGTTTGGGTGATAAAGACTGAACTTTTGCTTCTACAGGACGAATTAGAATATCATATAGTTTGCCACCTGTTTCAATGAAGTTAGCATCACTATCGTCTTGTACCTGTTTTAGGTAATCGGCAAGTATAATCAGCAAGGTCGGCTGTGGTGAATAGGTTAACCCTTTTGGTTAGCTCGTTGGCAAGGCGTTGCAGATGCTAGGCGTGATGCTGGTCAAAACTCCACCTTGCCAGTTGTAGCCTTAATTACACCTAAAGAAAAGTTTGCTGTGGGACGTAAACTTGATGATATATTTACCAATCCGTCCTTAAAAGGCTACCGCATAATTGGCGATATAGGTCTATTCGATGACTTGCGAGGCAGAGAAGATACTGATATTATTACTAATCCAAAGCAGCCGCGAGTTTGGCGTTTACTCCTAGAACGTGGCGGCTGGATTTATTTGTTTCGAGCATTGCCCCCGAATGCAAAACCTAATGAGCTACCTTCGGTGTTGGCGATTCAAGAAAGTGATAAGGGACATATAATAATTCGCAGTCCAGAAGTTTCTAAAACTAGTTCTCCTTGAGGATAATTATCACCTCTGCGTTGGGCAATCAAGCAATCATCTTCTCTAAAGCAACCTGCAAATCTTTTGTTAAATCGGTCACAGCTTTTTTAGCCGCATTGCGATCGCCTTGACAATTTTTCCAGCGTTCAGTAACTGAAATTGGCTCCCCTACAGTGATTTGTGCCTGTCGCAAACCTAAGCGAGGTCGCCCTGGAAGTGTTGTATCTTGAATTCTAGAAAGCATATCGAATACAAGCA
Organism: Nostoc desertorum CM1-VF14; assembly: GCA_019359245.1. Lineage (GTDB taxonomy): Bacteria > Cyanobacteriota > Cyanobacteriia > Cyanobacteriales > Nostocaceae > Nostoc > Nostoc desertorum. The sequence continues at coordinate 38,931 of JAHHHR010000004.1, read as the reverse complement.
AAGCTGTTTCTGCAAACCGTTCCGCCGTCGGTTGTTCCTGAATATAGCTAGCTGTAACTGCAACAAAACTTTCCACTATTCGCATATGCCGCATTCGCAAGTCTGCTTCTTGGGCAATCCAGTCTGCCAAACCGCGTTTAAAAGGTGGTAAAGCATTGATATCTGGCAAATCTTCCCGATAAATGTAATTCCAGCCAGCCTCTTCTAAGCGTCGACAGCGATCAATAAAATTACCCTGCCCTTGAACTCCAAAATATTGCTCGGCAACTTGTAAAGCCTTATCCAGTAACCGATGGAGTCGAGCAATCAACACCTGATTGTGACTAGCAGATTCATCAGTTGAGATGGTTTTTGGGATGTCTTGATGATAGAAGCGACGATAAAACTCTTCCATCTCGGTAATTAGATATTCAGCTAATCTACAGAGGCGTTGATAATAAATCTCTTCGTTCGCGCCTTGCTCAATTTCCATTGGCGGCAAGCCACTATCAGCTTCTAACTTACTGAGCAGCCAATCCAGTTTAGACCAAGGTGGCTCAACGTAGCGATACTGGATAGCGATCGGCACAATGATCACAGTCTCAGTCCGATTAGCTTTTTGCAAGTCTTCTACACACCAGAACCCCATTTGAGCAACACCGGGTTCCAAGGGGCTAACAATACCACTATGACCATTAGTACCGCCTTCCGGTGCTACTGCGATCGGGAATTTACCGTTAGCAAACAACTCTCGTGCTGTTTGAATAGCTTGGCGATCTAGTCGCCTACCGCGATGAACCGGCACACCTCCTAGCCGTGAAAACAACCAACCTAGCCAGTCTCCAGCCCAAACCGTCATACCCCGGTCATAGAGAAAATAGCTGTGAACAAGCGATCGCAGTGTAATACCTTCCTGGCGAGCAACCTGTGGCACAATGCGGGAAAGCAAATATAGCATACAGAGAGGGTCTTCTACCTCTGGGTGGCGAAATGCCAACAAAAAGCGAATTTTTCCAGCCTGAAATTGTTGATAAAGTTCAGATAATACCTCAACGTTCTTGGCTTCAACCCCCACAATACCAGCCGTTAGCCAAGGACGAGTGCGGAACCGTAGTGCGATCGGTAGTAACCACCGAACAATCTGGAGTACCAGGGGGTTCAATCGTTGAGTAATAAATTTTAGTGGTGGTTGAGTAGACTGAATCGATCTAGGCAAGTCGCTCTCCAGATTGTATTTCTAGCGATTGTACAACGTGAGGTCTTAGTTTCGTGTTGACCCAAAGAATCAAATAAAAAATTAATTTGGATGTTTAGGAAAATTGCGGAGTAAATAGCCAAATACTACTAAGTTCAACAAAAAAATCAATGTTTTTATAACAGATATTCCCCGAATTAATTCATAAACCTCTGGTGGAATACTGATGCCGACAAGTCCCAATACCAAGATATGTGCCCAACGCTTTTCGTACCATAAACCAACGGCTTCAATACTAGTAACAATAGCATAGACACCTGCTCCAATACCGCTAAATGCTAAGGTTCGGGGATTTAAGTTCAGAACTTCTTTTAAAAGCCAATCAATAATTATCGATTTACCTTCTAAAACATAATTTTTTGAAAAAATCTCTAGAGTGTGATAATTTTTTAATGCCAATAATAAAGTGAGTGAAGTAAACATAAGCAGCAACGCGACAAATGATTTGTAGAGAACAATTGCCACTAATCCCAATGGACGCTTTTTCAAACAACCCCCTAAGTAGGTAGAACCCAAACTTTAATTGAGTAGTTTTTAATGATGCCAACTAAGACGTTTATTGTAGCAATACTTAATCGCTGCACATTTGGCTTTTCCCAATAAGTAAACTAAATGTCCATTGCCTACAAAGTAAAATAACCCCATTACTTTATAAAGAATAGAGGTTTGATTGATATTATATGTGCGTAGGCGTAGCCTGCACTTCTCTACCAGATGCTGCGCGTGGTTTGCTTCCCCAAGGGGATAACGCTCAGGACAAGCTCAGTACAAGCCAGTGACGACCGTAAGTATCGCAAATGTAAGATAAATTATATCTAATGGAGGTTAGCGGACTCGAACCGCTGACATCCTGCTTGCAAAGCAGGCGCTCTACCAACTGAGCTAAACCCCCATAAAATTAAAATAGTCGGTAACTTTGATTGCCGTTGTTATTGTAACTTATATTGTTCAATTACCAAAGGGATGAAGCCAGAAAATATCCAAGTTGTTGCAGCACTGTATAAATTTGTCAAGCTGCCAGATTTTGCCGATAAACGAGATCCTTTGCTGTCTTACTGCCAAGCACAAGGTGTCAAGGGGACGATTTTGCTGGCACAAGAAGGCATTAATGGTACAATCGCAGGTTCGCGTCAGGCGATTGATTCCGTTCTCAGGTTTTTGCGTACTGATCCTCGTCTAGCAGACTTAGAATACAAGGAGTCCCATACCGAAACCCCACCCTTTGAGCGGATGAAGGTGCGGTTGAAGCAAGAAATTGTTACTTTGGGATTGCCTGAAATTGACCCAAATGAACAAGTTGGCACTTATGTAAGTCCCCAAGAATGGAATGATTTGATTTGTGATCCAGAAGTAACTGTTATTGACACCCGCAATGATTATGAGGTGAATATCGGTACTTTCCAAGGAGCAGAAAATCCGCAAACTAACTCATTCCGGGAATTTCCAGATTATGTGCTACACCACCTCGACCCAACTAAACACAAAAAGGTTGCTCTGTTTTGTACGGGTGGCATTCGCTGTGAAAAAGCTTCATCCTTCATGCTTGCCCAAGGCTTTGCAGAAGTCTATCATCTCAAGGGCGGCATTCTCAAGTATTTACAAGAAGTTCCAGCACAGGAAAGTTTATGGAAAGGGGAATGTTTTGTCTTTGACGAGCGGGTAGCTGTCAGTCATGGGTTAGAGGAAGGAAGTTATGAGCTATGTTTCTGTTGTGGACGTCCGATTTCTGAAGAAGATAAAGTGTCTTCAAAGTATGAGCAAGGTATCTCCTGTCCCTATTGTTTTGATAGCCTCACTGAGGACAAAAGAGCGCGTCAGCAGGAAAAATGGCGACACTACCAAACCCAAATTCCTTACCGGGTGACAAGGGAGTCTAAGTGACTAGTCTAGCTAAAAGGTTAACTATAAAATTGAGTACACTCCGATGAATTGAGTGTTTGACTTAACAAATATTCTTAAGTTGGTCATTGACCGACTTAATTACAACCTGCTTGCTTCCACGTAGACTTAAATGTTAAACAGAAGTTATATAGGTCACAAAAAACTGTGTGATGTCTAACCGAAATTTGAGATCCACCATATACCTGTTCGCGTTAGCATCAAGCTACACAAACCATCTGTCTGCGGCATATTGTGCGTTTGCGTAGCATACCGCAGAGAAGGTATCGCCTATTGTTGAATTTATCTCCTAACGGCATCCCACTAAAATAGTTAGGGACTTCCAACTAAAAAAATATCCCATTGCTTTGGCGAGCAGGGGAAGCAGGGGGTGCAGAGGAAGCAGGGGAGGAAGAATCTAACAATCATCTTCGCTCCCAAAATTGAATAATTTAATTTCTGGAAATCCCTTATAAGAAACTGCAATATGCCTTCAAAGGCTTGATTTTGCCCTGCAAAGAACGGTTTTTTGGCTTTGATGTAGCAAATTTATCAATTTATGAAGGGCAAGAGTTTTTAGACTATCTTCAGGAAATTACGCGTATCTCAATTTTATATTTATCTTATCTGCATCCTAGCCCTTTTTGTCGCTTTGCAAGCGTTTGTGTACACCGATCCATCCGTGTAATAAAAAGCGATCGGGTTAGAGGGAAAGCAAGTGAGCACGATCACATAAAAGCTTAACATTAAGTATGATTCAATTTTACATATCTCATGCTTTCAGTAGATGTTAACCATTAGAGCAACAGTCATGCTGTTAAAAAGCAAATACTACTCTCACTTTTTATTTTGTGTTTAACAAACTTAAATTTGTGGTTTCAAGAATGATTCAACAAGTTACTAGTGAATGCTGGGCAGAAATCATTACTGAACGTCCTCACTGCATCTATTATTTTGGCCCTTTTCAAACATTTATGGAAGCGAAAACTACTTGCCCTGGGTATATTGAGGACCTTCAAAGCGAGGGAGCCTTAGGGATAAAAGTCGTCATTAAACGTTGCCGTCCCGATATGCTAACGATTTGTGATGAAGAAGTGAGCTATATCAGTTTTTAGTTCCGTGAGGTACAGAAATAAGGCGGAATGCAGGGTATTTATGAAACTCTGACTGATTAAGGATATTGGTGAAAAAATGGGTTAAATAAAAAAACGCCGATTTTTCTTAATCTTTGTAAGGTTGTCAATTTTTTGTGGCTGTAAAAATTGACAGCAAAATTGAAAAAGATAAAATTTTTTGCAACATAGATTTATCCCCAGTCTTGAGGTTAGGAAAGAACCGCAAATAACGCAAAGAATCTTTGTGTTATTTGCGGTTTGTTTTATCTGGGGCGTCCCAATGTCGTGATATATAGAACAGCTTCATCAGCAGGAATACCCAAAACTTCATTTACTTGGTCATCAAAAAAACCACCAATACCACTAACGCCTACATTCAGGTGCATTGCGGCTAAGTTCAAGCGCTGTCCTAAATGTCCGGCATCCATATGCAAGTAACGGTAAACGCGATCGCCATACTGTGCGATCGCAGCTTTCAAATCGGCTGTATGGAAAAGCACTGCTGCTGCATCCCGCCCTAATTCTTGCCCCAAACAGAGAAAATGTAACTCTCGCCGAAAGTTTTTAAAGCGAATTTGGCGTAATTCTTGGGCTTTGGGTGCGTAATAATAACAACCTGCATCCAATCCTTGAACTCCGGAAACAGCAATAAATGTTTCTATTAAATTCAAATCAAAGTAATCTGGAGAAATATCTAAGCTTTGGTCGATGTAATTTTGCGGTTGGTAAGTGAAATCGAGTAAACCTTTTAATTCATCGAAAGTTAAATCATCACCATTATAAGCACGAGTAGAGCGTCGCTTATACATAGTGGTTTCCAACTCTGATAGTTTTTGTCCCCAGTCTATAGGCGCAGTGGTGGTAGGAATTTTCAAACAGAAAGGAAAGTTATATTTATCCTCCAAAGATTTTTCTTGTTTGATAGTTGGTAAATTGAGATTGCCAGTTACACCTGATTGAATCTGGGTGTGTCGATGGAAATATGTCAGCAATTCACCATCGGCAATTTCGGGATAACTGGTTTCGGTGGTGGAAGGTAAAGCAGTACATCCCAATGGCAAATTTTGATTGACATCTAACAAGTCTGCCAGAGGTAAGACCGCGATCGCACCTTCTTGTTGCGGATCAATATAAAGCAGATCGTTTACCGATTCATCCACAAAACCGCCGATTAAATGGGGGCGATAGTCAGTAATCGCACCAGCTAACTCGATATTGCCCAACAGGTGTCCTGTATCTAGAAAAATCCGCCGATAAGCCCGATCTTCATAGCGCCACGCAGAACGATAGAAAACCGCAGTCACAATAATTGCTAGTTGGGTATTTTCTAGAGAAGGATGCCAGAAACAAGCCGCTTGGAGAGTTTGCCAAACATCACTTTCCCAATAATGCATGAGAGAATGAGTCCGACACTGGTAGTTATATAGACCGGGTGGCAATAACGCCGTGCCACGAGAAACCACATACACCTCGGCCGGGTATAATCCGCCTGCACTGGGAGCAGCACGTAAATACACCGCGCTACCCATAGAAGGCATTCTCGCCGTTAATCCATAGCTGCGAAACAGCAACCGTGAAAGTCTTTGCCACCATTGAGCATCTGGGTTATTAGCAAATCCCTCTGTTTTTTCTTGGATATAGGGTTTGAGATCAAAAGTAGAGCCAATTTTGTATTCTTTGAAAGGTACTGGCTGTTTAGCCCAGTCTAACTGCTGACTTTTGGAGGCGAGAGTCTCAGGGTTGTATTTAGTCCGTTCGTGGTAATGCTGGGCAATTGATTGGTGTAATTCTGGCATAGTACTTTTAATATCCTTAAGGCATCCTTTTTTTGATCTTGGCATTCTTCAGCCTCATTATTTCGTGTCAATTCGTACAATCCTCAGACTCACAAAGTAGTAATTGGTAACAACTGCATTGGGCATCTGGTCAAAAAGAATGTAGAGACGTAGCAGTGCTACGTCTCTACAAGGGTTCTGGATCATGCATATTTAATTTTTGGACATGTCTAATATTTTCACAACCGCCGAATTGCAATTTCCAACCCTTCACATACACCGCTCAGAAAATCTAAATTTAAAGTAGCGATCGCATCACTAGGTTTGTGATAATGGGGATTTCGCAAGAATGCCGTATCTGTCACCATCATTGCCGGATAACCCAAATCCCAAAAAGGTGCATGATCGCTAAGTCTGGTTTGAGGAACTATTAAACCTCGATTCGGCACAGGTAGCCATTGACTAGGTACGCCAGCTTTGCGAATATTACGGCTCATGCCAATTAAGTCAGGCAATGTTCGCAAATTACCAATTAAAGCAATAAAATTGCCTCTGTCTGGGTAGAAGCGTTCCAGAGGAGGGGGGTAACTTTGGGAACCAGGCGTAGAATCGGTATAGCCCAGCATTTCTAGGGAAATCATTAAGCGTAGCTGTTGCTTTTGTTTGTGCAACAGGGCTGCATAATCAGTACTACCCAGTAAGCCGTATTCTTCCATATCGAAAGCAACTAGCTTTAAGGGATATCTTATAGCTTGGGCAGCAAACTTTCTGGCTAATTCCAGTAACACCGCCACACCAGTGGCATTATCATCAGCCGCTACTGTTCCCGGAACGCCATCATAATGAGCGCCAATTAAAATCGGTGGCAAATCCTTTTTTTGTCCTCTCCCTTGGGAGGGTAAATTTAATATCAAGTTCTTACAAGCTTTACCTCTGACTTCAAAGGTGTGGATTTCCACACTCCCCCATTGAGAAAATTCCTGGCGAATGTATTCTTGGACAAAAAAATGTCCAGCCGTTGCCATGTAAGGATCGCGTTCTCGCGCAATCTCAGTTAGGGAAGTTTGTAATCGCTCTGTTAAATTCAAATGGTTAAATAGTGGCAATATTAAAGTTTTCAGGCAATCAAAGAAGCAAAGCAAGTATTATGAAAGTGCATTTACAAAGTTGCAGATACCGTAAAGAGAAGTAGCTGGATAACAAGAATTGAGGCTGCTTGGACACACCAATCATCGTCAATGCTATCCTAGTCTTGCAACTATCTCCTCTAGCTGCACTTCTTAGCTTACTGCCTTAATGAAGACTATTATACCATTGAGGTGTTTTTATCCAATAGCACAAAGCTAGAGGTAGTTCCGCCCAATCATAATAAATATATAAGACACTTTAGGAGAAGAGTAACGCATGGGCAAGGTAGTCGGCATCGACTTGGGTACAACCAACTCAGTAGTCGCCGTTATGGAGGGTGGCAAGCCGGTGGTGATTGCCAATGCAGAAGGAATGCGAACAACCCCCTCCGTAGTTGGCTTTAGCAAAGAAGGCGAAAGGGTGGTTGGACAAATGGCACGGCGACAAACCGTCCTCAATCCACAAAATACCTTTTTCGCAGTTAAACGCTTCATTGGGCGCAAGTATGCCGAACTTAGTCCAGATTCCAAGCGTGTACCCTACACCATCCGCAAAGACGAAGTAGGTAATATTAAAGTTGCTTGTCCTCGGCTCAATAAGGATTTCGCCCCAGAAGAAATTTCGGCAATGGTGCTAAAGAAATTGGCCGACGATGCTAGTCGCTATTTGGGTGAACCGGTAACAGGGGCAGTGATTACAGTACCCGCTTATTTTAATGATTCTCAACGGCAAGCAACCCGCGATGCTGGCAGAATTGCCGGTTTAGAGGTGCTGCGGATTCTCAATGAACCAACTGCTGCATCTTTGGCTTATGGATTAGATCGGGGTGACACGGAAACTATCTTAGTATTTGACTTGGGTGGCGGTACTTTTGACGTATCAATTTTAGAAGTAGGCGATGGAATATTTGAAGTTAAAGCTACTAGTGGAGATACGCAACTTGGTGGTAATGACTTTGACAAAGTAATAGTAGATTGGCTAGCAGAGCAATTTCTGGAAGTCGAAGGGGTAGATTTAAGACGCGAGAGACAATCTTTACAACGTCTGATGGAAGCGGCAGAAAAAGCCAAAATTGAGCTTTCTGCTGTCAGCGTCACCGAAATTAACTTACCTTTTATTGCTGCCGATCAGGAAGGCCCTAAACATCTGGAAACTCGTCTAACGCGTTCTCAATTTGAAGGCTTGTGTGGTGATTTGGTGGGGCGATTGCGGACACCAGTGAAACGCGCCCTCAAAGATGCCGGACTCTCATCCAGAGACATTGAAGAAGTGGTTTTAGTTGGCGGTTCTACACGGATGCCAATGGTGAAGCAGCTAGTACGGGACTTAATTGGCATAGAACCTAACGAAAACGTCAATCCCGATGAAGTCGTAGGAGTAGGTGCAGCAATTCAAGCAGGCATTCTCGCAGGCGAACTCAAAGATGTGCTGCTTTTGGATGTCACACCCCTTTCTATGGGATTGGAAACCATCGGCGGAGTAATGAAAAAACTCATTCCCCGCAATACTACCATCCCAGTCCGTCGTTCTGACATTTTTTCCACGTCCGAAAATAACCAGAATACTGTGGAAATCCACGTAGTCCAAGGCGAACGGGAAATGGCAGCAAACAATAAGTCTTTAGGGCGTTTCAAGCTGTATGGCATTCCCCCAGCGCCACGAGGAATTCCCCAAGTTCAGGTGTCATTTGATATTGATGCTAACGGTATTTTACAGGTAACAGCCCTAGATAGAACCACTGGGCGAGAACAGAGTATCACCATTCAAGGCGCTTCCACCTTGAACGAGTCAGAAGTGAATCGGATGATTCAGGATGCTCAGAAATACGCCGATGTCGATCGCGAACGTAAAGAACGGGTAGAAAAGCGGACTCGTTCAGAGGCGTTGATTTTCCAAGCAGAACGACAGCTTAGAGAAGTAGCACTCGAATTTGGTATGCAGTTTGCCCGAAACCGCCGCCAAAGAATTGATAATATTTGCCGACAACTGAAGGAGAGTCTTCAGGAAAATAGCGATCGCGGTATTGACCAAGCCTACGCCGATTTGCAAGATGCTCTCTATGAGCTAAATCGGGAAGTCAGGGAAACTTATGCTGAAGATGAAGATGACGACTTGTTTGGTACAATCCGTGACATCTTTACTGGTGATAAAGATAAAGAACGCGACTTTCCCAGAGATACATATCGGGAACGTGACTCATACAGTAAGGACTATGGCAGAGATTACGGTAAAGACTATGGCAGAGACTATAGTCGAGACAGTCGTTCTTCCTCTTACGAAAGCCAAAGCCGTCCGCCACGCAAATCCCGTCCCAGCTACCAAGATAACTGGGATGACGAAGAAGACAATGATTGGTTGTAATACTCCTAATAAAAGTGAGAAGTGAGGAGTGAGGAGTGAGGAGTTAAAAATTAAATCTTTCAACTCCTAACTCCTGTACAGACGCGATTAATCGCTACTCCTAATTAAGCCAAAATCTAAAATCTAAAATTTAAACAACTGACTATGCAAAATTTGCCGAATTTCCGTGATTACTACGAGATTTTAGGAGTATCTAAAGACGCCTCTGGTGAGGAAATTAAAAAAGTTTATCGGCGGTTAGCAAGACAATATCACCCCGATCTGAATCCGGGTAATAAAGAATCTGAGGAAAAGTTTAAGGATATTGGCGAGGCTTATGAAGTCCTTTCAGACTCAGCCAAGCGATCGCAATACGACCAGTTTAGCCGCTACTGGAAGCAAAAAGGCTTTGCGGGCAATAAACAGACGCCAAAGGCTAAAACCTGGCAGAGTAACCCTAGCAGCAACGGCAATCAGGATGTAGATCCAAGCCAATTCTCCGACTTTGAAAGCTTTATTAATCAAGTTATCGGTGTCAAAAATAAGGGTGGGGCAAGTAAGTCTGCTAGTAATGGCAATGCTAGCGATCCGTTTCGTTCCCCCAGAACAAAAGTTGCCTACACAGTTAGCACCCCACCTCGCACTACCCGCCGGGATATAGAAGCCAGATTAACGCTCCCACTAGAAAAAGCTTATCAAGGTGGTAATGAACGCATTCGTTTGGAAGATGGGCGATCGCTAGAAGTTAGTATGCCTCCAGGGATGGTAACAGGTCAAACCATCCGTTTGCGGAACCAAGGCGTTGGTGGTGGCGATTTATACTTAAAAATTACCGTTAATTCTCATCCATTATTTAAGCTAGATGGTTTAAATATCCTTTGCCAAGTACCAGTTACTCCCACTGAGGCAGTTTTAGGAGGACAGGTAGAAGCACCAACTTTGGACGGCCCTGTAAAAATGACCATTCCTCAAGGAGTTAGGTCTGGTCAAAAATTCCGGCTAGGGAATAAAGGCTACCCCAGCGATGATGGCAAACGTGGCGATCAATTAGTGGAAATTCAAATAGTTACACCGAAAAATATTAGTCAAGAAGAACGAGAACTGTACGAAAAGTTACGGCAAATTGAAACCTTTAAACCCCGTGCTGATTTACTGAGTTAGAGATGAAGCCAATGCTGTTGAAGATGAAGCGATCGCGGAATTAGAGGCTATTATCTCAGGTTGACGTAAAATAGGTCAAATCTACCTTATCTTCTAGTGGATGTCAGCAGAAATTAAATTTCGTCACTACTTTGTTGACGAAGCAGGTGATCTTACATTCTTCGATAAAAAGGGACGCATCATCGTAGGTCAACCTGGAGCATCTAAATTTTTCATGGTTGGTGTTGCTCAAATTTCTGATCCAGAACAAGTTACCTGGGAACTGAGTGCACTCCGCGCAAGCTTGATGACTCATCCTCGCTTCAAAAATATTCCCTCCATGCAACCTGAAGCGAAAAAGACTGCGATTACCTTTCACGCTAAGGACGACCATCCCGAAATTCGTGAAAAAGTTTTTGAACTGATGCAGTCTTTCGATATCAAAGTTCTCATTGCAATTCGGAGTAAAGCTGATATGGCAGAATCAGCAAAAGCAAACTTTAAGACCTTAGGTACAAAGCTTCAGCAGAACGCAATTTATGACGATCTCATAACACGGGTGTTCAAAAATCTGTTGCATAAAGCAGATGTTATCCATATTGCTATTGCTAGACGCGGTAAGGCAGCACGCGAAGAAGCACTAGAACAAGCAATCAACCAAGCTCAGAAAAACTTTGAGTCTCAATGGAAAATTAGTTCAAATAGTTCGATTATCGTTGAGCCTACCTATCCATCTGAGGTTGCTGGTTTACAAGTCATCGACTATTACCTGTGGGCTGTACAGCGATGCTATGAACGCGACGATGACCAGTTTTTTCTGCCCCTTGCCAAGAAATATAGACTCATTATGGACTTGGATGATAAGCGCAACAAACCCTATGGAGAGTGGTATGGCGATCGCAATATATTAACTCTTGAAAAGCTAAAAGGGGCTAGATCTAAGTAGAATTTCTACTCGGACACACGGCATGAAGCCGACGTTCGCCCCTATAAATATTATTGTACAGTATATAAATACAACCATTCAAGTCCTCACCTATAAAAGGCTTGGGCATGATGCCAGAATCTGATCAGCCATTTTTTCCTCTGTGGAATGGGCAGAGGTTTACAATATTAGAAAAAACTTGATTGCAAGGTGACTCAAACAGCCGTGAATCACAACGGGGCAATGCCACAAAGCAGTAAACCAACTTATTACTCCCTGCTAGGACTGCATCCCTCGGCATCGGTAATGGACATTCGTCGTGCTTATAGGGAACTGAGCAAACGCTATCATCCTGATACTACAGATTTGCCTACTGCGATCGCCACTCTCAAATTTCAGCAAATCAACGAAGCCTACGCTACCCTTAGCCATCCAGAACGGCGGTTAAGCTATGATTCAAAAATTGGCTATTCTCGCTTTGCGGTAATTCAACCACCTCCTGACTTGAACCGTCCCGTATCGCGTCATGACTGGTCAAAATCAGCTTATCTCGATCCTAGCGATCGCCCCCTTTCATCTGGCGAAATTTTTGCTTTATTTATGCTGGTGTTAACATTTGTAGGTTGTCTGATACTAGCAATTGCCATTGGCTTAACTCGTGGTGAGGCTGCTTTTCAAACACATTTGCTACAGCCAACTCCATCTGTACAACAGCAAATTAACCATGTATTGCAACTAATTACTCCTATAGTAATTAAAAACTAAAAAATTTCCTAATCCAAAATCTAAAATCCAAAATTCCTATGCCTCTTCTTCCCTCTGATACCCCTTTATATAATCATCCCCTGCCACAAATTGAACAGTGGCTAAAAAACCAAGGCTGTCAACAAGACGATACACAGAGGCATTGCTGGCATATACAGCGCCCTAGTTGGAAAGCTGAACTATGGCTAGATGTTGAGCAAATCGTAGTGCGATATGTCCAATCTGGGGAAAATGGGCAAGATATCCAACGTTCATTCAAGTATTCTCTTAGTCGTGATGATGTAGAACAAGCGGTATTTTCTGGGCCATAAATATCGCTTTTGAGGGATGACAACAACCGCTAATCATGAATGAATGCCTGAGATTATCTGGACATCCTATCTTCGTTACCGTGCAACTGGAAGAGGCTTTGATCTTGATCTGATTGAAAATATCTTACGCTTCTCCAGCGAACGATATTATGATGTAGAAACCGATCGGGCGATCGCACAGTTGGAAAGCATGGTGAACAGCTAGTTTTAATTCCCTATGAACAAAGTGAAAATACAATTACACCGATTACAATTCACGCCACAACTCGACAACAAATTTGATTTCGTCTAAAAACCGGACGGTTAATTACAAATATCTAACATTAAGCAACAATTGCCACAAATAAACTATTTCAAAGAAGAGGATATTCTTCATCTGCTCATCTCCGAAGAGCCAGAATCAGCAAGTATTGAAATTAGTCCAAATGTGACTGCTGAACTGAATGCAGCCGGAGAGTTGATAGGCGTGGAAATTCTCAATGCCAGTAATTACATCCGAGATTGTATTTTGGAATCTGTTCAAGGTAAGCTGTTGAACTTGGTTCGCAGCAAAGTATAGCCAGCGTTCGCCAATCGTGTAGTGCGATCTCGCTCATCTTTTGAATTGAGGTTGACTAGAGTAGTATCATCGATTGCTTTGGCGTGATCAATTCACAGCCTTAATTTCAGCCATGATATTTTCATATGTAATCTCATCAACCGGGGGTTGAGCATAAAGTTCTTAAATTAAAGCCCTTAAATCTGAACGTAAATCCACTAAAATCAACGCTCTGGCAACCTCTGCACGTTCCTCTGGTTGCAACTGTTGCACAGCCGTAATGAGTTGTTCCAGGGTGATAGGAATCGATACCATATCAATAGCCATCATTGAGTTTATTAAATTGTAGTGCGATCGCCAATCTTGTAGTTTCGCTAACGCATCCTAGCGAATTAATAAATGTACTACTTTATACTTTCCCAAATCGCCGCTCGCGTTGTTGATAGGCACATAAGGCGCGGTGAAACTCAGCCCGGTCAAAATCGGGCCAGAGAGCATCGGTGATGTAAATTTCTCCATAAGCCATTTGCCAGAGAAGGAAATTTGAGAGGCGCATTTCTCCACTGGTGCGAATTAACAAATCTGGGTCAGTAATTCCGGCTGTATACAAGTGGCTCTCAAATACCTGTTCATTAATTTCATCGGGTTGTAGCAGACCTTGCTGAACAAGTTTTGCGATCGCCTGACAAGCTTGTAAAATCTCTTGCCGTCCGCCATAATTAGTTGCTACTGAAAACCGGATACCACGATTATCCTTAGTTTCTTCCATTGAACGGGATATTTCTTGTTGGAGCGATCGTGGCAGGGCCTGCAAATTTCCCACAAACTTAATTTGAACATTCTCTTCGATCATTTCCCGCAATTCTTGGCGCAAAACTCTTTGAAAAAGAGTCATCAAAAAATCTACCTCTTCCTGCGGCCTTTTCCAGTTTTCTGTTGAAAAAGCATAAGCCGTCAGCGCCTGAATTCCCCAATCTTGACAACAGCGAAGTAAATCCTTGAGAGCATCTACTCCTCGCTTATGACCCATAATCCGTGGTAGACCCTGACGTTTAGCCCATCGACCATTGCCATCCATAATCACCGCAACGTGCTGCGGCAATTGTTCTCGTTTTAAGTCAGTAGGCAAATCTTGCAGTTTAGTTTGTTGTGCTGTCATTTTTTATCTCGAGAAGCGGTCGATGGTAATCCGAGTAAACGTGAAACCAGTGCTAGTGCCTTCCCACCTGTCTGACGAACAAAACTCAATAGACCAGGAGCAACAGCTTCCCTATCTACGGCTGGGGATAAAAGAGCCTCTAATGACTCTTTCAATTTCCTAATCGTCAGGGGTCTATTTAAGGTTCCCCGTTCCGCTAAGGAAATAGAACCCGTTTCTTCAGAAACAACGACACAAATGCAATTTTCGACCCGCTCAGTAATTCCCATTGCCGCCCGATGGCGTGTTCCCAACTGGCGCGAGGCTGTGCGTCCCGAAAGTGGTAAAATTATACCTGATGAGATGATCCGTGATCCACGAATCAATGTTGCTCCATCGTGTAGCAAAGTTTTTGGCTGAAAAATTGTCTGGATTAGTTCTTTAGAAACCTCCGCATTTAGCTTTACTCCTGGCACAGAAAAATCTCGCTCATCAATTGGCCCTGTGGTTTCCACAATTAGCAAAGCTCCAATACGGTTTTTTGACAATTCTTTAACAGCCTCAACAATTTCATCAATTACACTATCAGATTTGGGGATTGCCAGCCGATCGGGTTGAAACAGCTGGCGGAATTCGCCACGCCCTAATTGCTCCAAAAACCGCCGAAACTCTGACTGTAGAGCAACTGCCATCGCTACAGCACAACCAATCACCAGTTTTTCTAGTACAAAACTTAGCAGAGGTAGTCCTAAGCTGCCACTTAGTGCTGAGGCTAGCATTAAGATAATGAATCCCCTCACCATCCATAATGTTCGGCGCTCACTAATAATAACTAGTATCATGTACGTCAGCGCCAGCACTAACACAATATCCAGAGTCCCAAGTAGCAAGGACTGTGACCATCCCAGGTTTCTCAGCCATTGCGTCCACCAATCTCTCATGACATCTGGATTACACTTTTGCCTCTAATTACAGTTAGTCATTTGTCATTTGTTACTAAACTGCGTCTACTGTGAAAACCGTAGTTTTTTTGTAATGAGGCTAAAGCTCAAAACTCAAGCCTCGATAGAATAATATACTCTCTTCAAAAACTCTAGGTTTCAAAATAGACGGGGTTTAGCTCCTAGCTAATGACTCTTACGGGTGACGCTCCTGCGTCGCTACCGCTTTGCTAACGCCAGTCACTCATGGGGGAAACCCCCAGACGCTCGATAACTCGCTAACGCTGCGCTATCGCCCTTGGCGTCTCCCCTTCTCCCAAAGGGAGAGGCTAGCGCCAAGGGAGAAGATCGTGCTGGCTCACCAATGACCAAGGAATAATGACTATTTCTTTAGTCTTTCTGGTAGGCGATCTTGCCGAATTAAGTCTTGATAAGTTTCACGTTGCAAAATTAAATTTGCTTCGCCATTTGCTACTACGACTGCTGCCGGTCGGGGTAAGCGGTTGTAGTTAGATGCCATACTGTAATTGTACGCACCAGTTCCCATAACTACGAGAATATCTCCTGGTTCAGTCTTTGGAAGTAGTGCATTCTTAATCAGAATATCTCCTGATTCACAATGTTTCCCAGCAATTGTGACTGTTTGGGTTAAAGGAGAAGACATTTTATTGGCAACGACTGCCCGATAAACTGATTGGTAAGTAATCGGGCGGGGATTGTCAGACATTCCCCCATCGATCGCTACATAGGTACGAATTTCTGGGATAACTTTGGATGAACCAATAGTATAAGCAGTGACGCAAGCCGTGGCAATTAGCGATCGCCCCGGTTCACACAATAATTTTGGCAAAGGTAAATTTTCTGCTGCACAAGCTTCTTGGATCACTTCACAAATCGGCTTCACCCACTCTTCAATACTGGGGGGATCGTCTGATTCTATATACTTAATCCCTAAACCGCCACCGACATTTAATTCTGTCAGTTTTAAACCATACTTTGCCGCTTTCCGCAACCACTGCACCATCAAAGCTGCTAAATCTCGATGCGGTTGGCGTTCAAAAATTTGGGAACCGATATGAGCATGTAACCCTACGCAGTTAAGGAAAGACTGTTTGCTGACAAAAGTAAATAATTCCTCTAATTCATTTGGATCAAAGCCAAATTTACTATCTAGTTGCCCCGTGCGGATATATTCATGTGTGTGACATTCAATACCTGGAGTCAGACGCAACAGGAATCGAGGATGTACAGAGGGGGAATTTGCACTCTCGACAATTTCTACTAAAGTGCGTAACTCGTGCCAGTTATCCACGACAATAGTGCAACCGACTTCAGTGGCAAAAATCAGTTCTTCACGAGATTTATTGTTGTTATGAAGATAGATTTTCTCAGGATTGACACCTGCTTGCAGCGCGGTGTAAAGTTCACCGCCTGATGCAACATCAATTCCTAAATCCTCTGATGCCGCGATCGCACAAACTGCTAAACAATTCCAAGCTTTTGAGGCGTACAATACTTGAGATTCGCCCTTGTAGTACTGCTTGAAAGCATCTCGATATTGCTGACAAGCCGAGCGCAAGGTTTCTTCATCTAAAATATATAAAGGTGAACCAAACTGCTCAACTAGGGTTGTGACATCACACCCACCAATTTCCAGGGAGTCATGATTATGGACTCTGGCAGTTAAGGGTAAAAGTTCCTGATTAGGCGATGGATTTGCCTTAGTATCGTGCCTTTGAGGTAAATATTGACTTCCAGAATGTTGAACCCCTGTGGGGTGAGTCGATACCATAAATATAAAAGTTTTCCTTGTTCAAATTACGGGCTTTGAGTTTGTCTCCCGATTCCCAGTGTACAAAGGGTTTGTAACGTTATTCAATAAATGTGATCTCATTAGACTTAGAAATTAAATTACTGACATTAGAAAATCTCAGTGCTATTCTGGAACTCGATCAAGCCTGTTTTGGCGGGCTTTGGACAATGGAAGGCTACAAACGAGAATTGGATAGTCCCAACAGCGATATACTCGGTTTATTTTCCCCCTCCTCCAGCACAAGTTTGCTAGGAATGGGTTGCTTTTGGTCAATTTTAGATGAAGCCCACATTACAATTTTGGCGGTTCATCCTCAATATCACCGTCAAGGAATGGGTGCGGCTTTATTATATTCACTCATTAAGACAGCTTGCGATCGCAAAATGGAGCGAGCTACCCTTGAAGTCCGAGCTTCCAACTTGGCGGCAATATCTTTATACCAAAAATTTGGCTTCAAAACAGCTGGACGGCGGCGAGGCTACTACCAAGATAACGGTGAGGATGCCCTAATCCTATGGCTCCCAGATTTACAACACTCCAAATTTCAAGCAACTTTAGACCAGTGGTATTCTATGGTTAGCGATCGCCTAAATAAATCCTCTTGGCACTTGCTTTTTAAGTAGTTGGGGATTCGTCTTGTCGTCTCGTTCCCAATTGGAGACAGAGAATGCCTAACGTGGGGGCTGCTGTGACCTCCACCAAAACCTTCGATTTGGTGGCTTGGAATTAGATAGGATTGAATCCCGTTCTAAATTTCTTCCTCCTTCACAGAGATTTAGTCTTAAGTTAACACCAACTAATAATACTTCTTACGGCAGATGTAGTTTTTCAAATCTATATCAGTCGTTCTTGTCAATGCATAACTCTTAGTAGCTAAGAATTACAAATTTTGAATTATTGGAGCTTGCAATCAGCTTCAGCAAAAAAATGTAACTTTGCGGCGCTTAATTATATTTAAATATTTAATTATAAAATCAATAGTTATAAGCAAAAGCTATACAAAATTTTTTGTACTTGACATTAAAGAAAGTATATGTTAGTTATAGATGTTTGGGATTGAGTAAATCAACTCTCAATGTAAGCAGTGAACTGTTTGTAATTAATCCCAAAAAGGCTGGTGAACTAAAGCTCCTCAGTACACTAGCCAGATAAAAGTAGTTAATAGTTAACAATTAGCCCATCAACTCAAGTCATAGCTTCAGGATGTCTATAATCTGTTATACAGGCATCCAAAAGCTTTGCCTGTGCTAAAATCAGCATACCGGCACGACCGCAGATGATGGGATAAAGCCATGTTTGAGCGCTTCACAGAAAAAGCCATTAAGGTAATCATGCTGGCCCAAGAAGAGGCCCGCCGTTTAGGTCACAACTTTGTTGGAACCGAGCAGATCCTCCTGGGTCTGATTGGCGAAGGCACTGGGGTGGCTGCGAAGGTGCTGAAATCAATGGGCGTCAATCTCAAAGATGCCCGAATTGAAGTTGAAAAAATTATAGGACGGGGATCAGGCTTTGTTGCTGTGGAAATTCCGTTTACGCCACGGGCAAAGCGAGTTTTAGAACTCTCCTTGGAAGAAGCACGCCAACTGGGGCATAACTACATTGGCACCGAGCATCTGCTGTTGGGCCTAATCCGCGAAGGGGAAGGCGTCGCAGCCAGGGTGCTAGAAAACCTCGGTGTGGATCTATCTAAGGTAAGAACCCAAGTCATCCGCATGTTGGGAGAAACTGCCGAAGTTTCACCAGGCGGCTCATCCGGTCGCACAAAAACCCCGACTCTGGATGAATTTGGTTCAAACCTGACCCAGATGGCAATGGATAATAAGCTCGACCCAGTGGTGGGACGCGCTAAGGAAATTGAGCGGGTGATTCAGATATTGGGTCGCCGGACTAAAAATAACCCAGTGCTGATTGGGGAACCAGGGGTTGGTAAAACAGCGATCGCTGAAGGTTTAGCTTCACGCATTGCTACGAAAGATGTCCCTGACATCCTCGAAGATAAACGCGTTGTCACACTGGATATTGGTTTGCTCGTAGCAGGAACCAAATACCGGGGTGAATTTGAAGAACGCTTGAAAAAAATCATGGATGAAATCCGCTCGGCGGGTAATGTCATTCTCGTGATTGATGAGGTACACACCTTAATTGGTGCAGGTGCAGCAGAAGGTGCTATTGACGCAGCAAATATCCTCAAGCCAGCTTTGGCTAGAGGTGAGTTGCAGTGCATCGGTGCTACAACCTTAGATGAATACCGGAAGCACATCGAGCGAGATGCAGCACTAGAGCGGCGTTTCCAACCAGTCATGGTTGGCGAACCTACAGTTGATGAAACAATTGAAATTTTATATGGTTTGCGCGAACGCTACGAGCAACACCACAAACTGAAAATCTCCGACGAAGCATTGGTAGCGGCGGCGAAATTGTCAGACCGTTACATTAGCGATCGCTTCCTCCCAGATAAAGCCATCGATTTAGTTGATGAAGCTGGTTCTAGAGTGCGCTTGATTAACTCCCAACTGCCACCCGCAGCTAAGGAGTTAGACAAAGAACTGCGTCAGATATTAAAAGAAAAAGATGACGCAGTGCGCTCCCAAGACTTTGATAAAGCTGGGGAATTGCGCGATCGCGAAATGGAAATCAAAGCCGAAATCCGGGCGATCGCTCAAAGCAAGACCAATGCAACAGGCACAGAAGGTGAAGAACCTGTAGTTACAGAAGAAGACATTGCTCACATTGTCGCTTCCTGGACTGGAGTACCGGTGAACAAACTCACCGAATCTGAATCTGAAAAGCTGCTGCACATGGAAGACACCTTGCACCAGCGTTTAATTGGTCAAGATGAAGCTGTGAAGGCAGTTTCACGAGCAATTCGCCGCGCTCGTGTCGGTTTGAAGAATCCTAACCGACCCATAGCTAGCTTTGTGTTCTCTGGGCCTACTGGTGTAGGTAAAACCGAGTTGGCGAAATCCTTAGCTGCTTACTTCTTCGGTTCCGAAGAAGCGATGATCCGCTTAGATATGTCCGAATACATGGAGCGTCACACCGTCAGCAAGCTGATTGGTTCCCCTCCAGGTTATGTTGGCTATAACGAAGGTGGTCAGCTAACCGAAGCCGTGCGGCGGCGTCCTTACACCGTGGTGTTGTTCGACGAAATCGAAAAAGCCCACCCCGATGTCTTCAATATGCTGCTGCAAATTTTGGAAGACGGTCGGTTAACTGATGCTAAAGGTCGCACGGTGGACTTCAAGAACACCTTGCTGATTTTAACTTCCAATATTGGTTCTAAGGTAATTGAAAAAGGCGGTAGCGGTATCGGCTTTGAATTCTCCGAAGATGCCAGTGAGTCAACTTACAACCGGATTCGCTCTTTGGTCAACGAAGAACTCAAGCAGTACTTCCGTCCAGAGTTCCTCAACCGACTCGATGAAATTATCGTCTTCCGTCAGTTGAACAAGCCGGAAGTGACCCAAATCGCCGAAATTATGCTCAAGGAAGTATTTGGTCGTCTGACGGAAAAGGGTATCACCTTAGAAGTCACAGACCGCTTCAAGGATCGTTTGATCCAAGAAGGTTACAGTCCCAGCTACGGCGCGAGGCCATTACGTCGGGCAATTATGCGCCTGTTAGAAGATAGCCTAGCAGAAGAAATTCTGTCTGGTCGTATCAAGGATGGCGATACAGCCGTTGTTGATGTGGATGAAAATGGCATTGTCCAAGTTAGTTCTCAACAGCGCCGGGAATTGTTACCCCAAGGTGTTGAGTAAAATTTAGAGTTTGGGATTTAAGTCCCAAATAAAAAATTAGAAAACGGTAGAGTATTTATTGCTCTACCGTTTTTTTGACTCTCTGAGGCAGAAATTTATTTAAACTAATTGTTAGATATTTGACAAACTCTTTTGTATATCTCTTGTACAAACCAAGATATTACTTTTTGGATAGTCTCAAAATTTTCGTTTGAATCATATAATTTTTTTGCATAATGACCCAATTGATTTAGTTGTGAATCTAAATCAGATTTACTGCCATGAGTCTTTAAAGCTCTTAATTTATTCATATTCATTATTGTCAAGAAATTTTCTTTTAGATGCTGCGTTTCCATATAGTTAGGTTTAATAATTTCAAAAAATATCTGAACTGATGCAGGAAGGCTTTGTCTTCGGATTTTTTCTATGTTTTTTCTATCAACGTAGATGCCATCAATGTTTTTTAAATTTTCTGATTTGATGGCAGAATTTGGCACAGTTATACATATTTGCGGTAAATCCCAATTACTATTTTTTCGCTTATCATAAGATGATTTGACTCTATTATAAGCTTCTAAAAATGATTTATTATTTTCATTAATATATTTATATTCTTCATCAAAAAGAACTTCGATTGCAGATTCTAAAGTATTACGAGCAGACTCACAAAAAGTTGTAATCTGCTTTTTATCTCGGCATTCAGCCATATCTTTACTATATTTTTTTAAGTTATCAACCCAAGATGAATAATTTGTATCCGTTATATATGAATAATCAATATAATATTCATCTAGTATCTTTGACTGTTTCTGAGTTTTTTGGAAATCTTCTTTTTCAGTGTTAATGCTGATTGTTATGACAACAAATTTGCGCTAAAACAGTCGCTACATCTGGATGTAAACCATAGGGTGTAGCCATAAACATACCCCGAACTCGACCAAAATTAATCGACGGAAAAAAATCAGTTAAATCAAGATTTAGAACATAGCGTTTTTTAGTATGAGCTTGAGCATTAGTTACAATATTCTTTCCCATTACAAACCCATGCACTGATGGTTTTATCTCATACACTGTTTGTAAGACTTGATTAAGTTTTGTCTGAATAATTTTAAGTGCAGTTATCGGAGTTGATATCTGACGAATACCACCAGACTTTTTAGGAATCTCAAAAGTTTTATAACGTTTGTCAGGTTCAACAAGATATATATGATAAACAAGGCGAGGATAGGAAACCTCTAAAAGGTCAGCTATATCCATCGGTTGTTTGAGAGAGTAAAATTTCTCTCGTAAAGATTCGGGGTTATCTGTAAGAAACAACTGAGAGTTTTTTTTTCACTTTGTTCCCTGAGTTATCCTTAATCAGCTATCCTTTGAGCGATGTAACCGCCATATTTAGATTTAGCAGTGACACACATATCATGCTAAACGATTGGAAATAAAAAAATATCACTTGCGGGTGTATTCTCGCCTATTCGGATAAGGATCAAGAGGCAATTTAAAAGATTAAAAACCTCGTAAAGCTGACCGTGAAATACACCGTCGCAGGATCAACAACGGAAATCAATACCTATTCCCGCAAGTGATTGAAGTGGTTTGTCTAAGGAATCATTGCTAATGCTTCAGACTTACCTTTTGGTTATGTTACAGGCAAATGAACTTAAAGTATTGCGTGAAAATAACTAAATTAGTGGTAGGTTGGGCTGAGTAATAAAGAAACTTAACAAATCCTATTGGTATCGTTGGGTTTATTGCCTCAGACCAATTTATATAAATTTTTGTTTTTATCGTAGTTGTGGAATTTAGCTGTTTTCAGCGTAAATCCTGGAAATACAAAAAACTTAACTCTTAATCATGAGTGGAATTAATCGTCAAATTACCCTTGACATTAGACAAGTTTCCAAGCACATAGCAGGTACACCTCAAAGTCAAAGACTTGTCAAACGAGGACTTGCCGCTCATGTATTTAATGATGAACCTACAATGAATAGAGTTACTCAAGCCATAATAGAAAATGGGCAGTTCACCGGAATGATTCGAGGATATGACCGTTATGGGATGTTTTTTAATGAACCAATAGGTTATAGAATCAGTCCAGATGGTAACCGTATTTTACTTTACTATGGGGAGATAAAAATCAATGCAGACGACCAATACCACGTCATCCCCCGCACAAAACCAAGTGAAGAATAACTGGAAATTTACAGAAGTATGGATAGATCCAATGTTATCCCCTCCATATATTCTTTTATTGCTTTGCGATAGTGAAGATAACTGTCAAGTTTATGATCCGGCACAGGGTTATAAAGTTGTACTTTCTAGTAATGACTATAATGCAGCCAAGTTATGGTTACTAGAAGATGAGTATGAACCAATTGAAGGTAGGCTTTTAGCTGCGGAATTAGCCTAAGTTATTAGAGAGAATTATCACTGCATGATTGACGCTGGTATTTTGAGCGATCGCAAGGTTGAACTACTCAAATTAAAGTAACCAAACTCCCATTGCATAATCTGGGGTAAAATACCGCTTTACAGCCGTTGAGATGATTATCCCGATTTTAAATATGCGTCTATTCCGAGAAAAAGAATGGTTATTTAGTCTACTGGTAATATCTCTAGTTCTATGGCTGATATTTTTAGGAAACTCCCCTTTACGAGACTGGGATGAAGGGACTGTGGCACAAGTTGCCCGTGAAATTTGGCGTGCCCCACTTGGTTCAATGCGTTGGCTTTACCCCACTTTGGGAGGTGAACCTTATCATAATAAGCCACCACTCATGCACTTACTAATTGCTTGGACTTACTCTATCGGAGGCGTGAATGAATGGACAACACGTCTACCGGGTGCAGTATTAACTGCCTTGGGTGTGCCGTTGCTTTACTTAGTAGGATGTTTGCTTTTTAACGAAAGTTTACCAGCTTTGTTTGCCGCTTTAGTTTACCTGACGATGTTGCCTGTGGTGCGTCACGGAAGGCTAGCAATGTTAGATGGTGCAACTATTACCTTTTTCTTGCTGTTGTTGTTTTGTTTGCTAAAAGCACGTCAGAATCGCCGATATGCTTTAGGTGTGGGATTTTGTCTAGGGTTAATCACTTTAACTAAAGGGATGATGGTTTTGCCACTAGGAGCGATCGCTTGTTTATTTCTCATTGCAGATCGGCAGTTTGCTTTGTTAACCAGCCCCTATTTATTCGTGGGAATGTTTTTAGGAAATGCACCTGCGATCGCTTGGTTTGCTGCTCAATGGCAATATTATGGGGAAAATTTCTTCCAAGTTAACTTTCAAACACAAACTTTTGATCGCCTTACACAATCTGTTGAAGGTCATAGTGGACCTCCCTGGTACTATTTAATTGAGTTAATTAAGTATAGTTTTCCTTGGCTATTATTTTTACCAGGAAGTTTTTATCTAGCTTGGAAAAAACGCCACACTATCTGGGGTCGCCTAATTATTATCGGCACAATTTTTTACTTAGTAACTATCTCTCTAATGACAACTAAATTGCCGTGGTATATTATGCCTGTATATCCATTTTTAGCTTTGGCAATTGGTGCTAAACTTAGCGGAATTTGGCAGGATGGCAATTTTAAGGGACGAAGTTTGACAATATTTCTGGCTATTATTTCTATTGCTGGTTTAGGAGGTTGTGTTTACTTTTTTATTAAAAAAGAACCGATTTTAATAGTTATGAGTATTGTTTTGGCAATAAGTATGAGCATCGCAGCATGGCTAGTTAAACAGCGCGATCGCAACTTTATTCCAGTCTTATTTTCTGGTATGTACTTAGTTTTAGCACTGTTGATGAGTTCGCAATCATGGATTTGGGAATTAAATGAAGCTTTTCCGGTTAAACCAGTCGCGGACTTAATTCGGACAAATGTTTCACCAGGAACCCAAATTTATACTTCTTTTGCTTACGATCGTCCTAGCTTAAATTTTTATAGCGATTGCAAGGTAACTGCTACAACTATGCCAGTTTTACAAAAAATGTTATCTAATAAATCTTATTTGCTGTTAGACGATGGGGCTTTACAACAAATAAATTTAACTGGGAGCAAAATCATAGGAACAGCTAAAGGATTTACGCTGATTTCACCATAAGTTAAACATCTAGATATCTTAGAAAGTAAAAGGCAAAGAGAAATTTTATTTCTCTACTACGAGCCTTCGTTTGTTACTTGAACTGTGGATTGACTAGATTGGGCTAGATAGATACCCACTAAAACTATGACAAAAGTTACCCAGTCAAACAAACCTACTTGTTCTGAAAAAATGAACCAAGCAAAAATGGAGGACAAGACTGGATTGAGGAGAAGGGTAACGGCGACGACGCTTGACGAGATTCTGCTGAGGCTATAAGTTATAAGCCCCTGACCCAGCACTTGGCAGAAAAGAGCTTGAAAAATGATGAAAAACCACCCCATCCAAGAATAGGGAAACAATCTCTCTTCGATGAATGGGAGGATGGGCAACAGAAACATTGTAGTCACGCCACAACGCCAAAGCATTATGGTTGCGGTAGTAAATCGGGCTTGGAGTTGTTCTATCAGCAGCAAATAGGTGGCAATAAAAATCGCGGTTAGAAATGCTAGTGCATCACCAAGTATTTGGTCAGATGCAAATTGCATCTTATGAACTTCAAAGGCGATCGCTCCCCCCAAGGCTATGACCAAACCAATAATGAATCTGTTATCGAAGCGCCGACCGAATAGCAGATATCCAGCCGCAGCAACAAATAAGGGGTTCAAATTAGACAATAAAGCCACGTTAGCAACACTAGTTTGACTCAGCGACCAAGCCCACAACAACAGGGAGGTCGTTGCAGCAGTTCCCATTGCCAATAACAGCCACACATCCTGTTTTGTAAAAGGCTTCTGTTCTATAGGTTGATGATCAGATTCTTGGCGGCGTAAAGCCTCAAGTCCATTCCACAGCCCAAAGACGACTGCGGCGATCCAACTGCGATGAAATCCTACAGCATTTGCGCCAATTTCTTGTTCGCACAATTTTGCCAGAGATGGTGCCAAAGATATGGGAATTAGGGCAACAAATAATGAGATGCCTCCTAATAAAGCTGGTGTTTTGGAGAATTGTTGCTTTAGTAATGACAGCTTTATCGTCATACTTTTAACGAAAGTGTTAACTATAGTTTTGACTGATTCTTGAAACGGCAAACTAAGAGTAGCTTGGCTAGATATGGCTAAGTATAAACCCATTAAAACTACAGCAAAACCTACCCAATTTGAAAAAGTTAATTTTTCTGAAAATATTATAAGAGCGAAAATGCCACTAAATACTGGTTCTAACAGATGCACCAAGGAAACAACTACAGAGGAAAATCTGGCAAGACTATAGGTCAAAAGCCCATGACCTAAAACTTGGCAGATTAGGGCTAAGGAAATGACCCAAACCCACCCATTGATTGTAGAGGGAAAAACCTGATCTTGAGTGAACAAAAGTATTGGGAAGATTACTAAAGCCGCGATCGCACAAATCCACAATTGGATTGTGGTAGGAGAAAATTTGGTTCGTAATTTTTCTACAATCAGCAAATATGCACCCAAAAAAACCGCAGAAACAATCGCAGCAAAGCTTCCTTGAACTTCGTCTGTAGCAATTTGCAGTTCCTCAAATTCAATAGCGATCGCTCCCCCAAGGGCAATGGCCATCCCAATCAGGAATTGGCTCTTAAAACCCTGACGAAATAACAGCCATACCCCTAAGCTGGTAAACATAGGGGCAAGGTTATGCAACACGCTAGAAATCGCAACGCTAGTTTGAGTCAGTGACCAAGCCAAAAAGACTAAAGTAGCAGCCCAAAGAATACCAGCGCCTAGCAATAGCAACAGATCTTGACTGGTATAAGACTGCTGTTCTACAGGTTTGTCTAAGGAAAATCGCTGCTGTATTGCCTTGTATCCATGCCAGAGCAAGAAGACCACACTAGCAAGCCAAAAACGATTAAATACAGTGGCATTGGGACTGAGTTGAATTTCGCTCAATTTCATAAAAATAGAGCCAAAAGAAATGGCACCTACACCTACTAATAATGAAGCGATCGCTATCTTAGTTTGATTGGATACATTCATAGGAAATTTAAATTCAACTTCTTATCAATATAGAATCAAACCCTCTAACCAACCCAACGCTCTTGGGCAAATCCTACAGCTATCTTGGCTAGTAATGTCACAAAAACGCCCAACATTAAATATCCCTGGCGAGGATGGCGAGATAGCAGCACACCAATGGCTATATTCAAAGGCACAATACCGTAGGCAAGACGGCTCAAGGAAATAGTACCTCCAGAGGCTAGCAACAAACCAATACCACAAAAGCCATAAATAACTGTAACTGTGGTTAGTTGCCTGTGTAAGCGCCACAACATATAGCCACCAACTAAGACCATGAACAAGTTGAGCAAGTTATTGATCCACTCTTCACTCGCCAAAATCAACAAAAATAAGACTAAAGCATAAAAGCCATAGAATAATTTCAAAGACCTAAAACGTTGACGGAAACGCCATAAAAGATAACTACTAGCAACAATTACGCCAAACAACAAGAGATACCAGGGATCTTGAATTCCGCCAGATGGGTTTTGAATCCAACCATATTGCCAATTTTTTGTGCCAACTACAATTTGCATTAGCATATTTAACCAACCCTGCCAATCAAACCCCAGAGTTGGTCGCCATCCCTTCTGTGCTTCGATAAAAGCTAAAGGGTTACCAAAATAAATCGCGCAATACAAACTGAATAGAAGTATGCCAATAGCACTAGCAAAACCAGCAATATAAGCAATAGGTGGTCGGCGTTCTTTCCAGGCTGCGATCGCAAATGCTGGAATTAGTGCCATACCTGTGGGACGTGTTGCTGTCGCCATCGCACCCCAAAGGGTAGTCCAACCATACTGGTTTTGATCAAACGCGCGCAAAGCCGCCGTACTCAAAAACAAATACAGCCCCTCTGTGTAAATCACCCCCGTAAACATGGAAGATGGATACAAGGAAACCACAGCAGTAGTCCACTGCGCTGCATTGATACCATAATGCTCTTTGATCCAAAAGTACAAACAGTAAAGTGCTGCGAAAAATGCCAAGTTGTTGACTAACGTACCTGCTAATTCAAACGGTAAGCCCAACTTCATCAAAACCCAAATGCTGATAGGGAAAAGCGGGAAGAAGGCAAGATTGTGTTGCTTGCCGTCATTCACATATTCATATCCAGAAGTAGCGATCGCTCGGTAATGCATACTATCCCATGCATCAATAACCCCCCAGCTAAAATGGGGCAAAGATTCTTCTGCTGGTAACGGTAGCTTTGGCGCAATCAGCAACATAGCAGTCCAGATGAATATTCGGCTGGCAAGCCATATTGCTGCTGGAAATAGGAAATCATTTTTCCATAAAACTTTATTTATAAATACCTGAACTTTAACCATAAGGTTGAGTACTTCAACAAACTCCTTTATGCATCCTTTTACCTATGGCTGTAACACAGCAATTTATAAGTAAGATTTTGCATATTCAATTCTCCACTAACATAATTAACAAACTGGACAGAATAACAATCAATTAAAATTATTTCCTATTTGGTTACTTTTGCCAATTTTTTCAGAATTGACCTTTAAAAGAGAGTATTTATAAATACTCTTTTTGTCTAATTATATGAAAATTGAGCAACTTTAGTAGTTCCTAGCTAGCAGTCTATCGAGTTGAAATTAACGGATTGGGGCGCAGCGACAAGGACATCTCCCCCTCCCCGCGTCTCTACTCACTCTCGTTAGTGTATCGATTATAGTGATTGCTGTTATTAAAGAGTCCCCAGCAATTTATAGTGGGAGTTGTCTGTAAATCCTTAAGCAATTGTGAAAGCGATTACTCTTGTTGGTTCTACTGGTTCTATTGGTACTCAGACTTTAGATATTGTCACTCAGTACCCAGATCAGTTTCGGATTGTGGGATTGGCAGCTGGGAATAATGTAGAGATGTTGGCTGCTCAAATTCGGCAGTTTCGACCGGAAATAGCAGCCATTTGCTCAGAAGATAAATTACCAGCGCTCAAAGAAGCTATCATTGACCTCGATCCCCAACCGATTCTACTGGCTGGTGAAGCCGGAGTGATAGAAGTCGCTCGCTACGGCGATGCCCAAACGGTTGTAACTGGGATCGTTGGTTGTGCCGGTTTGCTACCCACGATCGCAGCTATTGAAGCTGGTAAAGATATTGCCTTAGCGAACAAAGAAACTTTAATTGCTGGGGCCCCTGTGGTTCTACCCCTAGTTGAAAAGCACGGTGTAAAATTACTACCAGCCGATTCTGAACATTCCGCAATCTTTCAATGCCTCCAAGGTGTGCCAAAGGGAGGCTTACGGAAAATTTTGCTGACTGCATCTGGTGGAGCTTTCCGGGACTGGGATGTAGAAAAGTTAGCAGATGTAACCGTTGCTGATGCCTTAAAGCATCCTAATTGGTCAATGGGGCGTAAAATCACAGTAGACTCTGCTACTTTGATGAATAAAGGTTTGGAAGTAATTGAAGCTCACTTTCTGTTTGGGCTGGATTATGACAATATCGAAATTGTCATTCATCCCCAAAGCATTATTCACTCGCTGATTGAACTGCAAGACACTTCGGTTTTAGCCCAACTCGGTTGGCCGGATATGCGCTTACCTTTACTGTATGCCCTATCTTGGCCCGATCGCATTTACACTAACTGGGAACGACTAGATTTAGTCAAAGCTGGAAATTTAACCTTCCGTGAACCAGATCACCAAAAGTATCCTTGTATGCAGTTGGCTTATGCTGTGGGTAAAGCTGGTGGTTCGATGCCAGCTGTCTTAAATGCCGCAAATGAGCAAGCTGTGGCTTTATTTTTATCAGAAAAAATTCGGTTTTTAGATATTCCCCGGTGTATCGAGTGGGTGTGCGATCGCCATCAAAATCATAACTGTGCAAATCCCTCTTTAGATGACATTTTGGCAGCAGATAAATGGGCAAGGCAAGAAGTTTTAACAGCGACTGAAAAATTAGAAACTCACTCGCGAATAATTTCTCTGCGATAAAAACCTTCACTTGAGATTGGACTGTGGATTAGAAATTGATGCCTATAACGCTCCTAATTCATTCGTGAAAGTTGTAAATTCCTTTTTTCCTTGGCGTACTTCTCTAACGAGACGCTGCGCGAAGGCGTACTTGGCGGTTCGTCATCATCCAGATTTCTTACAACTCAGATAGGATTGCTATAGTCCCCAATCTTTAATCCCCAGCTTCTAATCCAATTAATATGGAAATCATTTCACCTTATAAAAAAGACATACTCACCGGACTACAAAAAGTTAATAAATGAAACTTTATTAAAGATAGTCATTGGCTTCCGGATCAGCTATCAATTTTATGTATATCTATAAATATTTATCTACAGACAAAAATAAAAAAATTTACAAAAACTTTGCAAACAAAGCGCCATGTAACAGAAATAATTATCCCATTTTTAGATAAAATATCCTCAGGCTAACTATCACAAAAAGCCCTATTATAGTAAAGATTAAAAATTGGGTTCAGCATCTTTTATCCCAGTGATTGTTACCAAAATAAAAACTTCCCCTTTCTGAAAAAACATCTTCTCAGACAAGGACAATTATTAAGGAATGAATATAGATGATTGCTATGCTGATTGTAGCTTGGATAGTCTTCATAATATTGTGGAAGTTGCTGAAAGCAACCGTGAGCAATGCATTGACTGCTGCGGCAATCCTTATTTTATTAAATATTGGTTTTGGCATTACTCCACAGGATATTTGGCATTACGTAACGCAGTTTGCTGAAAACCTGTCGCAGATCCAAAGTGGCAAATGAAAATATATACTTCACCTTTGATTAGCAAAAGTGAAGTAAAAAATATGAAATGACAAAATTGTTGAATTTGACGCTAGCTGTGTAAAAATTCCTGTGGTTTTTATAACTTTTCTTGCTGATTAATTATTTAATGCTGAAATCTTGGCGAATGCATCCTTAATACTCGGTGGTAATTGACGCATAATCTTGCCTCTTTCGCTATCTAAAGCCACTAAAGTCACCTTGGCTGTGACGTACAATTGTTGTCCATCAGTTGAGACAATGACATAATCCCAATTAATTCGGACGCCAGTCACCTCAGCCATGCGCGTTTTCACCACGACTGCCATACCCAATTGAATTGAACGGTGATAGCGCACCGAGAGTTCTACAACTGGTAAGTCGCAACCTATAGCGACTAAATCAGCAAATTCAATCCCTATAGATCGCAAGCATTCAATCCGCGCTTCTTCCATCCAAGCTATATAAGAACCGTGCCAGACAACACCTGCATAGTCAGTATGGTGTGGTTGTACTCTAACAGGATATTCAAACCAATTCCCAAATTCATCAGATGAGAGATTGTCAAGGGCGCTGGTTGGCGGTAATTTTGCTTGGTTGGGTTTTTCTTCTGACATCTTCAATTTTCTAACCATCTATAAATTTTCCATATCTGGAATAGCATAAAAATTAATTGCGTTGTAGGACTTCTTGATTTAATATTTACACTTCCGAGTATAAGGAGTGTTTTGTTATGCAGCTTAATCTCCAGTATGTTAGTTTTATGACTTTGACTTTACTTAGTCTACTAGGTTTTGGGATGACTTATCCAGACAATAACCAGGTAACGACAAATGCAAAGTTGGGGTATGGCTCTGGAGAAAAAGCTCAAGCTTTACCTAAAAATAATCAACTTTCAGAAATTGCAAGGCTTAACGAAGAAGCTATCAAAGAATCTCGGCAAGGACAATCAAAACAGGGGTTGCAGAGATTACAAAAAGCATTAGCCATTAGTAGAGAACTTGGAGAGCGCTCTTGGGAAGCGTTAACATTCAACAACATTGGCAGAATTTACCAAAGTCAAAAAAAGTATCCCGAAGCACTTCAATCCTATCAGCAAGCTTTATTAATTAATAGAGAACTTGGCGATCTCGTTCGACTTGGCAAAACCTACAGTAATATAGGTTACTTATTTGACATCCAAAACCAACCAGAGTTAGCAATTTTTTTCTACAAGCATTGCTTAATTAATCGTGAGAAAGCTCGCTTGAATCCATCAGCGCTTAGTGCGCCACAACCAGATGCTTATAGCATCACTGTTAGCCAGACATATCGCATTTTAGGTGAACGATTGCTCAAACAGGAACGTGTTGCTGAAGCACAAAGGACAATAGATTTACTCAAAGTTGAAGAACTAGAAGAATATCTCCAGACTGTGCCAGGTAATAAACTTACTGCCAAAGGTATTAATATAGCGGCAGCAGAAAAACCAATTAAACAAAAGTTGGATCAAACCGTGAATAATGCTGTTGTGTTGGGTAAAGAACTGACAACACTACGGAAAATTTCCCCTAAAGAGCGATCGCTCCAACAGAAACAACGCATAGAGCAATTAGTCTTAAATCAACAGCAACTCCTGGATGGATTTAACGAATTTATCAATAGTCCTTCAGTAAAAGCACAGGTAGAGCAAATTAGCCAGACAGCTAGGCGGCAAAATTTGGATTTGGAGAGTCTCAATCAACTTCGGGATAATTTGGCGCAATTACCTAAAAATTCGGCTCTACTCTACCCACTGATTTTAAAAGATAGTTTGGAATTGGTACTAGTAACTCCTGAATCCCCACCAATTCATCGCACCGTTCCTGTAAAACGCGAAGACCTTTATCAAACAATTGGTATTTTCCGCCAAGCTTTAGTTAATCCCAGTCGAAATATCAAAGCACCTGCACGCCAACTGTATGACTGGCTAATTAAACCGATAGAAAAAGACCTAGAGCTATCAGGTACACAAACTCTGATTTACGCTCCAGATGACCAGTTACGCTATATTCCTTTAACTGCTTTATTTGATGGCAAACAATGGCTAGTACAGCGTTTGGCTATCAATCACATTACATCTGCCAGCCTGACTAATTTAAATACCCCACAAAAATCTACCTTGCGGGTTTTAGCCGGTGCCTTCACTAAAGGTAATTATCAAATCAAAGTTGGTAATCGGCAGGTTGCTTTCGCTGGCTTACCCTTTGCAACGCGAGAAGTGGAAAGTTTAGCAGCTATGGTTCCTGAGACTACGAAGCTTTTAGACGATGCTTTTAGCCCCAGAGCCACTGTACCTCAAATGGATGATTATACAATTGTCCACTTAGCAACTCATGCAGCCTTTGTGGTGGGTAAACCAGAAGATTCGTTTATTTTATTCGGGAATGGCGATCGCATTAACTTTAGAAATGTCGCCACTTGGTCACTCCCCCATGTAGATTTGGTAGTGTTGAGCGCCTGTGAAACCGGCTTGGGAGGCAAGTTAGGCAACGGTGAGGAAATTTTGGGTTTTGGCTATCAAATGCAAAAAACAGGCGCAAGAGCTGCGATCGCCTCATTGTGGTCTGTGGATGATGGTGGTACACAGGCACTTATGAGCGCTTTTTATAATATTCTCTCTACTAATAAGTTAATTAAAAGTGAAGCTTTACGACAAGCTCAAGTTTCATTAATTAATGGGGACTGGAAGGCAAGAGGCCACAATTTACCTGTGGCAGCAGTTAGCGATTTTAGTCACCCGTACTACTGGGGATCTTTTATTTTGATTGGCAATGGACTTTAGGTGTTGATCTTTCCTCACCTCTGTCAAGTCGCTTCTCTACGAGACGCTGCGCGAACGCTCCAATTAAAAATTAAAAATGTAAAATTAAAAATTGCAAGACGCTCGTGGACTCGCTTGCCGCCGGCGCTATCAGTGGGGGCTTGTACCCAAAATTAATTAAAAATTATTCTTCTTCACTAATTTTTAATTAAAAACAGGTCAGAGGATGCCTTTGCCAAGATTCTGGCTGATGTGTCAGTTAGAAAATTCATTAAAAATTCATAATTCATAATTGCATTATGTTAAGTAGATTTAGCCCCTAAGCAAAACAGGGTTGTTTGCTTGATAGTTGCAGGTTTTTAACCTGTATTTTAATTATGAATTATGAATTAATAATTAGTAATTAGGTTGATTGTGATTAGCAGTAAGTTTTACCTAACCTTTTAGCTAAAGGCTCAAAATCCGGTTAGTGAGGTTTTGGCAGATACTAAAAATATGCGATCGGCCAGCTATGAGCCAATCACTTTACGGTAATGGAGAATAGGTAAGAGCGATCGCCAACTAAGCCGCTGTTACCTATACCAGTTACCGATAATCAACTTGTAATTTGCCATTGACCTTTGGAACCTTAATACTTCTTAGCAAGAGTTTTAGAGCCTGTATCGGTTTGCATAGATTGCTTGACAAGATCAGCTAGTTCGTCTAACTGGCTAATTGCCTCAGCACCTTCTAGCTTCATTAATTCGCGGTCATCCCGCATTTCCGTCCAAGTAATACCGTAATCGGATACCAAAAACCGAATCAGGTGGTTATCGCCCAAGCTAACCATAAACGATGCACTATTCATTTGATCGCCACAGGTGTAGCAAGATGCAGGATAGCCGCGCCGCTCTAATACAACCGCCAAGGCTTGCAGGTTCATTACCAAGTCTTGGACGAATTGTCGATGTTGATGTGCTAGTCTCAGAAACACTTTTGTCCTCCAGACACCACAGTAATTTGAGTTTCTTTTATATTTTCTTTAGATTTTCTCATCCATTGGTATTGTAAACTATTCAATACAATTACCAGACAGATGATTTTGAGTCGTTAATTGACTACCTTGTTTAGGGTAGTGGATTAAGTTTTTGAGCGCCGTATCAAACTATTCAGTTTGCAAATTAAAAATCTCGGACAGATTTGCTAAATTTAACTATATCTTTATACACTTCTGTCAGGGTAGATTCTTACAAGAAGCGATCCGCTTTAACAGTAACTTAAATTTAGCACTAGTCAACTACAGAAAAGTTACATATTTCGCTTTAATTGGCGACGTACAGCCTAAATGAGTGTTAGTAGAACCCATAACGTAGATTTACATCGTTATACTGCATCTTTCTTAGATGTTTGGTCTGTTCTCTTTTTAACGTAGATTTTGGTATAGACAAAGAGTTTAGTATACCAAATTCCTTCCTCCTGTAGATATAAAGTTGAGCAGATAACAGTGCAAATTTGATATCTAGCACTAAAAATAGGTTAGCTGTAGTTTTTTATACAAGCTTTGCCTAATGAATAGACAAGTCTGAGTGTGGAAGCAACAGTACATGAACTAAATACTGACAATACCTAAACTCAGCAAAGCAATGTTGCCATTTAGGCAATCTCTTCAGCTATTTTGGGATTATCCTTAACAAAGTTGTATTATTAAAGCACAGAAATTTGGAAAGCTCCTTATCTTAGGGACTTATAATAAACATAGTGTAAGCGTTTCGTTGATTTGGAATGTGTTGCTTATTTACGCCGCGCTGTACTAGTATCAGGATATGTCAAAGTGACGGCTAGCCTTGAGCCAGATAAAGAAGATTTAGAGCCTCTAGCAAACAAATCAATATGGCTCTCTCAATAATGCATCTCTTCACCAAGGTAAAACCAGGTTCTGCGATGGTAGAACTTAAAACATTAAATTTAAAGGTAGGTCATGGTATTGAAGGAGATATTAATGCCGACCCTATAAGTCCAAGACAAGTTTTAATCGTTAGGTATGAAGATATTTTAGACTTATCAATTAAACCAGGAGAATTGCGAGAAAATATTGTGGTTGCAGGTATAGAATTTGAGAATTTTATTCCTGGTTCTTTGCTAACCTCTGAAAGTGGTGCGGCAATTCGTCTAACTTTTTACTGTGAACCGTGTAAGCAAATAGCCAATTTGGTAAAATCATTAAAAAGTATTCAAGGAAAACGAGGCATTTTAGGCGTAGTTATTAAATCAGGTCAAATTCAGGTTGATAGTAATTTTCAGGTTCAAGCTAATAAATTTCCCGCATTATCTGAAAATCCATATAAACGGTTTCTAAATTTTATTATCAAAATTCCCAATGGGAAAGTAGTTACATATAAACAAATAATTAAAGGTATAGGAGTAGATAATAGCTATCTAAGAGCTATACCTACATACCTAAAAAAAACTTCGGCTGCTGATTATCCAGTACATAGAATATTAGACTCTAAAGGTCATTTGATAACTTATGTGAATAACCAAAGAGATAAGTTAGAAACGGAAGGAATTAAAGTTTTTCCTGAGGAAAAGTTTTTAAGCAATACAAACAAACCTTTTGTAGATATTAAAAATTATCTATGGGAAGATAATACAATGTATTTAGAATAGATGGTACTTTTAATTGATAGTTTCATCTTGGGGCTTTTGAAAGGAAAAATGCTTTGCTTAGTCAAGATAATCCCTGATTTTTTATTTGTTTAGATGTAGCTTCCATAAAATCGATAAAAACTTTTATAAGTTTATGGATTCCTTCGCTACCTCCTGCAATTAAGCCTCCTGTCAGCAATGCATCTAAACAACGGAAAATGACTATTTGTATTGGATTATCTAAATCCATAACGACAAGTGGCTCGATTGATCGAATACCTATTGCGCTCATTAAAAGACCGAATAAAAGGGATGTCCATAGAGCAATTGTTCGTGTATCAGATTTATAGGCTGATCTTTGCCGCTCTTTTTCATTTATATCATCAATTTGTGGCTTGAATATTTTTAATGGTTCTTGTTGGTTTTGTGTAAAATTTTGGATAATTTGCTGTTCTAAACTCATTCCTTCAGGTGGTAGTCCACTGATTTGGTTGGATTTTACAGAAGGGAATTGGTTCTGTTGTTCTTCCATAAGTCTTATCTTCTCGGATAAGAGAGCCTTTTTTTGCTGAATACTAATATCTAATTGCTCAATGGATGGGCCTCGCCAAGTAGTTATAAAAACTTCTAAAGAACGTTCTAACAACAAAGAAATAAATAATTGTAAACTGAGTAACTGGATAATATCATTAAGCCCAAATGGTTTTAAAATAAATGGTTTAGATGATAGCCAAGTTGACAAAGTTACTACTAGAAAACTAATAATGATTAACAGAACAAATAGAGGAGATTCTGGAGAAAGCTTTTGCAACGTATCTATACTCCTGTTTCGCGTCACAATACTTAAAACAGCCTAGAGGTGAAAACTACACCTGCTGAGTAACTTAACAACGTTAATTTGATATAACAGTAAATAATTTATTGCCTGACCATTTTTTTCAGCAAGAAACGATGTCTTCACTGCGCGTAGCTTGCTTCTCCGTAGGAGTACGACTGACTAAAAAGCATTCCAAAAGTAAATACCAGGATTCAAATGCACTACGCCAATCTACTGTACATGGCGCGATCGCGTTAAATATGAAACGGTTCTGGGGACAGTAGACAATGCTAGAGTAAGCAGCAAGCGTAGCACCAAATAAAAACCCCTCCAAGGTTGGAGGGGTTAAGGTAATTTTTGTTGATGGGATAGTGATTAGGGAAAGACAGCAGCTTTTTTTCCTAGTGACGTATTTTCTTGTCAAAGCAACGAGATGATAGTACAGCATTTCATAAATCCGTTACGAACCTCTACAATACTGTACTTAGTAAGATAAATTACTAGTAGTGACGAATGATGTCAGCTGTGACTCGACAGCGTTTAGGTAAGCTGTATCATTCAAAGCTTGTGCTGGTAATTTTTTAGCATTGACAGCAGCCTTAACTACATCTAGTGCAGTCAGCCTTCCTGTTTGGTATTGAGAAACCAAAGCACTACCACTAGGAATACCCTGTGCTTTCAGGTTACCTTGATAAGCTAGAAATGCAGCATCAAAGGGTTTGAGGTAGCTGACGTTTGTAAAATGAGTGAGTAAATTGTTAGAGTTAATAGTTATAGGTTCGCCACTATTATTAGTAGCTGATTGAGCGCCACCGATTCCAGGTAATAAAGCAATAGAAGCAACAATGAATACAGAATCAATTAAGGTGGAGAATTTCATAGGGTTATCCTTAGTTAGAGTAAAGTGCAATTAGTGTTCTTGAGTAATAGAGTATTATTTGTTATAAGTCTCAGCTTCCTGCACTCAGGTCACCTGAGTGATTGAGGGATTCCTCACCCATTCGGGTGAGTTAATTGAGCGCAAGAACTTAAAAAATAAATCGAGAGCAAAGTTCAGGACAAACTTGAACAGATACACATTTAACTGAGGTAATCTAAAAAATTATGCAGCGCTGTTACTTAGTTGTAGGTGTAACCCAACCCAGATATTGAATTTCTGCACTCTCCCTTCAACAGCAGATTTCTTCCTTAGAGGTTGTTTGAAAAGTATTTCACTGTGACTTTAGACACTTTCAGATCCCCCCTAAGCCCCCTTAAAAAGGGGGCTTAGGGGGGATAGATAACGTTTTGCTACCGACGAAAGGACTTTTAAAACATCCTCTTAGCTATGACTGAATCTATTTGTATATTCGGGTTTACCGAACAAATAAATGAGAGTAAACCGTAACTTTTACCATGTTTAATTTTGGACGGTAATTATCATTTACTTGGTGGGAATAACCGAATTTATAGTAGATTTAACTTTGCATAATATGAATTTAATTTGGAGCAATCTGCTACCTAATGGGTTGCGACTCAGACTACTCTACCTCCTTTGATAGATTGAGATAGCTCAAAACCCGGTTATGCAAATGACCGGGCTTCTTTGTAACAATTATCTGCAATAGGTAGTCTTATATACATGAATTATCTAAAAGAGCCGGAGAGCTTAGGCGCAGCCCGTCATAGACATCGCCTTGCTCTTTAAGGCAAAGGAATTCAACTATATATGTAATGGTATGGATGGTTTGGCTAAATCTACCCAACTTTTTATCTTTTGATAAGTAAAGCTAATAAGTTTTATCAGTTTTACAAAAGTGAGAAACTTGATTAAAAATTGTAAAGCATTGTAAAGTAGTTTCACAGGCAAAAACAAAACCGCCTGATTCATAAATAACCGCACTTATAAAACCATGACAGCAACCTTACAACAGCGCTCAAGCGCCAACGTATGGGATAGATTCTGCGAGTGGATCACCAGCACCAACAACCGTTTATACATCGGTTGGTTCGGCGTACTAATGATCCCCACCTTGCTAGCCGCTACCGCCTGCTTCGTAATCGCCTTCATCGCCGCACCTCCAGTAGACA
>JAHHHR010000121.1 GCA_019359245.1 Nostoc desertorum CM1-VF14 | reverse complement strand
CCCGAATAATATAATTGCAGTTTATCATTGTAAAATTTATAGTCAACAAAAACTTATGATTGACTGGGGCTGAACAACTAGTCAACCCTTGAAATTGCTTCTTTCTGACTTTTTCAGCAAGCCCTAAATATTGCTCTACAGCCGCTACCCTTGCAGTTTTATATTCCACGAGGTGTGTCGCTTCAGTTACTACTTGACATTATTGCTAGCTCTAAACATTACCAACTATCACAGTAACTATCTACCCGAAACTCTAACAAGCAGAAAATCCAGGCACTCTAGTAGATGGAATGGTCATTGGCAGGTTGGTTTTGGGATTACGCCCTTCGTGCTAGTAGCGTTCGCGTCGCTCAAATGTGCCAAAACCAATGACAGTAGAGTCTATAACATACATTAGTTTTACACTAAAAGCTATTTACAGTATTTTTTAAGAAGGGATACAGCTAGTTCATAACTATTAGGTTGAGTTTGTACTGCATAGGCTTCTCTTTCTAAATCTTGCCTGTGAACATCAGTATAGCGCATAAAAAAAGGTCGAGCATAATTACTCGGCTGAATATTTAAACCTAAAGTTTTTATTTTCCCTTTCCCTGCACATACTTGTGCAGCATGAACCGCTTCATGAATTAGAGTTTGAGTACCAATATGTAACTCAAAAACTACTGGATTAATCCAAATTTTTTTGTCAGCCTCTCTCAATAATCCATAAGCTCCTCGCTTTGGCGGTAGCTCAATTATTATCTGGAAACCTTGATTTTCTAATTGGTTTTTTAAATTAATAAATTTTGGTTCGAGAGTAGGCAATTGTGAAATCAATAGGGAAGAAGTTAATAAAAAGGTTTGGATCATTTTAATAAACAATATGAAACCAGCTTTCTGTTTTCATTATCCTTGATAAAGACCACCAGCTTATCCTCTAATACTGCTTCCGTTCGCTTTGTTGTCTGTTCTTACTCGGATCTTGCATCACAAAGATTTAGCACCATTAACTATTTCTCTTGCTTTATCTGCAACTTTTCAATTCTAGGCGAATGCGCTCTTGATGAGATCGCCAAGGCAGGTTATAGCCTGTTAAAGTACAAAGGCAAAATAATCGTGAACCTATCCTACTAATAAATTTATATGAATCCAGATATGAATAGTAGCAAATTTTTGTCTTTGAGCGCGAATAAAGTATTAAGCGCATTTGCTGACAAACATCTTAATACTGCTTCTTCTCCTCAACTAAGTCAATCATCGGAGTTGGTAGTCAAGAAATAGTTAACTGTAACGCTTGCATTTGAGGAAAATCACGCTTAATAATTTCGATAGCTTCTCTTTGACTCTCTTGATTTTTAACTATCAGTTGTGCAGTGCCATCGCCCTGAGAACCTACGCCTTTTCCTCCGTAGATATAAGGCTTAAGTGGCTCGTGATGAAGAAGCGTATGCAGCTTTTTTGCAATTAATTGCTCAGGACAAGCCGGAACTACGTGCCGATCAAATTTCGCTTGGGCTTTTGTCATTAAAGCTCCAAGAAGTTGGGCATCTCCGAGTTGTATTGCTTTAACTGCTGCTTGGGTAATTTTAGAGCTAATAAGACCAAAATATTTTTGGACATTCTGCTGTATTGGATTAGTAGCAAAAGGATAACACTGATTCAATCTTTGTAGTATTTCTTGTGTATTTTTGCTGCCGCCGAGATCGACAATCACAAAAAACAAATCTTCATTAACTTTTAATTCAAGCAGGTCGATTTTTTCACCATCAAATATCATCAATATTGGGCGATTTCCATAAGCACAAGCCTGATCCATACGACCACAAAGGCTAGGAGTGGTTCTTTCTCCCAAATAGGCAAACTCCATTTCTAAACGAATTGTCATCTTCAAGTCATACAGACGATTAAAAGCCCTCGCAATCAGAACGCAAAAGGCAGCACTCGAAGATAATCCCTTTTGGATGGGTAAGTCGGTTAGATAATTATCAACCTCAAGCCCACCAACATCATAGTGAGTCAGAATTTGATATGCTGTACCAGCAGCATAACTAAAAAAACCGCCCTCTGCTGCTATGCACTTCAGGGCATTAGATTCCATAGGTAATCTCAGAGGTTCATAACCCCTACCATCATTAAAAGAAGTACGAATAATTAACTCAGTAGGATTAGGCAAGACATCAGCATAAATTCCTTGATTAGTGCCAACAATTAAGGTGTAACCCTTTTCGAGTAGAGGATTAACACTGCGATATTCTCCTGCCCAATCGCTGTGTTCTCCGAACAAACAAAGACGCCCTGGAACAAAAATTCTCATTTGAAGCTTCCTGTTCTTAATCGAGGTATATTATTCTGATTAGCTTGAATAAACAACATACCACCTCAGTAGGACTTTCGCTAATTAAAGAGGGAGGTGAAATTAACAGTAACTTAATTTGTTTTTAAATTAAAAATGTACTATATAGAAGTTGCTTTTCTTGGAAAAAAGGAAGTTAAGAAAAACTAAAGTGGTTAAAGATTATTTAAGGATAACTACATTAGTTATCCAGGCTAGTCGCTTCTCTTTATAGAAGTAGAATTAATGGCATACTAAACCTGAATCCCTACGAAAGATTAATATAACTGATTGCAAATATCTAAAATACAGAATAAGGTGTGTATGGGCTACATTTTCCTCTATCTACTACTCTGCATAATTGTGCAAGTTGACTTTTACTGATTTTTTTCACCTTCTTCACTGAATCCACGGCGTCAAGACCATAAAGAGATTTATTATGGCTAAACTGAATCTAGTACAGCTACAAAAAAACTTGAACCAAGTTAACTATCCCCTTAGCAAGAAAAGCTTGGTTAAGTATGCTGAAGAAAAAGGTATTGACGAGAAAATCCTCCGAGTTTTGAAGAAGTTGCCTTCAAAACAATATGAAACCCTGGCTGATGTGGCAAACTTAATTGATGAAATGTCCATTACTAAGATCAGTCCAGTACAATTAGAGAAAAACTTGATTGCAGTTAACTATCCACTCAGCAAAAAAGACTTGGTTAAATATGCTGAGGAAAAAGGTGTTGATGAGAAAGTCCTGCGAGCCTTAAAATGGTTGCCTTGTAAACAGTTTGAAACATTAGCTGATGTAGACAATGCAATCAATCAACAGTGATTGGATTGATACTACTAAAGTAAATACATCTGTATTGGTTAAGGTGCTACTTTTTCTTTAAACAGCTTCCCAGGAGAAAAGGCAGGAACTCTAGTAGCTGGAATGGTCATTGGCTCATTCGTTTTGGGATTACGCCCCTCACGCTCGGAGCGTTCGCGTCGCTCGAATGACCCAAACCCAACGAGTGTTATCTTCTCCCCGTTCGCTACAGCCTCGGTCACAACTTCTAAAAAAGCACAAATTTTGAATTTAGCAACAACCTACACTAATAAATTGCTTCAGATTAAGAATTCTCGAACTCGATTAGCGAGTGCCTCTAACGAAGCCTTGTTATTACCTTCCTCTGATAAAGAAATATTTCTATTGAAGTTCCTTGTAACGAGCCAAAGTTGATGACCTTCAAATGCACAACCATAGGCAAAGCCTATTCTGTGTCTTACCTCAACTCTTCGGACATCTTGGAGCGGAAAATCCTTGATTTTAGTTTGTAAGCCGTGGTATTTGACAGTTACCTTGCTGAGAGCTTTGTTGAAGCTACAAACTTTAACTACGTCACTTGCCCATATCTGTTGCAAGGCTAGACAAAATCCACCCGTTACTACAAGCAAGTACAGGAATCCCCACCACCCACCTGACATAGCATTCATAGCAAACAATACTATGGCAGGCGGACTGCCAAAGAGAAGAAAAATCATACCAAACCAAAAATCTCTAGCTGGGTTTTGAAGCGTTAGAACATCTTCAGTTTGCTCTAAAATCTTCATTTTTTTTTGAATTTCCTTACTGCTGTTGATGTAGTTTCTACTCTATCACCAGATTCTATTTGTTTCTTCAAGTTAAATTATTCAGTCTAAACTCCAACGAGTGTAAACATTGGTATCTAATAAATACCATCAACAATTTTTTCCCTTATATCAAAATCACCTTTAAAATCAATGACAATGGGATCGTCTTGACAACTGCCGTCAGTTTGTTCAAAAAATCCTGCTGACCGTCCAATTCTCTTGGTATTTTCTCCATGCCATACTGTCACGATATATCAGCTAGCATTTTAAATATTTAAAATTGGATAATTTTAAGACTAATTGACAACAGGAAGTTT
The DNA here is from genome assembly GCA_019359245.1 of Nostoc desertorum CM1-VF14. Taxonomy (GTDB): domain Bacteria; phylum Cyanobacteriota; class Cyanobacteriia; order Cyanobacteriales; family Nostocaceae; genus Nostoc; species Nostoc desertorum. The sequence goes on along the minus strand of JAHHHR010000121.1, from coordinate 8,234 downwards.
TAAATGAAGTTGCCAGACGATAACTTTTGCGGAGCATATTTAAGCCCGAGTATGGCACACGCAATCGAAGTGGGCGCAGCACAGGACGATATAACCAGTAATAAGCTTTTTTTAAGTCATTCCATTTTGAACAGGCTTCTGGATGCAGAAAATCTGAAATGTCTACAACTAACCCTCTACCTTGATGCATCATGACATTACGACCGTGGACATCATGAGGATGCAGTCCGCGACTTTCAGCATAGTCCAAAGCTTTATCGATATCCCGTATTACCTGCTGAGGAATTGGTAAACCTAAGTGCATACAATCGTACAAAGTTGTTCCATAAAGCCGTTTCAAAATTAGAAAGCTATCTTTGGCATACAAACACTCAGAAAATGCCGGATGAGAGCCTAGACGACGGTAGACTTCTACTTCCTCTTCAAAGCCCGGTCGTCCTGGGGCATAAATTTTAACTACACACTCAGAGTAATCGGGATGATACACTACTGCGGCGTAGTTTCCTTTGCCAAGCAACTGCCAAGGTTGTGGAAGATAGCTGATCTGAATGGGATTACGGGGATTGACACTTTCAATTTGTAATCTAGGCAGCAGTTCCTGATAAATAGTTTCAAGCAGATGCTTTGGGGGCGATTTGTACATAGAGGATAGGTATCTGACACCAAAGAACAAAATAGACTATTTGATTTATCTCAACTTTACGACAACAGTTGAAATCAAGCCTAATTTTCAGATGGTAATTCCTGCTGTTATAATTCCCAAAAATAAAAGCGTGAGCGCTCACATCTGCAATCGGTCAAATTCTAGCTAACTTTCTTTTCGGCAATCAGAGCAAATCTATGCAGTGTATTTTGTATTTCAGTCTCCAGCCATTTGCAGGTAATGAGAATGAATCCAACCAGGACGATCAGCAAGCTTTACCCATTCGCGAGAAGACTTGCTAACTCTGACATTGACATCATATTGGTAAGGGATGGCGCCAATTTTTTGATAATTAGAACCAGGTCCAGAACGGATGGCGACTCCAATTGGGGCAGTTACCAACACTGTGCAAACAGGATTAATACCTGGTTTTAGCCGACATAGTTGTTCTGCTGGGCTTTGAGCTTGAGTAGCAACGGCTGGCAAAACTATGCCAGTTGCAACTAGTGTTAAAAATACTAAGGCAGCCAGTTGTTTGTTGAATTTAGACATAATTTTACTTTGTTTGTAGAAATTTTCCATTTATTATTTCTTAAGGTTCAATTGAGGGCCGCGACGAGCAGATTTTTCGCAGGTTGTATTAACAGAAACTCCAGAATTACTATCCGTAGGCTTAGAGTGCATTCCATTCGTGCAACCAGAGGGTGGCAGTTTTGAGATTTATTCCAATGGCACTAGCAAAGTTTTTCTTCGTTCCCTATTATTAATTCAACGGATTTGTTTTCTATTCCAGAAAAATCGACAGTTTTCTATTATTAGTTAACAGATTATTTGTTACTTCAGCAGATTAACGTGAGTCCAATGGGTTAAAAGGTGCTTCAAAGGCTGAAACTGCAATAAGAAAAAAATTCAAGGGTGGTTTTTTAACACAAAAGCTCCCAAACCGAATCTTCGCGCTAGATTTCCCACCAACACCCCACTCATCACTTCAATAGCCCACATCAGCAGCACTTCCGGTAATTTTTGGATAATTGATTAGGGAAGCGATGGAGTATGGCGACAACATCTGAAGTATTTTATTAATTTTATTTACAACTTTTCGATTAAAAACTGAAGCATCTTTTGGATGTTACTGCCTCAAACCCTTTTATTTAGAGATTTATAGCCCAATTACGCGCCCTCTACCCCAAATTATTATTAGTTATTGGGGCCATTGTGTCCGGGTAGCAAAGCTGTATCGCTCTAATCTCGCCCATGATGACCCTGTTATAACCTTGTTTTAAAACGCTCTCACGGATAGGATGTCTGATGAATACAGCCGCACACGAAGTTGCTCTTGACTACACGAACACCGTCCAAGCCGAAAAAACAGAAGAGATATCCCCAACCGCGCTCGATGAGCAGTACGATACTGCCACCATAATGGGCGGACTCTACGGCGACGGGATCATTGGGTTGAAAGGAGCGTTTGAGCCGACGTGGACAGATCGCCTCGGTGAGGATATTGAAGTTCTCTTCTCAGAAGCGCTGGCGCGTCCTGGTGGGGCGGTGGGGCGAGGACCTAACCGATACTACGTAGAAATTCACCCGGAGAGGATCAGGGGGTTCCTCGACCTCGTGACACATCCTTGGGTAGTGGCAGTTTCAACCGCTATTCTCTCTAAGGACTACAAAATTGTGGAGATTGGGTTCGACGTGCCTCTGACTGGCTCCATGAATCAGCCGTGGCACCGCGACTTTCCCTCGCCTGAAGCCACTCTGACAGGACGCAGGCTCAACTCCCTTGCCTTCAACTTGACCACTGTGGACGTTGAAGAAGACATGGGGCCGTTCGAGATCGCACTTGGCACCCAGTGGGATCGACCAATCGGCTTTAAACACGAAATGTTTCCGCCCAAATCTCTCTACGGTCGATACCAGGAGCGTACCGTGAGGAAGATGCCGAAGCGTGGAGATATATCTGTCCGGTCAGCACTGACCATTCATCGAGGTACAGCTAACCAATCCCAAAAATCGCGCCCAGCCCTAGTGCTTGGTGTGGATGCTCCAGATGCCCAAAATGCAGAGCGGCATGATCTCCAGCTTACTCGGTCTTACTACGAGACTATCCCTGTAGAACACCGAAAGCACTTCGCCTGTCGAATCGTTGAAGAACTAAAACCGATCGTACAAGCGCATACGATCGAAGGACTCGTTATGGGGGAGGCTTAATATGATGTGAGTTCAGTTTAAAATACATTGGTTAGCATTTCATTGTCCCAACTGTATACCCTGTATCACAGCGTACATCCGATCTAAGCCCCAGCGATCGCCGTTTCTACGTCCATTGAAACAAGTTTATTTAATTTTGAGAAATTAATCTCTGAATTAATGAGATATTAAGTTGAAAACGGTTCTTCAGATAGAAACTTATGGCAACCGAGCAAGAGCTTCAATCTCTTTTTAATAAATTAGATACCGATCAAGACGGCAAAATCTCCATTAATGATCTTTTTTTAAGTCCTGGCTTAAGTACAATCATTTCATCAGAAACAAATATCAGTACTCCCCAGGAATTGCTAGTAAATTATGATTCAGACTCTGACGGTAGTATTACATTTGAAGAGTTAAAGTCAGCCGTTAAAAAAGCAGATAATTTAACCTAGCTGTCAAAAAACCCAATACCAAATATCAATACCCAAAATCCCTCTAAGCGCCCACGTTTTGAGGGATTTGCAATTTTCATGGTCATTGGTGACTCGCTAGCACAAAAGAGATGACCACACAAGTAATTCACATAATATCGTTTGACATTCCCCAAACACTCACCCAGGTAGAAAGTGCTGCTACTGCTATTCAAGGTTGCAAGGGGAGCAATGCTGAAAATGCAGCTTGGGCTTACCAGTGTTGGCTCTTTCTACAGTTGACGGGAGCAGTTTGTTTTAACCCAAGATTGAACCTGAACCAACTTCCCATTGATATTTGAGCAGTTCCTGGTAAGTCTTTTCCCTTATCATCATTTGCTTATACAGCATCTGCAAAAATTCTTGAGCTTGTTCACGGGACATCTGCTGCACTTGATCAGAGAAAGTTCTAAGGCTAAATTCTTGTTCTAAAGATAATTTAATGGGTTGATTCATCGCTTTTATTACCTACTCTTTTATTTGGGGCAAATATTGCTTTATATGAATATATATTACGATAACTTTACAAGAACCAAAGGGGAGTAAACCGTACTGGCGTAGGTTAGAATGCCGTATCTGCTGCTAAAAACCTTGATATCACTCCATTGTGGCAACCCAAGTAAAAACCTAAGCTCTCAATTTTCCTAGTTTGAGGTTTTTAAAAGCATTTTTAGCCTCTGCTTGCGGCTGGCGATCGCAAGAGAGCGGACGAAACAGCGCCATCGCTCAAAAGAAGAGATGGGCGATACAATTATTCCTTTGGGTCAGGGTGAAAAGCGTATATCCCTGGTATTCCTAGATGAAAGGGTGCGGGGTTGCAGGTTCGGGTGTGGGGAATTAAGAATGTCTTGAACTGCTTGACGTACTCACATTTAATTGTCTAAAACACACTCAGCTATACTTTACCCCCAACAAGATAGCCCTGGCAAGGTTTCACATGAGTCTTCGTGCCATTCCCTCATGATTCAGTAATACCAATTCTTCTTTCATTAAGCAACAGATGCAATTTATGAAAATGCTACTAATTTAAATTTCTTAATTGCGAGTTCCTTTCTTTGCATAAGTCATACCTATATAATCCTTGAGAAAGTTTCCTCAACTTTGTGGGATTGCTACTATTACATCACAGTAGAAATAATTTACCAAGTCATAGCGAATGAGGTTGCGGTTTTGAAATCCCAATTAACTAATCATCGGGTCGATTTACAAGATTGCACTATTTTTTATCAGCAAAGTAAGTTGGAGTCGAGTTCAATCCCTATCCTATTGCTACACGGCTGGGGAATCTCCACTGAGCCTTATCAAGAAGTACTGGAACTACTAGCACAGCACCATACTATAATTGCTCCTGACTTGCCCAGTTTTAGGAGATCAAATTACTCTGGGCTAATTTCTGATTACGTTAGCTATAGTAAATTTCTCCTTCGATTTTTGTCAGTTTTAGATTTACAACAATTTCATCTAGTAGGACACTCATTCGGTGGTGGTATTGCTATTACTTTATCTACACTTGTTCCAGAAAAAGTCAGAAGTGTAATTCTGATAGATAGTACTGGAATTCCTACGCCATCTATACTGGAGATGATCCCGCGAAGGGCAATCGAAATGACCGTTCAACTGTTTCTCCCAAGAAGTAGGTTGAAATTAGTTGATATTCCTTTGGTTTTCTCCTACAACTTGTTATTTAATACAAAAAATCTCATTCAAGGATTACTAATTTCTTTATATGAAGATATCAGCTATCTATTACCAGAAATACAAGCTCCCTGTTTATTATTATGGTCAGAAAAAGACCTAACTACACCATTAAGTAATGCTCAAAAAATGGCGGCAATTATTCCAGACTCTAAATTGATTACTGTAGAAGAAGGTTTCCACGAATGGGGACTCTGGTATCCTGAGAAATTTACATCACTCATATTGGATTTTATTTGTCAACTTGAGCAATATTGATACAGCTTGAACTGGGACAAAGTACAAGCTCAGTCATTGATCGCAACTGGTCGAGTCGAACATACGTGTATAGGTAGTTAACTTCGCTTCGGAGTGTACCTCTGTAGTCTGTGATTGGCTCTTTGCTGTGTAGATCGATAAAGCTTTGGTAAAGAGTTGAGTTAATTCATGCTTTACTATTTCGTCTTACCAGCTTTTTTAGATACAGCAATTGCACCAACTCCAAACAATAGACCTAGTAGGGAAGTGGGTTCAGGTACTGATGTAGATGAAGAACTCAGGGTAATATTGGCAGCAGAATCTTGATAGATGTATGTTCCTGACCGTCCCACTGCACCCGTCAAGGTAATTTCAGAGCTTGAAGTTCTTTCTAGGGTATATCTAGGAGCATCAAAAGCAATACCAAAATCAACTACTAAATTCCAATTCGACCCAGAATCAAGCTCAAAATCAACATTTGGGGTTAAGTTACCGCCATTAGTAGAGCCTCTCTTCAAATTCAGCTCTAGATTGTTGACGGATAGCTCCCAATCGCTCAAAGTCCCGGACTCTGAGTAAACTACGAATCCCGAATATTTGCTCTCGAATGGCAAAAAGTTCGTAAGGAATGGGCTAGTAGCATCGACTAAGGTAAAATCACCTGAAAATTCTTGTCTAGTTAGAATAGCTCCCAGCACGGGAGTAGCATGAAATACGCTTACAACTACCAAACCAATTACGGCGATGCTAAGTTTGGGGAGTCGAACTTGATTCATGGATTGGGTATGCTACTTAAATTTGTTGAAGGTATGCTATCACATCCTTGTCTCGTAGAGAGGAAAAGGTGTCCTTTTCTCAAGCCCCTAAATTTATTTATAGGGTTCAAAATTATGAATTCAAAATTATGAATTTTGAATTCCCCGAAAGGGTTGACAGCTTAACCTTCGCTAATCAACTGTAACAAGGCTTCCGTTGATATCTTGCCACTAATATCAGCACCTTCCAAAAGGCTATCCGCCAAATCTCGCTTGTGGTGGTGCAATTGCACAATCTTTTCTTCAATAGTATCCTTTGCTACTAGACGATAAATGGTAACAGGGCGTTGTTGCCCAATGCGATGGGCACGGTCTGAGGCTTGGTCTTCCACTGCGGGGTTCCACCAAGGATCTGTATGAATCACATAATCAGCAGCAGTCAGATTCAGTCCTGTGCCCCCTGCCTTCAGACTAATCAGAAATACATCCCCTGAACCAGCTTGAAATGCATCCACCCGTTTTTTCCGCTCTGCCACTGAAGTACTGCCATCTAGATATTGATAATTAATACCTTGCTGCTCCAAATAATCTCTAATAATGTGCAAATGGTCAACAAACTGACTAAACACCAACGCCTTATGACGATTTTCCAGCAGTTCACCCAGCACCTCACCAAAAAGTTGCAACTTGGAACTGGGTAATTCAGTATCAGGCATAACGAGGCTGGGATTACAGCAAGCGCGACGCAGTTTCATAATCTCAGCCAAAACTTGCAAATGTTTCTTTCCTGCTTCTGCATCAGTTTCGGTAAGTTTAGATATGGCCTGACGGCGCAACGCTTCATAGAATGCCTTTTCCTCTCGACTTAACTCTACATGCAACAAAATTTCGGTACGAGATGGTAACTCTTCTAATACTTGATTTTTTGTCCGCCGCAACAGAAATGGTTGAATCAGTTTTTTGAGTTTATTACGTGCAAGTTTATCCTGATATTTTTCAATGGGGGTAGCAAAGCGTTGATTGAAGCTTTCAAAAGAACCCAACAACCCAGGATTAATAAAACGGAACAAATTCCACAACTCACCCAAGTGATTCTCAATCGGAGTCCCAGTAGTCAGCAACTTAAAATTAGATTTTAGGTTCATGGCTGCCTGAGAACGTTTAGTGGTCATATTTTTAATCGCCTGGGCTTCATCCAGGACAATCGTTTGCCACTGTACACCAGAAAGCATTTGCGCTACTTCTTCCTGCTGTAATAAACCATAGCTGCAAACCAACATATCCAACGGTTGTAAACCAGAGAGTAATTTTTGGCGGTTAGCACCAGAAAATTGAATAATATTCAGAGTTGGGGCAAACTTCTGCGCTTCACTCACCCAATTCATGCACACGGAAGTCGGCGCAATTATTAGGGTTGGCCCTTGATGTGCGTTTCTGAGGATTACAGCCAATGCCTGCAAGGTCTTACAAGTCCCATTTGGTCTGCTAAACAAGCGCCCACACCCCAATGTGCCAGACGCGCCAGCCAACAAAAACCCTCCATCTGGTAGTCACGTAGTTCTGCCTGAAGCGTAGATGGCAGTTCTGGCTGGAGGTTCTGCACTTCCTTGAGACGCTCTCTATGTGCCTTCCAGTGTTTATCTGCTTTTACCTTACCTACCTCATCAACAAAATCCTCTAACCCTAATGTCGCCAATGGGTGAAAACGAATACCTTTACTGTGTTTTTCCGAAAACATCCGTAATTCGTCGAGGCGTTTCCGAAAAGCTTGAGTTAAAGCCAAAAATTGACCATCACCAAGGGGAATAAAACGGCTGGGGGTTTTCTCTAATAGTTCTAGTAGTTGTTGCATATCCAGCACGAGGTCGTTATTCAATTTCAACTCCCCAGTGGCTGCAAACCAGTCTTGCTGACGTTGAATTGATAAATTAAAGTCTTTCAAGTCGGCATTGTGGCTAACACGCAGTTTTTCTCCTTGTGGCCATTCTATGACTACGTTATTTCCCAGCGTTTGCAGTTCTAGCAGCAATTCTAAACAGTCCTCTGGGTCAGCTATAACCCATTCACCATCTTGTTCTTCAGTTCGCGTCAAGGTGGGACAGGCTTTTATGGCAGCTTTAGCAAGTTGTTTCTCTTGGGGCAGATTTCGTCTGGTTTGCAGACGTTTCCCGTCAATCTCGGCAATTACAGTTTCACCACCTGTACCAGGGCGATAGTAGGGACCACCTTGGGCAAAGGGGC
>JAHHHR010000120.1 GCA_019359245.1 Nostoc desertorum CM1-VF14 | reverse complement strand
CTCGCAAGAATCTCTTTGACCTTCGCCGTACCGCCGTTGTTCATAATCTTCATGTCCTTGCTAAAAATTTTACTCATCCTACTGAGCAGTCTGCTACTTCATCCTGATTACTGAATCGGTGTTCTAGCGTAAGCAGCCGATACAAATAGTCCGTTAATGAACTGGAATATAACGAGAGTAACAAATGCCCAAAAGATGACTACGATTGTCAAAGTGAGTAGAGATTGCATATCCATGATTATTTATCAACTAAGTATTTTTAATTTTCAACTGGTCTACGCAAAGCGTTTTTAAGCCTTGTTCAAATATGAAGCGAATTTGAACATATCCTCTCTTCAAGAGAGGACTTCACCCAAAATTTAGCGTAGCATCTCTCTGATTTAAATCAGCCAAACTTTTTCGCTATTTTAAAGCTTATTTATAAAATAAACTAGATTTTAGTATTTACCTGTTTGAAGATTTTAAGTATCATATTTATGAACTTGTTTCCCAAAGATAAACATTGATTTAAGTCTATGGCTAATATTTAATTGACTAGCTAATTCTTGAAATAAAAGATTCTATTCAAACGAAAAAGAAAAGTAGTCGTCACAATTAATTGAAAGTATGCCCAGCCCAACTACCGACTTAGTTCGCTCCTACCTCAAAGAAATCGGACGCTACCCTCTGCTAACTCCTGAGCAAGAAATTACAAATGCTCGACTTGTGCAGCAGATGATAGCGATTGAAGAACAGCGCTCAAATCTTGCACTTCAATTAAACCGAGAACCAACCACAAGAGAATTAGCTACCTCGCTTGGGCAAACCGAAGCTGAAGTACAGTCAATCGTTCAACAAGGTCAAAAAGCTAAACATAAAATGGTGACAGCTAACCTACGATTGGTGGTAGCGATCGCTAAAAAGTACCAGAATCACAAATTAGATTTTCTCGATTTGCTCCAAGAAGGGGCACTGGGTTTGCAAAAGGGAATCGAAAAGTTTGATCCCAACCGAGGCTATAAACTATCAACCTACGTTTACTGGTGGATTAAACAGTCAATTACACGGGCGATCGGAGAAAAGTCTCGCACTATCCGTCTGCCAATCCATATCAACGAGAAATTAAACAAAATCAGGAGAGTACAGCAGCAACTGTCTCAGTCTTTGGGTCGTCCTCCGGTTGTAGCAGAAATTGCCGAATCCTTAAATGTATTGCCCAATCAAATACGGGAATATCTTCACGTTTCGCGCACTCCAGTGTCGCTAGAAATGCGAGTCGGAGATGAGCGTGAAACTGAACTAGCTGACATTTTACCGATGGATGGTATTTCCCTAGATGAGCAAATAACTCAAGAGCTTTTACACCAAGACTTGAGCAAGTTGCTGACGTTGCTCAATCCAAGGCAACGAGAAGTATTGACTCTACGTTTTGGATTAGAAGATAATCAGGAACTGACTTTGAGTCAAGTTGCAGAACGCCTGAATCTTAGTCGAGAAACAATTCGTAAAACTGAACATCTGGCTCTCTCTATTTTGCGCTCTCATCAAAACAAGATCAAAGACTATCTTCTTAATTAGGATTAACTAAGGGTTGTTGGAATCTAGTTTGATTTATAGAAGTCGAACTCGCTACTCCAAAGGCTGGAAACAAGTAGTTACTGCTGTTAAAGATGCCTCCAATTGGCGCTGCTCTAGTTGCGATTCCAGTCCCTGGCGAAAAACCATCAGATTGTCACTGTTTCAATCAAATAGTGCATGAATATATTGATGCCAGAGACTATCCTTATTAATAGAACACCGATTACAGAACCGATGCCCAGCAAAACTATTGAAGTCCGAGAGTACACCGTTAGAGCGCACAAGCGGGAAATTCACACTCGCGTTTTTAACTTCGTATGTAAGCAGTGCGAACAACCCACACAACGAGAAACCTTTGGAGTTCGACCTCTATATTGCGAGAAATGCCGTCCGCCTCAACCTCCCAAGCAATCGAAAGTAGTCCCTATAGGCAAGAGGAAACCCAGAGCGATGAACTATAAGAGTGGGAAAGGCATTGCGGGGTAATATTTTTGTTTTAAGATGGAGGCGATCGCTTTCGGGGGAGTGTGTTTAACCGAATCATTAAAGCGATCGCTATGCCTTTACAATTCCTCTCCCGCATCAATCATTTTCGCTAACGATTCAGCATTGAATCTGGTGAGCGATTCTGCTAACTGTTGAAAATATCGGTACTGCTCGTCAGCATACTCACCTGGCTCCAGCTCTAAAAGCTGACAAAATTTGAAGTAATCAACTTTCCAATTGAATTCACCAATTGCGCTGGCGAACTTTTCGGCTATTTGACGTGATTGAGTGGTGGCTGTTGATTGTTTGCCATTGTGGTTGTAAATGCTGCCCTGCTCTGTCATAAGCTTGCCTCAATAGTATATTTGTATTAATACTATTTTAGTTCTCTCCTAGGTTTGACGAAACTAGGACAGAGGAATCTGAATTCTTCTTTATTTCTCTCCAGCTTACTGGTTTGAACCTGATGTCAACGTTAGTTTTTCCCGCTTCTTGCCAGAGCTAACCATTTTTACCAAGGAAGAATTCAAATAACTTTGCGCCGAAATGTACAAGCTTTCCCAAATGTCTTGGTTACGGCTGATTTTCGTACCTACTGTATTGCCTGCTGTTTTCTCCGGCAATTATGAAACAGTACTGCATGTATCTATCCTTTCTAAGATGACTTTGAGTAAACTTACCTATTGGATAGATTCGATTAGAGTCCGATAAATTTTGCCCGACTCACCTCTGTTTTAGCCTTTAATTCTAAGCATATTTCTTTTAAGAATCCTAACTCAATTCCACTGGATTCAAAACCAATTAACATAATAGATTGTGTTCAAGACGGCAACATCGCCGAACATTATTATATGCTATGTTTTGTTACCACTTCATAGTTCTAGCGTTCCGCTCAAATAATTCGTCACTTGATGGCACTCAGACATACTAATATTTATTTGTACAGTAGGTAATTTCTTAAGCTTGTAAAGGTGTCAAACTATGACTCATGCTTGCTGCGGCCCTGGTTACGCTTCCCCAGAAGCAGCTATCCAGGCAGAAAAGGAAAAAGTGCTTTATGTGATCGCTATTTATACAGGTACGGGTATTGAAGAACCAGATTATTTAGCGACTGTAGACGTTGATATTAACTCGCCAACCTACTCCCAAGTAATTCATCGTTTATCCATGCCTTATATTGGTGATGAATTACATCATTTTGGCTGGAATGCTTGTAGCTCTTGTCATGGTGATACCAGTAAATTTCGGCGATTTAGTGTGATTCCTGGACAAAGGTCTAGTCGTATTTATATTGTTGATACAGAACAGACAAGAGCACCGAAACTGCATAAAGTAATTGAACCGGAAGAAATTAAAGAAAAGACCAACTTAACTGCACCTCACACAGTACATTGCCTAGCAGATGGTCATGTAATGATTTCTATGTTAGGTGATAGCGTTGGCAATGGCCCTGGTGGTTTTTTGTTATTAGATGAGAATTTTGACATTGCTGGACGGTGGGAAGGCCAAGCCGACACTATGCAGTTTAACTATGATTTCTGGTATCAACCACGTCATAATGTGATGGTAAGTAGTGAGTGGGCTGCACCCAAAACATATTATCCAGGTTTTGACCTCAAAGATGTAGCATCTGGCAATTATGGACACCAGATACATTTTTGGGATTGGTCAACTCACGAAATTACTCAAACTGTTGATCTGGGGGAAGAAGGTTTAATTCCCCTAGAAGTACGCTTTCATCATAACCCCGACAGCACTCATGGATTCGTTGCCGCCGCACTCAGCAGTAATGTTTGGCATTGGCATAAATCTAATGGTCATTGGCAAGTAGAAAAAGTCGTTGATATACCCTCAGTGGAAATAGAAGGTTGGCCTATACCAGTGCCATCGTTAATCACTGATATCTTAATTTCTATGGATGATCGCTATATTTACTTCTCCAATTGGCTGCATGGAGATATTCGTCAATACGATATTAGCGATCCTGCTCATCCTCGCCTGACTGGTCAAGTTTGGTGTGGTGGTTTGCAAGGGTTAAGTGGCGAAGTACAAGGGCATAAATTAGCAGGCGGGCCACAAATGCTACAGCTGAGTCTCGATGGTAAGCGGCTTTATGTCACTAATTCTTTATTTAGCAGTTGGGATAATCAGTTTTACCCTGACTTGTCTAAAGCTGGCTCATATTTATTGCAGATTGATTGCGATCCCGAAAATGGAGGAATGAAAATTAACGAAAATTTTTATGTTGATTTTGGTAAAGAACCGTCCGGTTCTGTTCGCGCTCATGAAATGCGCTATCCTGGTGGTGATTGTACTTCAGATATTTGGTTGTAAACCACAATCACTTGTACGCGTAAAGTATACAAAATGTAATAAGTAGCTCATCTATCTTCTTCCCCAATTAGCTCAAAAATTTTGTTGGCAACTTCCAAGGAAACTGAATAAGACCACGCCAAATCGCTTTGCTCTAATTCTAAAATGAACTACCCCAATCTCAGGCGAAGCCAGATTGGGGTTTCTACATTCCCGAAGTCGTTAGGGACTACCGCGATTGATTCAAAAAAGCCATATTTAGCTCCTACCCAATCCGGGGAAAAACTTACTCCAAACACTTTGCCCTTTAGAGGTTGAATCTCCTTGGATAGAACCTTGCTGCTGGACAAGAATCTCATGCATATTAAAGGCATGAACCGCCTGGGCTAACTCTGGATTCTCTTCTAACAGTTCGGCTTCAAGCTCTAACTCCTGCTGCAACAGTTGGGCATTCCGGCGCAAGAACATCTGCTGATTGTGTCGCCGTCTGATTTGTTCTTCAGTCAAATGTAATTGTTCTTCAAAACTCAAATTGTCGTATTCGTCGTTATACATGAGAATTCTTCTCCAATTAGCTTAAAACTTGATTTTTAGGAAAATTAACGACACTATTCAACTAATTAAAAATATTTAATTCCTCCATAAAGTAATTGATATCCTAGTCGTAGCCTGGTAATAAATTCGTCAGTATTGCGATTCCCCCAAACAGGATTACTACGACTTTTTATCCAGTTAACTGGACTATGACAAATCTCATTATGACAACGGTAGCACGTAGGAAATGTAGATTGACCAATGATGTCGTTGCCGTAGTAAGCGTGATGGATCTCTTCACTTTTCTTAGTCAGACAGACTACACAATAATTGTGAGTTTTTCTGTGAGCTATTGCTACTTGTTTCTTGTACTGTTTGGGATTACCATATCGAGCGTTCCAGTTTAATTCTCTGGGTAGCCGAGATTTTCTAATAGTAATGTCACCCCCTTTTCATTTAACTCTTGCCCCGTTAATTCGTGCCACTTCTGTTTAATTTCCTGAAAATGTGGTCTTCTCCCTAATTCTGTTGCCCATTTTCTAATTTCTTCGTACCAGTCAACCTGCTGCTGTGAGGATTGCTGATTATTTTTAGAACTATTAACAGTGTCATCATTCGGTTTGAAATCTTGTTTTTGTTCTAGACCTTTGATATCAAATTCCGGGATTAGGGCAACAAAGGGATTAGACCGAGTAGGAATCACCAAGGCATATCGAACTCCGGCTTTGTCTAACATTTCACAAGCCTGCCGCAAGATTTCAAGAATCTCCTTTTTAACGTTTACAAAGTCTTGGGGATGGTCAAGGATATAACTTGATGTCTGCCCCATCGCAATAAAGCAAACGTTTTTCAGAGATGGGCGACTAAATCCAGTTTCTCCAGAGAGAGGGGACTGGCCCATAAATAAACCATGACCTTTTAACCCAGCAGTGAATTTGATGATATAGTTCCAAAAACCTTGCAAATCTTTGGCAGTATCAGCATCAACCATTCCTGGAAGTCCCTTACCTCCACCAAATACAGAGTCCACCTCATCCTGTGCAAGAAACAATTCGGGAACGCCCTGACATTCACCACCAACTTGTGCAACTTTTGCTTTCTGCTTGTCAATTTGGTCTGTGGCAAAGGTAATCCAGTTTTTTAGTTCTTTCATGCCGTCAAACTTACGGCTAAACTTGCACAGCCATCTGGTGACATCATCCTTTGGATCGCTGCCAATCACAATTGCTGGTGTTTGAGATTTTGCACCAATTTTGTTGATAATCACTCCAGCCAGCGTAGACTTCCCAGATTGTGTGCCACCAGATAGGTAAAAATGGTGATTGCTGCGAAGAGTCATATTTTGATTAGATGCAGCATCACATAGTTCATCAATCCAAGCACCATCAATTCTGATGTACTCAGGATAATTTGCTGCTAGGGCTTGCAGAATTTTCATCGCACCCGGATTAATCACCGACTGTACCGACTCTTCATCAATGTCAGCAATATCGGGATTGGGAATACCAGTCGGTGAAGGTGATTGTTGTGCTGCTGGTTCTGGAAGTATAACCAAACCTTGCAACTGATATTCAGCAATCCAGCGGGGACGCTCTTGCATTGGTAGCCGATTCACATAATCAGCAACTCGGCGTTTGGCAGCGATCGCAGTCGTCACATAATCATAAGCCGCTTGTCCTTGCAAATGCTGTTTGAGTGCTTTGAGGTCAGCTTCTTGCAAAGACTTGTAAACTTTTTCTTTACTTTCGCTGATTTGAGCAGACACACCAAACAAGCCAGCACTAAGTGTCCCAGCACCGAGCAGCATTCCGGTTGTTACTCGGTCAGTATTTAAGAAAAAAGGAGCAGACAGGCATAATACTGCACTCGCTCCTAAAGAACATAAGATAGTTCGCTCTGCATGAATGACGCTACTGGCAGTTAGTCGTTCTAATTCAAATGGCATAAACTTATCTCACCCCCAAAGCAACACCAGCACAAACTAAAGTCAAGAAGACAAACAGGAATATCACTCCAGGCATTAATCCGATGGTGAAAGTTTTGCGGTTAAATCCAAAACCTTTGACGACTAAACCAGCGAAGTTGAAAAACCCTAATGCCAAACCCAGAATGCAAATCATGCCGATGATCCACAGCACAAACTGACTAACTGGGCTGGCAACACAGAGAAACCCTATAAACATGGATAAGCCAATCCCACAGACGCTATATCCAAGAAGAGAGAGTTTGAATTGCATAATTTAAGTTGCTCCTTAAAACCTAAAGCTTTCCCCCACTTCATCAAATGCTTTCTCATATCCCCCCAACTGGCGCTGCTGTTCAATAGAACCAAAGGCATGACGGATCACCGCCTCCCCATGTAACGCTCTGGTTCGCTGCAAATCTTCCTCAACCTTCATGGCTTCTTGGGAATATGCCAATTGGTTTTTATACATCTCTGCCAAGGATTGCAACTGTTTGAGCTTGTGGCGGGAAAACTTTGTATGTAGCCACTTCTGCGCCTTTAAAGTGCCAGCCACTTCTGCTTCATCCAATACTTGTTGTGCTGTAGTGTAAGCAGGTAATGTGTAGCGATCGCGGATTGATGAAGGTAAATTTCCTTCAAGAGCGGTTGCATCACCAATTCTTAAATCTGTTGAAACTACACCCTCATTTTTACTACCAAATAAACCTGGAAGCCATTTACCTAACATTACTGTATGTCTCCTGAATTTGCTGAACTTGTTGACCGATGTAACGATAAATACCGTAGATGCCAATGAACGAAAACATTAAAATAGCGAAGGTCGCAATCACCCCTTGAGCCATTAAACCTCGCTGCATTAGCTCTTCAACTCTATTGGCGTTGTTTGATCGCACTCTCGACTCATCAATAAGTTGCTGGACGATTAGGAATTCTTCTTGTGTCAGGTTTTTTAATGTCAGCCCCGACAGATTCAACTCGCCGTCCTTCTTCAGGTGAATATTTAATGGTCTCTTGATTTGTTCTTGTTGTTGTTCCATACATTGCCACGCCCAATACAAGAGTTAATAGCAGCAGATTAAGCACTGCTGCTAATCCAATCAATTTACTCGGCTGCATCTGCATTGCCAGCAGAGAGATAGAGCGATGCAATCTCCTGACCGAACCGAAAAAAGGCTTCTGGCTCACCCTTATAATCTCTGGCATACTCGGCAATTTCTGCGAGATATTCGTTAGTTACACCATCTAAATCTTCAATAGTTTTTTGCGCTTCTCTATGGGCAAACTCTCTGACTCCCTGGCTAATACCAGTGTTGAAAGCAGAAATTTCTTCTAATTTCTGTTTTGCTTGGTTGGTAAGAGCAATTTTGTAATCGTCCATACCTTCTTGTGCTTTCTTGGTCTTAGCTCTTGGTCTTTTAGCCGCTTTTCCATTTTTCCCATTGCTAGTAGCAAGTATAGCGGATTGCCCACGCTCAAGAATTATCTGGTCAGCCAGACTCATAGCATCATCATCACTTAATTCATCCCAATCAAATCCACGCTTTTTTAGCTCTGCTAATAACTCTTCATCTGAGAGGTTGATGTCATTACCTTGTAACAAAGAACGTAAAACTTCCATTATTGACTCCTAGCTACGAATGTTCTGATTTTCAGGAAAACTAAATTTGGTTTGAGAAACTAACTTGATAACCCACTTTTGAATTTCATAACTCGTGTAAACTCTATCTACACTAAAAGGGCATTTTATTTCCTGCCCCCAACGGTAAATAGTTGCTACGGAAGGATTTGGCTTTAATCGTTGGAGGGCAAGTCGTAACTCATCACCTTTACAAACCAACTTAGGAAGATTGTCCAAAAAGAAACGATAGCGATTTACATCAGCGATTCTAATAGCTTTATAAGGATTGCGTTTCCTCAATTCGCCATAAGCCTTGACTTGCGACATGAGAGAGATATCGTCTTCGTCCTTTATGTTCAAGCGTTTTTTAACTCTTTGCCAAGTCCGGTCACATACCTTTCTGCCAAATGATCTCTGGTACTCCAACCTCAATCTAGATGCCATTTCCTCCTCTTTTGCGACAAACGAGATTTTTTTTCTTAATCGCTTCTATCCCTTGCTCAGTAAGGAATAGGACTCGCCGTGAGAACCTTTAATTGGATTTGATGGTAAGAATTTTATTGGTCATAACGCCCAAACCCTTTGATACCGTGAAAATTTGGTTAGTTTTGGCGACAGATTCTCATGGCTTGTCGCTTCATACATATAAAAATACCCGCTTTTGTTGGGCGGGTCATTACTTGATTAACTAATAGTTAATAAACAGAATTCAGGAACCAGAATTCAGTAATCAGGATGGTATTAGAAGTGGAAGTTTATTATTGACTACACTTGTGCCTTGTTCTATTACCACCAAGTTTTCTTGTTTTGTGCGCTGCAAAAATGTCGATTCTTCATCTGTTCTTTGGCCGGAATACCTAACTGACTTCTGACTCCTGACTCCTGACTCCTGACTTCTGGCTCCTGGCTTATGACTCCTGTTTCGACAATTAAGCGACAATATTTCGTTTAAGTTCATAGAGCCGAGCTATTAAAACAAACTTAAGCATATTTCGTGTTCTCTCAGGCATCTGAGGAAATTTAATGCCGGGGCCCCATTTGATCTGCACTGTTTTGAAAGGTACATCAAGTTCTCTTGAAAGAATTGAACAGTACTCTTTGAAAATTCCGCGTTCGCTTTCAAGGCATTCTACTGACTCCAGAGACATTCCAGTATAAGCAGATTTAATTTGTCTACAAAAAGTTAATGGAGATATATCTGGAATGCGCGTTTTTGGTAACATCTATAAATCCTCCAAGGTTTGTTGGGGGTAGTGCTTCGGCACGAGCGATCGCAGTCTTAACGCGATGCGATCGCTTAATAAATTTATCGAAGCAGAATTCAGCAATCAAGAGTCAGGATACAATTCGTGTACTCCGACCGGAAAAGCTCATTTTTCACCCACATTAAAGAAAGCATATTTAGTGGTCAACTTTCCCAGTTGTGGGTCTGAATTCTCCCTGTTTAATTCTGGTTCCTAACTACTGACTCCTGACTCCTGACTCCTGACTCCTGACTACTATTTTATTACCATACCGTACCATACAAAAATTTGCATCTATGACGTAAACTACCGTACTATCAGAAAACTAATTGCTCTGCCGAATATGCCGAAACCAGGATTTAAAACCATAACAGTTCCTGACTGGATTATTGATGAAATTAAGAGACAGCCTGACTATAAAGGGAATCAAGCTGCCACTTTGGGGGCGCTCGTTAGGGATGGTGTTGCGGCTCGTGGCGGAGAATTGGAAAACCCAGCAATATTCCTTGCACAAGTACTGAATCACTTACCTAATTGGGAGCGACGCGAATCCTGGGAATTAGCACTGACTATTTTAAGTTGGTTGCAAGAAACAGAGCATAATGCTGATTGATCGGATTGATAAAATTGGTTCATGGGTAATTTTGGTGCTATGCGAACAAAAGTAGAACTAATTTGCGGTCAAGATAACACGATTGTGGAAGCAGATTTAGTGGAGCTATTGCAAAAGCACGTCGATGATTATGCCAACAAGTGGAAAGAACAATTGAACCTGCACGACCAATCAGACAAATTTTGGGATTGGGAGTTTAAACTGGAGTTTGTCATTAATAGACAAGTAAACCGCGAAGGCTATGCGATTGAATATGAAGACGAAACTCAAGGTTTGCTATTGATTGAAACCCAAATGCACGGTTCTCGTCTAGAAGAGGGAAAACGCTTGGTATATATTGACGGTATTGCTACCGCACCCTGGAATCGGGCATATATACAACGTCCACCCAAATTAAAAGGTATTGGGACTGCATTCTTGGCGTTTGCTAGAACTCGCAGTTCACAGCTAGGGTATGAAGGTAGAGTAGGATTACATTCATTACCAGGAGTAGAAGAATTTTATGATAGCCAAGGCATGATTGATGCCGGAGAAGATGAAGATTACGACGATCTAGTTTATTTTGAGTATGGAGTTTTCCGTTCTCCTGGATAAGGTAGCAAAGGTAAATAAATGAGCCAGCAGGAACAGAGTGATAATCAAAACACCTTTAACCAAGAAAATGCAGTAAATCCAATGGGTTTATTATTTGATGAAGAATGGTTGCGAAAAAGTGTTGAAGTTGAGGATAAAGTTGATGGCAATATTGGGGCTGGATTAGATTGGGGGTCAGCATTTGGCTCATTAATGGGTAATCTAGAACTTTTGGGACGTTTCACAACGTTGCGTATTTCTCTAAATAGAGAAGTACGGTTGCTGGTGAATAATTGGAATTTAGGCACAGCTACAAAAATTGCTGTAAAAACTGCAAGAGAAAGAATACTTGAAAAGTTTAGATTACCGACACCAGAGGTAAGAGAATACATACTTGCTACTCTGGAAAATGATCAGCTTTATGGCGAAGAATTCATTTCTAATCGAGAGATACTGCGCGAACTGCTTGGGGTGTTATTAAAACAAGAAGATTGGGAAACTATTGCAGCAGTTGCAGCAGATTCGTTAAAGAAAGAAATTATACATCAAGCTGTTGGTGAAAAGATTTCAGCATAAGTTATATTGTCAAAAAGATGAGCTTCCCAATCGGAGCATTTATCACGTTGCCAGCTAGAGGGGTGAACACTACAGATTAAAGTCCCTTATTTAAGGCAAGGTTTCTTTGCAGAGGCATCTGCTGCTCGCCGTGCTTCTTGATTCGCTTTTTCTCCACCTTTGACTTTCTTCGTTACACAGATATTCTCTGGTGTGATTTTCGCTACCGCCAAATAAGACGTTCTTTGATTTGGTAAATTGGGATTTTCATTGGCATACACCCGCACGATTAAGGCGATGGGCAGCACCTTTCCTCCTCTGTTCTCTACTCGCCATTCAGCTTTCTCCCCCAAGGTAGAGAAAGCTGTGGTGATAACCTGCGAATATTTGAGCGAATACTGCTGCCCATCTGGTGTCAGCACGGTTACGGACTCTCGAGCATCTACATCTTGAACCAGCAGACTATAACCTGCCACTCCTACACATTTCCGCACAGAACTGCTGGTTTCCTTATCAACTTCGATGGTTTTGCAACGATTAGATGAAATATCTGTATAAATACTGTCAATCGAATTTGCGGAGGCGAGATTGGAAAAGGCACAACTCAAAGTGCAGATAGCGATAAAATTTCTCCAAAACATATTAAAACTCTCTTTTGATAGAACCGTATTGGCGCATAACGGCATTATTCAGCCCTAACTAATCATCTCTCAAACTTAACCCACTAAACCTAAATGCTCGTATGCAACAGAAAATGTGTCTAAATACTTTAAAACTGTTGAGTGGCTTGTTCAACCTCATCAATTGCATTGACTACTTCCCCCAAAATATTAAACGCATCGTTTAGCACAACATCATTTGAGGTAGAAAAATGCTCTGACGATTGAATTTTACGATAATCCTTACTACTCCCCACAAGCTGCAATGTATATTGACAACCCTGTAATATAGTCCGAATCTCTGATCTGCTTAACTTGATTTCCATCGTTGTTTATTTCCCTAAAATTTATCTCGTTGAATGCTGAAACTTGCTCCGATTAGAGAACTCCCTAACGCAAATTTCTCACAAACAATAAAAAATCAATTCACATCGCTTGATATAAGACATTTTTTGATACATCATCAATTGAAATGTATGATGGTAAACAAAGTAAGTACAAAATAGCCATTATCAAG
>JAHHHR010000119.1 GCA_019359245.1 Nostoc desertorum CM1-VF14 | reverse complement strand
GCTGGACTGACAAACTCTGATCCAAGTATTACATGGTATCACCGCTATCAGATCCACAAACACCTTGAAACCTTACACAGTAAGGTATTAATTCCTCTTACCTTCAAAAATGAGCGAACGTACAGTTAAAAAAGTAGTCGCATTAATGACAATGAATAATTCAATGGATGGCAAAGATTTTGAAGTATTTATTGAGAAGTTTTTAGTGCCAGAGTTATGGTCAGGAGCGGTGGTAGTAATGGATAATTTATCCGCGCATAAACTCGATTCAATTGTGCCAATGATTGAAGCTGTCGGCGCTTCAGTTCTTTGTTTATCCCCATATTCTCCCGATTTTAATCCAATTGAACTATGGTGGTCACAACTCAAATCTTTCTTACGCAGTTTTGCTCCAACTACAACAGAAATGGTTGATAAACTAATATCAGTTGCACTCGACTTAATAAATCCTCAACATTTAAGAAACTGGTTTGCTAATTGCTGCTACTGTACCTCATAACAGCCGGAAGTGCTGTATAGATAAACTAAGTCTTTATTTATGCCGTCAAATTGTAGAGGCTCACAAAGGTACTATTAATGCTGAAAGCATTCCTGATGAAGGTACTATATTTTGGTTTACCTTGCCTATTATTTCATTAAAAAACTAGATGTTTTGAAATTTGGCTCACGTTTGCATTGCTTGCACTAGAGCATCCAAGCGTTAATGGGAATTAAAACTGCCCTCATGACGCGCTAGCTATTGCCCTAATCTCATTGATTGCTGCTTTGATCTAGGCATTAACAGCATAAGTTCCTAAAGCGATCGCCTACTCCGGATAAGGATTGTTTAGCGTCATCTTGGAGCCAAACATCTCAATTTACAACATCGCCGTCAACCACTTAGGGCTGTTTCCCTTTCGTTGGGAGTTGCCAGCTTTCATCAACGTGGTAATACTACTGAAACTCTAATCCGAACCGCGGATGCTGCACTAACCCTGGCTAAAGCTACTGGATGGGATCTGGTTATAAAAGCATTCCATCGGGGCCAAAGCGGATGCGACCTCCGTCGTGGTATTGCGCTACAGGAATATTATCTAGAATTACTAAAAATCTATACGCCTTGATTTTTGACCAGATATTTTGGACGCACTTCAAACAAAAATTATTTTTTATCCTCAACGATAAATAATTTTATAGATTTGATTTGCCTCATCTAAGATTTTTTCGACTCCAGAGTCGGCAATATTTTTGACATAGTTAATTTTTATTTCTTCTAGCATATCAATCAGTAAAGTTTGAAGTTCTTGGATATTATAATTTTTCTGCAATTCCATCTTTAATACATCCCGAAAGTTGCTGATTAAACGAGAGGTAAGTTCTCCTGCTGTTGGGTCTGATAGTGCTTTGATTAAGTTGTTGTAGGTTGAGTCAGATAAATCATGAGCCAGCTTTTCTGTTAATTGATGAGGTAAGTGATTTAAACCGGGGATGTTCTGTATTTGTTGGTAAAGCGGAGATTGGTTGAGGGTGCTGGTAATACTGTGTTGCATCAAAGCTTCTATGTCAGGCTGAACTTGCGGTAAAACATCATAGACGCTGACTTTGATTAAGCGAGTAGCTATAGCGTTTACCTCATTCCTTCCATTCAATTCAACATAGGGTTTGCGGGTTTCTGGATGAAATAACCAGCGTGCTAAATCACCTTTGCGAATTGCATCTTGCATTTGGTCAATCACTTGTATACCTACCATTTCCGTGATTTCCTCGGCAAAGCTAATGGCGAAGTCATGATTTAATTGCGATCGCAACGGTTCAAGGTTGAGTAAATGTGCTTGGTAAAGGCGAATAGTGACTGGAATCACTCGTAACCAACGCCACAAGGGAAGCAACAAAAATAAATCGTACCAACGCCGCAGCATTGCTTCTAGCCAGTTTAAATCAGGATTACGGCGACTGATATAAAAAGTACGTGCTAGAAAATCCAAGGCAAAAACCACGATAAAAGGTAAGTCAATCAGCCAGAAACGACTGATAAAATTGCCAAACCTATCAATATCTCGATAATAGTTACTATTAATTAGGACGCGAATCTGTGAATTAAAAAAGTTGATTTATGATTGCCATCCTATTTGTGAAAGATAAGCTGGACTCCAAAACATATTAAAGGCTTCTCTAGCTGATTGTTGATTTGTTCGTAAGCGAATTTCATTTTTAATCTTTGCTAAAGCTCCACTTTTGTTTGCAACATCAAATGGGTTGTCTTCAATCATCTGCTGGCTGAGAAGGCGTAATTCACCCAGCGAGTTTTCTACTTGGGGTGACTGTAAACCAGCCTGTAAAACCTGTTCTTCTAATTCTGCGACTTTGTTGAGATAGTTTTGGGTTTCTGGGTGAGGTTGAATACCCTTAATTGGGTCATAAGCTTGAGTAATACTTGGCAAAACTTGAAGATACAAGTCTCGCCAGTGTATATAGGTCAAATCAAAAAAGACCAAACATAAGTTTAGCAATGCTAAAACGGCAACTAATCGTTCAAACCAAAAATTGCGATAAGTAGGTGATTTTTTGATAGCTATTGTTGATGTCATAACTAAAAAACTTCTTCCATATCAAAACTAATTAATTTTAAATGGCTAGGATTGGCAATTAACTCTTTTGCTATTAAGAATGCGCCAATAGTCCAAGCTTGATATTTTCTTGATTGCTTACCAATTAATCGAGCATTCTTACCATCGTAATATTCTGGCCAGCCATCCTGATATAAGCGATTTTCTGCTATCTCAATTGCTTTATGGGCAATGTCTAGGCGGTTCGTTTTTTGTACGGCGGCTGTTAGCAACCATAATAAAACCGGCCAATTACCCCCATTGTGATAAGACCAAGGAGTATTTTTTGGATCGCTTCCTGTAACAATTTGCCACTCTATCCCCTCTAGTGCTGGATAGCAAAGTTTCATCGGCATATATCCAATTAAATCTTGCCAACGTTTGTCGATAAGATTCATAATTTTTTGGGATTCTTCCTCATTGGCTAAAGAAGTGATAATTGCCAAGAGATTTCCCGAAGCAAAGAAACGAAAGTCCATGCGTCCAGGACCAAGATTACCTACTAAATAACCGCCATCATTTGCTAGCCATTCAGTTAACCAATCAGGGATTGAAGCAGGATAAATATTAAATCTGTTGGCTACTTCTTTGCCAAATTCATCACCTTTAAAGCGGTAAATTTCATTTAAACGATTTAAATCAATCCAATAATATTCTCGTAGATGATAAGTAAGAGGTGCTAAACGTTGATTTATACTATTAGAGCAGGAAAGGTTATCATCATTCGGTAGTAAAAGTTCCTTAGCAGCACGTAAAGCTGCGTAAAACAGGACTTGAATTTCTAAAGGATGTTCGTAAACACCCATACGACGGTCAATCATAAAAGCACCATCGGGAACTAGCATTGTCGGATACATAGCAAACCGATGAGCAAGACACATTTCTAAAATTAATTTGATTCCTTGTTGAAATTCGCTTTGATGAGCAAGTGAGATATCACCAGTAGCTTTGACATAAGCTCGTAATAAGACATCAGGTGCAATCCAAGACAAATAAGAACCATCGTCAAAAGTTTGAACGACCTCGAATTTAACGTGATCTGGTACACGTCCAAGAATATGGCATTTTTGTTTAATTGCAGCATTAACCATTTTGAATGAATGTAGTCCCCTATCCCACATCAGCAACATCCCATCACTAACACTTCGTAATAATTTTAAAGCTCCTTTTCTTTCACCAATTCGGTAAGGGCTAATGAATGCATCAGTAATTAAATGAGTACCCGCTTCTACCAAAAAAACTAACCTAGCTTTCGGGAATGCTGGATATGTCCCAGGGCGAGAACCAGGATAACCAAATACTCTGGCATTCTCTTGAGTCTCAGGAATGTCCATTACTGTCCCATCTACAGCCATTATTCTTAACCCTCCCAAAAAAGCACCTGGTGTTAAAGGCGAAGAATAATGGCTTTGTAACCATCTCAAACAAACGTGTCATTACAGATGCTCTGCTAGAAGAACCCAAATCGATTACTTACAATCATGTATTGATTCTCTTCGACAAAACTGGGTTGACTTATACGACAGTCTTAAAGAGAAAAAGTAAATCTCATTATTTTGTTCGCGTAACTCATCCGCGAACAGTTTTTTCTTTGTTTTACCCTCTATTCCTCCTTAACCGAGCAGTATTGATATCTATCTTTGTTCTCTGGTCTGAAGATTGTGCAGCCTCAAAATTTTCTACCATAATCGGATTTGACTGTTACTCAGTGATGCTTTACTTGCTTGATGAACGCAGGATCGGCCATAACTTACTTACGACTGCGAAAAAGTCCCTTGCTTTATATAAAAGTTTGTTATGTAATATTCTTCAGCTAGAGTTTTGTGCTTTATGCAAAAATAACCAAAAATCTTGAAACTGCTGTCACAAAAGAGAATCAAGATTTAGAAGATGTTAAAGCCCTACTAAAAGCAGTCTCAATAGCTGGATTTATCCCCTTTTCCTGTACCCTCACAGACGTTTGTGCAATCATTCTAACCTCTCACTAATGATCACACTTATATCGCCTGGTGGGAGATTATTGGACGATACGAATGGTACATTTCTCTTTCAGAGACGCTTTGCGAACGTGAATGCTACTGGAAATGTCGGGTGGGGAAATTGGGTTATTGGCTAACCCAATGTCCACAAATGGATCACAAAATTGATCTAGTAGTTGCTCTAGTGAACTTGGCTCTTTTAAGGACAAGAGGTAATAGGACTAATGTTTTTAGCCCTTTCTCCTTTAACATGAACCCCTTTTCCCAGTCATCACCCAATGATGCAACGGTTGGCAGGCTACTAGGCTTGCACCTATACAATTAAATAAGGGTATCGCTCAGTCCGATACCTTGACTACTACTGGTATACGCACTCGAACATTTTACATCTGTAGTCTTCCTGAGTCAATTACACTACAATTTCCCAGCAGAATTTTAATTTTGAAGCAAAACAAGGGAACTCTAGGTAAGAGTTGATTATTGTTGCGTTTAGTATCATTATGGCTTCTCAGAATCAAGGCTCAGATTTGCCGTCAGTTTCCAGCGATGTCGTCAACCCAATTCGCAATTATGAAGAGAGCAATGGGCTAACGCCCCGCTCCGCTCTAAGCGCAGCCATGCCGCAGGCTTTACGCAATTAAAATCAGTGGGGGCTTGAACCCACCACTGATTTAAGACCACTGATTCAAAAAATCAGTGGGGGCTTGAAACCCACTAATTAACAATTAAGCAATTAAACGATTTCTCGTGTTTAACTGCGAATTGCGAATTTTTGGTCACTATTAGCATTGCCGACAATGGACTAGGAATACCATCCGATACTTTAAAACAAATATTTAATCCCTTTTTTACCACCAAGACTGTTGGACAAGGTACAGGGATGGGACTGGCTATTAGTTACCAAATTATCACACAAAAACATGGCGGTTCTTTAGAATGCATTTCCCAACCAGGAGTTGGTGCTGAGTTTATTATTCGTATTCCCCTTCAACAACTTGTGTCAAGTTTCTAGTATGTTGCCAGCACTCGCAACAAGGATTTGTTTCTCCAGAGAAGTTTATTCCTATAGCTGAAGAAACTCGGCTGATTGTTCCTATCGGTCATTTTCAATTCGCAATTCGCTTTTTCGCCCATTCGCAATTAATAATACCCCACCACGCCACTTGCTTTATGCAGGCGTTCCTGTCCACCGCAGCGGCTTATGAATACGCTTGCTTTGAATATTGATACTATGTGTTTTGTTTCTTTTCATAGTTGAAATTAGTTGCTCTGCATCCTTATGAAACAATTCAAAATTATTTTTTTAATTTTGAATTTTGCATTTTGAATTTTGAATTCAAAAAATGGTCATCAACCGAAGAAACCCAGCCTTCAGATGGAATGGCTTTTATCTAAAAGTGCTTAACCAGAACTCAGGTTATTTAGCAAAAATAACTCAGATGCATTGCGTGAATATTTTAGCTATCGGGCCACTGGTAACGATTTTCTCTCTCCAGATGCGGATTGTGGGAATTTTCTTTTCAATCGTTTATACACCAACCCTTGTGTAACGAAACAATAAGTCGCACATTGCGTATAGTATGCCTTTGAGTAAAAAAATAAGTGTTATTACTGAAGGCTGATAAGTATTTTCACTGTATTCTGTTTAAGTACAGAGACGGATTACAGGATTGTTAATAAAACATTAAGGTACGGGTTAATACGTAAAACTCAGACTAAAACATCCATTAACTCAATCAAAATTTAAGAGATATGTCAAGTAAAGTTGTGAAAGAGTTGGCAGATTTTTTGGTGCAAATAGAACAGCGATCGCAGTTTCATGCAGGCTATCCATATAATTTAAATTGTGATTACAGCTTGATAGCTAAATTTTTCAATCATCTATTAAATAATGCTGGAGATCCATATATAGAGCCAGATTTTGGTCTTCATTCTCGTAGGTTTGAGCAAGAAGTTCTATCTTTTTTTGCTCACCTTTATAAGATTACAGAAGATCAGTTTTGGGGTTATGTTACTGCTGGCGGAACTGAAGGTAATTTATATGGAATGTTTTTAGCAAGAGAAATTTACCCTAATGGGATTCTTTACTCATCACAAGACTCTCATTACTCCATACCCAAAGCAGCCAAATTATTCCGCATCCAGCATAATGTTGTTAATTCGCAAATTAATGGAGAGATTAATTATGAGCATTTTGAACAACTAATTAGCGAAAATCGAAGTTATCCAGCGATCATAAATTTAAATATTGGGACTACTGTTAAAGGTGCAATTGATAACTTAGACAAAGTTATAGAAATTTTAGAGCGTAATCAAATTAAAAATTATTACATCCATTGTGATGCTGCACTTTCAGGATTAATATTACCATTTTTAGATGGCGCTCCGCAAGTTAACTTTGAAAAACCTATAGATAGTATAGCTATTTCTGCTAAATTTATTGGTTCTCCGTTACCTTGTGGTGTGGTTTTAACTAAAAAGAAATGGGTAGAAAAAGTTGAAACAGAAATTGAATATATTGGTTCAAAAGATACAACAATTCTTGGGTCTAGAAACGGTCATACTCCCCTAATTCTCTGGTATGCAGTACAAACAAGAGGTTATGATGGATTAGCTAGAGAAGCAAAGACTTGTATTAATAATGCCCAATATCTTTTCCAACAACTTCAAATCAGAGAATATCCATGTATATTAAATAATTTTTCCAATACCGTCGTGTTTGGTAAACCTTCTCAAAGGTTAATTAAAAAGTGGCAGTTAGCAGTTTATGAAGATTGGGCACATATTATAGTCATGCAGAATATTAATCTGAAGAAAATTGATATTTTTATTAATGAACTTTTGCCAGAAGAAGGGCTAGTGAATAACGCAGAAAATTCCCAGCTACAGCCAGTACTACACTAATGTAGATTATCAAGTAATTTTAATCGCCCGATTTTACAAGGTGTTTTTCTAAAAGAATTTGATTCCAAGATTTTATTGTTTTAAAAAATTTTTATAACACAAGTTAGCAGCAAGCAGTATTTCTACATCTTCACCATCCATAGGTGGTAAGAAGAAATACCCTTGTCCATAATCACATTGTAACGCCTTTAATTGTGCTAATTGTTCTACAGTTTCTATTCCTTCTGCTGTTACAGACATATTTAAATTATGGGCTAATGTCACAATAGCTCGAACAATTTCTAAATTTTCCCCTCGATTACCTATATTGCTGACAAAAGAACGGTCAATCTTAAGGGTTTTTATTGGTAGGCGATGTAGATAACTCAAAGATGAATAGCCAGTACCAAAATCGTCCATGTGCAACTCCACATTTAGCGCTGTTAACTGAGAAAGCACGGTGGTAGCTAATTCAAAATTATCCATCAACAAAGTTTCAGTAATCTCCAATTTCAAACTGCGTGGCTTCAGTCCAGTTTCTTGCAAGATATGTTTAACTTGTTTAAACACATCAGGTTCGGTGATTTGTTTTCCAGAAAAATTAACGCTAATTGTCAGGGGTAGTGAGCTAGGAAATTGTTTATGCCACTTGTGCATTTGGTGGCAGGCTTCATAAAGCACCCATTGCCCAATACTAAGAATCATTCCAGTTTCTTCGGCCAAGGGAATAAAATCTTGAGGGGCAATAAGTCCATGTTTGGGATGATACCAACGTATTAGAGCCTCAAATCCAATTATTTTGCCAGTTGTCAGTGAAATAATTGGCTGGTAATAAAGACGAAATTCTTCTTGCTTGAGCAGCGCATTTCGCAGAGCAGTTTCTAACTCCAAGAGCAAAGATGCACCCTCATGCATTTTTTGGTCAAAAACCTCATAGCGGGCCTTCCCAAGTGATTTGGCACAGTACATTGCCACATCGGCATCACGTAGAATCTGTGCTGCTTGCTCATAATCTGCTTTACTTAAAGCAATGCCAATACTAGCATTAGTAAATACCCTATGCTCATTTAATTGAAATGGTAAAGCTAGCACTTTCTTAATTCGCTCGGCTAGCTGTATGGCGGTGCTAATATCCTCAATTTCCTCAATTAAGATTGTGAACTCGTCCCCGCCAAAACGGGCAACTATGTCTCCGGCTCGCAGAACTGATTTGAGTCGATAAGAAATTTTAATTAAAAGTTGGTTTCCTAGTAGATGTCCAAGGCTATCATTAACAACTTTAAAGCGGTCTAAGTCTAAGAAGAGTACGGCAAATAAATATTTATTTTGCTGTTTAGTACGTTTTATTGCTTGCTGCACTCGCTCCAGAAAGAATCGTTGATTAGGTAATCCGGTTAGCCCGTCATGAAGACTATTGTGTAGTAGTTCCTCTTGTGCTTGTTGACGCTTGATAATGTCTTTTTGAAGTTGTTGATTTACTCTAATAAGTTCAATAGTGCGTTCTAGAACCATCTGCTCAAGGTGATGACGATATTGAACTAACTCTCTTTCTACTAACTTCCGTTTAGTGATGTCACGAACAATAACGACATACTCTCGTAGCTGAGAGTTAAATGGCTGTGAGATAGTCGATTCAACAATTCGTAGACCTTGATTTATTTTTAATGTTTGCTCACTTCTAATAGACCACTGTTCCGGTTTACCGCGATAGCATTTTAATATTTGATTCAATTTTTGCCCAAGCAAGCGCTGAATATTTGTTTGAAATAATTTTTCAGCAGCAGCATTTGTCTGACAAATTTTACCGTCCTCATCTAAAATTAGAACAGTATCTGGAACGGTATCGAGAGTAGTAATGAATAGGCTTCTTGCTTGTTTGCGTGCATCATCAATAGCAACAATTTGTGGTAGAGTTGTCCAGCAAGCGATCGCAACTCCTATAAAAGAAAGTGTTACTAATAAAATAGCTAGTAAAGAGTTATCATTATTACTAGAATTTGTGTCTAATAAATTACAGATAATCCAAGTACTTGTGGCAATAACACAGATTAATGATACTAAGACAATCACTTGTAATATCACAAAATCCTGGTTGTTTCTATTAAATTTAGCCAAGTAATGCTGTGTCCACCATTTCGGGTATAATGACGCTAATTTAAAGCGACGTAGTGCTACATCTCCTAGCATCAAAATAATGGGTAATAATAAACCCACTAAAAAATCCCTCCAATTCCAAGCTAAACCTCCTACTATTAGAACTACTGCTTCCACAAAGAAGAAACTAAGTGACCACCAAGGCCATAGTACCTGCGGTTTCTCTCGACACAGCCATAGCCCCAGATGTAGCCCCATAATGGACAGGAGATAACAGGTGCCTGCTACCGTGACAAGTTGATCTATATCTCTATAATTGAGACAAAGTAAACTCAGTAGAAAGGTAACTAAGATAGCTGGACCAAGGACACCGTGGCGAGAAACTAATCCAAATACAGGAGAAAGTTGACCGTCTAAAGCAAGTTGGTATAATATCCGAGGAGAGTTGGAAACTGCCGTAGCAGCACTTAAAAGGCAGGATATAGTAATAATAAGTGTTACTATAAAAGAGGCAGATTCACCCCAAAAAGGTTTAGAAGCCGTCATCAAATATAAGAACGGATAGTCACCATAATTTTTTGTTAGATCTGGTGCCGAACACATTAATACCCAAGAACCACCTAAAAACACCGCAGGAATTAGCCAAGCAGCTACGGTTAAGAAGCTCAAAGTTTTATATGGGTGGCGGCTATCAGCAACAAAAGAAGAAGTGGTTTCACAAGCATAAATTGAATAGCTAGCCAAAAAAAACCACTTTGCCCATTCTTCAAAGCTCAGGCTATGTGTGCTAGTTGGGATAAATTGAAAACTAGTGGCTGAGAAGGCTAACCATATTACGCCTTGAACACAAAACAGAAGTAGTAATAAAATAGCTGGAAAGACAAAAAATAAATGCAGGAGTGCTAAAGCACGGGTGCCACTAAAAGCCAAAATAAAAGGAATTGCTGTAAAAAGAACTTTCAAAAAAGCTTCCGGACAAGAAATATTTAATGTTTCAAGATTGGATTTAATTAGGTTTGTCAGAATAATCGCATAAAGTGCCGGTGCTGCTGCCCAGCTAAAAAAGTATCCTAAGGCTACGTAACGGCCCAAGCCAGGAAAGTTTTTTAGTAGCCTTGTGGTATAGTTTGGTGTTCCTCCAGCAATATCTGGCCAATGTCTACCTAGACTTTGTATCTGCAAGTTAAGTAAAAAGGAGATGATCGTGCCAAACAACCAAACTAAGATAGCTTTAGAACCTAACGCTGCATGAATAATGGGGGCAGTACCAATCCATCCAACATGACCCGTTAAGCCAAAGCCCCAGGTTTCGAGATAACTCAAAGTCCGTGGTAGGCGTATTACCAAGTGCTGATTTGTCTCTGCCTGTACAGAATTGTTAGTAATCATTGTTTCTTAGTGAAATTTACTTACTTTTTCACTCAATAGCTGAATATCACTTCACATAGCCTCAGTATAAATGCTGAACTTATCGAAAAAAAAAGGAGAAGGGCTTTAAATTTGAAGCTAATAGACATTCATTTTTCCAAAATGATTAACTTGTAGTAAGCGGCTCCAGTCTTAGCTTTTCTGCAACTTTAACGTGAGTTCGACAAGTCTTATTTGCTAGCGTGGAAAAACTTACCAGAGAAGAGCGGAAATCCTGTAATCTTGACCTTGTAGTGAAACAGTGGTGCAAAAACTTGGCATGAAATTGTCTAAAACCAAAGGCAACATTGTTTGAAGTACCTGATTGTGTTCAAAAGAAATGCCCTTCGTGCGGTCAAGCAATGTGGAATGAATACAATGATCCTCGACATATAAGAATGTTTTATGGGGTAGTAGAACTACAGCTAAAAATTCGTCGATGTCAAAATATATTAGACCTCTTGCAAAAAAGTTTTGTGGTACGCTAGAAGGTTAAACAAATTGTCAGAAAGTTAACAAGCATTTTGAATATCATAGTTATAAACGCCAGCAATTAAGT
This sequence comes from Nostoc desertorum CM1-VF14, assembly GCA_019359245.1. Classification (GTDB taxonomy): domain Bacteria; phylum Cyanobacteriota; class Cyanobacteriia; order Cyanobacteriales; family Nostocaceae; genus Nostoc; species Nostoc desertorum. The sequence continues at coordinate 1,380 of JAHHHR010000119.1, read as the reverse complement.
GACAACGCAATCCAAAGCGTTTTCTGCGATTGCGGTATCGCTGGCTGAAAATCCGAAAAATTTTTAATCTACGGTTGACGTGTTCCACAGCAACTCGGCGACGAGCTAAACCACGATTAAACTGCTTATCTTCCAAGGTCAACTTACCTCTTCTGGGTTTCTTTCTTGGTATAGGGCTATTGGCATGAAATTTAGCAATTCCTTGGTAGCCGCTATCTTCTAAACTTTCGGTATCAGGATGAAAACGAACTTTACTGTGAATAAAAAGTTTGAAATCATGTCTACGGACTGAACCATTGACAACACAAATTACTTGTAACGTTTCCAGGTCAATCACAAATTGAGACTTAAGTGTATGTCGTTTTTGTTTACCACTAAAAAAACGTTTTTGACCATATTTAGGGCGTTCTATCGGGCTTTCAGTCACATCCATTGCTACTGTTTTCGGTTTTTGTGATGCTGTCAACAATGACTTTTTTCCTCCTAACCGAAACCTCCCGGAATTGACTAAAATATTTTCTACCCAATGAACAGTACGACAAACCGTTGCTTCTGAAACTTGCCAATCATTGGCGATATGAAAATAAGTTCGATATTCACGCCAATACATTAAACACACCAATGCCTGATCTTCCAAACACAGTTTCTTATAACAACCCCGTGTTTCTCTGTGACTGGCAGCATCTTGCAGTACTTTGACTATCTCATTAAATGTCAGTCTTTGTACCCCAACCAAACGTTTAAATTCTCGATTGGACAGTCGTTTTGTTTCTTCGTATCGCATTGGTGAAGCCAATTCATCTCAAAGTCCTTCATATTACCATAAAATAATTCTGCAAGAGGTCTATTATGTCTGCGGTACAAAAAAGCATATCGACCAGAGCAAGAAGGCTCACTACCTCTACCACAAAACGAATTTGGTTTGGATGCGATTTTATAAGGAGCATTACCCCGGATTTCTCACAAACTCTGAAAAAAGCGGGGTCTAAAACTGCTAAAATGTATATATGGTAAGTATTTCAGCATTCTTAACCAATGAATCGACCCGCAACGCGATCGCTCCCAAAACAGTTCAGATTTGAACAGGCAAAATCACCTCAAGTCGTAGTTAATTTCAATGGGGGGCTGGTAACATCCGATGCTGGGTTAAACTTAATTGCTGAAATAGACAGAAAACTACAAATCACATCACAGTTTGCAGAGTGTTTCCAAGATTACCGAAAGCCTTATCGAATTGACCATTCAATAGAAAACTTAATTAGGGCTTGCTGAAAAAGTCAGAAAGAAGCAATTTCAAGGGTTGACTAGTTGTTCAGCCCCAGTCAATCATAAGTTTTTGTTGACTATAAATTTTACAATGATAAACTGCAATTATATTAT
>JAHHHR010000118.1 GCA_019359245.1 Nostoc desertorum CM1-VF14 | reverse complement strand
AGCTTGATAATGGCTATTTTGTACTTACTTTGTTTACCATCATACATTTCAATTGATGATGTATCAAAAAATGTCTTATATCAAGCGATGTGAATTGATTTTTTATTGTTTGTGAGAAATTTGCGTAGAGTCAATGGCTTCGGGTACGCCAGTAATTGCCATGAACTTGGGGTCTACTCAGGAGATAATTTCCCACGGCAAGACGGGTTTCCTCTGCAATAATATTCAAGAATGCATTAGTGCGATTGATTGGGTAATAGGGTTAAACCGCTATGCCTGTCGCCAGCATATCGAAGACTATTTCAGTATTGAGCAAATGACTGATGGCTATGAGGCGGTTTATAAACAAATAATAGCAAAACGATTTTCTCAGAATGGGCATTTCCGCAGTTTGGTTGGTTTAGGTAGCGATCGCAGTTAAATATTGTATTTGTTTTTAACTAAATAGAATATAAACCGTCGTGGGGGCGCACAGATATGCATTGGTGCCAACTTAAGTAGAAAAGAACCATAAGATGTAATTTAAAAACATTAGAAAGTCGAGTGAATTATAGGGTTCTACCTTCATAATTGACACCATCTTGACAGAAAAGCGAATTGACAAGTGAGTGCTTGTGCGCTCGTTCTATCACCGATTTCAAAGTGCCAACGTAAAATCACTTACCAACTGCTAATATTAGACCTTCATGGGCTAATATTGCTTGAGGAAAGGCAGATTTAATATCGACTTGAACCTGGTCAATAAAATTATCATGGTCATCTGGGTGATGATGAGAAATGGCTAGCCGTTTAACGTCAGCATTCAGAGCTGCATTCACCGCAGCTTGCCAAAGTAAATCAGCAGAGTCATGGTTGTGAGACGTAGGAGGAGTGTAAGTGGCATTGGCAATTAGCAAGTCAACACCTTGAATAAACTGTAAAATCCGCTCTCGCTCCACTTGATCAGCATTTTGATGTAAATCTGTGACGTAGGCAACACTATAATCTTGCCAAGTAACTCGGTAGCCAACTGACCTCTGAGTTTGATTGATTAATGCAGTTGTAATGGTTACATCATCTAGTCTCACCTCACTATCAGGAGGGAGATTGTAAAACTGTAATTCCGACTGCATTACCTGTAAAGGGTAAGGAAAGTGTGGCTGGAGCATCTGGTCGTACAAACATTGTTTGATTGAGGCTCCATTTGATGCAGCTGTGCCGTAAATGTGAAAACAATTTTCTACAATAAATGCTGGAGCAAAAAAGGGAAAGCCTTGAATGCGATTTGATTGACAGTTGGTAAAAAATAAATGGGCTTCTATTGGCTGTTGCAGTTCTTGCCAAGTTTTACCCAGTATGCGTAAGCCAGTACCGCCATCGAAAATCAAACGTTTACCTGCTACGTGCATTTCTACACAAGCAGTATTACCACCATAACGACTGGTATTGCTACTTGGAGTGGGAATCAAACCTCTTACACCCCAAAATTGCACGATAAATTTACCTGCTGGGCTACTTGGCAGGGTAGATGACTTTTCAGGTGTGTAGCTCTGGGAACCCGACAACTCAAAATTTGACATTTTCCTTGAAATTAGACCTTACTGAGTAGGTCATCATAGTGCCGCACTTCCAACAGGCTGTTTTTTTCGTCCACAATGACTACTGTAGGAGAGTAACTTTTTAACTCTTCTGGAGTGAACTGCCCGTAAGTCATTATAATCAGGCGATCGCCAATAATGCCTAGACGTGCAGCACCCCCATTTAGCTCAATTACTCCTGAATGGGCTGGAGCTGCGATCGCATAAGTAATAAAGCGCTGACCGTTGGCACTATTAACTACTTGCACCTGCTCATAGGGTAAGATGCCAGCTTTTTTCAAAAGCATTTCATCGATGCTGATACTACCCACGTAGTTGATATTTGCCCCTGTCAGGGTGCAGTTATGAATTTTTGCCAAAAGAAGAGTGCGCTGCATTTGGGTTTGGGGTTAGTGGCAGTTTTTACAATCCGTAACAACCGAAATTTATTAAAGTGAGGAGTTAGGACTGAGTCGTTAAAAGTGAGGAATAAAAATTTATAACTCTTAACTTCTAACTCTTAGCTCTTAACTCCTAACTCCTAACTCCTCTATTATCCTCTATAAGCTTTGACGGATTTTTCTACTAAAGGTGCAACCTTATCCACATCTTGCCAACCGAGAATTTCAGTCACCTTTTTTTCCAAATTTTTATAACTACGGAAAAATTCGGCAATTTCATCTAAGCGGTGTGGTGCTACGTCTTTCAGGGATTTGACCTGAGTGTAGCGCGGATCTTTGTCAGGAACACAAAGAATTTTCTCATCGCGATCGCCACCGTCAATCATCTCTAAAAACCCAATTGGTCGTGCAGCAATAATACAACCTGGGAAGGTTGGTTCGTCAATTATGACCATACCATCTAGGGGATCGCCATCATCAGCTAAAGTATTGGGTACAAAGCCGTAGTCATACGGATATTGTACCGATGAATAAAGTACTCGGTCTAGAGCAAAAGCTTCTAGTTCCTTGTCATATTCGTATTTATTTTTACTTCCGCCAGTAATTTCAATCAGAACGTTGATTAGACCAGGTTTTGGTTGGGCAGGAATACGAGATAAATCCACAAAAAACTCCTCTGATAACAGTGAATCATGGGGGCACTCAGTCAGCTTCGCTCCCCGTGTAGAATTTTAGGGCAATATGGATCTCTTCCCAAAGTATTCATTCTATGGGATGGGGCATTGGGCATGGGCAAGAGGACTTGGGGACAAGGAGAATTGGGGACAAGGAGAATTGGGGACAAGGGGAAAGACTTGTTTCAAGTTCTCACCTCTTGTCCCCTTGTCCCCTTGTCCCCTTGTCCCCTTGTCCCCTTGTCCCTCTAATCTCCCCACTCCTCTTGAAATAGAAAAAGGGTTGCAAATAAACTTCGCAACCCTTTTTCTAGAGGGTATTATTCTCTCTCATCCTTGATTACTGTTGAAGGGATTTTTTCCCCTATTGTGTCAATACAATTGAAACCTGGAGTCACACAATACAGATTCAGCTTATTCCTGATGAACTACATTCACATCTACAGAGGTTGTCTCAAAATCAGTTTTTTCCGCTTTTGTAGCTTTTGTGCTGCTGAGATACTACTGGAAAGCTTTATCAATCTTTCCTTCCTTGTAGATTTTGGATCAGGGGTTGCTGGTTATTTTGAACATCAGTTGAAGAATAATGAGCGATGACAAATACGGGTAAAATGAGAGTTAACAGCGCGATCGCAGTTCCCACAATGTCTGCCAAACGTTGGGAATATGTATCGGTATTGGCAGACTGACTATTTGAATTCATACAAAATTGAAGTTCTTCGTAACACTGTGATAGGTCTAATCTCTGATTGAGAGTATTAATGCTATTTTAGCTATTTTTAAACTGTAAAATGTGTAGAATTCTACAAATTAAACCAGTTACACAACTGTCATAATAGCCTTTTTATACATGGAATTCTTAATAGAAAGTTACAAGTAAACAAATAATGTTTTATTTTGTAATTAATATTTTCAGATGTTTCCCTGTATAGTGTAACGCTTCGCATACACAAAGCCAACTTCGACAGCATCATAAATTACATTTTTTCGCTGCTTAAAGATTAATTAGCAAAACATATTTGTCCGATACTTCACGAGTATAACATTCTAAAAAGCCTTTGGTAAGGTCATTTTACTGTAATTGCTAATTTGTGATACAGGACACAAAACCGCAAAAGCACTGGTAGATATTCAGTGCTTTTGATTCTTATACGGTAGTTATACACACAAATATTTCGTACCAGAAAAAGAATGGTAGGAATAATTGTTGTAACCAACGATTGCTGCGAATAAATACTGATGCATCAAGTATGTTGGGCAGTATGGATTCAGTAATAGCACTAAACTAATATTTCAGAATTTAAATTATTAAATATATTCAATATCACAGTTTTTTTGTCAATCTATATATAGGTAGAATAAACAATTCTTAGAAGATGGGATAGGAGTGTAGAGAGCTATTGTCAAACTTTGCACATATCTGAACAAGATTGTATAACAAATTTAATTAGCTAAAAAAACCGCCACTAACTATAATAGGGCGGTCTAGTTAAGCAATCGGAGGGTAATTACAGATTACTCTGCTAATAAATAAAATTGCTGTAACGAATGCACTAAATTGGGCATGGGCCAGAAGAGGCAGAGGGGCAGGGCAAAGGGCATTGGTATCAACTTAACGATCCTGGGTTTCAAAACTTTGATTTGACCTTGGCCCGCGGAGGCGGACTTTGCCTGTGTAGCCGCGAATTCCATTCGCTAAGGCTTAAGTTTCCACCAATGGGCGAAGGGTGGCCCTTGTTTCCTGCTCCACTTCGGCTACGCTCAGTGACCATCTGCTCTCTGCTCTCTACTCCCTAGTACAGTACGGCGTAAAAAAGCAGACCATTAAAAAGCTCTAAAGAGCTTATTCCATAAAACTTTTGACTTTTGATTTTTGACTTCCGCCTTGCGGTACTAGTTCCTTCCGTAAACACTCATTGGTTCCTTGATAAATCGGGTGTAAAGATGCTTAAACGTAGATTTAATTACGCGGGGCATACCAAAATCGATGGGCATCAACTTGTCTGGTAGTCGCCAATCTTCTATTTTTAATAAGTCGGGATTTAAATGCGGAAACTCTATGTCAGCTAGTTCTGGACAAACTCCTAGCCTTTGGGAAGCTGCAACTGTGGGCACTTGTTCAGGAGAAACATTGAGGATTTCTACCATTGCCCGATCTAAGGCAAATACATCCGATGCGGCTGCTAAAATGCCCAGTTGCCGAGGTTCACCATTGCTGGGGCCATTTCCTTCATGACCGATGATGCCATCTAATATGGTTAAGTTAGGGTTAATTGCCCTGGCAGTTTCTACTAACATTTCACCAAATCTATTCGCATCTTTTCCAGCTTCCATGTGCCACCAAGCTTTCATTTTACCTGGGACGCACCCAAACAAGTTTTTTACGCCCAGTGTTAATGTCAATTGCATGTGTGATTTCACTTTAGGTAGGTTAATCACCACATCTGCTTCCATTGCTTCTTTAGACAACCGCAGATGGTTAAAATTGTCACTGATGGTTTGATAACGCTGACCTTGAAAATCGATGATGGGAAGATTGAGTTCTTCTAAAATAGGCAGATAGCCGTTTGCTACTGCTACGCCCTTGGCACTGCCAAAAGCAGGACTATCGCCCAAAAATGGCTTACCGCCAACCTCAATTACCATCTGAGCAACTTCATAAACTAGTTCGGCACGGGTGATACACTCTTTACCAGGACGCGATCCTGTAAGTAGATTCGGTTTGAGTAAAACGCGATCGCCTTTTTTGACAAATGCCGCTATTCCCCCAAAAGGTTCCAGCAGTGTAACTAAAGATTCTTGTAAAGCCTCTCGTTCATAAGATGTAGCGCGGATGAGACTGACAGATGATTTTTGAGTCTGCATGGATAATAAATTACCAGTAATGAAGATATTCTTCTATCTTCCTATTTATACCAATTCTCTAAAATATCGCGTACTAGCTTAACCTCTGCCGCAACCACAAAGCCAATAAAGGTAACGCTAGTTGATAACCCTGTTCAGCACTATAAATTAAACCTTTGTGCTGTAATCCAGTCAGCGATCCCTGAAGGCTACCACCTCTTGAAAGACCATGTTTTTGAATATATTCTTTACTTTGTGGTTTATCTGTAGGATCTAAAGCCAAAGATTCTAAAAGATGCACTTGATTGGCTGGCAATAACATGAGTAAAGATTCAAAAACTAAAGACAAGTCTTTGAGTAATCCTTCTATTGCCTGCTGCACTGCTGCTTCACCAATTAACCCATCAGGAAAAGAAAAAGTTTGTAGGCGGCGAATTATTGCCATTGCGTCGCCAATGTGTCCTTGTACAGCATCTAAAAATAATTGCAGTGCTGGGGAGCGAGAATCAAATTTCATTCCTTGTATATGCAATATCTCCCTGGCCCACAATGCCAAAACGTCACTAGCTAAAGGGGCTAACTGTATAGTTTCTAGGGGATAGTTTGTCTCATCTGGATGATGGCTGATTTCAGCGATCGTTGCTACTAAGACGTAGCTGACATGAGTTTGTACATTGATTTCTCGTCTGAATGTGGCTTCCCACAAACCATTGCGATCCCAAGAGCGAATGTGCGGAAAACTCTGCAAAATCAGCACTGCCCGCTTATTTAAATTAATAGCCATAATTTGGAGCAAATTAAGCAAAATTTCAAATGCTTGCCATAACTGCTTTTGGTTCAGAGAACGCAATGGCTTAAGTTTGCCTTCTGGATGAAAGACAAAAAACTCATTCCCAAACTTGCTTACCCAGTCTTGAATTTGTGCTGCTTCCCAGTTTTGGCTAATTGTCTCTGTTAGCAGTAGGATAAATCGCTCTCCATCTGTCGCGCGGATGCAGTCTATCTCCAAAATGATCGCACCAACTTCTTGAGCAGCCCCTCGCACTAAAGTTCGTCGCCCACTACCAGGTACGCCAGTAATCAGCAAGTCTCCATCTTGGGCTAGTACTTCGACAATTCGCTGAAATTCTAGCGATCGCCCAACCAATTGTAAAGGAGTAGACAAATCCAAATTCACCTAGTTTTTGCCCTTGGTTTTAATCTTCACCTAACGGCAAGCATACCCACTTGCGTGACTACTGAGCAAGCATTGAAAGTAATTATGATTACAATCATTTTTTATTAGTGTCATACTGCGTTTGGCACTTATTTTTAGTGCTAAAACTTATTTAACACTAAGCTATAAGAGAAAAATATGGTACAGGCAGCATCTCCCATCGCACCCGAAGAAAAGCAATCCACCGTTTGGCATACTTTGGAAATTTCTAAAACGATCGCCCACTTGGATAGTGATGCTGAGAATGGTTTGAGTAGTGCAGTAGCCAAACACCTATTGTCAAAAGTGGGAGCAAACGAACTCATAGGCAAGAAAAGCAAACCTTGGTGGTTAAAATTTTTACTGCAATTTAACCAACCACTGCTGATTATTTTGTTGTGTGCGGGTTTAGTAAAAGCGCTAACTGGCAGCTTGGTGAATGCTGGTGTTATTTGGGGAGTGACTACCACCAACGCCATCATTGGATTTATTCAAGAATCGAAAGCCGAAAGTGCGATCGCAGCCCTTGCCAAAGCAATTACCACAGAAGCAACCGTCATCCGTGACGGTCAAAAATTACGCATTGCTTCTGGTGAGCTAGTGCCTGGGGATATTGTGTTGCTAACTTCTGGTGATAAAGTCCCAGCAGATTTACGGTTAATTAAGGTTAAAAATTTACAAATAGATGAATCTGCCCTGACTGGTGAATCTGTAGCGGTAGAAAAGAATACTCAAACTTTAAAGCCAGATATTGCTCTAGCCGAGCGCAAAAACATGGCTTATGCGGGTGGCTTTGTTACCTTTGGGCAAGGTACTGGTGTTGTAGTTGCCACAGGGAATACCACAGAGACAGGGCGAATCTCTCAGTTAATGGAGCAACACACAGATATTTCTACTCCCTTAACAAGAAAATTCAATAAATTCAGCCAGAATTGGCTGTATATGGTGTTAGGATTAGCAGCCCTCTGCTTTGTGGTGGGATTAAGCTTTCGAGGTTTTGAAGAAGCTTTAGAAGCAGCAGTCGCTTTAACAGTCAGTGCGATTCCTGAAGGATTACCAGCAGTTGTGACAGTCACCTTAGCCATAGGCGTTTCTCGGATGGCACGACGCAACGCCATTATCCGCAAATTACCAGCCGTAGAAACCTTGGGGAGTGCAACTGTTATTTGTTCCGATAAAACTGGGACTTTAACAGAAAACCAGATGACAGTACAGGCAATTTATGCCGGGGGATATCAATATACTCTCACTGGTATCGGTTACACACCGGAAGGCGAAATCCTGATAGATGACAAAGCCGTGAACCTCAACAGCCATAAAGCTTTGCAAGAATGTTTAATCGCAGGCTTGTTGTGTAACGATTCCCATTTAGAAAAGAAGAATGGTAGGTGGGTAGTAATGGGAGATCCTACAGAAGGGGCATTAATTGCATCAGCAAATAAAGCAGGTTTTAGTCAGGCAACCTTAGCCAAACAAATGCTGAGGTTAGATGGAATTCCCTTTGAATCAGACTTTCAATACATGGCGACTTTGCACGCCACACCCCAAGGTAAGACTATTTATGTCAAGGGTTCAGTTGAGGCAATTATTCAGCGTTGCACTCTGATGTTGAACACTGATGGACAATCCCGCCCGTTAGATTGTGTAGAAACATTACGGCAAAGCAGCATCGAGCGGGAAGTCAATATTATGGCACGGCAAGGCTTGCGGGTATTAGCTTTAGCGAAAAAAGTAGTACTCAATGGGCAAAATACACTAGATCATTCAAATATTGATACCGGGTTAATTTTCATCGGTTTGCAGGGAATGATCGATCCGCCGCGTGAGAGTGCCATTAAGGCAGTACAAGCCTGTCAGGAAGCGGGAATTCAGGTCAAAATGATCACTGGCGATCATGCTATCACAGCGCAGGCGATCGCTTATCGCATGGGCATCAACAGAAATGGCTCAGTTCTGGCTTTCACAGGTGCAGAACTAGCAAAAATGGATAAAACAGAACTTGCCGAAGTTGCCCAAGAAGGTGTAGTCTTTGCCCGTGTTGCCCCAGAACAAAAGCTACGTTTAGTCGAAGCTTTGCAATCAAAAGGTGAAATCGTTGCCATGACAGGAGATGGTGTCAACGATGCACCAGCCTTAAAACAAGCAGATATTGGTATTGCGATGGGTGGTGCTGGTACAGAAGTTGCCAAAGAAGCCGCAGATATGCTGCTTACCGATGATAATTTTGCCTCCATTGAAGCTGCTATAGAAGAAGGACGGGCAGTTTATAAAAATCTGCTCAAGGCAATTTGCTTTATTTTGCCTGTCAACGGTGGTGAGTCAATGACAATTTTAATTAGCACATTGCTAGCCAGAGATTTACCAATTTTATCTTTACAAGTTCTGTGGCTCAATATGCTCAATTCTATTACTATGACAGTGCCTTTAGCCTTTGAGCCAAAAGCGCAGAACGTCATGCGGCAAGCGCCTCGTCATCCTAATGAACCATTAATTTCAGGGAGTCGTTTACAACGAATTTTAGCAATTTCTCTATTTAATTGGATTGTCATATTTGGAGTATTTGAATATATCCGCCAAACTACGGGTAATGTCGATTTAGCCAGAACAATGGCGATTAACGCTCTCATCGCTGGACGGATATTCTATTTATTGAGTATTAGTCAATTAATACCGAATTTGATTGCCAAGATGGACGGCACAATTAAAGAGAACGTTGATATTCCTGCTATTGGCTTTGGGATTTTAGGGGCAATTATTTTGCAAATTGTCTTTGCTCATGTGCCATTAATTAATGAAGTTTTTGAAACAGCACCATTAAACTTGCAGCAGTGGCTATTTTGTTTAGCAGTTGGTTCACCAATGATTTTGTGGGCTACAGTAGTAAATCGTTTTGATCCGCCAAATTAAATACAGCCAAAAACGAACCGCAGAGAACGCAGAGTCATGAGAGGTTTTTTGCTCAGTTAATCGTTCCTTCTTATTTTTCTCTCTGTGTACTCTGCGCCTCTGTGGTTCGTTAAAAAAATTGACACTAATCGATCTGCTTTGATTCTCGACTCAGAGGTAAGATAACACTCATCTGTTCTAGATTTAACACTGAGGCTAATTCTGCCTCATTCATCAATCCGCGTTCTAAGACAATCTGCCGTAAAGATTTACCACTTTCTAAAGATTCTTTGGCGACAGATGCGGCATTTAAATAACCGATGTGGGTATTTAGTGCGGTTACTAAAGCTAAACTACCTTCGGCATAAGCTAAACAACGTTCCTGGTTGGCAGTAATTCCCTCAATGCAGCGTTCGGTGAGTGCAGCGATGGTATTGCCGAGAATTTCGATACTGTGAATTAGGTTATAGGCAATTAGCGGCATCATCACATTTAATTCTAATTGTCCGGCTTGTGCGGCTAATGCGATCGCACTATCGTAACCCATCACCTGAAAACACACCATTGATGTCATCTCTGCCATCACCGGATTATATTTCCCTGGCATTATCGAGGAACCGGGTTGCACTGGTGGGAGTTGAATTTCTTTCAGGCCAGTTTTTGGTCCCGAATCCATCAGTCGTAAATCGTGAGATATTTTGGCTAAATCTTGGGCCAAGTTGCGTAAAGCACCAGAAACATTTACAAATGGGGCCATACTCTGCATAGCTGCCATGAGATGAGGCGCAGGTTCTAATGGAGTATGAATCAATTCTGAGAGAACTTCTACCACACGGGCGCGATAAAGAGGATGAGTATTTAATCCTGTTCCGGCTGCACTACCTCCCAAACCCAGCACCATCAAATCACCAGAGGCGGTGTAAATCCTGTTTTGGTGTTCTGTAAGAATGTGCGCCCATGCGCGAAAATTTTCACCCAAACGTACGGGTACAGCGTCTTGTAAGTGGGTTCTGCCAGATTTGACAATATTTTGAAATTCTACAGCTTTGTTTTCTAAGGATGCGATCGCACCATCTATTGCTGGGTGTAATGTCTTGGATAATGCCAATAATCCACCAATGCGAATTGCCGTAGGAATCACATCATTGGTAGACTGCCCATAATTAACGTGATCGTTAGGACTAACGCGTTTATAATTGCCCTTTTCTTCACCCAGAATTTCTAAGGCGCGATTTGCGAGAACTTCGTTGATATTCATGTGGTGGGATGTTCCAGCACCCGCCTGATAAACATCCACGACAAATTGATTGCGGAACTTCCCAGCTAAGATTTCATCAGTTGCTTGCACAATCGCCTGACTAATATCTTGGGGAATGCAATTTAGTTCTCCATTCACAATTGCTGTAGCTTTTTTAATTATTAATCCAGCATCTACGTAAGTAGCTAAAGGCTTGATGCCGCTAATAGGGAAGTTTTCGATAGCTCGTAGCGTTTGGATACCGTAATAAACGCTACTAGCAATTTGGCGATCGCCCATCGAATCGTGTTCGATGCGGAATTGAGAGTCTGTGTGTTCAGTCATAGTATTGTTTTAAGAGAGCTACAGAAAACAGATTTTCCCACGCAGCCACACTCAGATACACTAATCTGCATAGATTTTGCATATTTGCTTGGCTGCTTGTTGCTTTACAGTTGTTAATTTTGAAGTTTGATTTTTGAATTCCCTATGACCATACCCAACTGGATTACCTTCTCTCGCCTATTGGGGATACCATTTCTGCTTTATGGTTTATATAATCCCACACCTCAAGCTCAGTGGATATGTTTGGCGATTTTTCTCGTTGCTGCATTGACTGATTGGTTAGACGGCTATTTGGCGCGGAAACTCAACCAAATTAGTGAATTGGGCAAATTTCTCGATCCCTTAGTGGATAAACTTCTTGTACTTGCACCGTTGCTGGTTTTTATTGAACTAGAAAAAGTGCCGGCTTGGGGAGTGTTTTTAATTTTAGCGCGAGAATTAGCGATCGCTGGTTGGCGGGTGAATCAAACGACAATTACCGGGGCGAATATTTGGGGTAAACTCAAAACTGTTAGTCAAATAGTTGCGATCGCATTTTTGATTGCACCTCTCGGTGAAGGGTGGCAAACTCCCTCTCTGATTTCCTTTTGGATTTCTGTGGCCCTAACTTTAATATCTGGGGGTATTTATCTTTTGCCGCAAAAAGCTAGGACTCATGAAACGACAATATAGTATGTAATTTCAAAAATAATTCAACAGAATTTTGTAGGAGTTCTGAGGTATAGTTCTTATTCTTAACTCCAAACTCCAAACTTATAACTTTTTTCATGCCATCCAAAATCTTACCACCGCCCCTAAAATCTGGAGACTTACTACAAGTAATTGCCCCTAGTGGTGCTTTGCGAGAATTTGAGGCATTTGAACGGGGTATAGAAATTTGGCGATCGCGTGGTTATCGGGTAAAAATCAGTCCTCAGATAGATGACAAATGGGGGTATCTTGCTGGAAAAGACGAAAACCGTCGTCAGCAATTAGCAGCAGCATGGCAAGATCCCGATTGTCGGGGTATTCTCTGTACCAGAGGCGGTTTTGGTAGCACCCGCATTTTAGAAGATTGGGATTGGCAACCAAACTCAGTCCTTCCCAAGTGGCTTATAGGCTTTTCTGATATCACAGCTTTATTGTGGAGCCTTTATATAGCAGGAATTTCTGGTGTTCACGCTCCGGTGCTGACGACTTTAGCAGATGAGCCAGATTGGTCAATTGAGCGATTATTCGATTCAGTAGAAGGTCGTCCACTCGCTCCTCTTAAAGGTTGCGGTTGGGGTGGTGGCGTGGTAGATGGCACTTTATTACCAGGTAATCTCACGGTGGCTACTCACCTTTTGGCTACACCAAGCCTGCCACATCTAGATGGTATAATTCTGGCGTTGGAAGATGTTACAGAAGCACCCTATCGTATCGATAGGATGCTGACGCAGTGGCGTTTGAGTGGTGCTTTATCTCAAGTCTGCGGTATTGCTTTGGGCGGTTTTACTCGCTGTGAAGCGCCGCCAACTGTGTCTAGCTTTAGTGTAGAAGAAGTATTGCGCGATCGCTTGGGTGATTTGGGTATTCCGATTGTTTCTGATTTGCCTTTTGGGCATGATAATCCCAATGCAGCTTTACCAGTGGGTGTAGAGGTAACTTTAGATGGGGATGCGGGGATATTAGCGATCGCCCATACCTATTAAATTAAAATCATATTCATTTACGGTAGCAGCAAGCTGTACTTTAGTTTAGAAAAATTTATGCAATACGAAATAGATAATTATTCAATCTTTGGTGATATAAAGGAAATTTTCCAGTATCATTACACAACTAACTTAAGTAGGTGGGTGGGAAAATTTACAAGTATGTAACAAAAATTTAACCTGAAGAATTAGAGTTAAATTTGACACGCTCCGTACTGTAGTTTCCTTTTTTTCCCCTAGCTTGAATACCATCAATTACA
>JAHHHR010000117.1 GCA_019359245.1 Nostoc desertorum CM1-VF14 | reverse complement strand
CAAATGATACTCTCTGGGGCAATGATGGTAACGATCGGCTGTATGGCGATAGCGGCAATGACAGACTTTCGGGTGATAACGGTAACGATACGTTATTTGGTGGTATCGGCGATGACCAACTATTGGGGGGCGCAAGCGATGATTGGCTTTATGGAAACGCAGGCATAGATGTACTTACAGGGGGTTATGGCGTTGACACCTTTGTATTGGCTTCTGCTCAGGACACGGACACCATTACTGATTTTCAAGTGGGTACGGACAAGCTCGCTTTGTCAGGTGGTCTGTTGTTTGGTCAATTGTTGATACAGCAACAAGGAACTCAAGCCTTCATTATGAATAGTTCTGACAATCAGGTGTTGGCGAAGTTGGATAATGTCACTGCAAGTATACTTTCGGCTCAACCTTCCACTTTTATTACTATTTAGTTGTGGTAAGTGAGGGAGCGCTTAATAGTGGCTCTTGATTTTAAATTTTGTTGCTAATCCAAGCAATCGGTTTTCTACATTTTTATTGGCTTGCAAAGCAATATTTTCTACTTCTCGTCTAAAAGAATGTGAATTCTACTTTCCAATCAGAATCTTCTTCAAAACGTTGACTGGCTTGCCCAAAAAAATCTTCTGCTACAAAGTCAGCTAAACGTCGCTTAACATAAGAAGACGATCACACTCAACAGCTTAATTCCCAATTTTTCTTTAACGGGCTTGCTTAACCTAGATTACACATCAGAAACCTTAGCGCTACCAAATAAGTTGGTGTTTAATACCAAATTTATGTGAGGCTGCATAGAATAAGTTTGTTGTCGAACATGGAGTTTCAAGCGTTTTATTCTGTGCATCTTCATAAATAATTGGTATAAGGTACTTACTAGTAATAAAATGCTCCACGCCGATAAAAAATGTACTGAGCAAACGTAAGATTACTGAAATAGCACTATTTTATGATTTCTATTAAAAATTTTTACTTCTAATAAATTTAAATTTAACCGTATTTTTACTCAAGTCGTTCGGGTTTTATGAAGTTACTCTAGCAATGAGAGATAGTTAATATTAAATAGATTAAGGAACTTGGAAGTTTAAAAGTAAGATCAGTAAAACAGGTAATGTTAATGATTTGTCTACAAATTCCAGAACCGCCCAAACCCTACCAAAAAATACTTATTTTATTAAGTTTTAACACAGCGATATCAACAAGAACACGGCAGGAATCGTTAAGAGAGACGGTTATACCATCTCTTTTCCACACCTTCTTTTATGTTCCAACTTTGGATTGAGCGTTTGACATATCTGAGGCAATTGGACAGTGACTTTTGATTTTTCGCTATGCCAAATTAATGTGATCAAGCGTGTAAGTTTGAGCTATATCCATCTATGAAACCTGTGCTTTTAGCTTGTCATAACTTGAGTGCACTAAGAGTAAACTCTTACAAGATTATCTCCATCCCTTTAAAACTGAGTTGTCCGAGATAGGTAAATAAGTGGTACGTAAAAGCCTTTATAGGGTGAACCTTTGATAAATGTTACTATTCCTCACTTTTGAGGTATTAAGTCCCTGACTGTCTTACAAGTATATTTAAGCCAATCATTAACGATTTTGCTCCCGATTCAAGCTTTTAAATTCTTTGCTATATACCACTAAGACAGTCAGGGGTATCAGGTATGCCGAAAAGGTTACTCTTGATGCAAGCTTTTTGTGCCCGAAAAGAGCGCTCAACTTTGTTGAGAACTAAACTTACTGGAAAGATTGATTTAGGTAATAAGTAAAAGATTATGGCAAGTATAATTGGAACTAACGATGATGATACCCTCAATGGTAGCGACAGCGCGGACACGATTAAGGGTCTTGCAGGCAACGATACCATATATACCATGTATGGTAGCGGTGGCAACGACACTTTGACTGGTGGAGACGGTCAAGATAAATTTGTTGATGCCGACAACTTTGAGTACTACGGCTTAACTCGTAATAATATCATCACCGATTTTGGTGGCGTAGGTAAAGGAACAAATCCGACTTCCGGGGTCATTACCGGAGTAGACACCCTAGAATTCCAGGGCGATGGCTTCACTGCCGAAAATTTGCTATTGACCCAGAATGGCAACAATCTGGAAATCAGCTTTGAAAGGGATACTTATAAAAGTAATTTTTTTGGTGTACAAGTCATCCTGCAAAACTTTGCCCTGGAAAACCTGGATAATCTAAGCTTATCTACAGGAGCCACTGTAGACTTGGGCAATATCCTGTTTAATAAGCAAACTAGCATCACTGACAGCTTTGATGTCTTCAATGCCAACTCTACCCAAAGTACTATTTTCAATAAGAACACAGTCACCTTTCTTAACGACCTCGACAATAATGTTAGTGGCTTTGACAATTCAGATGATCTGATCAATAGTCAGGCAGGTGATGACATCATTGATGGTTTGAGTGGCAATGACCTGCTGCGAGGTGGTATGGGGAATGATACTCTCATTGGCAGTGCTGGGGATGACGCCCTGATTGGTGATACGGGCAATAACTCCCTCGTTGGTGGTATTGATAACGATAGTTTGAATGTTGAATTTTCAGCAGGCGATAACACCCTCAACGGTGGCGCTGGTGACGATACTTTAAGTGCTGGGGCAACATCTGGCGATAACTTTCTCTTTGGGGGCGATGGCAATGATTCTCTTAACGCCTCTTACTATTCAGAAATATACAGCTATATTGCCTCCAACGGTGATAACACTCTCAACGGTGGCGCTGGTGACGATACATTGCGTGCTCAGTCTCCATCAGGCAATAACTTGCTCTTTGGGGACGATGGCAATGATTCTCTTAACGCCTCTGGCTCTATAGATGAAGAGTACTTTTTTACCAAATCCAGCGGCAATAACACCCTCAACGGTGGCGCTGGTAATGATACATTGCGTGCCGAGTATTCCTCCGGCAATAACTTGCTCTTTGGGGGCGATGGCAATGATTCTCTTAACGCCTCTGGCTATTTCTTCGGGGACAGAGGTGGAGATGTCTATTTGTCCTCCGACGGTAATAACACCCTTAATGGTGGCGCTGGTGATGATACATTACGTGCCGAGTATTCTTACGGCAATAACCTGCTCTCTGGGGGCGATGGCAATGATTCCTTCTATCTAAGCCCTACAGATACTGCCCCCTCTGATTTAGTAACTCAAACGGTAGATGGGGGTAAGGGTGACGATGTGCTATCCCTGCGTTACAGGTTAGCTATAGAGGGGATGACAACAACATTCAATCCTACTACTAACATTAGCTCAATTACAGCAGGCACGTATCGGGTTAGTTACGAAAATATCGAACGATTAAATATAAGAGGTACAGCCTACGATGATTATATAGTGGGGAGCAATGGCAACGATACGCTTTCTGGAGGGTATCGTGGTAATGATACCAGAGATGGGGGCTATGGTAATGATACAGTCGATGGGGGTCAAGGCGACGATGTGCTGTTCGGCGATTACACCTATGCTACAAAAAGAGTCACAACGACATTCAATGCAACTACTAATATTGGTTCAATTACAACCGACACAAATCTAGTTACTTACAACAATATTGAACGATTAGATATAAGAGGTACAGCCTACGATGACTTGATTGTTGGGAACGATGGCAACGATACGCTCTCCACTGGCAATAGTGGCAATGATACGATAGATGGGGGTAAGGGTGACGATGTGTTGCTTGTTGGTTACAGCAATGTTAGCGGGGGTGTGACAACGACATTTGATGCTACTACGAACATTGGCTCAATTGCGCTGGGCATGAATCGGGTTAGCTACAACAATATCGAACGATTCAATATCTCAGGTACAGGTAACGATGACTGGATTGTTGGAAACGATGGCAATGATACGATTTCGGGAGGCAATGGTGGCAATGATACCATAGATGGGGGTACGGGTGACGATGTGTTGTCCGGCGGGTACTTTTACAGCAATGATAATAATACTGATGTGATTATTGGTGGTGCAGGTAATGATATCCTAACGGGTGCAAGTGGTAACGACACCCTAACTGGTGGCATCGGCAATGATACATTTGTTTACAACTCGATCGATGGCAGCACTGATAACGGCGCTGATATTATCACCGATTTTGGTGGCGTGGGTAAAGGCTCAAATTCCTCAGCAGGGGTGATTGCCTCCTTAGACACTTTGCAATTTCAAAAGACTCAGTCCCTTGACTTCACTGCTCAAAATCTGCTACTAACTCAAAATGGTAACAACTTAGAAATCACATTTGAAGGCGCTAGTGCTGTTAATACTAAAGTTACTCTCCAAAACTTCAAATTAGAAAACCTGGATAATTTGCCGGCAACTTCTTCACGGCCTGCTATTGGCAATATCCTGTTTGATGGACAAACCACCATCACCGACAGCTTTGATGTGTTTGATGCTAATTCCACTCAAACTAGCCTGTTCAATAGGGATACTGTTACCTTCCTTAATGACCTATCCAACAACATTACGGGTTTTGACAACTCCAATGATGTCATCAATGGTCAGGGGGGTGACGATATCATTGACGGCTTGAGTGGTAATGACACGATCAGAGGTGGTGCGGGAAATGATATTCTCATTGGCAATGCGGGAAATGATACTCTCATTAGCCGTGTAGGCAATGATACTCTTGAGGGTAGTACTGGTGACGATAGCTTGAATGCTAGCGGTTCAACAGGGCATAACCTGCTCTTTGGGGGCGATGGTAATGATTCTCTTAACCTTTCTGGCAGCTACAGCGGCAACAGCTCCTCCTTTGACTCTCGCTCCATAGGCAATAACACCCTCGACGGTGGCGTTGGTGACGATTTCTTGAGTGCTAGCGGTTCAAAAGGTGATAACTTGCTCTCTGGGGGTGATGGCAATGATTCCCTTGACGTTTCTGGCGGCACCAGCTCCGATTTCGGCTTCTCTGACTCTCGCTCCATAGGCAATAACATCTTAGAAGGAGGTGCAGGTAACGATAGCTTGAGTGCTAGGGGTTCAACAGGCGATAACACTCTTAACGGTGGCGTTGGTGACGATTTCTTGAGTGCTAGGGGTTCAACAGGCAATAATCTGCTCTCTGGCGGCGATGGCAATGACTCTTTTTCTGTAAGCGCTTCATCTACTGTCCCCTCTTCTTTAATCACTCAAACAGTAGATGGAGATATTGGTGAGGATGTATTGTCCGCCGATTACATCGATGCTACTGGAGGAATCACTTCGACGTTCAATGCTACTAATAACATTGGCTCAATTACGGGGGGCAATAATCGAGTTAGCTATAAGTTTATCGAAGGATTAAATATCATAGGCACAACCTACGATGACAACATTGTGGGGAGCAATGGCAACGACACGATATATGGCGGCAATGGTGGCAATGATACGATTATTGGCGGTGCAGGTAATGATTTCCTCACAGGTGGGTATTTAGGTAATAATACCCTTAATGGCGGCAAGGGCAATGACATCCTCTATGGTGGTGTTGGTAATAATAATCTCTATGGAGGAGATGGTACTGATACCTTTACTTTCTATTATTACAATCAAGGCGTTAGTAGTATTTATGACTTCAACGCGAGTGATGAATTGATTAAGGTACAGGCTGCTACCTTTGGTGGCGGGTTAGTAACACCTATAGTCTCAGCTAGTCAGTTTACTCTCGGAACTTCTGCAACCAAGAGCGCTCAACGATTTATTTATGACTTTAGTACAGGTGGATTGTTCTTTGATCTTGATGGCAGTGCGTCTGGGTTTACTCAGGTAAAATTTGCTCAACTATCTGCTGGATTATCACTAACTAACAATAATTTTGTGGTTGTTTAATCGGAGTTAGCGCGGGAGCAAGCCACTAAGTGGTACGGTTTGCGGGGTGCTATTTTTAGCATCTCGTAAACGATAGTGTCAATCGAATAGTACTTTCTTTCATAATAACTTTTGCATAAATATTTCCATTCATACACCACATATTCTCTGCGTTCCTTAGTTTACTTGAATATCTGACCTTCTCTAGCAAACTTTGCTGTTTTAGAAAAAAAGCAGCAAACGTTGTTTCAGTTATTGATTAATTACTGAAATTATTTGATTAATTCAAATTTTTAATCAATTTATATCACTGATTCGTAATTATAAATTCCCGCGATTAAATTCGACCTTAACCCAAAATGTCGATGATGATTTCGATATCTATCAGACAAAAATTTAAATATCTTTAGCCCTCTTTTGTCACTTTCCTAAGAGTATAATTATGGAACGGTGTAACCCCAATAAGTTTTAGTTTTTAAAAATTAAATGTTTTTAAAAATCCTTTTAACGAAAATATAGATTTTTAATAATAAATAATTACGAAAGTCAGTTTTCGTCACACGACTAAGACTACTAATACCCATATAGGTAACTTTTCCTTTAAGGAGTAATAACAAATTATTATCAAGTTACCATGAGCTACTCCGCCTCATATATGTAGTATCCACCCAAACACCACTAAAAACGGATACTAAGTATTCATCTAGTTTTTTGATTTGCTCCAAAATCTGCTTCCCTCTAGCGAATTGCGCCCCCTGGTCCCTTACCAATAATAAAATGCCCAGCCGTATCAATAATATTTTTGGCAAAACCGAGGTATTCAGGCGCTTTCGCCTTGAAGGCGAAAGCTAGGCTCATAGCATTTTATTTCTTGGATCTCCCCTGATACCCTGACTTTTCACGGAATGTGGAAAGGGGAGTTTAGTTCGCGAATGACATGATACTGTCGGCGAAAGTGTTACAAACCTCGAGGGGCTACAAAAAGGGCTAGGATGCAGATAGAATAAGCCTCATGGCTCTCTCCCCTTGTTGATAGTACTTCCGCTTATTAGGAGCTAGTGTCATTAACTCAGCCACCAATTCATAAGAATTTTCCATAAAATTGACCCAGTTAGATCCATATAATCCAATATAAAAACTACTATGTCGTCGAACAATCCGCCCAGATTCTTTAATTCGTCCGACATATTTTTGGACACCCATACGTTTAATTTTTTGACCAGATATAGTTGCAGATGTATAGGCAAGTGAGATTAATAGTATTAAGGAAATTAGCCGTTGCCCTGATACATTAGTATCTTCTAAGTTATAACCACCACTCTTAAAATCTCTAAACATCTCTTCAATATCAAACCGTTGTTTATAAGCTTTAATACTAGACTCTAAAGTATCAAAATTAGTGAGAATAAACCAGCCCTCCTCTGGAGCAACTCCAAAACGTTTACGTTTCCATTTACCAGCAAGGTTAAAGCTGATAAATCCTGTAAATTTTGTATACTTAATACCTTGATAAAAGAACGAAACTCCAGGCGATAGACCTGAATCTTTTAATTGCAGCCAAACTTCAGGTTCTATCTCTATAAATGCATCTTTTTTTAGACGCAAGCAAAAGTACACTTTCTGCCCTGTGAGCCAGTTAGCCAGTTTTACAGAGCAAAACTCTCTATCCGTTAATACAACAGTTTTATAATTATTAAAAAGGGGCAATGCTTTATTAAAAATAGCTTTTTGGTCATCAAAATTACTCGAGCCTAACTTGTCTAATAACTCAAAATATATTGGAATAGACCTTTTATTCCAAACCACACTAATCATTAATAGGTTAATGCATCCCCAATTAGTCCGATCTATAACTACATAAACAACTTCAGTCAAAGGAAAATATATTTCTAGCCAGCATTTAACTATGGGAAACCATATTTCTTCAACATTTATGTAATTCAGAGATAAAAAACGTTGAATCTTTTTTCTTCTACTCTCAAACAATATTGGAATAGGTAAAGCTGTAGCCAATGCCTCAAGGCTTACAGTTTTAATAGATTGTAATAAATTTATCAGGATTTTTAGTAATAAATATTCTGCACGTCCCAATTCTCGCTTGAGGTTTGTTTCGTAGAATTCTGGTAACATTATCATTAAATAAAGCTTATTGCGAATTAATGCTCTTTTTCTTTTAGCATAAATTGCTACACTACTTGCCATATATCTATTTCAGGGTATTTTGTCTCCCCCCAAGGTTACAAACGCATAAACAAAAGTGTTACAACTAAAAGCCGCAACGACATTGAAGATTTGAGCTTAAGTAATGCTTGAAAACACAACTATGTATTATATGTACCAACAGTATCAACGCTATATCTACCCCACTTACAAGAATTTACTTATTAAATAGAAGCAAAAAATTTTAGATACTCGAGTATAATTACATAACTTTATTGATAATTCACTAAAAAATAATATTTTTATAGTCAAAATTACTTAGCTAAATTATCGTTAAATTTACTATAATATTTATATAATTACTTTAAATTTAATGACATTTTCATAGTTAATATTTAACAAAATATTACAAGCAATGAATAACTTGCTTGTAGTAATATATCGATGCAGTTTGGCGTCGAACTAGTCAAACCTTATGCGAACGAGTGAACAAATAAAGGCAGAAATCAAAGAAAAATTTGGTTTTGTTCCACCCTTCTTTGAATCGGCAGAACAGAACATACAGGTATTAGAAAACCTTTGGCAACAAACTCTTTTTGCCTATGTAAACAATCCGCTGTCGTTGCTATTCAAAGAGAAGCTTTCTGCGTATCTATCACGTTACTGTGTTATACCTTACTGTATGATTTGCCACAGTTGTTCGTTACATTCTCTTGGAGTAGAGGCATCAAAAGTTTTAGAAATCATTGGCTCACCACCTCCAACAGAAACAGAGATTGAAATACACCTTTATTTATTAAGGGATTCAATTAATGAGTCAATGCTGTTATCTTCTTTAAATCCAGTAGTTGAAGAAAGTCTACTGTACTGTTCAATTTTTATGTTCCTAGAACCAGAGCAGTCCCAATACTGCCGCAGTGAACTACGGCGTCTGCTTGGGAGCGTAAATTATCAGTATCTAGTGACGTTTGCTGGCTATGTAAAGATGTGTCATGTATGGATAGAAGGTCATCCAGAAGTTAATTACCAAACAGACAAACGAGCTATAGAGCATTTGGAGAAACTAGTTCAACGAGAGCCAGGTTTAAGGGATTTTTTTAGCAGTTACATCAACAAAGTCAGGCGCGAACGTGAGATTCGAGCAGAACAAGTAGCTCAAATAGCCAAATACCAGCGTATTCAAAAAGCGTTGCAACAAGCCAATGGTGAATTAGAGAAAAGGGTCAAGCCCTTAACTGCCGAGTTATCAAATTTTGATATATTGTTAAAACAAGAAATTGATAAGCGTCAGCAGGCAGAAGCACAATTATTTCATGTAGCTTTTCATGACTCGATGACAGGTCTAGCGAACCGAACATTATTTATACAACGCCTAGAGCAGGGTATCGAGCGAGTAAAAAAGCAGCCAAGTGTAGCGCTTGCCGTCCTTTATCTGGATTTGGATCGGTTTGGGTTGGTTAACAATAGTTTAGGATACACGAGTGGAGATCAACTGCTAATTGCTTTTGCTCGGCGGCTTGAAATCTGCGTTAGGTCTAGAGATACATTGGCACGTTTAGAAGCAGATGAGTTTGCCATATTACTAGAAGATATTCAAGCTCTTAGTGATGCGATTCACTTTGCTAAACTGCTGCAACAAGAGTTAGAAATGCCTTTTTATTTAGGTTGCCAAGAGGTATTTATGAGTGCAAGTATTGGTATTGCCTTGACTACAACAGGGTATGAGCAGGCACAGATGCTTGTGGGCAATGCTAATATTGCAATGCATCATGCCAAGACTTTAGGCAAAGCTAGTTACAAGGTGTTTGACGCACCCATGTTTATAGAAACTAGCAAGCAATTGCAGTTAGAGTCCGATTTGGAGCGTGCAGTTGAGAACCAAGAATTCCGAGTTCACTACCAACCAATTGTTTCACTCTCAACGAACAAAATTATCGGCTTTGAGGCTCTAATCCGCTGGCAACATCCCCGAAGAGGTTTTATGTTTCCAGGGGAGTTTATTTCAGTAGCAGAAAAAACAGGAATGATTGTACCCATTAGCTATTGGGTACTTCGAGAGGCTTGCCACCAATTGAAGGTCTGGCAACAGAAGTTTTTGAATGACCAGTTGACAATTAGTGTTAATCTATCTAGCAAACAGCTTTTGCAATCTAATCTTAATCAAGAAATCCGCGAGATTTTAAAGCAAACAAACTTAGACGCACGCAGCTTAAAGCTGGAGATTACCGAAACCACAATCATCGAAAATAACCAATCTACAATCGAAAGGCTTTGGCAACTTCAAGAAATGGGAGTGCAATTGCATATAGATGACTTTGGTACTGGCTATTCATCTTTAAGCTACCTGCATGATTTTCCAATTAGTGTGTTGAAGATTGACCGCTCGTTTATCAATCAGATAGATACTAGTAGCAAAAATGCAGAAATTGTCTCGGCGATCATCACACTAGCCCATAATCTTGGCATAGACGTAACAGCCGAGGGCATAGAAAGGCTGGAGGAACTGGAGCTAATTGAGAAATTGCAATGCAAATATGGTCAGGGATACTTATTCTCTAAACCAGTTCAAGCTGATGCTGTAGAAAGTTTGATTACTCAAACATTCAAGTTGCACTCCTCTGTTTACGCAAGTGAACTTTAAGCACAAGTTTGTCTGCCTATGATTCAATTACTTCCTAAATTCTATTTAACTGTTCCAACTCTCCACCACCACACACTCCCCGCTGAAAACATAAAAGCCCTCGCCTCCCACAGCGCACCACCAAAAATCCCCCTGCTTCCCAGTAGTCCGTCATTACCCCTCTTTGCCATTGCCGGGAGACGAAATTGTAGACTTGTACTGGACTTCCAATCGCTAAATCTGCAATAACCTCCACGTTCTTCCAGCCGGGAGGTGGTTTATCATAACTCTTGACTCCACCTAGTAGTTCAGGAATGGTCAAGCTTCGGTAGTAGATTTGACTGGGGTAAGGGTACTGCCATTGTCAGTACCCAAGGATTCATTTGTAGTTTGTTCCGTGAAAAGGAGAATGGTTAGTAATTTTTTTCTGAGGTTATGCCTTAGCGTTCACGCCGGCTTTTATCTATATAGCGTTGATTTTCCACCTCTGAGACTTGGATAGAAGCTTTATAGCCTCGTGTTGTGGTTGTAAAAACCTTAGTCTGAACTTTGATGTCTATTGGGTCTATGCCTGCCTTCAAGCCTTCTTTGAGTACACGACCGTCAAAGTTTTCATTGCTATTAATACCCTTAAGTGCAAGAATCGTGGGAGTAATATCAACGTTACTTACTGGGGTATCAATAGTTACCCCTTGCTTGAAATCGACTCCCCAAGCAATAAAGGTATTACGAATATTCCAAGGACTCATACTGCCATGACCGCTGTCATTGCCTGTAAGCGGCCCAGTTGTTCCACTAGTAGTCTCTGTAAAATCAGTTCCTTCGACTCCAAAGGCGTTCTTTTGCGATGTCCAGGGAAAAGTCAGAATGATGTCAGCACCTCGTTCTTGATTAAACTCATGGATGAGTTCTAAAGAAAAGGTTCCACCTACCCAACCTTCTGGTTTGAGATGATTTTGCTTATTTTGTTGAGCAAATGAATCGTCAAGTTGGGAGTTTTGGGGTCTGTATGCTGCTGTAAAGAGAACCCCAGCCCAGTCCTTTTTTTGTAAGAACTTGACTATTTTCTCTATCTGCCGAGGGTTGCGGTCTTTAATATGTAGTAACACTGCCTGACTGCTGCTAGCTAAAACTACGTCATCTGAGTCTTTTGAAAGCTTTAACCCAGCATTAATTAATTCTTGTGTCAGGTTGACTGTATAGGTATGAACACTAAAGCCGTGATCTGAGATCACAAAAATATTAGTTCGGTCATACAATCCAAGTTTTTTGAGTTTATCTAGAATTAAACCAATATTGCGGTCATCGTTGCGGATTACATTAATTGCTTCTGGAGATCCTGCCCCAAGCTCATGCTGAGTACTGTCAGGTTCGGTTAGCCAATTAAAGACTACATCAGGTTTTAATTCTGGAATGACATAATCTAGAAGAACTTTCTCACTCCAGCCCACTGCTTCATTTAAGCGACCGTCTTTGTTAGTATCTTTATTTGCAGGGGCAGCACCGAAACGAGTTAAAATTGCCCGGTTGACTTCAGGGGGGAATGCTACAAGTTTACAAGGATCAAAGTAGCCGTTAATTAGAACGCCAACATTCTTACTGATGCTTCGAGGATTAAGCAGTAAAGCACTTTCGGTTGAACCAGAACTAACAACAGCCAGTTTCATCCCGTTTTCTTGAAGGTGTTCACCCAAACTTTTGACAAAAATTAAAGGCTTGGCTTAAATAAATAATCAAAGCAGCTGCTTTCGTAGTCTTTTAATTAGTAACTATTTATGAGTGCCAAATAGTTTCATACTCTTTAACAAAAAATTGTACTTGCCTCAAAACTAGATGGATCATGGATGGAGAAGTGTTCCAGGATGAAATTAGAGAATTTGCCCAGCAATCTAATAATTCAATTCCAACTAATTCGGAATTATTATCCCAACTAAATCTAAGTAAGTAATCATCATGCCTCGGTGTCCGGCACTGGATAAATTTTTCGGCGATAGTGCCAGAAGCGAAACCGTTATCAGTAAGAATTTTAGTGAGAATTGCAGCGTGTATGCTATCCATTAAAGTGCCTCAAATATTATTTAGAGCGCCGTTACAGAAATTCCTGAGAACGACGATTTATTGATAACTATAATGCTCCCACTTGAACTCCCAGTAATGCACTACCTAATGTGCGTTACTAGCAAGATAGTTCATCCCTAGATTAGTTTGTCTATGGTGCTATGTCTCCTGTGGATCTACTTCAATTAGCTTTATGACACCTTCAACTTTCATCCGTATGAAAACGGAACTAGCGGCGTCAAAGCCCTTTTTTTTTCAATCTACAAGCGATGATAAAAGTGCTAAATAGAAGCGCTCCAGTAACAGAAGAAGGTTCTGGAACAGGCTCAGACTCTACAAAACGCACACGAATATCTTCATCAACAACTGTCAAGACACTTTCTGGGCAAACTGAAAAAGGTACGCTCTCTCCAGAAACTGATGTTATGCAGCTATTCTAATCGCCTTATTAGCGTTAGAAAAGTGACGCAGCGTAACTATCTGGCGGGTAGGGCGGAAGCATTGCTGCCTCCTTCCCCCCTCAGAACCGGACTTACGAGTTTCCAGGTATCCGGCTCAAGCAAGTCACTATGGCTATGTTGTTCCAAGATGGATTTGTTGATGGCA
>JAHHHR010000116.1 GCA_019359245.1 Nostoc desertorum CM1-VF14 | reverse complement strand
AATTTGCGTCCTTTGAGAAGGAAAAAAACAAACTTTAAATTAAGCTGAAACCGTTGTCTGGTAAGGAGTTTAGGAGTTAGTATAATTCCTTAGCGTACAATTTTCCCGTTTTGGCACAGTCCTGCCATTGTCCCAGATTCACATGTAACTGACGCAATTGCAGGTAGAGAAACAGCAAAATTGATTGAAAATAAACCAAAAGTTGAAGTTAAAACAGCCAAAACTTTAGACGAAAATTTCATAAAATTAATACTGATGAAGAAAGTAAAATTTGTTACTTCAGTTCTACTTTCTCCCTGCTAAAGACTGATACAGCAAAGGCACTGATCTTGCTTTAAAGTTTCTGTGAGCAATCCCTGCAATCATCGGCTGTCTTTGTTCGCACGTCAGCCAACAAAGAAAGCGTTCAAAGCCGCTCTGAAAGGTAGTTTTCAGCCTTTTTGACTCGAAAAATGCCCGAAAAACATTTTCGCTGCATGGTCGCGCCAGTTTACAAAACACCAGATATCCTTTGCCCATGCCAAGATAGAGCGATCGCAGTTGGTACTTGCCGGAGTCAGTTTGTATATAGGCTTTGTCTATATTAATTTCTATATAAGTTCTGGGATAATGCCCTGATTAGTTATGAAACCAAGGAATTAGTGCAGCAGGCTGCTGCACAATTTGCTCATCTGGGTAAGCTTCAGTAAAAGCCCGCATATACTTTTAAATTTTCAGCTTTGAATTGGTTGCACACTCAGGCGATAGCCGAGATGATGCAGAATAAGGCTGATGGTTCGCAGTTCTGGGTTGCCTTCTGGCGACAAGACTCGGTAAAGATTCTGGCGGTTCAAACCCGTTTTTTCCGCAAGGCGCGTCATCCCCTCCCGTGCTTCCACCACGTTCCGCAGCGCTTCCAGAAAAAACGCAATATCGCCATCCTGCTCGTACTCTTCAAGGGCAACGTCCAGGTAAGCCTTTGCCATTTCCGGGTTCAGCATCTGCTCGAACACAACCTCGTCATGGTTTCTCAGTTTCTTGCTCATCCTGTTCCTCCTGATAAGCCTGCCAATATCCTTTAGCCTTTTCTATGTCCCTGTCCTGGCTGTCCTTGTCGCCACCACATAGAAGAATTACTAGATCGTTCGCGGATTCTCCAAAGTAAACGCGGTAGCCACTGCCAAAGAAAAACCTCATTTCTTGCACGCCTGAGCCAACTGACTTGCAATCCCCGTAATTGCCCTGCTTGAGTCGCTCTATCCGTCGGATTATCCTGGAACGGATCACATAGTCCTTCAAGCTTTCCAGCCAATCGGTGTACGGCTCCTTGCCGTCTTCTTTTGCATAGACTAGCAGTGTTTTTTGACGAACGATATCAGCCATAGATTATAAACTGTAGCTTAAAAGCGACAAAGTTTCAACCCCTAGTTGATTCTTGCAGAGGTCAACACCTTGTAGCGTCAATCTCACCAATTACTTGCTCCAAACTGTTGGTGAGATAATTTTGGCGGACTTGTCATCTAAATAGAAATTGTAAACAGGTTCTCCTGATAATTCACAGCGAAGCGGCTCAAGAATTTTAGTGAACGGATTCCAAACTGCTGTTACAGTCCGTTTTACTTTCTTTCGTTGCAACTCACACTGAATATGTACCGTAGGGAGATGGATAATCATTGCACTGTGCAACGAAGCTTCTACACTCATTGCATAACGCTCTTGGATGTCCAACAATTTTCTCTCTAACTCTCTATTAGTGGCTTCAATTCGTGCTAGTTCTTTATCTAGTTCATCACCAATCAAATGTTTTGACTCAATCTTGTTGCGAATCGAGTCGCTAATCGTGTTGTAATAATCCTTGAGCCTTTCTTCATCCCTAGCTCTAGCTCTTGTTAATTTAGCCTGCCAATTATCTAGAGATTTACCAATTAATATTGCACTTTGATGTTCAATTAAGCTCAACAATTCTTCAATTGGCATCGCCAATGGTGTCTCTTGATGCTCCACAGTCATTAGGTCAGACTCCCAAAACAAAGCATCCCCAATTTCTACTGGTGTTACTCCGGTTATTTCATTGATAATGAACGAAACTAAACCAATCCTTTTTTCGGAAGCATTTGCTGTGTAAGCTACATTACACAAGATGTAACGAGTAATTTCTGGTTTAGCATCTAAAAAACGAATTAAGCCATTTTGAGGTGCGAGTCTCTCCAATAAAAGTTTCTCAAAGCCTGTGTTTTTCAGATGTCCATCGAATTTAACACTCAACGCACTAATAAGTCCTTTAACAGCTAATAGTTCAGATAGCTTATTTAAGACTTCTGAATGATAGGTGACAAAAACACTTTGGGGTACATCAGCAATAGTTGTAAAAGTAACTTCTTCTGGGAGCGAAAGCAGCGATGCTATATTTTCAGTCAACAACACATTCAAAATGTGTTCACCAGCAGGTTCTGCTATTCCATCATGCAGAGAAACAATTTTTTCTAAGGTAGCAATAATTGGGTCTGATAACATATTCAGTCAAATCAATTTCTCAAGCTTCAAAATCTTCGCCAAAAATCTGTTCATCCAGTTCTTGAATTTGCTGATACTGGTTTTTGGCTTTCAACAAATTATCTGCCAATTGCTCGAAGGCTGTATCTAATTCGGGCTTGACTTGATGCTTGAGCCAGATATCCATAACAATTTCACTAAAGTCAAATTCATCATCCACGTTCCCTAAAATTGTTTCAATCTCTCCGACCACCAGTTCAAACATATTAATTTTGTCATGCAAGATCCGCAGAATATACTCTTCGATACTGCCTTTTAGACAAAAGTTAAAAATAAAAACATCCTGCGTTTGTCCAATGCGGTGAATACGACCAATGCGCTGTTCTATTTTCATTGGGTTCCAGGGCAGGTCATAATTAACGATCGCGTTCGCAAACTGGATGTTACGTCCCTCTCCGCCTGTTTCAGATGCCAGCAGTACAGAAACAGTATCTCGAAATGCGGCTATAGCCTCATCTTTCTGTTTAAGGGACATCCCACCAGTAAATTCTGCAAAAGGGATATTTGCTGCTTGCAGAGTTTGGGCCAAATAAGTGCTAGTTGCTTTATGAGTCGTGAAGACCAAGGTTTTCTGGGAAGATTTTGAGAGCATCTCTACCAATACTTTTGCTTTCTCAACCTGCTTTACTTGAGATGCTCGTCTTGCTAAAGACTTCAGTTCTTCATCAGGTAGGCGTTTGGTCAGTTGCTTGAGGGAGTCAGCCAAAGCACCAGGGGATGAACCAGCACGCATTAGCAAATTGGTGCGGGAGAGTCTGTCTAGCTTATCCTCTGAAGAACGTAGGTACTCGCTCAAGTCCTGGTAAAGTTTCTCCTCGCCAGCTTGAGGGGTAACGGTAATTGTGGTGGCGAAGCGTTTAGGCAGCTTGACATCTACTAGAGCGCGGGTATTTCGCACCATGACTTCCCGCATCAGAGAGCGTAACTTTTCTGGATTTTTAGGGACTCGTCCATTCCTGGAATCGACATATTCTTTTTTAAAAGCGGCTTCTGTTTGTAGCAGTCCTGGTTTGAGGAGGGTGAGCAGATTAAACAGTTCAATAAGGGAGTTCTGCACTGGCGTAGCAGTGAGCATGAGGATAAACCGCTTCGACAGGGCGTTGACCAGTTTCCAGTTTAGGGTAGTGCGATTTTTCAAGTGGTGGGCTTCATCGACAACAACCAAGTCCCAAGTGCGACTGGTGACGTGGGGATAATGTTTAGCAGACTTAGCCGTGTTTAATGAAGCGATAATTCGCGGATTATTCGTCCAAAATTCGTCTATCGGTTGTTGCGGGTCACGGTTATCTGTGGTGATAGTAGCAATATTAAATTTGTCACTTAACTCTGATTGCCACTGGGAAACTAGGGATGCGGGAGTTAACACCAGCATGGACTGTACCATACCCCTTGCTAAGTACTCAGCTATGATTAGTCCCGCCTCAATGGTTTTGCCCAATCCGACTTCATCGGCTAGTAATGCGCGTCCACCCAGTTGTCTAAGTACTTTTCGGGCTGTTTCAATCTGATACCAGTATTTGTCAATAGCAGTTAGTGTGGGCAGGCAAATTAGCTGATCATAGTCTGCCATTACGGAGAGATTGAACAGGTCTAAACGCGCCTCGTAGAAGTTGAGCGGGTCGTATTTCCCAGCTTTCAGGGCTGATAAGGCAGTGTCAGAATTGAATTTGAATGTATAGTTTGTCTCCATGATGCACCCCTACCAGCTACTTTTGACCACTCCGCAGACACCTAACAGCTATTTTCCCGCATAGTGAGACTGTTAAATCTACATACGGTGAAGTTATATAAAATCTACTGGAATTTCTATCCAAAAATAAACTTTTTTCATCTGATACACGTAAACTGGAAACTAAAACCGAGCCGGTTGACCAAAGATCATCGTATCTTCTAGGAATAATGCCAGTGTCAACTTCTGATCCTCCATGCCGCATTATCGCCCTGTTTAACCAAGCGGGTGGTGTCGCCAAATCAACACTAACCCAAAATTTGGGATACCACTTAGCACGACGCAAACATCGCGTTCTCCTCATCGACGTAGACCCCCAAGCAAGCTTGACCAAATTCATGGGGTTAGTGCCATCTCAGTTACAAAAAACCGTTGCTGATGCCATTATCGATGAGCAGCCCTTACCAATTCATGAGGGCATTCACGGCATGGACTTGGTTCCAGCAAGCCGAGTCCTAAGTGGAGCAGAAATGCAGTTAGTCAGTGCTGCGATGCGCGAGTTGCGCCTTAAGGAAGCCGTTGAATCTGTTCTAAATGAATACGACTTCATTCTTATAGATTGTCCCCCCAGCTTAGGATTGCTTTCCTATATCGCCTTAGTCGCGGCCACACACGTACTCGTTCCCGTTGAAACCCATATAAAAGCCTTCGAGGGAACAGACGAGCTTTTACAAACTATCACCCACGTAAAAAATAAAGCCAACCGCAAAATCCAAATAGCAGGGTTTGTTCCTACGCGGTATGCTCAACAGAACTCAGCCGATAAACGAGCATTGGCAGCCATCCAAGAACAACTTTCCGCTTGGGGTCGGATTTTCCCACCCATCCCCAGAGCTACCGCTTTTGTCGATGCGTCAGAAGAACGTGCGCCTCTAGCAGTATTTGACCCGAAACATCCTGTAGTCGCTATCCTTGAAGAAATCGCCAAGGCTTTGGAGGCTTTATGATCCGACGCAAACAAACAGACAAACCCTTTGGAGGTCAAATTACAACTCCACCACCTGCACCTTGGTTATCCTCCCCAGATGGCGAGTTGCCTTATGCTACTGAAACTACTATCAAACTCTCAGATATAGTTCTGCCTCAACACCAGCCCCGACGATACTTTGACCCACAAGCATTAAAAGAATTAGTCTCATCAGTCAAGCAGCATGGCATTCTCCAACCTTTGTTGGTGCGTCCAATTGGTGGAGGGAAATACGAATTAGTAGCAGGAGAACGACGCTTAAGGGCAGGGCAGGAAGCTTTACTTGAAGTCGCGCCTGTAGTTGTGCGTGAGCTATCTGATGACCAAGCGTTTCAGTTGGCTTTGATTGAAAACCTGCAACGAGAAGACCTTAACCCTGTTGAAGAAACTGAAGGGATATTGCACCTGTTGGGAATCCGGCTGCATTGCGATGTAGAAGCCGTCAAATCCTTGCTGTACCGCATGAAGAACACTTACAGCAAAGGAGAGCAGCAGCAAACAGACTCATTAGATGAATCTAGAAGAAACGTTTCTCCTAACCCAGAATCAACGGAATCTCTTGATAACATTTCTGACAATTTAGATTCTGAGACAGAATCTAGGAGAAACGTTTCTCCTAAAGTGGATTTGGAGCAATCAAAGACGGTAGAACAGGTATTTGAGAGCTTGGGGCTGATGAATTGGCTATCGTTTACCACCAAGCGTTTACCTCTGCTCAATCTGCCGGAAGACATTTTAATGGCACTGCGGAAAGGCAAGCTGGAATACACCAAAGCCCAAGCATTGGCACGGGTAAAAGATGAGGAAGTGCGAAAACAACTCTTGTCAGAGGCGATCGCTAACGATTGGTCTTTAAGTCAAATCAAAGAACAAATTATCGCCAACACTCCTGATGAACCATCGACCTCATCTAAAACACCTAACCAAATACCAGAAAGACTCAAAGATATTACCCAGCGCATTAAAAAGCGTCAGCTATGGAAAGAACCAAAAAAACAAAAGCAGCTAGTAAACCTTCTAAACAAGCTAGAAGCCTTACTAGGGAATGAGTGACTTAGTAAAAGTTGTCAGGTAATCCCTACGAATATTTAACTGCGCCCATCAATTATGGGTAACTGTAGATACTTTGTGATGTAGGCGTTGCACCCGCCCCAGTATAACGACAGGGTTATCCTTAATGAATTTAGGAGAAACGTTTCTCCTAAACGAATTGGTTAATAAATTAAGAACGTTACTCCCTAAACTAAAAGCGGGTTAGGGAGTGTATGCCGACGACTGTTTTAGGGGAATCACAATAAGACTTATTCCGGCATAGCTCCCTAAAGAGCAACCATTAAATGTTGGATGCTCAAAGTAAGAAAATTCTGCACTTCGTTTCTTACTTTAGTCACCACAAGCAAGCCATAGCAAAGGTTTTGAGAGCCAATGCGGTGTATCTCTATTACGAGGTATTGGCTGCCAAAAACCCTGCTATTCAAGCATTGTTCCGATCACATCAAACTTTTTCTTACTTTTATCAATATCATCAATAAATATTCTATAAATGCTACATATCATTGATTTACATCTATATTTGAGTTGATTCTTTTAACCCTTAAAAACTCAATTTTAGACAACACCAACTTGCTCACCCGGCTGATATCTGCAATTATTTGTTATATAAATAGCAGCTATGACACGCTGCAACCTTTTTGTTAGCTGCTGGTGTTGCTGTTGGTATATCACCACTAAATTTAATTATGACTTCGCTCTTTGCTTGCATAGATTGCCCTTAACTAATTATCCAACATTGGCTTATTGTTCCTTTTTTCTTAGCATTATCATTCTTGAGTAATTAACTTTGGAGTAAAATGTTCAGGGATGCCTTGAAGACGAATCTGCACAACCCCTAATTTGTATGCTTCTTCAATCGTTTTCCCGGCTCCAATCGCTTGATAAAAGCCAACTGTAAATGCAATTGCTGCTCTATCCCCAATCATTTTGTTCATGCCAATCACATAAGGAATCTGTTGAGAAATAGCATCTGCCTGATTTGCAGAGTAGCAAGCATTTAATATCACACAATTTACATGATTTGCAAACTGCTCGAATAATGCAGCTAGTGCATCAGGCATGACAAGTTGTGTTATGCCTGATAAACTTTCAAAGCAAAGCTCTCCACTACTCGTACCATGCCCAGAGAAATGAACAATGTTTGGTTGTACATCTAACATTGCCTGACTAATATCTACTGGCCTAACAGATGTTCGCTGTTCAATACGAAATTTGTGTCTAAGCTTGGCTAATTGTAATTTCTCCTGGATCTCTCTAAATTCTTCACCTAAGCGAAGACGTGTTTCATTTGCGGGGTCGGCAGCTAAAAACAATATAGAGGTTCCAGCTTCATCTTTGGTATTAATTATTGTTGGTAAGATATGTTCTGCAATTTTTTTCCAGATATCTGGAGATGTTTCTACATCACCTATAACTGAAACAACTTCCATTGATAACCGATATAAGTAATCCGTCAAAGGCAGAATTTCAACTAACATTTTTGATTTTAACTCTCGAACCCGATATACGGTTTCATCTCTTGACAAATCTACTTTTGATGCTAGTGTACCTGCATATATCCCTGTTCTACTTTTTGCAATCTCTAGCAGAAGCAGTTTTTGAGTATTTGAAAGATTTTCTATTTCTTCCAATAGTGCTTCAAGGTTTTTATACATAAAAATATTTATATTTACTAATGCCAACTTTAAACAATACAGTTAACTTTAAATTGCTGCTACTACCGATACTCTTAAGCCGCCTAACTATTTATTATACAGAAACCTTATTGATAAAATTCGGAGTTATTGACACTATCTTCAGACAGAATTTGCCAGTGTAAAACGGCATCATCTAGCGGGAAATGAGAATATATAATACTGTCGTGTTGCAAATATACTTCAATAATTCTTTCATTAGCTTAACCCAACCCTCTTAACATTCGATTATTTTTCTTTGATGCCTAGCCAAGAATTGTTCTTTTACAATCTCCACGCTTGTTAATAGAGATGAAACTTGTTTTAAGTAGTGAAATTGTCTGATTAATCACAGTTACAAATAGCAGACATTTTGCACCTAAAACCCCTATTTATATACAAAATGTCTGCTATTAAGCTCCGCTTATACACGCTTTTAACTGTTATAGCTGTCAAGGAACTTTGACTATTCACTACAAAATGTCTGCTATTTAGAACATTGCTTTGACCCAAAAATGGGTGTCTAATACATACACAAACTAGCTTTTAGCCACTTTTATCAAATAGACTCATTCTCAATAACTCTAAAATTATTGAGAATATATAATACGTTTGTGTTGCAACTGTACTTCAAAAATCCCGCTCAATCGA
The DNA here is from genome assembly GCA_019359245.1 of Nostoc desertorum CM1-VF14. Classification (GTDB taxonomy): domain Bacteria; phylum Cyanobacteriota; class Cyanobacteriia; order Cyanobacteriales; family Nostocaceae; genus Nostoc; species Nostoc desertorum. The sequence continues at coordinate 4,653 of JAHHHR010000116.1, read as the reverse complement.
TCAACTTCTTCAGTAAGTGAATCTGAAATTTCCACTGTGAGTTCAGGAGTCATTCTATATATTTAGCGTTAACTGAAACAGAAACTCGTCTAACGCAACAACTACACTAAACACTCGTAAGCCGTGAACTTGGTGTAGTTTAACCGTACTAATTCAGTCTCATCCGACACTAATATTTTTGGACGGCCAAAAGGACAAAAACAGTGGTTTTTTGTCCTTTTGGCCGTCCAGTGAGCGCCAACGTTACTCAATTGTCATGCTCTGTTGACAAATGCCCACCTGTCAACGGCCGTCCAAAAGGACAGAAATGACCAGTTTTTGTCCTTTTGGCCGTCCAGTGTTTTGGAAAAAAATCTTCTGTAACTCTTATCCAGTCTCAATTGCAGCCACTTTTTTGAGCAATTTTTATTGTCAATAAGCTGGGGTCTTATTGACAATGCGTAATCATGATATGTTGCAATTGTGTTTCAAAAATTCTTTCTCGAACTTAACCCACGAGTCAGGTGTACGCTCCGCATGGCTCACAGACTAAAACCACGACTACGCGACTGCCGTTCGCGTTCAAGTTCCGCTTCATAAAAATGAGCTTTTAATTCCTGATTCCAATCAGGATAAGTCGGTTTAAATCTTTGACCAGAGGGCAACAATTCTAATACTGCACTAGCAGTTTTATCCCCCTGCTCATCGTTATTGAATGCCAGAACTACCCTATAGCAATTTTTGAGAAATTCTAGGGGTAAATTGTTCGGGTCATCAGCTACCATAAACATTGTTCTCATCGATGGTAAGGCTCCTGTTTTGGCTAGGACATACACGCCTACTGACACCGCATCAATTGGCGAAGAACATAAGAAGACGTTTTTAATTTCTTGTTGTGGATTCTGCCCCAAATTTATATGAAACCAACCATTTGGTGTAGAGGCGTTTTGGTCATACTCAACAGTGTGATGATTATGTCCGGGGTTTGACCAAACTAATGCACCAGTTTTTTCGCCATCCAGATTACGTTTGATAAATAAAATCTGCTTTTGCTCATCGATGTAAAGCAAATTGTGGTTGTGTAATCTTTCAATAAAAGAATCTGGTATACCGCGTTTCTCATTCAAGTATTTATACAATTTGGGCCACAGAGCTATATCCTCTTGTGGTAGAGTGAACTGAGGCTGTTGCTGTTTGTGTTCAATATCTTGAAAGAGTTTTTCTAACTGCTCAACTGGGAGTGGTTTAACAGGTTTGAGCAGCAATTCATGAATAGGTTCATCATCACGTTCTGGTTGGTAGTCAACACCGCGATGTTTTTGCAGTCCAGGGAAAGTGTAAGCTGCACCTAACTGTGTGCCACTAAAAGCCTGCCCATCTTTCTCATAAGAAATGCCTTTAGACTTACCGTTCCTAGTGAATCCTGTTCTCACACTAATGCCAGCTTGCTGCAAGCGCATGATCAGCGTTGGCATTTGGGGATTATCAACTCCGGCTCTGTCAATTGTCTGCTGAACTGACTCTTTGATGATGCGTTGTGGAGGAGAGTCACGTTGTCCCTGTGAAAATTCTTCTTGCTCTCGCCTTATGCGTCTAATTTGTCCGGTGCTGGGTGTGCGATTTAGTTTCTCTCTACTGCCCTGGACTTGCACTAATTCATAGTCATGCTCAATTTGTCGCAGGACTTTCTCAGAGCGAACATAATCCCAAGAATCATGGACTACTAGCCCTGTATCCATCCTGATTCTACTGGCGGCAATGTGGATGTGGTCGTCGTCGGTGTTATGGTGGCGGAAGATGACAAACTGATTGGCATCAAACCCCATTTCCTTCATGTAGCGGTCGCCAATCTCACTCCACTTTTCATCATCTAACTTATCGTCTTTAGCTGCTGACAGCGAGACATGGTAAACAACACGTTCTGCATCAGAATTTAGTTGTCGAGACAGCTTAAACTCTCGCGCCAATTCACGCGCATTTCTCCCGCTCATATTGCCGCCGATTAGTTTAGCATCTTCACGGGATTCTAAATAATCCAACAGCTTGCGAAAACCTCTGCCTTTAGTCTGCTTCCCAATCATCCTCTTCCTCTTCTTCCCAGTCGTCAGATTCAATATCATCCGAGGCAATGTCTCGTCTGCACTGATGCAGCAGTTCTAAAAGTTCTCGTAACAGTTCTGGTTTTGCTGGTGGAGTTCGCCCCATTAATATAGCTGTGTTAGTTGCCTTAACAAGCTGGTTGAGGTTGTTCCCGATTTGTCCTAATTCCCAATATGTTTGCAAGCTAATTTTACTCAGTCGTTTTGGCAATGGACGCATCAACGCATTACGTCTCATAAGTTCACTTACTGACATCCCCGCATCAAGTGATTTTATTCGCAGCAAGTCCAGTTCGATATCACTCAATCTCACTGGAAAAATATGCTTTCGGACTAGAGCTTTTGACTGCTTGCGATTCGCCATAAGTCGAGAAAATATCGGGACATTGCGAGGGGGGTTTTTCAAGGGGGGTTTCCCCACTTGAACCAGTCTGCCGTTCGAGCGCAGCGAGACAAAGCGTAAGCTTTGAGGCATGGCTGGCTTCTAGCCCAAATACGGGGTGAGCGATGTGTCGATTGCTACGTATGGACGGGGACACAGCGAGAGGCTGGGGGCGAGAGTACAACGGCGTAGCCGTGCTGCTGACTATCCTACAACCTACAGAGGGATATATCAACGGCGCAGCCGGAATTTGAATCAAATCAAGCAGGAGATAAATTCTGGTTCGGCGTAGCCACCATAGAGTCGATAAAAACGGCGTAGCCGCTATATGAAAATTCTCTGATTCAGCGTAGCTGTCGCACAAAATAATAGTTCGGCGTAGCCGTAATACGAAACGATAATTCAGCGTAGCTGTAATAGCCAGATTTTTTAGCATTAGCTTGAATAAAAATACCAGCGAAGCTGCCACACTAAAAAATATAAGGCGTAGCCGTAATACGAAGAGGTAATTCGGCGTAGCCGCAATAGCCGATTTTTGTAGGATTTTGAAAAAAAAATTGGGAAAAATTATTCAAATAGCCGATAATTATCAGTTAATCGGGATTCACGAGATAACCATGAGTGAACATCAGAATTCAGAAATAATTACGAAACAGAAGATTGATAAGGCCATCAATCTGCTGAAAGAACAGAAGCCGAAAGAACGAGAAGATGTATCGGACAGAGAGGCCATCAGGAAAATGAGACGGTACATTGAGAAGCTGACCTCTGATAAGTACGGCTACAGTTATGATGAAGTTTCAGAAATGCTGAAGGGTCTGGGTATTAATTTGGCTGGCAGCAGAATCAAATATTTAATCGGTGAGTTGAAAAAAAGCACTCATCGCCGTCAAAAGACCGACTCAAGTGGCAACAGTAGTACTTTATCAAATCCGGCTACTGAAACTCAGCCAACGGTGGGGAATACTGCGATTGAAACTGAGCCACCAGTGGAAAATACTGCGTCAGTTCAAGCCAGTAGTGAGCCGGAGAAATCAACAGTAAATAGTGCAAAGGGCAAAAGAAAAAGTAAACAGCCTTTCTCGCAGGAGCAATCGGCACAATCAAACCTAGAGGGTGAATTAAACAACCCTGCCTTTCAACCAAAACTTTACAGTGCTGAAGATTTATAAACTGGTTGAATTATGAGTCAAACTTACCCGATTAATGGAGAAAGAGCAGCACTGAATAAAAGAATAGTAGTGTGTACTGGAGAAAAGGGAGGCACAGGTAAAAGTATTGTGGCTAGGTTTCTATTAGATATGTACTTGGCCAACTTGATTCATGTTGTAGCGTATGACTGCGACTCTAACAATCCACAACTTTGGAGACACTATAACAGAGTTGTAAATGGAGGGGTCAAAACAATCAAATTTAATCAACATGGGTTCAACGAGATTTTCAAGAATGATTTACAGCAATTAAGTCCTACTGTAGCTTTAATGGATCTGCCGTCTGGAGTGGGAGATTATTTTAAGGATTTTGTTCAAGATGTGCAATCGTCAAGCTTGGGCTATCGCATTACTATGGTATCGGTACTAGGCAGAGTCAAAGACAGCGTAATTCAACTCAAACGATTAATAGAAGCTTGTGGTAATCAGGTTGATTATGTAGTGGTGAGAAATTTGTATTGGGGTGAAGACGAAAAAGCGTTCATCAAGTACAACTCATCTAAAACCAGACAATCTGTATTGGAGTTAGGAGCAATAGAGGTAGATTTTCTTCCTATAGTAGATAGAGTTATCGATAGAATTGATTCACTTGACGCAGGCTTTACAGAAGCAGTGAACTATGAAGGAATAGAGGTTTCCGTTATGGGCAGGTTAACTGCATGGATTACTAGAAATGAGCCGGAGTTGATTAAAGCTGGCTTATTTTTAAGGCTTGAAGGCGCAAAATACAGAAATTATCAAACCCTAAAGCAAGTAATAATTTAAGGGATTTGAATGTAAATTAATTAACCGCTTAACTCCGGTAAAATCTCTCTCAAGAGCAGCGTAACGCTAGAGCAACTCAGAAGCATTCATAAGCAGATACACAAAAGTGTTATTGGTAGGAGAAATACAACATGGGCGAGGCCAAACGGCGCAAAACGTTAGATCCTAATTATGGAAGAGTTCGTCAGTCTCCCAAAAACAATGTACAAAATGATAT
>JAHHHR010000115.1 GCA_019359245.1 Nostoc desertorum CM1-VF14 | reverse complement strand
ACACTGCGCCCAGTTTTAGAATTAGTACAATGTTCCCTTACCGGACAAGTTGCACAAATATTTTTGGGGAACTGAACTTTGCCACCAACGCTAAAAGGTAAAGTGACTTGATTAGGGCAGCAAATAGGTATTAAGCCGAGATACGTGTAAAAACCTGCAAGATGGTCTGGAAAGCGTTGCTATATATACGTTCTATTATTTTTCATGTCTAATGAGAACTTGTGCATGAATGCACTGGCACTTCTGACCCCATATTTGCTTTTCGCCTACCAAAGAGAATTATAAATACTCTGTGGTAGGAGGCTAATATTTGGGCTGTAATCCATTGCTTGTAGGAGTTTCAGAGATTTTACGGCGAAAGCTATTCACCGTTCAACCTGTGAAACCTGTAATTAAAATTAATAAATACTCCAGTTATTGTAGCGATACATACCCAAGATTTGCGCTATCCTGCCAATTTTATTTAAAAATGCCTGAACCTTATATATAGCAACGCTTTCCAGACCATCTTGCTGCTTTTTACTTGTATCTCGGCTCAATACCAATGCTATCTCACTGGCAGAGCGACTGGTAGCTATTGGATGTTTCACCGAGATCATCAACTGGCAAAAGCGGGTATTCATTCCGGTTTCAGACAAAGCGCCAGCTATTTTAGCGGCTGTGATTGAAATCTTGGGGTAAGTCAAAAGCTGATGTATCTAAAATAAATACATCAGCTTATTTTCGCTCAAACACGAGTGTGATTTTATTGTCCGAAATGAAGGTAAGCGGACGATTTGTCGAGGTAATCTAAAGACGGAGGAGGAGATATTTCCACTTTCAGAAGAACAGACTTTTACCACATAATTGCTAAAATTCGTATCCTCTTCCCACCCAATAATGCCAGTCAGCTATAACTTGGGCGGTTTGTTCGTCAACATCAATGGCGTTAATTTCCGATAGACGTGCGGAAAAAATATCGTCAATGGTTCCCTCTTCGTATCGCACTTCTACGAACATATCGTGAGAACAATCATCTGTTGGAGACATTTCTCTTACTTCAACATTTCTGACTTCGGGACGCTTGCGGCTAATCCACTGTGCTTGGAAGGGAAAATTCATGTTCTCAGCGAGGTAATAGTACCATCCTATCGCGCGTTCTTCTTCTCCGTAGGCATCAACAACAGCTTCCATATCAATGCGTTCTTCTCGGTTTTCGTCTCGTTCTAGCTTTGACATAGCTTTGACTTTTCATCCTGATAAAGTTATGCCTTACAATACAGTGCAATTGATGCTGATTTAATGGCAATACCCATAAATCAATTTTGTCAGATATCTCAAAGATATCTGGATAACTGGATGGTTAGTCTTAATTTACAGGGCGAGTGTAAATCTGTCGTGTGTAGGATAGTGGCGTTGTACAGCAGTATTACTTTCAATTGTCCCTGTGTTTACCATAAATAATATAATCATCTCTTCTGCTGGAATGAAAACAGAGGGTATTGGGTATGATTGACCACGACCGCCTTTTCAAAGAATTACTATCTACATTTTTTATTGAGTTTCTCGATTTATTTTTGCCTCAAGTAGTCAGCCAAATAGAGCGCGATTCTATTCAGTTTTTACCCCAAGAAGTGTTTACTGATGTCACCTCTGGCGAAAAAAAGGAAATTGATTTACTGGCTCAGGTGCGTTATCAGCAGCAAGATACTTGTTTTCTCATTCACGTTGAAAACCAGTCTTATACTGAGACAGCCTTTGCCAAGCGAATGTTTAAGTATTTTGCGCGTCTCCATGAAAAATATGATTTAGCGATTTACCCAGTTGTGATTTTTTCTTTTGATGAACCTAAACGGGCTGAACCTCAAAATTATCGTGTAACATTTGGCGACTTTAAAGTGCTGGAATTTCAGTTTGCTGCTATCCAATTAAATCGTTTAAGTTGGCGAGATTTTTTAACACAGCCAAATCCAGTGGCAGCAGCACTTATGTCAAAAATGAATATTCGCCGTGAGGAACGTCCGCAGGTGAAGGCGGAATGCTTGCGGCTGCTGGCAACTCTCAAGTTAGACCCAGCACGAATGCAATTGATTTCAGGGTTTGTTGATACGTATTTGTGCCTGGACGATATTGAAAAGCAAGTCTTTCAATCGGCAATCAGTACAATGGGATTAGATGAGCAGGAAGAAATTATGGAAATTGTAACCAGCTGGCAACAGGAAGGCGCTCAGAAAACAAGAGAAGAGATTGCATTGAATTTACTGCGCGAGGGTATGGCGACTGAAGCAATTGTGCGAGTAACACAGTTAACTTTAGAGCAAGTACAGCAGTTACAGGCACAGCTGTCTCAAGACAATTAGTCTCAGTATTTCTTAGTGTTAATTTACACTATAATCCCCTTTTGCGTTTCCAACAGCGATATCACTCAAAAGCCGCAGATTCGTCTACTTATGAATCACACTCAGATGCTTTGATTAAAAAAACTATAAAAAATTTGATATTAGGACGCAGTGTATGATCAGTAGCTGGTGAGTGATGCCTGCTCACCTGCTCATGAGTCTATGCATTGTTACCAAGGTCATGCCAACTTTTTTCTTCAATATGAATCCTATAATGCTCCGCTGCCTTCTGAATATTAGCAAATGCTAAATTGCGATCTTCCTCAATCACGTCTTGGACTTGATCAAAGCGGGCTAATGCATTCTTGACATGAGCGGCATCTGTCAAAGGTTCTTTACGCTGTTTGGGAAATGCAAACACATTATCAGGAAGGTTTTTACGATCCTCAGTACTGAGTTTGCTATGCTCTGTGTGTGGTTTCCAGGTAGGTTGAATTTCTATTAATATGTATCTCCTTTGACTCCGTGTATTGTAAGAATGTAAGAATTCTCTTTTCGATTGTTTTAATTTTGTTTCAGTACTTGTTCTATTTCTACTAATTTTTTGCGTAGGACTTCCTGTAAATCTATTAGTTCAGTAGGGTTAGCTTGCTTAAGCGTTTCTAAAGAAAGTTGTTCTAAACGACGAGATACTTGTAACACTGCTTTTTTCCTAGTAGTATTTGCTACCTCTGATTGAGAATGAGATGTTATCACCTCTGCTACTAATTTCCGGGTAGCAATAACAGATAAGTTCTCTGCTACTACTTTTTGTATAGTCTTCTCTCTGATTAATTGAGCCTTTTGTTCAGTCAATCCCAAATTTTTTGCGGAAAGTTTTTGTAGAGCCATTGCATGAACACCTTTAAGTCCTGCCCTTATGGCAAGTTTTAGGTCTTCTGCTAAAGATAGCATCGGAAAAATATTGGCATCAATAGAAGCAGGATTTAGCTGTAAATCTAACAGTAGACTTAAGATTGCTCGTTCTGAGTCGCTTAAATTTAAAGATTCTAGTTCTTTTTCTTGTTTTTTTGCATCTGCTGTTATTAAATCCACCAGCGATGTTATACGTTTTTGACTATTCAAACGTCGAACTACTGTTGAAAGAATACGCGGAATATCTTGAAGTTCTAATCCAGTAATTGTAGACAATTCACGCGCGATCGCCTCGGCTTTATCCAAAGGATTAAGGTCTTCTCGATGTAGAGAAGTTATTAGTGCTTTACGATGTAAACCAGTTGGTTCTGGAATAATAACTGCTGACAAGGTTTGCCAACCTAAAGCTTTAGCACTGCGCCATCGTCGCTCTCCGTCAAAAATTAATAAATGATTCTCCCTTTGAATCAAAATAACTGGTTGTAACTGTCCATCACTAGTTAAAGAGCGAGACATAGATTCAAGACTTTCAGGTAAAAATGTTTGTCTAGGTTGTTCTATATTTGGCTCTATTTGCTCGATAGGAATTGACAAAATGCCTATTTGTGACTGAAGTTGTGTTCGCAACTCTTCCAATTGTCTTTCCAACTCGCCAGAATTTTTGTCACGAAGTTCTTCAATCTCTGCTCTTAATTGCTGTATTTCTTCCTCAGCTTCAGATAATTGCTGAGATTGCTTCGCACCTGAAAAATAATTTGTAAGATTAGGAGTGTTACGAGCGCACATAATTATTTTGTCTTTTTATTTGTCTTAGGTTTTCCAATTAAAGTCACAATATGAGAAGTAGTTTCTTTAAAATCATCTTTAGCAGGATGACTAGGACGGTAAAGATGCAATGGTAAACCTTGACCACTGGCATTGACAAATTCTGCGCTATCCCGGATTGCCGGAAATGCTCGAATCTTCATCTGTTGCAACTGTTCAGGCAATCCTGCTAGCATCTGTCTATGAGTACTTCTGCGAACATCATATTGATTGGGAACAAATCCTAAAATTTCTGGAGTTGGGTTTAAACGTAAGTGTTTGCAATGATAGTAGTACCATTCCAATAAATGTGCTGCACCTTGAATTGATTTGGGTTCTAGCTGTACGGGGATAATAATATGTGTACAAGCGGCTAGAGCCATTAAAGGTAAAGGACCAAGGGTTGCAGGGCAATCAAAAATAACTACGTCCTGTGCTAGTGGATAATCTGTTAAACAGTCGGCTAAAAGGTAGGCTCCTCTTTTGTGTAGGACAAGTTCATCTGCTGTTTGGGTTAATACCATTCCCCCTTGACATACGACAACATTATTCGTGTATTGGCTCCAGCAAGGAGTTAATGGCCAAACACCGTCAAATTGATCTTTGAGAACTCCTGCTAAAGTCTGTTCTGGTTCTGGTGGATTCAAACCACAGAATAACGTTAATGAGCCTTGTGGATCTAAGTCTAGTAGGGCTACATTGTACTTGCGTTTTGCTAAGTCGTAAGCTAAATGAACTGAAAGTGTAGTCTTACCACTGCCTCCAGCATTGCTAATTACAGCTAGTCGAATTTGCATGGCTTCGCTTTAAGTGCTATTTCCGAATCATATATTGTGACGCTGAAATCATATATCAATATATGATCCAACTAATTACTTGTCTTTTTTATTGTGTCTTCCATTCAAGATAGTTTATTAAAGAAGGTTTTACGGCAGACATCATGAAATCTAGCAAACTCCACCCAAACAACAATCAAAGCTCAAACACCCAAGTTCAAAACTAAAACAGACCCCTGATGCTAATCAGTTAGAGGCAGAGTTTCTAAATGTAACTGATGGCCAATAGAGTTGACCCGAAATGCACAGGAGGCGATTAACATTATTCTTCGCAGCGATCGCAGTGCTGATCATGAGTCAGCACAGTCGCCCAAAGCGCAGTAAGCTTCTAAACACCGTGTTGAAAACTCAGAATATTTCAAGCGGTTTCAGTATGTGGGATTTCTAAACTGCAACAAACCAGCGAGGCGGATTATATTTTGAGTACAAGAACTGCAACAGGAATACTTTGCAAATTTATAAGTGAACCTGTAGTTGGAGAAAATAATGGGCGACCTTCAATCATCTAGATTAAGGTTAAGTACCCCAACTGCGAGCAAACAGCGATTAGACTGCAAGCAAGGGAAGTACTTTCAACAAGAGCGATACCTTCACCTTGGACATAAACAGTTTTCAACTAGCCAAATAATCTTTAATTTTGTCTTGCTCACCTCGTAAAGCTTTGATACCCTGGCCATAAGCAGAGCGTACCTTGGAATTACTGAGATTAAGTCTTTGTGCAACCTGTTTTGCAGTCAACTTGTTCTCGCCCGACAACCCAAACTGTAACATTAAGACTTGGCGTTGATCTAGTTTCAAGGTAGCTAATAAATTCTGCAAATCTGATCAGAGACATTCTAAAGCAACGTACTTACTCTTGTGCGGAGATTATTTCGTCAGGTAATATCTCTTGCAGTTGGTTTTCTTGCTCCTCTCCAATTCCTAACTCCAAAGAAACTAGCGGACGAAATGCGTTTAGGCATTCGGAAACTTGTTTAGATAATGCGTCAATAGCTTCAGCGATTTCTATAATAGTGGGTGTTCTTCTCAAGGTTGGAAAAAGTTCAATGTGTGCTTTTTTGATTTGCATCAATCTTTTGGTCAAGTCATGGGGTAGGCGAATAGTGTGAGATTGTTCTGCAATTGCTCTGGTAATTGCTTGCCGAATCCACGCCTTTTGCAGAAGTAGAGAATTTATAGCCCCGATTCGGCTCAAATTTTTCTACCGCTTTCTGTAAACCTATTGCTCCCTCTTGAATCAGATCCAAAAACTTTAGGTTACTCCAACGATATTTTTTAGCGACTGCAACCACTAAGCGGAGGTTGGCAGTAATCATTAAATGTTTAGCCAGTTGCCTTTGTTCAAGGATTTGGGTTAATTCTGCTTCTGTCTTATTCACCTCGGCAGAGAGTTCAGACCCATTTGGAGAACGCTTTAATCGTTGCACAAGAAGATTTTTTTGCTGCTCAAGTACGAGCATAGACCTTACAAGTCTTGCATAAAAAATTTCAAATCTCAGGTAATAGCCTATCGATACGACCAATTTCTCGTAGATAAATTCCAAGTGTATCAGAGTCAAAGCTCGCCATCTTACGTAAAGCTAATTTAGACCTTGACAGTAGAGTATAAATCAAAGAGTTAACCATCTAAATTAATTTCTGCTGCGTTGATAGAAAAGATTTCAAAAATTCTTGATGGGGGCTAAATAGGGGCTATATATACCCCAACAATAGGTCAAGACTTTGTGAAGATTTTGACCCCTATATAGGGTATGTATAGGTGCTAAGTAGGGGATATTTGACTGGTTGATATTTTGTGCCCCACTTAGCCCCCAAGGGGTTATGATAAACTCTTGGTTCTGGATCAAAAAGGGGTAGTTCTTTTATTCTTATCTCCCTGCTCCCCAAAATTACCTGAACAGATAGCTTTCACAAATCAAAGTGTATTACCTTTGTATTTATGTCAAACATTCACACGTTACAAAAAATTTTTCCTGCTGGTTTCGATAACGGTTACGGAAGCCTCAAACTTTTAGTCGATGGCTTTGAAGTAGTTCGTGTCCCCAGCTATATAACCAATGCCGAGATGGAAGATGTTCCAGGGAGGGTAGTTTTCAACGGCAGTGCTTACACCGTTGGAGAGTCAGCTTACCGTACAGGAAATTATTTTGACCGCAACACAGACAATAATGAAAATAAAGTCAACAACGCATTATTGACTTTGTTGGGTGCATTGGCACATCTACCACACCGTAGGGCTTGGCACTTAAAATTAGTCGTCAGTTTACATGATGTTGCTCTGGCTGAAGAACTACAAAAAGTACTCAATGGAGAATATCAGGCAATACTTGCTGGCAAGCAATCAGACGTAAAAGTAGAAGTCCTGAAAGTTGTACTAGAGGGGATGGGTGCATTGTTTGGGCATCCACTACCGAAAAAGCTAACCATTTTAGACTTTGGCAATGGTACGACCCTGTATTCTCGTTACAACCGTGGTCAGCGAGAAGTTCACACTGCTTACCCCATTGGTGTAGAAGTTCTCATCGATGATATCTCCCAAAAAATGAAACATTTAAATGGCGGAAAAATCGGAGACCCATCCAAAATCCGATTTTGTTTGGAAATGGGGCATACCCGATACAGCCGTGACATCGATATCAAAGATGTATACACTACTTGTTTGAAAGATTGGTATGAAAAATACTTGAAGAAAGTGGTGAATCTGACACTTGATGCCAAGCACCAGGGGGACGAAATCTGGGCGATTGGTGGAGGCTGCCTCTTACCAGGATTTAAAAAGCTGTTGGAGAAAAACGGCTTCAAAATCCTGGACAATCCGGTAGAAGCCAATGTCTCTGGGCTTCTAGAAATGGCAAAAACCATTAGCAGCAAAAATCTAACGGGCACATCTGGAAAGTGAAGTTATAATAATGGCAGATCAAAAAGACTTAGCACCGGAAAAAGTTCGCCTCAAAGATAATTACCGAGAGCGCATATTTGCAGAATCGCAAAAACTAGATAAAAGTTACCTGGACACGATTTACTTTATAGTTGATTGCTATTTTGTTTTCATTAAGGCTGGATTACCTGTACAACAAATGGCAAACACTCCGATTAATATTGAGTCAAACCAACTCACCTCTTGGACTTCAACTCCATTTCCAGAGGAGAAAGAAGAAGATTCTGAACCGGAAACATTCAGCCTTGATTTTGATTTGTAACCGTCAAAGGAAGTTGGCAACGGGAAAGAAGGGGAATTAGCCTTCAGGTTGGTAAGTGAAATGGCACGCTTGTTAAGGGTAAATCCCTGGTATTCCTGGATCAAGGGGTGTAGGGAAGCAAGAATATGTTGTTCTATTTGATACACTAAAATTCAATTTTTCTAACACTACACTCAACACCCTACACCCTACACGCGATCGCCTGGGCGGTTATAACATCGTACTCTGGAAAGGGATTTGCTTTCTTACTGTAAAAACCTTGCAGGGAGAGGAAAATACACCAAATGCCCAAAAATGCCTGGAAGCCAGATATATCAATAAACTACCAAACAAAACTATGTCTAAGTCTCTGTGTATATATATGTGAGAGTATTTTGACCGTGTTTTTTGTTTAAGTCCGACTAGCATCAATCAACACAGACAAAGCATTTCTAGCATATTGCGCTCCCATTGGATTTCCCTCAATCGTTGCCATTAAACTAGCTCCCCCAATTAAAAGCAAATACTGTTGTGAAAATGATACAGGGTCGCGCACACCTGCTTCAGATGCTAGCTGCATGATATAAGTGCGGATAGCTTCTCTCAAATTAACTGAGACTTGATGAGCTGGATGAGAAGCATCAGCGATTTCTAAGACCGCATTGATAAATGGACAACCCCGAAAGTCAGGGAGAGCGTACCATCCCTGGAGAACATCAAAGGTTGCCAGTAACCGCTCTTTAGGAGTGTTTCCTTTGTCTGCAACCGCATCTTCAAACCAACGCAACCATTGAGCAGCGCGATATTTCATCACTTCTTCAATCAGTTGATCTTTTGAAGAAAACCATCGGTACAGAGTTCGCTTTGCCACACCAGACGCGGCAATGACTTCATTGATTCCTACATATTGAATTCCCTTTTGATAAAACAGTTCAGAAGCAGTTTCTAAAATTTGTTGACGTGCAGCACTTGATTCAGTAGTCATAAATTTGGGTAGACAACTTTGTCTCCATAGGGTTATACTAGCACCTGTTATAAGTAGACAAACTTGTCTACTTGAGAATTCATTGGAGAAGTAAAACAATGGAATTTACGATTTATACCATTGCAACTGCGCCAGAAGATTCGAAGGAAGCTTTGATCCATGCAAAAGAGACATTTGGTTTGCTCCCAAATTTAGAGGGGATTCTTGCCGAAGCTCCCGCAGCCTTGAAAGGAGCTTTGGCATTGTGGGATTTGTTTGAAACGACCAGTTTTACGCCTATCGAACAACAAGTCATCTATCTCACTGCTAATTATGAACATGACTGTCGCTACTGTATGGCAGCTCATTCAGGTTTAGCAAAAATGATTGGGATGACTCATGAAGACATAGAGGCTCTCCGTCACGGGCAACCTCTGGCAGATCCGAAGTTACAAGCGTTGCGGCTGTTTACTAAGCGGATGATTGAGGCGCGAGGTTGGATAAATGATCACGAAACCGAAGAGTTTCTAGCAGCAGGTTACACAAAGCAGCAGGTTTTGGAAGTCATTTTAGGAATTGCTGTAAAAATTATCCACAACTACACTAACCACATTGCTAAAACTCCTTTAGATAAGGCTTTTCAATCTTATGTTTGGTCAAAACCTGCGGTAGCTGTGTAATATTGTGCTTAATAAACGGGTATTCATTTCAAGCACCGTCAAATTTAGCTGCTGTGATTCAGATTCTTGGATGAAATTTGTAGCCACTCGACAAAAGTGGCTACTTTTTCGATTTGATTATCCCGCTTTCAACCCAAAACAAATTTTTGTAAACTTCAGGATCTCGGAAAAGCTCCATAATCAAACTTCGAGTAAAAGTACAGTAAATCATATTCCCTTGCGTCTCATACAAACCAAATGCTTTAAATAAATCTTTTTTCTATCTTTGTAAATCTATTTGTTGTGTTTGAGATTTAGCTAAAATTTTATCTATCTGACTATTCGCGTCCTCAAAAGTTTGTAATATCTGTGGAGTTAGTTTATTAGTCTGCACCTGACCAGATTGCAAGTTGAAAATTACCTCTCCACTTTTCTGCGAAATAGTTAAATCCCTCTGCTGGGTATTGAAAGCCAAGTCATAAATATTTCCAAGGAATTGAGTACCATTTTCATCTGACTTACCCCAGACCATGCCAATCCTTTGAGCAATTTGAGTCAGCCGACTGATGGCTTCAAGTTCAAATGTATCTTTCTTCATTACTGTCAACGCTTGGACTGATAATTGCTCACCAGCTTTAAACCCATTAGCCACTTCTACAATGCGTTTTTTGTAATTTTCCGACTTCCCTAACTTATCTGCGGCATTGTACCAACTTCTTAAGTCATCAATAGTGACTGTCGGGGGCTTCTCTACACCTAGAGGTTCGGTTTTTGTACTATTACTAATGTCTGGTGTAGAAAGAGTAGTGGAGAGTAATGGAGTTATAGATTGATTAGGTGGGGATTGTGCTGTTTGTTCTGGTGGTTTCAAAAACTGCGGTCGTGTGGCGAGGGAATTAACTCTTTGTTGATACTCAAGAGTAGATTCAATCACAACCCCAAATTTCTTGGTCATGCTCGACAAAGTTTTGGGGGGAATTGAACTACTGACTAAGTTAAATACCGCTAGACCTTTTTTAGTTTCCCTGATAACATCTTCTGTTGGTACTTGTTGACATTCAACTTTTTGAGCAGTTAACCATTTAGTTACAGTCTCAGCTTTCTGGTTGTCAACAGCCAAGCCCATGACTCCAAGTTTTTTGTTTGATTCTGTAGAAAATAAAAAAGTAGGACGCTCTTTAATATGATGTAGAATTTTCGCACTACTATCTATCATCTCTTGCTGTTGAGAATTAACTGATTGAGTCCCAAAAGCCTGAAATTCCTTCGTCCATTTCTGGGGATATTCAACGGTATTAGGGTCTATTTGAGCGCAAATAACAGAAAAGTTACTTTCAATGATAGCGTCGGCGGATGTAAGTTTTCCGGTTTTGAGTAGCCCAAGTTCTCTGAGCGCGTCTTTGTCTTTCTTGAAATGTAATACTCCCAAGGGTTCACCATTCAAAAATACAGCATCTCTAGTTTTAGAAGCTGAGGTTTCGATAGTCAGTTTTCGGTAATCTTGATCATTGAATGTCTGCCCAGAAAAATCATAAAAGTTAATTTTATTAATTTTCAGGAGATTACCATTGGGAGATTCACCCAGAACAAAAGCTTGATCTCCAGTTTCGGAGATAGAAGTAAGTTTTAACTTTAGAGGATTACCATTTTTCAGGTAATCAATTTGTTTCAACTGTTGGACAGAATCACTGTCTAACTCCCCCAGAGTTTTGCCATCAAGTTTGATTTTTACTGTTTTATCAGGAATCGGCACAGTGCCAAATTCTAAGTTGACCGATTCGGCGTTAAAAACAAGTCCTGCATAAGAGAAGTTCTTGAGTTCACGGATGGTAATTTCAACCGGCTCGTTTCCTGGCAGTCCAATAGTTGCTTTGGCAGTAGCAGGTTCTACCCCAACCATACTTGCTTGCGCTTTCGTTCCAATGGGAAGCTGTGCGGTTCTGGTTTCGAGCATGGCGAATTCCTTATATTCGCCGTCACTATCCTGGACAAACATTAGCCTGGAAACATGACGCTCATGCCCAACTGGGTGGTGACTAGCTCTAATTTCTATCGGGTGTTTTTCGGTGGGATTCCAGTCTCGACCCAAAAATTGATTCGCTTCATTATTCAGTGTGACTAACTTCGGTTCGGTAAATTGCAGTTGCTCCAGGCGGGAGATAATTTCATTGGGGAAAGCAGCAAAGGCAAAATTAGAGACTTTTTTAGCGTAAGCTTGGGGGTTTGCGTTTTCTTTTCTTGCAACTTCAAGTTCATCTTGGCGAGATGCACAGATGTTCCAAGCGGCGGCGGCGGATGCAAGTTTTTCTGACTCTGGGATCTTCGCATAAAATGCGAGAGCCGCCTCTTGTGCCTTGTCGAAAAGTAATTTAGTTTGGCTTCTAGTAAGTTCTGGTTTTAGTTCTAGGAGTTTAGCTCCCTGCATGGTCATCCCCGCCTTGAGATTGTAAGGAACTTGCGATTGTTGGCTAACTGTCCCCAGGTTGCGGTAAGCAGGTTTTCCATCTTTGCCAACCTCGCCATCTATCTGTGCAACTGCTAGTAATTTATGGGGGCGTTCACTGTTTGTGAATTTAATCTCATCTAGGCGAATATTAAGTGTCTGGGCTTTCCAGATTAGGGGATGCCCGTAGCGGGTGAGGTTGGTAATTTCAAGTTGCGTTCCTGAATCCGTTTGAACAATTGCGCTAGGGCCAGACTCTGTTTCTCGCCGCCTTGAGGCACGAACCGCAGCGTTGAACTTCAGATCAAACTCGTACTTAGCAGCGATCGCTGCAAATCTTTGTTGTGGTGTAAATTCTACTCCTTTGAATAAGTCTTTAAACTGGACGATGGGGCGCGATTCTAACTGTGATTCTTGGAAATATTTATTGGTTTGGCTAATCAATAATTCTACTGGTGAGTAGCCCTTTGGTGTTATCCCCGTGCTTAAATAAACTGACGAAGATTTCTTATCTTTAATATAATTAACATCACGATACAAGTAGCGGCTGTTTTCCTGGATTAAATTCATCTCAGGTTTTTTAGCACTTTTGAATAAATCAACCGCTATTTGGTTTTGATAACATCCCTCACCAATCATTTCTCGGTACATCAGGCGGTTAACATCCATTGCCTGTTGAATAATCTCTCTTCTTCTGTTAGGATTCTCTGCTAGAGCTACAACAGATTGCATGAAGGGTTTGTACTCTGCTCTAATTGGCTTGGGCTTCTCGTCATGTTCCTGTTCAAATAAACTTTGATAATGGCTAGATACTTGGTCTAAATAAGTTGACTGTTGTTCTAAGGTACCGTAAGTTTTAAGTACTTCAATTTCCGATTCTAATGCTTCCAGTGCTGTCACTTGATTGTTGATTATGCCTACGCTGATGCTATCGCTCATGTGAATAGCGATTTTTTCAAATGGGGGTTGGCTTCCATCGCTGGGATCATAGAATGATTGTTTTTTGAGCTTAACCGTAGGCGAATAGGCGTTTTGGGGAAGATTTCTTCGCTCTGCCTCTGCTGTTAAATTGGGGTATAAGCTAGCTCTTGCTACACCTATGCAGTCACCATCGTAGTCTCGTGCTTGGCGTTCTGATTCGGTTTCTGCTGGGTCGAAAAAATCAACACTAATCCCTCGTATTTCTAACTCTGTAATTCTGGCTTGTATACGCTTGTGGTCTTCGT
>JAHHHR010000114.1 GCA_019359245.1 Nostoc desertorum CM1-VF14 | reverse complement strand
AACTGTTTTGGGAGCGATCGCGTTGCGGGTAGATTCATCGGTTAAAACTGCTCAAATGCTTACCATATATACATTTTATCAGTTTGAAGCTCCGCTTTTTTCTGAGTTTGTGAGAAATCCGGGGTAAGCCGGAGTCAAACTGGGGACTGGGGAAGAGTCCGCGATCGCTTCATCTCCATGCAAGTCAATTTTCCCAATTTGGGTGATAAAAATACACCTCTAAAAGAAAAACCTAAAAATAGGTGAAATAAATAAACTAAAAATGGCTTTATAGTTAATAAGTAATACTTCAGGTCAAAAAACATACTCATACATTTGTAGTGCATAAATACTACAGATGTAGGTTTTAATTAAAGAAAGCGTGCAAAGGTTCCTATTTTAAAGAATTTGTACAAAATCTCCCCGTGCTTTTGTTGCTTTCATGGCAAATGATGTCTTATCGGAATAAGCCGCTCTTTAATCGCTATCATGCCATGAAACTATAGAGTCATTTTCAGTTTATTTTTTGAGAGTGCTGACGATGTAGCATTAAGGTAATTATGATGAATTACGTGATTAAATGAGCGCAGACAGTTACGGTTCAGCTAGATGAAACACAGATATACTGATATCAATAAATACAAACTCGACTAACAATAAACGAAATTGAGTAGATTGAAAGTTTGCGTGTCTTTACTCAAAAAGCATTAATGAATAAACAGCGATCACAAAGAGATACGAAGTGTTCAAATTTGAATACTTCGTAAAAAGCATTAATACATTTAGTTAATGTTTTAAGGAGTTTGACTACGTATGAATAGACGTAAAATAACTAATAAAATGCTGGAATAATGCGGAATTTTTTTAATCCATTTTAAGAGAGCGTTCTGATTTGAAATATTAATTTTTTCATTTTCTGAAATATCCAGCAAGCAAATGTCTAATTCTTTAAAGAACTGTGACTTTTCAACATCGAGAACTACAGGTAAATCTTTTCTGATAGAGTTGTTGACCCTTCTTATTGTAGACACGTAGTATTCACGAGCATCTAGCCCAAGCAATGCAAGGAGTTTATCATTACTTTTATACTTGAAGTATGTCATACTAAAAATCAGCAGCAAGAAGAACTTGCAGACTAATTTTGCCTTCAATCCATTAGAAAGTTGTAGTTGGGATTTAATAATTGCACTAAAAAAATCTCCATGTCGATTCTCATCTTCACTCCATGATTTATAGAAGCCAAAAATAGGATAGATGGAGTATTCAGGATGAGATTCTAAATGCTCGAAAATGGTTATGTAATAACAGCTAGAAATTCTCTCAGACAGATAGGTAGAGTAGATAAACCATGAAAAAGGTAGAAAAATATATTTTCTATGTTCTTTCTCTAGAAAACCTAATCCAGGTTTAATATGAAAATCTAAGAGGGCTTTATTTAGAAAACTAGCGTGACGGGCTTCATCACGAGACATCAAGGAGAATCCATGTGAAAGGACGCTGTTTGTTTCCTTAAGTTCATATGATAATTCTTTGTATAGGATAAATCCTGAGTACTCAGCAGCACAGTACATTTCCAGAAGTTTAATTATGAGTTCTCGCGCCTCACCTTGAATGTGATCCCAAGACTGCTCAAATTTCTCGTCACGTATATACTTGTCTTTAGTGTAATCGTTCTTTAGATTGGCGATAGCAGTACTAAAGGCTCCTTGAAAATTTAAGGTATCAGTACTAGAAAAATTTTTGATGTTAGTTGTATAAAATCCTGGGGAAATGAGAGTTTCTTTTGCTAAAACCTCAGTGTTTGACTGTGTGCTTTCAACATATCCCATATTCTAAATCCTTTATTAAATGTCAGTCTCAATACTACTTTAATAGAATAACCTTAAGCTTGATTTATCGCCTTTTCCTGCACCCTCGCAGACATTAGTGCAATTACCTTAACCTCTCACTGATGATGCTTCACTCATCTTGCTCTCTTGGTACTGCCTACTATCTATACGAGCGTGTATGCTGAGAGAGCTTTTTTACAACCTGTCCGACTTTTCAAACATCCTCTGAGATAGATGTATTGATTTACAATAATTTCAGTCAATATATCGGTTGAACTGCCTGCCTTGCGGAAGTTAAACCACAGCAATTGCTGCTAAGGAACGTGAGTGGCGGTATTAGACCGCAGTGCTGTTAAATTAATAGTTAGGACTACCCGTTGTGGCTAACGATGACACCTTAAACATTATCGAATTGCTAGAAGAAGTGCGAGCAATAGCACAGCTTGGATTGAACTATTCAAAAGACGTTTACGATCGCGAGCGCTACGAGCGACTTCTTGCTCTTGCTTCGGCACAGTATTCAGCACTGTGTTCCCTCCCTAGTTCAGAAGTAGAGAAGCGATTTCGCACAGAGCTAGGTTACATTACGCCGAAAGTGGGAGTGTCCGCTGCAATATTAAACGACCAGGGCCAGTTATTGTTGGTTCAGCGAACTGACGATAGTACGTGGTGCTTGCCGTGTGGTTGGGCTGAAGTTCGAGAAACGCCACAGCAGTCGATTGTGCGCGAAGTGCTAGAAGAAACGGGTTTGCTTGTGGAAGTTGGTTCGTTGATTCGTCTTGGTTGGCGTATGCCTGGAGATTTTGGGCAGCCGCACACCACTTATCACCTCCAGTTTTATTGCACGGTTGTCGGTGGAACGTTGCAAGAGTCGCATGAAACAACGAAGATTGGGTACTACGATATATGGTCTATCAATAGATGGCATCTCGATCATCAGGTTGAAGCCGAAACAGCACACCAGTATTGGGGCAATCAACACAGTCAGGGCTAGGTATGTGGTGACTCATCAGTGTAATCTGTCGCCACGGGTACGAGTTTTCCTTGAGTTTTTAAATAGCTATTGCAGTCAGTTTTTGGGAGAGATGGAGAAGAACTTGAAGAAGATGGCATGAAGAAGATAGAACCAATCAAAAATAAAATACCCTCTGATAAGTGCAGTAGAGACATGGGTGAAAAATGTTGAGCAATCTCAAACATTGAATCAATTAGAAACAAACCAGAACCGAACAAAAATAACCAACTTGCGATCAAAACTCGTTTTTCCACCTAATTATCCTTCGCTAAATCGTTTAGAAATTGAAGTGTTCGAGGGAAAATTCCTGTGCTGGTTTTATAACTTCCCTTTCATAACACTTTGTAACGAGATCGATTACAATTACAATTTAAGAGAATTTAAAAGCTCTGGAATACTTGAATCTTGCGCGTTTGTCAAAATCTTGCTGTCAGTTTTGGAATAACTCAAAACTCTTATGGCAAAGACATCTCAGGTCAATAGCACCCCGCCACACAAGTCAGAAATTCCTATCCCAATCATGTCCAGTGAAACCCTTGGCTGGCAACCACTGCTAGTTGAGGAATTTCAGCAACCTCCTGGGGGAATCGATCTACCAGAAGCCTGGGCAGGACACTCCATCGCGCTTTGTTTAGCCCCTCGTCCCCATCGCATCTCTCAAGTGGTGGGAGATCGCCGCTACACTGGTCTTTACTCAAAAGGCGATATCTCAATTACTCCGGCTGACATTCCTGCATCCTACCGTGCAGAAGGGAACGATCACTATCTTCACGTCCTAGTGCCTACCCAATTTTTTCAATCCGTTGCCCAACAAACAGCAGAACTTGACCCCACTCGCCTGGAATTAGTAACGGAATTTCGTATGCGCGATCCTCAACTAGAGCAAATCTTGATGCTGCTTAAGGCAGAACTCTACAAAGGAGGTGACGGCATTGGGCGGCTTTATGTCGAATCGCTGGCAAATGTGTTAGCCATTCATTTATTGCGGGAGTATTCTAGCACCCAGCCCCGTATCCCACGGCATCCAGGAGGCTTGGGCGATCGCCAACTCCTACAAGTCTCGGAGTACATTCATGCCCACCTCGATCAAGAAATCAAATTGGTTGATCTTGCCACTGTTGTGTCGGTGAGTCAATTTCATTTCAGCCGCCTGTTCAAACAATCAATGGGAATGTCACCGCATCAGTATTTACTGCAACTGCGAGTGGAGCAAGCTAAACAGTTATTGAAAACATCGAAATTGCCGATCGCACAGATTGCGCTTCAGTGTGGATTTAACAGCCAAAGCCACTTAGGCAAGGCATTCCGAGAAGCAACCGGAATGACTCCTAGTGATTATCGCCAGCAATAAATTAAGAGCGTTATTATCAGGTAACTGAGGCAAGAGTTGCTCAAAAACACAGTCAGTAGACCAAAAAATTTTGCCAAACCCTAAAAATAAAATATAAAAAGCGATTATGACCCATTTATAACGTTGTGGGCGTTTTTATCCCAGGTTTTAGATACGGATAAAACTTGCCATAATGCTGTGAGTAAAATAATTGCTCCTAAAAGCTGGTGAAGAAGTAAAAATTCCGTCAACAGATACAAGCGGATATTGTCACTACTTCGTAGCTTAATGTGGTCGGCTGGAACTACTTACACCACTCCTCCATTACGCAAATCAAAAGCAAGGTACTCGCCCCCATTTAATTAACTTTATTCCCTCTCTTATTACCAGCAACTCCTCAAAAACGCCTCCGAATTTATTTCACTTTGCTAAAAGTTATTGCTCACAAGGTCGTTCCCTCGCGCCCAGGTAGAAGTTGTCCAGCAAATAATCCTCGTAGGCTGTTGTGAACAAATTCTTGAATCGTGTAGGGGGTTGCTCGCATCCGAGCCAAGGCAAATAAGCCAACCGTGGTGCCAAATAGAGCATCAGTTGCAGCCGCAACTGATGCGGCGCGTGGTAAATCCTCCTCTCGTTGAGCGTGATTCAAATGTTGGGTAAAAAAGTCCTTAATTAATGTGACCTCCTGATCAAGAGTTTGCTGAAGTTCAGAAGTTGGAATCTCCGCAGACATTAACAAATTCATTAGAAAACATCCCCGTCCCATCCCCTGAGTTGTCGCATGTGCCATCGCTTTATTGAAGTAATCCACGATCGCATTCATCCCTTGATGGGATGTTTCGTAGTTTGCTCGGAATTTCTGCTCATACCGCTCAAAGGCAGTATTCAACAGCACCTCTTTTGAGCCAAACGCATTGAACAAGCTCCCGCGCTTGATCCCCAAATACTGAGCTAGCTCATCTAAAGACACAGCACTATACTCATGCTCCCAAAAATACTCACACAGCTTTTCGGTCACGGCATCTGCATCAAATGATCGAGGTCGAGGCATGATCATGAATCAATTAACGAACGAATAGAATTTTATTCTTGACGAATTCGACAAAAACTTTTATTCTTGTCCATATCGACAAAAACAAAAGCTGAGTTTAGTGTAGCTCATGATGAAATGCTTTAGCGATTCAATGTGAAGGAATAGCGCGATGGAACGATGGTTGGAAGTGACCACAATCCAGTTGTGGCAACGTTGAATTCCCGATAGCGATTTCTAAAAAACAGAGCATCGCACAGCAAATATATTCATCACAGTGAGGAGTCATTGAATGCTAAAAAACTCGTTTACTTCTCTCTCCACCATTGCTCAGGTTTTGGCAGAATCATTTGCTGACGATCCCAGCTTTGAGCAAGTCTTCCCTCAAACTCCTGATCGTTCATCAGCTATCCGTGCGTTTTTTGAGCCATTTGTGGCAGATGCTAGCAAACGCGGCAAAATTATCATGGCACCTAATTCGCAAGGTGTTTGCATTTGGTACCCGGCTGAGGTAGAAATTTTTGACGAACGATTTGAGCAAATGGTGGTGGAAATTATTGAAATCATTGTCAAGGTTGCTGGAACAGAAACAGCACAATTTTGGCAATATCTGATCGAACAAGTTGGGAGACACGAACCGCAGCAACACCATTGTGAAGTGTTTTTTCTTGGGCTGAAGCCATCTGCACGGGGAAAAGGCATCGGTCAAGGTTTACTCAAACCTGTCCTCGATTACGCTGATGAGAACCAAGTTCCCTGTTATCTTGTTTCCTCAAATGCTCGCAATATCTCCTTCTACGAGCGACATGGATTTGCAAAATATTGCCCCATCAAGATTACCGACACTTACTCTATGACGGGCATGTGGCGGGATTTTGTTAATCGCTAACAATCTCTCCAATCTATTTGCGTTGAGCGAATGTCACCCGCTATTGCTAGTACACGACTGGCGATCGCTACACTCAAGAGCGGATGGGTGCTTACCTTTCCTTTTTTTAAGCATAAAGTGAGCAAGTTGCTCATCTTATGCTTACAGTGACAAGAGCGATCGCTCCTCCTAATACAAAATAAGTAACTCTTATCTTTTATCCGGCAAAAACTACGATTAAAACTACTTTTCCCTAGACACAACACTTTCACTAACATGCTGTCGGTTTGCAGACTAAATGAAATTCGTGCGGACTAAGTGAAATTCTATTGCAGACTAATTGAAAACCTGTTGGTGTAACCCTGATTATTTCGTAGCTACAGGCGATCGCTGTTGGGGAGAGTTTTTACTCAAAGCCTTGTAGGGTAATGAATTGGAACGTTTTATCCCTATTTTGGGGAAAATTTCATTTAGTCTGCGAATTTAGGGGGAAAATTTCACTTAGTCTGCAAAAAAATTTCATTTAGTCTGCAACAAAGATTGCTCAAACCCTTATTCTTGCGTTAAAAAAATTTCACTTAGTCTGCAAACCCACAATGCGAATCGCTGACTGGGCATATTGGCAACGAGAATAGAAACTATTGCGTTGCCGATGAATTTTGGTTATCCCTGGTATCGCTTGTAATGGATAAGTCAAGCAATACACAGGTGAAGTGCTAACTTCTAGTTATAATTATCCGTAACTTATTATAGGCACAATGCAACTATAACTTTGACTTGGTGTAAAGATAGTTTACAAAAGTTGCTCAGGCGGTTGCCTTAGTCAATGGGAATAAAAAAGTTTAACAATTTCTGTTAAGTGCTTTACCCCGCTCCAAGCATCCGTCCATAAATCGCTTGAAAGAGCCTCTACGCCGCACCCACGCTACGTTATTACTAGAGCGATCGCCATCGGCTCATAGCGGTTACGCCATCGCTCTTAAGCTCTTCAAAGATTTCTGATCTTATTTCCCGGCAACTCTACTATTATCGAGTCATCAGTAATGGGGAGTATATTTTCCACTGTTGTAGAGTTTCTTGTTCTTGACTAATAAATTTCGTCTTCTTCATCTACCCAATCTTCATCCCAGAGAAGTTCATTGTAAACCTTAGTAGCTTGAGATATTTTTAGGTTGTGAGCTGCTGTCACACAATTTCTTGGTTGCCAGCCAATGAGGGCGTATCGAGCATGTAAATATCTGACAGCATTTTTGCAGTCATTAATTACTGGAATATCCTCAAAGATATATTTTCGCAATTGGACTCCTAAACGAATTGCCTCCATTTCATAATTGTGAAAATAGGATTCTTCAACATCAGGTGTAGAAATCAGCAATCCTCTCACCCAGGCATGATTTTTATAGATAGCCTTCGCTACAACTAAATTGACTTGTTTTGGTGTCCAGTTGCTCCGAAGTAAAAAGTTATCTATTGCTGATTCATCATCTAAATCTATATCTACGTTAGATTCTGAAAGTATTTCCGAGATATCTGTATTTTCTAGGAACAGTTCGTACCACTCTTGAAAAGTTTCGGGACTAAATAGTTTTCTGGCTTCTTCAAATGAAATTTTCTCCCATCCTGCATCTGTAACTATTTCGTTACCAGTCCTTGTAATGAACAGATTCTTTTCTTCTAGCATCCAAGGGAAGGATGTCTTGTGATGTCTTCTCTTTCGTTTACCCATTCAACTACCTGATGCCATTGCGATGTCTGCGATGAGTCGCCTAAGCGTTTATGCATTCAATTTTAGTGCTATCGTTAATTATCTTTTAGGCTTCTTTATCAAAAGAAAACTTCTGTATGTGACAATGCGTACACACAATAGCAACGTATTTTTTTCAGCTATCTTTACTAGGTTTTTACCCGCAGAAATCATCCACGCGGATATCCCGCCAGACATCAGAAACCTGCCAGCCGGAATTGCCCACCGATTGTACTGGAGGATTGTCAAGGAATGGAACATAGTCAGGAACTTTAGGCTCTGAAATCGCTACTGGTTTCTCCTCAACCTCAACCACAGGGGCTGGAGAATTGACAGTATTAGCTTGAAGAAGTTGGTCTTCAGCCTCCTCGATTAATTTCATCTGTCTCAGCGTGAGCTTGTCGGATTTTTTGATGATCTTCTTCGTATCTGTATCATTAGAAGTTTTCATTGGCTGTTCTCTCGAAGACATTGGCTTAAATTTGTCTGAGTAAATTTGGGAGAAGTTAGGTATAAATAATTTGCACAGAATTAACAAGGTACACCAAATTTATGGAAAATACGAGTCTCTTGTTGAGGAATTTATTAATTGTGTACAAATCTGTTTTCTGGTAGATGCCCCAGCATAATAGGAGCACAGATGCAAGTATTAAGCGATCGCTTCTTTCAGGCGTAACCCGCCGCAGGCATCGCCAAACTGAAGCAGCAAAAGAAAGAGAGACTGGTGCAATACGCTTGGGTTGAACTTTAGTGTTAGCCAACAAATGTTAGAGAATGTTGGGTTTCGTTCCTCAAACGCCACTTGGTAAGTAAGCGGGAATGCTAAAAGCGAACAAGTCGGGGAACCACAAGGGCACAGTGGCTCCCCAACCTACGCAAATTTATTTTTCTGGCTTAACCCAAGCGCATTGAGACTAATTCGTAATTAAGCTTTGGCGAAAAACCTTTTTTTGTATAATCCCAGCAATCCAACTACGCTAAGACCAAGTAATGCTGATGGATCGGGTACAGAAGTTTTTTGTGCTGTAAAGCCAGTTTCGTAAGAAGTCGTTATACCTCCAGATGATATTGAGTAGCTGGCTTCAATTGCTTGTACTAGCCCTTGTGTACCGATGGGAATAGAAAAAGTGCCATCCGCATTTTTTGCGACTTCTTGCCCAAGGTATTCTACAGTAACTGAATCGCTGACTGGTTTGCCTTGAGCCAGAATTTGAACTAATAAACTGCCTGACAAATCCTCAGCAAAAGGGTTTTGTAAAGGTAAGATTTCCAAGGGTAGATCGAAGGATTGTGCTAAGGCATCTGACCAGCTATACAAAGCTTTAGTGTACTTGAGCAAATGCCTAACATTTTGGTAGTTCCCAACTTCGGAGACTGTAATATCGTAATAAGCATCATCACCTACTTCCGCAACATAGCCATTATCCAATGATGCTGTAATCGCGGCTACTTCTTTATCAGCAGTCAGATATAACTGGTCTGATGTTTGATTAATGCTAAAAGGAATTGTTTGTTTGTTTATATCGTAAACTTCTGCTCCTGTGAATTTTGTCACATCATAGAATTGTGGACCTTCTTCGGGATGCCCAAATAATAAATTGTATTGAGCATTTTCTTTCTCAAACCAAATAACGTGAGCGGAAGCTGGTTGAATAAAGCATGGCAGAATAGCTGCCGCTATGAGCAGACCCGGAATTTTTTTGAGCAACATTTAATTCTCCTGAAAGTTGTATTTGGTCTTAATGCTTAATTACGTAATCAGAAAACCAGCTTTTTTAAGACTGAACAATCCCCCCGCCAGGGATAAAATTTAAATATTTATATTTTCTTAAGTTTTCCTAAATAGTCAGAATAAATTGAAAATTATTTATTTGAAGAATAACTATCTTTAGATAGAGATTAAGGCTAAAATAATAAATATTAAATGTATTTTTTCAACTACAAATTTTATTTATAGCGTTTCCTAAGCAACTGAGGTACACTCAAATATTGTTTACTAAGATTAATAGCTTTGAAAACGTACCTCACGCTTGCCGGGAACCAGTATAGCTACTATTCCCCATTTAAAGTGCGATAGCCATAATAGTAGATCCTTAACTTCGTAATTACTTTACGCTTTCTCCAGTTGCATTTTGTATTATTCCAGCAATCAGAATTATTAATCAATGTTATCAAATTAATAAGTTATACCGAACCATAAGTTTTCATTGTACTAGTATTAAAAGGCAGATTTGATGAGTTATATTTGATTATTTTTATGAGCTTTATGATAGTAAGAATCAAGTAATTTACTCAATTTTATTAAACGCTTTGTCCGATACTAATAGTTTGATCGTTTTGAAAATCTCCTTTCAACGCTCTTTCGACATTGAACCTGGTTACAGAAAAAAATGAATCAAGTGATCCATCGGATTCGCTGACCGATAGTCTTACTTCACTATCCTCGATTGACTCTAACGGTCACCGATAACTATTGCATCCGACTGTTGTACAAGTCCCGCAAAGCTCTCCGCAGTTAGAAAGCTGCCATCAATATGAACAATAGATATTTTTTGTCCAACGTCAGTTATATAGACTGTCGGAGAGTCAACTTTTTCACCATTGTCATCCACATTTTCAACAACTGCGCTTTCTACTCCAATAGCTTTGTTCAACGACGTTTCAAAGAATCTATAAGCAGCTATCCCAGTTATAAACACACAAGCTGAAACAGTAACTAAAATCTGGCTTCTTCTCATTTAGAATTGACCAGCTTCTTGATTTGGTGTTGATAGGTATTGAGCCGAGATACGTGTAAAAACCTGCAAGATGGTCTGGAAACCGTTGCTATATCTACGTTTCAAAGATTTCTGGTGGAAGATTAATAGCAGCCTCCAATGGTTGGGGAATATTATGTAAATTCACCACATAGTCACCGTATCTTTTGATATGTCTTGTTATGTATGGACTCATTGCTGCAAGGTGTCGCATGGGAATCAATTCTCCCTGTGACATCAACGTTTGGATAGCCAACGACATATCAACCGTATTCTGCAAAATAACTGCGCTTGCTACCAAATCAAGATATTTCAGCCGCTTTTCCTGCTCAATAGGATCATTTTCAGTAATCGCTCCCAGCTTACCGAAGAACACCCAGTCCAGAAAGGCATTGTACATCTCCACAATATTCGTTATCGCTGTAATCTCATGCCGAAGAGCCACATTAGAAACATAGTCGAGCAAAAACATTGTTCGCACTACCTTGCCCAACTCAAGAAAAGCTTGATAAAGTCGATTTTTCTTACTATAGCTACCCAACTTACGTAGAAGCGTCGAAGGCATCACCTTACCTGCCTTAATTGACAGTACTACACGTATCATGTCATACCAATGAGTCTTGATTAAATTCCAATTGACCACGCCCTTAAACAACGGTTCGATATACTTGTAGGTAACATCTGCGCTGGGGCGAACAAAAATTAAATCCTTCCAGTTACGGATACGCGGCATCAATTTGATACCGAGAAGATAGGAAATAGCAAACACAGGCCCAGATTGACCTTGAGTATCTGCGTGCAAAGTATCAGGTTGAATATCTGATAGATTTTTCAACAGCCCATCCAAAATATAGACAGCCTCCCACACACCACAGGTGATAAAGTGGGTAAACAAAGCAATATATTTATCAGAGACATGGTGATAGGCGATACCACCGTAACCGCCGTAGCGGATGTGATACTCGCTGTGTAAATTATTCTCGTATATCTCAAACTTGCTTCCGTCAGCAGCAGCCTTTTTCCCTGTACCCCAGCAAGACGGTAAACTAAAACGGTTGTACGTATTGATAATATCCCGAATTGCAGCTTCAATTTTGGCAGCACTAATATGGCGGCGGTTTGTATAAGAAATCATGTGACTTGTCACTGCACCTTGGGAATGACGAGCCATCTGATTAGGGCCAAGATTACAGCCGTAGCTAAAGGTAGTAAAAATATAACGTTCAGCAGGATCAGATATTTTTGGTTCGCTTCCCGAAAATAAACCAAAATGCCTTGTCCAGTTCAACCAATGCTCAACATTACAAAGGATTTCTAAGATACTGCGCTCCGGCATCAAAGCTCGAATTTTTGATTCTAATTCTTCCACTTCATTCGTTTGGGCTAGGGATGGGATTCTTTTAAGTACAGGTTCTCCATCTTTATTGATAGTGAATTGTTTATCAACCGCACAAATATTATCTACAACGAAAGCTACCTGTGCTAATTTATCTTGTAGGTGTTTAACAAAGTCATCTGGGTTAGCAGGAAATTCAAGTAAGCGACAGTATTCTTCTATCAAAGGTTCGCATTCAGCATGACTCAATAATTGTTCGCGGAAATCGGCGTAACTTGATGAACCCACAACACACGCATCTCCTGTTTTAAATTCAGTTGCTAGATTTGAAAAGATGCAAATTTCTAACTGCTGACGAACCAAAACTTCAGTTCCATCAATTTCTTCTACAACTAGCGCACGCCAGTTACTACTAATAAAATCTAAATCAATCTCAAAAGGTAAATACTTGGCGCGTTTGTGTTGATTTTCTAACACGAAATTTAATACTTCAATTACTGACTCATCAGCAGAAGTAGAGAGAATATTTAAAGAACGTACCAAACTAAAAAGTGCTTTCCGATTGGCAGAATAAAACCGCCACATCAACGGTAAATGGTTATTGGTGTTGTACGCTGCAATCTCATCCAACTTTTGCAACAGCAATTCTGTACCACCATGTTCATCCAAAATTGATTGCACCTGTTCTCCAAAAACAGCATTATCCTGAGTTTCTTTGGCTTTTGTAGATGCTTTTAATACTTGCCCAAAGGTAGCCAATAACTCTGATGTTTCAGTTAAATGTTTGTCGCGTAATTCCTGCAATCGCTGTTTAGCATTATTTTGAATCTTGAGGATACGTTTAATAAACATATCAACAAGATAATCACGGGTGTTAACCTGTGCCTCGTACAATAGACATAACAGCAACGTCCGACGTTTGGGTAAATTAATATCTTGAAATTCCGAGATATCCAAAGCCCTAGCCTGTGCTGCAAAATGTCTAACTTTGGTGATGGCAATACTTTCTAGCAGTCGCTTGGCATCACCAAAGGTCATAAGAATATCAAACTTACTTTGTAGGAGTTTTATCCCACTAAGTTTGGCACTTTTAGGTGGCGATTTTAGTAAATTAAGTGTGGCATTTTCATCAACTTCATTATTTGTAACCGCTAGTAATTGGTCTAAATAAATCTGCTCGTTGATGGAAAGACCCTCAGAACAAAGTGCAAACAAGCGATTATTGACCATTGACCGAATATGGCGAATTAATCGGTCAAGGGTACTAAATGCTGGTAACTCGTATCGTTCTTTAACTAATTCTTCAATTGCTACATTTATTAAATCAGCAGGATGGTCTTTAACCTCCGCAGCTTCTGCAACTAATGCGGCTATTAATCTTTGACCTGCTTTATCATACTGTTTGACTTTCAGGTAATCCCGAATCGCCTGAAGATAAGTGTAGCGTTGGCGTTCGGATGGAATTGCTTTTACCCAATCTTGTAACTTTAAACACGACCGTAAATGACGGATAACCGCAATTGGTACTAGTGAGTCATTTGGCACGCTTATAGCCATAAAAAAAAGTTAATGGCAAAGTAAAAGTATGAAATGCTAAATCTAAGGAGGGCAATGTAGATATGTCACGTTGTCCAAAAAACCCACTACGTTCGTTGACGGA
>JAHHHR010000113.1 GCA_019359245.1 Nostoc desertorum CM1-VF14 | reverse complement strand
GCCAAAAATCCAATCGTGCCGCTATGGATAATAATTATATGTTGACGATTCTTGCTGCTTGCTTATCTCATCATAATGATGCTTTCAAATCCTCTTGTCAATAGGGTTTGAAATGCGCTTACCCTGGCCCTTGAACGTGGAGGCAGATACGACTTCGCAAACAGTATTCAATAATTCTCGTACCCCGACAATCGTGCAAAGGTCATGCATAGAAGCGATCGCATTTGTTCCGGTAATGAGTTAAGCTGAATTAATCAATATAGTAAACTGCGATCGCCTACTTTCATAAACCACCAACTTAAACTCGACTGAACTTAATCTTGTCAAGTTCATCAGATACTTCTTTAAGTTCCGGTTCAACCACTGTCAGATGTTGCTCCAAAATTGCCAAATTGCGAATATTAGACTTATAAAAAGCATCAAATAAATCACCCACAAAAGGCACAGTACCAACGACTGTTTCCAAACCAACATTAAAAATCATTTTGGCTAAGTCTTGGCGTGGGATGCCAAAACGGGTTGCTAAAAATATGATGTAAGCTGAAAACCCTGTACTGATTAAATCACCAGCACCTGGAACCAAACCGATAATTGGGTCTATTCCAATACGAAAACCTGTTAAAGGGATGCGTATAGATGTATCCATCAAACGGCTGAGTTTGCGGATTCGATTAAGAGTACTAAGGCGTTTAGCAGCGTCCATAATTTCAGATATTTACACTACTTCTAACTTGCACCATTTTTAGTTATAAGTCTTGTACCCTTAGAAAGAAAAATCATTACGACTGCCCAGAAAGCAGATATATGGATGCTCCAGTTTATTACAATGTCTGCGGCGGTAAATTACGTTCTATTATTGCTTATGGCTAAAATTAACTTAGAAATTTTAGAATAGCTAAAACAGGCATTTGATAGCATCAAGCTTTCCGTACCAACTACCGATTTTTTTTACTTTAAAAATAAAATAGATAGCAAGCCAGAATTTTTTTGACCAACTTTTGTTTTTGCAATTACCTGAAAAACCGCTTGTTTCTGAAGATATGTAATTGCTATTGCTCCGAATGCAACTACTAAAAAAGATACGGTAAAGTTGCTAGTTAGTTCGGGAAGATATTCTGCAATTAAGTTTTGCCAGTAATACACAAAGAAAATATGCCACAAATATATCCATAAGGAAGATGAACTGATAAAAACAATCAACCTAATCAATAAATTATCTCGTTCTAATAAATTGTGTTTTGCAGACAACTTATCAACTATAAAATATGCTAACATGGACATGAAAACTCCATAAAAAACATAGTAGCTTTTTGCAGGATACTTAAAATTTTCATTTGAAATAAAATGTCCTAAGCTATGGTAAAAATAAACAGCTTGCAACAGAAATAAGCTGAAAAATAATCCAGATATTAATAATATGGTTTTGTTCCTAAGCTTGGGTATAATTATACCTAAGCCAAATAAGCATCCATAGGGAAGAAGATAAAATAAATAATCGTTGATTATTACATCGAGGTAAATTATCCGCTTCCAAAAGCTGAAACGTTGAGTTAAAATAAGTAAAAATTCATATCCTAAATAAGTTAGTGACAGTAAAGTTAAAAATTTAACTTCAGATTTGCAAAGTCTATATATATATAGTGATAGAAAATTTCACTTGGAATACTAAATTGATTTAGTTTTTTATACCTAACAAATAAGTATTGTTACTGAACAACATTGTTTCTATATATTAGGTAAAGCAGAGAAAGTAATGACACCAATACAATAGAACAAACTCAGGAAAGAAAACGGCGTGCAAGTCTCTCAGTCCAGTATCTCTGCACTGGAATTAGCTTCTAGCAAAGTCCAGAAGTAGCCATCTGGCGCAACGAATGAAAAACTTGTCTCGCCAAACTCATTACTAATGATGTCTGTAACTTTTTGTACAGTACTTGCTTTGATGCGATCGCAATACTCCTGTATTCCTTTAACCCGATAGGTATATAAAGACATACCCAAGCTACCGGGTTGGGCTGCCTCAAAACGCGATTCTAAATTAATCTCTTCTGGGAACCGAATGATATAAAGTCTACCACTGCGTGCAGCCATCAGGTCAGATTTAGAAGAACGAGGATCATCAAAGGTAGTGACAATAAATTTTTCACCACGGTTAAGATCAAAAATATCTTTACCTGCTGGCGAAGATTCATAGCTAGTTTCGACATCATCACGCACACGCAACAAACCCAAAACTTCTTCGTAAAACTTCAGCGTTTCTTTGCTGTCATCTTGAACGATGATTCCCATGTGGGTAAATTGACTAGTCTTGAGTGCAGCATTATGGTTAACTTGTCCATAGTGCGGCAGCATATAGCCAAACCGTTGAAACAACACCTGTCGAGCTAATGGTTGCAGTAGTAGCATTTCTCGCACGCCAACTGCTGGCTCAATAAAAGGACGGCTTTTTCTCTCTTTGTTGTAGATGACTTCCCAATAAGGGTTAGAGTGCCTAATTGGCAAACCTGCCGCTTTTGCATTTTCTATATGATTTAAGATACTTAATACATCCGCAGTTAAGCTTGTTGCCCAGCGATTTCCTTTAATTTTCATCGACGCGATTCCCAAACCTTCATGGGTGGGGTTTTGCCAAACCATCAGCCGAATCAAACCATGATCTGAATTTTGGTGGTAGAGGCGAATTGAGCGTAAAGATGAATTCACCCCATATAATTGATTGGCTACATCTGCGGTTAATTCACCCATTTCACCAATGCGATAGCCAAATTGCTCCCAATACTGAATTGCAGAGATTGGCTCCGAGATGCCGATACAGACTTCATAAATACCTTCAATTGCGGTTTGTTGTTTGTTGTTATAGAGCATTCGCCTTTGGAGGAAAACTTTTTGATTTACTGAAATTGTGCAGAAATTGAAGTTCAGATGTGGTAAGGTCGCGCCATTGACCCAATTGTAGGTCATCCAATTGTAGGTGGGCTATGCTGATCCTGACCAGTCGCAAAGTCGGAAACCCTACAGCCGCAGTCATACGACGTACTTGGCGGTTTTTGCCCTCTGTTAATGTCATTTCCAACCAAGCTGTCGGTACATTTTTGCGAAATCTAATCGGTGGGGTGCGTTCTGGTAATTGTGGCTCTTGTGGTAAAAGCCTAACTTCTGCTGGCTGAGTGCGGTAATCTTGAATTTCCACACCAGTTTGCAACCTTTTTATCGCATCTGCATCTGGAATTCGCTCTACCTGTACCCAGTAAGTACGTTTATGACCAAAACGCGGATGGGCAAGACGATGTTGCAATTGTCCATCGTTCGTTAACAGCAGCAACCCTTCACTATCCCAGTCTAAGCGTCCTACAGGATAAACATTAGGTACATCAATATAATCTTTCAGGGTGCTATGTGTGGGAGCATCTTTTGTAAACTGGCTGAGAACACCATAAGGTTTGTAAAAAATAATATATCGGTAATGATTTGTCATTGGGTATTGTTATTCTTTTCTTGTTCCTCTGCTTCTATTTTCTAACGTGACTTAAACATTTGTGAGGGATAAATAAGCGTTCAAATACGTCCCCACATTAAGATGCGTTTATAGCCTGCTTCACAAACCCCAATTTATAAAGCCGTATTTTTTGATGTAGACGACAAAAAACGATATTGTCAAAAATTGTGGGTTGAAATTTGCTTAAGATACACACCCAATGCCCTATGACTAATTACTTTCGCTCCAATGTTAATGCAATGGCTAGCTATGTCCCAGGTGAGCAGCCTCAACGTGGTACACAGATCATTAAACTCAACAGTAACGAGAATCCCTATCCTCCTTCGCCTGCGGCACTAGCTGTGTTACGGAATATCGATGGCGAGTGGTTGCGACGGTATCCAGAACCTTTCGGGGGGGAGTTCCGGCAAGCTGCAAGTAAAGTTTTAGGGGTTCCTAGTGATTGGATAATTGTAGGAAATGGCAGTGACGAATTGTTGAGCGTGATAATTAGAGCCTGTGCAGAACCTGGGAAGAAGGTAGTTTATCCAATGCCAACTTACGTGCTATATCGCACATTAGCAGAAATGCAAGCTGCGGAAATTACTGAGATTACTTACAGCAATGACTACAGTTTACCTTTGGAAGAACTGGTTGCTGCTAATGGTTCTGTGACATTTATTGCATCGCCTAATAGTCCATCAGGGCATATAGTACCAACAAATGATCTGCGAAAATTAGCCAGCCAGTTATCTGGAGTTTTAGTGATTGACGAGGCATATGTCGATTTTACCGAAGAGAATGCATTGGCTTTGGTAAAGGACTATGAAAACGTCATCATAATTCGCACACTTTCTAAAGGGTACTCATTGGCAGGATTGCGGCTGGGATTTGGGGTGGCGAATCCCAAGCTATTGCAGGGATTGTTTAAGGTGAAAGATAGCTATAACATTGATGCGATCGCTTGTGCAATTGGCACGGCTGCTATTACCGATCAAGCTTATAAAAATGCTTGTGTAGCAAAGATTAAAGCATCACGCAATCGGTTAACAATAGACTTAAAACAATTAGGTTTTCATATTTGGGATTCCCAAACTAACTTTTTACTGGTACAGCCAAGAGAAGGAAACGCAGAATATCTCTATCAAAAACTGAAGGAACGGGGAATTTTAATCCGCTACTTCAAGCAGCCTGAACTAGATGATAAATTACGCATTACTGTTGGTACTGATGAACAAAATCAGGCTTTAGTGGAGGCATTAATTTATTTGTTAGAGGCAGGGGACAGGCGGTAGGGAGTAGGGAGCAGGGGGAGCAGGGGGAGCAGGGGGAGAAACAAGGGTTAACTGAACTGTATTGAGATATAAAGTATGTTTTACTCGTGACTCCTGATAACAATGTTTCTACTGCAACAATTAGACGCTCAGGGCTTCTAACCTTGCCTGAAGCGGGATAGAGACAATAAATTCAGCTCCTTTTCCTAAAACCGATGCACACTCTAACTGTCCTCGATGCTTATTAGTCACAATCTGGTAACTAATAGATAGCCCTAAACCAGTGCCTTTACCAACAGCTTTGGTTGTAAAAAAGGGTGTGAAGAGTTGCCGCCGCACATTTTCGTCCATACCAGAACCGTTGTCAGCAATGCGGATGACAACAAAATTACCTTCAACAGTAGTACGGATTGTAATGATACCTGGCTGACGTACGATATCAGCATAAGTCCGATGTTCGTTAAATTCTTCCAAAGAGTCGATCGCATTTGCGATTAAATTCATAAATACTTGATTCAGTTGCCCAGGATAACATTCTACAGGTGGGAGATTACCGTACTCTTGTATTACCTGAATTCCTGGATGATCTGGTTGGGGTTTAAGCCGATTTTGCAAAATCATCAGAGTGCTATCAATGCCCTCATGGATATCAACGGCTTTGACTCCAGCTTCGTCTAGGCGGGAAAAGTTTCTTAAAGATAATACAATCTGGCGAATGCGATCAGTTCCCACTTTCATTGAAGCCAAAAGCTTAGGTAAATCTTCCATCAAAAAATCTAAGTCAAATTCATCTATTTCATTCTGAACTTTAGGTGGTAACTTCTGGTTTTGCTGCTGATAAAGTTGTACTACACTCATCAAGTCTTTGACATAATTATTTACGTAAGTAAGGTTGCCGTAGATAAAGCTGACTGGGTTATTGATTTCGTGAGCAACACCTGCCACCAATTGCCCCAGGCTAGACATTTTTTCGCTTTGCACCATCTGTGACTGAGTGAGCTTTAATTCATCGAGCGTCTGCTCTAGCTGCTTTGCTTTCTCACGCGCTTGTGTTTCCGAAATCTCTAACTCCTGGGAGTATATATGCAAATTTGTGTAGAGCCGAGCATTTTCTATAGAAATGGAAACTTGCGAAGTCAATAAGTTCAGTACTTCTAATCGCTCTGCGGTAAAGACTCCGGTAGTGAGGTTATTTTCCAGGTAAAGAACCCCAGTTAGCTTACCCTGATGAGAGAAAGGCAAACACAAAATTGATTTGGGTTGATTGGCAACAATATAGTTGTCACTTGCAAAACGCTCTGTGTGGCTAGCATCGTCTAAAACCAAATTTTCTTTTGTTCTCTCAACATAGTTAATTAACAAAGCTGGTAGTTTATGCTTTACTTGAAACAGACTCGACGATCGCACTGTCACTTGATCTCGATCAATGCTTCCTTCGGCTTCAATCACCCAATGGTTCTCCCGTTTTACAAGTAGATAACCCATTTGGGCCCCAGCATTCTCGATCGCGATCGTCATCATTTTCTCTAACAGGCGACTTAGCTCCATCTCGCTTGAGAGTGCTTGAGACGCTTTAATCGCTGTGCTGATATCTAGAGCTTGGGTTTTAGCTTCAGAACTATCCCGAATCTGCTTTGTACCCGTACCTCGCCCAGTTACCTCCCCGACTGTATCTGTAAAAAGCTGGGAATATTGTTCATCCAGTTGCCCGACTTTACCCGCAGCTTCCCACTTGAGATAGCGGTAGCGGGCTTCTTTAAAATAAATTTTGGCAAAGTTTTGCCTATCCTTGGCTAAGTAAAATCGAAATGCCAGTTCGTTTGCTAAGGCTTCATTTTGTAAATAACCGTTTTCGGCAGCAGAAGCGATC
Organism: Nostoc desertorum CM1-VF14; assembly: GCA_019359245.1. Classification (GTDB taxonomy): domain Bacteria; phylum Cyanobacteriota; class Cyanobacteriia; order Cyanobacteriales; family Nostocaceae; genus Nostoc; species Nostoc desertorum. Next base: position 7,419 of record JAHHHR010000113.1, on the reverse strand, counting down.
GCCTTGTCATATAGCTCCATTGCCTGATAATCTTGCTGGTAAATCCGAGCAATTTCAGCTTGAATCAGCAGGAATTTGTGTTGATAATTGGTTGGGCAGTGCATTGCCCATTGCTGGAATTTTTCTAAGTTGGCATTTAGTTTATCCAGATAAACAACTTGAGTTGCGGTATCTGCCTCTGCATAAGCCCCAGCCAAGGCAATACTTTGGTGAAAGTAGAAAACAGGATTAATAAAAATTCCTCGCGCTCCCCCAACAAATTTTTCAGCATTCTCTGCATACTCAACAGCTTTGGTATATTCTCCATACCAGTTACAGAGCGCAAGTTTATAGATATAAACTACAAATGCGGTTAACATATCCGAAGATGCCTGTGCAAACTCTAGCAGTTGCCGTTCATCTGCCCAAGTTCCAATAAGCTCGTCAATCTTATCTGTTGGCTTAGTCAGGTTAGCGATCGCTTCCATAGCCAGCAGATGGTAGTTCAACATATTTCTGTCAATTTTGCGGAGGCTAGGAATAAAATCTTTGGCTACTTCTGCGGTTTTTTCTAAAGATTCATTCCCAAATAAGCATTGCCATAAAAAATTAACTGAACAATAACCAGACCATTGATAAGAACCTGTTTCTAAACCACTATTAAATCCCTTTAATAAATAAGGTTTTGCCTGGCTAATATGGTCTTTGTAATGACAGATTAGACCTCCCCACATATTCAAAATATTTGCTTCTAATTCTTTCGTTCTTAAAATTTCATGCAACCGCAGAGATAGTTTCCCAAACTCATAACCCGAATCTACCTCGCCATATTGAAATACTAAGTTGAAAGAATACAGCATATAACCAAATACCGAAATTGGTGAGTTGCCATACTGAACAGAAAGTTGAGTTATGTTCATTGATGTGATGTGCAACGCTTTAGATCCTAAAAAGTAGGCAATGGGCCAGACTTCTTTTAAGATGCGTTGAGCCATTAGCTTCTCTTCGTCTTGCATTTGTGGTAATTCTGCGAGACTAAAAGTTGAGCGATCGCCAATAACTTCCTTGGTATGATTAAGTTTTTCTAACAAATATGCATCATCGGGATAAGCTGTAAACTCCAAGCCTAAAAGCTCTAAGGTATTTAGCCCAATTTTATAGGCAGAGTTTAAATCATTCTCCATTCGATAACACATAATCCGATATTCATTCACCCGACACATATCAAGGGTAGTTTTAACCTGGTTGAAAGTCTGCTCAAAAACTAGCAAAGCCTCCTCATATTTTCCATTTAAAAATTCTGCTTCCCCAACTTGTAAATATAAAGTTAATGTAAGCAAATAATTATCTTGCCAGCTATTTTTAGGTAGATAACTCATACCTGTTTCTAGCAACTTGAGTGCAGTTACAAATGCCGAAGATGATTTTGCTCGCTGACCAGCTTTTAGATTTAATTCTGCCAGTTCATATCTTTCTGCTGGTTCAACAATCAATGAGCTACCAGCATTGAGATGGTTGACGATATCAAAAAGATGTTCTTCTAACTGGGCTTTCTCAGTATTGCGTAATAGTAATTTTCCAATTTTCAGATGTACTTCTTGTTGCTGACCAGTTGGAATTAAAGAATAGGCAGCTTGCTGAACGCGATCGTGCAAAAACTTATAGTCAACTTGTACGGCAGTATCGCAATATGTTGCCAATTCTGACTGATTCAACAACTGAGGAATTTTGTAAGTATCGCTTAAGGGAAGAATTAATCCCGCCCGCAAAGCTTCCCATAAATCAACTGCTGTTGCTGATGGGGATTTTTCGTTTACTACAGCTAGAATTTCTAAATTAAATCGGTTGCCAACACAAGCAGCTAACTGTAAAACTTGCTGCGTCGGTTCTGACAGCCTCTGAATTTTCTTCACCATTAAATCGACAACATTATCGGTAATGGCTTGTTCCTGAATTTTGTTGAGATCCCACTTCCAAAAGCCCAAACGGTAATCAAATGTTAAAAGATTATCTTGATGCAATACTTTTAGTAACTGAGTCAAGAAAAAGGGATTACCTTGGGTTTTTTGAAATAGCAAATCAGCTAAAGGTTTTGCCTGAGATAATTCGCAATTGAACGTGTCAGTAACCAGTTGAGTAATATGAGGTGCTGCTAATGGCTTCAAAAGTAACTCTTCAACGGTTGCGCCAAATGCTTGAATTGTCTCTAGCATTAGCATCAGTGGATGCGTAGGGCTAACTTCGTTATCTCGGTAAGCCCCAATCAGCAAGAGATACTGACTTTCTGGGTCAGTCATCAGATTCTCGACCAGGTTCACAGAGGCAGCATCTGCCCATTGGAGGTCATCTAAAAACAGTACTAAGGGGTGTTCAGCAGCAGTAAAGACATGGATAAATTGCTTAAACACCCGATTAAAACGGTTTTGAGACTCAGCAACCCCCAACTGCGGTACAGGCGTTTGCGGTCCAATAATCAGTTCTACTTCCGGGATGACATCAATAATAACTTGACCATTAACTCCCAATGCTCGTAGTAATTTATTTTTCCAAACCTCAACTCTGGCTTGGCTTTCAGCTAACAGTTGTCGCATCAATTCTCGAAATGCTTGAATCAAAGAAGCATAAGGAATATCTCGCTTAAGTTGGTCAAATTTGCCACCGATAAAGTAACCTCGTTGCCGCACAATCGGTTTGTGAACTTCGTTAACTAGTGAAGATTTGCCAATACCTGAGTATCCTCCTACCAACACAATTTCGCTAGAACCAAGGCTAACTTTTTCAAAGGCAGCCATTAAAGTTGCCACTTCTACTTCCCGACCGTAAAGTTTTTGAGCTATTTGGAATTGATGCGAAAAATCTTGCTGGCCTAAGGTAAAAAGCTCAATGCTGCCTTTTCTTTGCAGTTGTATCGCTGCTTGCTCTAAGTCAGCCTTTAAGCCGTAAGCACTTTGGTAGCGGTCTTCAGCAGTTTTGCTTAGAAGTTTCATAGCGATCGCAGAGATTGCCAGTGGTACTTTAGGATTAATCTCGTGCGGAGCTACTGGAATTTTCGCAATGTGACAATGCACCAACTCTATTGGGTCTTGAGCATTATGGAAGGGGAGCTGACCCGTTAACATTTCGTAAAAAATAACACCTAATGAGTAAAAATCTGTACGATAATCTAAGGTTCGATTAATGCGTCCAGTTTGCTCTGGCGACATATAAGCCAGCGTTCCTTCTAGGAGGTTGAGGCTACTGATTTCTGGGCTTTCTTTTGACAGCAGCGAAGCGATACTGAAGTCAATTAACTTTATTTTTTCGGTATTGGGATTATAAAGAATGTTTTCGGGCTGAAGATCCTTATGGATAATGTGGTGGGTATGTAACTCTCCCAAAGTCTCAGTAATTTGACGAGCAATGTTGAGAAATTTCGTAAGTTCAAAGCCTGTATTAGATATCTGAACTTTTAAAGATTCTCCACCAAAGTCTTCTAAAACAAGTGCTAGACCATTACTGTAGCCATTGTCGTAACTAATTAATTCATGAGCTTTGATTACACCTGTAATATTCAAGTTTTGAATAATTTCGTATTCGTGCTTTATCTGAGCAATCTCTTTGACAGTAGGATACTCTGCTTTGAGCAGTTTGATGACAACTGAGTACCCGTTCACCTTGGAGTATGCTCGATAAATTATTGTGGCAGAAGCTTCATAAATTAAACTTGCAACACTATAGTCCGGAATGCGAGCAATTAATCTAAACATTATTACTTGTTTGAATGTTAATTTATAATTGGATTTTGGTGATTATTATAATATTCCCAAAATTCAAGTTAAGTTAACTCTTCAAATACTAGGTGATATCAAATTCGGTAGCATCTGAATAATTCAAAAACGGCTCCAGACGTTGAGGGCGCACAGGGAGAGGAAAGAGAATTAAGGGACTTCCAAATAAAAAAATATACCATCGTTATAGAGGCAGGGGGCAGGGGGCAGGGAGCAGGGAGCAGGGAGCAGGGGGAGGGAAAGTCGTAGTGAAATCCAGAAATTTGGATAATTTATTTTTTGGAGTTCCCTAAGCTCATCCCATCTCCTTTTAGGGGATGGGATTTCACATTGCCTGTTGACCATCAACCGTCAACGACGTTGCGGTGTTTCTTATCCCATCTTTAAAAAGAGTGGGTTTTCCCGACGCCTTTTTATAATTTCAATACAATTCGGCAATTCCGATCTTAGAGTTGCGCGTGTTTATCGTTTTCCAATTGTGACCATTGGGACTCCACCATCAGGAGCAAGGGTAAACCCACGTCGTTGCAGTCTAATAGGTTTATTTTCCACTAAGGCAAGTTGATAATTGAATAAAACTGTTGCAAGAACTAATTTGATTTCTAACTGAGCTAGGGCATATCCTAAACACCGCCGACTTCCACCACCAAAGGGAATATATTCTGAAGGGGAATATTGCCGCTCTAGAAAACGTTCTGGTCGAAATTGTTGAGGATTAGGATACAAGTCTTCTCGGTTATGTACAAGGTAGATACTCGGCATTAAGGCTGTGTCAGGTTCAAACTGGTATCCTGCAATATTTATGGATGATTTGGTAACGCGTGGGAAAAGCACCGGAATGACTGGATACATCCGTAGGGTTTCTTGGCAAACCGCAGTTAAGTAAGGAAGTTGGGCAATTTCCATCGGATTAGGATTTTCTCCCAAGCTGTCGAGTTCCTGGTGCAATTTTTCCAGGACATCTGAATTTTGGTGAACTTGATAGAAAGCCCACGCTAGTGTTGTTGCAGTAGTTTCATGTCCAGCAAATAAAATTGTGAGCAATTCATCTTTTAATTCATCGTCGGTCATTGGTTGCCCATTTTCATCCCGTGCAGCCATCATCAAGCTCAGAACATCGCCCCGGTTCTGATTGTTTTTTGTTCGTTTCTCTGCAATTTCTGCTTGAAGTAGCTCATAAGTATCGCGTTGTCTGCGTTTCATCTGCCCCCAAGGAGTCCATGTTCCCCAATCTTGTTGTAAAAACGGCAAAAATAGCATACTGGAGCGCAAGGCAGAATCAGTCATATTCAGCCAAGCCGTCATTAAAGGTTTAAGTTTCTGATAACGTTCGCCTTCAGTTAAACCAAAGACAATTTGTAAAATCACCTCTAGGCTGACTTTCTGCATGGTAGACCGAGCCACAAAAGGTTGACCAATTTGCCATTGACTGGCGATTTGCTTAGTAATTAAGCAGATTTGCTCTGCATAAGCTTGTAACTTCTCTCCATGAAAGGGGGGCATTAATAATTTTCGCTCTCGTCGATGGCGGGCACCATCCATTAACAGTAGAGAATTTCGCCCAATCAGAGGCTCTGCAAGTTTATTACCACGACCAATATCAAACTTAGAATCTTGACTGAAAATCTCTTGAATGGCTTGGGGATGATTAAGAATTACACAAGAACCGATTCCACTCAGCCGCATGGAAAAAATGTCTCCATACTTTTGACTATATTTTTGCTGAAATCCAATCGGATCGGCAATCCATTGTATAAGTTGCCACCACGAAGGACTAGTAATGCAATTCGGTAATTGATTAAGCATAATATTTACTTGTGATTCCACTCGATAATTTCAAAAAAATACGTTGCCTACCAAGTACACAGGCGTAGCCCGTCGTAGACATCGTACAGAAGTTACTAGGCAAGTTGGATCTAAAATTGGACTACGTGTGTCGATTGGGGATGAGAAAAAACCGGGAGTAAGTTTACCACTTTCTTTACCCAGAGATGCGATCGCAACTTGATTCTCAGCATTAGCTTAGTCGGAATGAAGCAACAAATAATCAGATTGTATCCACTATTCTAATAGAGAATTACATCGAGTTTTTTAAGCTAGAAGCTGTTTTTTCTGGGTTTCCCGAAAACGGAAAAACTAAGATACTCTTGATTTTTGGGTTCTCAATTAATTCTTTTAAACGGCCCAGTTGCCGATCTGTAATTGCAACTCCAGCGTATTTTTGAGCGTAATTTAATTCTTCAACAAAATTAGTATCATTATAAGCTTGAATAAATACGCGATCTACACCCCATTTTTCCCAGTCAGCCGCAAAATATTTTTTAGCCCAATAGGGGTTATGATGACAAATATCAAAACTTACCGAGGAATTAGCTTTTTTCATAGAACTGACCATTTGTTGTACAAAACTAGTTAAATTTGTAGTACGGTCAACTTTTCCAGGTAATTCAGCATAATAGCCTAGATAATCATCCCATTGAACTGCATCAATATTAGGGTATTTTTGGACAAATTCTACTAAGATATTTTTAAAAAAACTAGTAACTTCAGGGATTTCTACATCAAGGACATAATGATCGATTTCAGAGTAGGTTTTATCCACTCCCGGAACAATCCATTTTTTGGCGATCGCTAAATCAAAAATTGGACTATTTTTATCTATTTTAATCCCCTTTTCAAAGTAAGCATGAACTTGCATACCTTGTTTATGCGCTTCATCAATCAGCCAATTTAACCATTGATCTTGAAACTGGTTTGGACAACTCCTATAGCCTAGAGTTCTTTGCATAACGTCGCTATTATACATTGTACAACCATTCCCCCAAACACCATGAATAATTGTATTAATTCCTTGAGAGTGATAGTAACGAACTCTTTCACGAATTGTTTGTTCATCGGCATTATTGGTGGCTTGGTAGCGAGTTACATAAATTCCTCTAATTACTTTTTTCTCCCAAGGAGTTTGAAGTAATGGTGTTTTCTTTTTTGGCATTGTTCTTACCGCAGCTTGGTTATTATTGGAAGTGGATTTTGGAGTATTTGAGGAGGATAGAGTAGGAGTTGGAGAAGTAGTTGGAGCCGGATTCAAAATCGGAATATATATTTGTTGATTCTTAGGTAAAAGCTTGCTGATATCCAGATTTCCCTTCTGGCTAAACCACCAATAACCACCTCCTAAAATAACTATGATTACAGAGAACGGAATATTTGCACATCCACATCCAATTGGCTTTTTGTTTTGGCGCGACATAATATGATGATTATCTGGTGATTTATTATATATAGCAATCCCAAATTCAACTTCAGAAAAAGCTAAAATTAACAGTATATATTCATAGGCTTTTCAACGATTTTATCTTTGATAAATTATTTTGGATGTGCTTGCTTTTGGAGCGTAGGTGCAGCCCGTCTTAGACATCGGCTGACTCATCCCACCACTGCTCAATGACATTAATGCAAGAATGGGCGGCTCATGCACCAGTAAATTATCAGCACAAGTATAATTTAGTTTTGGCTAAACAAGCTCGTGTAAATGGCGATCGCTTACCAGGGTTAGCGCGTCTCAAACCCTATTGACAAGCGGACTTACCTGATCAGCAATCAAGTTAGAAACAAAGTGCCACTATCCAGGCTAGGGTAAGATTTAATCCATCTAGCTCCAAGGTTCGAGTAA